>CP053915.1:0-1246250 GCA_021496925.1 Acidovorax sp. YS12
ATGGTCAAAGCCAACAAACTCACTCAACTGCAAGCCACCAGGCTCAAGGAGCCCGGCCTGCATGGCGACGGTGCCGGCCTGTGGTTGAAAGTCACCGAAGGGGGCTCCAAGTCCTGGATCTTGCGCTACGCCTTCAACGGTCGTGAGCGCTGGACGGGGCTGGGGCCATACCCCGAAGTTTCCCTGGCCGATGCCCGCGACAAAGCCATGGCCTGGCGCCGTCAGGTGCGCCAAGGCATCGACCCCATGCAAGTCAAGCAGCAAGCCGCAGCGGTGGCGCGTGCTGAGCAAGCCAAAACCATCACCTTCGGCAGTTGTGCCGAGCGCTACGTCGAATCACACCGCTCGGGCTGGAAGAACGCCAAGCACGCCGACCAGTGGACGAACACGCTGCAAACCTACGCAGCGCCCATCATCGGCAAGATGGATGTTGCGCTGATTGAAACCGCGCACATCATGCGCGTGCTTGAACCCGTGTGGCACACCAAGGCGGAAACCGCCTCGCGCCTGCGGGGCCGCTTGGAAGCCGTGCTGGATTGGGCCACCGTACACCGGTACCGCACGGGAGACAACCCCGCCCGCTGGAAAGGCCACCTCGACGCCCTGCTGCCCGCACGCTCGAAAGTCGCCAAATCAAAGCACTTCGCTGCACTGCCGTGGCGCGACATGAAGCCGTTCATGGCCGAGTTGCGCAAGCAAACCGGCATTGGCGCGCTGGCGTTGCAGTTCACCATCCTTACCGCCGCACGCTCAGGCGAAGTGCGCGGCATGAGCTGGTACGAGGTGGACTTTGAGCACAGGCTGTGGACCGTCCCCGGCGAGCGCATGAAAGCCGGGAAAGAGCACCGCGTCCCGCTGTCGGATGCAGCCGTGCAACTGCTGGAGTCTTTGAAGGACACCAAACTGGCGGATACCGACATCGTCTTCCCCAGCACGCGTGACCACAAACCCCTCTCCGACATGACACTCACCGCCGTGCTGCGGCGCATGCAGCGCGACGACATCACCGTGCACGGCTTTAGGTCCTCGTTTAGGGACTGGGCGGCAGAAGCCACCGACTACCCCCAGGAAATGGCAGAAATGGCACTGGCGCACATCGTGGGCAACAAGGTGGAGGCGGCCTACCGGCGCGGGGACATGCTGGAGAAGCGGCGCGCGATGATGCAGGCGTGGGCCGAGCACTCGCTGTGAACGCCAGGCTCCATTCCCTTGACGGAATATTCCTTGGAGGCTATATTGAACGATGTCTTGGGACGTTGAGTACACCGATGAGTTTGAATCGTGGTGGGAAGGCTTGTCTGAGCAGGAGCAAGTGTCCTTGGCAGCTTCGGTCGCGTTGTTGGAGGAGCGTGGCCCATCACTCGGTCACCCCCACAGCAGTGGTATCAATGGCTCACGCCACGGGCACATGCGTGAATTGCGCACGCAACACGGCGGGCGGCCGTTTCGCACGCTGTATGCCTTTGATCCCCGCCGAATGGCAATTTTATTGATCGGCGGTGATAAGACCGGTGATGACCGCTGGTACGAAGTACATGTGCCAATCGCTGATCGGTTGTATGACGAGCATCTTGACCAGCTTCGCCGTGAAGGAGAAATAGATGGCTAAGAAGTTTTCTGAATTGCGGGCTGCCATGAGCCCTGAAGCGCGCACGCAGGCCGCTGAACTCGCGCAAACCATGCTGAATGAGATGCCACTGCACGAGCTGCGCCAAGCTCGGGGACTGTCGCAAAAGATGCTGGCTGACGTACTGCATGTGCAGCAGCCCTCCATCGCCAAGATGGAGAAGCGCACCGACATGTATCTCTCAACGCTACGTAGCCACATCCAAGCGATGGGGGGCGAGTTGGAGGTCATTGCACGGTTTCCAGATGGGGCGGTGAAGATCAGCAACTTTGCCGAACTGGGTGTGCAAAGTTGATACGCTGATGTGAAGACTGAGCAAGCGGATTGCAAATAGCCGATCGCTTCGCGCGGATAGGCGCCAGTAGGAGATTCGCAATGAATGGGAAAGCAAAGAGAGGGCTGCTAGGGAAGGTCTTACCTGGACGTCTCCAGAAGAGCAAGATTCGGCGGTGTGAAGGTCTGAAGGGTTTGCAGTCTTACATACGGCCTGTCGGTGCAGGGGTTTCGTCCTGCTGGCCCTGATGGCATTCGCGGGTGAGGATCCTGTCTGCATATCGGGCTTGATGCCCTTTATCCCTATCGGATTGCCCCCACCCCGGTTTGACCTGTTGACCCATCACATCGCTTGTTGCGTGCTCTCCTTCAAAACGGTTTCTTGGCGTTTGGTGTGTTCAGATCATCGTTGCGGTCTTAGGCTGCGGCGATGTCAACCGGATTCCATCTCACCGGGTCGAAGGTCTTGCCTTTGACAAGGACCGCCCAAGCTGTTCGGGCCAGTTTGTTGGCCAGTGCTGCGACCACTACGCTGTAGGGGCGGCGCAGTAAAAGCCGCTCGATCCAGCCGCTTCGCTGACTTCTGGCAATGACGGAGCGAGCACCGTGCATCAACATGGTCCTCACATAGGGGTCGCCGCGCTTGGAGATCCCCAACTGCCGGGTCTTTCCGCCGGTGCCAGTCTGTCGGGGCGTCAGACCCAGCCAGGCGGCAAACTGCCTGCCCGAATCGAAGCTGGACAGATCGGTCGCTGTGGACACCAAGGCTGTCGCGGTCAACGGACCGATGCCCGGGATGGCTTGCAGTGCCTGCATGTGCTGGTTCTGCTTGACCATCGAAGCCAGGCGTTTGTCCAACTGGTCGATGTCGTCCTGCAGACTGTCGATGCGACGCAGTTGATCCTGAACGCTGACAACCACCACCTCGGGCAGCTTCGCCTGTTCCTGGGCTTTGGCCAGTTCGTCGTGAATGTGCTTGAGCAACACGCGATGCCCCTCGGGCAGCACGATGCCGAACTCGTAGAGCAAGCCGCGCAACGCGTTGGTTTGCATGATGCGCACCTTCATGAGCTGAGCACGCATGCGGTGCAGGGTCAGACAGGCTTGCTGCTGCTCGTTCTTGACTGGCACGGCCTTGATGTGAGGTTGCTGGGCCGCGACCCAGATGGCCTGGGCATCACGGGCATCGGTCTTGTCGCGCAGGACAAAGGGACGGACATGTCTGGCAGGCAGCAGCTTCACTTCATGCCCCAGTGCCTGCAGCGTTCTGGCCCAATGGTGTGCACCGCCACAGGCCTCCATCGCGACAAGCGAGCTGTGACGATTGGCAAAGAACGTGGTAACCCGGTCACGCCTGAGTTTGTGTCGTGTGACCTCGCCGGTCTCTGCGTCCGTTACGTGCAGTTGGAACACGTTCTTGGCAATATCCATTCCGATGACTGGCAGCGTTGCGGTAGATTGCATGGTGGGGCCTCCGGTTCTCCAGTGGTTGCGACGAACTTCCACTTTGGCACTTTGATGCCGTTACCGCGAGGCCCCACTTTGTATCGATTCATGGGCCAGCGCCATCAACGGCGGTGTAGGTGGAGACGTCCATGCCATCTGCACGAATCAGGTGCGAGTGAGCTACACCCGTCCGTGAGATAAAGCCTGCCCCAGCAGGGCGCCAAAGCGCTGTCCACGCGCCGCCTGGGGGCGCAATTCCCCGATTTCGTAGGCATTACGCCCCTTGCACGCGCACCTGTCCCATGGCCAGCAATTTGTGCCTGACCATCCACAGGTTGGACAGGGCAAACAGCGTCACGATCTGCGCCGTGTTTTTCTTCAAGCCACGGTAGCGCACCTTCACATAACCAAACTGCTGCTTGAGCACCCTGAACGGGTGTTCCACTTTGGCCCGGATGCGTGCCTTGGTGCGCTCCAGTTGGTCTATCAGCGCATCCACAGGCTTACTGTGTTGCATGGTAGCCGCGCATGTCGCTACCGGGTTACTTCAAACCCGCACGAATATTGCCCAGCGTGAGCTTGCGTTTCACCTTAGCCTTGAGCTTGAGGGCTGGAGTCGCAGACACATCGACCGCTTCAGATACGGTGCGGCGTGCATTGCGACCTTGCTCATCATGCTTCGCTATCAACTGGCGTAACTGAGCCAACTTGCGTTTGGCCGTTTCGCGTATGAATACATAGTCAGCCAGATGTGCCAGGCGATCGGGGAGCACATAGCGGCTAGGGCACTGAAACCACGCCAGTTCGGGAATGCGGGCGTGCTCCGTCCACAGAATGTCGACATCGACGTCGAGCTTGTCCCAAAGCGCCTTCTTCACCTTCGAAACATATTGTTTGGACTTGCCGTCCAGGCTGGGGTAAGTCCCAGGGTCATGGGTGTCCCTCTTCGCTTGCTTATAGGCATCAAGCACTTCGGCCTGCGAGGGCGTCAGTTTTTGCAGATACACGGGCTTGGGCCACCGCTTGCGAAACTGCATGTCCAGGCCCAGCAGGGCACGTAGCGCATCAAACACCTTCTTCTGCATGGCGCGTGCGTTCTTCGTGCTCTTCCAACTCTTGAGTTCCGCGAACTCCGGGTGCTTGCTCAGCCACGCTGCCCCCAGCTTTGCTTCCACGCGCAGGAACTTGGCGCTCTCCGCGAACACCTCCTTGGCCACCGTCCCGGACAATGCACAGAAGGTCTTTTGGTCGGGTGTTGGTTTGTGCTTTACGTACGCAGTGAGCTTGAGACCGCCGGAGTGCTCGACATAAACCGTGCGAGAAGTGCCCTCATAGGCCGTCACCTTGGACAGGCCACGTTCACGGCGCATACGAACGGACGTCTGCAATGAGCGCGCGCGCAATTCCAACTCGCTGTTCATGTCATCCGCTGTTTTCCCCTGTGGGGCTGAAAGCAGGTACGTGAAGGTCAGGCTCTCAATCGTTGCGTGTTCTGGCCGGATGCGCCGAACCACTTCGTGCGGGCAGCCGTTCTGCACAAGGTAGTTCTGTAGCATGCGCAAGGCACAGCAGGCGGCCAGGAACACCAAGATATCCAGCAGCGCATTGTTTTTCACGGTGCAGGCGGGCATATTGATGCTCACCACATAGCCTTTCAGGTTGTACTCGCCATGCATTACCTCGCCCTTGGGGCGGATTTCATATTGAGCATCCGTCAGTGGCGATTTGACCTTTACATACGAAGTATGACGACGAAGTATCTCGCCGTTTTGGTTGGTCGTCTGCTTGACCTCGATTGGCCAGGAATTTGGATGCTGGCTTGTGTCGATATGGGACACGGAGAAAATAAGTTGAATTGAATCGCACATATTAAATATCTTCAGTCAAAATCTTGGTTGGTGTTGGCATAAGTTGATGATTGGCTATGTGTTATGAGCAATTGACTACTACTTGCATTACTACATAGCACAGGTACGTCAACCACATTCCTCATACCTCCGATTGTGTTGAACCACGCCCGCAATGCGGCCACACTGGCTGAGGCGCACGTAAACCGTGCTTTCCACTGCGCTCGACCAAAATTTCATAACACACCAAATTACGGTGCATTTTTTTGGTTGACAAATGCCAGCGTGCAAGCGGCTTTGGTTCACCGAATGGGGATTAAGAGGCTTGGGAGCCCCCATCCTTATTGAGCAACTTGCGCAAATCACCCACGTTCCAAAGAGCCATGCGACCGCCGAACTTCAACGGCGCGGGCCAACAGCCTTCCTTCACGCGGCGCCACACCGTGGCACGTGAACAACCGAGCAAAGCCATGACCACCGGCAGGCGGACATGCGCGGAGTTAGGCAAGTGATCGAAATCGCTCAGAGGCTTGGGCACCGCTGGTGCACTAGGGACACGAGGGGTGTTTACAGCGTTGGATGAATTGGTGGCTGCCAACGGGAAGGCGGCTGCGGCTGTGTTGTGGTTGTTGAACATGCGAACTCCTACAGCCATCGGGGCCACGAAATGTGGTTTCAACCGAGGCCACCAGTCGTTCACAGCAAAAAAAATCGCATTTAGCTTCTGCTCTGCAGAACGTAGCAAACACCCCTGAATTCGCTCTGTATCGTGCTAGTTGAGGTGGTTTTGTGGAGGATTCTGGAGGTCATGCTCGAGTTGGTTGATATGGAGGAATATGGAGGTAAGATGCGAGCGCTGACACACGCTCGGCGGTTGACTTCCATCCCCCTTGGGAGTGCTGTTTGATGGAGACAAGATGCCGACGCGAAAGGGACGAGATGCGCGATGAGGAAAGAGTTCAGCGGTCGCCCGTACTGGTTGACTGGGACGCCGCTGCTTGGTCATTGACAGAGGTCTTCAATGCCTTCCTGCTGCCGCAATGGGAGGCGATGGAGGGGCGGATTCACGACATCATTCGTGCGCTCAACCGAGATGCGCCATCCGCCAGCGAAGGCGCATTTCTCTCCGGGACGCATCAGGCACTGCGCGAACTGATCAAGCGCGACAACGTAACGATTGAAGTCGCAACGAAGCTGCATCCAGCCGTATGGCTTCGTCTGCTGCATTTTGTCGGTGAGCGGGCCGGGGTGCGCTTCACGTTACTGGCGGAAAGCTATTGCCAATGGCGTACATCGCACGGCCATGCAACGCTTTTTGTTAAACGCCAAAACCCTCAAACGCGGAAATGGCGAACTCGTACAGTGGATATATTCCTGCTTCAGGATATTTCCGAGCTAGATTTGAAGGTGACTTACAAATGGACCCTGGATACCAAGACTGATCGGACGGTAGAGCAGGCAACCGAAATTACGCGTGCGAAAGTTTTCAAGAAGGCAGTACTGGCCACGGAAGAGGCGCGGATGGCGAAAATCGGCAAGCAGGTGTGCCGCAATGTGGCCGAAATGCTGGCGCATTCTGACTGCCAACGCATTCCTGGCCTTTCACCAATGCGCTTTACCGTGCGTGCAAAGGCGTCACATGGGGAAACGCGTAAATATCAGTACCAAGGGAAAGCTTTGACGCTTGCTACATATCTGAAGAAAAGAAAAAATTCCCCAGTTTCTAGGCGTTCGGACGAGATTGTGGCGAAGGCTGTACGGCTATATGTAAAGTGTTCGTGAGTTTTTGGTGCCAGGGACGCCAGCGTGTTGGCCTGAGCGACAGTGCACGTCAGTCCCTGTGGCGAATTTTCTCTGTGTAGTTTGTCGGTCTGGTGCGGCATTGGTGGATACACGTTGTGTATCCATCTGGTAGCATGTCCCCATGCCACTGAAAGATTCCGGAATGCGCATTCGGGTCGAGAAAGACCTACGCGAAGCGTTCATTCGTGCCTGCCGCAGCCAAGACCGGGCTGCCGCTGATGTGCTGCGCGACTTCATGCGCGCCTTCACGGGGCAGCAGGCGCAAGGCCAAGCGGACTTGTTCATCGCATCCAAGAGCAAGCCACAATGAACATGCAAACCGAACAAGAGTTGCTGAGCCTGTGTATCGCCCTCATCGGAGAGCACAGTGGCCTGTCTGCGACCGAGCGCAAGCTCGCAAAAATGGCATCGGCATCGCTGCTCAAATCGCAGTCCGTCAAGGCGATCCGCCAAGCTATCGCGCGCGGCGCCGATCCATTGGGCGATGCATTCTCGTTGATCCGCTCCGCCGCCGAACGGCGTGCCGCCGGTGCGGTCTACACACCAGCGCCGATCGTCCAATCCATGATGCGCTGGTTGACTAACCAAGGCACTCCGGCCCGCATTGTTGATCCTGGGGCGGGTTCTGGACGGTTCATCTTGGCTGCAGGCGAAGCCTTCCCTGACGCACAGCTCGTGGCCGTTGAGATGGATCCGCTGGCCGCGTTGATGCTGCGCGCGAACCTGAGCGCACGTGGCTGGACCGAGCGGGCAACCGTGCTGGTCAAAGACTACCGTGAAATCAAGCTGCCCCGCTGTGCTGGCATGACAGCCTTCATCGGCAATCCTCCTTACGTGCGCCATCACGATATCCCCGAGGGATGGAAAGCTTGGTATGCCTCCCATTTCGCAGGGTTCGGTATCAAGGCCAGCGCTTTGGCAGGTCTGCATCTGCATTTCTTCCTGCAAACGCGCCTGCTCGCCAAGATGGGCGACGTGGGTGCCTTCATCACTTCCTCCGAATGGATGGATGTGAACTATGGTTCGGCGCTGCGTCGGCTGCTGCTCACTGAATTGGGGGGAGTTGCCCTGCACGTGCTGGAACCAACGGTAGAGGCTTTCCCTGGCACGGCGACGACGGCTGCGATCACCGGTTTTCGTGTTGGGGAGACGACTGAGCCAGTGCGCGTGCGATCCGTCAATGAACTCAAGCAACTGAACGGATTGACCAAGGGCACCGACGTTCCACGCGAGCGCCTGCACGCTGCGCCGCGCTGGTCGATCATCGTCCGCCCATCCGAGGCAGCCATGGCCGATGGCATCGAACTGGGTGAATTGTTCCGCGTACATCGCGGTCAAGTCACGGGCGCGAACGGCATCTGGATCGCGGGCGAGCATGCGGAGAGCCTTCCAGATCGCGTCAAGCTGCCTGCCGTCACTAAGGCCAAGGACTTGATCCAGGCGGGTGCGCATCTGCACTCTGCCGAACTCCTGCGCCGCGTGATCGACCTACCGGCTGAACTGGACGACTTCACCCAGGATGAGCGCCGGCGCATCAGCGCATTTCTTGCCTGGGCCAAGCTCAACGGTGCGGACCAGAGCTATATCGCGCAGCACCGCAAAGCGTGGTGGTCGGTCGGCCTCAAGGCGCCAGCACCGATCCTCTGTACCTATATGGCTCGCCGACCGCCTCAGTTCACACTCAACGCATGCGATGCGCGGCACATCAATATCGCGCACGGCCTCTACCCTCGGCAACCATTGGCTGATAACGTCATGGCCCGCCTCGTGGCATGGCTCAACACGAACATCAACACAGCGAACGGCAGAACCTATGCCGGTGGCTTGACCAAATTCGAGCCCAAGGAAATTGAACGCCTACGCATCCCTCGCCTGGAAACTCTCCCTGCATGACCAGTACACCGCCCCGTTGGACAACTGAGCAACTGGCCGAGGACGCCGCCACTGCCGCCGCACACTTTCGGGCCGAGCGCTTGGCTATTTCCGATTCCTGGGAAACGCATTACAAGCAAGCCCGTGGCAAGTTTGATCTGCTCTTCAAAAAGCTCAATGACCTCAATCAGGGAGCCATCACAGACGACAACCTTGCCGAGGCATATGGGCAGGGGCTCGGTGAAGCGCTTAGGTACTTGGCCGGTCCACCGATCTCCGATGACGATCTGCAAGTCATTGCCGATGTTGATTCGATCGCCCCAGGGGTCCTGAAGAAGAACCCCGAAGCGCTGCGCAAGGTCTTCGAGGTCATCGAACGCGTGATTGACCCGCAGCGGTTCCCGTGGATGAAGACCGGAAAGCCTCCGACGACACAACAGCGTGAAGCTGCATTGCTGGCCTCGTCCGTGCTCCTGGCCGCGCAGCGCATCGCAACCGAGCGACGCAATGAAGGGAAGGACAACCAGGAAACGAAGGTGAAGGACTACCTTCGCGATCTGGGCTTCACCGAGGCTCCAGCCGAGAAGATTCACACAATCGTCAGGGGGCCGCAGGCCATGCAGTTTTGCGCCGAATGCCAGCTCGGGGAGCGCAAGGCTGATGTCGTGGTGCGCTTGCATGACACGCGCCTATTGGCGATCGAGTGCAAGGTTTCGAACAGTGCTACCAATAGCGTCAAGCGGCTGAACAACGATGCGGCTGTTAAGGCCGAATACTGGATCAAGCAGTTTGGCGCAGCACAGGTGGTCCCTGCCGCTGTGCTGGCGGGCGTTTTCAAAGTGTTGAACTTGGAGCAGGCACAGGTGCGAGGGCTTTCGTTGTTCTGGTCACATGACCTTAAAAAGCTTGGTGCGTTCATCGCTTCAACGAAGTGAGCCGAAAGGGGGTGTGCTGCCAGGACACGTAACTTTCGTCGCGGATGCTTGGGAGGCTGTTCTAGGCTGGTTGCGGTCTTTTGGTCGATGCTCGGTGAGCGACCGCTTGCCGCCCTTCCTGCCCACAGGTTGCTTGGAATGGATGCCTAAAACATGCCTTTGAGAGGTTAGCTTACGCTGATGCGCGCCGCGGAAATGACAGTACGCACGCAATTCAAGGCGGGCTTCCGCCACGCCAAGCCCGGGGCGACGGGTACTCTCCGCGCTGCTCCTGCACCATCCTCACCGCGCGCTCATGCACCTCAGGCGAGAACTTGTTTGTCTTCTTCATGGCTCAATCCTCTCAGAGTGTTGAGCTTCCGCAAAAACCGGGGCGATTCACGACTGTGATGAACGCATGACTTCGCATGGAAGAGGGAGGGAGGCGTTGCCGAAGTCTTCGACCGCTGCCATTGACTTCAGAGCGCTTTGGCGATAACCCGTAGAGGTCCCCTTAATAGTCCTATGACAGGATATTGAGCGGTTACTATAAAGTCCGCGCCAATTGAGGCGACGGCGAGAACAACGATGACAGTTAAGAGAGCAGCAGCTGCATTTACGCCTGAGGCCCGCATCAAGCGACACCTTCGGCAGCACTTGGCAGACCTTGGTTTCACTAAGGACGAGAGTGGTGCGCTCACCCTGCCCGATGACTCCAAGGACACCGTTCGCGCTTTGCATCGCAAGCAGCGAGAGGACAAGGCTTCAAAAAATTCGTCCTTTGTCGCGCGATTCCTGCCGAGCCTGCGACAGTACTTCGCTTCGGGCGCAGACTTAGAACCCGAAAAAATCCGGCCGAAGCTGCAGTTGGTCACGGGAGATGGATTGGAGGCTCGTCTCTTCAGGCTTGCCGCTCTTACTTGGTCCGTTCCCGTGTCCGCTGGCTTTGGCCGCCGAATGCGATATCTCGTCTGGGACGAAAACAACGGAAAACTGATTGGCATTTTCGCTATCGGCGACCCCGTCTACAACATGGGCGTCCGGGATGACCACATCGGTTGGACCGTCAAGGACCGTGAGAAACGGCTAGTCAATCTCATGGACGCGTACGTGCTTGGCGCCGTCCCACCGTACAACATGTTGCTCGGAGGAAAGCTTGTGGCTTGCCTCATCCGAACACGCGATGTGTATGACGACTTCCGCGCGCGGTATGGTGGAACAGAGGGCATCATCTCTGGCGCGGCGAAGAACGCACGGCTGGTCGCCGTTACCACCTCTTCTTCAATGGGGAGGTCGGCCGTCTACAACCGGTTGAAGCTTGGCGAGACCTCGTACTTCAGTTCGATTGGATACACCGGCGGATGGGGGCATTTCCACATCCCTGACGACCTGTTTGAGGAGATGCGGAGCTACCTTCGAGGAATCGACCATGGATATGCGGATATGCATACCTTTGGCGAGGGGCCGAACTGGCGGCTGCGAACGGTACGCGCGGCACTCAACGCATTGGGATTCAAGGAAGACATCCTGAAGCACGGCATTCACCGCGAAGTATTCCTTTGTGAGACCGTAGGCAACAGCTTTGACATGTTGAAGGGAGCGGCGAAACGCCCAAAACTCGATGGCCTTCTTTCGGTGAACCAAGTCGGAGAGCTCGCTGTCCAGAGATGGATGATTGGCCGAGCTGGGCGTCGGCCTGAATACAGGGCGTGGAGCAATACCAGTCTCGGCGACCTCATACACCAAGGGTCAGTCACCGCCGCGGTTGAAGTGGGCGTGAGCAAAACAGAGAGCGCCTAGCGCCAGGCCGTCGCATGAAGTCCACGTTCTTGGAAGGTCTGCAAGCGAAGCTTGAGCGCCATTTTGAGCGGCTTGCGTCGGAGCGGCGGGACGTTGGGCTTCCTCTATTCGCACTCGAGCACGGCCTCGACAAGGAGCAGGTTTCAGAGCTCGGGGTCGGCCTACGTCGGCATATCGCGTTTGGGAATCGGCTTAATCCCATCTGGCTCGTTTGTGTGGTCTATGCGACAGAGATGGGCTACAACTTCGACGGCGAGGAATACTGGCAGTCCTTTGAGCGCCGGACGCCGCAATGGAAGCAAGAAATTGGTCGTCGAAACCTGTTGCGCAGCTTCTTTGAGAGATTTGGAGCCAAATTTGGAGGGGTATCTCCTTCGGGTCCTTGGGCTCGGCAGTTCTCCATCATCGCTTGGCCGATTACGCACGCTGTGCTACCAAAAGACCTCCAATCGCAGATGGCGCGAACTCTGTTCGAGTCACGGCATGAAATTGCAGAAGCTGCAGACCGTTCGGCATCTGTTCTAGGAGCACTGGTGGCGCGCTGCGCCGAGTGGCCGTCCTCTCGGTTCCGGAACTTCCTCGAGCAAGAAGAGTTGACGGGCCATATCGCTAGGGCTCTGCTCTTTCCAGATGACGATGACTTGGATGCGGTACTGACGACGAAGACGCAAGCTCGCATCATTGCTGACCTTGAAGCGTCTTGGGAGGCAAAGTCCTGGCTGAGGGAGGCCAGGAAGGTCGCAGGTGAAGTACGCATTCGCCTGATGTTTCGGCGAGCGGCCGACGTCTTGAAAGGGCGCAGACCGGACGGTCTAGACCCACGGGAGTCTGCAGAGGTTGCCTGCGTGACGCCCAAGGTGCTCTTGAGAAATCAGGCCGGCAAGTGGCAGGCGTTCGTGGAAATTCCGACATTCTCTGGATGGGCCCGGTCAAATCAACGTATTGACGGATTTGTCCGCCGCTCGCGATGCAAGGTCGCCGGAGGGGAGGACATTTGGCGGAGCAAGCGTTGGTTGCTTTTCGGCGCGCAACAGTGCCGAGTCCTTGAGTGGCCGAATGCTGGAGCCTCCTGGCTTAGATTTGAAGAGTGGGAGGAAGGGACGGTCCACGCAATTGATGATGTGTGTCGAGTCCAACCCAAGCCTTGGCTCTTCAAAGTTGATGACGACGGATGCGCCTTTCAAGCAAAGTGGAAGAGCGTCCGGCCCGGTTCAAAGTACCTTGTCATCCATTCGTCGATGTATGAGGAATGTGAGCATCTGTCCCCAGTTCCAATGGATGTCAAAGGAGGGTTCGGATACCTCCTAAGTGTTCCGGCCCAAGCCACCGATTCCTCGAGCAAATGCCTCAGTCTGTTAGGGCTTTCAACTGCAAGAATGCTAAAGGTCTGGCCGGCCGGGCTACCTCCACTTGGCTTTGGCCGTGACGACCTCCTCGAATGGGCTGAACAACATCCGCTCACGCTCGGCATCGAGCACGACGAGACATGCGAGTCGTTCACGTTGCAATTGGACGGCAAGAGCTCGGCATTCATAACCGGGGGACGCAAGGTCTCGTTCGTTGGGCTCGGAAAGCTCGCAGTCGGCGTTCATCAGGTCACCGTCGCGGCGTCATATAGAGCACCACAGGCAAAGGCCCATGTACGGACCCAAACGAGCCAGCGAGGGTTCTCTATCGTCGTCCGCCCCCCCGTCTCCGGCACAAGCAGTCGTGTCCATGCGCCCGTCTTGGTTGTGGCAACGGACCCCCATGAGCCTAGTCTGGATTCAATAATGTCAGGTGCTGCTGCGTGCACCGTTCATGGGCCACGCGGGATGGCGGTCGATTTTCATTTGAAGCTACAAAGCGGCTCTGGTGATGCCATCCACAGTGAGTTTCTCGGAACGTTGACGCTGCCGGTGAATCAGTCGGACTGGGGTCAATTGGTTAAGCGTCGCGACCATACTGACGTAGTCAATGAGGTCTATTTCAAGGCAAACGCTGGACTGCTGGTTGTGGATGCGCATGCCCTCGGCAAAGCTAGCATCGCCCTCAAGCACACTATGTCACCCGTCCGTTGGCACGTTTCTCGGGTATCGAAGCGAGTCCGGCTGAGCGTCGTTGATGATACGGACCACTCCCACCCTGTCCATGCGTATCGCGCCTGCTTTCAGCGACCTTCGTGCAGAAGCGACTCGTGGGATGGAGTGCACGAGCTCGATGTTGAAGGTGATGGCGGCCTCTATGTCGTATCGGTAAATGGCCACCGAAGCTCGGTTGTAGTCAATGCCCCGCCCGCCAAACTATCCTGGGACGACTGGACGCACAGTGCTCCAAAGCTGTCGGCCCACCTTACCTGCGCCCAAGAAGTTGGCGAGCTTCTCTGCTGGATTCGAGACTGGACGGACGCTAGGCTTGTTGGACCGCTTGCTGAGCACCGCCGAAACTCGGTTTTACGGGAGATGCACCGCCAACTCGTCGCCTCAATGTGCGATGTAGCGTGGTCACGGCTAGAACTGAATTTCCTGGACTCGAGCGGTTCAACCGAGGCGCAAGAGTCGCTTGAAGCATCTGTATGGCGTGGACACAACCCTTCCTTCGCCATCGGCATTGGGCGGAACGCGCGGTCCATCATCACGGATTCATTGGACGAGACCTGCGAGAAGTTTTTGCAACATGTAGGTCCATACTCAATTTGCAGCGACCAGCGCCTTTGCAAGTTAGCGCTCCGGATGGCCGTGGCCCCTCATCGATTTGCGGACTGGGCGGGCAGCGGGGCGTGCGCGCAGATTGACGAATTGGTCAATCAGAAGACCTTGCTCAAGGCTGCCCGCCTTCTAGCTTTGCTTAACGGTCCGCGTCGCCTGCTCGCTGCTCGGAACTGGTGAACAAATGACCATGACCTTGCTGACTGCAGACGCGGTTGTCGCGGAGGCGAGAAAGGGACTCGGCCTCCCGGCCGTCGCCGCAAGCGTCGCGGTAGACGACACCTTGCTTGCTCAGGTACTTCGGGCGGTAGCGTGGTCGCATTGTCCTTGTCAGCCCTTCATCCTTATGAGAGAGGCTGAGCGCCATTTGAACGGGCTAGTTCCGCCTGCGACGGATTTGGCAGACAGACTTTCCGCAGTCCTCGAGGCACTCATCGCGACTGGAGACCTTGTCGAACCGGGTCAGGTCACGCAGGCTGAATTCTTCTCACGTGGAGTCCTGTTCCCTGCGCCTCCATCGTTCGCGATGCTCTCTCAGGATGTAGCCCAACTTTTCGGGCTCGCGAATGAGGGGGGTTGGGGCGGCCTTCCTGACCTACATGGCCGCGTCGGCTATGACGGGGCATCGCAGCGCATCGTGGCAAAGCCTGGGGAAGAGCTTGCTGCCAAGCTACGCGCAGCGGGGCTGCGCGAGTTGTCAGTCAAGGCATGGCTGAAGGAGCCGCCAGCCGTCTCCGCCGCTGACCTGCTTTCTGCGGCGTTGGCGAAGATGAAGCTGGCCGAGCCTGGAGATGCCATCGGCGCTGACATGGAGGTCTTCGTGGCGGGCGGCGGCATCTATTCGAAGTGTTGGGTGCGGCCGTCGTGCCAGTCGGGCAACTTCATCGCGAAGCGGGCAAAGGCCTTTGGCGCTGCACAATGGATGTTAGTCTCACTTGACGCCGGGCGGCCCCTGCGCCTTGCGCACCTGCCATCGCCGGGAAGTTCATTGCGTGCGTGCGACGAAGCTTGGCGCCTTCAACTCGCCAAGGACGCGGTTGACGGAAGGCCACAGGCGTTCCGCCTGACCTTGCTGGGCAAAGTCGCCCACTTCGATTTGACGTTCCCAATTCCGCAGTGGGCGCATCGCCGCATGCTGGCGTTCGGCCGGCAAGTACCAAGTCGAAAGTGCATCTGCAGTTACGACATTTCAGAGGGCCTGGTGGCCGAAGCCTCGAGCTTTCTGGAGCGGCAGCTCTGGATGAAAAAGACAACGAGTTGAGGGAGAGCGCATTGAGTTCAACGATTCACGAGACCATCGAGCAGCTTCACGTATCGCTCAAGGATTACATTGAAGCCACGTATCACATCGCGGACCCGAAGCTCATCAGCCAACGGCGAAGTCTCCTCGACTTGCCCGGCGTAATCCACCAGGTTCCCTACCTTGAATCGACACCCAAGTACCGCTCGGGGCGAAAGTTTCGTGAAATCAAGGGTCTTTCTGCGGGTGCAAGAGAAGCGTTCGAGCTGTTGTCTACTGCTAGCGAGGGCCAACCAAAGGTAATTCACGACCCTGCATACACGCATCAGGTCAAGTCAATTGCTTCGACTCTGGTCGAAGGCAGAAATCTCGTCATCATGACGGGCACGGGCTCTGGCAAGACGGAGTCTTTCTTGCTCCCAATTCTGGGCAAGCTCGCGCGTGAAGCCGCTGAACGACCGAAGGTTTTTGGGGAACAGCATGCGATGCGGGCGCTCGTCCTGTATCCCATGAATGCACTGGTCAATGACCAACTTGGTCGCATGCGGGCAATGTTCGGCGACCCTCGTCTTGCGCACCTGTTCGCCAAATGGTCGGGAAGACCGGCAAGATTCGCTCGATACACGAGTCGCACTCCCTATGCTGGTGTCCGTTCGCGGAAGAAGGACCAGATCCGGCTGAAGTCATTTGAAGAGTTCTATGTGGACCTCGAGCGAGCGACGAAGAATGCCGATGATCCAAAGCACGAGTTGGCTGTTGGACTGAAAAACGAGCTTAAGTCCCGGGGGAAGTGGCCGGCTAAGCCGGATTTGGTGGATTGGTTCGGAGCAAAGAATTCTCTTTGGGAAGACAAGGACAAGAAGCCACTGAGGGCAGTGACCAAGCCTTTTGACGTTGAGCTTGTCACAAGGCATGAGGTGCAGTCCGCTCCGCCAGACCTGCTTGTGACGAACTATTCGATGCTTGAGTACATGCTCATGCGGCCAATCGAACGGGCGGTGTTCGACAAGACCGCAGAGTGGCTGAAGCGGAATCCGAATGAGACCTTCCTGGTTGTTCTGGATGAGGCGCATCTGTATCGGGGCGCACCTGGGGCAGAGGTTGGTCTTCTACTCCGTCGCCTACGGGCACGGCTTGGGATTGGCGTTGAGCGACTGCAGGTCATTTGCGCGACCGCAAGCTTTGACGATAAGAACTACGCTCCCTCGTTCGGGGCGCAGCTCTCCGGCGCACCGTCGGACTCCTTCGTGCCGATAACTGGAGACCTTGCGACTGCTGAGTTTGCGACCGTTGGTTCAGAGGCCGACGCCAAGATTCTTGCGGCCGTCGACTTGGATGCCTTCTATGGTGCGCCGACTCTTCGCAAGCTTGCGGTAAAGAGGTTGCTGACTTACCTAGGTACTAAGGAGTCCAATGATGTCGAGCGCGACCTTTTCAATGCCTTGGCTGAGTTTCCTCCGCTTGGGCGGTTGATAAACCTCACCATGGGAAACGCGACGCCGCTAGAAGAATTAGGCGAGCTCGTGTTCCCTGGAGTGGCAGAGGATATTCGCGACCGAGCCGTGACGTCGCTTCTCGCACTTAGTAGCGTTGCTAGGCCAACGGCATCCGCTGCCGGTCTATTGCCCTGCCGAGTTCACAACTTCTTCCGAGGGCTGCCAGGACTATGGGTTTGCTTGGATGCCGCTTGCAGTGAGCTCGAGGAAGACGAACGCAACGGTAGTTGCGGGAAGCTGTACGCGCAACCTAGGGAACGCTGCGGTTGCGATGCTCAAGTGCTCGAGTACTTCACTTGCAGAAACTGTGGCTCTTCCTATGCTCGAGGTTACACGGACAACGTTGAATCCCCGCGCCATCTTTGGAGTCACGCGGGGAGCAAGCTCAAGCTGAATACTGGCGAGGTTGAACCTTTGTTCCCGCTGGACTTGCTGCTCGAGACGGAGCCGCTGAAGACCGACGTCGTCGAGCTGAAAACGCTCGACCTGGTGACGGCTGCGCTGGACCCAAACAATGGCGGTTTTCGAACTCGAGAGGTCTTTCTGAGGAAGGACAGAAGTTCGGGTGCGGCGGACGAGGACGGCAATCGTGACACACGCGTAGAAAGCAGGGGGCAATTTGTACCGTGCGGAATGTGCGGCGGCTTTGCTGCGTTCGGTCATTCAACCGTGCAGGACCACCAGACAAAGGGTGACCAGCCATTCCAGACTCTTGTCGCCCGCCAACTCCACGTGCAGCCGCCAGGCCAGCAGGAGGGAAGTGCCTTTGCTCCATTGCAAGGGCGCAAAGTGCTTGCGTTCTCAGATTCACGGCAAGTTGCAGCAAGACTCGCGCCGAACTTGCAGATGTACTCCACGCGAGACGCCCTGCGACCAATGCTCGTATTGGGCTTCGAGCGTTTGGGAGCTGTCGAGGCTATTCGACCGAAGCTTAGTCTAGATGATGCGTACCTGGCGGTGCTGCTCGCAGCCGCAACCAGAAACGTCAGATTGCGACCGGAGTTGATTCCGGGGGAATCAATTGCGGCCGTCGACACGGTGCGGGCGGCCATCAGGGCAGATGGAAGCATCGATGACGAAGCCCTATTCGACCTGTGGATTGATATGAAGGCGAACAAGGCGCCTTCTTCGCTGCTCGAAGACATCTACAAATCCCTGTTCGACAAGCACCTAGGCCTTGAGCCGTTGGCGTTCGCTTCTCTCTCGTTGAGAGGGGACAAGCTAAAGAAGCTCTCCGAGCTTCCGATGATTGCAGGCGTCGCTGAGACTTCCAATGAGAAGCTTGAGCTCGTAGAGGCATGGCTGCGCTGCTGGTGGCGGGCGTCCAGCGGCGGAGTTTGGATGCGCGATATGCCGCAGCTATGGTGGCAGCGGCCAAAGTCCTCCGGAACATCGGTTCAGTCGCACAAGGGAAGTTTTGAGCCTCTGAAGAAGTTTCTGAATGACAAGAACTCGGTCAAGTGCTTCACGAATGAATGGCTGCCGAAGCTAATGGCCGAACTTACGGAGCAGGTCGAGGCGAGTCAGCGTCGAATCCTTGCCAGCAATCTAGCGCTGAGATTTGGTGGAGCTTGGCAGCGTTGCGCTACTTGCACGTCGGTTCATCGACCTGTCTCAAGACTGCATCGCTGCCTTGACTGTGGCAGTAGTCGCGTCTCCGTACTGGACCCAGATTCGGATGAGGCTTTCATAGCCCGAAAGGGCAACTACCGCAAGCCCGTCATCGAGACCAAGGCTGGAGCGCCGCTACTTTCTCTCATCGCTGCCGAGCACACGGCTCAATTGAACTCGGCAGGCAGCGAGGAGGCGTTTTCTCGAGCTGAGGAGCATGAGCTGCTCTTTCAAGACGTTGAACTGGTCTGGAACGACATCATTCAGAACCCGACGGCAATCGATGTCCTTTCGAGTACGACCACGATGGAAGTCGGTATCGACATCGGCGCGCTTTCAGGCGTTGCACTGAGGAACATGCCACCCGGTCGAGCCAACTATCAGCAGCGCGCGGGCCGTGCAGGTCGTCGTGGGAACGCGGTGGCAACAGTGGTCTCGTTCGGAAGTGCCGACAGCCACGATGAACACTATTTCTCTAATCCTCAAGCGATGGTTAGTGGCAGCGTTGTCGACCCCAAGTTGGCTCTGGCCAATGCCGATATCGCTCAACGTCACGTGCGCGCGTTCCTCCTACAGTCGTACCACCAGGCGCGGGTTCTCCAGGTGAATCCTGGGGAAGCCAACGACCTTTTCTCGGTCCTCGGCACGGTGCATGACTTCAAGTCAGATACCGGTCGATTGAATCGCCTGGACTTCGAGGCATGGCTCGGCGAGAACACGGGGCGCTTGCAAGAGTCACTTCGCGACTGGCTGCCAGTTGAACTGGGCGACCTTAAGGAGAGGCTTGTGACTGGCATGGCCGAGGACTGTCTAGAAGCAGTCGACACAGCAATCGCCGACGATGACGCCTCAAGGAACGAGAGGGAGTCAGACGAAGAAGGTGACGTCGATGCCGGCGAGAACGGGTTTGAGGAAGGTGAGGAGCGTCCAACGGTCGGTGCGGCGCCCGCCACGCTCTTGAACCGGTTGCTGTACTTCGGAGTACTCCCCCGGTATGCGTTCCCGACAGACGTTGCGACCTTCACTGTCTTCGATGAACGCTCAAACAGCTTCAGACATATCGCTAGATTCTCGCCAAGCCAGAGTCTGCCAATTGCACTGTCTCAGTACGCGCCTGGTAAGGAGGTGTGGATTGCGAACAAGTGCTACACCTCTGCGGCGGTCTACTCGCCAATACGGTCTGAGCGGACCAAGGCATTCAAGGAGCGAATGACCTATAGGGAGTGCAGCACCTGCGGCTTCGCCGAGACGAAGGACGTCTCGATAGTTCCGAAGGGTACAGTTAGCAACTGCATCGCCTGCGGCGACATAGGGACTTTTGGGCCAGCCCAGTATTGGATGCGCCCCCCAGGGTTCGCCCATCCGTACAACCGCGCTCCAGTCACGTCACCTGACGATTCGCCGGATACGGCCTATGCGACTCGTGCAAAGCTGATGATTCCGACGCCTGCTGAGACGGCGGCTTGGCTCGATGTCAACGAGCGCGTTCGGGTCTATGCGTCGCGTCCACACCTACTGGTGTCGAACACTGGACCAGAGAAGAAGGGGTACACCTATTGCTCATGGTGTGGGGGCATAGAAGCTGACACAGACCCGGCCCCAAGGCTTCGCGGCCAGCACACCAAGCCATTCCCGGACGATGAACCGGACTGCGATGGTACGCATGCGACGAAGAACTTGGTTCTTGGGACAAAGTTCATTACCGATGTGGCGCTGTTCTCGCTCCGCCTGGCCAGACCCTTGGAATTGCGGCCTGGAACCTACCCAACAAACGTGGCGCTTCGGACCGCATGTGAGGCATTAGCAAAGGCTGCCGCCTCAATGCTCGGCGTAGAACCTGGCGAGGTTCTGGCCGAGTACCGGCCGGCAATCACGGAGGACTCGCTGGGTCGCGAAGGCCTTCAAGCAGAGATATTCTTGTACGACACACTGCCCGGCGGTGCGGGGTTCTCTAGGCTGGCGTCATTGGAGGCACCGCGCCTCTTGTCGCTTGCACTAGACGCAGTCCGGAACTGTCCTGGGGGCTGCGATTCGTCCTGCTATCGATGCCTCAGGAGCTTCAAGAACAAGATTGAGCATCGGCTTCTCGACCGTCATGTAGGCGCGGAGCTTTTGGGACATCTCCAGACGGGTGACATCCCTGGCTTTGACGCTGCGCGGATTGGCGCTGCCACCGGCCTACTTATGAGTGCGCTGGCCCAACAGGCTGACGGGGAGACATACGAGGGGAACGTAGTCGTGCCTGATGTCGGAACCGTTCCATTGGTGGCAACTCGCGCAAACGGAAGCAAGGTGGCCGTCCTTTTAGCGGCGCCGCTGTCGGGTGAGGTCCCGTTGGATGAGGAGATGTTTGAGAAGTTGAGTGGAGCCAGTGGCTGGACTGTCGTCGTGGTTAACGAACTGCTCGTGCGCCACCACCTTCCAGCTGCTTGCCAGCGAGTAAGAGACGCAGTAGTGGCCTGACGCTGGTCGTTTGTGAACCGCCCCGGGTTTCGCGGAGGCTCAACACTCTGAGAGGATTGAGCCATGAAGAAGACAAACAAGTTCTCACTCGAGGTCCGTGAGCGGGCTGTGAGGATGGTGCAGGAGCAACGCGGGGAGTACCCCTCGCTGTGGGCAGCCATTGAGTCCATCGCGCCCAAGATTGGCTGTGTGCCACAGACCTTAAACGAATGGCTCAAGCGTGCCGAGGTTGATGCAGGCGTGCGCGAAGGCGTGACGAGCGGCGAGGCGCAGCGGATGAAGGAACTGGAGCGCGAGAACAAGGAGCTGCGTCGGGCCAACGAGATACTGAAGCTGGCCAGCGCGTTTTTCGCCCAGGCGGAGCTCGACCGCCGCCTGAAGTCGTGAGAGCCTTCATCGACCAGCACCGTAAGACCTTTGGGGTCGAGCCGCTCTGCAAGGTGTTGCAGGTTGCCCCGTCGGCCTATCGGCGCCATGCCGCGCTGCTGCGTGAGCCCAGCAGGCGCTGCGCCCGAGTCAAACGCGATGAGATGCTGATGCCGCAGATTCAGCGCGTCTGGCAGGCCAACATGCAGGTCTACGGTGCCGACAAGGTTTGGCGACAACTGGCGCGCGAAGGCGTCGTCGTTGCCCGCTGCACGGTCGAGCGATTGATGCGCAAGCTGGGGCTGCGTGGTGTGATGCGCGGCAAGGTCGTGTGCACCACCATCGGTGATGCCAAGGCGCCATGCTCGCTGGACCGGGTCAACCGGCAGTTCCGTGCCGAGAGGCCCAATCAGTTGTGGGTCAGCGACTTCACCTATGTCTCGACCTGGCAAGGCTGGCTGTACGTGGCCTTCGTCATCGATGTATTTGCCAGGCGCATCGTGGGCTGGCGGGTCAGCAGTTCAATGCGCACGGACTTCGTTCTCGATGCGCTGGAGCAGGCCCTGTATGCCCGGCAGCCCGAGCGTGATGGCAGCCTGATTTGTCACTCCGATAGGGGCTCGCAATACGTCAGCATCCGCTACACCGAGCGGCTGGCCGAAGCGGGCATCGAGCCTTTGGTGGGCAGTAAGGGCGACAGCTATGACAACGCCTTGGCCGAGACCATCAACGGGCTCTACAAGGCCGAGCTGATTCACCGTCGGGCGCCCTGGAAAACCAGGGAGGCTGTCGAGTTCGCCACGTTGGAGTGGGTGTCCTGGTTCAACCACCAACGCCTGCTCGAACCCATCGGCTACATCCCGCCGGCCGAGGCCGAGGCAAACTACTACCGGCAACTCGCCAGTCAGACCACCGCAGTGGCGGGCTGACTTAAACCAAACAGCCTCCGCGAAACCCGGGGCGGTTCACGCCCATCAACATAGGCAGGGGCGCGATGTGTACTTTGCGTCAGGGCCTTCGCGGTGGGGCTACCGCGCAAGCGGTTTAGTCCTTAGGCTGGTTGCGGCCACTCAATCAGCATGGGTTGAATGACCGCTTTGACAACAAGCGGACTGCGTCGATTGTTCGTCGAAGTTCGCAACGCGTTCCACCTGCGGAGTTCTATATACCTACTAAGATGGTCACCGCGCTGGTCAGGCCGCGTCCACTCGACCTAAACCGACCGGCCTGCCTCGGACCGAGTCTCTTAAGATCCCCCGCAGGGGATTCGGCACCAGAATGTAAAGGTAGAGGGCGTAGCGCTCATAAGGGAGAACAGCTGAATGGGAGAGACAGCGAACATAGCTGCGATTGCAGAGAGGCTTTCAGGGGAGCTCTTCGCAGAGTTTTTCTGGAAGCGCACGGGCCCCATGAATGAGAACTGGGCCTGCGAGAAGCCGGAGCATCACAAGGTCAAGACTCACCCCTCGGACGTGGTTTTCTACTACGATGAGCCTTACGCAAAACAGCGTACCTACGTCAACTGTGACCTGAAGAGCTACGCTACGTCGTCAATCACGACGCCGGCGCTTCGAGGCGCGTTGGAGAGCCTAGCGAAACAGGTTACTTGCGCTGAAATCAGCTCGGAGTGGCGTGCGAAGTACATCCACAGTGGCGTGACACCCGTCGTCAGCGGCCTGCTCTTCGTCTACAACCACGACGGTGAGTACGACAAGGATTTCAGGCAGCACCTGAAGGCTGTTCAGCAGGCTGCCAAGCTGGAACTGCCGCGGGGCTCCAAGTTGGTCGTTCTTGGACCAGAGGACATCTTCTGGCTCGACAACGTCCGATATGAAATCTGCCAGATGCGAGGTCGTCGTACGGGCGCTCCACCTCTGCCGGACCCTGAGCATTGCAAGTATTTCTACCCGCAGCTCGTTCGAAGAAAGAACCTACAGCTGGACCACGCCAAAGCCGCTACGTTGGAGATACTCACATCTAGGCTCATTGTCCTGGAGTACAGCCGTCCGAGCGCGCCCGACCACAGGGGCTTTGTGCTCTTCTACAGAGGCAAAGGAGCCTTCGCTGAGGAGTTTACCTACCTGTTCGACTACCTTCGTCATTTCCAGCTCCTGCAGGAAAACATCGGCATCGAGATAAAGATGCTTGATGCATCGCCGCTCGCACCTGCGATGTTTCAGAAGGCGGTTCAGTCCTACGTTGACGGATTGTCGAACGGAAATGCGAAGTCGCCCTTGGCTGAACGTGTGGCCGCGATTGACTGCAAGCGCATAACGCAGGTCCTAACGAGATTCTCTGACTTGGCACTGGGGATGGACTATGAGTGAGTACCTGAACCAGTTCTTTGCAACCGACAAAGATATCTTCGACTTGCTCGCGTCCGCAAAGCAGAAGCTGACGGAAAACGTCCTCCGTGAAATTGCGCGGGAACGCGGCATCTTCTATTCGCCGAACGACTCGCGTGAAGACCTGGCAGATGCGCTGTCACTGCTACCCTTCACGTTGAACGAGCTGGTCGGCCTGATGGACAGGCGTGAAACCTCACGCCGAAACGAGAAAACAACCACCATCATCTTGGATGCGACGATCGAATCTGATGACATCAAGGCGGCCATCAAGGAGTACCAAGAGGAAGTTGGCCCAACTGAGAAGGTCGATTCGCACCTCAAGGGAGCTAACGAGGTGGTCCTCAACGTTGAGTACGACGAGATGGACTACTCCAGGACGCGGCTCATTCAGCGCCAGCGGCATGACGCCACTATCCAGTTCGTGCAGCAGAACGGCAAGACCTTGGTCCGCCTCCCAGCCTCCGAGAAGTCTCTGCGCATCGTCGAGAACCTGACGAGCCGAATCGAAAGCCATCGAAAGGCAGTGGTTCCTCGCGAGACCATCGAGCTGGACCCGGATTTTGGCGCTGACGAGCGGACAGCCTTTTTCACGCGGCTAATGTCTGAGTTGCCTGGATACAAGTTGAAGGGTGTTACGAACCTGCGCATTTCGCCGAGTAAACGCTCCGACACCGAAACGGACGATGACGAAGACCTCGACGATGACGAGCGTGAAGCCGCCAGTAGAGAGATGCTAGTCATCGTCAGGAGCATGGCGCTCACTGGCGAGAACTTGATGGCCTCCGAGGAGTATCAGGCCCTGCGCAAGCGCGGCTTCTTCATTACGGCTATCACCTGGCGCGCCGACCAGACGTCGATTCCCTACGATGCCCCGCATCTGCATGCCGAGTTCGCGGACGGCGAGGCCGGCACTGGGTTCAAGTACTCAGTAAAAGGCATCTACCGCTTCCAAGAGGGCTTCTACACCAAGACTGCGCGGCCGGCCGATGATGCGGAGCGAGAGAAGCTTTACGGCCTGCTTGAGGCCACCGCTCGAAAGGTTCTGTCCGAACAGCGTATGGCACGGGTGCAGACCGCGAGCTCTACCGGGGCAGGCAGCTCATGATGAGGTACCGCTGGCTGCAAGCCGAGTGGCCGATGGCCACCCGAACCCTCGCTAGGCGCATGCGTCAACAGGAATTCACCGAAGGCCGAGCAAGCGGGTTCATCCTTGACCGTGTTCGGGATGACTCGCTGGAGGCCAGGTTCGTTGAGCGCTACGAATACACCGAGACGGTCTCGGATCCGTACGGCAAGGAACTGACGTTCGATCGACTGGAGTTCCGGCAGACCGCTTTCAGAGCTCACCAAGACTGGCCGGGCCTAGAGCTTCTGGATGCACCGAGGTCAACACAGAGCTTGGTCAGTGGCCTGCTGGAGGCCTGCGACTTCGAACTGTCCATTTCACCCATCGAGGTAAACGTCTTGGCGTGGGCCGATGAGTTCCAACGGATGCTCGGTGCAGATGCTGTGATTGACTCGTTACAGGTAGCAGCGCTCATGGTGGCGGATGGGATCAAGGCAAAGGTCTTGCTGAAAGGTGAACGGGACGTTCGAGCCGCCTGCAAGGAACTGGTCCAGGGGCGAAAGCACGTCCTTGAGAAACTCCAATTGCGGGTGGTTGTCGGGGGAGCCCGGACCACGGTTGTACTCACCAATGCAGCGGGGGCAAGGGTAGACGGGAGTGATGTCCCCGCAGAGCTTGTCGACAACCTGCGGGTTTCGTTACCATCAACGGTGCGCACCTGAAGGTAGGTCCCTACTTTGCTGGCCTCGGATTACCCAACGCCAAGGTGAACACCCAATCAGAGTTGGGCAACTGCCGCTTTCTGGGCTTGCCTGATGGACTGACAGCGGTCGTTAGAGTCGTCAGCGTGCCGTCGTCGGCCTTCAGCCGGTGGCAGCAATCTCTGCAAAGTCGACTTCAGGCTGACAGGACGCGTTCGTTGGCCAAGGGCGAATGACTGCTTCCGCTGCAAAGCGGGCCTTGCAGAGAATGCGGAGGGAGCCGCGACAATTTGACACAGGGCGCGTAGCCGTCTGACTGATTCACTCTCCCAATAGCCTCCGCACTTCCTTGCGCACACTGGCCTTCGCCTGACCGTAGCGCAGCAGCAATTCGGCAATGTCGTCGTCCTCATCCGCAAAGAAGAACGCCACAGGCACATCCAGCACCTTGGCCAATTTGCGCACGGTGAGCAAGTCGGGGCGGTGGATGCCCAGTTCGTAACGGTTGATTCGCGTGCTCGCCACGAAGGCATCAATTCCAGCCTCGATCCCCAGCATTTTTTGAGACAGCCCAGCATTGAGCCTGGCTTGCTTGAGCCTGGCTCCCCACCGTTGATCTGCCTCTGACATCTCTCGTCCCATAGGACTACGAGAGTCGTAGTTATGCGGTTTTGTCGATACTACGAATTACGTTGTACTGGACGTGCATCCTGACGATGAATGCAGCCAGCGCCTCTCCAGTGGCTCGCCATGAATTGTTGTCGAGCACGACGACTCGTGGCAGGTCCTAGCGCCATCACGCCAATCTCACATGGCGCCCATGGACATCCCTTGACGCTACGAATTACGTAGTTATTGGCAGCTACTTCCTGCCTTTGATGACTGCATATCTGAATATTCTTAGTTGCTACGAATTACGTAGTTTTGAAGGTCGAGGTGGCGTATCGCTGCAGGAGGGGCATTGATGACGAGGAGGCAGACTTCGAGTGGATTGGGGAATGCGTTCACTGGCGGTGGTGCCAAAGGGGGCGTTGCGGCGTGGCTTGAAGCAGAGGGAGCGACATGGCGCTGACCATTTCCACCAACGTCCCCTCGCTGAATGCGCAGCGCAACTTGAGTGCGAACCAGGCGGGCTTGGCCACGACCATGCAGCGCCTGTCTTCTGGCCTGCGCGTCAACAGCGCCAAGGACGACGCTGCTGGCTTGGCAATTTCCGAAAGAATGCTCGCGCAGATCAAGGGCATGGATGTAGCCAAGCGCAATGCCAACGACGGCATCTCGCTGGCCCAGGTCGCGGAAGGCGCGCTTAAGGGGGCGGGCGACATCCTGCAGCGCGTGCGCGAACTGGCGGTGCAGTCCGCCAACGCCACCAACAGCGCCAGCGACCGCAAGGCGCTACAGGCCGAGGTGGATCAGTTGCTTGCCGAACTCGACCGCGTGGCGCAAACGACCGAGTTCAATGGAAAGAAGTTGCTGGATGGCTCGTTCGGCTCCGCCAATTTCCAGGTGGGGCCGAATGCGAACCAGACGATTACGGCGGCCATGGGGAATATGCGAACGGAGACGTATGGAAATGAGCAAAAACTCTCCAATGGCAACATCCGAGCCTTATATGTCTTCCCTGACCCTTCCCTGGAATCATACTTGACCGGATCATTCGACATCGAAGGAGTTCATAAAAAAACCGTCTCACTCGATGCGAGTGATACGGCTGCCACCGTTGCAGAAAAGATTAATAGGCAAACCGAAGACACGGGTGTGAAGGCATCCGCCTATAACAAGGCATTACTCTCATTTATTGGCGTAGGCGCTGACGGAAGCAAGAAGAGCTACGCCTTCTCCGTGACAGGAGAAAATAGCACGCCCGTTAATATACATTTTGAAGCACTTGCCACCATGAGTGGAGATTGGACGCCAGATGATGTGGCCGAAGCTATCAAAGCGTTCAATGATGCTACGGCAAAAACTGGCATTATAGCCAGTTTTGATTCTGAAAATATATCATCATGGCCCAACATTAAACTAACCGCCAGCTCTGGGGTTGATATCATTCTTGAAAGTTTGAATGGAAATACGATAGCAGCGATTACTGGATACGACACCAGCACACAAAGTTTCCCTATCACTGGAATAGGTGGAACGCCTTATCTCATCTCCAAAGGTTACATCGAACTGAATTCGGACAAGAGCTACGCGATCACCAACGCAACAGGGGGTTATCCGCCGAACCCCTACGACCCCACCACATATCCAGCGATCCCGCTGTTCGTGGCGGGCAATTCCACCCTCCAACCCGTCGACAGCATCGACATCTCCACTGCCCAAGGCGCCACACGCACCCTTAAGATCGTTGACTCGGCCCTGGCCCACGTCAACGGCCAGCGCGCGAACCTGGGTGCGCTGCAATCCCGCTTCGAGTCCGTGATTGACAATTTGGACGTTGCCGGGGAGAACACCGCAGCTTCCCGCGCTCGCATTGTCGATGCCGATTATGCGAAGGAAACTGCGCAACTGGCACGCCAGCAAATCTTGCAGCAGGCGGGCACCGCGATGGTGGCGCAAGCCAATTCAATGCCACAGCAAGTACTGTCGCTTCTCAGAGGACTTTGAGGGGGAATTCTCATGCTGCAATCCATTCCCCGTCGGAGAGCCTCATCACCCCGGAGCAGGCTTTACGCCTTTCCACGCCTGCTACCACATTTCAACCTGAAGGAGAAGCTATGTTTTATGGAAAACTGCATTACGACGGTGAATCGCACTACGTTGAAATCGTCCGGCTCATCGAGCGCGGCGATTCCATCATCATCGAACTGCGTACCACCTGGGACGATGGCAATGTCTGGTGCGGGGCCACGTTGCTCCACAAGAAAGACGGCTGTTTCGAGTCTGAGCTCTTTGTCACGAAGAATCAGACAAACCAGGCAGCCTCCGAATCCAGCAGGATAACGATCCGAATCACGGGCCGGGCGGCAGAAACGATCACCGTGGAGGGGGAATGGAAAGAGGATGGTGAGGAATATCGGTTTAGCGGTGATCTGACCGCTGGTTCCTCCACTGGCAGGGCATCGTAGTGCTTCTCATCATGCCCCTGAATCGCGTGCATGCTGGCAGTGTCATGCGGGCATCCGGGAAGCCGTGGCGAAGGGATTTTTGAGGCGCTTCTCTTTGTTGGCTATTTTCTTTTGATCGAATTTTGCCGTGGTTCATTATTTTCTAGCTGGCGCGGCTTGAAAATCATGAAAAAGCGGTGTGGTATAATTATCAGCGCTGGTCGATTTTCGGTATTTTGGCTCACGCAGCCAGCCGCTGAAAAACCGGTATCGCTTTCTTCTCGCCCAGGTTCTCCGGGCAATCTTCCCAAACGCTCACTGTCCTCGCACTGAACGCGAGCATGGCTCGGCCGTGCGCGCGTGATTGTGCGCGGCGCTGGTCGCGGGCGGGAAGGAGAACGCGCATGGCGCTGCCTTGCGCTGTGCACGCTTTTCCCGGCAGTTTCTTCCCTTCCTCCCGTCTTTCGTTTCAGGAGCCTTCCCATGACCTCTTCGCCTGGTCAGGCCGCCGCATTGGCGCGCCATGCGCAACAACGCCGTCCGCTGTTCCCCCTCGGCCAAGTGCTGATCACGCCCGGCGCGCTCGACATGCTCGAAGCGCTCGCACTGGCACCGCTGCCGTTCGTGCTGCGCCATGTGTCGGGCGACTGGGGCGAACTGTGCGACGAGGACAAGGCATCGAACGCCGCCGCGCTCACATATGGCAGCCGCGTGCTGTCGGCCTATGACATCGCGCCGAACCATCGGCTGTGGATCATCACCGAGGCCGACAGGCGCTCGACCACCTTGCTGCTGCCGGAGGAATACTGAGCAATGCAGCATTCCTACCATTGCAACCCTCGGATCGGTGCTGGCATGCACGGCCCCATGGTGGGCAACCAGCGGCTGCACGTGCGCCAGGGGGAGGTGGATGCCACTTGTGGCTACCACTGCGTTTTGATGGCATTGATGGTGTTAGGCCAAGTGCGGCGCAATGCGCTGATTTGGGACACCCGCGATGTGCGGCTCGAAGCGCTGCGCAAAGTGGCGCAGCGCTATTACTTCGATGGCTGCGAGGTCGAAGAGATTCAGCAGCAACTGGCTCCCTATGCGGAGCGGGTGCACTGCAAGGAGTTGCGCTCACGCGTGATGGAACGCACCTTGGACGCGCTGGCCGAAGGGAAGCTGTGCTTGGTGTGTTTCTCTACCGAGCGCTACATGCATTGGGTGCTGGCCGTGGGGGTGCGCAGCGAGGCGGGGGAGCCCGCCGACTTGCTGGTGCTGGACCCCGCCACGGCACCGATACCCCTGGTGCCCTGGAATGCCATGCTGACCGGCTGGGCGAGCAAGCAGCCACGGCGTGCGGTGGCCACGCTCAGTGAGCGCGTGAACATCGACGCGGTGTTGGTGCTGTCGCCCGTGGTGCAGGCACAAGAGGGCGAGTAGGCCGTTCGACAGGCTCGTCTTTCAGCTTCGCTCGCCTTCTTTTCCCTCTTTTCTTCTTCCTGAACTTCCGCTTTCCGTTGCGCCGGGCTCTGTGCCCGGTGGCGCTGCCGCATGGGTGGGCTGCCGGGCGGGAGTTCGTTCTTGCATGTTTTGCTTGTTTGGAGGTGCTTTGTTATGCCCGACGATTCCTTGACGCCCCCGCCGCTGGAGCGGTTGCTCACGGCGCTGTTGGAGTTGCCGCCACTGCCTGTGCAGGCATCCCCCCACGAAGCCGGTGATGGCGCGGCGCAGTTGGTGCTGGAGGTGATGGATACGGCGCTGCACACCCCGCCCGCACAGCCGCAGCGCATTGCTGCAGTGCGGTATTTCTGCAAACACGCCCGCTACCGTCTGGGCTTGGCGTCCTGGCGGGATCTGCAAGCCTTGCTGGAACAGTACCCGCAAAGCGACGAAGGCGATGCCGAAGTGGCGCGCCTTCTGTGGGGTGTGGAGGCCCAGGAACATGTGCGAGCGCTGCGCGTGCTGGTGTGGTTCATGGCGGCGTATGACATTACCGAGCTGGGGCAGTGGCATGCATGGATGGGCACGGCGGGGTTTGAAGAAGCCTTGCGCGAATCCCTTGATACGCTGGGCGCTGTGGCAGTGGTGCTGTTATGGCAGGCCAAGTCGGGGCGCACCGACTATGCCTGGGTGCTGCGGTTTGCCCGCAGGGCGCTGGGGCATTCGGTCAGTGAGGGGCCTGCCATGCTGGCATTTCGGGATGCGGCGGAAGCGATGGGTGTGCCGCAACGGGGACTGGCCCGGCAAGTGGCCCATTGGGAACGGGCAGCGATGGGGATTGATGATGCGCCTGGCCTGCGGGTGCTGTGGTGGCAGTGTGTGGCCGAAGCGTTGCAGGTGCATGTAGCCCAAGAGAGCGGCACGGCAGACAGCAGCGACGAATGGCGCGTCGAGTTGTCGCCAGTGCCTGCATTGCGTTACGCCGAGGCGGGCGTGGTGCTGGAGCCTCATGCGAGGGAACTGCAGACCAATTCCCCCGCGGTCACGGCGCTGCGACTGCGCCAAAGGAACTGGGCGCAAGGGTTAGGGCTGTGGCTGGAGATTCTGGGGGAGGGGCGGCTGTCGGCGGTGCACCAAGCGGCCATTGCCGAGCGGTTTGAGGCGGCTGGGCATCGGGCACCTCAGTTGCGGTATGTAAGTGCAAATGGTGGTCACCAAGCCACATGGCTGGCGACATGGCACTGGGATGAAGCGGTTTGGGTGCCCAGAGATATGCCGGTGGCCGATGTGAAGCGCTGGGCGCTGGATACGGCGCTCAAGGTGACCGAGCACTGGCTGCTGATGTGCGGCATGGTGGCGCTGGCGGGAAGGCCGCTTGGTACACCGGCCATAGGCAGCAGTTTGGTGGGCATTGATGTAAAAAGGGAAGCCACCAATGAAAAAAAGTTCTAGGGCCAAGGGCGCTAGAACTTCTTTAGACTGGTGAGAGTGCCACTTTCTAAGCCAAAACTGGCTGAAAGCAACCGTATAACCAGCCGTATAACGGTTTTATGATTTGGCTAAAATCCTTTGAAAATCAACGGCTTATAGCGATATCTGGCGGAGAGGGCGGGATTCGAACCCGCGGTGGGGATTAGCCCACACACGCTTTCCAGGCGTGCGACTTAAACCGCTCATCCACCTCTCCGGAGCCCGTTATTGTAGCAGGACTTTGAGGTGTACACGAGCCCGTGGTGCAGGCGGATGCGCACGAGGGCGCCGCCGTGAGCTGGCGTGGGAAGGATCGGGTGTAGTCTGTCCGCATGACCGTCCACACCATCTCTACCCCCCCGCCAGCGCCCCCTGGCGAAGGTGCTTCCGTCTCGCGCCTGGCCTTGCGCCGCGTGGCCATCGACACCTGGCGCGAGAACGTCGCCTACCTGCACCGCGACTGCGCCGTGTACCGCGCCGAGGGGTTCCAGGCACTCTCCAAGATCGAGGTGCGTGCCAATGGCCGGCGCATCCTGGCCACGGTGAATGTGGTGGACGACCTCGGCATCGTCGCCTGCCATGAGCTGGGGCTGTCGGAAGACGCCTTTGCCCAACTGGGCGTGGAGGCCGGCTACAAGGTGGCGGTGGCGCAGGCCGAGCCGCCCGAATCCATGGGCGCGCTGTTCCGCAAGATCGCGGGCGAGCGCCTGCGGCGCGAAGACCTGCGCGCCATCGTGCGCGACATTGCCGAGCACCGCTATTCCAAGATCGAGCTCACCGCCTTCGTCGTCGCCTGCAACCGCGACGAGCTGGACCGCGAAGAAGTGTTCTTCCTCTCCGACGCCATGGTGGCCACGGGCCAGCGGCTCGACTGGCACGAGGGCCTGGTGGTGGACAAGCACTGCATCGGCGGCATCCCGGGCAACCGCACTTCGATGCTGGTGGTGCCCATCGTGGCGGCGCACGGCATGCTGTGCCCCAAGACCTCGTCGCGCGCCATCACCTCGCCCGCCGGCACGGCCGACACCATGGAGGTGCTGGCCAATGTCGAGCTGCCGCTGCAAGACCTGCAGCGCATCGTGCGCGACCACCGCGGCTGCCTGGCCTGGGGCGGCACGGCGCAGCTCTCGCCCGCCGACGACGTGCTGATTTCCGTCGAGCGCCCGCTGTCCATCGACTCGCCGGGGCAGATGGTGGCGTCCATCCTGTCCAAGAAAATCGCCGCCGGCTCCACCCACCTGGTGCTCGACATCCCCATCGGCCCCACGGCCAAGGTGCGCTCCATGCCTGAGGCGCAGCGCCTGCGCCGCCTGTTCGAGTACGTGGCGCAGCGCCTGGGCCTGTCGCTCGACGTGGTCATCACCGACGGGCGCCAGCCCATCGGCAACGGCATTGGCCCGGTGCTGGAGGCGCGCGACGTGATGCGCGTGCTGGAGAACGACCCGCGCGCGCCCGACGACCTGCGCCAGAAGGCCCTGCGCCTGGCGGGCCGCCTCATCGAATGCGATCCCGACGTGCGCGGCGGCGATGGCTACGCCATTGCGCGCGACATTCTCGACTCCGGCCGCGCCCTGGCGCGCATGCAATCCATCATTGCAGCCCAGGGCGCCAAGGCGTTTGACCACAACCACCCGCGCCTGGGCGCGCTGCATTTCGAGACCTGCGCCCCGGCGGGCGGTGTGGTGGCCGGCATCGACAACCAGCAGATCGCCCGCATCGCCCGTCTGGCGGGCGCACCCAAGGTGCAGGGCGCGGGCGTGGACCTGCTGTGCAAGCTGGGCGACACCGTGGCCGGCGGCCAGCCGCTGTACCGCGTGCATGCCGACTTCCCGGCCGACCTGGAATTCGCCCGCCAGGCCTGCGCGCAGGGCAGCGGCTATCGCCTGGGCACTGCCGACGAGGTGCCGCGTGTTTTCGTGGAGTTCTGAGCATGACCGGATCGCCCGCTCCCACCCCCGCAGCCTGCCTGCTGTACTTCGGCGACGAACGTCCCGCCGCCGAGCGCCTGGCCGCCGCCAGTGGCCTGGCCCTGCGGCCCGTGCAGCGCCACCGCTTTCCGGATGGCGAGCTCAAGCTCACCCTGCCGGTGGACGCCTCCGGCCAGTTGCCCGCGCGTGCCGTGCTGCTGCGCAGCCTCTATCAGCCCAACGACAAGCTGGTTGAACTGCTGCTGGCCGCCCGCGCCGCACGCGGCCTGGGCGTGCGCCACCTCACGCTGGTGGCGCCGTACCTGGCCTACATGCGCCAGGACATCGCCTTCCACCCTGGCGAGGCGGTGAGCCAGCGCATCGTCGGGCCGTTCCTGGCCAGCCTGTTCGACGCCGTGGTCACCGTCGATCCGCACCTGCACCGCGTGGCCACGCTGCCCGAGGCCGTGCCCGCGGCCCAGGCTGTGGTGGTCAGCGGCGCGCCGCTGCTGGCCGACTGGATCGTGCAGCAGTGCCCCGGCGCGTTGCTGGTGGGCCCCGATGGCGAATCGGCCCAATGGGTGGCCCAGGCCGCCCGGCGCCACGGGCTGCAGCATGCCGTGTGCACCAAGGAGCGCCACGGCGACCGCAGCGTCACCATCGCGCTGCCGCCGGTGGACGTGCGGGGCAGGGCGGTCGTGCTGCTGGACGACATGGCCAGCACCGGCCACACCCTGGCGCAGGCCACGCGCCTGCTGCGGCAGGCGGGGGCCGCCTCGGTCGATGTGGCGGTGACCCATGCCCTCATCGCGCCCGACGCGCTGGCTGCGCTGCATGACGCGGGCGTGGGGCGCTTCTGGAGTACCGATTGCGTGGCCCATGCCAGCAACGCCGTGGCCATGGCACCGGCGCTGGCCGAGGCCGTGGCGCAGGTATTTGCTGCACTGGAGTGAGCTGAGAAATTCCTGTTTTGATAGCTGCTAGCGCTTATCCCATAAGGGCTAGGGCCATATTTCGCTTGAAACTTCTCAACCTGCGCGCCGCAGCAGCCGTACCAGCATGGGCCGCACGAAATGCGCGCCCTGCGCCGTGCAGTGCGGCGCGAAGGCCGCCGCCACGCGCTCCAGGATCTCGGGCGTGATGCGGTGGTCGGTAAAAGTGGGGCGCATCATGCGCCGCTCGAACTCGGCGAAGTCCTGGAAGCGCACCGGCATGTCGAAGCGCCGCCGCGCCGCCTCCACCCACGGGCTGCCCGGTGCGGCCAGCGTGCGGTCCAGCGCCGCCTGCGCGGCGGCGCGCACCGTGCCTTCGTCGTTGTACAGGCGCACCACCTCGTTCAGTGCGCCGTCGTACACCGGCTCCGACACGTACAAATGCCCGCCCGGGCGCAGCACGCGCGCGGTTTCGGCCAGGGCCTGGTCCATGGCGTCCAGCGGTACGTGGTGCAGCGACTTGAGCATCAGCGCCAGGTCGAAGACGCCGTCGGGGCACGGAATCGCCTGCGCCCCCGCCGCCTCGAAGCGCATGCCGGGCGCGGGCGCCTGCAGGTTGCGCTGGTGCTGGATGGCATCCACCTCCAGGCCCAGGTAGTCCAGCCCGGGCCAGCGCTGCAGCATCTGCCGCGCCATGCGCGCGGCGCCGCAGCCCAGCTCGATGATGCGCGGGCCGGGCGCGGGCAGGAGCTGGGCGATGAGGTCGAGTTCGTCGGTGAGGAGGGGATGGGTCATGGAATCGGCTGCCGTGCGGATGAAGCCTTCGCATCATGTACCAACTGGCGAGGGGAAAGCGCCCAGTGGAAAGGCATTTCCCGTGGTCGGTGGACCGCACCCGCACACACCACCTTCCGCGTAGGTGCAATCGCGTAGCTATGTCTTTGGATGCGGTGGAGCATCCGGCAAAGCCCATAGCCGAAGCGAGAGTGATTGCGAAAGTTTTTTTCATGAGGGGGATGGAGGTGACAAAAGAATGATGCTTGGTCTTTGGGCGGGGGGCTGGGAAGTCGGCTTCCAACAAACCGCCTTCTTTTTCACTGACGCAACGGCCTGGTGAGGCAGTTGCAAGGAGGCTCCCCGCTACAGCGCCCAGGTCCAGCCCACCGCCAGACGCTTCGCAATTCTTGAAGTTGCCCTTGCAGTGGTCATTTCGGTTTTCCAGGACATGTGCCCAGTCAAGGCAAGCGTTGCGGCGGTGATGAGGAGGGGGCTTTTCATGGGTTTGTGGCCTGCCGGTAGCGGGGGGGGGCGGTCAGACGTCGTTCACTTGGTGTGTTGCAAACTGTTTGTTGAGTATAAACATCAAAATTTGCTGTGTATATGGCGTCGATGGTGAGACTTCGCGTGGGCAGGATGCGCGCATGCCGCTCTCGCCCCCGCCCGCCCCTCAACCGCTCAGCGCATTGCCACTCGCGGCGGCTCTGGGCCGCAGGGTGAAGGAGTGCCGCCACCAGGCGGGCAAGTCGCAGGAGACGCTGGCCTTCGAGGCGTGCGTTGACCGCACCTATATCTCGTCGGTGGAGCGTGGCGCTGCCAACCCCTCTGTGGAGACCTTGGCCAACATTTGTCATGCCCTGGGCATCACGCTCGGCGAGTTGTTTGCGCCGCTCGATGACGTGCCGCTCGCGCCCACGGGCATGCGCCGCGCCAATGCGGCGCGGCCGCCGGAAATCGTGCGTCGCCGCCTGCGCTGAGCGGTCTGGCTGCTGCGCTGCGGCACAGTGCGGTAGGCTCGCCCCATGTGGTTTGAAGGATTCGAGAGCGGCGCCTGGGCCGCCGTGGCCGTGCTGGCCTGCGTGCCGCCGCTGGCCCTGGCCATCGACGTGCTGTGGGGCGAGCCGCCCGCGCCCGTGCACCCCGTGGTGTGGATGGGGCGCGCGCTGGGTTGGTGCGGCGAGCGCGTCGCGCCACTGTCTCCGCAGGCGCGCGATTACAAGCATTTTTGGCTTGGAGCCGTTGCCTGGTGCGCGCTGGCTGCTATCGTTTTCATAGTCTCCTGGGGCCTTGAGCGGCTGGCGCTGCAACTGCCCGTGCCGCTGGCGGCGCTGGCGCTGGCGTTGTGCCTGAAGCCGCTGCTGGCCTGGCGCATGCTGCGCGATGAGGTGCTGGCCGTCGAGGCGGCGTTGGCGCAATCGCTGCCCGCCGGGCGCGAGCGCCTGTCGTGGCTGGTGAGCCGCGACGTGCGGCAGCTCAATGCCGTGCAGGTGCGCGAGTCGGCCATCGAGTCGCTGGCCGAAAACCTCAGCGACTCGGTGGTCGCGCCCGTGTTCTGGTTCGTGCTGCTCGGGCTGCCGGGCGCGGCGCTGTACCGCTTCGCCAACACGGCGGACGCGATGTGGGGCTACACCGGCCCGCGGGGCGGGCGCTACTGGCTGTGGGCGGGCAAATGGGCGGCGCGCGCGGACGATGCGCTCTCGTGGCTGCCCGCGCGCCTCACGGCGCTGCTGCTGGCGCTGGCGGCGCGGCGCTGGCCCGCCGGCCTGGCGCGCGAGGCGCGCAAGACCCCGTCGCCCAACAGCGGCTGGCCCATGGCGGCGATGGCGCTGCTGCTCGGCGTGCGCTTGGCCAAGCCGGGCGTGTATGCGCTGCACCCGCGCGGGCGCCGGGTCGGGCCGCTGGACACGCGGCGCGCGGCCGCGCTGGGGGGGCTGGCGGTGCTGCTGCTCGCGCCGCTGTCCGTGCTCCTGGCGCTGTTGGTGAGGGCCGTGGCGTGAACGCGGTGCATGGCGGGCCGGACGCACTGGGCGTGCCGTTGTACGACTTCTCCACCAACGCCAACGCCTGCGGCCCCTGCCCGCAGGCGCGCGCGGCGCTGCGCGCGGCCGACCGCCGCCGCTACCCCGACCCGGCCTACACCGCGCTGTGCGCGCAACTGGCGGCGTTCCACGGCGTGGCGCCGCAGCGCATCGTGGTCGCGGCCAGCGCGAGCGAGTTCATCCACCGCATCACCGCCTTCGCGGCGCGCGCCGGGCTGCGCCATGCGGTGCTGCCCGCGCACGGCTACGGCGACTACGCGCGCGCCGCCGCCGTGTGGGGGCTGGCCGAGTTGGGCGCGGCCGACGGCGGTGCGGCGCCGCCCGCGCTGCACTGGGCCTGCGAGCCCGCGAGCCCGCTGGGCACGGCGGACGCGGCCCTGGCGCGCTGGGCGGGCGAGGGCGCGGCGCCGGGCGCGCTGCGCGTGCTCGACTGCGCCTACGCGCCGCTGCGCCTGGAAGGCGCCGCCACCATGCCGCCGCCCGGCGTCTGGCAGATGTGGACGCCCAACAAGGCCCTGGGCCTGACCGGCGTGCGCGCGGCCTACGCCATCGCGCCCGATGCGGCGCAGGCCGCCGCCGTGCAGGCGCTGGCGCCATCCTGGCCGCTGGGGGCGGACGGCGTGGCGCTGCTCGGCACGTGGACAGGCGAGGGCGCGCAGGCCTGGCTGGCCCGCTCGCTCGCCACGCTGCGCGCCTGGAAGGCCGCGCAACTGCGGCTGTGCGCCGCGCTGGGCTGGGCCGTGGTGCCGGGCAGCCAGGCCAACTATTTCACGGCGCGGCTGCCGCTGGCCGTGGCCGATGTGGCGCCCGCGCTGCAGGCGCTGCGCGCGCAGGGCGTGAAGCTGCGCGACTGTGCCTCGTTCGGGCTGCCGGGCCATGTGCGCCTGGGCGTGCTGGGGCCGGGGGCGCAGCGGGCGCTGCGCTCCGCGTGGATGCTCCTGATTGTATAGCTGCTTGCGCTTGACTGGTGCGCGTTAGAGGCCGATTTTGCTTCTTATTTTGTGCGCGGTACTTCAACGTTCCGTGGCGCTGCGCACAGCGTGTGAGACCGGCGCGGCCCACGACAGCGGACACCGCGGGGCGGCTCAGGAGGGGGTTGCCTCCAACCCCTGGTACGCCAGGTGCCTGAACTCGAAGGTGTAGGGGTTGCCGAAGCCGAAGTAGCGCTGCGTCATCAGCACGCCCGCCGTGTTCAGGCGCGGGTTGATCCACCACACGGTGCCCGCCAGGCCGCCCCAGCTCACTTCGCCGGTGCTGCCGGGCGGGTCGTATTTGCCGGGCTGCTCCAGCACCGACGCGCCCAGCCCGAACACCCGGCCGGGGTGCGCGGGCATGTTCGGAAAGCGCACGTACTGGCCCGGCGCGATGTGGTTGCGGTGCATCAGCGCGATGGTCTCGGGCCGCAGCAGCGTGGGTCCGCCGGGCATGAGCGATTGCACTAGGCGCACCTGGTCGCCCAGCGTGGACACCAGCCCGCCGCCGCCCGTCTGTCGCGGGGCGTCGCTCAGGTAGGCGCCGGGGTAGGGGGCGCTGTCCATGCGGCGCAGGCCGGGCTGGGTGGGGTCCATGAAGTCCACGCCGCCATACAGCGCCGCCAGGCGCGCGCGCTTGTCCTCGGGCACCCAGAAGGCCGTGTCCGCCATGCCCAGCGGGCCGAAGATGCGCTGCGCGAAGAAGTCGCCCAGGCGCTGGCCCGACACCACCTCCACCAGCCGGCCGAGCACGTCGGTGGCGAGCGAATACTCCCAGGCCTCGCCGGGGTGGAAGGCCAGCGGCAGCGCGGCGAGCTGGTCGACGAACTGCGCCTGCGTCAGCAGCGGGTGGTGGATGCCCGACTGCTTGTAGGCGCCGAACAGCAGCGACCCGGGGTCGAACAGGCCGTAGGACAGGCCGGCGGTGTGCGTCAGCAGGTGGCGCACGGTGATGGGGCGGCGCGCGGGCTCCACGTCGCCGATGCGCGTGGCGCCGGCGCGCAGCACCTGCGGGCTGGCGAACGCGGGCAGGTGGCGCGCGATGGGGTCGTCCAGCGCCAGCAGGCCGTCTTCCACCAGCAGCAGCACGGCGCAGGAGGTGGGCAGCTTGGTGTTGGAGAACACGCGGAAGATGTGGTCCTCGCGCAGCGGCACGCCGGCCTCGATGTCGGCATGGCCGCAGACGAACTGGTCCACCACCGTGCGCCCGCGCAGCAGCGCGGTGGTAACGCCGGGCAGAAAGCCCCGTTCGACCTGCGCTTGCAGCGCGGCATGGAGGGCGTGGAAGGGCGATGCGGGCATGGGTCTCCTCGTGGCGGGCCGGGGGGCGATGCGCGAGCATGGCGCAGGCGTTCGCGCGCGGTTGGTCGCGCAGGGGACAATACGGGGTTTCTCCTGCCCCGCCTTGCCATGACGACTGACCCTGCATCTGCCCCTGCTGCCCGCCCGGCCCGCTGCATCATGGTGCTGGGCACCACCAGCGGCGCCGGCAAGAGCTGGCTGGCCACGGCGCTGTGCCGCCATTACGCCCGCCAGGGGTTCAAGGTGGCGCCTTTCAAGGCGCAGAACATGAGCAACAACGCGCGCGTCGTCGCCGGGCCGCAGGGCGCCTGGGGCGAGATCGGCAGCGCCCAGTACTTCCAGGCCCTGGCCGCGCGCGCCGTGCCCGACGTGCGCATGAACCCGCTGCTGCTCAAGCCCGAGGCCGACACGCACAGCCAGGTGGTGCTGCTCGGGCAGGTGAGCGAGGAACTCTCCGCCATGCCCTGGCGCGGCCGCAGCCAGCGCGTGTGGCCGCAGATCGCGGCGGCCCTCGACGCCCTGCGCGCTGAGAACGACGTGGTGGTGATCGAGGGCGCGGGCTCGCCCGCCGAGACCAACCTGCACGCCAGCGACGTGGTGAACATGCGCGTGGCGCGGCACGCGGGCGCGCGCTGCCTGCTCGTGACCGACATCGACCGGGGCGGCGCCTTCGCCCACCTGTACGGCACCTGGGCACTGCTGCCCGGGGACGAACGCGCGCTGATCCACGGCTTCGTGCTCAACAAGTTCCGCGGCGACGCCAGCCTGCTCGCGCCCGCGCCCGAGGATCTGCGGCGCCGCACGGGCATTCCCACCGTGGCCACCATTCCCATGCAGTGGCACCACGGCCTGCCCGAGGAGGACGGCGTGTTCGACATGGCCCCGGTGGGCGCGCATGCCCGCGGCGCCGTGCACACCACGGTGGCCGTAGTGGCCTACCCGCGCATCAGCAACCTGGACGAGTTCCAGCCGCTCAAGAACGTGCCCGGCGTGCGCCTGGTGTGGGCGCGCAGCCCGGCCGGGCTGGCCGGGGCCGACTGGGTCGTGCTGCCCGGCTCCAAGGCCACGGCGGCCGACCTGGCCTGGCTGCGCGCGCGGGGGCTGGATGGCGCCATTGCCGCCCATGCCGCGCGCGGCGGCCGGGTGCTGGGCGTGTGCGGCGGGCTGCAGATGCTGGGCGAGGCGCTGGTCGATACCGAGGGCATCGACGGCAATGCGCCGGGCCTGGGCCTGCTGCCGCTGGTCACGGCCTTTGCGCGCGGCAAGACGGTGCAGACCACGCGCGCGCGCTTCGGCGCGCTGCCCGGCGCCTGGGGCGCGCTGGCGGGCGTGGCGGTGGCGGGCTATGAAATCCACCACGGCCAGACGGCGCAGCACCCGGCCATGGCCGCCAAGGGCGACGTGGCGCGCGAGGTGATCCCGGGCCTGGCCTGGAGCAACCCGGCGGGCAACGTGCTGGGCCTGTACCTGCATGGCCTGTTCGAGGACGCCGCCGTGCTGCGCGCGCTGTTTGGCGCCGAGGCGCCCACGCTCGACGGCGTGTTCGACGGGCTGGCCGATGCCCTGGGCACCAGCTTCGCCCCCGGCGTGCTGGATGCCCTGGTTCAATGACGCACGCAGTGAAACACCACCGTGGTGTAGGGAAAGCGCACCGTCTCGCGCCCGCGCAGCGCGGGGTGGGTGGCCACCAGGTCTTCGATGCGCGCGCGCACCTGGGCGCGTGCCGCATCGGGCAGCGCGGCGATGAAGCTCACCGACAGGAAGCGGTCCACGATCACCTGCGCGGGCGGCCCCACGTGCTCGTGGGGCAGGTGCGTTTCCACCAGCGGGCCGAAGCCCGGATGGGGAAAGCACGTGCGCCAGTCGCCCCGGTGAAAGCGCGGCGCATCGCCCTCGTACGGGGCGATGATGGCCGTGAGCGCGGCCACCCAGTCCACCGATTCGTCGCGCACGTTCCACACCAGGCCCAACCGCCCGCCGGGGCGCAGCACGCGCTGGAATTCGTCCAGGGCCTCGGGCCGCGCGAACCAGTGGAAGGCCTGGGCGCAGAGCACCGCGTCGGCCTGGCCGCCGGGCAGGGGCAGGGCCTGGGCCGTGCCCGCCACGGCGCGCACGCCGGGCAGGTGCTGCGCCTCGATCCCGGCGCGCATGGCGTCCACCGGCTCCACGGCCACCACGCTGGCGCCCGTGGCCGCGAGCCGCGCGGTGAATTTGCCGGTGCCGGCCCCTACGTCGATTGCCTGGCGCCCCGGGCCCAGGCCCATCGTGTCCGTCAGCCAGCCTGCCAGCGCCACCGGATAGTCCGGCCGGCCGCGCGCGTAGGCCTGGGCTTCCTTTGCAAACCCCTGCCGTGCCGCCTCGTGCACGGCGTTCTCTGTTCCTGCCACCATGACCACACCTTTCGTGATTCCCCGCATTGAGGACCTGCATGATGCCGCGCTGGCCGAGCGCCTGCAGCGCGCCATCGACGACAAGACCAAACCCCTCGGCGCCCTGGGCCGCCTGGAGGCGCTGATGCTGCGCCTGGGGCTCATCCTGGGCACCGAGGCGCCCGCCCTGCAGGCGCCGCAGATGCTGGTGTGCGCGGGCGACCATGGCCTGGCCGCGCGCGGCGTGTCGGCCTATCCGAGCGACGTGACGTGGCAGATGGTGGAGAACTTCCTGGCTGGCGGCGCGGCCGTGAGCGTGCTGGCGCGCCAGCATGGCGTGCAGCTCTCGGTGGCCGACTGCGGCGTGGCGCGCGCCATTCCGGCGCGCGAGGCCGCGCCCGGCGCGCCGCGCCTGCTGCAGTGCCGCGTGGCGGCGGGCACGCGCGATGCCAGCCAGGGCCCGGCCATGGACGCCGCGCAGTGCGCGCAGGCCCTGGCCCAGGGCATGGCGATCGTGCGCGGCATGCCGGGCAATGCGCTGCTGCTGGGCGAGATGGGCATCGGCAACACCTCGGTGGCCTCGCTGCTGCTGGCGCGCCTGGGGGGCGTGCCGCTGGCGGAATGCGTGGGGGCCGGCACCGGGCTCGACGCCGCCGGCATCGCGCGCAAGCAGGCCGTGCTGCAGCAGGCGCTGGAGGCCAACGCGCAGGCGCGCGAGCCGCTGGACGCCCTGGCGGCCCTGGGCGGCTTCGAGGTGGCCACCCTGGCCGGGGCGGTGCTGCAGGCCGCTGCCGAGCGCCGCGTGATCGTGGTGGACGGCTTCATCACCTGCGCCGCCGTGCTGGTGGCCAGCCGCCTGCAGCCGCACGTGCTGCAGCGCTGCGTGTTCTCGCACCGCTCGGGCGAACGTGGGCATGGCGCCATGCTGGGGGTGCTGCGCGCCGAGCCGCTGCTGGACCTGGGGCTGCGCCTGGGCGAGGGCTCGGGCGCCGCGCTGGCCTGGCCGCTGCTGGAGTCGGCCTGCCGCGTGTTGTGCGAGATGGCGAGCTTCGCCAGCGCGGGCGTGTCGCAGCAATCCGCTTGAAATGAAACACCCCCCTGAGCGGCTGCGCCGCTTCCCCCCGCTCTCGCATGGCTGCGCCATGCGGGCAGGGGAACGCCGCCAGCGCGGCGGGGCGGCCCTTGCTCGGCTGCCCTCGCTTGGGCCGCGCGGTTTCATCGGCTGCGGGTGGCGCGCAACGCCATGGATAACCGAAGTGGCGGTGACTGCCGCCTAGCCGATGCAGGTCTGGTTGCGTCCCTGCGCCTTGGCCTGGTAGAGCGCCTGGTCGGCGCGCGCCAGCATGGCGTCGAGCGTGTCGTCGGGGCCGCGCCATGGCGTCAGGCCGATGCTCAGCTGGCAGTCCAGCCGGTGCCCCACGGCCAGTGCCGCGTGGATGCGCTGGGCCACCAGGCGCGCCTCCTGCACGCCGGTTTCGGGCAGCAGCAGCATGAATTCCTCGCCGCCGTAGCGCCCGAGCCGGTCGGCGCGGCGCAGCACGGCCTGGGTGGTGCTGGCGAAGTGCGTCAGCACGGCGTCGCCATGCTGGTGGCCGTGGGTGTCGTTGAGGCGCTTGAAATGGTCCAGGTCGAGCATCATGAGGCAGGGTCCGCGCCCGGTGCGCTGGCTGCGCGCCAGCTCGTCCTCGCAGCGCTCCAGCAGCGCGCGGCGGTTGAAGACCTGGGTCAGCGGGTCGTGCGTGGCCAGGTGCTCCAGCTCGGTCACCAGGCGGTCGGTGGCCATGAGCACGGCGCCGATCGACAGCATTAGCACCGTGAGCACGTAGGCGCCGATGTACAGCGTCTGCAGCAGCGTCTGCTCCATGAGGTGCGTGCCCGCCATGCCGGCCAGGGCGGTGGCCAGCCGCACGGCCAGCACCGCCAGGTGGGCCGCCAGCACGAGCTGCACCATGCGCACGGGCAGGCGCTTGCCCCCGTGGCGCAGCAGGAAGTGCAGGTTGGCGGCGTAGATAGCGCTCACCAGCGTGGTGAACAGCACCAGCCGCATCGGAAAGTTCGGCTCCACGTAGGTGAACCACGCGAACCCCAGGGTCGAGGCCGCCAGGTACAGCCCCCAGGCGGGCCAGCGCGTGGGGTGGCCGATGAAGCGCTGGCAGCCAAGGTGGAACAGCACCGCGCCCAGCATGAGCACCGTGTTCGCTCCCACCACCGCCAGCAGGTCGGGCAGGCCGCCCTCGCGCCCGCTGTAGAGCACCGAGGCCACCAGCCAGGCCGCGGGTGCGGCTGCCCAGTAGCCTAGGCCGCGGATGCCGGGCGGGTAGTGGCGCCGCATGAAGGCCAGCACGACGGCCATCAGCGTCGCCATCACGCCTGCCATGGCGATGAGTGAGCGGGGGTCCAGGGCAAGCATCGGGGGCGGGATCAGGGCGCGGGTGTTTTTGGGGTGTATTTACAATAAGTTACCACATTGCATTCCCAGCAGCGTGGCTTGCGGGCTTGGCAGACGTAGCGCCCCAGCAGGATCAGCCAGTGGTGCGCGTCCACCCGGTAGGCCTCGGGCACCCGCTGCAGCAGCTTCTTTTCCACCTCCAGCGGCGTCTTGCCCGGGGCCAGCCCGGTGCGGTTGCCAACGCGGAAGATGTGCGTGTCCACCGCCATGGTGGGCTGGCCGAACGCCACGTTGAGCACCACGTTGGCGGTCTTGCGGCCCACGCCGGGCAGGGCCTCCAGGGCCTCGCGGGTGCGCGGCACCTGGCCGCCGTACTGGTCCACCAGGATGCGGCAAGTCTGCAGCAGGTTGCGGGCCTTGGTGCGGTACAGGCCTATGGTTTTGATGTACTCCTCTAGGCGCTCCAGGCCCAGGTCCAGCAGCGCCTGGGGCGTATTGGCCACGGGGAACAGCCGGCGCGTGGCCTTGTTCACGCCCACGTCGGTGGCCTGGGCCGACAGCAGCACGGCCGCCAGCAGCTCGAAGACGCTGGTGTATTCGAGTTCGGTGACGGGGTGGGGGTTCGCCGCCTGCAGGGCGGCGAAGAACGGCTCGATGTGGTCGCGTTTCATGGGGCTCTCGTTGGGATTGCCGATTGTGGCCAAGTTCGCGCCCCACGGGCTGGCGGGCTCCTAAGGAGCCTCTGCACGCATCGGCGCGCCGTGTGCATCTGCGGACTCGGGCGGTCTGCGTCGTTGCAAATGCCCGCAATAGCTGCGGCTATTGCTGCGCTTCGCGCCTAGCAGCCCATCCCGATCCGCAGCGCACACTTGCCGCGCCGATGCGTGCAGAGGCTCCCTAACGCGGCAGCACCGGAACGGCCAGCAGGCAGGGGAAGGCGCCGGTGGCGGGGTCCACGGCAAAGTCCTGTTCGTAGATTTCCAGGCCGGGCTTGTCCGCGCGGCGCCACGGGCTGGCGGGCAGCAGCTCGGCGTGCAGGCGGTGCCAGGCTGCCGGGAAGTCCTCGGGCCGGCCGACGAACCGCGCGCAGGCATAGCGGCCGCCCGCGAAGTGCTGGATGCCGGCGTCCGCGCCCGGCTGGAAGTCCGGCGGCACTTCGACGCATGCGTCGTAGCGGCATTGGCTGGCCGGGGTCAGCGCCGGGTCGTCTTGCCCGATGCCGTAGAACCGGGGGCGAGGGCGCATCAGCCCCCGGGCGTCGCACCAGGCGGCGAAACGCTGCCACAGGTCGGGAATGGCGGGATCCCCGTAGGGGCCGGTGTGGCGCATATAGGCCCAGCGCATCGGGGGCAGGGTCGTCAATTCAATGTGCATCGGGTCTCCATGGGTTGCCGTGGCCGCACCTCGTGGCCGCAGGTGGGGATTCTGGCGGAAGACAAGCGCGCGGGTCCCGATGCCGCTTGCCGGTGCGCGCTGTGGGGGCGTGCGCGGGCGTTGCCCGAAAGCCCCGGTGGATTTGGCGACAATCCCTGGCGAAAGGTGAGCCTCAACATGCCATTGCAATTTGCCGACCGTCTGAACAACGTAGAAACCTCCGCCATCCGCGAACTCTTCAAGCTGCTGGGCAAGCCCGGCATCATCAGCTTCGCCGGGGGCTTTCCCGACAGCGCCATGTTCGACGTGGAGGGCATCCGCGAGGCCAGCGAGCGCGTGCTGCGCGAGGAGCCCGGCGCGGCCCTGCAGTACGGCGCCACCGAAGGCTACCAGCCCCTGCGCGAGCAGCTGAGCGCGTTCATGGCGGCCAAGGGCGCGCCGGACGTGGCGCCCGAGGGGCTGATCGTCACCACCGGCAGCCAGCAGGCGCTGGACCTGCTGGGCAAGACCCTGGTCTCGCCCGGCGACAAAGTGATCGTCGAGGGGCCGACGTTCCTCGCCACCATCCAGTGCTTCCGGCTGTACGGCGCCCAGCTCATCAGCGCGCCCATCGACGGGCAGGGCGTGCAGACCGACCGGCTGGAGCAACTGATCGCCGAGCACCGCCCCAAGTTCGTCTACCTGATCCCCACCTTCGGCAACCCCAGCGGCGCCACGCTCAGCCTGGAGCGGCGCCGCAAGGTGCTGGAGCTGGCCGTCAAGTACCAGACCGTGGTCGTCGAGGACGACCCGTATGGCGACCTGTACTTCGGCGCGGCGCCGCCGCCCAGCCTGCTGGCGCTGTCGCGCGAGGTGCCGGGCAGCCGCGAGCTGCTGGTGCACTGCGGCTCGCTGAGCAAGGTGCTCTCGCCCGGGCTGCGCGTGGGCTGGATGATCGCCCCGGCCGCGCTGCTGGCCAAGGCCACGATGTGCAAGCAGTTCAGCGATGCGCATACCAGCACCTTCGCCCAGGCCACGGCGGCGCGCTACCTCCAGGCCGGGCGCATGCCGGCTACGCTGGCGCGCGTGCGCCAGGTCTACGCCGGGCGCGCCCAGGCCATGGGCGATGCGCTGCGCCAGGACCTGGGCGATGCCATCGGCTTCGTGCAGCCGCAGGGCGGCCTGTTCGTGTGGGCGCGCCTGAGCGGCGCTGGCGGCAAGGTGGCCGATGGCAACGTGCTGGCGCAGCGCGCCATCGACAAGGGCGTGGCGTTCGTGCCGGGCACGCCGTTCTTCTGCGCCGAGCCGGACCACGCCACGCTGCGCCTGTCGTTCGCCACGGCCGACGTGGACAAGATCCGCGAGGGCGTGGCGCGCCTGGCCCAGGCGGTGCAGGCCTGATGCCGGATACGCCGCAGCGGCTGGAGGCGCTGGAGGTGAAGGCCGCCTTCACCGAAGACCTGCTGGACCAGCTCAACCTCACCATCTACCGCCAGCAACTGCAGATCGAGCAGCTGCAGCGTGAACTGCAGGCGCTGCGCCAGCAGCAGCCCGAGGGCGCGGCGCGCAGCCTGCGTGACGAATTACCCCCTCACTATTGAGAAAAACATCTGCATGCCCGTACCTCTCGATTCGACGGCCATCACGCATGGCATCCAGCTCGCGGTGGCGCCCGTTTTCCTGCTCACGGCGGTGGCCGGCATGATCGGCGCGGTGGCCGGGCGGCTGGCGCGCATCATCGACCGCGCGCGCGTCGTGGAGGACAAGGCGCGCGCCAGCGACGATGCCGAGCTGATCCAGCGCACCTACGCCGAGCTGGCCACGCTGCGCACGCGCGGGCGCATGGCCAACGTGTGCATCGGCCTGCTCACGCTGTGCGCCTTCCTCATCGGGCTCACCATCATCCTGCTGTTCCTGGGCGAAATCATGGGCCTGCAGGCCGCGCGCATGGCCGTGGCGGGCTTTCTGGCGGGCGTGCTGTCCTTCCTGCTGGCGCTGGTGTTCTTCCTCACCGAGACCGTGATGGCCACCCGGCTGCTGGACTTCCACCTGCTGCAGCAACCGCCGCGTCTCTGAGATACGCCATGGATCCCGAACTGCTGCGGCGCCTCGTCACCACCGAAATGCCGTATGGCAAGTACAAGGGGCGCGTGCTGGCCGACCTGCCCGGCAACTACCTGGCCTGGTTCGCGCGCGAGGGCTTTCCGCGCGGCGAATTGGGGCGGCTGCTGGCGCTGATGCACGAGATCGACCACAACGGGCTCGGGCATTTGCTCCAGCCTTTGCGCGCCGCGGCGCGCAAGGCGCAAGGCTGAAGGGCGCTGGCGCTCCTCTTTTTCTAGCTGGTGGCGCTTTCTGGGTAAGGGTTCGAGGCGGTTTTTGCTTGAAAAAAGCAGCGCTCAGCGGGCGTGGCCGTGCGCCTGCACGAATGCCGGAGGCTGCCCCAGGCACACGCGGAACAGGGTGCGCGCCACGCCGTGTGCCGCCTGCTGCAACTGCCGCGCGGCTTCGGGGGTGAAGCGCGCGTCGGTGTGCCGGGCCCACAGCCGCACCCAGGCGGCGAAGTGCGCCGGCGTGATGCCCTCCAGCGCCAGGTGCCGGGCTGCCACGCTGCCCCGGTAGCGCTTGCTGCCCAGGGCCACGGTGCTCCAGAAATCGACCATGCGCGCCAGGTGCGCATCCCAGTGCGTGCCGATGGCCTGGGCGAAGACTGGGCCCAGCAGCGGGTCGGCGCGCACGTCGGCGTAGAAGCCGTGCACCAGGGCGGTGATGCTGTCGAGGTCCAGCGGGAGCGGGGCGTGGTCGGGTGCCATGGCCGCCATTGTCGCCCGGGCGGCTCCCGTGCCCTCAGCTGCAGCCGCAGTTGCCGCCGCCGCAGCCTTGCGTGGCGGCCCGCTCGAACTGCGGGAACAGCACGTTGTTTTCCAGGTGGATGTGGTTGATCAGGTCGTCGCGCAACTGCGCCAGGCCCGCATACAGCGCGCGCCAGGTGTTGCATGCGCCCAGCGGCGGGGTGATGTCGTGGGTCAGGCGGGCGATGTGCTCCAGCGCCTCGCCGTGGTCGTTGTGCTCGTGGCGCATCATGGCGATGGGCTGGGTGACGAAGCTGTTGCCGCCCGCGCGCAGCATGGGGAACAGCACCGCCTCTTCCTTGTGCATGTGGCCGAGCAGTTCCTGCTCCATGGCCTCCAGCGCGTCGCCCAGGCCGGCGGGCACCTCGGAGTGGTCGCGGTGCACGGCCTCCACGCGGCGCGCCATGCGGATCAGCTCGGGCAACTGGGCGCGGTGCACCTCGTGGTAGCGCGCCAGGATGTGGTCGATCAGCTCGGACGGCGTGCCCGCGTCGGGCAGCTCGGTGGGGCGCTGCAGGGTGGACAGCTCATCCACCACGGCCTGCAGGTCCAGCCCCTTGGCGGCGCAGGACTGGCGCAGGCTCACCTGGCCGCCGCAGCAGAAGTCCAGCTTGAGGCGGCGGAAGACGGCGGTGGAGCCGGGCAACTGCACGGCAATCTGGCCTATGGCTTGCTCGGCGTCTATCGGGGTCTGGGGCAGACGGGCATTCATGGTGGGGCGTCCTTTTAAAGATTCATTCGACATGATTATTTTATCGAAATAAAATACAGAAGACATGCCTGTTTTCTTGACTTAGGACAATTTCGCCCATGCGCCTGACCCAGTGGACCGATTACGCATTGCGCGTGCTCATGTACTGCGCCGCCTGCCAGGCGCGCGAGCAGCCGGTGACCATCAGCGAGGTGGCGGCGGCGCACAACATTTCGCGCAGCCACCTGACCAAGATCGTGCAGGAGCTGGCGGCGCAGGGGCTGCTGGAGACCACGCGCGGGCGCGGCGGCGGCATGCGGCTGATGAAGCCGGCGGGCAGCATCAGCATCGGCGCCGTGGTGCGCCTGATGGAGACCGATTTCGACATGGTCGAGTGCTTCAACCCGGCCCTCAACGCCTGCCGCATGAGCGCGCACTGTGTGCTCAAGGGCGTGCTGGGCCGCGCCACCGAGTCCTACCTCTCGGTGCTCGACGGCGTGACCCTGGCCGACCTGGTGCCGCAGGCGCAGGTGCCGGCCAGCCTGCCGGCGCAGGCGCTGCGCCTGGTGCCGGGCCTGCCCATGGCGGCCGCGCACTGATCCTGCGCTTTTTTAAGGAAAAAAGGCCTCCATCCCTTGCAGGGAAAGCGCTGGCAGCTATTTATTCAGGAGCATCCGGCGCCGTCTCGAACGGCGCCAGCCAGGCGCGGGCGGCGGCCATCACGCACTGCGTGAGCCGCTCCAGCGTCTGCTGCGCGCTCCGCGGGTGGGCCCAGTACAGCGGCACGTCGAGCACCGCGCCCGGCTTCAGCTCCACCAGCGTGCCCTGGGCCAGTTGCGCGCGCGCCAGCACCGTGGGGTGCATGCCCCAGCCCACGCCGATCTCGCACGCGCGCACGTAGTCCATGGTGGACGGCATGAAGTGCCGCGGCGCCTGCGTGCGCGGCGTCAGCCCCTGGCCGTGCAGCCACTGGTCCTGCAGCCGGTCCTTGCGGCCGTAGATCATCATCGGCGCGCGTGCCAGCGCCCCTGGGGTCAGGCCTGCGGCGAAGTGGCGCCGCACGAAGGCGGGGCTGGCGGCCGCCACGTAGCGCATGGTGCCCAGCGGCCAGGTGTTGCAGCCGGGAATGTGGGTGCCCGTGGCGGTCACCGCGGCGATGACCTCGCCCTGGCGCAGGCGCTCGCCGGTGTGCTCCTGGTCGTCGATGCGCAGGTCCAGCAGCTCTTCGCCCCCGGCGGTGAAGGCGGCCACCGCGTCCATGAACCAGGTGGAGAGCGAGTCGGCGTTCACCGCCAGCTTGAGGGTGGGGGCGGCGGCGGTGCCGGGCAGCAGGTCGGGGTGGGTGCGGCGCAGCTGGTGCTCCAGCAGGGCCACCTGCTCCAGGTGCAGGCACAGGCGCCGGCCCGCCGCCGTGCCGGTGCAGGGGGTGCCGCGCTGCACCAGCACCTGGCCCACGCGTTCCTCCAGTTGCTTGATGCGCTGCGACACGGCCGAGGGCGTGACGTGCAGGCGCCGCGCGGCGCGCTCGAAGCTGCCCTCGCGCAGCACGGCGGCCAGGGCTTCGAGTCCAGCATAGTCGAGCATGAAGTTTTACTGAATATAGGTTAGGAATTTGAAGTGTACGTAAATCATGTGCCCACCTACGATCGGGCGCATGTCGAACCTTGCTGCGGGCCTGGCGCCCTGGTCCTCCTCCTGGCTCGCGGGCTTTACCGTGTGCATGTCGCTGCTGGTCTCCATCGGGGCGCAGAACCTGTTCGTGCTGCGCCAGGCGGTGCGCGGCCAGCATGTGCGCGTGTGCGTGGCCTGGTGCGTGGCCAGCGATGCCCTGCTGGTGGGCCTGGGCGTGGCCGGCATGGCGCAGCTGCTGGGCCGCTCGCCCACGCTGGCGCAGTGGCTGCAGTGGGGCGGGGCGCTGTTCCTGCTGGCGTACGGGCTGTTCGCCTGGCACCGCGCGCTGTTCGCGCCGGGGGGCGGCATGGATGCCGCGGGCGGCGCGCGCGTGGCGCGCGGCGTGCTTGGCGTGGTCAGCGGGCTGGCGGTGATCACGCTGCTCAACCCGCATGTCTACCTCGACACGGTGGTGCTGATCGGCTCCATCGGCGCGCGCCAGCAGGGCTGGCGCAAGGGCGTCTTCGTGCTTGGCGCGGCCAGCGCCAGCCTGGCCTGGTTCGTGGCCCTGGCGCTGGCGGGGCGGCGCCTGCAGGGCGTGTTCGCCGATCCGCGCGCCTGGCGGGTGCTGGATGGCCTCACCGGCGCCATGATGCTGGCGCTGGCCTGGTGGGTGGCGCGGGGCGCCTGATGGGGGCAGGGCCGGCAGCCATGCATGCGATGGCGCAGGGCAAAAAAAACGCTGCCCGCAGGCAGCGTTTCACGGTGTGGGTGTGGCCCGGGCTCAGAACGCCGGCACCACGGCACCCTTGTACTTGTCCTGGATGAACTTCTTCACCTCGGGCGTGTGCAGGGCCTTGATCAGCTTGGCGATGGTGGGGTCCTGGGCGCGGTCGGTGCGCGACACCACGATGTTGGTGTAGGGCGAGTCGGCGCCCTCGATGAAGAGCGCGTCCTTCGTCGGGTTCAGCTTGGCCTCGATGGCGTAGTTGGTGTTGATCAGCGCCAGGTCCACGTCGTTCAGCGCGCGCGGCAGCAGCGGGGCTTCGAGTTCGCGGAACTTGAGCTTCTTCGGGTTCTTGGCCACGTCCAGCGGCGTGGGCGTGAGGCTCTTGGGGTCCTTCAGCTCGATCAGGCCCTGCTTGGCCAGCAGGATCAGCGCACGGCCGCCGTTCGACGGGTCGTTGGGGATGGCCACGGTGGCGCCGTCCTTCAGGTCCTTGATGTTCTTGATCTTGCTCGAATAGGCGCCGAAGGGCTCCACGTGCACCTTGCCGTCGGGCACGGCCACCAGGCTGGTCTTGCGGTCCTTGTTGAAGCTGTCGAGGTAGGGCTGGTGCTGGAAGAAGTTCACGTCGAGCTGCTTGTCTTCCACCGCGATGTTGGGCTGCACGTAGTCGCTGAATTCCTTGACCTGCAGGTCCACGCCCTGGGCCTTGAGCTGGGGCTTGACGAAGTTCAGAATTTCGGCGTGCGGCACGGCCGTGGCGGCCACTTTCAGCACGGCGTCGGCGGCGTTGGCGCCCAGCGCGGCGGCGGCCAGGGCGATGGCGGTGAGGGTTTTCTTCAGCATCGGAGATCCGTTTCTTGGAAGGGTTTGGATGGCACCGCGCCGTGCTGGTGGCACGGCGCTGGCTGCCCGCAAGTGTAGTGCGGCCAGGGCGTTAGGACGTAGCTTTTATTTTCATATTCATATATGACATGGGTTTTTTATCCCATGAGTATGCAATGAAATTGGCCTTGAACGCTTTCCTGGAAAGCGCTGGCAGCTATGAATACAGGAGTTCCTCGGGCGCCGGTCAGCGCAGCACTTCCAGCAGCCGGTCCAGCCCGCCCTGGTGGATGGCCACCTTGGCCTGCGCGCGCACGGCGGGCTTGGCATGGTAGGCCACGGACAGGCCGGCCGCGCCCATCATCGGCAGGTCGTTGGCGCCGTCGCCCACGGCGATGGCCTGGTGCGGCGCTATGCCCATGAGCGAGGCCAGCTCCAGCAGCGTGCGGCGCTTTTCGGCGCCGTCGCAGATGTCGCCCCAGGCCTGGTCGACCATGCGGCCGGTGAGCAGGCCGTTCTCGATCTCCAGCATGTTCGAGCGCGCGTAGTCGATGCCCAGGTGGGCCTTCACGCGGTCGGAGAAGAAGGTGAAGCCGCCCGACACCAGCAGCGTCGTCAGGCCCGCCTGCCGGGCCGCGGCGACCAGCGCCTCGGCGCCGGGGTTGAAGCGCAGGCGCTCGGTGTAGACCGCTTCGAGCTGGGCCGCCGTCACGCCGCGCAGCAGCGCCACGCGCTGGCGCAGGCTTTCCTTGTAGTCGGTGATGATGCCCTGCATGGCCGCTTCGGTGATGGCCGCGACCTCGGCCTTGCGCCCCACGGCGGCGGCGATCTCGTCGACGCACTCGATGCTGATGAGCGTCGAGTCCATGTCGAAGGCGATGAGCTTGTAATCCTTGAGGGCCAGGGGCGCGGTGATGCCCTGGACGGTGATGCCGGGTGCGAATTCGGTGGCGTGGGTCATGAAAAAAAGCGGGCTACGTTGCGGTCACGAAGTCCGCAATGGTAGCCCGCGCAGAGGAGAACCCCGGAACCTTATTTTTTTGCCTTGTCGCCTTGCGTGACCGGCGGCGCGGCAAGCGCGCCCTCGTTGATCTTGCCCAGGAACAGGCGGATGAAGAACACCGCCATGACCAGGATGAAGACGATCACGAAAACGCTCATGAGGCCGTAGTCGGTGGCGAACAGGTCGGTCAACAGCTTCATAACTCCCTCCACAGAGTCCACAGATATGGGGTCTGACTATGCCCCTGAAAGGTCTGTGGGAATTTGTTTTGGATCAAGCCTGCGTTTGACCTTAGTCAGCCTTACCGGGGGGCGGGAGGTAGAGCTGGTCGGACCATGTGGCGAGCCAGCCGGGCTTGAACGCCACGAAGACGGCCGCGAGCATGCCGGTGACGAAGCCGTCGCCCCAGGCCATGAGCCAGCGCGCCACGAGGGACAGGTCTTCGTCCACGCCCGGCAGTTCGTGCCCGCCGAGCTGGGCCAGCGCGCCCGCCGCGAACAGGCAGGCCACCGTGCCCAGGAAGGCGCGCCCGAGCACGTAGACGAACGGACGCGTGCCCGTGAGGCGGCGCAGCAGCGCGCCCAGCCCCAGCGCCAGCGTGGCCGGCACCACGCCCTGCCAGGCCATGGCCGCCAGGGCGTGGCTCCAGTCCATGGCGGGGGAGAGCAGCCAGGCCAGCGCGCCCACGCCCACCAGCACCGGAATGGCCAGCGGCCAGCCCAGCATCAGCACCACCAGGCAGGCGCCCGACCACTGCAGTTGCAGCGGCATGCGCGTGAGCGTCGGCAAGGCCCACATCCAGGGCAGCAGCACCAGCGTGGCCAGCAGCGGTGTGATGAGGGGCGAAGGCTCGCTCACCGGCCCCTGCGGCGTGCGCAGGCGGCGCGGCGCCAGCATGCGCCAGGGCCGCAGCGCCAGCGCCACGAGCAGGGCCAGGGCGTTGAGGGCGGCTTCCCAGGGCATGTGGTGTCGGTGGAGGTAGGGGCGAAAGAAGCACAAGCGCCCGGAAGGGGCGCTTGTGCGGGGCAGGGTGGAATGGTACGCCACCCCGCGCGGCCCGGGCCGGGCCCCTGCGCCGCCCTGCGCCGCCACCCGGCCAGCGCGCCCAGCAGCAGCCCCAGCAGCGCCAGGCTCCAGGGGCCGAAGCTGGCCGAGACGCTGCGCGGCGCCGTCACGCTGGCCAGCGTGCAGGTGGTGCTGGTGCCCGCGCTAGCGCAGTCGCCGCCCCAGCCCTTGAAGGCGTGGTCCGGGTTCGCGCTGGCGGTGCAGGTGGCCGTGGCGCCTGCGGTGGCGGTGACCTAGAAGTTGCAGTTGCAGTTGCATGCGGTGTAGCGTGGGCAGCGCCCAGGCCCAAGGCAGCACGGCCAGGCTGGCGAGCAGCGGCGTCCACAGCGCCGCCGGGTGCGCCGTGCGTTTCGTGCGCCAGCGACTTGCGGCTTATTTGGCGGATGTTTTTGACGGCAAACCGAAGGGGGAGTGAAAAAGTCCCAAGTCTTTGATGCTCCCTCCCCCATTTGGTGGAGTTGTCGGGTGGCTGGCCGCTCTCTACGCTTGCGCCCTTTTTACCGCCAAGGCGCAAAGGAGCACACAGACATGCACCCACTATTGAACGGGGCCGCCCTGCCGGCCATTGCTGCGGCGGCGCTGGCCGTGGTGGTTCTGGGCATGCCCACCGAAAGCGTGGCCAAGAACCAGTATGAGGATCGGGCGGTCTATCTCGAAAAAGCCAAGTCCTGCCCACCCAGGTGGCAGCAGGGCAACGGCAACTTTGAAACCTCGCCGCTCAAGTGCTACCCGCAGTACAACAACTCCCCCGCCATCTACCGCAATGGCAGCGGCAGTTGCAAATCGGGCTATGGCAACTACCGCAACGAATGGTGCGTGAAAGGCCATGAAGAACACCCGCAACTGGCCAACCCCCATGTGATGGCCAAGGCCAACAAGGGCGACCGCTGCCCGGCAGGTTTCCATACGTACATGGACAAATGCACCACCGACTATGCACGCCCGGCCAAGGCGCGTCCGAAGGGCAACAATGCATGCAAGGCGGGCGAGATTGCCGAATGGGGCATCTGGTGCACCAGCGGCTACGAACACCTGTCGGTGCAGGACATCCGCTCGGCGCATTACCGCGACTGGAACAACATCTACGCCATCACCGGTGGCCGCAACCCGCGCCAGGGGCCGGGCGATGAAGACGCCAGCGAGGTCTACAAAGCCATGTTCGGCGACGATCGTCTCGATGGCCCCCTGGGCAAGGCCAATGCCGCGCTGGTCAACAAGCGCCCGCTGACGACCGAGCAGCGCCAGTTGCTGGCCAACGCCAATGCCGCCACGGCGGCCATGCTGCCGCCCGAAAGCGCGGCGCAAGGCACTGTGGAAAGCGGCACGCCCCGGAGCGACACCGCAAGCCATCCGCAGGGCGATGCCGGCAAGCCCGAATGCGGATTGAGCCAGCTCGGCGGCTCGCTCGGCCAGATGGCCGGAAAGATGCTGGGCTGCTGAGGCCTGTCCCCATCACCATGACGAAAGAAAAGCACACCATGCACCATCCATCCTCGGCCTTTCGCACGGGCCGCGCTCTGCGTGCCATTGCCGCCCTGGCCCTGCCCCTGGCCACGGTCGCGCAAGCGCAGACCATCACCGTCGCCAAAACCTTTGTCCCGAATTCCATCGCGCAGGGGCAGACGACGGAGCTGAGGTTCAGCATCCTCAACACCAGATTGGCCGCCGTCTCGAACCTGGACATCACCAACCCCCCGCTGCCTGCGGGTTTGAGCATCAACAGTTACGCCACCTCTGCAGGCTGCAATACCTATAGTGTTTCTACTGCCCACCTGAACTTCAGCAATATCGGCATTCCTGTCGGTGCTACCTGCCAGATCACCTATGAAATCACGGCCAATGCGGCGGGTTCCTACGTCTATAACGACGCTGGCAATGTGTTCAGCGCCAGTGATCCCGATGTGGTGATCGGCGCGGTAGCCAATTTGACCGTCACCGCTACCGGCGCAACCGCTGTCCAGCCCGTGCCCACGCTGTCTGAATGGGGGGGGCTGCTCACGGGCGGCTTGCTGGCTGCCGTGGCGCTGTGGGGCGCGCCCGCGCTGCGCCGCAGGAAAATGGCGAAAAAATCAACATGAAATTGGCTTCCGGCGCTTATATGGCAAGCGCTGGTAGCTATCATTTTTGAGTTTTATGGCAATGACAGAACTCAAGGGAATGGGCGGGCACCGGGCATGCCTGTGGGGGGTGATGGCGCTGTGGGCTGTGTCTGCCGGGGCGCAGGATGTGCGCGTGCAGCTGCACGATCTGGGCCAGCGCGCCTGCCACCGGGTGTGGGATGCGGGCGGTTTGGGCGGTATCCCCTTTGCTGCGCAGGCAGTGAAGGCCGGGCGCGAACGCGGCGCGTACTGCGCCTGCGTGGGTGAATTTTTCGAAACGCAGACCGGCGGGCCGGGCAAGGAGGATACCGAGGTGTTCATGGCCCGCCTCATCCGCAACGCCATGACGGCCTGCCTGGAGCCGCCTGAGAAGGTCCGCAAAGCAGAGGTGACGGATGGCGATCTGGCCCCGGAGCGTGTGGACTATGACCGCAGCGATGCCGACATGTGCGCAATGGCCTTGCGCGACGATTTCCCCATGCCGGGGTTCGACGCCAACGCGGTGCGGGCCCAGCTTCGGCGCACCGGGCAAAAGCGCGATGACCTGTGCGTTTGCGCGGCCCGCTACTTCACCGCAGGGGGCGAGCCGCTGCAACAAGCCTTGCAAAGCGCCAACAACCCCGCCGTGGTGTACGGCAGCACGATGGCCGGGGCCATCAACGCCTGCCTGCGTGTCAAATAGCGCGTCAAATAAGCAGCAGCTCACGCGCGCGGCGAATGGCCTGCGAGCGGGTGGTAACGCCGAGCTTTTCGTGGATGCCCTTGCGGTGGGTTTTGACCGTGCCCTCGGAGATGCCCAGGCGCGTGGCAATCTCTTTGTTGATGAGTCCCTCGGCCATCAGCGCAATGATCTGGCCCTCGCGCGGACTCAACGCGCCGTGGGGCTGGCAGCCCCGAGGGGAATCCAAAGCGGCTTGCGGGGCCAATTGCGGTTTGATGAGCGGTTTGAGCACTTCGTCCACATAGCGCATTGCGCTGTCGGGCAGCGCATGCGCCGCAGCCGTGCAGTTGGCGAGGATGTCCACCACCCGGTGCGCATCCTCCAGCATCTGGCGCAGCAGGCCGCCCAGCCGGGCGATCTCCACGGCCTCACGCAGATGGGCCAGGGCCGCGCCGGTGCGGCGCTGGGCATGGTGCGTGCGCATCAGCAGCACATGGTGGCGCAGCCTCAGGCGGTTGCTGGCCCCGCCGATGAAGGCTGCGGGCATGCGCGCCAGATGGCGCTGCGCCTCGCGTGGCTGGCCCAGCTCCAGCATCAGCTGTGCCGCTGCATGCAGCGCGGGGGCACGGGCCAGCATGGCGCGGCCATCTTCGTCATCGGATGCCAGCAGCGCCGCCAGCGGTTCGGTGTCTAGCCATTGCCGGGCGGGCTGCCATTGGCCGCTGCGCGTCAGCTCGCGCAGCCGGATGACGGCCAGCGCATCGCGCAGGCGGGGCAGGTGGCGTTCGTGCGCGAAGGCTTCGCCTGCCCGCAGGATGGCCTCTGCCGCTTCCCATCCTCCTTGCTGGCAGGCCATGGCAGCGGCTGCGGCGTAGCTGTCGGCATACAGCCTGACCCAGCCGTTGACGGTGCGGATGCGTGCCAGCGCCGGGGCGATCAAGGCCATCGCCGCGTCGGGCTGGTTGCCCTCGTACAGCACGATGCCCTGGTGCAGTTGGGTGCTGAGGACTTCATAGCTTTCAGGGTGGCCCTCGATGTGCGCCAGACGCCAGGCGTCTTCGATGCAGCGCTGCGCATCGGCCACGCTGTGCAGCGCCAGCATGGCCGATGACTGGTGTTGGCGCACCCACATTGCGGCCTTGTTCCGCACGGGCTGGGGCAGGGCGGCCATGCCCGCGTTGCATACGTCCAGCGCCTCGGCGTAACGCGCTGCATCCAGATGCGCCAAGGCCAGCACCGATGCGATGCTGGCTGCCAGCACGGGCTGCGGGTCTTGGTGGCGCTCCATCGCCTGCGCCAGTTGCGACAGGCCGCAGGGCGCGACGGGTTCATCGAACACCAGCCGGAAGACGGCGCACATCATGTCCGCCCACGTTTTGGCGGTGGCGGCGTCGCAGCCTGCATCCAGCCGGGTGAAGCCATCGGTCAAGGCCCACGCCTGCCGGAACGCGGTGTGCGCCTGCCGCTGTCTGCCGCGCCGGATGCGCTGGTAGGTCTGCCCCAGAAACAGCAGTGGCCACTGCGCCGCGCTGGCCGGGGGCAGCAGGCGCGGTGCGAGTGTGTCGGGTCCGTCGTCCACATCGACGTTGATGGCGCCGACATGTTCGATGATGCGTGCGGCCTGCTGCGGGTCATCCAAAGCAGCGGCATGGCGCACGGCCTCTGCGCCAAAGCCGTGCTGGCGGAACCAGTCGGCGGCGAACTGCTTGAGCTGGGCGTGCCGCGCAGGGCGGCTGCGCCGCAGGCGCTGGCGCAGGTGCTGGCCGAAAGCCGGGTGGAACATGGCCCATTCGCGGGCGGCATCGCGCCAGCGCAAAAACAGCCCGGCGCGAATGTGCGCGTCCACCAGTGGCCAGGCGCAAGGCGGCTCGGGCAGGGCGTGGAGCAGGGCGGGGGTGAAGCGTTCCAGCACCGCCAGTTGGGCCAGTGCATCGAGCGTGGGCGGCGCGATGCGCAGGCACACCACGTCGTCGAAGTACTCGGCCATCGCTGCGGGCAGGGGCCAGTCGCCTTCCGCGCTGGTGTCGATGGCGATGGGCCATTCAGTGAAAAACCGCAGGCCCGCCGCCCAGCCTTCCAGAAAGCGGTTCAGGTGCCGCGCCTGCAGAGCGTTGTACGCGGGCGCCAGCAGCGCGGCTGCCTCGTCATCGTCCAGCCGCAGCGCATCGGGGCCGATGGCGCGCACCAGCCCGCGCAGGCGCGCATCCTGCAGCGCCGCACCGCGCAGCGGCAGGCCAGCGGCGATCACGCGCGCCGTGGGCGGCAGGCCCGCCAGCAGCCCTTCCACCAGGGTTTGCGCGGCGGGCGCGGGCAACTGGTCCAGTCCGTCGATGAAGGCGCTGGCGCCTGCGGCCAGGGGCGTGCACAAGGCCTGGTGCAAATCCGCCTGCAGCCGCGCCGGGTCGCCGTGCGCAGGCGAGAGCATCAGCCACGCCACGGCGGCGCCCTCGGCATGCAACTGGGCGTGGGCGTTGGCGAGCAGCACTGTCTTGCCGCTGCCCGGCAGGCCGTGCACCAGCGTGAGCCGACCCAGGCCGCCGTCCAGCAGTTGCCGGGTCAGTGCGGGCCGGGGGAGGGTGGCGGCTGCCAGCGCAGGGGGCGCCAGGTGCGATGCGGTGAGGGGCACGGGGTGTTTCAGCCGCTAAAAACGGTAAGCGGCTGCCCCAGGCTGCGCAGCAGGTCGCGCACCATCTGCGCGCGCGCGGCGGGGTCGGGCAGGGCGCGTTCGATGCGCAGCTTCTCGTTGCCCGCGAGCTTGATGTGCTTGTTCTTCTGGATCAGCCCGATGATGGCCATCGGGTCCACCGGCGGCTGCGGCTTGAAGGTGATGGTGATGACGCCGGGCGCCGCGTCCACCTTCTGCACGCCGTAGGGCTGGCTCAGCACGCGCAGGCGGTGCACGTCGATCAGGGTCTGCGCCTGCGCGGGCAGCTTGCCGAAGCGGTCCACGATCTCTTCGAGCAGCGCGTCGATCTGCGCGCTGGCCTTGGCGGTGGCCAGCTTCTTGTAGAACGACAGGCGCAGGTGCACGTCGCCGCAGTAGTCGTTCGGCAGCAGCGCCGGGGCGTGCAGGTTGATGTCGGTGGCGGCCTGCATGGGCGCCAGCAGGTCGGGTTCCTTGCCGGCCTTGAGGCTGTTCACGGCCTCGGACAGCATCTCGTTGTAGAGCTGGAAGCCGACTTCCAGCATGTTGCCGCTCTGGCTCTCGCCCAGCACCTCGCCGGCGCCGCGGATCTCCAGGTCGTGCATGGCCAGGTAGAAGCCGCTGCCCAGCTCCTCCATCTGCTGGATGGCTTCCAGGCGCTGCGCGGCCTGCTTCGTTAACCCCTCGGTGTCGGGCACCAGCAGGTAGGCGTAGGCCTGGTGGTGGCTGCGGCCCACGCGCCCGCGCAGCTGGTGCAGCTGCGCCAGGCCGAACTTGTCGGCGCGGCTGATGACGATGGTGTTGGCGCTGGGCACGTCGATGCCGGTCTCGATGATGGTGGAGCACAGCAGGATGTTGTAGCGCTGCGCCACGAAGTCGCGCATCACCTTTTCCAGCTCGCGTTCGGGCATCTGGCCGTGGGCCACGGCGATGCGCGCCTCGGGCAGGAATTCCTCCAGCTTCTGGCGCCGGTTCTCGATGGTTTCGACTTCGTTGTGCAGGAAGTAGCACTGCCCGCCGCGCTTCAATTCGCGCAGCACGGCTTCGCGGATCACGCCCTGGCCTTCGTTGCGCACGAAGGTCTTGATGGCCAGGCGGCGCTGCGGCGCGGTGGCGATGACGGAGAGATCGCGCAGGCCCTCCAGCGCCATGCCCAGCGTGCGCGGGATGGGCGTGGCGGTGAGTGTGAGCACGTCCACCTCGGCGCGCAGCTGCTTCATGGCCTCCTTGTGGCGCACGCCGAAGCGGTGCTCTTCGTCGATGATGAGCAGGCCCAGGTTCTTGAACTGGGTGGACTCGGAGAGCAGCTTGTGCGTGCCCACCACGATGTCCACCGAGCCGTCGGCAATGCCCTTGATGGCGGCATTGATCTCCTTGCCCGAGCGGAAGCGCGAGACCTCGGCGATCTTCACCGGCCATTTGCTGAAGCGGTCCACCAGCGTCTGGTAATGCTGCTCGGCCAGCAGCGTGGTGGGCGCGAGGAAGGCCACCTGCCTGCCGCCCGTGACGGCGACGAAAGCGGCGCGCAGCGCCACCTCGGTCTTGCCGAAGCCCACGTCGCCGCACACCAGGCGGTCCATGGGGCGCGGCGAGACCATGTCCTGGATGACGGCATGGATGGCGGCGTTCTGGTCCGCCGTTTCCTCGAAGCCGAAATCGGCCACGAACTGCTCGTAGTCCTGCGGGCTGTAGCGGAAGGCGTGGCCTTCACGCGCGGCGCGGCGGGCGTAGATGTTGAGCAGCTCGGCGGCGGCGTCGCGCACCTGCTCGGCGGCGCGGCGCTTGGCCTTGTCCCACTGGCCGCTGCCCAGCTTGTGCAGCGGCGCTTCGTCGGCGGACACGCCCGTGTAGCGGCTGATGAGCTGCAGTTGGCTCACGGGCACGTAGAGCGTGGCCTTGTCGGCGTACTCCAGGTGCAGGAATTCCTGCAACGCGGGCGAGCCGTCGGGGTTCTGCTGCCCCATGTCCATGTGCACCAGCCCGCGGTAGCGGCCAATGCCGTGCTGGCTGTGCACCACGGGGTCGCCCACGTTGAGCTCGGACAGGTCCTTGATCAGCGCCTCGACGTCGCTGACCTGCTCCTGCTTCCTGCGCCGGCGCGTGGTGGGGCCGGCGGCGAACAGCTCGGTCTCGGTGACGAAGTCGATGCCCTGCTCGGCCCAGGCGAAGCCCTGCGCCAGCGCGGCGGTGGCGATGCCGGTCTTTTCGTCGCCATGGGCCTCGAACTCGGCCAGCGAATCGAAGGCGGGCGGGTTCAGGCCCGAGGCGCGCAGGAAGTCCAGCAGGCTCTCGCGCCGCCCGTTGCTCTCGGCCAGCAGCAGCACGCGCTGCGGCGTGGCGCGGATGTGCGCCTGCAGCCGCGCCAGCGGGTCCTCGGCGCCGCGCACCACGGTCAGCTCGGGCAGCTTCTGGGCGAAGGCGTTGTCCTCCACGTCGGCCGTGCCCTCGCGCAGCGCGAGCTGGGCGCAGTCGCGCGCGCGCTGGTAGAACTGCTCGGCGCTGAGGAACAGCGCATCGGGCGGCAGCGCGGGGCGCTCGGGGTCGCCGGCCAGCATGCGGTGGCGCTCGCGCGTGTCCTGCCAGAAGCGCTGGAAGGCGCCCTCCAGCTCGCCGTGCAGCACCAGCGTGGCGTGTTCGCCCAGGTAGTCGAACACCGTGGCGGTTTCGTCGAAGAACAGCGGCAGGTAGTACTCGATGCCGGCCGTGGCCACGCCGTTGCCCATGTCCTTGTAGATGCGGCTCTTGGTCGGGTCGCCTTCGAGCAGCTCGCGCCAGCGGTTGCGAAAGCGCGCGCGCGCCGCGTCGTCCATGGGGAATTCGCGCCCGGGCAGCAGCCGCACCTCGGGCACGGGGTAGAGGCTGCGCTGGCTGTCGGGGTCGAAGGTGCGGATGGAGTCGATCTCGTCGTCGAACAGGTCCACGCGGTAGGGCTGCAGCGAACCCATGGGAAACAGGTCGATCAGCCCGCCGCGCACCGCGTATTCGCCGGGGCTGACCACCTGGCCCACGTGCTGGTAGCCCGCCAGCGTGAGCTGGGCGCGCAGCTTGGCTTCATCCAGCTTCTGCCGGGTCTTGAAGTGGAAGGTGTAGCCCGCCAGGAACGACGGCGGCGCCAGCCGGTACAGCGCCGTGGTGGCGGGCACCAGCACCACGTCGGCCTCGCCCTGGGAGATGCGCCAGAGCGTGGACAGGCGCTCGCTGATCAGGTCCTGGTGCGGCGAGAAGGCGTCGTAGGGCAGCGTTTCCCAGTCGGGGAACATGGCGCAGCGCAGTTCGGGCGCGAAGAACGCCATTTCGTCGATCAGGCGCCGGGCGTCGGATGCGTCGGCGGTGACGATGGCGACGGTGCGCCGCGCGGCTTTTTCGCGCTCGCCCAGGCGGGCGAGCAGCAGGGCATCGCTGCTGCCTGCCGGGCGGGGCAGGGCGAAGCGTTTGCCGGGGGAGAGTTTGGGCAGTTGCATGCGGGCGGCCTGGTGCGCGCGCAAGGGCGGCAGGCGTTATTTGGAGCGGGGCAATTCTAGAATGGCGCGCATGACCGAGATGCCAGCACCGCCATCCTTCGCCCCCGGCACGCCCGGGCGTTTCTGGGCCCTGGTGCCCTGCGCGGGCACGGGCTCGCGCGCCGTGCCCGCGGGCGCGGCGGCAGATTTGCCCAAGCAGTACCAGGTGGTGGCGGGCCACCCGCTGGTGCTGCACACGCTCACGGCGTTCGCCGGCGTGGCGCGGCTCGCGGGCACGCTGGTGGCGGTGGTGCCGGGCGACACATTCCTCGACGCCTACCCGCACGCCAGCTACGCCACCGAACCCTGCGGCGGCCCGACGCGCGCGGCCACGGTGCTGGGCGGGCTGCGCGCGCTGCTGGCGCGCGGCGCCGTGCCCGCCGACTGGGTGCTGGTGCACGACGCGGCGCGCTGCCTCATCACCGCCGAGCGCATCGACGCGCTCATCGACGCCTGCGCGCACGATGCCGTGGGCGGCCTGCTGGGCCACAAGCTGGCCGACACGCTCAAGACCGCCACCGACGGCCCGGGCGGTGTGCGCGTGGCCAGCACCGTGGAGCGCAGCGACAAGTGGCTGGCGCAGACGCCGCAGATGTTCCGCATCGGCACGCTGCTGGGCGCCATCGAGCGCGCCGGGCTGTCGGTGACGGACGAGGCCAGCGCCATCGAGGCGGCGGGCCTGCACCCGCGCCTGGTGCCGGGCGGCGCGCAGAATTTCAAGGTGACCTATCCCGACGACTTCGCCCTGGCCACGGCGGTGCTCATGCTGCGCATGCACAGCGGCACGCTGGAGCGCTTTGGCGGCGGGCGTGGCGTGGCGGCGGGCGATCCGCACAACAATCCTTTTTTCTCCTGAGTTTTTTCCAATGACCAATTTCCGCATAGGCGAGGGCTGGGACATCCACGCCCTGGTGCCGGGGCGCCGCCTCGTGCTGGGGGGCGTGGAGGTGCCGCACGCCCTGGGCCTGCTCGGCCACTCCGATGCCGACGTGCTGCTGCACGCCATCACCGACGCGCTGCTGGGCGCGGCGGCGCTGGGCGACATCGGCACGCACTTTCCCGACAGCGATGCGCAATTCCGTGGCGCCGACTCGGTCGTGCTGCTGGCCGAGGCGCTGCGGCGCGTGCGCGCGGCAGGCTGGGAGGTGGGCAACATCGACAGCACCATCGTGGCGCAGGCGCCGCGCCTGGCGGCGCACATTCCGGCCATGCGCACGCGCATCGCCGACGCGCTGGGGCTGGAGGCGGGCCAGATCAACATCAAGGCCAAGACCGCAGAGCGCCTGGGGCCCGTGGGCCAGGGCCTGGCGATCGAGGCGCGCGCGGCCGCGCTGCTGGTACGGCGCGGGGGCGGCTGAGGTTTTGCTATCTATCGGATAGCTCCTGGCGCTTTCTGGGTAAGGGCTGGAGGCCGTTTTTGCTGAAAATCCGGTGCGTCCTCAGTCCTTGTCCTCGGCGGGCGGGCGCCGGGGCAGGTGGCGCTTGATCTGCGGGCGCTGCAGGCGCTGCTTGGGGTCCTCGCCCTTGGGCTGGTTGCGCGCGCGCTCCAACTGGATGTGCGCCGCCAGCCCGCCGGTGCTGGAATTGGCCAGCGCGAACATGCCGCCCATGCGCTGCACCGTCTTGTCCACGATCGACAGGCCCAGGCCCGCGCCCGCGGCGGCGGTGCGCGCCGAGTCGCCGCGGAAGAAGGGCTTGGTCAGGTTGGCCAGTTGCTCGGGCGGCACGCCCTTGCCCCGGTCGCGGATCTTGATGAGCACCCAGTTCTCGCGCCCCTTGGCGGCGATGTCCACGCTGGTGATGTCGGTGTCGGGCGTCTTGCCGTAGCGGCGCGCGTTCTCTAGCAGGTTGGAGATGACGCGCGCCAGCTCCACCTCGTCGGCCATGACGTTCAGGTCCTCGGGCACGTTCATGGTGATCTGCAGCTCGCGGTGGTCCTGCACGGCGTAGACGCAGGACGACACCACGGCGTGCAGGTTCACCGGCGTGAGCGAGACGTGGTCGGGGCGCGCGTAGTCGAGGAACTTGTCGATGATGGCGTCGAGCTGCACGATGTCGGCCACCATGTGCTCGCGCGCCACGTCATCGTTCACGCTCATCTCGGTTTCCAGGCGCAGGCGCGCCAGCGGCGTGCGCAGGTCGTGCGAGATGCCGGCGATCATCACGGCGCGGTCCTGCTCCAGCTTGGCGAGCTTTTGCGCCATGCGGTTGAAGCCGATGTTGACCTCGCGGATCTCGCTGGTCACGGCCTCTTCGTCCAGGTGGCTGGCGGCGAAGTCGCCCTCGCGCACGCGGTTGGCGGCGTTGGAGAGCTGCTTGAGCGGCCGGTTGATGAGCCCGGCGATGGCCGCCGCGCCCACCAGCGACAGGATGGTGGCCGTGGCCAGCCACACCAGCCAGGTCTTGCCGCCGGCGGGGCTGAAGCGCGAGCGGTCCATGAGCAGCCAGTTGGGGTCGTCGTTGATGGTGAAGCCCACCCACAGCCCCTCTTCGCCGTTGACGCTGCGCGCCACCACGGTGCCCGGGCCCAGGCGCTCGGTGAGCGCCTCGGTCAGGCGCAGGCCCAGGTCGGTGGCGTCGAGCAGCTCGAAATGGTCGCCCGGCTCGCGCGGCAGGATGCGCACGCCCTCCTGGTCGGCCATGGTCTTGATGAGCGAGACGCGCGCGATGGCGTCGGCGTGCACCAGCGCCGCGCGGCTCAGGTTGACCATGGAGGCAATCTGCTGCGCCGTGTGCAGCGTGCGCGGCTCGAACTCCAGCGCGCGCAGCGTCTGCAGCCACGCCAGGATGGAGCCCACCAGCAGCAGCGCGAGCAGGAAGAAGGTTCGCCAGAACAGGTTCAGCCCCATGCGCGACCCCTGGACGGGCGCGTGCACGGTGGACTCCAGCGGGGCCGGGCTGGTGGCTTCGGAAGCGGCGTCTTGGGTGGCGTTCATGGGGTGCGCGGTGGAACGGGCGCCCGCCTGCGGGCGGGCGCCGCAGGCGGTTCGGGGTGGGGGCGTCAGTTCGTTCCGTCAGGGACGAACACGTAGCCCACGCCCCACACGGTCTGGATGTAGCGCGGCGCGGCGGCGTCGACCTCGATCAGCTTGCGCAGGCGCGAGACCTGCACGTCCAGGCTGCGGTCGAAGGGCTCGAACTCGCGTCCGCGCGCCAGCAGCGCCAGCTTCTCGCGCGACAGCGGCTGGCGCGGGTGGCGCACCAGGGCCTTGAGCATGGCGAATTCGCCCGTGGTCAGGGGCAGCTCCTCGCCGTTCTTCTGCAGCGCGCGCGTGCCCATGTCGAAGGTGAAGGGGCCGAAGCTGACCACCTCGTTGTCGCCCGAGGGCGCGCCCGGCGCCTCCTGCGGCGGGCGGCGGCGCAGCACGGCGTGGATGCGCGCCAGCAGCTCGCGCGGGTTGAAGGGCTTGCCCAGGTAGTCGTCGGCGCCCACTTCCAGACCGACGATGCGGTCCACGTCCTCGCCCTTGGCGGTGAGCATGATGATGGGCGTGCGGTCGTTGGCGGCGCGCAGGCGGCGGCAGATCGACAGGCCGTCCTCGCCGGGCATCATGAGGTCGAGCACGATGAGGTCCACTGTCTCGCGCAGGAGGATGCGGTTCAGCGCCTTGCCGTCTTCCGCGATCATCACCTCGAAGCCTTCCTGCGTGAGGTAGCGGCGCAGCAGGTCGCGGATACGTGCATCGTCATCCACCACAAGAATCTTGTCGGTACGGTTGGCGGTTGTGGCCATGGTTCTTCCCCAGTCCAATTTGTAACAGAGCCGATTCTGACCAGCTTGCGCCGGGAAGTTCATTCATTCGGCCCGTACCTGACCAACTGTTACATGTTTTGCCCGGGTGCGCCAGCGTGTTGCGGGGGCTTTGCACAGACAGCGGCGGGAGCGGTTAACGTGGCGTCCATGCCGTGCGCGGGGTGCGCGCGGGTGCCATGAAAGGATGCTTCCGCCCATGCGAAAAATATCGAAAATCATAGCTGCTGGCGCAATGCTGGCATGCGCTGGCGCCAGTTTTGCTCAGTCTTCGACGGTGCAGCCGCCGCAGAACGTGCTGCAGTTGTCGGCCACCGGCAGCACCGAGGTGGTGCAGGACTGGCTGGTGCTCACGCTGGCCACCAGCAAGGAGGGCAACGACGCCGCGGCCGTGCAGGCGCAACTGCGCCAGGCGCTCGACGCCGCGCTGGCCGAGGCCAAGCGCCAGGCCCAGCCAGGGCAGCTTGACGTGCGCACCGGTGCGTTCGGCCTGTACCCGCGCTATGGCAAGGACGGCAAGATGTCCGGCTGGCAGGGCCGCGCCGAGCTGGTGCTGCAGGGGCGCGATTTCGCGCGTATCACCGGCGCGGCGGCCAAGGTGCAGAGCATGGCCATCAGCCAGATCGGCTTCGGGCTCTCGCCCGAGGCGCGCACGCAGGCCGAGGGTGAAGCCCAGGCCCAGGCCATCGAGCAGTTCAAGGCGCGTGCGGCCACGCTGGCGCGCAGCTTCGGCTTTGGCGGGTACACGCTGCGCGAGGTGGCTGTGCAGAGCAGCGAGGGCGCGTCCGGGCCGCACCCGCGCATGATGGCCATGGAAGCCAAGGCCATGGCACTGGGCGATGCCGCCCCGGTGCCGGTAGAGGCGGGCAAGGCGCAGGTGGAGGTCAGCGTCTCGGGCTCGGTGCAGATGCGCTAGTTCTTGAGGTGAAAAAAGGCTCTGGCGCTTGCCAGGTAAGCGCCAGCAGCTATGTTTTCAGGAGCGGCGTTTACTGCGCGGCCCAGCCGCCGTCCATGTTCCAGGCCACGCCGCGCACGTTGTTGCCAGCGGGGGAGCAGAAGAACACCGCCAGCTCGCCCAGTTCCTCGGGGGTGGTGAACTGCATTGACGGTTCCTTCTCGCCCAGCAGCACCTTCTTGGCCTCCTCGTTGGAGACGCCCAGTTGCTGCGCCTTGGCGTCCACCTGCTTTTGCACCAGCGGCGTCAGCACCCAGCCGGGGCAGATGGCGTTGCAGGTCACGCCGGTGGGGGCGGTCTCCAGCGCGGTCACCTTGGTCAGGCCGATGATGCCGTGCTTGGCCGCCACGTAGGCCGACTTCTGCGCCGAGCCCACCAGGCCGTGCACCGAGGCCACGTTGATGATGCGGCCCCAGTTGGCCGCCTTCATGGCGGGCAATGCCAGGCGCGTGGTGTGGAAGGCGCTGGTGAGGTTGATGGCGATGATGGCGTCCCAGCGCTCGACCGGGAAGTCTTCCACGCTGGCCACGTGCTGGATGCCGGCGTTGTTCACCACGATGTCGATACGGCCGAACCGGTCGGCGCCGTACTTCATCATGTCTTCGATGTCGGCCGCGCGACTCATGTCGGCCGCGTGGTAGGCCACCTGGATGCCCGCCGCCTGGCCCGCGGCCAGCACTTCGGCGCGCGGGCCGTCCACTTCGCCAAAGCCGTTCATGACGATGTTGGCACCCTGGCGCGCCAGCGCCTTCGCGATGCCCAGACCGATGCCACTGGTGGAGCCGGTGACCAGCGCCGTTTTGCCTTTCAGCATAAGAGACTCTCCGGATGAATTAGGATGGAACCCGGCAATTATTGAGCCATGCTTCCCCGCTCACGCACCCATGATTGAACCTAGGCTGAACTACGTATGGTGCGCAGGCGCTGCGCACACCGCCACCGCAGGGCACGAGGCCCAGCACCGCATGGCCTATTGGGAGTGGAACGCCACCGGCGACGCGCGGCATCCCCATGTCATCGTCTGCGTGCACGGGCTGACGCGCCAGGGGCGCGACTTCGACGTGCTGGCACAGCGGCTGGCACGCCAGGCCCGGGTGGTCTGCCCGGACGTGGCGGGGCGCGGCCACAGCGATTGGCTGGCCGACCCGATGGCCTACCAGGTGCCGCAATACGCCGCCGATATGCTGGCCCTGCTGGCGCAGGTGCACCAGGAGGCCCCCATCGGCACGCTGGACTGGGTGGGCACCAGCATGGGCGGACTCATCGGCATGGCCATTGCCGGGCAGCCCGGGCTGCCCCTGCCGGTGCCGGTGCGCCGCCTGGTGTTGAATGACGTCGGCCCGGCCATCGCCTGGCAGGCGCTGCAGCGCATCGGTCAGTACCTGGGCCAGCCGGTGCGCTTCGATTCGCTGGAGCAGGGGGCCGCCGCGCTGTGGGCCATCTCCACGCCGTTCGGGCCCCACACGCCGGAGCAGTGGCTGGCGCTGTCGCGGCCCATGCTGCGGCCGCTGCCCGGCGGCGGCTTCGGACTGCACTATGACCCGGCCCTGGCTACGCCGTTCAAGGCCATGACCGAGCAGGCCGCCCAGGCCAGCGAGGCGGTGCTGTGGCAGCTGTACGACCAGATCCAGGCGCGCACGCTGCTGCTGCGCGGAGCGGACTCCGACCTCCTCGCCGTGGCCACGGCCGAGGCCATGGCGCAGCGCGGCCCGCGCGCGCAGCGGGTCGAGTTCGCCGGTGTCGGCCATGCCCCGACGCTGGTGGCCGACGACCAGATGGCGGCCGTGCAGGCCTTCTTGGAGGAGGCCGCATGAGGAGCATTGCCGCCGGGACGCCATCCTCGGGCGCCACGCAGGGGGGCGAGGCGGTCTCGCCGCTCATCGCCGCCACGGCGCAGTCGCTGCCCGAACAGGCGCACGCGCTGGTGCGCGCGCGCGCCTTCGCCGAGCCGCTGCTGGCCAACGAAACCATGGAGACCGGAGAGAACACGCTGGCGCATGCCGATGCCGTGGCCTCCATCCTCAAGGGCATTGGCGGCTCTGAGGCCATGCAGGCGGCCAGCTACCTGGTCCATGCCTGCGTGCACCTGAACCGGCCCGAGGAGGTCATCGCCAAGGCCTTCGGCGAGAACTTCGCCACGCTGGCGGTCGAGACCACCAAGCTGATGCGCGTGCAGGAGCAGGCGCGCGGGGCCGAGACCTCGGGCCAGCGCCTGGACGACGTGGCGCTGCAGACCGAGAACGTGCGCAAGATGCTGCTGGGCTTCTCGCGCGACCTGCGCGTGGTGCTGCTGCGCCTGGCGTCGCGCCTGCAGACGCTGCGCTTCTACGCCGCGAGCAAGCGCGCCGTGCCGCCGAGCCTGGCGCGCGAGGCGCTGCACGTGTTCGCGCCACTGGCCAACCGCCTGGGCATCTGGCAGATGAAGTGGGAGCTGGAGGATCTGTCGTTCCGCTTCCTCGAACCCGAGACCTACAAGGAGATTGCGCGGCTGCTCGATGAAAAACGCATCGAGCGCGAGGTCTACATGGAGCAGCTGCGCGGCCGGCTGGAGTCGGAGTTGCGCGCGCGTTCGATCAGCGCCAGCGTGTCGGGGCGGCCCAAGCACATCTACAGCATCGTCAAGAAGATGCGTGGCAAGTCGCTGGGTTTCGACCAGGTGTTTGACATCCGGGCGCTGCGCGTGATCGTGCCCTCCGTGAAGGACTGCTACGCCGCGCTGTCGTGGGTGCATGCGCAGTTCGAGTCGATCGAGGAGGAGTTCGACGACTACATCGCCAAGCCCAAGCCCAACGGCTACCAGTCGCTGCACACGGTGGTGCGCGACGAGTCCGGGCGCGCCATCGAGATCCAGATCCGCACCCAGGCCATGCACGACCACGCCGAGCACGGCGTGGCCGCGCACTGGGCCTACAAGGAGGCGGGCACCAAGGGCTACGCCGGGGTTTCCGCCAGCGGCGAGTACGACGCCAAGATCGCCGTGTTGCGCCAGCTCCTGGCCTGGGGGCGCGACATGGCCGACTCCAGCCACAGCGACCTGTTCGACGACCGCATCTACGTGCTCACGCCCGATGCCGCCGTGATCGAGCTGCCCAAGGGCGCCACGGCGGTGGACTTCGCCTATGCGGTGCACACCAGCCTGGGGCACCGCTGCCGTGGCGCGCGCGTCGATGGCGCCATGGTGTCGCTGAACACGCCGCTGCAAAGCGGGCAGACGGTGGAGATCGTCACCGTCAAGGAAGGCCGGCCCTCGCGCGACTGGCTCAATGCCGAACTGGGCTACCTGGTGAGCCCGCGCGCGCGCGCCAAGGTGCGCGCCTGGTTCAACGCGCAAGCCACGCACGAAACCGTGGCGCGCGGGCGCGAGGCGGTGGAAAAGCTGCTGCAGCGCGAGGGCAAGACGGCGTTCAAGCTCGACGACCTGGCGGTGCAGCTGGGCTTCAAGACGGCTGACGCCTTGTTCGAGGTCGTCGGCAAGGACGAGTTTTCCCTGCGCAACATCGAGAACCTGCTGCGTCCGCCTGAGCCCGAGCAGCCGCTGGACGAGCAGATGCTGATCCGCAAGGCGCGGCCCGATGCGGCGCCCAAAGGGGGGGTGCTGGTGGTCGGCGTCGATTCGCTGATGACGCAACTGGCCAAGTGCTGCCGCCCCGCGCCGCCCGATGAGATCGCTGGCTTCGTCACGCGCGGCAAGGGCGTGAGCGTGCACCGCGCGGATTGCAGCAACTTTCGCGAGATGGCTGCGCGCAGCGCCGAGCGCGTGATCGAGGTGACCTGGGGCCTGCCCAAGCCGACGGCCGTGGCCTCCATCGTCTATCCCGTCGATGTGGCCGTGGAGGCGGCGGACCGCCAGGGCCTGCTGCGCGATATCTCGGAAGTGTTCGCCCGCGAGAAAACCAACGTGATCGGCGTGCAGACCCAGTCGGTCAAGGGCACGGCCTGGATGACCTTCACCGTCGAAGTGGCGGATTCCGGCCGGCTTAACAAGGTGCTGGCGATCGTGGCCGGTGTGTCCGGCGTGCGCTCCGCGCGCCGGCGTTGACGGATTCTCGGAGCGTGCCGTTTTACTGCTATACTCTTGCTTCTCGAACAAACACAGGCGCGTAGCTCAGCTGGTTAGAGCACCACCTTGACATGGTGGGGGTCGTTGGTTCGAGTCCAATCGCGCCTACCAATAAAATCAATAGATTACGCAAGTTTCTTTCGATTTTTTGGTCCATACAGAAAAGTACGGAAATCAAAGTAGCCCCGCAAGGGGCTATTTTTTTGTCTGCACGCATCCTGGCTCGGGTTTTCCGTGCATCGCCGGGCCGTGCTGTACGTGCTGCGCATCGAGCCGACTGCGTTGTCTCGCCCCTTTGGCTCTCATCACTGATGCCTCCGCGGCAAGGCTGCTGCGCGCTGCGCTTGTTGCCAATGCAAGCGAGGTGCGTGGTGGACTGGCTTGCTGGTTCCCGTCATCCTTGCACACCGTTCTCGCGCTCACGGCCTGCGTGTGCCTTGCACGCGGGCGTCCTGTTGGCCGTCTTTGAACCTCTGACCGCTGCGCTGCGCTGCGGCGTGCCGGTCCCGGGCAATTCCGCCCGAGCAACCGGAGATCATCATGGAAGAGAAATCGCACGTTTCGCTGGAACAACATGCATGCCTGGCATGTGGTGTCAGCTTCGGTACCGGCAGCATCCTGCTGGACAAGTGTCTGCGCGCGACCATGAAGCGCTGCACAGGGATGGGCTGGGGCCTGTGTCCTGAACACCAGAAGCTTTCCGATGACGGCCTTGTCGCGCTGATCGAATGCGATCTGCAGCGCAGCGGTTCGCCGTCCGGCAACGGCAATCTGACGCCGGACCAAGCGCCAAGTGCGCCGTTTCGCGGGGCTGCGCACTTCGTGGGCTGCGGGTGACGCTATGGATAACTGGAACGCCCCGGGCCGTCTACCCCCGCAGCCGCTGCGCCGCCAGCGCCTGCGCCACCTTGGCCTCCAGCGGCAGTGGCTCGGCGTGCACCTGCGCGGCCAGAAGTTCGCCGCACAGCAGCGCGTTGGTCAGCCCGCGCGCGCCCAGCGCGGTGCTGATGCACAGGCCCGGCAGCGCCTGCGGGTCGATGGGGCCGACGACGGGGCGGCGGTCGGGCGCGGCGCAGCGCACGGCGGACCAGTCGTGCACGGCGCCGGGCGTCTGGAAGCGTTGCGCCATCGGCGCTCGCAGGCCCGGCAGCAGGCCGCGCAGGCGCTCCAGGTTGTAGGCGCGGCCGGCGGCCAGTTCGTCGGCAGTCTTGGGCAGTGCTGTCTGGCCGCGCTCGAAGGTCGAGCCCAGCACCCAGATCGGGCCGTCCGCGTCCGGCACGCAGGGCACCAGGTTGCCGTGGCCGTTCACGGGGAAGGGGGGCAGGGCGGGCGCGTCGGCGCAGCGGCCCCAGCTCACCTGCCCGCGCAGCGGGCGCAGCGACGCGGCGGGCCAGTAACCGGCGCACAGGCCGATGCTGCCCGCGCCGGTGGCGATGACGGCCAGCGGCACCTCGGCCAGCAGGGCGCCCTGCGCATCGAACAGGCGCCAGGCGCCATCGCCCGCGCGCGTGATGCGCGCCACCGCCGCGCCGCCGCGCCAGGTGATGCCGGGCCGGGCCAGCAGCGCCGCGATGAGCCGCGCGGGCCGTATCCAGCCGCCGCGCGCGTGCCAGTGGCCGACGGCGGCGGCGGGCAGGCCTGCGGCGGCCAGTTGCGCCGCATCGGCGTAGCGGCACCAGTCGCTGCCGGGGTCTTCGCTCCAGGCGGCGGGCAGGCCGCGCTTCCCGTCTACGCAGTGCTCCAGCACGCCGCTGGGCGCCCAGTCCACGCCTTCGGCGAGCAGGTCCTGCGCGGTCTGGCGCGTCAGGCGCAGGCCGGCGCGGCTCAGGCGCGATTGCGGGGCGTCGTCGGGCGAGACGTGCAGGCCGAACACCCCGGCGGGCAGGCCCGAGGCCCCGGCGGCGGGCGCCGCGCCCTGGTCCAGCACCTCGACCTGCCAGCCGCGCCGCGCCAAGCTGGCGGCGGCGCCCGCGCCCGCCAGGCCGGCGCCGATGACGACGCAGCGCGCGGGCGCGCTGAACAGCGGCGCGGGTGCGTCGGCGGCGCCCCGGGGCTGCCAGGGCGGGTCGAAGGTGGCCTGCAGGTTGTCGCGCTTCGGATGTACGCCGGGCACCTTGCGCACTTCGAAGCCGCACTGCGCCAGCCCGGCGCGCACGGCGCTGGCCACGCTCCAGGTGGCCAGGCGCGTGCCGCGGCGGCAGCAGCGCGCCACGGCCTTGAGCAAGCCTTCGCCCCACATGTCGGGGTTGCACTGCGGGCTGAAACCGTCCAGGTACACCGCGTCGGCCACGGGCTGCTGCTGGCGCAGCATGGCCTGGGCGTCGCCGATGTAGAGCGTGAGCAGCACCTGCCCGCCCTCGAACGAGAGGCGATGCACGCCGGGCAGCAAGCCCCAGAACTGCGCGGCCAGTTGCTGGGCCAGCGGCTGCAGTTCGGGCGCCTGCGGCGCGGCGCGCAGCAGGTCGGCCGCGGCCACGGGCCAGGCCTCGCACGAGACGAAATGCAGCACGCGCGGGCGTGCCGGGTCGGCGCGCCAGGCCGCCCAGGTCACGAGGAAGTTCAGTCCCAGTCCGAAGCCGGTTTCCAGGATGCGCCACTGCGCCTGCCCGGCCCAGGCGGCGGGCAGGCCGCAGCCGCCGAGGAAGGCGTCGCGCGCCTGGTCCACGCCGTGGTTGGCGCTGCTGTGGTAACGGTCGCCGAAGCGCGGGCTATAGGGGGCTCCGTCAGGGAGCCAGTCGATGGGTTCGGGCATGGGGGGCGATTGTCCACGCCCTGCGCGCGGCGGCCAGGGCCGCGGGAGGGGTCTTTGCGCCGCGTCAGCAAGAGCCTTCGCGCCTTGCAGGGCCGGTCACTCCTCCCAGCGCCCCTGGTACGAGAAAACCGGCAGGCGCCAGTGAAAACGGATGGCGAGCAGCCGCAGCGTCAGGCCGCTGGCGAAGCAGAGGGCGATGCCGAGGTCGGAACCCACGCCGAGCCGCTGCAGCGCCAGGAACAGCAGGCACACGGCCAATGACACGCTGGCATACAGCTCGCGCCGGAACACCACCGGCACCTGGTTGCACAGCACGTCGCGCAGGATGCCGCCGCTGATGCCGGTGAGCATGCCGGCCATCACCACCACCACGGGCGGGTAGCCCAGCTCCAGCGCCACGTTGCAGCCGATGAGCGAGAAGGCGATCAGCCCCATGGCGTCGAGCACCAGGAACACGCGCTGGAGCCGGTGCATGTAGCGCGCCACCAGCGTGGTCAGCAGGCCCGCCGAGATCACCAGGTAGACGTATTCGGGGTGCTGGGTCCAGCCGATGGGGTAGTGGCCCAGCACCATGTCGCGCAGGGTGCCGCCGCCCAGCGCGGTGACGAAGGCGATCACGGCCACGCCGAAGATGTCCATGTCGCGCCGGCCCGCGGCCAGCGCGCCGGACATGGCCTCGGCGGTGATGGCCACGAGGTAGATCACCAGCAGGGCGCTGAGCTGGGAGGCCTGGAACGAGTCCAGCAGCGAAGCCGACGGCAGCACGTTTCTTTTTCTTTATGCGCTGGGCGGGACATATCCCGCCGCGGCGTCCGCGCCGCCGCCGAAGAAATGGTTCTCCATCTGCCGGGCCAGGTACTGGCGTGCGCGCGCGTCGGCCAGGTTCAGGCGGTTCTCGTTCACCAGCATGGTCTGGTGGCGCAGCCAGTCGGCCCAGGCTTGCTTGCTGACGTTTTCATAGATGCGCTTGCCCAGCTCGCCGGGGTAGGGCGGGAAGTCGAGGCCTTCGGCTTCCTGGCCGAGCTTGATGCATTGAACGGTGCGTGCCATGGGGCAATTCCTTTGTGATCTGGGGTTCTTAGTTGATTTTCGAATAACGAACTGAAATCTTATTGGTTCCAGTTTTTATGGGCTGCTTCCAGAATGCGCTGCATCGACACATTCACCGCAACGGAAGCACCCATGAAAAATCGCCGCCACTTTATCAAGTTTCCCCTCGCCGCCGCCCTGGCGGCCACGCTCGGGTGGGGCTTTTCGCTGCCCGCCCTGGCACAGCAGCCGGTGACGCTGCTCAACGTCTCCTACGACCCGACGCGCGAGCTGTACGTGGAGTTCAACGCGGCCTTCGCCAAGTACTGGAAGGCGCAGGCGGGGCAGGACGTGGCCGTGAAGCAGTCGCACGGCGGCTCGGGCAAGCAGGCGCGCTCGGTGATCGACGGGCTCGACGCCGACGTGGTGACGCTGGGCCTGGCGCCCGACGTGGACGCGCTGGTGAAGAACGGCGGCCTGGTGGCGGCGGACTGGCAAAAGCGCCTGCCGCACAACTCGGCGCCCTATACCTCGACCATCATTTTCCTGGTGAAGAAGGGCAACCCCAAGGCCATCAAGGACTGGGACGACCTGGTCAAGCCCGGCGTGGCCGTGATCACGCCCAACCCCAAGACCTCGGCGGGCGCGCAGTGGAACTACCTGGCCGCGTGGGAATACGGCAAGCGCAAGAGCGGCAGCGAGGCCGGCGCCAAGGAGTTCGTGGGCAAGCTCTACGGCAACGTGCCGGTGCTCGACACGGGCGCGCGCGGCTCCACCATCACCTTCGCCCAGCGCGCCGTGGGCGACGTGCTGATCGCCTGGGAGAACGAGGCCTTCCTGGTGCTCAAGGAGTTTGGCAAGGAGAAGTTCGAGATCGTCGTGCCCTCGGCCAGCATCCTGGCCGAGCCCACGGTGGCCGTGGTGGACAAGAACGTGGACAAGAAGGGCACGCGCAAGGTGGCCGAGGCCTACCTGCAGTACCTGTATTCCGACGAAGGCCAGGACATCGCGGGCAAGAACTACTACCGCCCGAGCAGCGAGAAGGCGCGCGCCAAGTACGCCGCGCAGTTCCCCAAGCTGACGCTGTTCACCATCGACCAGGCCTTTGGCGGCTGGCCCGTGGCGGGCAAGACGCACTTTGCCGACGGCGGCACCTTCGACCAGATCTACACCAAGCGTTGAGATCGGCACGAAAAGCGGCTCCGGCGCTTGCCAGTCAAGCGCTGGAAGCTATCGAAACATGAGCATGCAGGAACCCACCATGTCCACCTTGCTGTTGGCCGGAAGCCCCTCGGAGCGCTCGCGCTCGGCGGCGCTGCTCGACGCCGTGGCCCTGCGCCTGACGGTGCGGGGCGTGCGCGCGGCGCGCCTGCACATCCGCGACCTGAACCCGCAGGCGCTGCTGCTGGCCGACACCGGCCACCGCAGCATCGCCCAGGCGGTCAGGCAGGTGGAGGACGCCGGCCTGCTCGTGGTCTCCACGCCGGTCTACAAGGCCGCCTACAGCGGTGTGCTCAAGGTGTTCCTCGACCTGCTGCCGCAGGCCGCGCTGCAGGGCAAGACCGTGCTGCCGCTGGCCACGGGCGGCAGCCCGCACCACATGCTGGCGCTGGACTACGCGCTGCGGCCGGTGCTGCAGTCGCTCGGGGCCAAGCACATCCTGCCCGGCATCTACGCCACCGAGGGGCAGGTTTACCTCACTCCCGAGGGCGCCTATGCCGTGGCGCCCGAGATCGGCCAGCGCATCGACGAAGCCGTGCACCAGCTGGTCAGCGAAGTGCTGCACGCCCCGGCCATGTCGGCCGCGGCGGCGGGGCGCTTCGCGCCGGTGCCTTTCTCGCAGGTGCGCTGCAGCGTGTGAAACCGCCCGGAATTTCCTGACCCTCCCTCCATCGACCGAACCGCCGCCGGGGCGGCCTGGGCGCAGCCTTGCCTGCGCCCGGCCCCGGGGCCCCAGCCCAAGGACACACTGACATGAAGAACCCGACGAACACCGCCGCGCAGCGCGCGGCCTCCGCCCCCGGCCTGCCGCGCCGCCGCGTGCTGGCCACGGCCCTGGGCCTGGCCGGGGCCTGGAGCGCAGGCGGCGCCTGGGCGCAGGCCCCGGCCCGCGTGCTGCGCGTGGGCCACCAGAAGGGCTGGCTGTCGCTGCTCAAGGCGCGTGGCACGCTGGAGAAGCGCCTGGCGCCGCTGGGCGTGAAGGTCACCTGGACCGAATTCAACGCCGGGCCGGTGCAGCTGGAGGCGCTGAACGTCGGCTCCATCGACTTCGGCGACGTGGGCGAGGCGCCGCCGATCTTCGCCCAGGCCGCCGGCGCGCCGCTGGTGTATGCCGGCGCCTCGGTGCCGCGCCCCGAACTGGAGGCGCTGCTGGTGCCCAAGGACTCGCCCATCCGCAGCGTGGCCGACCTCAAGGGCAAGCGCGTGGCCTACAACAAGGGCTCGAACGTGCAGTACTTCCTGGTCAAGCTGCTGCAAAAGCACGGCCTGGCCTATGGCGACGTGCAGTCGGTCTTCCTGGCCCCGGCCGATGCGCGCGCCGCCTTCGAGAAGGGCGCGGTCGATGCCTGGCTGATCTGGGACCCGTTCCTGGCGGCCGCGCAGAAAACCCTGCAGGCGCGCGTGCTGGCCGATGCCAACGGCGTGGCCAACAACCGCTACTACTACTTCAGCTCGCGCGACTACGCTACGCGCAACCCCGACGTGCTGCGCATCGCCATCGAGGAGATCAACCGCATCGACACCTGGGTGTCGCAAAACAAGGACGCCGCCGCCGCCGAGCTGGCCGGCGTGCTCGGGCTGGACAAGGAGATCACCGCGCTGTACGTGGGGCGCGTGCGCTTCGGCACCGCGCCGGTCACGCGCGACATCCTGGCCGAGCAGCAGGAGATCGCCGACACCTTCCATGCGCTCAAGCTCATCCCCAAGAAGCTCAACCTGCTGCACGCCGCCCCGGTGGATCTGTGAGGACGCCATGCCCGCCACGCCTGCCCGTCCCGCCTTCGTCCCCCAGCGCCAGCCCCTGGTGCGGCGCCTGCGCCGCGTACTGCGCGTGACCGAGCGCGCCTGGGGCCTGCCGCCGCAGCACCCCGCACCCGCCCGGAGCGCGCCATGACCGGGGCCGTGCGTGAACTCCAGGCCGGCGCCGCGCTGGCTGCCACCCCCGATGCGCCCGGCGCGCTCGCGGCCGTGCAGCGCCTGGCCGCCCAGGCCGGCCGGCGCCTGCTGCCGTGGCTGGTGCCGCTGCTGCTGGTGGCCGTGTGGCAGGCGGCGTCGGCGCGCGGCTGGCTCTCCACCCGCGTGCTGCCCGCGCCGCTTGACGTGCTGCAGGCCGCGTGGACGCTGGCCGAATCAGGCGAGCTGTGGACGCACGTCAAGGTGAGCGCCGTGCGCGCGCTCAGCGGGCTGGCCATCGGCGGCGGGCTCGGCCTGCTGCTGGGGCTGCTCACGGGCTCGCTGCGCTGGGCCGAGACGCTGCTCGACTCCACCATCCAGATGGTGCGCAACATCCCGGCGCTGGCGCTGATCCCGCTGGTCATCCTGTGGTTCGGCATCGACGAATCGGCCAAGCTGTTCCTCATCGCCGTGTCGGTGTTCTTCCCGATCTACCTCAACACCTACCACGGCATCCGCAACGTCGATCCGGGCCTGGTCGAGATGGGGCGCACCTACGGCCTCACGCGCTGGCAGCTGTACCGCGACATCATCTTGCCCGGCGCGCTCTCCTCCATCCTGGTGGGGCTGCGCTTCTCGCTCGGCCTGATGTGGGTGATCCTGATCGTGGCCGAGACCATCTCGGCGCAGTCCGGCATCGGCTACCTGACCATGAACGCGCGCGAGTTCCTGCAGACCGACATCGTGCTCGTGGGCATCCTGCTGTACGCGCTGCTGGGCAAGCTGGCCGACGTGTTCGCCAAGGTGCTGGAGCGCTGGTGGCTGCGCTGGCATCCGGGCTACCAGGCCTGATCCACTATCAACAACGTAGCTGCTAGCGCTTGCTACATAAGGGCTGGAGCCTGTTTTGACCTCTATTTCATCTTCACCATCGCCCGGCGGTCTGCGCCTGCAGGTGCGCGGCGTGGACAAGCACTACGGCGCGCGCCATGTGCTGCGCCATGCCGACCTGGACATCGAACCCGGCGAATTCGTCGCCATCGTGGGCCGCAGCGGCTGCGGCAAGAGCACGCTGCTGCGGCTGGTGGCGGGGCTGGAAACCGCCTCGGGCGGCAGCATCCGCATCGACGGACAGGACGTGCAGGGCCTGAGCGCGGACACGCGCATCATGTTCCAGGACGCCCGCCTGCTGCCCTGGAAGCGCGTGGCCGACAACGTGGCCCTGGGCCTGCCGCCCGGCCAGCGCGGCGCGGCGGCCGAGGTGCTGGCCCGCGTGGGCCTGGGCGACCGGCTGGCCGAGTGGCCGGCGCGCCTGTCGGGCGGCCAGCGCCAGCGCGTGGCCCTGGCGCGGGCCCTGGTGCATGGGCCGCGCCTGCTGCTGCTGGACGAACCGCTGGGCGCGCTGGACGCGCTCACGCGCATCGAGATGCACCGCCTCATCGAAGGGCTGTGGCAGGCCAGCGGCTTTACCGCGCTGCTGGTCACGCACGACGTGCAGGAAGCCGTGGCCCTGGCCGACCGCGTGGTCCTCATCGAGGACGGGCAGATCGCGCTGGACCAGCGCATCGACCTGCCGCGCCCGCGCGTGCACGGCGACGCGGCCTTCGCGGCGCTGGAAAAACGCATCCTCGACCGCGTGCTGCAAAAGCCCGGCGCGGAGCCCACGCCCGAACCCCATTGGCCCGGCGTGCCTGCCCACGGCCTGCGCTGGGCCATCTGAATTTTTTAACTGCGATCCTGAAAGGAGCAACCCATGTCCATCCAAGCCATCAACGTGCGCAACCAGTTCAAGGGCAAGGTGCGCGAAATCATCCGTGGCGACGTCGTCTCCGAGGTCGACGTGGAGACGCCCTGGGGCGTCGTCACCTCGGTCATCACCACGCGCTCGGTGGACGAGCTGAAGCTGGTGGTGGGCTCCGACGTGGTGGCGCTGGTCAAGTCCACCGAAGTCTCCATCGCCAAGCTGTGACGCGGCGCCGGATTTGAAGAAAAAAGGGCGCCAGCCCTTGCGGGACAAGCGCTGGCAGCTCACTGAAAGATAGCAAGACACCATGAACTTCCAGCAATTGCGCTCGGTGCGCGAGGCCGTGCGCTGCGGCTACAACCTGACCGAGGTGGCCGCGCGGCTCTACACCTCGCAGCCCGGCGTGAGCCGCCAGATCCGCGAGCTGGAGGAGGAGCTGGGCGTGGACATCTTCGTGCGCGCGGGCAAGCGCCTCACGGGGCTGACGCCGCCCGGCGCGTCGCTGCTGCCCATCGTCGAGCGCCTGCTGCTGGAGTCGGAGAACCTGCGCCGCGCGGGCGACGACTTCGTCGCCGCCGACCGCGGCGGCCTGGTGGTGGCGGCCACGCACTCGCAGGCGCGCTACGCGCTGCCGGCGGTGGTGCGCGACTTCCGCCAGCATTTCCCGCGCGTGTCGCTGCACCTGCGCCAGGGCTCGCCGCGCCAGGTGGCCGAGATGCTGCTCTCGGGCGAGGCCGACATCGGCGTGGCCACCGAGGCGCTGGCGGGGTACGAGCAACTGGTCACGCTGCCATGCTACCGCTGGTCGCACAGCATCATCGTGCCGCCAGGCCACCCGCTGCTGGGGCTGGAGCCGCAGGCCGTGACGCTGCAGGCGCTGGCCAGCTACCCCATCATCACCTACGAGGCGGGCTACACCGGGCGCTCGCACATCGACGAATCGTTCGCCCAGGCGGCGCTGGCGCCCGACGTGGTGCTCACCGCCATGGACGCCGACGTCATCAAGACCTACGTGGAGCTGGGCATGGGCGTGGGCATCGTGGCCTCGATCGCCTTCGACGCCGAGCGCGACCGCCACCTGCGCGCCATCGACGCGCGGCATCTGTTCGAGGTCAACCTCACGCGCCTGGGCCTGCGCCGCGGCGGCTGGCTGCGCGGCTACGCCTTCCGCTTCATCGAGACCTTCGTGCCCACGCTCACGCGCGAGGAGGTGCTGCGCGCGCTGGCCCAGGGCGATGGCAAGGGGGAGGGCGAAGGAGGTTCCGTGGCCCTTTGAACCCTTGTGCGTTTTTCGCATAAGCAAGCCATTTTTCATTCGTTCTCCGGCCGCTGGCGCCGGGGCACCATGCGGCACATCGCTACCGACTCAGTGAACCCACCATGACGGACATCTCCAATCTCCCCGCCTTGCAAGAAGCCGCCGCCCGCGCCGCTGCCGAGGGCCTGCCCCACGCGGGCTCGGTGGCGCCGCGCCAGGCCTGGCAACTGGTCAGCCAGGGGCTGGCGCTGCTCGTGGACGTGCGCACGGCCGAGGAACGCAAGTTCGTCGGCCACGTGCCCGGCAGCGCGCACGTGCCCTGGGCCACGGGCACGGCGCTGGCGCGCAACCCGCGCTTCGTGCGCGAGCTGGGGGCGCTGCTGGCCAGGCAGCCGCAGCCCGCCATCGCGCTGCTGCTGTGCCGCAGCGGCAAGCGCTCGGCCCTGGCCGCGCAGGAGGCCGCCAAGGCCGGGCTGGCCTGCGTGTTCAACGTGAGCGAGGGCTTCGAGGGCGAGCTCGACGCTGCCCAGCAGCGCGGCCACGCCGACGGCTGGCGCTTCCACGGCCTGCCGTGGGTGCAGGACTGAAGGCGCCCTTCCGGTAACTCCTGAATTGATAGCTGGCAGCGCTTGCCCCGCAAGCGCTGGGGGCTGATTTCGTTCAAAAAAAGGCACGCAACCATGAGCGACTTTCCCATTCCCGAAATCGTGGCCGAGCTGCGCCACGTGCGCGCCCAGTGGCGCGGCCAGCAGGGCCGCACCGATACGGCGCAGCGTGAATTCCCCTCGCGTGACGCCGTGGCGCGCGCCGTCGATGCGCTCAAGGGCGTGCTCTACCCGCTGCGCCTGGGGCCGCCCGAGCTGCGCCAGGCGGGCGAGGATTTCTACATCGCCCACACGCTCGACAGCGCGCTGCAGGCGCTGCGCACGCAGGCCGCCATCGAGCTGGGCTACCGCGCGCGCCACGACGGCGAGGCGCTCGATGGCGAGGCGCTGGCGCGGCGCGCCACCCAGGTGGTGCGCGAGTTCGCCCAGTCGCTGCCCCGGCTGCGCCAGTGGCTGGACGCGGACGTGCTGGCCGCCTTCCACGGCGACCCGGCCGCGCACAGCGTGGACGAGGTGGTGCTCTCCTACCCCGGCGTGCTGGCGCTGATCCACCACCGCGTCGCGCACGTGCTGTACGGGCTGGAGCTGCCGCTGCTGGCGCGCATGGTGGCCGAGCTGGCGCACGGGCAGACGGGCATCGACATCCACCCCGGCGCGCGCATCGGCGCGGGCTGCTTCATCGACCACGGCACCGGCGTGGTGGTGGGCGAGACGGCGGTGATCGGCCGCAACGTGCGCATCTACCAGGCCGTGACGCTGGGCGCCAAGCGCTTTCCGCGCGACGCCCAGGGCCACCTGCAGAAGGGCTGGCCGCGCCACCCCATCGTGCAGGACGACGTGGTGATCTACGCCGGCGCCACCATCCTCGGGCGCGTGACCATCGGCCGGGGCGCCGTCATCGGCGGCAACGTCTGGGTGACCGAGGACGTGCCGCCGCTGGCCCACGTCACCCAGGCCAGCGTGCGCCAGGCCATCGCCACGCCGCCCGACGCCGGCCCGCTGCCCGTGGCGGCCTGAGCTTCCCCTTCACCGTTTCCCGTTTTCTTCCACCCTCCGTAGTACGACAGTCCATGACCACCATCCACCACACCCTGGGCGACAACGCCGCCCGCCAGTTGGCCAACGCCACCAAGACCGCGCCCCAGCTCGCCACCATCACGCCGCGCTGGCTCACGCACCTGCTGCAGTGGGTGCCGGTGGAGGCGGGCATCTACCGCGTCAACCAGGTGAAGAACCCGCAGGACATCAAGGTGACCTGCACCAGCAAGCAGTTCGAGAACCAGTTGCCGCGCACCTTCGTCGATTACGACGAAGCGCCGCGCGAGTACTTCCTGAACGCCGTCTCCACGGTGCTGGACGTGCACACGCGCATCTCCGACCTCTACAGCAGCCCGCACGACCAGATCAAGGAACAGCTGCGCCTGACCATCGAGACCATCAAGGAGAACCAGGAGAGCGAGCTCATCAACAACGCCTCCTACGGCCTGCTGGCGCAGGTGGCGGACGAACAGCGCATCTTTCCCCTGAACGACAGCGGCGCGCCCACGCCCGATGACCTGGACGAGTTGCTCACCAAGGTGTGGAAGGAGCCGGCCTTCTTCCTGGCGCACCCGCTGACCATCGCCGCCTTCGGCCGCGAGGCCACGCGCCGCGGCACGCCGCCGCCCACGGTGAGCCTGTTCGGCTCGCAGTTCATCACCTGGCGCGGCGTGCCGCTGGTGCCTTCGGACAAGATCCCGGTGGCCGACGGCAAGAGCAGCATCCTGCTGCTGCGCGTGGGCGACCGGCGCCAGGGCGTGGTCGGCCTGTTCCAGCCGGGGCTGCCGGGCGAGCAGAGCCCGGGGCTGTCGGTGCGCTTCATGGGCATCAACGACCAGGCCATCAGCTCGTACCTGATCTCGCTGTACTGCTCGCTGGCCGTGCTCACGCCGGACGCGCTGGCCGTGCTCGACGACGTGCGCATCGACCGCTACCACGACTACGCGGCGCTCGATACCTACAAGTAAAAATCCCTTCAAACGCTGATGTAGCAAGCGCTGGCAGCTATGCTTTTGAAAGCTGCCGGCGGTCAAGGAGATGCTCTTGAGTACCACCCCCGCAATCCCCGTGCCGCAGAGCGCCGCGCCCATCGACCCGGCCACGCTGGCGCAGTGGGCCACCAGCCTGCTGCGCAGCCTGCCCGGCGGCGCACCCGCCGTGCCGGTGCCCGGCGCGCAGCCGCCCGCCAACTGGGCGCCGGGCGGCTCGCCGCTGGCCGCGCCTTCGGGCTTCTCGCCCAACGTGCCGGGCACGCCCGTCCCGCTGGGCCAGGTGCCGGGCAGCAACCTGCTGCCCTCCAGCCCCGGCACGCCGCTGGCGCTGCTCAACCGCGCCGCCGTGGCGCTGCCGCATGCGCAGGCGGGCAACGGCGTGCCCGACAACGCCTTCGGCGCGCTGCCCGGCTACGAGCCGCGCCTGGCCAGCCTGACCGGCGGCGTGGCGCCGCACGAGGCGCCCGTACCCTCCGCGCCACTGCTTCCCGCCGTGCCCGGCGACGGCCTGGATGCGCTGAGCCAGCAGGCCGTGGCCGCCCTGGCCGCCGGCGCGGGCGCGCCGGTGTTCGCCGAGGTGCCCCGCGTCACGGCGCCTGATGCGGCACTTGCCATTCCTGCCGCGCCTGCCGTGCCGGAGCAGGGCGTGGCGGGCACCGCGCCGCAGTTCTACTTCGTTGATGCGGTGCGCCTGCCCAGCGGCTACGTCACGCCGGCCAAGCCGCACCCGCATCCGCAGGGCGCGCCGGCGGCCCAGCAGGACCGCCACCCGGCCTTCGACGTGCACGCCGTGCGGCGCGACTTTCCCATCCTGTCCGAGCGCATCAACGGCAAGCGGCTGGTGTGGCTGGACAACGCCGCCACCACGCACAAGCCCAGGCAGGTGATCGAGCGCATCGCGCATTTCTACGCGCACGAGAACTCCAACATCCACCGCGCCGCCCATGCGCTGGCGGCGCGCGCCACCGATGCCTACGAGCACGCCCGCGAGGTGGTGCGCCGCTTCATCCACGCGCCCGAGGCGCAGGAGGTGATCTTCGTGCGCGGCACCACCGAGGCCATCAACCTGGTGGCGCAGAGCTGGGGCGGGCGCAACGTGGGCGAGGGCGACGAGATCATCGTCAGCCACCTGGAGCATCATGCCAACATCGTGCCCTGGCAGCAGCTCGCGCAGGCCAAGGGCGCGAAGCTGCGCGTGATCCCGGTCGACGACCAGGGGCAGATACGGCTCGACGAATACGAGAAGCTGCTGAACGACCGCACGAAGATCGTCGCCATCGGCCACGTCTCCAACGTGCTCGGCACCGTGGTGCCGGTCAAGGAGGTGGTGGCGCGCGCCCGCGCGCGCGGCATCACGACGCTGGTGGACGGCGCGCAGTCCATCGCGCACACGCCGGTGGATGTGCAGGACATCGGCGCGGACTTCTTCGTCTTCTCGGGCCACAAGATCTTCGCGCCCACCGGCATCGGCGTGCTCTGGGGCCGCCGCGAAGTGCTCGAAGCCATGCCCCCGTGGCAGGGCGGCGGCAACATGATTGCCGACGTGACCTTCGAGAAAACCCGCTACCAGGGCCTGCCCAATACCTTCGAGGCGGGCACCGGCAACATTGCCGACGCCGTGGGCCTGGGCGCGGCGCTGGAGTACGTGGAGCGCATCGGCATCCATGCCATCAGCCAGTACGAGCACGCGCTGGTCGATTACGGCATGCAGCAGCTCGCCACCATCCCCGGCCTGCGCCTGATCGGCACCGTGCCGGGCAAGGCCAGCGTGCTCTCGTTCGTGCTCGCCGGCTACACCACCGACGAGGTGGGCCAGGCGCTGAACGAGGAGGGCATCGCCGTGCGCACCGGCCACCATTGCGCCCAGCCCATCCTGCGCCGCTTCGGCGTGGAGACGGCGGTGCGGCCCTCGCTGGCGTTCTACAACACCTTCGAGGAAATCGACCAGCTCGTGGCCGTGGTGCGGCGCCTGGCGGGCCAGCGCCGGGGCTGAAGTGAAACTCAGGCGCAGATCAAGCGGGAGCAACCTGGACGGTGTATCCGATTTGTTGTAGTCGCCGAATGAGCCGGTTGGCGGTTTTTTCGGCGTCAGCGCGGTCAAAGTGCGCAGCCCCCAGGTCATGCCATTCGGTGCCATCTTTGAGCATGTGCCATGCAGCGGTGAGCATGGAAGCGGCCACGGCGATGATGGCCTTCTTGGCACCCCGACGGGCTCGGATGCGGTGGAACTGCGCCTGCAGGTAGCTGCCCTTGACCTTAACCGCGGCCCATGCGGCCTGCACCAAGGTGGTCTTGAGCCACACGCCCCCACGGCGCAGCCGTGTGCTACGCCGCTTGCCCGCGCTCTCGTCGCTGCGCGGGCACAGGCAGGCCCATGACAGCAGGTGGCCTGCCGTTGCAAAGCGCGACATGTCGATGCCGATCTCGGCGACCACCACGTTGGCGCTGACCTGACTCAAGCCGGGCATCGTGCTCAGCAACTTGGCGGCTTGTCGAAACGGCTCGAGCCCCAGGCCCACCTCCTTCTCGATGTCGGCAATGGCCTTGTCCAGAGCGTCGATATGGCCCAGGTGCAGCTTGAGCATGAAGCGGTGGTGGGCACGCACGCGCCCGCTCAATGCCTCGACCAACTCGGCTCGGCTGGCCTTGAGGCGGTTGCCCACGACATATGAAGCCAGACGCTGGGGATCGCTGCGGCCGTCAATGAGCGCCTGCAGCACCGCACGCCCACTCTTGCCCAGGATGTCGCTCAGGACGCTGGTGATCTTGATGTTGGCGTCTTCGAGCACCTTCTCGATGCGCTGCACGTGCGAGGCGCGCTCGCGCACGAACTGCTTGCGCGTTCGCGTCAGGGTGCGCAGCTCCTGCACCGCCACCGGCGGCACGAAGCTGGCGCGGATCAAGCCATGAGCCAGCAGATCGGCCAGCCACATCGAATCGTTCACGTCAGTCTTGCGCCCGGGCATGTTCTTCACGTGCGCGGCATTGGCCAGCACCAACTCGAAGTGGCCTTCGAGCACATGCCACACCGGCTTCCAGTACACGCCCGTAGCTTCCATGGCGACGTGCTCGACGCCGAAGGATTCGAGCCAGTCGGCCAGCTCCAGCAGGCCCGAGGTGGTCGTGGCAAAGGTGCGGACCTCTTGCACCAGCGGGCCTGGGCCCGCAATCCGTGCGCAAGCCACTACGCTTTGCTTGTGCACGTCCAGTCCCGCACAGAGCGGATGAATCACGTCCATGATCGCCTCCTCATCAAAGAACAGCAGCGACACCGGCGTGCGACCCACGTCATCGAAGTCTGAAGTGCGTGCTCAGGCACGCCAGTGCCTGGCGACAGTTTGGGGTGCTCGTGAGGCCGCGGGTCCAACTGATACACGGGTTCGGGACACCAAGTACGAACCGACCTCTGTGCCGGACGCCGCACCCAAATTACACCCTCGTTTCATGCGTCGCGGGTGCTGCGACGCAGCATGAAAAACTGATACGGATTTGCCTTCAACCGTCTAACGTCGTTGGTTCGCCTTGCCGTGCTACAGCACTGTCTGCGGCTTCCCGCCTAGTTATACGGTTGAATGCAAACCCGTATGAAGCCCTGTGCGGGCCACGCCCCCGTGCAACCGGGCGTGGCTTGCGCTAGCATTCGACCTATGACTGAAATGCATTCGAGCAGTGAAACGCTGGCCGACGTGTCGGCGCAGAGTGGCGAGCAAGGCCACTGCTTTCGCATGCCTTTGTTCCACCCCGGCACCAAGGTGCGCCTGGCCGGGCGTGACGAGGTCGTGAGTCATATCGTCGTGCGCAAGCAGTTGCTGGCCGTGCACCTCGTGGGGCGCGACGGTGCCGTGCGGCCCGATCAGCTGGAGCTTGAGCCCACGCTGTTCAGTACCGCGCGGCGGCCCGAACCCCTGATGACCTGAGAAACCGTTACGCCTGCAGCATCGGCGCGGCGCGCATGGCCATGCTCTGGCCCAGGCGCACCGGGTGGGCGGGCGCCCAGGCTTCGTTGAAGCGAAGCCGCCCCTGCGGAAACAGCAGCACGACCGTGGAGCCGAGCAGAAAGCGGCCCATTTCGTCGCCTTGCTCCAGAACGATGGATTGGTTCGCGTAGTCCCAGCTGCGCAGTTCGCCCGTGCGCGGCGGGTTGACCACGCCATGCCACACCGTGGCCATGCTGCCGACGATGGTGGCACCCACCAGTACCAGCACGAACGGCCCCTGCTCCGAGTCGAACACGCACACCACGCGCTCGTTGCGCGCGAACAGGCCGGGCACGCCCCGGGCGGTGGTCGGGTTCACCGAGAACAGCTCCCCCGGCACGTGCACCATGCGCCGCAGCCGGCCCGTGCAGGGCATGTGGATGCGGTGGTAGTCGCGCGGACTGAGGTAGATGGTGGCGAAGTGGCCGTCCTGGAACTGCGCCGCCAGGGCGGCGTCGCCCCCAAGCAGTGCGGTGGTGCTGTAGCGGTGGCCCTTGGCCTGGAAGATCTGGTCCCGCTCGATGGCGCCGAACTGGCTCACCGCGCCATCCACGGGGCAGATCAGGTCGGCCGCGGCCAGCGGGCGCGCGCCGTGGCGCAGGGCGCGGGTGAAGAACTCGTTGAAGGTCGGGTAGGCCGCGGGGTCGGGGTTGGCGGCCTCGCCCATGTCGACGCCGTAGCGCGTGATAAAGCGGCGGATCACGGCGGTGGTCCAGCGCCCGCCGCGCAGGCCGGCCAGCCGGCCCATGAGGGTGGTGAGGGCCTGCTTGGGCAGGAGGTATTGCGGGAGAACGGCGAGGCGGTCGGACACGGCGGCGGGAGGTGAATGCTGGGCGCGCCATTCTATCGGCGGCCCCCGCCGGCCCAGGCCGTGCGCTCCGGCGACCGTGCGTGGGACGGGGGCATGCCTGGCGCGGCACAATGCGGCCCCTGCTGGACGCACCATGCCGTTGACCGACCCTCACGAACCGTCCCCTGCCGCCGCGCTGCGCCGCTGGCTGCGCAATTTCTGGCCCATGCCGCTGGGCATCAACCGGCGCGAGCACCTGCGCATGGCCTGCGGTGCCGCCCTGGGCGTGCTGCTGGCGGCGCTGCTGGGCCGCTGGTGGACCGACGCATGGGGGATCGAGGCGCCGTGGATGGTGGCCTCCTTCGGCGCCAGCGCGGTGCTGGTGTTCGGCCTGCCCTCCAGCCCGCTGGCCCAGCCCTGGCCTGTGCTCGCGGGCAGCACCCTGTCCGCCCTGGTGGGGGCGCTGTGCGCGTTGCTGGTGCCGGATGCCGCCTGGAGCGGGGCGCTGGCGGTGGGGCTGGCCCTGGCGCTCATGGTGCAACTGCGCTGCCTGCACCCGCCGGGCGCGGCCCTGGCCCTGTTCGTGGTGCTCAACCATGGCGGCGGGGTGCACCTGGCCGTCTTTCCGGTGCTGTTCAACGTACTGGTGCTGCTGGTGGTGGCGGTGGCCTACAACACGCTGACGGGGCGCAGCTACCCGCATCCCCAGCGCGCGCCGCAGGCCGCCGCGCCTGCCGGAGGGTTCACCACGGCCGACGTGGACGCCGCGCTGGCGCACTACAACCAGGTACTCGACATCAGCCGCGCCGACCTGGAAGGGCTTTTGCACCAGGTGGGCCATGCCGCGTTCCAGCGCACCCTGGGGGAGTTGCGCTGCGCCGACATCATGTCCAGTCCGCCGTTCGCGGTGGAGCAGGGCGTGGCCCTGAAGGAAGCCTGGGCGCTGCTGCGCCGCGAGCAGATCAAGGCGCTGCCGGTGGTCGATGGCCAGCGGCAGGTGGTGGGCATCGTCACGGTGGCCGATTTCATGCGCCTGGTGAACCTGGACGTGCACGAGGGGCTGGGCCAGCGCCTGCGCGCCCTGGTGATGGGGCGCGGCCAGCAGCCCACGCAGGTGGAGGGCATCATGACGCGCTCCGTGCAGGTGGCCGGGGCGGGCCAGCACGTGATGGATCTGGTGCCGCTGTTTTCGCAAGGGGGGCACCACCACATCCCCATCGTCGATGAGGACCGGCGCCTGTCCGGGATCATCACCCAGACGGATCTGGTGCGTGCCCTGGCCAAGGCGGTGCAGGCCGCCCAGTAAGCAATCTGTACCGTAACGCGCTACAATTAGAAGGCTTTACGCACAGCGCCTTGCCTGTCCATTGAAGCCGTCTCCCCCCGGCCATCGTCCGATCTGCGCCCCGGGTGCAGCGACTCCCTCCGCCCGCATGCACGCCCCGTGCTTTCGAGTCCTGGTTCAGGACGGCGCCTGCCGTGGCGGACATGCGGCCGTGCCAGTGCTGTACACAGAAAGTATTTGTCTTGAGAGATTGATGAAATGGCCAAAGAAGAACTGATTGAAATGCAGGGCAGCGTGACCGAGGTGCTGCCCGATTCGCGTTTTCGCGTGACCCTGGACAACGGCCACCAACTGATCGCCTACACCGGCGGCAAGATGCGCAAGCACCACATCCGCATCCTGGCGGGCGACAAGGTGTCGCTGGAAATGTCGCCTTACGATCTGACCAAGGGCCGCATCACCTTCCGCCATCTGGCCGGCCGCGGCCCGGCGCCTTCCTCGTCCCGCTGAGTATTTCGCAGGTCGCATGGCGCAAATTTGCGGTGCGAGCCAGGGAAAACGTCTGTTGCAGGTTAGAATGCCAGCTGTCGGAGCGTAGCGCAGCCTGGTAGCGCATCTGCTTTGGGAGCAGAGGGTCGCGAGTTCGAATCCCGCCGCTCCGACCAATGAAATCAAGGGCTTGCATCGTTGTGGTGCAAGCCCTTTTGTCTAGCGGAATGGGCCTTGTCTAACGCCTCGCCGCGTCGCATCGATGTTGAGAGGGTGGCAACGGCTATTGAGGCCGATGCTGGCGAGGCCTTCCTGATCTGCAGCAAGCGCTCGCAGAGGCGAAGGCACGGCTTGGGTGTGTCACAACGCCGGAGCAGATCATCGTGCGTTGCGCGATTGGGAGCAAGGCCGGTTCGCACATCCTGGGGGCTGTGCCTGCTGCGGCTCACCATTAAGCATCCCCAGTTGTCCCAAGAGTTGGGCGCAGCATGAATTTTTCTGAACGTGGTACTTTCTATGGCATCGAGTGCAGATATATCTGCAACTTGTTGTCTCATAACGACTTTTTCCACTCATTTATGGCTGAGTGGGAATAGGCCGGCGCCGAGGTATTTCCCCCATGAGCGAAACGAACAAAGACGACCGCGCGGCCCTGCTGGCCGAAGCGGCGGGCCCCGCAACCGAACTGCCGCCAGGCTGGCTCGAAGTGGTGTCCATGGACATGGACGCCCAGGGCGTGGCGCGCAAGCCCGATGGCAAGGTGGTGTTCATCGACGGCGCCCTGCCCACCGAATGGGTCAGTGCCAACACCCACCGCAAGAAGAACAACTGGGAGGCCGCCAGCCTGACGGCGATCCACCGCGAATCCGCCCAGCGTGTGCGGCCGGGCTGTCCGCACTTCGGGCTGCACGCGGGCGCCTGCGGAGGCTGCAAGATGCAGCATCTGCACGTCGGCGCCCAGGTGGCCGTCAAGCAGCGCGTGCTGGAGGACAACCTCTGGCACCTGGGCAAGGTCAAGGCCGAGACCATCCTGCGCCCGATCGAGGGCCCCGCGTGGGGCTACCGCTACCGCGCGCGCCTGTCGGTGCGGTTCGTGCCCAAGAAGGGCGTGGTGCTGGTGGGCTTCCACGAGCGCAAGAGCCGCTACATCGCCGACATGCAGACCTGCAAGATCCTGCCGCCGCACGTCGATGCCATGCTGATGCCGCTGCGCGCGCTGATCGGCGCGCTGCAGGCGCGCGACACCTGCCCGCAGATCGAACTGGCCTGCGGCGACACGGTGACGGCCCTGGTGTTGCGCCACCTCGAGCCCCTGGGCGAGGGCGACCTGGCCAGGCTGCGCGCCTTCGCCGCCGAACATGGCGTGCAATGGTGGCTGCAGCCCAAAGGGCCCGATACGGTGCACTTGCTGGATGCCGAGGGCGCGGCGCAACTGGCCTACGGCCTGCCGGATTTCGGCATCACCATGCCGTTCAAGCCGACCGACTTCACGCAGGTGAATCCGCACATCAACCGCGTCCTGGTAACGCGCGCGCTGCGCCTGCTGGAGGCCCGTAAGACCGAGCGCGTGATCGACTGGTTCTGCGGCCTGGGCAACTTCACCCTGCCGATCGCCACGCAGGCGCGCGAGGTGCTGGGCATCGAGGGCAGCGAGGCCCTGGTGGCGCGCTCGCGCGAGAATTATGAGAAAAATCAGGCCCAAAGGCCCACGCAGCAAGCGCTGGCAGCTACCAGTTTCGTAGCGCGCAACCTGTTCGAGATGACACCGGAGATGCTGGTGGCCGATGGCACGGCCGACAAATGGCTGGTCGATCCGCCGCGCGAAGGGGCGTTTGCCTTGTCGAAGGCACTGGCCGACATCCACCAGGCGCGCCTGGGCGCGGAGGGCGCGCCGCCCTTGCCTGCGGGCGCCGCGCACTGGGCGCCGCCCCAGCGCATCGTGTACGTGAGCTGCAATCCCGCCACCCTGGCGCGCGATGCGGGGCTGCTGGTGCACCAGGCGGGCTACCGCTGCGTGGCGGCGGGAGTGGTCAACATGTTCCCGCACACGGCACACGTCGAAAGCATGGCCGTCTTCGAGCGCGCCTGACGGCGCACGCTGCCCAGGCCCGCGTGCGGCGGCGGGCGGGCAGCCTGCTCAGGAGTTGTCGTCGTCGGCGCTGCTGGCGCGGCTGCGCCGGGTTTCGGCCTTCGGCTCGGCCTTGCCCAGTACCGAGGGCGCGCCTTCCAGCTTGTTCTCGCGCATGTAGGCATCCATGTCCTTCCAGCCGGCGAACACGGCGGCCTTGGGTGCCTTCGGGTTGAGCGTGAAGCAGTCTTCCAGCCCGCGCAGCGCGTGCCGGCAGGCACCGCCTATCGCCTTGGCCTCGGCCTCGCGCTGCACCGCGCGCGGATCGGGCCCCAGGCCTGGAATGTCGCAGGCCGAGAGCAGCACGGGCATGGCGGCAGCGAGCGCAAGGCGTCGCAGGGTGATGGAGTGGGGCGTCATGTCCTCTCCATTATCGGCACCCCGTGTCCAGTATTGATGGGGGTGCTGCAAATTGTCTTCATGCCGTGCACTGGATCAGGTGTCTGCCTGCGCCCCGTGCAGGAACGCGCGGTTCACCTGCGCCGCCAGCCCGGCCCTGGCGACCCGGCCGCGCCGCTCGGCGTCGGCCAGGCCCACGAAGATAGAGAGCCAGATTTCCGTCAGTGCCGCTGCGCTGAAGTCGATACGGAATATCCCTTGCTGCTGGCCGTGCAGGAAAAAGGCGTCCAGTTGGTCTTCCATGTGCGTGCTTTCGGCGAGTTCGGCGCCCGCATCCTTCCAGTAGTAAGTCAGGAAGGCCGCCAGTTCGCGGTGTTCGAGGAAGAGGACTGCCAGGCGTTGCAGGGCCTCGTGCGGGGCGCCGCTGTCCAGCTGCGCCTGCTCCAGTGCGCCGCGCATGGTGTCGATGCTGTACTCCAGCAGCCGTTCGACGAGTTGCTCGCGCGTGCGGCAAAAGCGGTACAGCGTGGCCTTGCTGACGCCGACGGCCCTGGCCAGTTCCTGCAGTGAAGCCCTGGGGTGGTTGACCATGGCCAGTGCGAGGGCACAAAGAATGGCGCTGTCTTGCTGTGAGCCTGTGGTGGCCATGCCGGGCGTCCTGTGGGTGAAGCAAAGAAGATTCAAATTTAACAAAACAAAAATTGTTGATGGGCATGCGCAGTTTTCTTCTCCTTGTGAATCAAAAAAGGTTCATTTGATGTTTTTTGTTATCATGCGGCTCTGTTTTGAGTTTGGAGCTGAAATGGTGGCAACGACGACGGTGCATCGGGAGGGGCCTTGGCGGCTGGTGGCCGCTGTGGCCTTGGCGGTGCTGGTGGCTGGCTGCGGGCAGGGCCAGCCTTCTGGCAACGGGCAGGATGCGGAACCTGCGGCCGTGGACGTGGTGGCGGTGCAGCCGCAGCCGCTGCCGGTGCGCAGCGAGTTGCCGGGCCGGGTGGAGCCGATGCGCCTGGCCGAGGTGCGGGCGCGGGTGGCGGGCATCGTGCTCGGCCGCCATTTCCAGGAAGGCGCGGACGTCAAGGCGGGGGATGTGCTGTTTTCCATCGACCCGGCGCCGCTGCGCACGGCGCTGGCGCGCGCCCAGGGCGAGCTGGCGCGGGCCGAGGCGGCCTTGGGCGAGGCGCAGGCGCTGGTGCGCCGCTATGCGCCGCTGGCGGAGGTCGAGGCCGTGAGCCGGCAGGACTTCGAGACGGCCCAGGCCGGCCTGCGCAGCGCCCAGGCAGTGCGCCAGTCGGCGCAGGCCGAGGTGGACGCAGCCCGGCTGAACCTGGCGTACGCCACGGTCAGGGCGCCGATCTCCGGGCGCATCGGCCGCGCCCTGGTGAGCGAAGGCGCCCTGGTGGGCCAGGGCGAGGCCACGCCGATGGCCGTCATCCAGCAACTGCACCCCATCTACGTCGACTTCCAGCAGCCGCTGGCCGAGGCCCAGCAGTGGCGTGCCGCCATGGCCCAGGGGCAACTGATGCCGCACGCGGGCCAGGGCGCCCAGGTCACGCTGACGCTTGACGGCGCCGGGCTGCAGCGCGAGGGGCGCCTGCTGTTCTCCGATGCGACGGTGGACCGCCAGACCGGCCAACTGGCGTTGCGCGGCCAGTTCGACAACCGCGACGCTGCGCTGCTGCCCGGCATGTACGTGCGGGTGGGCATGCGCCAGGGCGTGAACCCGTCTGCCATCCTCGTGCCGCAGCGGGCGGTGCGGCGCGATGCCGAGGGCAAGGCACTGGTCATGGTGGTGGATGCGCAGGGTGTGGTGCAGGCGCGGCCCGTGCAGACCGGCGCCATGCAGGGCGCGCAATGGCACATCAAGCAAGGGCTGCAGCCGGGCGAGCTGGTGGTGGCGGGGCGCCTGGCGGCCGCGCAGCCGGGCGCCAGGGTCAAGCCCGAGGTGGTGGCCGATGCCGCGGCGGGCCTTGGCGTGGCCAAGGAATAGGCCATGTCCCAGTTCTTCATCCGCCGCCCCAACCTGGCCTGGGTGACGGCCATTTTCATCCTGCTGGCCGGGCTGCTGGCCATTCCGGCGCTGCCCGTGGCCCAGTTTCCCGACGTGGCACCGCCCCAGATCGCGATTGCGGCGACGTACCCGGGCGCTTCCGCCACCACGGTGATGGAGTCCGTGACCAGTGTGATCGAGGAGGAGCTGAGCGGCACCAAGGGCTTGCTCTACTTCGACTCGTCGAGCAGCTCCACCGGCATGGCCGAGATCACCGCCACCTTCGCCCCAGGCACCGATCCGGCACTGGCGCAGGTGGAGGTGCAGAACCGCATCAAGAAGGCCGAGCCGCGCCTGCCGGCGTCCGTGCTGCAGCAGGGCCTGCAGGTGGAGCAGGCCAGCGCCAACTTCCTGCTGATCTATTCGCTGACCTACCGGGGCGACGACAGCGGCAAGAACGAGGTGCGCCTGTCGGACTTCGCCGTGCGCAACATCAACAACGAGATCCGCCGCGTGCCCGGCGTGGGCAAGGTGCAGTTCTTCGGCGCTGACGCGGCCATGCGGGTCTGGGTCGATCCGCAGAAGCTCCTGGGCTACGGCCTGTCGGTGGCCGACGTGAACGCGGCCATCGCCGCGCAGAACGCGCAGGTGCCGGCCGGCAGTTTCGGCGGCCAGCCGGGCACGCCGCAGCAGGAGCTGACGGCCACCATCGCGGTGCGCGGCACCCTGGCGTCGCCGCAGGAGTTCGGACAGATCGTGCTGCGTGCCCAGGCCAATGGCGCCGTGGTGCGCCTGGCCGACGTGGCGCGGCTGGAGCTGGGCCAGCTCGACTACAGCTTTTCCTCGCGCGAGGATGGGCGCAAGGGCGTGGCCGCCGCCGTGCAACTGGCCCCCGGCGCGAACGCGCTGAAAACCGCCGAGGCCGTCAAGGCGCGCCTGGCCGAGCTGTCGCAGAATTTCCCGGACGACATCCAGTACATCGTGCCGTACGACACCTCGCGGTTCGTCGGCGTGGCCATCGGCAAGGTGCTGCAGACCCTGGCCGAGGCCGTGGTGCTGGTGTTCCTGGTGATGTGGCTTTTCCTGCAGAACCTGCGCTATACGCTGATTCCCACCATCGTCGTGCCCGTGTGCCTGGCGGGCACGCTGGCGGTGATGTATGCGCTGGGCTTCTCGGTGAACATGATGACCATGTTCGGCATGGTGCTGGCCATCGGCATCCTGGTGGACGACGCCATCGTGGTGGTGGAGAACGTCGAGCGCCTCATGGCCGAGGAGGGCCTGGGCCCGTTCGACGCCACGGTCAAGGCCATGCAGCAAGTGTCGGGGGCCATCGTCGGCATCACGCTGGTGCTGGCGGCGGTGTTCCTGCCGCTGGCCTTCATGAGCGGCTCGGTGGGGGTGATCTACCGGCAGTTCTCGCTGTCGCTGGCGGTGTCCATCCTGTTCTCGGGCTTTCTGGCGCTGACCTTCACGCCCGCGCTGTGCGCCACGCTGCTCAAGCCCGTCCCGGCAGGCCACGCGGCGCCACGGCGCGGCTTCTTCGGCTGGTTCAACCGCCGCTTCGCGGGGCTGACCGGGCGCTTCGCCGGCCTCAACCAGCGGCTGGTGCGGCGCACCGGGCGCTGCATGCTGCTCTATGCCGCCATCGTCGGGCTGCTGGGCACGCTGTACGTGCGCATGCCCGAATCCTTCGTGCCCTACGAGGACATGGGCTACTACATCGTCGGCGTGCAGTTGCCGCCGGGCGCCACCGAGGCGCGCACCACGGCCATGGTGCGCGAGATGGAGGACTACGTGAAAAGCCGCCCCGCCACCGACAAGGCCGAGTTCCTGCTGGGCTACAGCTTCTCCGGCATGGGGCAGAACGCGGCGCTGGCCTTCGTCACGCTCAAGGACTGGTCGCTGCGCCCGCCCGAACAGGCTTCGTGGTTCGAGGTGCAGGCGTTCAACGCGCGTTTCGCCAGCCTGCGCGACGGCACGGCGATGGCGGTCGATCCGCCGCCCATCGATGGCCTGGGCAACTCGGGCGGCTTCGCGCTGCGCCTGCAGGACCGGGCCAACCTGGGCCGCGCGGCGCTGATCGCCGCGCGCGACGAGGTGCTGCAAAAGGCCAGCGCCTCGCCGGTGATCGCCTACGCCATGATGGAAAACCTGGAGGACGCGCCGCAGCTGCGCCTGGACATCGACCGCCACAAGGCCCAGGCGCTGGGCGTGGGGTTCGAGGCCATCAACGCGGCCCTGTCCACGGCCTACGGCTCGGCGGTCATCAACGAGTTTCCCAACGCCGGGCGCCTGCAGCGCGTGGTGGTGCAGGCCGATGTGGGCGCGCGTGCGCGTCCCGAAGACCTCCTGCGCCTGCACGTGCCCAACGCCCAGGGGGGGCAGGTGCCGCTGGCGTCCTTCGCCACGCTGGCATGGGAGAGCGGCCCGGTGCAGATCTCGCGCTACAACGGCTATCCGGCCTTCCGCATCGCGGGCGATGCCAAGCCGGGCTACACCACCGGCCAGGCCATGGCCGAGCTGGAACGCATCATGGCCGGGCTGCCCCGGGGCATCGGCTACGAATGGACGGCGCTGTCCTACCAGGAGCGGGCCGCCGGCGCGCAGGCGCCCAGGCTGTTCGCGCTGGCCATCCTGGTGGTGTTCCTGCTGCTGGTGGCGCTGTACGAGAGCTGGAGCATTCCCGCCGCGGTCATGCTGATCGTGCCCATCGGCGCGCTGGGCGCGGTGCTGGCCACCTCGGCCGTGGGGCTGGCGAACGACGTGTACTTCAAGGTCGGGCTGATCACCATCATCGGCCTGGCGGCCAAGAACGCCATCCTGATCGTCGAGTTCGCCAAGGAACTGCACGCGCAGGGCCACACGCTGGCCGATGCGGCCTGCCAGGCCGCGCGGCTGCGTTTCCGGCCGATCGTCATGACCTCGCTGGCCTTCATCCTGGGCGTGGTGCCGCTGGCGCTGGCCTCCGGCGCGGGCGCGTCCAGCCAGGCGGCCATCGGCATCGGCGTGATCGGCGGCATGCTCTCGGCCACGCTGCTGGGCGTGGTTTTCGTGCCGGTGTTTTTTGTCTGGGTGCTGTCGCTGGCGCGGCGCAAGGCGCCCGCTGTGGAGTAAGCACCATGTTTCCACGCTTTTCGCCCCGGGCCTGGAGCGCCCTGGCCGCCAGCCTGGCGCTGGCCGGCTGCGCCCTGGCGCCTGTCCAGCAGTTGCCCGAAGCGCCCATCCCGGCGCAGTGGCCCGGCCAGGCCGCTGCCGAGGCCGTGGCGCCGAGCGCCGCCGCCACGCTGGACTGGCAGACCTTCATCACCGACGGGCGGCTGCGCCAGTTGACCGCGCTGGCGCTGGAGCACAACCGCGACCTGCGCCAGACCCTGCGCAACGTCGAGGCGGCGCGTGCGCTCTACCGCGTCGAGCGGGCCGGGCGCTTGCCGGGCATCGACGTGCAGGGCAGCGCCATGCGCCAGCGCCTGCCGGGCGACCTCGGCGGCACCGGGCAGGCCGCCGTGCAGAGCAGCTACCAGGCCGGCGTCGGGCTGGCGGCCTTCGAGCTGGACCTGTTCGGCCGGGTGCGCAGCCTGTCGCAGGCGGCGCTGTCCGAGTACCTGGCCACCGAGGAGGCGGCGCGCAGCGCCCGCATCAGCCTGGTGGCGGAGGTGGTACAGGCCTACCTGGCGCGCGATGCGGCGCTGCGCCAGCGCCAACTGGCCACGCGCACGCTGGAGAGCCGCGAGGCATCGCTGCGCCTGGTGGCCGAGCGCCGCAAGGCCGGCGCGGCTTCGGCGCTGGACCACCAGGAGGCCCTGGGCCTGGCCGACCAGGCGCGCGCCGAGCGCGAGCGCAGCGAGCGCGAGGTCCGCCTGGCGGGCAACGCCCTGGTGCTGTTGGCCGGGGCCGCCGCGTGGGGGCCGGATCTACAGGATCTGCCCGCGCCACCGGACTCCGCGCCCGTGCTGGTGCAGGACATCGCACCCGGCACGCCCTCCGAGCTGCTGGCCCTGCGGCCCGACATCCTGGCCGCCGAGCACCGGCTGCGCGCGCGCAATGCGGACATCGGGGCGGCGCGGGCGGCGTTCTTTCCGCGCATCACGCTGACGGGCTTCCTCGGGTCGTCGAGCGCCGAGCTGTCCGGCCTTTTCGGGGCCGGGCAGCAGGCGTGGTCGTTCGCGCCCCAGCTCTCGCTGCCAATCTTCGATGGCGGGCGCAACCGTGCCGGCCTCGACCTGGCGGCCGCGCGCCGGGATGCGGCGGTGGCAGCCTACGAGCAGGCCATCCAGGCCGCGTTCCGCGAAGTGGCCGACGCCCTGGCCGCCACCGACACGCTGCGCCGCGAGGAAGCCGCGCGCCTGGCGCTGGTGGAGCGCAGCCGCCAGGCCCTGCAGCTCGCCCAGGCGCGCTACCGTGCCGGCGTGGACGACCACTTGCGCTACCTGGACGCGCAGCGCAGCGCCTTCGCCAGCGAAAGCGCGTGGATCGAGGTGTCCAGCCAGCGCCAGATGGCCCTGGCGGGGTTGTTCCGGGTGCTGGGCGGCGGCTGGCCGGCGGAGGCCACGCCGTAAGCGTGTGAGGATGCTCTTGATTCGATAGCTGCTAGCGCTTTCCTGGTAAGCGCTAGAGGCCATTTTTATGCATATTCCGTGCATGGGCATTTGCGCTGGAAGCTGTCCTGGCGGGCGATAGACTTGCACGGCTTTTCCCATTTTTCCGATCCATGCACCCGCCTGCCCCCAGCCGCCCGTCCCTGCGTTTCGATCGCGTCGATGCCCTGCGCGGCCTGGCCATGGTGTGGATGACGGTGTTCCATTTCTGCTTCGACCTGAGCCACTTCGGCCTGTGGCCGCAGGACTTCCTGGGCGATCCGTTCTGGACCTGGCAGCGCACCGCCATCGTCAGCCTCTTTCTGCTGTGCGCCGGCATGGGGCAGGCGATCGCGTGGGACCAGCGGCAGGCCTGGGGCCGCTTTCGCCGGCGCTGGCTGCAGGTGGCCGCGGCGGCGCTGCTGGTCAGCGCCGGATCCTACCTCGTGTTCCCGCGCAGCTACATCTATTTCGGCGTGCTGCACGGCATGGCGGTGATGCTGGTGCTGGCGCGCTGCATGGCCGGCTGGGGGCGCTGGCTATGGCTGGCCGGAGGGATGGCGCTGGCGCTGCCCTGGGCGATGGCGGCGCTGCTCGCCGGCCCCTGGGCGGCCGCGGCGCCGTGGTTCGATGCGCGCTGGCTCAACTGGCTGGGCCTGGTCACGCACAAGCCGTTCACCGAAGACTATGTGCCCGTCTTTCCCTGGCTGGGCGTGATGTGCTGGGGGCTGGCCATGGGGCAGTGGCTGCTGCGCCGCCAGCGCGCCTGGCTTGCAGCCGCGTTGCCCGGGCCGGCGCGCGGACTGGCGCTGATGGGGCGCTGGAGCCTCAGCTACTACCTGCTGCACCAGCCGGTGATGATGGGGGGCCTGATGCTGTGGCTTTGGCTGCGGGGGTGAAGCCGCCTGCACCATGAAAAGCACAACGCGGCCCGGGGGCCGCGTTGTGCAGAAGGGGGAGGCGCCGGGTGGCGTTATTCCACCTTGGCCTTGGTGCGCAGGTCTTCCTGGAACTGGCCGAGCTTTTGCTGTTGCAGCTGCTGGGCGATCTGCGGCTTCACTTCGTCCAGCTTGGGCAGCTGGGCCTGGCGCTCGTCGTCCAGGCGGATGATGTGCCAGCCGAACTGGCTCTTCACGGGCTCGGCCGTCATCTCGCCCTTCTTGAGCTTGAGCAGGGCCTCGGTGAACTCGCTCACGTAGCTGTTCGGGTTGGCCCAGTCGAGGTCGCCGCCGCGCGCGCCGGAGCCGGGGTCCTTGGACTGCTTCTTGGCGATGTCCTCGAACTTGGCGCCCTGCTTGATGGAGGCGATGATGGCCTTGGCCTCGTCTTCCTTCTCCACCAGGATGTGGCTGGCCTTGTATTCCTTGCCGCTGTTGGCGGCAGCGAACTTGTCGTACTCGGCCTGGATCTCGGCGTCGCTGACCGGGTTCTTCTTCTGGTAGTCGGCGAACAGCTCGCGGATCAGGATGGTCTGGCGCGCCAGCTCCATCTGGCTCTTGAAGTCCTTCGAGGCTTCGAGGCCGCGCTTCTTGGCTTCCTGCAGGAAGATTTCACGCGCGATCACTTCTTCCTTGATCTGGCTTTCGACTTCCGGCGTGATCGGGCGGCCCGAGCGTTCCACCTGTTGCTTGAGCAGCTCCGCGCGCTCCTTGGGTACGGGCTTGCCGTTGACGATGGCCAGGTTTTGTGCGGCGACGGGCAGCGCGACTGCGCCCAACACAGCGGCGGCCACGAGGCCGGACAAGAGCTTTTGCTTCATGAAAAATCCAAAAAACAAGGAATGTTTGCGGGCATGCCGCCTGAAGGCAGGATAGAGGGGGCCCGCTCAGAGAAGTTCAATCGCCAGCGCATGCAGGCCCTGGTCGATGAATTCTTGCAGCGCATCATACACAAGCCGATGCTGCGCCACGCGCGACTTTCCAGCGAATTGCGGCGCTGCGATGCGCACGCGGAAATGGGTGCCGAAACCCGTGCCGTTGGCTCCGGCGTGGCCTTCGTGCAGGCCGCTTTCGTCGATGACTTCAAGCCGCGTCGGCGCCAGGCGTTCGCGCAGGCGCGCTTCCAGCAGGGCGGCGCTGGTGGAGAAAGGATTGTTCATGGCTGGGCCCCCGTGGTGTCGTCGGTTTCCTTGATATGGCGGCTCAGGTACAGGGCCTGGGCGACCACGAACACCACCATCAGCCCCATGCCACCGAACAGCTTGAAGTTGACCCAGGTGTCGGTGTCGAAGTGGTAGGCCACCCACAGGTTGAGCAGGCCCATGGCGGCGAAGAAGCCGGCCCAGCTCCAGTTCAGGGTGCGCCAGACGGCGTCGGGCAGCTCGATCTGCGCCTGCATCAGCGAGCGGATGAGGTTCTTGCGAAACAGCAACTGGCCGACGGCCAGGGCGCTGCCCATGAGCCAGTACAGCACCGTGGGCTTCCACTTGATGAAGGTTTCGCTGTGCGCCAGCAGCGTGGCGCCGCCGAACACCACGATGACCCCGAGGCTCACCCACTGCATGGGCTCCACCTTGCCGTGGCGCAGGCGCAGGTAGGCGATCTGCGCCACCGTGGCGGCGATGGCCACGGCGGTGGCCGTGTAGATGCCCCAGACCTTGAAGGCCGCGAAGAACAGGATGATGGGGAAGAAATCGATCAGGAGTTTCATGCTAGGACGTGGGGGGCTCGAAGGCCAGCGACGCGGAATTCATGCAATAGCGCAGGCCCGTGGGTGCCGGGCCGTCTTCAAACACGTGGCCCAGGTGGGCGCCGCATTGTGCACACACGGTTTCGGTGCGCACCATGCCGTGGCTGCGGTCCACATGCTCGGCAATCGCGCCGGGCACGGCCTGCCAGAAGCTGGGCCAGCCGCAGCCCGCGTCGAACTTGGTGCCGGACTGAAACAGCAGGGCGCCGCAGCAGACGCAATGGTAGCGGCCTTCGGCCCAGTGCTGTTCGTAGCGGCCCGTGAACGGGCGCTCGGTGGCCGCGTGCCGCGTGACCTGGAAGGCCGCGGGTTCGGCCGCCTTGTCCCGCAGCAGGGCCTGCCATTCTTCGTCGGTTTTCTGGATCGGGTAGGTCATGAGGAGCAGCTGATGGCAAGGTGGGCCGCCCAGCCGGGCGGAAAGTCGGCCCAGGCGTCGTGGCCCGGGTGCTCGTCGAAGGGCCGCGCGAGCAGCCCTTGCAGGGTATGCAGCGGCGCCATGTCGCCCTGCGCGGCGGCGCGGATGGCCTGCTCGGCCAAGTGGTTGCGCAGCACGTACCTGGGATTGGTTTTCAGCATCAAATCGGCCGCAAGCGCTTTATCCATGAGCGCTAGGCGCTCTGAATACAATAGCAACCAGCGCGCCCATGCGGCGCCGTCCTTGAACAGCGCGGCCACGGGGCCGAAGTCCCCGCCGGCCACGGCGTGCGCCAGACGGCGCCAAAAGATGGTGTGGTCCACCGCGTCCTGCGCCAGCAAGGCCAGCAGGGACTGCACCAGGGCTTCGTCGCCTTCGTGCGGGCGGTCCAGCCCGAGCTTGGCCCGCAGGCGCCGCGCCAGGGCGTCCTGGAAGGTGCGCGGGTAGGCCTGCAGCGCGGCGCGCACGGTGTCCACGTCGCCCGCCAGCGGGTGCAGGGCCTGGCCCAGGCACAGCAGGTTCCAGTAGGCCACGCCGGGCTGGCGGTCGAAGGCGTAGCGGCCCTGGGTGTCGCTGTGGTTGCAGACGTGGCCGGGGTCGAAGGCGTCGAGGAACTGGAACGGCCCGTAGTCGATCGTCAGCCCCAGGATGCTCATGTTGTCGGTGTTCATCACGCCATGGCAGAAGCCCACGGCCTGCCACTGGGCGATCAGTTCCGCCGTGCGCTCCGCCACCGCTTGCAGCAGCGCCGCGTAGGCGTTGCCCTCGAAGTCCGGCGTGGCGCGGCAGGCGGGGTAGTAGCGGTCGATGACGTAGTCGGCCAGCTGGCGCAGCTCCGCGGTCTGTCCGCGCGCGGCGAAATGCTCGAAATGCCCGAAGCGGATGAAGCTGGGCGCCACGCGCGTGAGCACGGCGGCGGTTTCCACGCTTTCGCGCAGCACGGGCGCGGGCGAGCCCGTGAGGCACAGGGCGCGCGTGGTCGGGATGCCCAGGGCATGCATGGCCTCGCTGCACAGGAACTCGCGGATGGACGAACGCAGCACGGCGCGCCCGTCGCCCATGCGCGAGTACGGCGTGCGGCCCGCGCCCTTGAGCTGGAGCTCCCAGCCCTGCGCCGTCTCGCCGAGCAGCAGCGCGCGTCCGTCGCCGAGCTGCCCGGCCCACACGCCGAACTGGTGGCCGCTGTACACGCTGGCCAGCGTGTCGCCGCCCGCGGGCAGGGCGTTGCCGCTGAACAGCTGCAGGGCGTCGTCGCTGGCCAGCCAGGCGGGGTCGAGGCCGAGCAGGCGCGCTACCTCGGGGCTGTGCGCCACGGGATAGGGGGCGGGCAGCGGCGTGGGCGGCAGCCGCGTGTGGAACGCCGGGCCGAGGCCGGCGAAGCGGTGGTTCCAGGCCAGGCCGGTGTCCACGGCGGGCAGGGCGGTCGATGCGGTCGATGCGGGGGGCATCGGGCCATTGTGTGGCAGGCGCGTAGCCCGTGCGCGGCTGGGGTCAAGCTGCGGCGGTGCGGGCCAGGTAGGCCTCCAGCGCGGCGTCGTCGAGGATAGCCACACGGCCGAAGTCGAGGGTGACGATGCCTTCGGCCGCCAGGGCCTGCAGCACGCGGTTGATGGTCTGGCGCGACAGCCCCGCGAGCTGGCCCAGCTCCTCCTGCGTGAGGTTCAGCCGGCGCTGGCGGCGCCAGAACAGGCGGCTGAGCTGCAGGGCCACGCGGTGCTCGGCGCTGCGCGTGCGGCCGGCCTCGATCATCGTCATGGCCTGGCCCAGGCGCAGGTTCATGTGCTGCGCCAGGTACTGCGTGAAGGCCAGGCTGGTGTCGTACAGGTGGTTGAACACCGGCAGCGGCAGGCACAGCAGCCGGGTCGGGCGCAGGGCCACGACCTCGTACTGCAGCGGCTCGCCCTTGAGCGCCGTGCCCTCGCCGAACCATTCGCCGTCGGGGATGCCGATGAAGGCCGAGGCGCGCGTGCGCCGGGGCGGGCTGCGCAGCATCACCAAACCGCTGAGCACCGCGTGCCAGCCCTGCGCCGGGCTGCCTGTCGGCAGCATGACCTCGCCCTTGGCGCCCTCGGCCTGGCGGACGCTGGCGCGCACCTGTTGCTGCAACTGCGCGCCGAGGCCGCCGAACCACGGCTGGGAGCAGATGAAGCGCTCGGCGGGGTCGGAAATGCAGAACATGCGCGGATTCTCGCAGAGCCGCTAGGGAAAGCCCGCGGGAGATGTCAGCCTGGCGACAGGTATTGGCAGCAAGCCAGGGGGGCGTGACACTGCGGGCTTTTTCCGGCGGGTATAACCAGGGCAGGGGAGACAACCATGCTGAACAAACGCGAATTCCTGGCGGGCGTTGGTGCGGCGGCGCTGGGGCCGTGGACGCTGGCGCACGCCGCCCAGGGCGTGAGCGACACCGAGATCGTGATCGGGCAGTCGCTCGACCTGAGCGGCCCGCTGGCCCAGATGGCGCCCGACATGGTGCACGCCACCAAAGCCTGCTTCGACGCGGTGAACGCGCAGGGCGGCGTGCATGGCCGGCGGCTGCGCGTCGTGACGCTCGACGATGGCTACCAGCCCGACGCCACGGTGAAGAACGTCGAGAAGCTGATCGCGGAGAACGATGTCTTCGCCCTGTGCAATCTGACCGGCACGGCCAACGTGGCGGCCATCCTGCCGCGCCTGGCCAGGGAGAACCCGCCGGTGCCGCTGGTTTCGCCGTTCACCGGGGCCGACGTGGTGCGCGTGCCCGCGATCGACCACGTCTTCAACATCCGCGCCAGCTATGGCGACGAGGTGGAGAAGCTGGTGCAGCACCTGACCACGCTGGGCGTGCCGCGCATCTCGGTGCTGTGGACGAACAATGCCTTCGGCAAGGACGGCCTGGAGGGCGCGCGCCGCTCCATGCAAAAGCGCGGCCAGGCGCTGCATTCCGACGCGCCCATCGCCCCGGACCTGTCGGACGTGCAGCAGGCCGTGGCCACGCTCAGCGCCACCGAGCCGAACTCCATCATCATGATCACCGCCGGTGCGCCGACGGTGGCGTTCATCAAGGCCTACCGCAAGGTGACGCGCGGCGCGCGCTTCTACACCCTGTCGGTGATGGGCACGCAGTCGGCGCTGCGCGCGCTGGGCGCGGACGGCGTGGGCGTGGTCGTCACCGCCGTGGTGCCCTTCCCCTGGAGCCAGAGCCTGCCCGTGGCGCGCGAGTACCGGGCCGCGCTGGAGAAGTCGGGCGCTGCGGGCCATGTGTCGTTCATCGGCCTGGAGGCCTATATCAACGCCAAGGTGCTGCTCGAAGGCCTGCGCCGCGCGGGGCGCGACCTGACCCGTGCGCGCTTCATCCAGGCGCTGGAGTCGCTGCGGCACTTCGACATCGGCGGGTTCGAGGTGGACTACGGCAAGGGCGTGCGCCAGGGCTCGAAGTTCGTCGATCTCACCATCATCGGCGCGGGCGAGAAGTTCACCCGCTAGGATGCCATTCGCTATTCGCCACCATTCATTTGATACCTCGAAGGAGCTTTTATGCTGGGTTTGATGCAGAGCCAACCGCTCTTGATCTCGTCGCTGATCACGTTCGCGGAGCGCCACCACGGTGACGGCGAGATCGTCTCGCGCCGGGTCGAAGGCGACATCCACCGCTACACCTACCGCGAGTTGGCCCAGCGTTCGCGCCAGCTGGCCAACGCGCTCGAGGCGCTGGGCCTGCAGCAGGGCGAGCGCGTGGCCTCCATCGCCTGGAACGGCTACCGCCACATGGAGATGTACTTCGGCGTCTCCGGCTCGGGCCGCGTGCTGCACACCATCAACCCGCGCCTGCACCCCGAGCAGGTGGCGTGGATCGTCAACCATGCCGAAGACCAGGTGCTGTGCTTCGACATGACCTTCCTGCCCCTGGTGCAGGCCGTGCATGCCAAGTGCCCCACGGTGAAGAAGTGGGTGGCCCTTTGCGACGCCGACAAGCTGCCCGCGGACAGCGGCATTCCCGGCCTGACCAGCTACGAGGACTGGATCGGCGCGGCCTCCAGCACCTACGCCTGGCCGCAGATCGACGAGAACAGCGCCTCCAGCATGTGCTACACCAGCGGCACCACGGGCAACCCCAAGGGCGTGCTGTACAGCCACCGCTCCACCACGCTGCACGCCTACGCAGCGGCGCTGCCCGACGTGATGAACCTGTCGGCGCGCGACGCGGTGCTGCCGGTGGTGCCGATGTTCCACGTCAACGCCTGGGGCATTCCGTATTCCGCCGCGCTCACGGGCTGCAAGGTGGTCTTCCCCGGCCCGGCGCTCGATGGCAAGTCGGTCTACGAACTGGTCGAGGCCGAGGGCGTGACCTTCGCCGCCGGCGTGCCCACGGTGTGGCAGATGCTGCTGACCCATGTGCGCAGCAACGGCCTGAAGTTCAGCACCCTCCAGCGCACGGTGATCGGCGGCTCGGCCTGCCCGCCCGCGATGATCACTGCGTTCCAGGAGGAATTCGGCGTGCACGTGCTGCATGCCTGGGGCATGACCGAGACCAGCCCGCTGGGCACGCTGTGCACCCTCAAGAACAAGCACCTGCAGCTGCCGCGCGCGCAGCAGGAGCAGCTGCAGCAGAAGCAGGGCCGCGCCATCTGCGGCGTGGACCTGAAGATCATCGGCGGCGACGGCAGGGAACTGCCCTGGGACGGCAAGACCTACGGCGACCTGCTGGTGCGCGGGCCGTGGATCCTGGACAGCTACTTCAAGGGCGACAGCCCGCTCATCAAGGACGAAAACGGCGTGGGCTGGTTCCCCACGGGCGACGTGGCCACGATCGACGCCGACGGCTTCATGCAGATTACCGACCGCAGCAAGGACGTGATCAAGTCCGGCGGCGAGTGGATCAGCTCCATCGACGTCGAGAACATCGCCATGGCCCACCCGGCCGTGGCCATGGCGGCGTGCATCGGCATGCCGCACCCCAAGTGGGACGAGCGCCCGATCGTGGCCGTGTCGCTCAAGCCGGGCGCCAGCGTGACGCGCGAGGAACTGCTCAAGTTCTACGAGGGCAAGACGGCCAAGTGGCAGATCCCGGACGACGTGGTGTTCGTCGAGGCGATTCCGCTCGGCGCCACCGGCAAGATGCTCAAGACCAAGCTGCGCGAGCAGCTGCAGGGCTACAAGCTGCCCGGCTTGTGACCCCGGGAGAGGGGCGCGCGCCCGGGGGGGCGCGGCACCTCGACAGTGCGCGCAGTCGCATGGGCGATAGCCGGTAGGGGCAATCCCTGTGCGATGGCGCAATGCAACCTTGTACGCTGCGGCGTGTTGATCAATAAAGGAGACAAAGCATGAAATTCGCTATCAAAGCAGTAGCTGCTGGCGCAATCCTGGTAAGCGCTGGAGGCGCTTTTGCCCAAAAAGGCGAGACCGTCAAGATCGCCTGGCTGGACCCGCTCTCGGGCCTGATGGCGGCCGTGGGCACGAACCAGCTCAAGAGCTACCAGTTCATCGCCGAGGAGTTCAACAAGAAGAACACCTCGGGCGTGAAGTTCGAGATCATCGGCATCGACAACAAGCTCAGCCCGCAGGAGACCACCAGCGCGCTGCGCTCGGCCATGGACCAGGGCGCGCGCTACGTGGTGCAGGGCAACGGCTCGGGCCCGGCCCTGGCCATCATGGATGCGCTGGAAAAGCACAACGCGCGCAATCCCGGCAAGGAAGTGCTGTTCCTCAACTACGCCGCCGTGGACCCCGACCTGACGAACAGCAAGTGCAGCTACTGGCACTTCCGCCTGGACGCCGACACGTCGATGAAAATGGAGGCGCTGACCACCTACATGAAGGATCTGCCCGAGGTCAAGAAGGTCTACCTCATCAACCAGAACTACTCGCACGGCCACCAGGTCTCGAAGTTCGCCAAGGAAATGATGAAGCGCAAGCGCCCCGACGTGCAGTTCGTCGGCGACGACATGGCGCCGCTGGCCCAGGTGCGCGACTTCTCGCCCTACATCGCCAAGATCAAGGCCTCGGGCGCCGACAGCGTGATCACCGGCAACTGGGGCTCCGACCTGGCGCTGCTCATCAAGGCGGCCAACGACGCGGGCCTGAACAACGTCAACTTCTTCACCTACTACGGCTCCGTCTCCGGCACGCCCACGGCCATGGGCGCGGGTGCCGCGGGCCGCGTGTACATGGTGGCCTACGCCCACATGAACCTGCCGGGGCCGCTGCACCAAATCGTCGTGGACTACAAGAAGAAGTTCAACGACGACATGTACACCGGCGCCGTGTACCACGCCTTCACCATCCTGGACACGGCCTTCGCCAAGACCAAGTCCACCGACCCCGTGAAGGTGGCGGCTGCCATGGAAGGCATGAAGTTCAACAGCTTCAACGGCGAGGTCGAGATGCGCAAGACCGACCACCAGCTGCAGCAGGGCCTGTTCATCTCCAAGTGGGAGAAGGCGGGCGGCAAGTACCCCATCGACTCCGAGAGCACGGGCTACACCTTCGTGCCGGTGAAGTACTACGAGCCCTACGTGGCCAGCACGCCCACGTCGTGCCAGATGAAGCGTCCGTCCTGAGAACGTGTGAAAGAACCCGCCATGCCCGCTCATTCCGCCAAAACACACCCGCCCGTCGTTGCAAATGCTCGCCATGGCACGCGCCATGGCTGCGCTTTGCGCCTAGGGCGGGCGCGTTTTCACGGCCTGCTCGGGCACGCCGGATTCATTCACACGTCCTGACCCTGGCGGTTTTCCTGGGAGGCCCGGGTTTGCCTCGGGCCTTTTTTTTACCCTGCAACCAAGAGTTCCGATGAGCCTGGAATTTTTCACGATCTCGTTGCTCAACGGCGTCAGCTACGGGCTGCTGCTGTTCATGCTCAGTTCGGGCCTGACGCTGATCTTCAGCATGATGGGCGTCCTGAATTTCGCGCATACGAGCTTCTACATGCTCGGCGCCTATTTCGCCTACACGATCTCGGGCGTGGTGGGCTTCTGGCCCGCGCTCGTCCTGGCGCCGCTGTGCGTGGGGGCGCTAGGCGCCGTGTTCGAGCGCTACAGCCTGCGCCGCGTGCACAAGTTCGGCCACGTGCCCGAGCTGCTGGTGACGTTCGGCCTGTCGTACCTGATCCTGGAGCTGGTGCAGCTGGTGTGGGGCCGCTCCACCGTGCCCTACGGGCTGCCCGAGCAGCTGCAGGGGCCGCTGTTCACGCTGTACGGCACGCAGTTCCCCAAGTCGCGCTCCTTCATCATGCTGGTGGCCGTGCTGATGCTGCTGGCGGTGTGGCTGCTGCTCACGCGCACGCGCATCGGCCTGGTGATCCAGGCCGCGCTCAAGCACCCGCACATGGCCGAGGCGCTGGGCCACAACGTGCCGCGCGTGTTCATGCTGGTGTTCGGCGGCGGCTGCGCCCTGGCCGGGCTGGCCGGCGTGATCGGCGGCAACACCTACGTGACCGAACCGGCCATGGCCGCATCGGTCGGCTCCATCATCTTCGTGGTGGTGGTGGTCGGCGGCATGGGCTCGCTGACCGGGGCCTTCCTTGCCTCGCTGCTCATCGGCGTGGTGCAGACCTTCGCCGTGGCGCTGGACTACTCGGCGGCCAGCGTGCTGGCGCAGTTCGGCGTCACCGTGGGCGAGCAGACCGTGGGCTGGCCGCTGCTCAAGCTCACCGTCTCGCAGGTGGCGCCCATCCTGCCCTACCTGTTCCTGGTTCTGATCCTGATTTTCCGCCCGAAGGGCCTGCTGGGCACGCGGGAGGACTAGCAATGAAACACCCCCTGAGTCGCCTTCGGCGCCTTCCCCCTCTCTCTGCGCGCTGCGCGCTCCGGGAGGGGGACGCAGCCCTCGCGGCGGGGCGGCCCTTGCGCGGCTGCCCGCGCCTGGGACGCGCCAGTTTCCTGCGTTGCGGGTAATGGATGGCCAATACATGACTTCTTCTACTTCTTACTACCGCTTCAAGCCGCTGAACATCGGGCGCTTCGTGATCTGGACGCTGTTCGCGGCCATGCTGATCGCCGCCCCGCACCTGTTCACGAGCAGCCTGGCGCTGACCATGCTCTCGCAGATCGGCTACCTCATCATCATCTGCCTGTCGTACAACATCCTGTTGGGGCAGGGCGGCATGCTCTCGTTCGGCCACGCGGTGTACACCGGCCTGGGCTCGTTCATCACCATCCACGCGATGAACATGGCCGGGCGCGGCGAGCTGCCGCTGCCGCTGTGGCTCATGCCCATCGTGGGCGGGCTGGCGGGCATGTTCTTCGCCACGCTGCTGGGCTTCGTCACCACCAAGAAGTCGGGCACCACCTTCGCCATGATCACGCTGGGCATCGGCGAGCTGGTGGCCTCGATGGCGCTGATGTTTCCCGAGTTCTTCGGCGGCGAGGGCGGCATCACCACCGACCGCGTCTATGGCAAGGGGCTCTTCGGCATCACCTTCGGGCCCGCGCTGCAGGTGTACTACCTGATCGCGGTGTACTGCTTCATCTGCACCGCGCTCATGTTCGCCTTCACGGGCACGCCGCTGGGCCGCATCCTGAACGCCGTGCGCGACAACCCCGAGCGTGTCGAGTTCATCGGCTACAACACGCAGCGCGTGCGCTACTTCGCCTTCATCATCGCGGGCTTCTTCGCGGGCGTGGGCGGGGCGCTGGCGGCCATCAACTTCGAGATCGTCACCGGCGCCGACAGCCTGAGCGTGATCCGCTCGGGCGGCTACCTGCTGTTCACCTTCCTCGGTGGGGCCACGTTCTTCTTCGGCCCCATCATCGGCGCGGTGCTGCTGGTGTTCGCCTCGGTGCTGCTGTCGGAGCTGTCCAAGGCCTGGCTGCTGTACCTGGGCCTGGTGTTCCTGTTCATGGTGATGTATGCGCCCGGCGGCATCGCCAGCCTGATCATGATGAACCTGCGCCTGGCCAAGTTCGGCAAGCTGCGCCAGCTCTGGGTGTCGTACCTCGGCCTGGCGGGCACGGGCCTGGTGGTGGTGCTGGGCGCCGCCGCCATGGTGGAGATGACCTACCACCTGCAGCTCAACGCCGCGCTGGGGCCGCAATTCAATTTCCTGGGCGCCACGCTCGATGTCACGGGGTTGGCGAGCTGGTTCGGCGCGGGCTTCGTGCTGCTCACGGGGCTGGGCCTGTTCGAGCTGTGCCGCCGGCAGTTCCTGCAGCAGTGGGGCCGCATCCAGGAAGAAATAGAGCATGAAATCCAGCGTGGGGAGGCGCTGTAAGCCATGGCGAATCCATCCACCTGTGCGCTGGAGCTGCGCGAGCTGCGCAAGAGCTTCGGCAAGACCGAGATCATCCGCGGCGCCAACCTGGCGGTGCACGCCGGCGAGCGCGTGGCCATCATCGGCCCCAACGGGGCGGGCAAGTCCACGCTGTTCAACCTCATCAGCGGGCGCTTTGCCCCCACCAGCGGCGAAGTGCGGCTGCACGGCGCGCGCATCGACGGCAAGGCGCCGTTCGAGATCAACCGCATGGGCCTGTCGCGCAGCTTCCAGATCAGCAACATCTTTCCCAAGCTGAGCGTGTTCGAGAACCTGCGCTGCGGCGTGCTGTGGAGCCTGGGCTACCGTTACGCGTTCTGGCGCTTCCTGTCGAACCTGCAGGACGCCAACGAGCGCGCCGAGCAGCTCATGGAGATGATCCAGCTGCAGAAGAAGCGCGACACCCTGGCCATGAACCTGACCTACGCCGAGCAGCGCGCGCTGGAGATCGGCATCACCATCGCGGGCGGCGCCAGCGTGATCCTGCTGGACGAACCCACGGCCGGCATGAGCAAGAGCGAGACCACGCGCTTCATCCACCTCATCAAGCAGGTCACCGAGGGGCGCACGCTGCTCACCGTGGAGCACGACATGGGCGTGGTCTTCGGCCTGGCCGACAAGATCGCCGTGGTGGTGTATGGCGAGGTGATCGCCTTCGACACGCCGGAAAACGTGCGCGCCAACCCGCGCGTGCAGGAGGCCTACCTGGGCTCCGTCATCGCCGCGCAGCAGGCGGAGGGCCACTGAACATGCTGAAGATCGAGAACCTGCACGCCTACTACGGCAAGAGCCATGTGCTGCATGGCGTGAGCTTCGACGTGCGCCCCGGCGAGATCGTGGCCCTGCTCGGGCGCAACGGCTCGGGCCGCTCGACCACGGCCAAGGCCATCATGGGCCTGGTGGACTGGGAGGGCACGCTGCAGTGGAAGGGCCAGAGCCTCACGGGCAAGAAGGCCTATGAGGTGGCCCACCTGGGCCTGGGCTACGTGCCCGAGAGCCGCGACGTGTTCCCCAACCTCACGGTGCACCAGAACCTGCTGCTGGGCCAGAAGGGCAGTGGCAAGGGCAGCCGCTGGGGCTTCGACGACATGTACGCCATGTTCCCGCGCCTGCACGAGCGGCGCAACATCGAGGCCGGCGTGATGTCCGGCGGCGAGCAGCAGATGCTGACGCTGTGCCGCACGCTCATGGGCGACCCGGACCTGATCATCATCGACGAGCCCACCGAAGGGCTGGCGCCGAAGATCGTCGAGCTGGTGGGCGAGTACCTCACCAAGATCAAGGAGCGCGGCGTGTCGGTGCTGCTCATCGAGCAGAAGCTCACCATCGCGCTGGGCATTTCCGACCGCACGCTCGTCATGGGCCACGGCAGCATCGTCTTCGAGGGCACGCCCGACGAACTGCGCGCCAACAGCTACGTGCGCAAGGAGTGGCTGGAGGTCTAAATACCCCGGGAATACCCTGGCCGGTGCTTGTCCCAGGCGGGACAAGCGCGCGCCGCAAGCCTTGCCTACAATCAAAAACGCACGACCGTTCTTTTCTACTTTCCAAGGAAGCGCAGCATGACCGCTGAATACCAAGTCCACGGCAATGTGGCCGTGATCACCCTGGCCAATCCTCCCGTCAACGGCCTGGGCCTGGCCACCCGCCAGGGCATCGTCGCGGGGCTGGAGAAGGCCAATGCCGACGCCAGCGTCAAGGCCATCGTCATCACGGGCGCGGGCGGCGCGTTCTCGGGCGGGGCCGACATCAAGGAATTCGGCACCGACAAGGCCATGGCCGAGCCCAACCTGCACACCGTCATCAGCGCCGTGGAGAACTCCGCCAAGCCCGTGGTCGCGGCCATCCACACCGTCTGCATGGGCGGCGGCCTGGAGCTGGCGCTGGGCTGCCACTACCGCGTGGCGGCCCCTGGCTGCAGCATCGCGCTGCCCGAGGTCAAGCTGGGCATCCTGCCCGGCGCGGGTGGCACGCAGCGTCTGCCGCGCGTGGTCGGCGTGGAGGCGGCGCTGAACATGATCGTCAGCGGCGAGCCGGTCAAGAGCGAACTCATCGGCATGGTCCCCGGCCAGAAGCTGTTCGACAAGCTGGTGGCCGCGCCCGAGGCGCTGGCCGCCGAGGCCCTGGCCTTCGCGCAGAGCGTGGCCGACGTGCGCCCGCTGCCGCTGGTGCGCAACCTGCCGTGCAAGCACCCCGAGGGCGATGCCTATTTCCAGTTCGCGCGCAACATGGTCAAGGGCATGGCGAAGAACTTCCCCGCGCCCGCCAAGTGCGTGGACGCCGTGGAAGCCGCCACCAAGCGCAAGTTCGCCGACGGCCTGGCCTACGAGCGCGAGCTGTTCATCAACCTGATGTGGACGCCCGAGTCGCGTTCGCTGCGCCACCTGTTCCTGGCCGAGCGCGCCGCGAGCAAGATCCCCGACGTGCCGGCCGACACGCCCAAGCGCGAGATCAAGAGCGTGGCCGTGATCGGCGCCGGCACCATGGGCGGCGGCATCGCCATGAACTTCCTCAACGCCGGCATTCCCGTGAAGATGCTGGAGATGAAGCAGGAGGCGCTGGACCGCGGCGTCGGCACCATCCGCAAGAACTACGAGGCGCAGGTCGCCAAGAAGAAGCTGAAGGCAGACAAGTACGAGCAGCGCATGGCGCTGCTGAGCACCACGCTGTCGTACGACGACCTGCGCGACGCCGACCTGGTGATCGAGGCCGTGTTCGAGGAACTGGGCGTGAAGGAAGCCGTGTTCAAGGAGCTCGACCGGGTGATGAAGCCCGGTGCCATCCTGGCCTCCAACACCTCCACGCTCGACGTCAACAAGATCGCCGCCTTCACCCAGCGCCCGCAGGACGTGGTGGGCCTGCACTTCTTCAGCCCGGCCAACGTGATGAAGCTGCTCGAAGTGGTGCGCGGCGACAAGACCGGCAAGGACGTGATGGCCACCGTGATGGCCGTGGCCAAGAAGATCAGGAAGGTGGCCGTGGTCTCGGGCGTGTGCGACGGCTTCATCGGCAACCGCATGATTGAGCAGTACGGCCGCCAGGGCGGCTTCCTGCTCGACGAGGGCTGCACCCCCGCGCAGGTGGACAAGGCGATCGAGAAGTTCGGCTTCGCCATGGGCCCGTTCCGCATGGGCGACCTGGCGGGCAACGACATCGGCTGGGCCATCCGCAAGCGCCGCTACCAGGAAAAGCCCGACATGAAGTACAGCAAGACCGCCGATCTGCTGTGCGAGAAGGGCCGCTTCGGCCAGAAGACCGGCGCCGGCTGGTACGACTACGTGCCGGGCAAGCGCGACGCCATCCCGAACGCCGAGGTGGTGCAGATGATCGAGGAGCACCGCAAGGCCCTGGGCATCACGCCGCGCAAGATTTCGGACGAGGAGATCGTGCAGCGCCTGGTGTTCGCGCTGGTCAACGAGGCCGCGCACATCCTGGAGGAAGGCATTGCCAACAAGGCCAGCGACATCGACGTGGTCTACATCTTCGGCTACGGCTTCCCGGTGCACCGTGGCGGCCCGCTGAACTATGCCAACGAGGTCGGCCTGTTCAACGTGGCGGCCACCATGAAGCGCTTCGCCCAGAACCCGCTGGACGATGCCAAGTTCTGGCAGCCCGCGCCCCTGCTGGCGCGCCTGGTGGCCGAAGGCAAGAACTTCCAGTGAGCGCGCGCGCCCCCCAATACTGAACGCAAGGATTTGACATGACCTCCGCAGTGATCGTTTCCACCGCCCGCACGCCGCTCGCCAAGAGCTGGAAGGGCTCCTTCAACATGACGCACGGCGCCACGCTGGGCGGCCACGCCGTGCAGCACGCCGTGCAGCGCGCGGGCATCGACCCGGCCACGGTCGATGACGTCATCATGGGCTGCGCCAACCCCGAAGGCGCCACCGGCATGAACATCGCGCGCCAGATCGCGCTCAAGGCCGGGCTGCCCGTCACCGCCTCGGGCATGACCATCAACCGCTTCTGCTCCTCGGGCCTGCAGACCATCGCCACCGCCTCGCAGCGCATCATCGCCGGCGAGGGTGAGGTGTACGTGGCCGGCGGCGTGGAAAGCATCTCCTGCGTGCAGCAGGAGATGAACATGCACATGCTGTTCGACCTGGCGCTGCAAAAGCAGAAGCCCGAGATCTACTGGAGCATGCTGCAGACCGCCGAGCAGGTGGCCAAGCGCTACGGCATCGGCCGCGACGCCATGGACGAATACGGCGCCGCCAGCCAGCAAAAGGCCTGCGCCGCCCAGGCTGCCGGCCTGTTCGACGCCGAGATCGCGCCCATCACCGTCACCGCGGGCGTGGCCGACAAGGTCATGGGCCTGACGACCAGGCAGGTCACCGTCAGCAAGGACGAAGGCACGCGCGAAGGCACGACGGTGGAGGCCATCCGCGGCCTGCGCTCGGCGCTGCCCGGCGGCCTGGTGTCGGCCGGCAACGCCAGCCAGTTCAGCGACGGCGCGGGCGCCTGCGTGGTGGTGAGCGAGGACTTCGCCAGCCGCAACAACCTGCAGCCCCTGGGCCGCTTCCTCGGCTTCGCCGTGGCGGGCTGCGAGCCCGATGAGATGGGCATCGGCCCGGTGTTCGCCGTTCCCAAGGTGCTGAAGAAACTGGGCCTGACGGTGCAGGACATCGACCTGTGGGAGCTGAACGAGGCCTTCGCCGTGCAGGTGCTCTACTGCCGCGACACGCTCGGCATTCCCAATGACCGCCTGAACGTCAACGGCGGCGCCATTGCCCTGGGCCACCCCTACGGCGTTTCCGGCCAGCGCCTGACGGGCCACGCCCTCATCGAAGGCAAGCGCCGCGGTGCCAAGCGCGTGTGCGTGACCATGTGCATCGGCGGCGGCATGGGCGCCGCCGGCGTGTTTGAAGTGCTGTAAAGCATCTGTTTCTGGCTCCAAGGCCTTCCCGCGCAAACCGTGAGGTTTGCGCGGGTTTTTGCTTTTTGGTGCTTTGTTTTTGATAGCTGCTGGCGCTTGCTGGACGGGCATTTTGGGCCGAAATCCCTTGATTTTCAAGCCATCTCCTGCAGCGGCGCGACCGTCACCGCCACGCGCAGCACGTGGCGGCCGCCGCCGTGGATCACGCCGCGCAGCGGGGCCACGTCGGCGTAGTCGCGGCCCAGGGCCAGGGTGACGTAATCCTCGCCCGGCGCGCGGTCGTTGGTGGGGTCCAGGTCATGCCACGCCCCGCCATCCGGGCCGGGCGACCATACCGATACCCAGGCGTGCGATGCGTCGGCCCCCACCAGGCGCGGCTGGCCCGGCGGCGGCGTGGTCAGCAGGTAGCCGCTGGCGTAGCGCGCCGCCAGCCCCAGGCTGCGCAGGCAGCCGGTCATCACGTGCGCGAAGTCCTGGCACACGCCGCGGCGCAGGCGCAGCGCTTCGAGCGCGGGCGTGCCCGCGTCGGTGGCCTGGGGGGCGTACGCGAAGTCCTGGTGGATGCGCGACATCAGCGCCGCTGCCGCCTCCATCAGCGGGCGGCCGGGCGTGAAGCAGGCGCGCGCGTAGTGCGCGAAGTCTTCGTGCAGCGGCACGTAGGGCGAGGCGAAGCAGAACTGCGCCGCTTCCACGTAAGGCGCGCCGCGCCGGTAGGCCAGGTGCTCGCGCACCGCCTCCCAGGGCAGGCCCGGCGCGGGCGCGGGGCGCGCCAGGGTGTCGATCACGCTGTCGGCGCGCACGCGCAGCGTGCCGTGCGTGAACGGCAGGCCGAAGTAGGCGCGCGCGTTGCCGTGCGCGTCCACGTCCTGCGTGCACTGGTCCGGCGCGGGGTCGATGTGCAGCGCATGTGCCAGGAGCCGCTGCGGGCCGTGGCCGAGCGGGCGCAGGTGCGCTACGTGCAGCGCGTGCTGCACGGGCGGGTCGTATTCGTAGGCGGTTTCGTGGATGACGCGCAGCAGCATCGTTCAGGCACCGAGGCTGTGGGGCAGCGCACCGGCCGAGTGCGTGAAGTAGCGCGTGGCCAGCAGGTCCGACAACTGCCACGCGCCCGCCACGCACTGGCGCAGGTAGGCCCGCAGCGCGGCATGGCCGTCGTCCTCCGCGCACAGCACCGTCAGCGGCGGCGGCATGGGAATGCCCTGCACCAGGGGCTGGGCGTCGGCGCCCGCGGTTTCCTCGATCTTGGCGATGCGCCCGCGCAGCGTCTGCGCCACCCAGGCGAGCGCGCGCGGGTTGTCGCGGTCGATCACCAGCAGGTCGAGCAGCGCCGGCATGTCGCGCCGCAGCTGGTACTGGGCGTGGAAGGTGATGGTGCTGTCGAACAGCGCCACCACGGCCTCGAAGCCCTCGGCTTCAAATACCGCGCCGGTCTCGACGGCGCGCGCCAGCGCGTCGGCCAGGAAGCCCAGGCGCTCCAGATGGCGGCCTATGGACAGCAGCCGCCAGCCGTCGTCGCGCGCCATGCGGTCGGTCTGCGCGCCGGTCATGGCGGCGGTGTGGCCGCTGAGCGTCTCCAGCACGCCCAGGGCATCCAGCGGGGCGTGGCCTTCGTTGCTTTCCAGGCGCTGGAAGAAGCCGGCCTCGGCGCGCACGATCAGGTTCCAGTGCTCCTGCGACAGCCGCTCGCGCACGCACGCCGCCGCGCCGCGCAGCCCGCGCAGGTTGAAGCCCACGCCGGTGGCGTGCGCGGTATCGGCCAGGCCGGCGATGAGGGCGCGCTCGAACGCGCGCCGTGCCTGCGGTGCCGGGGCCGTGTCCTCGGGCAGCATGCCGTGCCGGGCGGCCATGGCGCCGATCCAGGCCAGCAGCGGCCGCGAGGTCTGGCCCTCGCCGCCCAGGCATTGCAGCGCCAGGCGCGCCAGGCGCGTGGTGTTCTCGGTGCGCTCGGTGTAGCGGCCGAGCCAGAACAGGTTCTCCGCCGCGCGGCTCGACACCTGGGAACTGCGCTGCGCCACGGCCGGGCCGCTTTGCTGGGGGGGCAGCAGCGTGGCGGCGTCCACCGGGCCCTCGCTCAGCACCCACACGTCGGCGCTGCTGCCGCCGCGCTGCATGGAGGCGATGCCGCGCCCTTCGGGCGCGATGCGCGCCAGGCCGCCGGGCAGCACGCGCCAGGACTGCGGCCCGTCGCACACGGCGAACACGCGCAGCATGGCCGCGCACGGCACGATGGGGTGTGTCGGGCGCGCGCCGTGCCAGGTTGGCATGTGCGACAGCGGCTGATGCGCCTGCACGGTGAAGGCGCTGCCCTGGCGTTCGATGCGGTGGCTCCACGCCTGCAGCGCGGTGCGCGAGAGCGTGCTGCCCAGCACCGCGCCGTCCAGGCCCGGCGTGCCCGGCCAGGTGGGGCGGATGACGCTGTGCGCCAGGCGCGGCAGCGCGTCGCGTAGCGCGGCGTGCTCGCCGCACCACCAGGTGGGCAGCGAGGGCAGGCTCAGTTCCTCACCCAGCAGGTGCTGCGAGAGTGCGGGCAGAAAGCCCAGCAGCGCGCTGGATTCGAGAAACGCCGAGCCCGGCGCGTTGGCCACCAGCACGTGGCCCGCGCGGATGGCCTGCAGCAGCCCGGGCACGCCGAGTTGCGAGTCGCTGCGCAGCTCCAGCGGGTCAAGGAATTCGTCGTCCAGGCGCTTCAGGATGCCATGCACCGGCTGCAGGCCGTGCAGCGTGCGCAGGAACAGCCGGTCACCGCGCACGGTGAGGTCGCCGCCCTCGACCAGCGGCAGGCCCAGGTAGCGCGCGAGGTAGGCGTGCTCGAAGTAGGTTTCGTTGTACGGGCCGGGGGTCAGCAGCACGATGCGCGCGTCCTCCCCCTCGGGGCTCATGGCGCGCAGGTTGGCCAGCAGCGCGTGGTAGGTGGCCGCCAGGCGCTGCACCCGCATCTGGCCGAAGGCTTCGGGGAACAGGCGCGAGATGAGCAGCCGGTTTTCCAGCAGGTAGCCCAGGCCCGAGGGCGCCTGCGTGCGCTGGCTTACCACCCACCAGTCGCCGCGCGCGTCGCGCGCCATGTCGAATGCGGCGATGTGCAGGTGCGTGCCGCCCACGGGCCGCACGCCGTGCAGCGCGCGCAGGTAGCCGGGGTGGCCGTGCACCAGCGCGCTGGGCAGCAGGCCGGCGCGCAGCAGCGCCTGGGGGCCGTAGCAGTCGGCCATCACCGCGTCGAGCAGGCGCGCGCGCTGGCGCGCCCCGGCTTCGATGCGCTGCCAGTCGCCGGGCGTGAGCAGCAGCGGGAACGGATCGACCGCCCAGGGCCGTTGCGGGCCGTGGGCGTCGGCATAGACGTTGTAGGTGATGCCGTTGTCGCGCACCTGGCGCTGCAGGCTGTGCATGCGCCGGTCCATGTCGCGCAGGCCGGCACGGCCCGTGTGGTGGAAAAATTCGGCCCAATCGCTTGCCAGGCAAGCGCTGGAAGCTATTGATTTAGGAGCGTCTTCGGCCCCTGCGCAGCCGCGCAGTTCGTCGAAATGCCCCGGCGCGGCCGCTGCGGCGAGGGCCGCGGCCAGGGCGGCCGCGCTGTCGGGGTGGCTGGTGTACACGGATCAATCAAGGCCGCATCTGCCGCCGCAGGTCGAGCGTGAAGGGGAATTCGCGGCTGCCCGGCAGGCCGATGGTGGCGGGCGGCACGGCGAGCGGCCCCGCAGTGTGCCCCATGCGCGCGAAGCGCGCCAGGCGGCGGCTTTCCGCCTCGTAGGCGTTGACGGGAAAGGTGCCGTAATTGCGCCCGCCAGGGTGCGCCACGTGGTACTGGCAGCCGCCGAGCGAGCGGTTCATCCAGGTGTCCACGATGTCGAAGGTCAGCGGCGCATGCACGCCGATGGTGGGGTGCAGGCTGCTCGGCGGGTTCCACGCCTTGTAGCGCACGCCGGCGACGAATTCGCCCTGCGTGCCGGTGGGCTGCAGCGGCAGCGGCTGGCCGTTGACGGTGACGGTGTAGCGGCTGTCGTTGAGGCCCGTCACGCGCACCTCGATGCGCTCCAGCGACGAATCGACGTAGCGCACGGTGCCGCCGACGGCGCCTTCCTCGCCCATCACGTGCCAGGGCTCCAGCGCGTTGCGCAAAGTGAGTTCGATGCCGCGCGACTGCACCGCGCCGACGAACGGGAAGCGGAACTCGACGTGCGGCGCGAACCACGCGGGGTCGAAGGCGTAGCCCGCCTCGGCCATCTCGGCCAGCACGTCGTGCAGGTCCATGCGGATGAAGGTGGGCAGCATCCAGCGGTCGTGCAGTTCGGTGCCCCAGCGCGCGGCGGGGGCCTGGTACGGGGCGTTCCAGAAGCGGGCGATGAGCGCGCGCAGCAGCAACTGCTGCACCACGCTCATGCGCGCGTGCGGCGGCATCTCGAACGCGCGCAGCTCCAGCAGGCCCAGCCGGCCCGTCGCCGAATCGGGCGAGTACATCTTGTCGATGCTGAACTCGCTGCGGTGCGTGTTGCCGGTCACGTCGATGAGGATGTTGCGCAGCAGCCGGTCCACCAGCCACGGCGGCATGTCCTGGCCGTGGCGTGCACGGTTCTCGCGGATTTCGCGCAGCGCGATTTCCAGCTCGTAGAGCTGGTCGTTGCGCGCTTCATCGACGCGCGGCGACTGGCTGGTGGGGCCGATGAACAGGCCGCTGAACAGGTATGACAGCGAGGGGTGGTTGTGCCAGTACAGCAGCAGGCTGGCCAGCAGCTCGGGCCGGCGCAGGAAGGGCGAGTCGGCGGGCGTGGCGCCGCCCATCACGAAATGGTTGCCGCCGCCGGTGCCGGTGTGGCGGCCATCGGTCATGAACTTCTCGGCCGACAGGCGCGCCTCGAACGCCGCCTGGTACAGGAATTCGGTGTGCTGGACCAGTTCGGCCCAGTTGCTCGCGGGGTGGATGTTCACCTCGATCACGCCGGGGTCGGGCGTGACCTGCAGCAGCTTCAGGCGCGCATCGCGCGGCGGCGGGTAGCCTTCGAGGACGATCTTCACACCCAGTTCTTCTGCCGTGGCCTCGACGGCGGCGAGCAGGTCGAGGTAGTCGTCGAGCTGCGCGAGCGGGGGCATGAAGACGTAGAGCACGCCGGTTTGCCCGCCCTGCTGCTCGGCCTTCGGGCCGTTGGCCCGCGTGGGGTCGCGCGCCTCCACGCACAGCGCCGTGCGCGTCAGGCCGCCCGCCGACGCGAAGCGCTGCGGCATGGCCTGCGGGGCGGCAGCGGCGGCGCTGGCGTGCTGCAGCACGCGCGGCGCCTCGCCCGCGCGGTAGCGCGCCTGCAGCGCGGCGGCTTCGGGCAGCGGCTGCTGCGGCGCGCCAGGGTCCTGCGGGATCAGGTAGGGATGGTCGCCCTGGCTCACCCAGGGCAGGCTGTCGAGCGGCAGGCGGTAGCCCATGGGCGAGTCGCCGGGCACGAGGTACATGCGCTCGTCGCGGAAGAACCACGGCCCGGTGCTCCACCGCCCTGCGCCCTCGGCCTGCAAGGGCAGCACGTAGCCGACCACGCTGTCCAGCTTCTGCGCGAACACGCGGCGCAGGCGCGCGCGCTCCAGTTCGTCGTCGAGCCGCGCGTCGAACGGATCGACGTTGACGGGCAGGCGGCGCTCGCGCCAGAGGTAATAGAACACGTCCTCGTAGCCGGGCTGGATGTGGCTGTCCGCCAGGCCCAGCTTGCGCGCGAGCGTGTGGGTGAAGCGGCGCGCGTCCTCGCTGGTGTAGTGCGAGGGCGCGCGCTCGTCGGCGAACAGCGCCGGGTTGCGCCACGTGCCCTGGCCGTCGGCGCGCCAGCAGATGGAGAGCGCCCAGCGCGGCAGTTGCTCGCCCGGATACCACTTGCCCTGGCCGAAGTGCAGGAAGCCGCCTTGCCCGTATTCGGCACGCAGCTTGTGCGTGAGTTCCATGGCGAAGCCGCGCTTGGTCGGCCCGAGCGCGCCGGTGTTCCACTCGGGCGCGTCGCGGTCGTTCATGGCGACGAAGGTCGGCTCGCCGCCCATGGTCAGGCGCACGTCGCCTGCCGCCAGGTCGGCGTCCACCTTTTCGCCCAGGGCCAGCACGGCCTGCCATTGGCCGTCGCTGTAGGGTTTGGTGACGCGCGGCGATTCATGGATGCGCGTCACGCGCATCTCGTGGCTGAACGTCACCTCGGCCTTCTCCACCAGCCCCTCGATGGGCGCGGCGCCCGAGGGCTGGGGCGTGCACGCCAGCGGAATGTGGCCCTCGCCCGCGAGCAGGCCCGATGTGGCGTCCAGCCCGATCCAGCCCGCGCCAGGCAGGTAGACCTCGCACCAGGCATGCAGGTCGGTGAAGTCCACCGCCGTGCCGCTCGGGCCGTCGAGCGACTTCACGTCGGGCGCGAGCTGGATCAGGTAGCCCGAGACGAAGCGCGCCGCCAGCCCCAGGTGGCGCAGCAGTTGCACCAGCAGCCAGCCCGAGTCGCGGCAGGAGCCGCTGGCGTTCTCCAGCGTTTCCTCGGGCGTCTGCACACCGGGCTCCATGCGGATGAGGTAGCGGATGTCCTGCGCCACCTGGCGGTTGAGGTGGACCAGGAAGTCAATGGTGCGCTGTTCGCCGCGGTCGATCTTGCCGAGGTAGCTTTTGAGCCGCGGCGTGAGCGGCCCGGCGGCGAGGTAGGGCGCCAGCTCCTGCCTGACGGTGGCGGCGTAGCTGAACGGAAAGTGCCCGGCATCGGGCTCCAGGAAGAAGTCGAAGGGGTTGTAGACCGCCATCTCGGCCACCAGGTCCACCGTGACCTTGAAGGCGCGCGTCTTTTCCGGGAACACCAGCCGCGCCTGGTAGTTGGCGAACGGGTCCTGCTGCCAGTTGATGAAGTGCTGCGCCGGCTCGACCTTCAGCGCGTACGACAGCACCCGGCTGCGGCAGTGCGGCGCGGGGCGCAGGCGCACGGTTTGCGGCCCCAGCTCGACCAGGCGGTCGTAGGTGTAGTGGGTGACGTGGTGGAGTGCGGCGTGAATGGACATGGCGTGTGCGATGGGGGTGGTGTGGCCGGAAGGGGGGGCGGCTACTGCGCCTGCCCGTCGCCCGCGCCCTGCGCCAGCACCTGGTGCACGGCGGGCGGCAGGTCGGCGGCGTTGCCGGTGCCGATGCGCACGGGCTGGTGCAGGCGGGCGAAGGGCAGGGGCGCGGTGTCCTCGGCCGGGGGGGCTGCGGGGGTGGTCCAACGCGGGTTGGGAATGCCGGCGAACACCTGGCGCAGTTGCTCGCCCCAGGTGCGGCGGATCATGGCCAGGTACTCGCTGGTTTCGTCCAGGCAGGCGAAGCGCGTCACGCGCAGCGTGCCGCGCTCATACACCAGCAGGTCCAGCGGCAGGCCGACCGAGATGTTCGAGCGCAGCGTCGAGTCCATCGAGATCAGCATGCACTTGGCGGCTTCGTCGAGCGAGGTTTGCGCCTGCAGCACGCGGTCCACGATGGGCTTGCCGTACTTGGCCTCGCCGATCTGCAGGTACGGGCTCTCGGGGCTGGCGGCGATGAAGTTGCCCGCCGCGTACACCTGGAACAACTGGCACGGCGCGGCGCCGATCTGCCCGCCCAGGAGCAGGCTGACGTTGAAGTCGATGCCCTGCGCCTTGAGCGCCTGGCCGTCGCGCGCGTGCACGGCGCGCACGGCGTCGCCCACGCACTGCGCGGCCTCCTGCATGGTGGCGGCGTTCCAGAGCGAATGCGGGTCGTCCGCGCCGCGCTGCGCCAGCAGCGCCACGATGGCCTGGCTGATGGCCAGGTTGCCCGAGGTCATGAGCGCCAGCAGCCGGTCGCCGGGGCGCTCGAACACGCGCAGCTTGCGGAAGGTGCTGACCTGGTCCACGCCGGCATTGGTGCGGCTGTCGGCCAGGAAGACCATGCCTGCGTCCAGGCAGGCGGCGATGCAGTAGGTCATGACGTGTTCTTCGGCTACTGCTGCACCAGCACGTCCATGCGCATGCTTTCCTCGCCGCCGCCGGTGCGCACGCCGCGCACCGGCGAGGCGCTGGCGTAGTCGCGCGCCACGGCCAGGCGGCAGTGGCGTTCGCTGGCGTACTGGCGGCCCGTCACGTCGATGCTGGTCCAGCCGTGCCGGGGCCACCACAGGTCGGCCCAGGCGTGGGCGGACATGTGGTCGGCATCGGCGTGCAGGTAGCCGCTGACGTAGCGCGCCGGGCAGCCCAGGGCGCGCGCGCAGGCCAGGAACAGGTGGGCGTGGTCCTGGCAGACGCCGTGGCCCTGCGCCAGCACCTGGCTGGCGGCGGTTTGCGCGGTGCGCATGCCGGGTTCGTAGGCCACGCGTTGCGCGATGGCTTCGGCCAGCGCCAGGGCGTCGTCCGGCCCGCGCAGGCCCGCGGGCAGCACGCCTTGCGCGAAGGCGCGGATGCCGTCGTCGCACGCCGTCAGCGGCGTGGGCACGCAGTACGCCTGCACGGGCAGGCGGTTGTCCTCGCCGTGCACGGCGCCGCCGTCGAGCGGGCTGACTTCGATCTGGCCCGTCACCTTCAGCTCGATGGCGTCGTGCGGCTGGGTCAGCGTGAGGGTGTGGGTGATGTTGCCGTAGGCGTCCACCTGCTCCTCCAGCAGGCCGGGGGCCTCGATGTGCCAGCGCAGCAGGCGCTGGTGCTCGTCCTGGCGCGGCGTCAGGCGCAGCACCTGGATGCTGTAGCTCACGGGGTCGGTGTAGTGGTAGCGGGTGGTGTGCTTGATGAGGTGGCGCATGCGTCGCTCCTTGCCGTGGTTCAAAGTCAAGATTGATAGCTGCTGGCGCTTGCCCCATAAGGGCTGGCGGCCGATTTCATTGAAAAATCCTCAGGCGCTCAAGGGCAGCAGGAAGTCGCGGCCGATGCGCGTGCCCAGGTGGTTCACGCGCGCCAGGAAGTTGGTGAGGAAGCGGTGCAGCCCGGGGCCGCGCAGGATGTCCTCGATGCGCCCGTACTCCAGCTCGGCGAGCAGCAGGCCGGCCTGGCGCTCGGTTTCGGCCGAGCGGCCGTTGGCCACGCGCGCCAGGTTGTCCTTCACGCCGCGCATCAGCGCCACCAGCGAGCTGGGCAGGGTGGCGTTGAGCACCAGCAGCTCCACCACGCGGGAGGGCGTGACCACGTCGCGGTAGACCTTGCGGTACACCTCCAGCGCCGATACGCAGCCCAGGATGGCCGACCAGCGGTAGAACTCGCCCGCGTCGGTGTCGAGCGCCTTGCCCTGCGCCGCGCCCGGCTTGCCGCCTGGCGCCATGGCCTCGTGCTCGTGAAAGCGCACGTCCAGCATGCGCGCCATGTTGTCGGCGCGCTCCAGCTGGCTGCCCAGGCGCATGAAGTGCAGCGCCTCGTCCACCAGCATGGTGTTCTCGGTCACGCCGCGCACCAGGTGCGCGCGGTGCTTGATCCACTCGAAGAACTGTTCGGGGCTGCGTTCGAGCACGCCGTCGTCCAGGTCGCGCAGCAGCGTCAGCCAGGTGAGGTTGATGGTTTCCCACAGCTCGGTGGTCAGGCTGCCGCGCACGGCGCGCGCGTTCTCGCGGCAGGCGCGCAGGCAGGCGTAGATCGAGGAAGGGTTGTCGGCGTCGCGCGCCATGTAGTGGATCACGGCCTGCGGCTGCGGGGCGCCGTAGCGCGCGGCGAAGTCGCCCTCCAGCTCGAACAGGCGCAGCATGGCCTGCCACGACTCGCGGTGCACCGCCTCGTCGCGCGGCAGCAGGGCCAGCTGGGTGTTGACGTGCAGCATGCGCGCGGTGTTCTCGGCGCGCTCGATGTAGCGGCACATCCAGAAAAGATGGTCGGCGGTACGGCTCAGCATGGCGTGGTGCTCCTGTTCATGCTTTTTTTCATGGCGTCATTCCTCCAGCACCCAGGTGTCCTTGGTGCCGCCGCCCTGGCTGCTGTTGACCACCAGCGAGCCCTCCTTGAGCGCCACGCGGCACAGGCCGCCGGGCACGGTGCGGATTTCCTTGCCGCACAGCACGTAGGGCCGCAAATCGACGTGGCGCGGCGCCACGCCCGACTCCACGTAGGTGGGCGTGGTGGACAGCGCCAGCGTGGGCTGGGCGATGTAGTGGCCGGGGTGGGCCAGGATGCGGGCGCGGAACTCGTCCAGCTCGGCGCGGCTGGCCGTCGGGCCGACCAGCATGCCGTAGCCCCCGGCGCCGTGCACCTCCTTGACCACCAGCTCGGGCAGGTGCGCCAGCACGTGCGACAGCTCGCTTGGGCGGCTGCACTGCCAGGTGGGCACGTTGGAGAGGATGGGCTCCTCGCCCAGGTAGAAGCGGATCATGTCCGGCACGAACAGGTAGGTGGACTTGTCGTCCGCCAGCCCGGTGCCGATGGCGTTGGCCAGCGTGATGCGCTGCGCCCGGCAGGCCGAGAGCAGCCCCGGCACGCCCAGGGCGGAGTCGGCGCGGAACGACAGCGGGTCGAGGAAGTCGTCGTCCACGCGGCGGTAGATCACGTCCACGCGCTGCGGGCCGCGCGTGGTGCGCATGTAGACCGTGTTCTGGTCCACGAACAGGTCCTTGCCCTCGACCAGCTCCACCCCCATCTGCTGGGCCAGGAAGGCGTGCTCGAAGTAGGCCGAGTTGTACATGCCCGGGGTGAGCACCACCACGGTGGGGTCGTCGATGTTGCGCGGCGCCACCTCGCGCAGGTTGTCCAGCAGCAGGTCGGGGTAGTGCGCCACCGGGGCCACGCGCGCGCGGCTGAACATCTCGGGCATCAGCCGCATCGACATCTTGCGGTTCTCCAGCATGTACGACACGCCCGAGGGCACGCGCAGGTTGTCCTCCAGCACGTAGAACTCGCCGGCGTTGGCGCGCACGATGTCGATGCCCGCCACGTGGCAGTAGATGTTCTCGGCCACGGTCACGTCCTGCATCTCGGGGCGGTACTGGGCGTTGAGGAACACCTGCTCGGCCGGCACGATGCCCGCGCGCACGATGTCGTGGTCGTGGTAGATGTCGTGGATGAACATGTTCAGCGCGCGCACGCGCTGCTTCAGCCCCTGGTCGAGCCGCCGCCACTCGGCCGCGGGGATGACGCGCGGGATCAGGTCGAACGGGATCAGGCGCTCGGTGCCGTCGGCGTCGCCCGCCATCGAGAAGGTGATGCCGATGCGGCGGAAGTTCAGATCCGCCTCCAGGCGGCGCGCCGCCATGGCCTCGTCAGGCTGGCTGGCAAGCCACTGGGCAAAGGCGTGGTAATGCGGGCGCACGTTGCCTTGGGCGTCCAGCATTTCGTTGAAGGCGCGTTCGGTGATGGTCTTGTCGGCTGCTGCGTCGCTCATGGGCTGGGGTCCTCCCCCGCCGCGCGGCCGGTGGCATGGGGCCCTCCGTGGCTACGCAGCGGGAATGTGCTGGTGCCGGGGATAGAGCAGATACCGTGCCACCCGCCGCGCGCACCATGGCGCGGCCTGCCGGGCGCCGGATGCGCGCTTTGCGTGCGTGCCGGCGTGGTGGCAGCGCACTGATGCGGTGCCGTGCACCGCCGGGGGGCGTGCCGCCAGGCGCCCGCTACCGGTCGTGGCCGCCCTGCACCCCACCCCGCACCCCGTGCGCGGCCTGGCTGTCGGCCGGCGCCTGATCGCGCCGTTCGGCCATTCCATAGTCGCGCAGCACCGTGGCGACGCGCAGCCGGTAGTCGCGGAAGACGCCGGCGCGGCCCGCGCGCTGCGTCGTGCGGTGGTCCTCATGGCGGCGCCAGCGGGCGACCGCCGCTTCGTCGCGCCAGAACGACAGCGACAGCAGCTTGCCGGGGTCTGCCAGGCTCTGGAAACGCTCGACCGAGATGAAGCCGTCGATGCGTTCGAGATCGGCCTTCAGCCGTGCGGCGTGGTCCAGGTAGTCGCCCTGGCGGCCTTCGGCGGGGAATACTTCAAAGATCACGGAGATCATGGCGTGCTCAGTCCTTTGCCTTGAGGAAGTCGTTGACGGCGGCATGGAGCGCCGCCCGCCCGGTTTCGAGGTGCATCAGATGCGTGGCGCGGGGCACCTTGACGTCCGACACCTGCCGCGCATGGGTGAGCGCCTGCCGCAGCCAGGCGGCGTCGGCATCGCCGCACAGGCTGTCCCACGCGCCCCGCACGATCAGCGTCGGCGCCTGGATGCGGCCCGGGTCATAGGCGAGCTGGCCCGACCACGCCGCCATGATGTCGGCCAGGGGGCCGTTCGGCGTGCGGACGCTGGGCGGCGTGCGCGCGGCGCTGGTCGGGTCCAGGCGCAGGTAGAGCGCCGCCCAGGCAGGGAAATCGGCCTCGGCCAGCACGGCGGGCGCGCCCGCGGGCACGTCCTCGACGAAGCGCCGCTTCTGCGCCGCCACGGTGAGGAAGCGCCAGGGGCCAAGCTGGGGCACCCCGCCCAGCGTCTCGCGGCGCACGACCGGCCCGAAGAGAACCAGGCGCTCCACCCATTCGGGATGCTCGCCCGCGAAGCGGCCCGCGGGCATCGTGCCCCAGGAGTGGGCGATGATCGAGACCTTCTCCGCGCCTGTCTCCGCGATGATCGCGCGCACGGCCCGCTCGATCTGGGCGGCGGCATCCGGCGTGCGGCCGAGCGGTTCGCCTTCGGGCGGCGTTGCGTGGCGCATCGCCGGGTAGATTTCCGATCGGCCGTAGCCGGCGAAATCCAGGCCCCATACGGAAAAGCCGGCGTCGTTCAGGGCATCCGCCCACGAGCGGCCCGCGAACCTGAAGAAGACCGCGTTTTCCGATGCAAAGGTTGCACCATGCACGTAGAGCACGGGGCGTTTGCGGTTGGCCCGGCCCTCGGCCTGCTCGAAGAGTTGCAGGCGCGGATGCCAGGATTGGCCCGGCGCGGATGCATGGCCCTCCAAGGTCACGGATCGAAGCGGGGTTTGCGCCATGGCGGCAGTTCCCCAGAGGGTGGCAAGCAGCACAGTGGCCGCGCGAATGAAAAGCATGGTTCCTCCAGGCGAGCCGCCAGCTTAGCCAGCCGAATGGCGCTGATGCTTTGGCACGGGGCGAAACATCGGGCCAGCGGGCGTGGTAGGGTCATCGCATGATGACGGGACCGAATTTCGCCAGCATGGGCGCGCTGATGGGCGACCCCGCGCGCGCCGGCATGCTGATCGCGCTGATGGGCGGGCAGGCGCTGACCGCGGGCGAGCTGGCGCGCGTGGCGGGCATTGCCCCGGCGACTGCCAGCGGCCATCTGGCGCAGTTGCAGGCCGGAGGCCTGCTTGCCGTGGAGCAGCAGGGGCGGCACCGCTACTACCGCCTGGCCGGGCCTGATGTCGCTGCGGCGGTCGAGGCGCTGATGCACCTGGCCGACCACCAGGCGCAGCGACGGCGCATCCGGCCCGGCCCGAAGGACGCCGAGATGCGTCTGGCACGGGTCTGCTACGACCACCTCGCCGGCGAGCGCGGCGTTGAACTGCTGGTCCGGTTGACGCGCCAGCAACTGATCACGCTTGACGACGGCGCAGTCGAGGTCACGCCCCGGGGCGAGCGCACGCTGGCGCTGGCGGGCATCGACGTGGCGGCACTGAGGTTGGGCAAGCGCCCGGTCTGCCGCATGTGCCTGGACTGGAGCGAGCGCCGCGCGCACCTCGCGGGCGCACTGGGCGCGGCACTGCTGGAGCGGCTGTTCGCGCTGGGCTGGGCCCGCCGCGCCGGCAACTCCCGCATCGTGCGGTTCACGCCACCTGGCGAGGCGGGCTTTGCGCGATGGTTCGGGCCGTAATGCAGCCCGGTGGGCCTGCATGAAAAAAGGCCCCGAAGGGCCTTGCAAGAGAAGTGGGGGAGGGGACCGTTCAGTCGCGCTCGCCGCCCATGATGCCCAGCAGCGCCAGCAGGCTCTGGAACACGTTGAACAGGTCCAGGTACAGGGCCAGCGTGGCGCTGATGTAGTTGGTTTCGCCGCCGTCGATGATCTGCTTGAGGTCGTACAGCATGTAGGCGCTGAAGATGCCGATGGCGGCGACCGAGATGGCCATCATGCCGGCCGAGGAGCCGACGAACACGTTGATGACGCTGCCAACCAGCAGCACCAGGGCGCCGACCATGAGCCACTTGCCCATGCCCGAGAGGTCGCGCTTGATGACCGTGGCGAGGCTGGCCATCACCACGAAGACGCCCGCCGTGCCCGCGAAGGCGGTCATGATGAGGTCGGTGCCGTTCTTGAAGCCCAGCACCATGCCGATCAGGCGCGAGAGCATCAGGCCCATGAAGAAGGTGAAGGCCAGCAGCACGCCCACGCCGGCGGCCGAGTTCTTGGTCTTCTCGATGGCGAACATGAAGCCGAACGCGCCGCCAAGGAACACGATCAGGCCCAGGCCGCCGCGCAGCGACTGCGTGATGCCCGTGGCCACGCCGACCCATGCGCCGAGCACGGTGGGCAGCAGGCTCAGGGCCAGCAGCCAGTAGGTGTTGCGCAGCACCTTCTGGCGCTGCTCCTGGGATACGGCATAGCCCGTAGAGCCCCAAGTGGTCATTTCGTTGTGCATTGTGTGTCTCTCCGGTTGGTCTGCATGCGAGTACAGGAAGCTGGGCATTCTAGGCGGTGGTTTTTCGTGTGTTATGCAATACCCGAAGCCACAGCATCCTTTTTGGGTGGAATTGTTTTACCTGCGGCCGCAGGGATTGCGCCGCTATCCTTGGAGTTCTTGTATTTCCGAATCGTTCAACCTTTATGAAAACCAAGCCCGAACTCGAACTGGCCGATGTCAAGAAGATCGCCGCCGCCGCCGAAGCCGAAGCGCTGCAGAACCAATGGGCCGTGACCATCGCCATCGTCGATGACGGCGGCCACCTGCTGTGGCTGCAGCGCCTGGACGGCGCGCCCGCAGTTTCGTCGCACATCGCCCCCGCCAAGGCGCACACGGCGGCCCTGGGGCGCCGCGAAAGCAAGGTGTACGAAGACATCGTCAACGGCGGCCGGACCTCGTTCCTGTCGGCGCCCGCGCTGCAGGGCCTGCTCGAGGGCGGCGTGCCGATCATGAAGGACGGCCAGTGCCTTGGCGCCGTGGGCGTGAGCGGCGTCAAGTCCTCCGAGGATGCGCAGATCGCGCGCGCCGGGATCGCGGCCCTGGGCCTGTGACGCTGGCGTTGGGCAAAGAAAAAGAGCCGGGCCCGTGAGGGCGCCGGCTCTTTGGCTTGGTGCAGGGCTTTGCCGCACGGGGCGCGTCGTACGGATTTGCTTTCAACCGTCTAACGTCGTTGGCTCGCCTTGCCGTGCTACAGCACTGTCTGCGGCTTCCCGCCTAGTTATACGGTTGAATGCAAACCCGTATCAGACGCGCTTGCGGTATTCGCCGGTGCGCGTGTCGATTTCGATCTTGTCGCCCTGGTCCACGAACAGGGGCACGGCCACCTCGAAGCCGGTGGCGATCTTCGCCGGCTTGAGCACCTTGCCGGAGGTGTCGCCCTTCACGGCGGGCTCGGTCCAGGTGATCTCGCGCTCCACGCTGGTGGGCAGTTCCACCGAGATGGCCTTGCCGTCGTAGAACACCACTTCGGCGGCCATGCCATCTTCGAGGTAGCTGATGGCGTCGCCCATGTTGGCGGCTTCGACTTCGTACTGGTTGTAGTCGGTGTCCATCCACACGTACATCGGGTCGGCGAAGTAGGAGTAGGTGCACTCCTTCTTGTCCAGGATCACGTTGTCGATCTTGTCGTCGGCCTTGAAGACGACTTCAGTGCCCATGTTGGACAGCAGCGCCTTGAGCTTCATGCGCACGGTGGCGGCGCCGCGGCCGCCGCGGGCGTATTCGGTCTTCAGGACGATCATCGGGTCCTTGCCCTGCATGATGACGTTGCCGGCGCGGATTTCTTGAGCGATTTTCATAGCGTAGTGCTTGGGTTGGAGCCGCTGCCTGCAAGCCGGGGCGGGTGGGGCGGATGCCCTGGAGCGGCCGGTGCGGACGGTTCGCGGCGGAAGGCGGCCATGGCGAAGATGCGTACCACCTTCCATAGCGCAAAACCACGGATTTTAGCTTTTTTCCGCTACAAACCCCAGTAGCTGGGTCAATAAATCCGGCTGTGCCAGCAGCCTGTGCCGTGCCGCGCGCGCGCAGCCGCGCCATTCCGCCAAGGTGCTGCTGTCCAGCGGCGGCAGGGCAGCAGCGGGCTCTAGTCCGTTCCATTGAGCGTGCCAGCGGCGCAGCGTGGGCGGGGCCTGCAGCCAGTCGAGAAAGGCGTGCAGCTTGGCGTGGTGTGCGTCGTCGTGCTGCGGGTAGATCTGCCACACGAAGGGCTGGCCGGCCCAGAGCGCGCGCACCAGCGAGTCTTCGCCACGCACGAAGTTCAGGTCGCAGGCCCAGAGCATCTCATCGAAGTGGGGCTGGGCGCACGGTGCGAGGTATGAAAATGTGAGCTGCATGCGCTTGCCTGGCAAGGGTTTGAGGCCGTTTTGGCTCTCAATCGCCTGCACCGCGGCGGTGGCGCGGCTCGGGGTGACCAGCAGGTGGGAGGGGGCGTGCTCCAGCACCGCCAGCAAGGCGGGCAGGGCGGGTGGCTCGTAGCAGAACAGCGACACGGCGAGTTCCCCCGGCGCGATGCCCTGGCGCGTGCGCCAGCGTGCGCGGTCGAACGCTGCCTGGCGCGCGGGCAGGCCGGGTTCGCGCAACAGTCCGCCGGTGGCGGCGGTGAAGCCCGGGTAGAAGAACCAGCGCGTCAGTCCCGCGCCTGGACCGTCCATGAGGGGGGAGGGCAGGCGGTGGCAGCGCTCCACGTAGCTCTCGGCGCTCAGGTATTCGAGGTTGATCCACAAGGGTTTTCGGGCTCTAGCCCTTGCTGCGCAAGCGGTGGCAGCTATGAATCCGGGAGCAATCTCGCAGCCGAAGGCTTCCACCACGACATCGCCCGGGCCGTCGGCGGGCGCGGCCTGGGGCCAGGCGCGCACCTGCACGCCGGGCGCGCCGCCGGGCGCCATCCAGGCCAGGGCGCTGGCGTCGTCGGTCCACAGGCGCACGGTGTGGCCGCGCGTCCCCAGGTCGGCTGCGAGGCGCCAGCACACGCCGATGTCGCCGAAGTTGTCGATGACCTGGCAGAAGATGTCCCAGCGCAGCGGCGCGGTGGTGGAGTCGGCGTTCATGCCCGCGATTGTCGGTGCGGGCATGCCGCCATGCGCACAATACCGCCATGCATGAAGCGCACTCCGAAGAACTGCTGGCGCAGGTGGCCGCCCTGCCGCCGCTGCCCGGCGTCTACCGCTATTTCGACGCCGCTGGCACGCTGCTCTATGTGGGCAAGGCGCGCAACCTGAAAAAGCGCGTGGGCAGCTATTTCAGCAAGAACCACGGGGGCACGCGCATCGGCCACATGGTTGGCAAGATCACGCGGCTGGAGACCACCGTGGTGCGCTCCGAGGCCGAGGCGCTGCTGCTGGAGAACAACCTCATCAAGTCGCAGCACCCCAAATACAACATCCTGTTCCGCGACGACAAGAGCTACCCCTTCCTGAAGATCACCGGCGTGGCCGCGCTTGATGGCCAGGGCGCCGCGCCGGGCCAGCGCTTTCCGCGCATGGCGTACTACCGCGGCGCCATCGACAAGCGCCACCGCTACTTCGGCCCGTACCCGAACGGCTGGGCGGTGAAGGAAACCATCCAGTTGCTGCAGAAGGTGTTCCGCCTGCGCACCTGCGAGGACACGGTGTTTGCCAACCGCACGCGGCCCTGCCTGCTGTTCCAGATCAAGCGCTGTACGGCGCCGTGCGTGGGCCTGGTATCGCCCGAGGCCTACGCGGTGGACGTGCAGGGCGCCGAGGCCCTGCTGCGCGGCCATGCCCAGGAGCTGCTTCAAGGGCTGGAGGCGCGCATGCTCGCACACGCGGAAAAGCTGGAGTTCGAGCAGGCCGCGGAGCTGCGCAACCAGATGCAGGCGCTGGCGCGCGTGCTGCACCAGCAGGCCATCGAGACAGCCGACGACAAGGACGTGGACATCCTGGCCGTGCGCGTGCAAGGTGGGCGCGCCTGCGTCAACCTGGCCATGGTGCGTGGCGGGCGGCACCTGGGCGACCGGCCGTACTTCCCGGTGCACGTGGACGACGCGGCGGCGCTGTACGCGCCCGAGGACGGCGCCGAGGACGCAGCGCCCCCGCCGGTCGAGCAGCAGGTGCTGGCCGCCTTCATCGCGCAGCACTATCTGGGCGTGCCCATGCCGCCGGTGCTGGTGGTGGGCGAACCCGTGGACAAGGGCCTGCTGGACGCGCTCGCGCAGCAGACCGGCCAGCGCGCGGCGGCGGTGCACCAGCCGCGCGAACAGCGCCGCGCCTGGCTCGACATGGCGCAGCAGAACGCCGATATCCAGCTTGCGCGCCTGCTGGCCGAGGAAGGCTCGCAGCAGGCGCGCACGCGCGCGCTGGCCGAGGCGCTGGACCTGCCGGTGGAGAGCCTGGATGCGCTGGTGATCGAATGCTTCGACATCTCGCACACGGCGGGCGAGGCCACGCAGGCGTCGTGCGTGGTGTTCCACCACCACAAGATGCAAAGCAGCGAATACCGCCGCTTCAAGATCGAGGGCATCACCGGGGGCGACGACTACGCCGCCATGCGCCAGGTGCTGCAGCGCCGCTACCGCCCCGTGGCCGAGGCGCAGCGCGAGGCCGGCGGTGCCGAGCCACAGGCCGGCAAGGCGCGCCTGCCCGACCTGGTGCTGGTCGATGGCGGCAAGGGCCAGGTGGCCATGGCGCGCGAGGTGTTCACCGAGCTGGGGCTGGACCTGACGCGCATCGTCGGCGTGGAGAAGGGCGAGGGCCGCAAGGTCGGCCTGGAGGAACTGGTGTTCGCCGACGGGCGCGAGAAGGTCTACCTGGGGCGCGACTCCGCCGCCTTGATGCTGGTGGCGCAGATCCGCGACGAGGCCCACCGCTTCGCCATCACCGGCATGCGCGCGGCGCGCGCCAAGGTGCGCGTGGGTGGCAGCCGGCTGGAGGACATTCCCGGGGTCGGCCCGCGAAAGCGCGCGCGCCTGCTGCAGCGCTTCGGCGGCGTGCGCGGCGTGCAGGACGCGAGCGTGGAAGACCTGGCCACGGTGGAGGGCATCTCGCTGGCGCTGGCCGACACCATTTACCGTGCGCTGCGCTGACCCGGCTTTGCCTGCGGCCACGGGTTGTGGCGTGCCACAATCGCGCACCATGTTCTTCACCATCCCCACCCTGATGACCTGGACGCGCATCGTCGCGATTCCGCTGATCGTCGGGGTGTTCTACGCGCCCATCGAGCCGGCCACGCGCAACCTCATCGCCACGCTGATGTTCATGGTGTTCGCCGCGACCGACTGGCTCGATGGCTTCCTGGCGCGCAAGCTCAACCAGGCCTCCGCGTTCGGCGCATTCCTTGACCCGGTGGCCGACAAGTTCCTGGTGTGCGCGTCCCTGTTGGTGCTGGTGCACCTGGGGCGCACGGACGTGTTCGTGGCGCTCATCATCATCGGACGTGAGATCGCCATCTCCGCGCTGCGCGAATGGATGGCGCAGATCGGCGCGAGCAAGAGCGTGGCCGTGCACATGATCGGCAAGCTCAAGACCACGGCCCAGATGGTGGCCATCCCGTTCCTGCTCTATGACGGCCGGGTCCTGGGTATCGATACCGGCCTGTGGGGCATGGTGCTGATCTGGGTGGCGGCCGTGCTCACGGTGTGGTCCATGGTCTACTACCTGCAGAAGGCGTTGCCGGAGATCAGGGCACGCGTCAAATGACGAGCCGGGGCCGGCTTCTGTTGATAGGCAAGGGCGGGCATGGCGCTGCCATGGAGACAAAAAACCGCCGCCAATCCATGCCGGTGCGCAAATGCGACTAGAATTCGCCGAGGCGCCGCTGAAGACGGCGCGTCCTGTTTTTTGGAGGATCGGCTGCTCTCTTCTGCCATAGCCCCTGGCATGCAAGAATCGCGGAGCACGAGACATTCCATCCACGTATTTCCCGAGAGGCCTCTTGTGAACAAAACCGAACTGATTGAGCACATCGCAACCAATGCCGACATCTCCAAGGCTGCAGCCGCGCGTGCACTGGAGTCGACGATCGAGGCAGTGAAGAAAACCTTGAAGAAGGGTGGCACGGTGTCGCTCGTTGGTTTTGGCACGTTTGCCGTTGGCAAGCGCGCTGCACGCACCGGCCGCAATCCCCGTACCGGCGCCACGATTAAAATCAAGGCCGCCAAGGTTCCAAAGTTCCGTCCGGGCAAGGCATTGAAGGATGCCCTGAACTGACGTCAGTCAAGGTGGGGTGCTTAGCTCAGTTGGTAGAGCGGCGCCCTTACAAGGCGTAGGTCGGCGGTTCGACCCCGTCAGCACCCACCACCGAACAAAGGCGAACGCGAGTTCGCCTTTTCTTTTGCCAGCCCTGAAAGATTGTTGACTATGCTCGAATCCATCCGCAAGCACTCCAAGTTCGGCATGATCTTGTTGTTCTTGCTGGTCATCCCTTCGTTCGTCCTGGTGGGCATCGATCGCAACTACTTCTCCGAGTCGAGCCCGGTCGTGGCGCGGGTGGATGGCCATGACATCAAACAGTCGGACTGGGACAACGCGCACCGGATGGAGAGCGATCGCATCCGCGCCCAGTCGCCCTCGGTGGACCCCAAGCTGCTGGATTCGCCGCAGGCGCGCTATGCCACGCTGGAGCGCATGGTGCGTGATCAGGTGATGACGGCTGCCGTGCAGAAAATGCATATCGTTGCCAGCGATGCGCGGCTGGCCAGTGCCCTGAAGGAAATCCCGGCGATCGCGGCACTCAAGCGGCCGGATGGCTCGCTGGATGCCGATGCCTACCGCGCGTTGGTCGGTGCGCAGGGGATGACCCCCGAGGGCTTCGAGGCCAATATGCGCCGCGATCTTTCTATCTCCCAGGTGCTGGGGGGCGTGTTGCAATCGTCCTTCAGCACGGAGGGGCAGTTCAAGTTGGCGATGGATGCCCTGTACCAGCGCCGTGAGATTCAGGTTGCGCGCTTTAACGCACAGGATTACGCGGGCAAGGTCGTTTCTTCGGATGCCGATCTCCAGGCGTTCTATCAAAGCCGGGCTGCCAACTTCCAGCAGCCCGAAGAAGCAACCGTGGAGTACCTCGTACTCGACCTGGATGCGGTGCGTGCAGGTATTACGCTGAGCGAAGACGATCTGCGCACCTACTACAAGGAAAACCAGGAGCGCCTTGCTGGCAAGGAAGAGCGCCGCGCAAGCCACATTCTCGTGAATGCCACCAAGGATGCTTCCGCACAAGTGCGTGAAACGGCCAAGGTGCGCGCCGAGGAACTGCTGGAGCAGGTGCGGAAAAATCCTGCCGGTTTTGCCGAGATCGCCAAGAAAAACTCCCAGGATTCCGGCTCGGCCCCGGGCGGTGGCGATTTGGGCTTCTTCGCACGCGGCGCGATGGTGAAGCCTTTTGAAGACGCTGTGTTCTCCATGAAGAAAGGGGACATCAGCGATGTGGTGGAGAGCGACTTCGGGTACCACATCATCCAGCTCGCGGACGTGAAAACGCCGCAGCCGCCGAGTTTTGAGCAGGTGCGCGCCAAGCTGGAAGCTGAACTCAAGCAGCAGCAGGCCCAAGGCAAATTCGCCGAGGCGGCTGACGCCTTCTCGAATGGTGTTTACGAACAGGCAGACAGCCTGCAGCCCACGGCCGAGAAGCTCAAGCTGAAGGTCCAGACTGCGCAGCATGTCGCCCGCACGCCGCTGCCAGGCGTTCAGGGCCCGTTGGCCAATCAGCGTTTCCTGGAGGCGCTCTTTTCCTCGGAGTCCATTGAGAACAAGCGCAATACCGAGGCGGTCGAAGTGGGGCCGAGCATGATGGTCTCGGGGCGCATCGTCCAATATGCGCCAGCACGTACGTTGCCTTATGACGAGGTGCGGGACCGTGTACGTGCCATGTACGTGGCCGAGAAATCCGCCGAACTGGCGCGCGCAGAGGGGCAGGCCAAGCTCGCATCGTGGAAGGGGGATGCGACAGGTGCCACGGGCCTGTCTGCTGCCGTGACCGTCGGGCGTGACCAGTTGCAAAGCCTGCCGCGTGCCGTGGTAGATGCGGCATTGCACACGGGCATCGACAATCTGCCGGCATGGACCGGGGTCGATCTTGGCGGGCAGGGCTATGCTGTGGTCAAGGTCAATCGTGTACAGCCGCGTGAAGCCGCCAAGCAGGCGGAGGAAGACGCCGCGCAACGCCAGCAGTTCCAGCAGTGGCTTGGGACAGCTGAAGGCATTGCGTACTACGAGATGCTCAAGGATCGCTTCAAGGTGCAGATCAAGGCGCCGCGCCCGCAATCCTGAATCCTTCGGAATAGAAAAATGAAGAAAATTGGGTAGGGCGATAGGAATTCACTCTATAATGCAAGGCTCTACGGTGGCTGTAGCTCAGTTGGTAGAGTCCAGGATTGTGATTCCTGTCGTCGTGGGTTCGAGTCCCATCAGCCACCCCAAAAAATGCTAGTAAAAACAAGGACCTTCGGGTCCTTGTTTTGTTTCAGGGGCACGGCAGGGGCGAAAGACCTATTGGTTGTCTTTCCGCGCGAACAGCCATCTTCGCCTCGCCGGCCAACCTTCTGTTTGCGATCTTGGTCGCCGCGTTGGAGCACGCTTGTCCCCGCGTGGATCGCCGAGGCAAAGCGAACTTCAGGCGACTTGCCGCTGATGCCCCGCATTCATTCTGAACGAGGGGAAGGCCTCCTCTCATGACCGTCGAAAACTTCCGGCCATTCAGCGCACCCCACCCGAGCGTCTGCCGCGGGTGCTCGCCGAAGCTGAGGGGGAGGGTGTGCAGAATTTTGTGTAAACGGACAATCCACCGCCGGCGCAAGTCGGCGTGTCCGTAAGCACTATGAGCACCAAGAAACACGACGTACCTGAAGAACTGCTGTCTGGTCTGTTGGCCAATTACAAGAAACCTGAAGACCTGATTGGGGAGAACGGGCTGCTCAAGCAACTGACCAAGTTGCTGACCGATGCTGTGGCCGATGAAGTCAAGGCTTGGCATGTGCGCCGGCTCGAAGCGCTGCGCAGCCCCGGTATCATAGAGCGCGTCGCCGAAGGCGTCTGGAAGATTCCCAGCGACCTGCAGGCGCAAGCACAGCGGCACGACGCTGGCAAGGCCCAGGGCCAAACCATCGAACTGCGCTCCCACCTGCCCATCGACCAGCAGGTACGCGCCCTCGGCGCCACCTGGCTGGACCACCAACTGCTGGACGAAGGCAAGGCCCTGGCGCCCCAGGGCTTCGGCGCCCAGGCACGCGGGGCCATGGACCGCCGCGCCGACTTCCTCGCCGGGCAGGGCTTGGCCGAGCGCCGAGGCCAGCGCATCGTCCTGGCCCGCAGCCTGCTCGCAACCCTGCGCGACCGCGAACTGGCAAGCGCGGGCAAGCAACTGCAAGCCCAGACCGGCCGCAGCTTCCGCCCGCTCAAGGACGGCCAGCAGGCCAGCGGCGTCTACCGCCAGTCCATCCAACTCGCCAGCGGCCGCTTCGCCATGCTCGACGACGGCCTGGGCTTCACGCTGGTGCCCTGGCGGCCGGTGATCGAGCAGCGCCTGGGCCAGCAAATCAGCGCCGTGGTGCGCGGCTCCTCGGTGACTTGGCAACTCGGCCGGCAGCGCGGCATGGGTGTCTGATGGCTACCCGCCAGCAGGCACCCGGCCGGCCCGGCTGCACCGGCCACCACAGCGCAGCCCGGCGATGCCCATCGCCCCCGGTAAAATCACCTTCGATTTCATTCGGCCATTCGACATCCGCACGTAGCCAAGCCCGCCAGTCCCACGTCGTTCGCAGACGCACGGGGCTCCGCCAATCCGGATCAGTGGCGTACCGGTGCGCCCCGTGCTTTTCTTCCAGACCTTCGCCTTTGCTACCGCCGCCGCCCTGGCATGGCCTTGGGCGGCGCGGGCCTGCACGCCTGGTGGAGGCAGCGCATGAAGCGGGAGGAATACTCGCCCGGCGTCCCCGCCGAGCCGCTTGCCGCAGCCACGCCTGCCACCCACATCGGCCAGGTCTATGCACGCTGGCGCCGGGCCTTTCTGCGCGGCCTGGGCCGTGCCAGCAGCAGTGACACGCCGGCCGAAGACTCGCTGCACGATGCCGTCGTCAAGTTCATGGCGGCCAATGCCCCGCTGGCCAGCGCCGACGAAACCCGCGCCTACCTGCACAAAATCGTTCGCAACGGCATGGCCGAGGAAGCGCGCGAGCGCCAGGCTGGCCGCACGCTGCGCACCGTGCTGCTCGAAGACGCCGAAGCTGAAAACCTCGCCGCCCCGGATGACGCGGATCCGCTGCACGCCGCCGCCCAGCGCCAGCGCATGGCGCGGCTGCAACAGGCGCTGGACGAACTGCCCGAGCGCCAGCGCGAGGCCTTCGTCCTCCATCGCTTCGACGGCCTCACCCAAGACGAAGTAGCCGCGCACATGGGCATCTCGCGCCGCATGGTCGTCAAGCACCTGGGCCGGGCCATGGCGTACTGCGAAGTGCGCGTGCTGTATGCCAGCGCCGAGCAAATGCGGCTCAAGCACCCGCCGCGACCAGAGGGTGGCGACGACGAAGAACACGAAGGCGACACGACGAGCGCCCGCCAACCCCGATGACCATGCCGCATTTCCCCAGCGAGGCGCCAGACCTCGCCCTGCACGAAACCGCCAGCGAATGGTTCATGCGCCGGCGCGACGCGAGCTGGACGCCCGATGACGAAGCCGCCTTCCAGGCGTGGCTCGCAGCCGCTGCGCGCCACCAGGCGGCCTTCGACAGCGTGTCGCGCACCTGGGCAGACTTCTCCGCAATTCCGCGTCCTGCCCTGGCTTCCGACACAACCCGCCAGCGCCCACCCAAAAGCGCGGCCCGGCCGCCGGTGCGGCCCGCCGCCACCCAGGTGCCGGGCCGGCCAGGCTTCTGGGCCAGCCTGCCGGGCCACCGTGCCTTCGCGCCCGCCGCCATCGCGCTTTGCGTACTGCTGGCCGCAGGCGGCTGGTACCGGTGGGACAACACCCCCAGCTACACGCTCGACGTCGCCACCGCCCCCGGCGAGACGCGCCATCTGGACTTGCCGGACGGCTCGGTGGTCAATCTCAACTTTGGCAGCACGCTCCAACTGCGCTACTACCCGCGCCGCCGCGAGGCCGTGCTCGACCGGGGCGAAGCCTTCTTCAAGGTGGCTCCGGACCCGTCCAAGCCTTTCACGGTGGACAGCGGCGAGAGCCGCGTGGCGGTGGTCGGCACCAGCTTCAACGTGCGCGCGGCGCCGCCCCAATTCGTCGTCAAGGTGCTCGAAGGCCGCGTGCACGTCACGCCCAACCGCGCTGATCCTGGCCGCGTGCTCGCCCTGGGGCCTGAGCATGGCGTCTCCATCGACCCCGCCACCGGCAGCTACCAGCCCGTTGCCGCCATGGCCGAAAGCGTTGGCGACTGGCGTGGCGGCCGCCTCGTCTTCCGCCGCACGCCGCTGGCTGAAGTGGCGCAGGAGGTGGCGCGCTACCTCGGCCGGCCAGTTGTTTTGCGGGGCGACGGGCAGATCCAGGGGCTCGCTGTCTCCGGCTATGCCGACATCCGTATGCCTGGTGTCTTCCTCGACGCCTTGCCCAATCTTTTGCCCGTGCGCGTGAAGCACGAAGCGGACGGCAGCTATGTCATCAGCCGGCGCTGATGCCCGTGCAACCGGTTTAAGTTTCATTTTGTTTCAATTGAGTGTGGTGCACTGGGTTCCCAGTCAGGTGCCAATTTCCATTTATTGAGGTGAGGGTGCGGATTCTTTCGCGCCCCACAGCCTCCAGCCAAGCGCTCATTCCAGCCGAGCCCCCAGCCAAAGGCGCCAAGAAAAGCGGCGCGCACCCTGCGCGCAGGAGCCTTTGGCGGCGCGGGCAGCAAGCCCGCCGCCAAAGGCGGGCTGGGTCTTCATCCATCCGCTCGGCGTTCGCCCTCGAAGGGCTGGGCCGGCATGGACTGCGCTGTCTCAGCCCTACCTCCTGCGCGCAGGGCAGCGCCATGTGCAATCAACGGCTGCGCGTGCGGCCGGCAGGAGCGATACGGATGCAGAAGAAGGCAAAACTGAGGAGCGCACTCGCGCGAGGGGCATTCGTGGCAGGTGTGCGCCGCGATATTGCGTGGGGAATGTCTTTGCAGCCCTGCGCCGCAGCGGCGCTGATGGCTGGCGCGGTGGCGGCCATGGTGGCGCCCCAGGCGGCGTGGGCACAGCCGTCGGCGCAAGCCGAATTCAACATCCCGGCGCAGCCGCTCGACAGCGCCCTGCGCGTCTTCTCCGAACAATCGAAGCATCAAGTGCTGTTCGAGGAAGAAGCCGTGGCGGGCAAGCGCGCTCCCGCGCTCAACGGCCGCCTGGCGCCGCGCGAGGCGCTGGATCGCCTGCTGGTGGGCAGCGGCGTGCAGGTGAACAGCGCCCGGCCGGGCGTGTTCACGCTGAAGGCGTCGCCTGTGCAACCCGCGGCTGGGGATGCGGCGACGCTGGCGGAGGTGAAGGTGATCGCGCAGGCTGAGCGTGCTGGCGAATTGCCCGAAGCCTATGCGGGAGGGCAGGTGGCACGCGGTGCATCTTTGGGGGTGCTAGGTCGTACAGACTTTCTGGATGCACCCTTCAACATCACCAGCTATACGGCGCAATTGATCGAGAACCAGCAGGTGCGATCGGTTTCGGACATCGTGGCCAACGACTCAGCCGTGCGCTTGCAAAACGGTGCCGATGCGGTCAGCGAGGACTTTCGTATTCGCGGTTTCGAAGTCTCAGGGACTGACGCGACCCTAAATGGGCTTTCGGGCTTGGTTCCTGGTGCGCGAGGCCTGTTGCAAGCTGCGGAGCGGGTCGAGGTGCTCAAAGGCCTCAGCGCAGTGCTCAATGGCATGAGCCCGAGCGGCGGGGTGGGCGGCAACATCAACATCGTCACCAAACGGGCGCCCGATGATCCGCTAACGCGCTTTACAGCCAGCTATCTGTCCGATTCGAGAAGCGCAGGCCATCTAGACGTAGGGCGCCGCTTCGGAGAATCAGGAGAAGTTGGCGTTCGGGTGAACGGCTACTTCCTGAACGGCGACACCGCCTTGCCTCAGCAGTCCGAGCGCATCGGCCTGCTTGCTATCGGGGCGGATTATAGAAGTAGCAATACGCGGCTCGCCTTGGATGTCATCACGCAGGAACAAAAAGTTAAGGGGCCGGGGCGTTACGTGGGTTTTTCCGGCAATGTGCTGGAAGCGCCGAGCTTTGATCGCAATATATTTTCTGGAGAACAGTGTAATAAGCAGAGCACAGCGGTTGTTATCGGAGGGGAGCATAATTTCGGCAATGGATTTGAGGGGTTCTTCGGCATTGGGTATCAACGAGATAGCTCCGATTACCGTCCATTGTTGCGGCGGCTAACGTAGATGCTACCGGCATTTTTGCTGCGCGCAAGGTGTACAGCATTAGCGCCAGCGACAATATTTCTGGTCAACTTGGGCTGCGCTCGAATTTCAGCATTGGCTTTGTAGTTCACCGGGCAACTCTAAGCGTTAGCCGGTATGAGGCCGACAGATTTCTCGCCTATTCGTTCGGAACCTCCGTTACGTCCAGCATCTACCAACCAGTGGTAGTTCCGACCCCCGCCCGGCCTACAAGCAAGCCTAAAACCTCAGATTCCGTTCTCGACGGTATTAGGCTTGCAGATACTGCTTCGTTCCTAAGTGATTCACTGCTTATTACCGCAGGAGTGCGGCATCAGCGCGTGGCAACGAAGAACTACAACGCTACCGCCGGTGGCGTGAGCAGCCAGTACGAGCAAAGCGCCAACACACCATTGCTAGGCATCGTGCTCAAACAGTCGCCTAGTGTCTCTTGGTACGCCAACTATGCCGAAGGATTAAGCCAGGGTGGCATGGCCCCGACCAATGCGACCAATGCTGGCATTACCCTGCCACCCTACAAGTCTAAGCAGCAAGAACTAGGTGTAAAAATCGATATGCGGGGTCTAGGCACAAGTTTGAGTGTGTTTCAGATCGAGAAACCAAGTGCCAGTCTCGATGCCACCAGCAACCTGTACGCAGAGAACGGAAAGCAACGAAACCGGGGGATCGAGTGGAGCATTTTCGGAGCACCAACGCGCAATATCCGATTGCTTGGCGGTGTGACCTTGATGCAGGGTAAATTGGTCGAATCGGCAACCCTGGGCTTGGTTGGAAAACATGCGCCCGGGGTGCCTGGGTTACAGGTCAACATTGGCGCGGAATGGGATGTTTTGTGGGCGCCCGGTCTATCGCTGAATGCCCGACTGGCTTATTCCGGAAAGCAGTACCTGGACCAGTTGAATACTCAGCAGATTCCTTCTTGGACTCGCTGGGACATCGGTGCACGGTACAAGACTACGATTGCCGGTAAACCGACAACCCTGCGGCTTCGCATTGATAACTTATTCAATAAGAACTATTGGGAAAGTGTTTACACCGGCTACACCTCGTTGAGCAGCCCGCGCACAGCCACACTTTCTGCCACATTCGATTTCTGACATGCGCACTGCCACGTTGAAAGGCTGGTTGTGGGTGCATAAGTGGAGCAGTCTGGTCTCGATGACCTTTCTTCTAATGCTGTGCATCACCGGGCTGCCACTAATTTTCAAGGACGAAATCCACCACTGGCTAGACCCGCACCCGGAACTGGGCGAGGTCGCTCCAGGTACGCCCCGACCTACGCTACAAAATCTGGCCGAGCAAGCGCTGGCATCGCGCCCCGTGGGCCATGTGGTAACCGCCGTGTCGTTCGAAGAGGAGGAGCCCGATGTACTGCTCGTCAGCACGGCAGCCACGCTCGATCCGCCTCCCAATGCGCCTTGGCCGGGCCAGCACACGCACGCTTTCGACCAGCGTGATGGCAGGCTTGTATTGCAGGAGCCGCCTGCGCGTGAGGGCTTCATGTACGTGATGCAGCGGCTCCATGTGGATCTGTTCCTCTACGAGCCGGGCATGCTGTTCCTGGGTGCGATGGGCTTGCTCATGTTCGTGGCCATCGTCTCGGGCGTGGTGGTGTATGCCCCTTTCATGCGCAAGCTGGACTTTGCCACCGTGCGCGCTGCGCGCGGCCCACGTGTGCTGTGGCTTGATCTGCACAACCTGCTGGGTATCGTGACGCTGATGTGGCTGTCAGTGGTTACGCTCACCGGCGTGCTCAACACGCTGGCCGGACAGGTCGCCCGAAGTTGGCAGGCCAACGAGTTAGGGCCAATGGTCGCGCCCTACAAGCACGAGCCACTGGTGATGCAGCGCGCTCCGGTGGATGCGGTGATTGCCACCGCCCGCCAAGCCGCACCTGAGCATCGTCTGATCAGCATTTTCTACCCCGGACGGACGTTTAGCAGCCCAAGGCATTTCACTGCCGTGTACTTGGGAGATACGCCAGTGACCAGCCGCTTGCTGACACTGGCGCTGATTGATGCCAAGACGGCCGAACTGAAAGGCTTCGTCCCGATACCGTGGTATGCCAAGACGCTGTTCCTCTCTCGCCCGCTGCACTTCGGCGACTACGGCAGCCTGCCACTCAAGATCGTCTGGATGCTGCTGACACTCATGACCATTGTGGTATCGGGCAGCGGCATCTATCTGTGGTTGAGAAAGCCAGCAGGTAGGAAAGCCAAAGTGCGCTCGCCAACGGGAGCAAATGAGGCCGTCGCATGACACGTTCGCTGTGGCTTATCTTCCGCTGGCCTCTGCTGACTGCCATGGTCAGCATCGTGGGGCTTGTCTCGGCGCTGGTGGGGGATGGCATGTGGGATGCGCTGTCGTGGGCCACGCTGGGTATTCCGGCAGTGGGGTTCAGCGCGTGGTGCCTGCGGCCCTTCATGCAGGATGGCCGGCGCGAAAGGCAGTAGCACCGCATGCCTGAGCCAGCTTCGCCAGCCTTTGGGTCACGCTCTGCCCGGATGTTTTTTGGGGTGTCCAATGTGCTGGCCGGCTTGTTGACGGAGCCGGCATGATCGAGCTGCGCCACCTCCGCTATTTCCGGGTCGTGGCCGAAGAGCAGAATTTCCACCGTGCGGCCGAGCGCATTTCGGTGGACTTATCGGCGCTGTCGCGCGCCGTGCGCGAGTTGGAGGAGCACGTGGGCGTGTTCAGGTTTTCGAGGGGACTTCAACTGGTATGGGGCGATTCACTTCAAGCTTCAAGCTTGGAAGGCTTTTTTGTTTCCTATCGCCTGCTGTCCTGCGGCAAATGGATGCACGGGTGATAATTGCTGCTTTTCCCACTCATCTCATCCCCCGTGTGGTCGCAATGGTCGCAACTGGTTCATGACGCTCTCTATTTGTACTGCACAGCTCAACTTTGTCGTGGGGGATCTGCCCGGCAATGCGCAAAAGATCATCGCGGCTGCGCACGAGGCGCATGCCGCTGGCGCGCGCCTGCTGCTGACGCCCGAGCTGGCACTGTGCGGTTATGCTGCCGAGGATCTGTACCTGCGCCCGGCCTTCCTGGCCGCTTGTGAAGACGCCGTGCAGCAGGTGGCGCGTGAAACAGCGGAGCTGCAAGGCATGGCCATCGTGCTCGGACATCCCCAGCGCCGCGCGCAGGGGGGGCTTTGCCACAATGCCGCCAGCGTGCTGCGCCATGGAGTGGTAGAGCAGACCTATGCCAAGCAGGAGCTGCCCAATTACCAGGTCTTCGATGAGCGGCGTTACTTCGTGCCGGGCGATGCGCCTTGCGTGTTCACAGTCGAGGGCGTACGCGTGGGTCTGCTGATCTGCGAGGACGCGTGGTTTGCCGCCCCCGCGCGGCGTGCGGCCGCTGCGGGCGCCGAAGTGCTGGCCGTCATCAATGCCTCGCCTTTCCATCTGGGCAAGAGTGGCGACCGCGAGGCCGTCATGCGCGAGCGGGTGCGGGAGACGGGGTTGCCCCTGGTCTACGCCCATCTTGTCGGGGGGCAGGACGAGGTGGTGTTTGAAGGTCGCTCGTTTGCGCTGCAGGCTGACGGTGCACTCGCCGGACGTGGGCCTGGTTTTCAAGAAAAACTGCTGTTTTGCAAGGCACAGCAAGCGCAAGGTGCTCTCAAAATAGAAGCGGACGTTGCCCCGATGGGCACGCCCGAAGCCGATCTGTGGAACGCGCTGGTGCTGGCCGTGCGTGACTACGTGGGCAAGAACGGTTTTCCGGGGGTGCTCCTGGGGCTGTCCGGGGGCATCGATTCAGCGCTGGTGCTGGCCATCGCCGTCGATGCACTGGGGGCGGACAAGGTGCGCGCGGTGATGATGCCGTCACCCTATACCGCCGACATCAGCTGGATCGACGCGCGCGACATGGCGGCGCGTATGGGAGTGCGGTACGAGGAGATCGCCATAGCCCCTCCCTTCGAGACTTTCAAGGCGGCACTGGCGCCCGCGTTCGCCGGCCGGCCCGAGGACACGGCCGAGGAAAACCTGCAGGCCCGCATCCGGGGCACCCTGCTCATGGCCTTGTCGAACAAGTTTGGCGCCGTCGTGCTGACCACGGGCAACAAGAGCGAAATGGCCACGGGCTACTGCACGCTCTATGGTGACATGGCGGGCGGCTTCGCTGTCATCAAGGACGTTGCCAAGACCCGGGTGTTCGCGCTGGCGCGCTGGCGCAATGCCCACGACCCGTATGGCACTTGCGCCAACCCGATTCCGGAGCGCATCATCACGCGGCCACCCAGCGCCGAACTGCGCCCGGACCAGAAAGACCAGGACAGTTTGCCGCCTTATGAGGTGCTGGATGCGATCCTGGCCCGGTACATGGAAAATGACGAACCGCTGGAGGCCATCGTTGCCGCAGGTTATGACCGGGCCGACGTGGACCGTGTCACCCGCCTGATCCGGCTCAATGAATACAAGCGCCGCCAGGCCCCCATCGGGCCGCGCGTGACCCGCCGCGGCTTCGGCAAGGACTGGCGCTACCCCATCACGAACCGTTTCCGTGCCTGATTCCAATTCCAGATCAATCGATTGCTTTGTCGGCTTCGTTTGCCGTGCGTTAGCACTGTCTGCGCTTCGCCTTCGCGTGCTCGATCGATCTGGAAATGGAATGAGACGGTTCCCACCGAATCGATAGTTCCAAGGATTGCCCCATCATGAAAATGATCACTGCCGTTATCAAGCCCTTCAAGCTCGAGGAGGTACGCGAGGCCCTGGCCGAGTGCGGCGTCAACGGCCTTACCGTTACCGAGGTGAAGGGCTTTGGCCGCCAGAAGGGGCACACCGAGCTGTACCGTGGCGCCGAGTACGTGGTGGACTTCCTGCCCAAGGTGAAGGTCGAAGTCGTCGTGCGCAGCGAGGATGCGGATCGCTGCGTCGATGCCATCGTGAGTGTGGCCAGCACCGGCAAGATCGGCGACGGCAAGATCTTCGTCACCCCTGTGGAGCGCGTGGTGCGCATCCGCACTGGGGAACTGGACGACGCCGCTATCTGACTCAGATCACCGCGCGCAGCGGGGCTTGTTGCTTGGCGGAGCCCGCCGCCTCGACCAGATCGCGCAGCAAGGCGGCGCAGTCGTCGTTCATCTGCACAAGCCCCATTTGCCATTCGCCCATGAAGCCGCTGCGCACGCTGGATTGCAGGAAGCCGTCCAGGGCATCGTAGTAGCCCGCCACGTTGAGCAGGCCGATAGGCTTGTCGTGGTAGCCGAGTTGGCGCCAGGTCCAGACCTCGAACAGTTCCTCGAAGGTACCGATGCCGCCGGGCAGGGCGATGAAGGCGTCGCTGCGTTCGGCCATGATGGCTTTGCGCTCGTGCATGGTCTGGACGATGTGCAGCTCATCGCAGGCGTGGTTGGCCAGTTCCTTGTCCACCAGTGCCTGCGGGATCACGCCGACGACGCGTCCGCCTGCCTGGCGCGTGGCGTGCGCCACTTCGCCCATGAGGCCGCTGCGTCCGCCGCCATAGACCAGTTGCCCCTGGTGTTCGCCGATCCAGTGGCCCACGGCGCGGGCGGCGGTGGTGAACAGCGGGTCGCTGCCAGGGCGGGAGCCGCAATAGACGCAGATCGAAAAAGCGGGTTGTGTCATGGATAAAACCTTTGGTACAGGGCTGCAGACCAGATGCCTGCGCACACCAGCAGGGCCAGCAGCACGGCTGCGCTGCCCATGTCCTTGGCGCGCTTGGCGAGCGGGTGCCATTCAAGGCTGATGCGGTCGATGGCGGCCTCGATGCCGGTATTGAGCAGTTCGACGATCATCACCAGCAGCACGCTGCCTGCGAGCAATGCCACTTCGACCCAGTTCTGTCCTAGCCAGAATGCCAGCGGCACCATGACGAAGGCCGCGATGGCTTCCTGGCGGAAGGCTTTCTCATCCCATCCTGCGCGAAGCCCGGCCAGCGAGTAGCCCGTGGCGTGCCATAGCCGGTGGAGCCCGGTGCGCGCCTTCTGCGGGTTGGCCGGATGGGGGGGGGGGGGGGGAGACATGGGGTGCGATTGTCGCAGCGCTACCTAGGTGCTGTCCCGTAAATAGCTGCACGAAATGAAATCGATGGATTCGTGTTCAGGGCAAGGCGCAAACCGCAGCGATAGCCGTAGCTATCGCGAGGATTTGCAACGCAGCATGGCGGACAAAGGCACGATTTCATGTCAATGTTTTGGTGAAACGGAGTACTAGGGGGCCGGGTGTGGCTGGTCAGGCGTTGAGGGGCCGCTGTGCCTGCACCAGCCGCGTGCCTGCCAGGGCATCGTGCAGGAATTGGCGCTGCGGGTGGAAGCGGCTGAGGATAGCCCACACAGCGACCCAGCCCAGGAGCAGCACGGTGGATTCTCCGGCCGGCAAGCCAAACGGGGCGACGGCGGCCAGCGGTGGCAGGAACCACAGCCAACTCAACACGTAGCGCAGCAGCGCGCGCGGCTGCGTGAGCGGCCGTCCGTGGCTATCGACCACGCGGATGTGCCAGGTTTTCATGGCCAGGGTCTGGCCCTTGGCCCAGAACCAGGTGAAGTAGATGCCGAAGACCACGAACAGGAAGGCCTGCAGGCCATGGCGGTTGTCCAGTGCGTTGCGCGTCTGGCTCAGTGTGCTGAACAGGTAGCCGGCGATGAAGACCACGCCGAACATCAGCATGCCTTCGTACAGCCAGCAGGCCAGGCGCCGTGGCAGGGGTGGGGCGGTCAAGTCGGTCACGGCGGCGGCCTGGGCATGGGGCATGCGGGAGCAGTTTCCTAGTTCGGGGCGTAGATGCCAGGGGTCAGGGGGGAGGATGTCTCGGCGGGGGAATGTGCCGGAGGCAGACTTTCCGTGGCCGATGCGGCGTCCAGGGGGGGCAGCGGGGTGGCGACGGCCGAGGGGATGTCCACAGGGGCCGTTTCCACGATCACGGGCGCTGTGTGCGTCGGCATGTCGAAGCGGGGTACGGGCAGGGCAGGGCGCGCCTTGCCATCGGGCTGTGGCGGGATCTTGGGGAGGTTCACGGCATCCGCCGGTGCATTGGTGGCGGCCGGCACGCGTGCGAGCTTGCGCGGGGAGACCGGGTGCAGCGCGGTGGCTGCACCGGTGGGTTTGGGGCCGGCATGCGCTGCGAGGCGGTTTTTCTCTTCAGGGCTCAGAGCCTGGTAGGCCTCCCACTGGGCGCGTTTGTCATCGGGGGAGAGACGCTTGGTGACGGCGTAGTTCAGGCGTGCCTGGCTACGCTGCTGGGCACTCAGGCTGGCCCAGTCGGCCATGCGGCTGTGCAGCTTGTCCTGTTCCTGGGGGGGGAGCACGGCAAAGGTATGGGCCAGCGCGAGCCAGCGGCGCTTTTGCACTTCCCCCATGCGCGGCCAGTGCTGTTCGAGCGGCGCCAGTGCGCGCTTCTGTGCCGCGGTCAGTTCGCTCCATGCGGGGCCCGAGGGGTCGGCCATGAGACCTGCGTCGCGTGTGCCCTGCTTGGTGGCGCTTGCCATGCTGGGCGGAACTGCGCTGGGCGCCATGCGCACTTGCTGTACCACGGAGCCCCCCAACACGGACAGGCCGCCGAGCAGTACGGCGGCCAGGGTCACGGCGGGCAGGCGCAAGCGGTTCGCGGGAGCTGGCTTTAAGTGCATGCAGGCGGGTTGAACGGATCTCAGCGGCTGGCGGGGGCTTGGCTGACGGTCTTGAGGTACTGGGCGAATCCAGGGTCGGCATAGGCCGATGGGGGCAGATCATCGGTCAGCAGGGCGGTGTCGACCGCGGCCACTTCGGCAGCGCCGTACTCGTCCTGGGAGACGTTGACCACTACCAGGCCCACGAGCAGGGCCATCACCGGCACCGCGGAGGCCAGTGCGCGCCACCATGTGCCGCCCTCGCTGCCCCAGCCCAATGCGGCGCTGCGGCCGTTGTGGACGACGGCCGGTGCCGTTCGCACCTGCCGCACGGGTGCCATGGCCTTGCGCTTGGACAGGGCCTGTTCGCGGGCGGCGCGCAGGCGCTCCGTGATGTCGTAGGGCAATTCGTCGTTGCCTGCGCTCAGACGGGCCGTGACACGCCGGGCGAAACGGTCGGCGACTTGTTCGTTCAAGGCGTTGCTGGCGGTGTTCATAGTGTGATTCCTCTGGCCTTCAGTGCTTTGCTGAGGGTCTGGATGGCCCGAAAGCAATGTGTTTTGACGCTGCCTTCCGTGCAGCCCATTGCGGCTGCCGTTTCGGCCACGTCCATTTCCTCCCAATAACGCATCAAAAACGCCTCGCGTTGACGCGCTGGCAGCCCCTGGATCTCCGCCTCGATGCCTTGCAGCGTCTGGGCGCGCTGGGTGAGCGTTTCGGCGCTTTGGGCGGCTTCGTCGCCATGGGGGCCGCTGTAGGTTTCGAGCAGGTTGAATTCTGCGCCATCTTCGTCGTTTCCCTCGAAGTCGCTCATGCTGGAGAACAGCGCGTTGCGCGTCTTCTGGCGGCGAAACCAGTCCAGCGTGCAGTTCGACAGGATGCGCTGGAACAGCATCGGCAGCTCTGCGGGGGGCTTGTCGCCGTAATGCTCGGCCAGCTTGAGCATGCTGTCCTGCACGATGTCCAGGGCTGCTTCCTCGTTGCGCACGTGGTAAAGCGAGCGCTTGTAGGCGCGCTTTTCCACGCTTTTGAGAAAGTCGGAGAGTTCTTGTTCCGTTGCCAAGAGAGGTCAGCCCGCTGGGGAAATCGTGTGCCGGGGCAGGCGCCGAGGTGCCGTGCTTTGCGTCAAGGGGCTGGATTATCGCATCGCGCGGAATTTTTTTGCCGTGCCGCGTACCGTGACTTGTTGCAGTGCGATAATGCCAGCTGCAATTCAAAGGCAAACGGGTCACGGTCCGGCGCGCACTCCTAGCGTCTATGTCCTTGGCCTCAAGTTCCGAACCGGCTCCACAAGAGCTTGCAGGCAAGGGGCACCCTAGGTTTTTCGTCAGAGAAATTCACAAAGGTTGATCATGGAAATCTCCAAGGCTGAACTCGCAGCCGCACAGAACACAGCCGGCCCCGAACTCATGGGTGCCGAAATCCTCGTCAAGGCCATGCAGGCCGAAGGTGTCAAGTACATCTGGGGCTATCCGGGCGGGGCCGTTCTCTACATCTACGACGCGCTCTACAAGCAGGAAACCATCCAGCACGTGCTGGTGCGCCATGAGCAGGCCGCTGTACATGCCGCCGATGGCTATGCGCGCGCCACTGGCGAGGTGGGCGTGGCGCTGGTGACGTCCGGCCCGGGCCTGACCAATGCAGTGACCGGTATCGCCACGGCGTACATGGATTCGATCCCCATGGTGATCGTTTCCGGCCAGGTGCCCACGCCCGCCATCGGGCTGGACGCCTTCCAGGAGTGCGACACCGTGGGCATCACGCGCCCCATCGTCAAGCACAACTTCCTGGTCAAGGACGTGCGCGACCTGGCGTCGACGATGAAGAAGGCGTTCCACATCGCCCGCACCGGCCGGCCCGGCCCGGTGGTGGTCGATATCCCGAAGGACGTGTCGTTCAAGAAGATCGCGTACCAGGGGTATCCGCAGAGCATCGAGATGCGCTCGTACAACCCGGTGAAGAAGGGGCACAGCGGCCAGATCCGCAAGGCGCTGCAGCTGCTGCTGTCGGCCAAGCGGCCCTATATCTACACCGGTGGCGGCATTCTGCTGGGCAATGCCACGCACGAGCTGCGCACGCTGGTGGACATGCTGGGCTACCCGGTCACGCACACGCTGATGGGCCTGGGCGCCTACCCGGCGAGCGACCGCAAGTTCCTCGGCATGCTGGGCATGCACGGCACCATCGAGGCCAACAACGCCATGCAGAACTGCGATGTGCTGCTGGCCGTGGGCGCGCGCTTCGACGACCGCGTGATCGGCAACCCCAAGCATTTCGCGCAGAACGACCGCAAGATCATCCACGTCGACATCGACCCTTCCAGCATCTCCAAGCGCGTGAAGGTGGACATCCCGATCGTCGGCGACGTGAAGGATGTGCTGACCGAGCTGATCGCCATGATCCGCGAGACCACGCAGCGCCCCGATGCCGGCGCGCTCAATGCCTGGTGGGAACAGATCGAGGGCTGGCGTTCGCGCGATTGCCTGAAGTACGACCGTGGCAACACCGAGGTCATCAAGCCGCAGTACGTCATCGAGACGCTGTGGAACATGACCAAGGACGCTGACGCCTACATCACCTCCGACGTGGGCCAGCACCAGATGTGGGCCGCGCAGTTCTACAGGTTCGACGAACCGCGCCGCTGGATCAACTCGGGCGGCCTGGGCACCATGGGCGTGGGCATTCCCTATGCCATGGGCATCAAGCTGGCCAAGCCCCAGTCCGAGGTGTTCTGCGTGACGGGCGAGGGCTCGGTGCAGATGAACATCCAGGAGCTTTCGACCTGCCTGCAGTACAACACGCCGATCAAGGTCCTGTCGCTGAACAACCGCTACCTGGGCATGGTGCGCCAGTGGCAGGAGATCGAGTACTCCGGCCGCTACAGCCACAGCTACATGGACGCGCTGCCCAACTTCGTGAAGCTGGCCGAGGCCTATGGCCACGTGGGCATGCTGATCGAGCGCCCGCAGGACGTGGAGCCGGCGCTGCGCGAGGCGCGCAAGCTCAAGGACCGTACCGTGTTCCTGGACTTCCGCACCGACCCGACCGAGAACGTTTTCCCGATGGTGCGTGCCGGCAAGGGCATCACCGAGATGCTGCTCGGCTCCGAGGATCTTTAAGCCAAATCGGGCTCCAGCGCTTCCCAGGCAAGCGCTGGCAGCTATTTTTTTAGTAGTATTTTTGACGAATCTATTGCCCGCCGAGCCCGCTGCTTACCGGCACCGGGGGAGGGCGGCGAAAAGAGGAATCACACCATGAAACACATCATTGCCGTCCTGCTCGAAAACGAGGCGGGCGCTCTCTCCCGCGTCGTGGGCCTGTTCTCGGCCCGTGGCTACAACATCGAGTCGCTCACGGTGGCGCCCACCGAGGACCCGTCGCTGTCGCGCATGACCATCCAGACCACGGGCTCCGACGACGTGATCGAGCAGATCACCAAGCACCTGAACCGCCTCATCGAGGTCGTCAAGGTGGTCGATCTCACCGAAGGCGCCTATACCGAGCGCGAGCTCATGATGGTGAAGGTGCGCGCCGTCGGCAAGGAGCGCGAGGAGATGAAGCGCATGGCCGACATCTTCCGCGGCCGCATCATCGACGTGACCGAGAAGAGCTACACCGTGGAGCTGACCGGCGACCAGTCGAAGAACGACGCCTTCCTGCAGGCCATCGACCGCACGGCGATCCTGGAGACCGTGCGCACGGGCTCGTGCGGCATCGGCCGCGGCGAGCGCATCCTGCGCGTGTAAGACAATCCCCCTTTTTCCCCTGAACAGAGTTTCCAACGGAGCGACCATGAAAGTTTTCTACGACAAAGACTGTGACCTGTCCCTCATCAAGGGCAAGACCGTGGCCATCATCGGCTACGGCAGCCAGGGCCACGCCCATGCCCAGAACCTGAACGAGAGCGGCGTGAAGGTCGTGGTCGGCCTGCGCAAGGGCGGCGCCTCCTGGGACAAGGTGGCCAAGGCCGGCCTCACCGTGATGGAAGTCGATGACGCCGTGAAGGCCGCCGACGTGGTCATGATCCTGCTGCCCGACGAGAACATCCCCGAGGTGTACCAGAACAACGTCGCGCCGAACATCAAGCAGGGCGGCACGCTGGCCTTCGCCCACGGCTTCAACGTGCACTACAACCAGGTCGTGCCGCGCGCCGACCTGGACGTGATCATGGTCGCGCCCAAGGGCCCTGGCCACACCGTGCGCTCCGAGTACCTGAAGGGCGGCGGCGTGCCGTCGTTGATCGCCGTGTACCAGGACAAGAGCGGCAAGGCCCGCGACGTGGCCCTGTCCTACGCCATGGCCAACGGCGGCGGCAAGGGCGGCATCATCGAGACCAACTTCAAGGAAGAAACCGAGACCGACCTGTTCGGCGAGCAGGCCGTGCTGTGTGGCGGCGCGGTGGAGCTGGTGAAGATGGGCTTCGAGACGCTGACCGAAGCCGGCTACGCTCCCGAGATGGCCTACTTCGAGTGCCTGCACGAACTCAAGCTGATCGTGGACCTCATGTACGAAGGCGGCATCGCCAACATGAACTACTCGATCTCGAACAACGCCGAGTACGGCGAGTACGTGACCGGCCCCGAGGTCATCAACGAAGAGTCGCGCAAGGCCATGCGCAACGCGCTCAAGCGCATCCAGAGCGGTGAATACGCCAAGATGTTCATCCTCGAAGGCCGCACCAACTACCCGAGCATGACGGCGCGCCGCCGCCAGAACGCCGACCACGCCATCGAGCAGGTGGGCGGCCAGCTGCGCGCCATGATGCCCTGGATCGCCAAGAACAAGCTGGTGGACCAGAGCCGCAACTGAGAAGGTGTGAACGAATCCGCCATGTCCGCTCATCCCGCAAAAACGCACGCCCTCGGCGTTGCAAATGCTCGCCATAGCCCGCGCTATGGCTGCGCTTTGCGCCTTGAGGGCGCACGTTTGTGCGGCCTGCTCGGACACGCCGGATTCATTCGCACCTTCTGAGTACGGCTTGCCGTGCGCCCAAGGCCACTTCGGTGGCCTTTTTGCGTTGTGGGTGCGCCGTGGGGCGCGGCCGAGTCGCTACACTGCCCCCTTTGCCGCGCGGCGCGCGCGGCGTTTACTATCGAAACAATAGCTCCTTGCGCTTGTCTGGCAAGGGCTGGAGGCCAATTTGATGCATGACGGCAATGAATCCGCCGAGGAACAGGGCGTGGTGGTGCGCAAGCGCCGCAAGGGCATCTACATCCTGCCCAACCTGTTCACGCTGGCGGCGCTGTTCGGCGGCTTCTACGCCATCGTCATGGCGATGAACGGGCGCTTCGACATGGCCGCCGTCGGCGTCTTCTGCGCCATGGTGCTCGACAGCCTGGACGGGCGCGTGGCGCGCATGACCAACACCCAGAGCGCGTTCGGCGAACAGATGGACTCGCTGTCCGACATGGTGTCCTTCGGCGCCGCGCCCGCGCTCATCGCCTACATGTGGGCGCTGCAGGGGCTGGGGCGCTGGGGCTGGATCGCCGCGTTCGTCTATTGCGCCTGCGCCGCGCTGCGCCTGGCGCGCTTCAACGTCAATACCGGCGTGGTGGACAAGCGCTACTTCCAGGGCCTGCCGTCGCCCGCGGCGGCGGCGCTGGTGATGGGGTTCATCTGGCTGCTGACCGAAGCTGGCGTGCGCCCGGGCCAGGGTTCGATCGCCCTGAGCTGGGCGCAGATCACCTGGGTGACCTTCGGCTTCACGCTCTACGCCGGGCTCACCATGGTGACCAACGTGCCGTTCTACAGCTTCAAGGACCTGCACATGAAGCGCAGCGTGCCCTTCGCCGCCATCGTGCTGATCGCGCTGGGCATCGCCATCGTCAACATCCACCCGCCCACGGTGCTGTTCGGCGTGTTCGTGCTGTACGGCCTTTCGGGCTACGTGGTGTACGCCTGGCGCAAGGCCAAGGGGCAGCACACCAGCGTCATCAGCACGTCCACGGACGAGCCGGACGAGCGGGGCCTGCACAAGTAGGAAATCCGGGATGTGCTACATTGCACGTCATGAAAGCGCTGGCCCTCGCTCTACTGCTAACCCCCCACGGGCGGAGACGGTAGAGCGCGCGCGCACGCTTTTCACTCAAGGCCCGTATGCACCCGCAACGGGCCTTTTGTTTTGTGCGCCAAAATTTTCCAGTTGCGGGTCCCACCCCCATCCACCCAGGAGTACACCATGGCAGATAAGCTGATCATTTTCGACACCACCTTGCGCGATGGCGAGCAGTCGCCCGGCGCCTCGATGACCAAGGACGAGAAGCTGCGCATCGCGCGCCAGCTGGAGCGCCTCAAGGTCGACGTGATCGAAGCCGGCTTCGCGGCCAGTTCCAACGGCGATTTCGAGGCGGTGCAAAGCATCGCCAATGCGATCAAGGAATCGACCATCTGCTCGCTGTCGCGCGCCAACGACCGTGACATCGCCCGCGCCGCCGAGGCGCTCAAGGGTGCCAACAGCGCACGCATCCACACCTTCATCGCCACCAGCCCGCTGCACATGGAGAAGAAGCTGCGCATGACGCCCGAGCAGGTGCTGGAGCAGGCCACGCAGGCGGTGCGTTTCGCGCGCAACCTGGTCGGCGACATCGAGTTCAGTCCCGAGGATGGCTACCGCAGCGACCCGGACTTCCTGTGCCGCGTGCTCGAAGCCGTGATCCGCGAGGGCGCCACCACCATCAACGTGCCCGACACGGTGGGCTACGCCATTCCCGAGCTGTACGGCAACTTCATCAAGAACCTGCGCGAGCGCATTCCCAACAGCGACAAGGCCATCTGGTCGGTGCACTGCCACAACGACCTGGGCATGGCGGTGGCCAACTCGCTCGCCGGCGTGAAGATCGGCGGCGCGCGCCAGATCGAATGCACCATCAACGGCCTGGGCGAGCGCGCGGGCAACTGCTCGCTTGAGGAAGTCGTCATGGCCGTGAAGACGCGCCGCGACTACTTCGGCCTGGATGTGGGCATCGACACCCAGCACATCGTCGCCGCCAGCCGCATGGTGAGCCAGACCACCGGCTTCGTGGTGCAGCCGAACAAGGCCGTGGTGGGCGCCAACGCTTTCGCGCACGCCAGCGGCATCCACCAGGACGGCGTGCTCAAGGCGCGCGACACCTACGAGATCATGCGCGCCGAAGACGTGGGCTGGAGCGCTAACAAGATCGTGCTGGGCAAGCTCAGCGGCCGCAACGCCTTCAAGCAGCGCCTGCAGGAACTGGGCGTGGCGCTGGAGAGCGAGGGCGAGATCAACGCCGCGTTCGCCAAGTTCAAGGAGCTGGCTGACCGCAAGAGCGAGATCTTCGACGAGGACATCCTGGCCCTGGTCAGCGATGAGAGCGTGACGGCCGAGAAGGAGCAGTACGGCTTCGTCTCGCTGGCCCAGCAAAGCGAGACCGGCGAGCGCCCCCATGCACGCATCGTGTTCACGGTGGAGGGCAAGGAAGTGCAGGGCGCGTCCGAGGGCAATGGCCCGGTGGACGCCTCGCTCAAGGCCATCGAGGCCCATGTGCAAAGCGGTGCCGAGATGGTGCTGTACTCGGTCAACGCCATCAGCGGCTCCACCGAGAGCCAGGGCGAGGTGACGGTGCGCCTGCAGAGCAGCGGCCGCGTGGTCAATGGCGTGGGCGCGGATCCCGACATCGTCGTCGCCTCGGCCAAGGCCTATCTCAGCGCCCTGAACAAGCTGCACAGCAAGGCCGAACGGGTGGCGGCGCAAGGTTGACTTGCAGCAAGCCCCGGGTGAGCGTCTTATAATCTCACCCACTTTCTTGAAAAGTCGCGCAATACATTGATATTGCGCGACTTTTTTTAATTGGCTACACTGCCACTGACTTTTTGTTGCTTGGGGTAACCGGATGCACAAGACCCACCGCTCCGTTCTCGGACGTTTCTCCCAATGGTGTAGCCTGGCCGCCCTGAGCCTGGCGCTGGCTGTTCCCATGGCCCATGCCGCGCCCAAGAAGCCGGCCAAGAAGCAACAGGTCAGCTCCGCCCCCGCCAAGCGCACGGCGGCCCGCAAGGCAGCCGCGCCGCGCAAGGTGGCGCGCAGCGCCAAGGCGCCGGTGCGCGCGGCCTACGTGGCGCCCGAGCGGCAGTCGTTTGGCCAGATGGCCGGGCTGCACCAGGTCAGCGATCCGCTGTCGCTCAAGTCCAGCGTGGCCCTGGTGATCGACCAGGACACGCACGAAGTGCTGTTCAGCAAGAACGACAAGGCGGTGCTGCCGATCGCTTCGCTGACCAAGCTCATGACCGGGCTCCTGATTTCCGAGGCGCACCTGCCCATGGATGAGCCGCTGACCATCACCCAGGACGACGTCGATACGGAAAAGGGCAGCCGCTCGCGCCTGAGCGTGGGCACCACGCTGACCCGTGGCGAGATGCTGCACCTGGCGCTGATGTCGAGCGAGAACCGCGCGGCGCATGCCCTGGGGCGCACCTACCCCGGCGGGCTGGGCGCCTTCGTGGCCCGCATGAATGCCAAGGCGCGCCTGCTGGGCATGACGGACACGCGCTACGTGGAGCCCACGGGCCTGTCGAGCAACAACCAGTCCAGTGCGCGCGACCTGGCGACGCTGGTGAGCGTGGCCCATGGCGATCCGCTGCTGCGCGAGCTGTCCACCTCCACCGGCTACGAGGTGGCGGTGGGCCGCCGTACCCTGCAGTTCAACAACACCAACCGCCTGGTGAGCAGCCCGGCCTGGGACATCGGCCTGCAGAAGACCGGCTATATCTCCGAGGCCGGCCGCTGCCTGGTCATGCAGGCCCAGGTGGCCGGGCGCCAGATCATCATGGTGTTCCTCGATTCGGCCGGCAAGTTCAGCCGGCTGGGAGATGCCGAGCGCGTGCGTCACTGGGTGGAGTCTCTGGGCGGCACCCACGCGGCGAGCCATACGGCGGCCCTGCGCTGAGCTGGGGCTGTAGAGGTGTGCGCGCCCTCCATCGTGGAGGGCGTTTTCTTTTGGGGGGTCAGAAGCTGCGCAGCAGCAGCGCGGCGTTGTGCAGGCCCAGCCAGGTCAGCAGCAGCGAGCCGCCCAGGTGCAGTGCCGCCACCCCCAGCGCCAGCCCCAGGCGCTGCTGCTGCAGCAGTCCCACTACTTCAGCGGAAAAACTCGAGAACGTGGTCAGCGCGCCCAGGAAACCCGTCACCAGCGCCAGGCGCCAGGCCGGGTCGAGGTGCGGCATGGCCTGGAACACCGCCACGCACACGCCGATGAGGTAGCCGCCAATCAGGTTCGCGGCCAGCGTGCCCCAGGGCAGCAGGCTGGTGGGTGTGCTGAGCCACAGGCCCAGGCCCCAGCGGGCCAGCGCGCCGGCGCAGGCCCCGAGGCAGATGGACAGGATGTTGAGCATGGCGCGCGATCATCCGCGTGGCGCGGGTGGTTTCATGGTCTTTTCGGGCTCTAGCCCTTGCGCAGCAAGCGCTGGCAGCTATCGAATCAGGAGTTCATCGTGTCCGCGCGGCGGCTGATGCTCGGCGGTACGGCCTGCCCGGCCCGGCGTGCGCGGAACAGGGCGGCGCGCATCAGGAAGATGTTGGTGATCGGCACCGTGACGGCGACGAACAGCGCGATCAGCAGCGGGTGCACGGCCAGGCGGTGCCCCAGCAGCGAGAAGTACACGATGCTGGCGTGCATGATGCACCACATGCCCAGCGTGGCGATGATGGCCGGGGCGTGCACGCGCTCGAAGTAGGTGGGCAGCCGCAGCAGCCCCAGCGAGCCCACCAGGGCGATGCCCGCGCCCAGCAGCACCAGGGCGGCGATGGTGATCTCGGCCCACAGCGGCATGGCTTCGGGCGTCATTCGATCACCTCGCCGCGCAGCAGGAACTTGGCCATGGCCGTGGAGCCGACGAACCCGAACAGCGCCACGAGCAGCGCGGCCTCGAAGTAGTGGCTGCTGGCGTACTGCATGCCCAGCACCAGCATCAGCAGCATGCCGTTGAGGTACATGCAGTCCAGCGCCAGCACGCGATCCTGCGCCGAGGGGCCGCGCAGCAGGCGCACCAGCGTGAACACCATGGCCAGCGCGAGCATGGCCAGCGCCAGGGGCAGGGCCCAGGAGAGCACGGGCTGCGTCATTCGAAAATCTCCATCAGGGGGCGCTCGTAGTGGTTCTGCACGTGGTCGATGACGGTCTGGGGGTCATGCACCTCCAGCACGTGCAGCAGCAGCACGGAGCGGTCGCGCGCGAGCTCGGCCCATACCGTGCCCGGGGTGATGCACACGATCATGGCCAGCACCGCCAGCGCATTCGGGTCGCGCAGCTGCAGCGGGATGTGCACGAAGGCGGCAGGGTGGCGCCGCAGCCGCGGGAACAGGATGAAGCGCAGCACGGCGGCGTTGGAGTGCAGCGTGTCCACCATGACCCGCAGGCCCAGGCGCAGAACCACCCCCGGGCGGCGGATGCGCACCGGCAGGGGGCGCAGCCCGCGCGTGAGCAGGGGCACCAGCCAGGCCAGGACCAGGGCCATCGCCAGGTTGCCGGGGCTGGCCGAGCGGTTTAGCAGCAGCCACAGGATGAACAGCGCCACCGACAGCAGCGGTGCGGGCAGCAGGCGTTTCATGGGACGTTTCATGGCGCCTCCTTCACGAGCGGGGCGGCGATGGGCGCCGCCTCCATGACGGCGCGCACATAGGTGCCGGGGGCGTGCAGCGCATTGGCCGTGGCCTGGGTGAAGTTCATCACGGCGGCGGCCTGCACGGTCAGCGCCACGCAGGCGGCCAGCAGGGCCGCGATCGGCAGGCCCTCGAGCACGCGCAGCCGGGGCGTGGTGCGGTCGTGGGCGGCCCAGAAGTGGCGCATGCCGGTGCGCGTCAGGGCGATCAGCGCCAGCAGGCCGGTGCCGATCATCAGGGCCAGCAAGGACCAGCCCGGCGCCCCCAGGCGCATGCCCGAGGACGTGCCCATCCCCAGCGGGTTCAGCAGCGCCGTGAGCATGGCGAACTTGCCGACGAAGCCCGACAGCGGCGGCAGCCCCGTGATGACCAGCGTGCACACCATGAACGACAGCCCGAGGAAGGCGGCGGCGGCGGGAATCACGCGGCCGATCAGCACCTCCTCGTCGTCGTCCAGGTTCATGCCCTGGGTGGGCAGCAGCTCGGGGTTGAGGAAGGGGGCGTCCTCGTCGTCGGCGTCGGTGCGCGTGCCGTCGTTGCGCCAGCGCTCGATCAGGTCGGACAGCAGGAACAGCGTGCTCACCGCCATGGTGGAGCTGGGCAGGTAGTACAGCAGCGCCGCCGTCAGCTCCGTCTGGCCGAAGCCCACGGCGGCCAGCAGCGTGCCCGACGAAAGCACGGCGGCGAAGCTGGCCAGGTGCGTGATGCGTTGCGACCCCAGCATGCCGATGGCGCCGAAGGCCATGGTCAGCATGCCGCCGCCGATCAGCCAGGCGCCGCCGAACAGCGCCGAGGCACCGGCCTCGCTGCCGAACATCAGCGTCCACAGCCGCAGCAGGGTATAGACGCCAACCTTGGTGAGCAGCGCGAACAGCGCGCCCACGGGCGCCGTGGCGGCGCTGTAGGCGGGCACCAGCCAGAGGTTGAGCGGCCATACCGCGGCCTTGATGAGGAAGGCCGTGGCCAGGATGCCGGCGGCGGCGTGCAGCAGGCCGCGGTCGCCCGCCGCCACTTGCGGAATGGCACGCGCCAGGTCGGCCATGTTGAGCGTGCCGGTGAGGCCGTAGAGCATCGACACGCCGATCAGGAACAGCGACGACGCCGCCAGGTTGATGGCGATGTAGTGCAGCCCCGCCTGCACGCGCGCGCGCCCCGAGCCGTGCAGCAGCAGCCCGTAGGAGGCGGCCAGCATGATCTCGAAGAACACGAACAGGTTGAACAGGTCGGCCGTGAGGAAGGCGCCCGCCAGCCCCATGAGCTGGAACTGGAACAGCGGGTGGTAGTGCACGCCCGCGCGGTGCCAGCGCGAGGAGGCGAAGACGATGGAGGCCAGCGCGACGAAGCTGGTGAGCACCAGCATCAGCGCCGAGAGCCGGTCCAGCGCCAGCACGATGCCGAAGGGCGCCGGCCAGTTGCCTGGCAGGTACACGCCCAGCGTGGCCGGGGAGCCGGCGCGCGCGCTCCAGGCCAGCAGTGCCACGGCAATGGCCAGCCCCAGCAGCGTGGACAGCAGGTTGAGCGCGAGCTTGAGGCGCTGCTGCTCCTCGCGCAGCAGCAGCATGAGGGCGGCCGTGAGCAGCGGCAGCACGATGGGCGCCAGCATGAGGTGGGGCATCAGCCCCGCGATGGTGTCGATCCACTGCGCCTGGCTCATGGCATCTCCTGCCGGTCGCGCGAGTGGCTGCCATCCACGTGGTCGGTGCCCGACATGCCGCGCGAGGCCAGCAGCACGACGAGGAACAGCGCCGTCATGGCGAAGCCGATGACGATGGCGGTGAGCACCAGGGCCTGCGGCAGCGGGTCGGCGTAGTGCTGCAGATCCTGCGGCACGCCGTCCACCAGCACCGGCACCTTGCCGAGCGCGAGGCCGAGCCGGCCCATGCTGAAGATGAACAGGTTGACCGCGTAGGACAGCAGCGACAGGCCCATGATGATCTGGAACGTGCGCGGGCGCAGCAGCAGCCACACGCCGGAGCCGGTGAGCACGCCGATGGCCAGGGCGAGAACGATTTCCATCAGCCGGCACCTCCCTGGATAGTCACTTTTTGATAGCTTTCAGCGCTTGCTGGATAAGGGCTGAAGCCGTTTTCCATTGAATTTTCTTGCGCGGCCTGGGCTTCTTCGAGCAGGCGCGCGTGGTAGCGGTGGCCGCGGATCGACTGGTGGGCAATGGCCGTCAGGATCAGCAGCGTGGAGCCCACCACCAGCGTGAACACGCCGATGTCGAAGAACAGCGCGCTGGCCACGTGCACGTCGCCCAGCCAGGGCAGGTGCAGGTGCGCTGTGTGCGTGGTGAGGAAGGGGTAGCCCAGCGCCACGGCCCCGGCGCCGGTGGCCAGCGCGCACAGCAGGCCGGTAGCGATCCAGCGGCGCGGCACCAGCGGCAGGTGCGCCTCGACCCACTCCACACCCGAGATGATGTACTGCAGGATCAGCGCCACCGACAGCACCAGCCCGGCCACGAAGCCGCCGCCGGGCTCGTTGTGCCCGCGCATGAAGATGTAGGCCGACACCACGGCGGCGAAGGGCAGCAGCAGGCGCACCAGCACGGCCGGCACCATCAGGTAGCCGACGGCGGTGTCCTGGGCGTTGCGCGGGTTCAGCAGGTCGGTCTGCAGGTCGGCGGGCAGGGCGCGCTGCTGTGGCGGCAGGTCCATGGTCTCGCGCGCCGGACGGAAGCGCCGCAGCAGCGCATAGACGGTGAGCGCGACGATGCCGAGCACGACGATTTCGCCGAAGGTGTCGAAGCCGCGGAAATCGACCAGCATCACGTTGACCACATTGGTGCCGCCGCCTTCGGTGAGCGCACGCTCCAGGAAGAAGGTGGAGGTGCTTTCCGGGAAGTCGCGGCTCATCATGGCGAAGGCCAGCCAGGCCATGCCGCCGCCGGCCAGCAGCGACAGCAGCAGGTCGCGCAGGCGGCGCCGGCGCGTGCCGCGCGGGCGCACGCGCAGGCGCTCGTCGCGCTGGGGCAGCCAGCGCAGGCCCAGCAGGATCAGCACCGTGGTCACCAGCTCCACGGAGATCTGCGTCAGCGCCAGGTCCGGCGCGGAGAACCACAGGAAGGTGATGCAGGTGGCCAGGCCGGCGCCGCCCAGCAGCGTCAGCGCCGCCATGCGGTGGTACTTGGCCTGCCACGCCGCCGCGACGGCCGACACGGCCCCCAGAAGCCACAGCAGCACGAAGGCGGGCGAGAGCGGCAAGGCGCCCCGGTGGCCCAGTTGCAGGCCGTGCAGCCACAGGGGCAGCGCCCCCGCGAGCAGGGAGGCACCCACCAGCCAGAGCATCTGCCACTGCAGGCGCCGGGTGCTCAGGGCCTGGCGCCCGTGGCGCGCGGCGGCCGACAGCAGCGCGAGCAGCCCTTCGAAGACGCGCTGCCCGTCGATGCGGCCCATCACCGGCGCATCGACCAGGCGGCCCCGCTGCTGCGCGCGGCCCAGCAGCAGGTACAGCAGCGTGCCGCCGGCCAGCGCCAGCACGCTCATCACCATGGGGGCGTTGAAGCCGTGCCACACGGCCAGGCTGAACGCGGGCAGGTCGCCCCCCACGACGGGCCGGGCCGCGGCGGCCAGGCTGGCGCCGACGGTGGCGGCTGGCAGCACGCCCACCAGCAGGCAGGCGAGCACCAGCAGCTCCACGGGCACGCGCATCCAGCGCGGGGGCTCGTGCGGCGTGTGCGGCAGGTCGGTGGCAGGCGGGCCGAAGAACACGTCCACGGTGAAGCGCAGCGAGTAGGCCACGCTGAACATGCCGGCCACGGTGGCGGCCACGGGCAGCACCCAGCGCGCGATGGACGCGGTGTCCATGAATACCGTTTCGGCGAAGAACATTTCCTTGGACAGGAAACCGTTGAGCAGTGGCACGCCGGCCATGGCGGCGCTGGCCACCATGGCCAGCGTGGCGGTGATCGGCATCATCCGCCGCAGCCCCGACAGGCGCCGGATGTCGCGCGTGCCGCTTTCATGGTCCACGATGCCGGCCGCCATGAACAGCGAGGCCTTGAACGTGGCGTGGTTCATGATGTGGAACACCGCCGCCACGGCCGCGAGCGGGCTGTTCAGGCCGAGCAGCAGCGTGATCAGCCCCAGGTGCGAGATGGTGGAGTAGGCCAGCAGCCCCTTCAGGTCGTTCTGGAACATCGCCGCGTAGCCGCCGAGCAGCAGCGTGACCAGCCCGGCGCCGCCGACGATCCAGAACCACGGCTCGGTGCCGCCAAGCACCGGCCACAGCCGCGCCAGCAGGAACACGCCGGCCTTCACCATGGTGGCCGAGTGCAGGTAGGCCGACACCGGCGTGGGCGCGGCCATGGCGCGCGGCAGCCAGAAGTGGAAGGGGAACTGCGCGCTCTTGGTGAGCGCGCCCAGCAGCACCAGCACCAGCGCCGTCAGGTACAGCGGGTGCGCGCGCACCTGCTCGGCCGCCGCCAGCACGTGGTCGAGGTCGTAGCTGCCGACGATGTGCCCCAGCACCAGCAGCCCCGCGAACATGGCCAGGCCGCCCGTGCCGGTCACGGTGAGGGCCATGCGCGCGCCCCGGCGCGCATCCTTGCGGTGGTGCCAGTAGCCGATGAGCAGGAACGAGAACAGGCTGGTGAGTTCCCAGAAGAAGGCCAACTGGATCAGGTTGCCCGAAAGCACCACGCCCACCATGGCGCCCATGAAGGCCAGCAGGAAGGCGAAGAAGCGCGGCACCGGGTCGGCGGCGGACATGTAGTAGCGCGCGTAGAGCACCACCAGCGAGCCGATGCCCAGCACCAGCATGCAGAACATCCAGGCGAACCCGTCCATGCGGACCACCAGGTTCAGCCCGAGCGCGGGCAACCAGGCGATGTCCTGGCGCAGCACGCCGCCATCGGCGATTTCGGGGAACAGCAAGGCCACCTGCACGGCGCAGGTCAGCGCGATCAGGCCCGCCAGCGTCGACTCGGTGTTGCGCGCGTTCGCAGGCAAAAGGGCAGCCAGCAGGCTGCCCAGGAAGGGTAGGAGGATGAAGGAAACGAGGGGCATGTGCAGACCATTCTACGGGCAAGCCCGGGTCTGCATGCTATGAAAACCTGAGCAGATGCACGGCATTGGCCATGCGCCTGCGTGGGTTCATTGAAGTTTCGGTAGGGCCGGTTTGGGCGGCGCGGCCGGTGCTGCGGGGGCCTTGGGAATGGCCGGAACCCCGGGAGGCGTCGTCACGCCCTGGATTTGGTAGCTTTCGCCGTTGACCGTGAGCCCCTCCGCCGAAAGCTGGTAGGCCCGTGCGGGGCCGATCCCGGGCACGCGCAGGATGAATTCTTCCCAATTGCGAAACGGCGCTTTCTCGCGTGCCGCGATGATGCGCGCCGTGATGGCCGGGCCCAGGCCGCGCACGCCATCGAGTTCGGCCTCGGTGGCCTTGTTGGCCTCGACGGCGGCGCTGGCCATGCCCAGCCACAGGCAGGCCAGGGCGGCGGTAATGAGGTGGCGCAGGGACATGGTGTGCTCCTTCTAAATTTCTTCGACGCGGCGGGCCGGGTAGCTGTCCCAGCTCTGGCAGCCGGGGCATTGCCAGAAATGCTGGCGCGCCTCGAAGCCGCAGGCCGCGCAGCGGTAGCGCATGAGCGGCTTGGCGGCCTGGTCGAGCGCGCGCTGGATGGCGGGGTGGAAGTCCTCGTGCGGCAAGTGCTCTTCCGCCAGCCAGTGCGTTGCGGCCACCAGGGAGGGTTCGTGCGCCAGGTGCAGCGCATAGCGCGTGCGGCCGGGGCGCTGGGCGTCGCCGCTGGCGCGGTCCAGGGCCACCAGGGCTTCGAGCAGATCGAGTGACGGGGCGCGTTCGTAGTGGCCTTCCAGCAGGGCCCGCGCTTCGTCGTTGCGCCTGCTGGCGGCGGCTGCTTCCAGAAGGAGCGAGGCGGCCAGGGGCAGCGCCGCCGGGGCCTGTGCGGCCAAGCGCGCGAGGGTATCGACGGCCGCGCTGCCGTGGCCTTGGCGCTGCTGCTGGCGCGCGCGCTCGATCAGCGGGCGGGGCGCTTGCGGCGCGACGGCATGGGCTTCGTCGAGCAGCAGTCCGGCCTTCACTTCGTCGCCCTGGGCCGCGGCAGCTTGGGCCTGTTCGCACAGGTAGTGCGCCTGCCGCTGGCTGAAGTCGCCCTGGCCCGCTGCCTGGATCTTGGCAGCAATGGCGGCCGCCTGGGGCCAGTCGCGCGTGCGCTCGTAGATCGCCAGCCGCGCCAGCCGGGCCTCGTGCTCGTAGGCCGTGCCTTCAAGCGGCTTGAGGGCGTCCTCGGCGCGGTCGAGCAGGCCGGCCTTGAGGAAGTCGAGGGCCAGGGCGTGCTGGGCGCGGTCGCGGTCGGCGCTGCTCAGGTCGCCGCGCGAGAGCAGGTGTTCGTGCACGCGCACGGCACGGTTGTATTCCCCGCGCCGGCGGAACAGGTTGCCCAGGGCGAAGTGCAGCTCCGACGTGTCGGGGTCGTTCTGCACGGCTTCGATGAAGGCGTCGATGGCCTGGTCCTGCTGCTCGTTCAGCAGGAAGTTCAGACCCTTGAAATAGGCCTTGGGCGCCTGGCGGTTTTCCAGGCGCAACTGGCGCAGGTCGAAGCGCGAGGCCCACCAGCCCAGCACGAAGGCCAGGGGCAGCCCCAGCAGGATCCAGCTCAGGTCAAATTCCATGGAGGGGCGGCTCGGCGGGCGTGGCGACGGGGGCCGGCTCGGTGGCGCTGGGCGGCGTTTCCGCCGGGCCTGCCGCTGCCTGCGCGCGCCGGGCCGCATTGCGGTGGCGCCACCAGCGCGGCACCATGCCCAGTACGCCGACCACGACCCCCAGCGCAAAGGCCGAGAGCACGACCAGCACCATGGGTGCGCGCCATTGGGTGCCGAAGAAGAAGTGCACGCTGGCGTCCTGCTGGTTGTTCAGCGCGAACGCGAAAAGCGTGAAAAAAATGGCTGCCTTGAGCAGCCACAGCAGGTATTTCATGCGTCTCCCCGGTGGTGTCGGGGATTTTATGCGCCTGTTTCGGCGCTTTGCTGCGCCACCGATTCGCGCAGCGCCTTGCCTGGCTTGAAGTGGGGCACGCGCTTTTCGGGAATCTGCACGGCTTCGCCGCTGCGCGGGTTGCGGCCCAGGCGGGGAGGGCGGTGCGTGACAGAGAAGCTGCCGAATCCCCGGATCTCGATGCGGTGCCCGCGCACCAGCGCATCGCCCACGGCGTCGAGGATGGTCTTGACGGCGTGTTCGGCGTCGCGGTGCGTGAGCTGGCCAAAGCGGGCGGCCAGTTCTTCAACGAGGTCGGATCGGGTCATGGCAGTTCGGTGCGGGATGAAACGAAGACGGGCGCCCAGGATGCCTGCGCGCCCGCCGCGAAGGGCCCCATTGTGCATGGGGCCAGGGGTGGCTTACTTGTCGGAGCCGCCGTCCAGCTTGGCGCGCAGCAGGGCGCCCAGGCTGGTGGTGCCGGCGTTTTCCTTGGCCGACTGGGCCGACAGGTGGGCCATGGCGCCTTGCTCGTCGGCCATGTCCTTGGCCTTGATCGACAACTGGATGTTGCGGGTCTTGCGGTCCACGTTGACCACCACGGCCGTGACTTCGTCGCCTTCCTTGAGCACGTTGCGGGCATCTTCCACGCGGTCGCGGGAGATTTCCGAAGCGCGCAGGTAGCCCACGATGTCTTCGCCCAGGTCGATCTCGGCGCCACGGGCGTCCACGGTCTTGACCTTGCCGGTCACCGTCTGGCCCTTGTCGTTCACGGTCACAAAGGTGGTGAACGGGTCGCCGTCGAGCTGCTTGATGCCCAGGGAGATGCGCTCGCGCTCGACGTCCACGGCCAGCACGATGGCATCAACTTCCTGGCCCTTCTTGTAGTTGCGCACGGCGGCTTCGCCGGGCTCGTTCCAGGACAGGTCGGACAGGTGCACCAGGCCGTCGATGCCGGCAGCCAGACCCACGAACACGCCGAAGTCGGTGATCGACTTGATCGGGCCCTTGACGCGGTCGCCGCGCTTGGTGTTCTGGGCAAACTCTTGCCAGGGGTTGGCGCGGCACTGCTTCATGCCCAGGCTGATGCGGCGCTTGTCTTCGTCGATCTCGAGGACCATGACTTCGACTTCGTCGCCCAGCGACACGAGCTTGGACGGGGCCACGTTCTTGTTGGTCCAGTCCATCTCGGAGACGTGCACCAGGCCTTCGATGCCGGGCTCGAGTTCCACGAAAGCGCCGTAGTCGGCGATGTTCGTGACCTTGCCGAACAGGCGGGTGCCCGAGGGGTAGCGGCGCGCCACGCCCATCCAGGGGTCGTCGCCCATCTGCTTGAGGCCCAGGGACACGCGGTTCTTCTCGGTGTCGAACTTGAGGATCTTGGCGGTGATTTCTTGACCCGCCGTGACCACCTCGGACGGGTGGCGCACGCGGCGCCATGCCATGTCGGTGATGTGCAGCAGGCCGTCGATGCCGCCCAGGTCCACGAACGCACCGTATTCGGTGATGTTCTTGACCACGCCCTGCACGATGGCGCCTTCCTTCAGCGTTTCCATCAGCTTGGCGCGCTCTTCGCCCATGGAGGCTTCCACCACGGCGCGGCGGCTCAGCACCACGTTGTTGCGCTTGCGGTCGAGCTTGATGACCTTGAATTCCAGGGTCTTGTTCTCGTAGGGGGTCAGGTCCTTGATCGGACGGGTGTCGATCAGCGAGCCGGGCAGGAAGGCGCGGATGCCGTTGACCAGCACCGTGAGGCCGCCCTTGACCTTGCCAGAGGTGGTGCCGGTGACGAACTCGCCGGATTCCAGCGCCTTTTCCAGGGCCAGCCAGGAAGCCAGGCGCTTGGCGGTGTCGCGCGACAGGATGGTGTCGCCGTAGCCGTTCTCGATGGAGCCGATGGCCACGGACACGAAGTCACCCACTTGGACTTCGATTTCGCCCTGGTCGTTCTTGAATTCGTCGATCGGCACGTAGGCTTCGGACTTCAGGCCAGCGTTCACGACGACGAAGTTGTGCTCGACGCGCACGACTTCGGCGGTGATGACCTCGCCAGGACGCATTTCGGTGCGTTGCAGCGATTCTTCAAACAGGGCGGCAAAAGATTCGGACATGTGTTTCCTTGCTCGCACCACAGGTTTCCGGCAGCACCATTGCGGCCGTTTCTAGGGCTGTGGGCGAAGGGTTGGTTGTGGCTTGCACCACGGGTTAGGTTGATGAACCACACCACCAGTGCGCCTGGGTGCAGCGCGGCAGGGGCGGTGTGGGCCGGGGGGTCAGCCCTGTGCCGGAGGGGTGGCGAAGGGCTGGCGCTCCTGCCACCAAGCCAGAACCTGGGCGACGGTCTCATCGATCGTCAGCCCGGAATTGTCCAGCGGCAGGGCGTCTTGCGCGGGCTTCAAGGGGGCCACCTTGCGGGACTGGTCCTGCAGGTCGCGTGCCTCCAAGTCTGCGCGAAGGGCGTCGATATTAGCGTCAATTCCCTTGGCGAGCAACTGCTGGTGCCGCCGCTCGGCGCGGCAGGCGGCGCTGGCGGTCATGAAGACCTTCAGCGGCGCCTGGGGAAAGATCACCGTGCCCATGTCGCGGCCATCGGCCACCAGGCCGGGCAGGCGGGCAAAGCCGTGCTGCAGATCGACCAGCGCCGCGCGCACGGCGGGCAGTGCCGAGACGCGCGAGGCGTTCATGCCCATGGCCTCGGTGCGGATGGCGTCGGTCACGTCCGTGCCGTCCAGCCAGATGCGGCCATCGGTGAAGCGCACGGGCAGGGTGCGGGCCAGGCCGGCGAGCGCGGCTTCCTGGGCCGGGGCGATGTCGATGCCCGCCTGGACGGCGGCCAGCGCTGTGATGCGGTAGAGCGCGCCGGAGTCGAGCAGCGCATAGCCCAGTTGCCGGGCCACGGCGGCCGCCACCGTGCCCTTGCCGGAGGCGGTGGGGCCGTCGATGCACAGCACGGGGATGTGGGCCGGCGCGGTCTGGGCGACGGAGAACAGGGCCTCGAAGTAGTCCGGGAAGGTCTTGGCGACGCACTTGGGGTCTTCGATGCGCATCGGCAGGCGCGCCGGGTTGAACGCCGCGAGCGAGAAGCACATGGCGACGCGGTGGTCGTCGTAGGTGTGGATGCTGGCGGCCTTCCAGTCCTGCGGCGCCGCGGGCGGCGTGACGGCGATGAAGTCCGCGCCTTCTTTCACTGTGGCGCCGAGCTTGCGCAGCTCGGTGGCCATGGCGGCGATGCGGTCGGTTTCCTTGACGCGCCAGCTGGCGATGTTGCGCAGCCGCGTGGTGCCGTTGGCGTACAGCGCCATGGCGGCCAGGGTCATGGCGGCGTCGGGGATGTGGTTGCAGTCCAGGTCGATGGCCTGCAGCGGCCACGCGCCGCGCGCGATGTGCAGCCAGTTCGGGCCGCCGGTGATGTGCGCGCCCATGGCGCGCGCCGCTTCGACGAAGCGGATGTCGCCCTGGATCGAGTCCAGCCCCACGCCCTCGATCTTGATGCCATTTTGGCCTTCAGGGCTTTCTGCGAGCGCGCCAAGCGCTATGAAATAGCTAGCGGACGAAGCATCCGCCTCGACGTGGATGCTGCCCGGCGACTGGTAGCGGCTGCCGGCGGGAATGGTGAAGCGCTGCCAGCCCTCGCGCGCCACCTGGATGCCGAAGCGCGCCAGCAGGGCCAGGGTGATGTGGATGTAGGGCTTGGAGATCAGCTCGCCCATCACCTCGATGGCCACGTCGTGCTCCCGCGCCACCAGCGGCAGCGCGAGCAGCAGCGCGGTGAGGAACTGGCTCGACACGTCGCCGCGCACCTGGATCGGCGCCTGCAGCCGCAGCGGCGGCAGGCCCGCGCCGTGGGCGATGCGCAGCGGCGGGAAGCCGTCGTTGCCCAGGTAGTCGATCTGGCAGCCGAGCTGGCGCAGCGCATCGACGAGGTCGCCGATGGGGCGCTCGTGCATGCGCGGTATGCCCGAGAGCGTGAATTCGCCGCCCAGCAGCGCCAGCGCCGCCGTCAGCGGGCGCATGGCGGTGCCGGCGTTGCCCAGGAACAGCGCTGCGGGCGAGCGTGGCGGCTGGTCGCCCAGCCCGGTGATGCGCACCGTGGAGCCACCCGCTTCATCGACCCCGCAGCCCAGGGCGCGCAGCCCGTCGAGCATGACGCGCGTGTCGTCGCTGGCCAGCAGGTCGTGCACCTCGGTGGTGCCCTGGCTCAGGGCGGCGAGCAGCAGCACGCGGTTGGAAATGCTCTTCGAGCCCGGCAGCTGGACGGTGCCGCCCGCCGTCAGCAACGGGGGCAGGTCAAGAAAGGCGGTGCTGTACATCAGGCGGACTTGGGTTTGCGCAGGGCGCCCATGCGCCAGTGCGCGCGGGTTTCGCTGGCCAGGGTGAGCATGTCTTCGAGGGCCTGGTCGTCGTCGGCCCGGATGGCGTGCTCGAAGGCCTGCAGCGCTTCCTGGAACAGGCGCGACTGCGCCAGCACCTCTTCGCGGTTGGCGCGCAGGATGTCGCGCCACATCTTCGGGTCGCTGGCGGCGATGCGCGTGAAATCGCGAAAGCCCGTGCCGGCCAGCGAGAGGACGTAGTCGCTGTTCTCCTGGCGGATCACGCTTTGCATCATGGCGAAGGCCAGCAGGTGCGGCAGGTGGCTCACGGCGGCGAAGGCCGCGTCGTGGGCCTCGGGGGCCATGCTGGTGACGCGGCAGCCGAGCCGTGTCCACAGCTCCTCGGCGCAGCGCAGGTGGGCTGCGAGCGTGCGCTCGGTGGGCGTGAGGATGACCTGGCGCCCGGCGTACAGCTCGGGGTCGGCGTGTTCCACGCCCGAGACCTCGCGCCCCGCGATCGGGTGTGCGGGGACGAAGGAGCCGACCTGGTCGCGCAGCGCGCGGCGCGCGGCCTGCACCACGTCGGCCTTGGTCGAGCCCACGTCCATCACCAGCATCTGCGGCGTGACCAGGTGCTTGATGGATTTGAGCGTGGCTTCCGTCGCGGCGACGGGTACGGCCACCAGCACGATGTCGGCGCCGGCCACGGCCAGCAGGGCCGAGGGGGCTTCGACATCAATCACGCCCAGTTGGCGCGCGCGGTCGGTGGTCGAGGGGGATTTGCTGTAGCCGACCACGCGCTTGACGAGGCCGGCCTTCTTCATGGCCAGGGCGAACGAGCCGCCCATGAGGCCGCAGCCGATCAGTCCGAGTTGTTCAAACATGGCCGCTCCTCAGGCCGAAACCGGGTAGGTGCCCAGCACCTTGTAGAAGGCGCACAGCTGCTGCAGCTCTTCCAGCGCGGCGTGCACGTGCGGCTGGGCCGGATGGCCCTCGATGTCGATGTAGAAGTAGTACTCCCACTGGCCGGTGCGCGCGGGGCGCGACTCGAAGCGCGTCATCGACACGCCGTGCCTCTTCAGCGGCACCAGCAGGTCGTGCACGGCGCCGGGGCGGTTGGGCACGGAGATGATGAGGCTGGTGCAGTCCTTGCCCGAAGGCGCGGCCGTGGCCAGGGTGTGCGGCAGGCAGATGACGGCGAAGCGCGTGCGGTTGTAGGCGTCGTCCTGGATGGCGTGGGCCACCACGTGCAGGCCGTACTGCTGCGCCGCGCGCTCGCTGGAGATGCCGGCCCAGGCCGGATTCGTGGCTGCCAGGCGCGCGCCCTCGGCGTTGCTGGAGACCGGGCGGCGCTCGGCGTGCGGCAGGTGCTTGGACAGCCAGCCCTGGCACTGCGCCAGCGCCTGCGGGTGGGCCAGCACGGCCTCGATGCCTGTGGCCGAGTTGCTGCTGCGCAGCAGGTTGTGGCGCACCAGCAGGCTGACCTCGCCCACCACGTGGCAGGGGGTGTGCAGGAACATGTCGAGCGAGCGCGTGACCACGCCCTCGTTCGAGTTTTCGACGCCCACCACGCCGTACTGCGCGCTGCCGGCGGCCGTGGCGTGGAACACTTCGTCGAAGCTGTTGCAGTACATCAGGTCGGCGGCACCGCCGAAGTATTCGATGGCGGCCTGTTCGCAGAACGTGCCCTCGGGCCCGAGCACGGCCACGCGCTGGGGCGATTCGAGCGCCAGGCAGGCGGACATGATCTCGCGCCAGATGGCGGCAACGTGCGCGCCCTTGAGCGGCCCGGGGTTGGCGTGGGTGATCTTTTCGATCACCTGGGCCACGCGGTCGGGGCGGAAAAAAGGCGTTCCTTCGCGCTTCTTGACCTCGCCCACGCGCTCGGCCACGAGGGCGCGCTGGTTGAGTAGGGTGAGCAGTTGCTGGTCGATGTTGTCGATCTGCACGCGCAGGCTGGCCAGATCGGGGGAGGCAAGGGGGGTGTTCATTCCGGGGCTTCAGGCGTGGAGGCGTTCAAAGTCTTGGAGGTAGTCCACCAGGGCCTGTACGCCTGCGATCGGCATGGCGTTATAGAGGCTGGCACGCATGCCGCCCACGGACTTATGGCCCTTGAGCTGCAGCAGGCCGCGTTCTTTGGCGCCCTGCAGGAAGGCGTCGTTGCGCGATTCGTCCTGCAGGAAGAACGGGACGTTCATGCGCGAGCGGCAGTGGGGTGCGACCTTGTTCACGTAGAACGGCGAACGGTCGATGAAGTCGTACAGCAGCTGGGCCTTGGCGATGTTGCGTGCCTGCATCGCCGCCACGCCGGTGAGCGCGCCTTCGCGTTGGCGCTTGAGCCACTGGAAGGTCAGGCCGGCCATGTAGATGCCCCAGGTGGGCGGGGTGTTGTACATGGATTGGTTCTCGGCGACGACACGGTAGTCGAACGCACTCGGGCAGATAGGCAGGGCGTGGCCCAGCAGGTCTTCGCGCACGATGACCAGCGTCAGCCCGGCTGGGCCGATGTTTTTCTGCGCGCCACCGAAGGCCAGGCCCACGCGCTCCCATTGAACCGGGCGGGAGGCCACGTGCGAAGAGAAGTCGATGACCAGCGGCGCATCGCAGCCCAGTGCTTTCAGGTCGGGCAGCTCATGGAACTCGACACCGTGGATGGTTTCGTTGCTGCACAGGTGCACATAGCTGGCCCCGCGGCTGAGCTGCCACGACGCAGGGGTGGGCAGGGTGGTGAAGCCGTCCGCCTCGTTGGATGCGGCGGTGTGCACTTCGGCAGCGTACTTTTGCGCTTCCTTGCGCGACTTCTGGCTCCAGGAACCGGTGACGACGAAATCCACGGTGGCTGCGCGCGACAGGTTCAGCGGCACGATGGCGTTCTCGGCGAGGCCGCCGCCTTGCATGAACAGGATTTTGAACTCGGCGGGCACGGCCAGCAGCTCGCGCAGGTCGGCCTCAGCCTGTTCGCAGATGGAGACGAACTCCTTACCGCGATGGCTCATCTCCATCACGCCCATGCCGCTGCCGTGCCAGTCGAGCATTTCGGCGGCAGCCTGCTGCAGCACTTCTTCAGGGATGGCCGCAGGGCCGGCGGAAAAGTTGTACGGGCGTTTCATGGTTTTTTGAATCAAATCGGGCTCCAGGCCTTGCTGGGTGCGCGCTGGTAGCTCTGCTTTTGATAGTGGGCGCGCGTCCGCCAGGGGCGGGCGCGCGCGGGGCGGTCAGGAATGGGGCGCGGGGTCGCCGGGCGGCGCGGCCTCATCGGCAGCGTCGCTCTCGTTGGCGTCGTTCTCCACGATGCGCTGCAGGCCGCTGAGCTTGGCGCCTTCGTCGAGCGCGATCAGCGTCACGCCCTGCGTGGCACGGCCCAGTTCGCGGATCTCGGCCACGCGCGTGCGCACCAGCACGCCGGTGTCGGTGATGAGCATGATCTCGTCGTCGGCATGCACCAGCGTGGCGGCCACGACCTTGCCGTTGCGCTCGCTCTGCTGGATGGCGATCATGCCCTTGGTGCCGCGGCCGTGGCGCGTGTACTCGACGATGCTGGTGCGCTTGCCGTAGCCGTTCTCGGTGGCGGTCAGGACGCTTTGCGATTCATCCTCGGCCACCAGCATGGCGATCACGCTCTGGCCGTCCTCCAGCATCATGCCGCGCACGCCGCGCGCCTGGCGGCCGAGCGGGCGCACGTCGTTCTCGTCGAAGCGCACGGCCTTGCCGCCGTCGGAGAACAGCATCACGTCGTGCTGGCCGTCGGTTAGCGCGGCGCCGATGAGGTAGTCGCCGTCATCGAGGTTGACGGCGATGATGCCGGCCTTGCGCGGGTTGGAGAACTCGTCGAGCGCCGTCTTCTTCACGGTGCCCATGCTGGTCGCCATGAACACGTAGCGGTCTTGGGGGAAGCTGCGCATGTCACCGGTCAGCGGCAACACCACGTTGATCTTCTCGCCGTCCTGCAGCGGGAACATGTTGACGATGGGCCGCCCGCGCGAGCCGCGCGAACCGGCGGGCACCTCCCACACCTTGAGCCAGTACAGGCGGCCCCGGTTGGAGAAGCACAGGATGTAGTCGTGCGTGTTGGCGATGAAGAGCTGGTCGATCCAGTCGTCTTCCTTGGTCGCCGTGGCCTGCTTGCCGCGCCCGCCGCGCTTTTGCGCGCGGTATTCGGACAGGGGCTGGCTCTTGATGTAGCCGGTGTGCGATAGCGTCACCACCATGTCGGTGGGGGTGATGAGGTCTTCGGTGGAGAGGTCTTGCGCGCTGTGCTCGATTTCGCTGCGGCGCGCGCCCAGCTTGGTCTGGCCGAACTCCTGGCGCACGGCGGTGAGTTCTTCGCCAATGATGGTGGAGACGCGTTCGGGCTTGGCCAGGATGTCTAGCAGGTCTTCGATGTGGGCCATGACCTCCTTGTACTCGGCCACGATCTTGTCCTGCTCCAGGCCCGTCAGGCGCTGCAGGCGCATTTGCAGGATTTCCTGCGCCTGGGTGTCGGACAGACGGTACAGCCCGTCGCTCTGCATGCCGAATGCGCGCTCCAGGCCCTCGGGGCGGTAGTCATCGGCGTTCACCACGCCGCCGTCAGCGCGCGTGCGGGTGAGCATCTCGTGCACCAGCTGGCTGTCCCAAGCGCGCGTCATCAGTTCGGCCTTGGCCACGGGCGGCGTGGGCGATTCGCGGATGATGCGGATGAAATCGTCGATGTTGGCCAGCGCCACTGCCAGGCCTTCCAGCACGTGGCCGCGCTCGCGTGCCTTGCGCAGCTCGAACACGGTGCGCCGCGTCACCACCTCACGGCGGTGCTGCAGGAACACGGCGATCAATTCCTTCAGGTTGCACAGCTTGGGCTGGCCATCGACCAGCGCCACCATGTTCATGCCGAAGGTGTCCTGCAGCTGCGTTTGCTTGTACAGGTTGTTCAGCACCACCTCGGGCACTTCGCCGCGCTTGAGTTCGATCACCAGGCGCATGCCGGACTTGTCCGACTCGTCCTGGATGTGGCTGATGCCTTCGAGTTTCTTCTCGTGTACCAACTCGGCCATGCGCTCCTGCAGCGTCTTCTTGTTCACCTGGTAGGGCAGCTCATCCACGATGATGGCTTGGCGCTGGCCTTTGTCGATGTCCTCGAAGTGCACTTTCGCTCGCATCACCACCTTGCCGCGTCCCGTGCGGTAGCCATCTTTCACGCCGTTGATGCCGTAAATGATGCCCGCCGTGGGGAAATCGGGCGCCGGGATAATTTCCATCAACTCGTCGATCGACGCTTCGGGGTGGCGCAGCATGTGCAAGCAGGCGTCTACCACTTCGTTGAGGTTGTGCGGCGGGATATTGGTTGCCATGCCCACGGCAATGCCTGCCGAGCCGTTGACCAACAGGTTGGGCAGCCGCGTGGGCAGCACCAGTGGTTCCTTTTCACTGCCGTCGTAGTTGGGGCCGAAATCGACGGTCTCCTTGTCGATGTCAGCCAGCATTTCATGGGCAATTTTCGACAGGCGGATTTCCGTGTAGCGCATGGCGGCAGCGTTGTCGCCATCGACGGAGCCGAAGTTGCCCTGGCCATCGACCAGCATGTGGCGCAGCGAGAAATCCTGGGCCATGCGCACGATGGTGTCGTACACCGCGATGTCGCCGTGCGGGTGGTATTTACCGATGACATCGCCGACGATACGCGCCGATTTCTTGTAAGGGCGGTTCCAGTCGTTGTTCAGCTCGTGCATGGCGTACAGCACACGCCGGTGCACGGGCTTGAGGCCATCGCGCGCGTCGGGTAGCGCACGGCCCACGATCACGCTCATGGCGTAATCGAGATAGCTGCGGCGCATCTCCTCTTCGAGGCTGATGGGCAGGGTTTCTTTGGCAAACTGGGTCATGAAAGACGGTGCAATCGACGCGGGTAAAAGGCCATTTTAGAGGGAAGCGCATGTGGCGACTGCGCAACATATGGCGCCGAATGCGCTTTTGTCTTACGTGGCGCGCCTGGAGTGGTCACGTTTTCCGCTGTTACGTATGGCACAATCGTTTCAGCGTTTTTGGTGATGGTCACTGACAACGTCCCCCAACGTTACTCAATTTCGCAGCGCGGCTGCGGCTTTTTTCCCCAAGAGGAGAACCATGAAGAAACTCAACAAAGTGGCGATGTTGTTTGCCTCCGCCGTGATCGCAACCGCTGCTGGCGCTCAAACCGTCGACAACTGGAAGAACGGCTCTGGCGAGCTGGTCTGGAAGAACGGCACCAACGAACTGTGCTGGCGCGATGCCAACTGGACGCCCGCCACGGCAGCCGAAGGCTGCGACGGCGCGCTGGTCAAGGCTGCTGAGGCGCCGGCTCCGGTTGCTCAGCCTGCTCCCACGGCCAAGCCTGCTCCTGCTCCGGCACCCGCTCCGGTGGCTTCTTCCAAGGTGACCTACGCCGCTGACGCCTTCTTCGACTTCGACAAGGCTGTGCTGAAGCCCGAAGGCAAGGCCAAGCTGGATGATCTGGTCTCCAAGGTCAAGGACATCAACCTGGAAGTCATCATTGCCGTGGGTCACACCGACTCCATCGGCAGCGATGCCTACAACCAGAAGCTGTCGGTGCGCCGCGCCGAAGCTGTGAAGGCTTACCTGGTGTCCAAGGGCATCGAGAAGAACCGTGTGTACACCGAAGGCAAGGGCAAGAAGCAGCCCGTGGCCGACAACAAGACCAAGGAAGGCCGCGCCAAGAACCGTCGCGTGGAAATCGAAGTGGTCGGTACCCGCGCCGCCAAGTAATCTTCCCGATTACGAAAAAAGCCCCGGTGACGGGGCTTTTTTTATTTATGCCTGCATGGCAGGGCGTGCGTTTTTGAATGAATGGCTTGGATAGGAAGGAACAACAATGATGGAGATGACGGGCGATGTGATCGCCGAAGTGCGTGGACAGGTGGGCTGCATTACCCTGAACCGGCCCAAGGCGTTGAATGCCCTGTCGCTGGGCATGGTGCGCGATTTGATGGCGACGCTGCTGGCCTGGCGGAACGATCCCCGGGTGCTGGCCGTGGCGATTCGCGGCAGCAACAAGGAAGGGCCTTTCGGCGCATTTTGCGCGGGGGGGGATATCCGCTTTCTGCACCAGGCGGGCAGCCAGGGCAACCCGCAGATCGAGGATTTTTTCACCGAGGAATACGCGCTCAACCACCTGATCCACCAATACGGCAAGCCTTACATCGCCTTCATGGACGGCATTGTCATGGGTGGCGGCATGGGCATTTCCCAGGGGGGCAGTGTGCGTGTCGTGACCGAACGCACCAAGATGGCCATGCCGGAGACGGCTATCGGCCTGTTCCCTGATGTCGGTGGCGGCTATTTCCTCTCGCGCTGCCCGGGCCATGTGGGTGAGTGGCTGGCACTCACGGGCGAGACGATCGGTGCGGGCGATGCCGTGGCTTTCGGCCTGGCCGATGGCTGCATGCCTTCGGGCGAGCAGGCCGCGCTGTGGGAGCAATTGGGCAGCCAGAACTTTGCCGACGGCAAGGCCGTGGAGCACCTGGTTGCTTCCAAGTTCATAGCTGCTGACGCACAGCACACAAGTGCTAGAGCCGAAATTGACCAATATTTTGGTGCGGCCAGCGTGGCGGACATCGTGGCGGCGCTCGAAGCCTCCAGCAGTGCCTGGGCGCAAGCGGCTGCCGTGACCCTGCGCAAGCGCTCGCCGCTGATGCTGTACGTGGTGCTGGAGCAGATCCGCCGCGCGCGCGGCATCGGCTTGGCCGCCGACCTGCGCATGGAGCGCGACATGGTGCGCCACTGCTTCCACCTGCGCCCAGGCCAGAGCGAAACCCTGGAAGGGATACGCGCGCTGGCGGTGGACAAGGACCACAGCCCGAAGTGGCAGCCGGCACGGATCGAGGACGTGACGCCTGCCATGTGGCAGCCTTTCTTCGACAGCCCCTGGCCGGCCCACGCGCACCCCCTGGCGGACCTGGCGTGATGCTCGTGCCCGGCGGTGCGGCGGACCTGCCGTGGGACTATCCCCTGCCGTTCGTCGTGCCGGTGGTGCCCGAGGCCACCGACATCGACGGGCTGCGGCACACCAACAACGCGATCTACGTGAACTGGTGCGAGATGGCCGGCTGGGCGCACTCCGAGGCACTTGGGCTCTCAGTGGCGGACTATCAGCGGCTCAACCGTGCGATGGTCATTCGCAAGGCGGAGTACGAATACCTGCTGCCCTCGCTGCTGGGCCAGCAACTGGCCCTGGGAACCTGGATCACGGCCAGCGATGGCAAGCTCACGATGGAGCGGCGCTTCCAGTTGATCCGTGTGGCGGACCGTGTCGTCATCCTGCGGGGGCGCTGGGAGCTGGTGTGCGTGGAACTCGACAGCGGCAGGCCGCGTCGCCTGCCCGAGGTGTTTGCCGCCGTGTATCTGCCGGTGCTGGTGGCCGCCGCTCCCAAGGAGTGACCGAGCCGCGCCGTCAGCGGTGGCGGCTCTTCATGGCGCGCTCCACCTCGCGCTTGCCCTCGCGGTCCTTGATGGTGTCGCGCTTGTCGTGCTCGGCCTTGCCCTTGGCCAGCGCGATCTCGCATTTCACGCGGCCATCCTTCCAGTGCAGGTTCAGCGGCACCAGGGTGTAGCCCTTCTGTTCCACCTTGCCGATGAGGCGGCGGATTTCCTCCTTGTGCAGCAGCAGCTTCTTGATGCGCGCGGCGTCCGGGCTGACGTGGGTGGAGGCGGTCTTGAGTGGGTTGATCTGGCAGCCAATCAGGAACAGCTCGCCCTCCTTGATGATCACATAGCCGTCGGTGAGCTGTACCTTGCCTTCACGCAGCGCCTTCACCTCCCAGCCGTGCAGCACCATGCCGGCCTCGTGGCGTTCTTCGAAGAAATAGTTGTAGGCCGCTTTCTTGTTGTCGGCGATGCGGGAAGAGGTATCGGGTTTCTTGGCCATGGAACAGGGTGTCTCGTGGCGCCGTCAAATGGTGGAAAAAGGCTTTCCTACAATCGGCACCTGGTCCCCGATTCTAGATTCGCACGCCGTGCCGTCCTGCTGCATGGGGTTGCGTTGCCGATACCTTCATGAAAACCGTCCATAAATCCGTCCTGATCTGGTATGCCCCCGAGGAAATGTTTGCCCTGGTGACGGATGTCCAGCATTACCCCGACTTCCTCCCCTGGTGCGACCATGCCAGGGTGATGGAGCAGCACGGGCAGGGCATGACAGCCGAGGTAGGCATTGCCATGGGCGGGCTGCGCCAGGCCTTCGTCACGCGCAATGTCCATGAAACCGGGCGGCGCGTGCAGATGAACCTCGTGCGTGGCCCTTTCTCACAGCTGCAAGGGGACTGGCACTTCCATCCGGTCGGAGATGGCCAGGAGCGTGCTTGCCGGGTCGAGTTGCTGCTGCGTTATGGCTTCGACAACAAGGCCCTGGCGGCGCTGGTGGGGCCGGTGTTCGACCGCATCGCGGCATCGATGGTGGATGCCTTCATCAAGCGTGCCGAACAGGTCTATGGCTGAGACGGGCCTGCAGGTGGTGGTCTGCGCCAGCCTGGCGGCGGGGCAGGTGCAGGAGGTGGAAGTGGCCTTGCCTGTGGGGAGCCGCATTACCGATGCATTGGCCGCGAGCGGCTTGGCGCTGCCTTGGGATGCGCCGTGCGGGCTCTGGGGGGATGTGGTGCCGCGCGACGCCTTGCTGCGCGATGGCGATCGGGTGGAGGTCTATCGTGCGCTCACGGTCGATCCCAAGGTGGCCCGGCGCGAGCGCTTCGTGCGCCAGGGGGCGCGCAATGCGGGGCTGTTTGCCCGCCGCCGTCCTGGTGGCAAGGCGGGCTATTGAAGGCTGAACGTCTCAGCCCCCGGTGCCGCAGTTGGACGCAATGATGCCGTCCAGGCGCTGGATTTCCTGGGCCCGCGTGGCGTCGTCCACGACGATCTGCTCGCCCTGGGCATTGGTCTGGACGATGCGGCGGCCCGATTCGTAGGTGGTCTTGGCGCGGCGCGCACGCTCGCAGTTGTCGGCGCGCACTTCGGCCCTGCGCTCCTCTTCGGCCTTGGCCTTGGCGGCTTCCTCGGCTTCGGCCTGGGCTTTCTTCTTTTCCAGTTCCTTGTCCTTGCCGCTGGGCTTGGGGGCGGCGGCCGCAGGGCTGGGGGTCGCCTGGGCTGCTGGTGCTGCCTGGGCTGGCGCGGTAGCGGGCTGGCGCATGTTGGGCTGGCGCAGGATGTTCTTGTCCGGAATGTCGGCCGGCGGCGGGCGGTCGCTGAAGACCTTGCGGCCATCCTTGTCGATCCATTGCCATTGGGCCGCGGCGCTCAGGCAGAAGCAGCAGGCAGCGGCAGCCAAGAGAAAGCGGTGCGTTTTCATGGGGCCTCAGTGTATCTGGCACGGCGCATTTTGCGGTGCGGGTACAATCCGTTTTTTGGAGCAAAGTTCATGCGCCTTCTTGGAAAAGCGCTCACCTTCGACGACGTGTTGCTGGTGCCTGCGTACTCCCAGGTCCTGCCGAAGGACACCTCTCTCGCCACGCGTTTCACGCGCAACATCACCCTCAATCTCCCCCTCGTGTCCGCAGCCATGGACACCGTGACCGAAGCGCGCTTGGCCATCGCCATTGCGCAGGAAGGGGGCATTGGCGTCATCCACAAGAACATGACGGCCGAGCAGCAGGCGGCCGAGGTGGCGAAGGTCAAGCGCCACGAGTCCGGCGTGGTGCACGATCCCGTGGTCATCACACCCGAGCACACCGTGCTGCAGGTGCTGGAGTTGTCGGAGAACCTTGGCATTTCCGGCTTTCCCGTATGCGATGGTGGCAAGGTCGTGGGCATCGTCACCAGCCGCGACGTGCGCTTCGAGACGCGCTACGACGTCAAGGTCAGCCAGATCATGACGCCGCGCGAGAAGCTCATCACCGTCAATGAGCAAGACGGCACGACTCCCGCGCAGGCCAAGACGCTGCTTAACAAGCACAAGCTGGAGCGCCTGCTGGTGGTCAACGATGCCTTCGAGCTCAAGGGCCTCATCACCGTCAAGGACATCAACAAGCAGACCACCTTCCCCAACGCGGCCCGCGATGCCGAAGGCCGCCTGCGCGTGGCCGCCGCCGTGGGCGTGGGTGCAGGCACGGAAGAGCGCGTCGCGGCCCTGGTCAAGGCCGGGGTGGACGCCATCGTCGTCGATACCGCGCACGGCCACAGCAAGGGCGTGATCGACCGTGTTCGCTGGGTCAAGCAGAACTATCCGCAGGTCGATGTCATTGGCGGCAACATCGCCACCGGCGCGGCGGCGCTGGCGCTGGTGGAGGCTGGTGCTGATGCGGTCAAGGTGGGCATTGGCCCAGGCTCGATCTGCACGACCCGCATCGTCGCGGGCGTGGGCGTGCCGCAGATCATGGCCATCGACAGCGTGGCCACGGCGCTCAAGGGCACCGGCGTGCCCCTGATCGCCGACGGCGGCATCCGCTACTCCGGCGACATCGCCAAGGCGATCGCCGCCGGTGCCTCCACCATCATGATGGGCGGCATGTTCGCCGGCACCGAAGAGGCGCCCGGCGAAGTCATCCTGTACCAGGGGCGCAGCTACAAAAGCTACCGGGGCATGGGCTCCATCGGCGCCATGCAGCAGGGCAGCGCGGACCGCTATTTCCAGGAGTCCAGCACGGGCAATCCGCACGCGGACAAGCTGGTGCCCGAGGGTATCGAAGGCCGCGTACCCTACAAGGGCTCGATGGTCTCCATCGTGTTCCAGATGGCGGGCGGCGTGCGCGCCGCCATGGGCTACTGCGGCTGCGCCACCATCGCCGAGATGAACGACAAGGCGGAGTTCGTCCAGATCACGGCCGCCGGCATCCGCGAAAGCCACGTCCACGACGTGCAGATCACCAAGGAAGCCCCCAACTACCGAGCCGATTGACGCTGCTCGCATCGCAGGCCCGAACCCGCTGCCAGGCGTTCGGGCCTTTGTCATTTCTTCCTGTCGCCATCTCCATGCAACACGACAAGATCCTCATCCTCGACTTCGGCTCCCAGGTCACCCAGCTCATCGCACGGCGCGTGCGCGAGACCCATGTGTATTGCGAGGTGCACCCTTGCGACGTGAGTAGCGAGTGGGTGCGCGCCTTCGCGGCCGACGGCAAGCTCAAGGGCGTGATCCTGTCGGGTAGCCATGCCAGCGTGTACGAGGTGGACGACCGCGCCCCCGACGCCGTGTTCGGGCTCGGCATCCCCGTGCTGGGCATTTGCTACGGCATGCAGACCATGGCCACGCAGCTCGGCGGCAAGGTCGAGGGCTCCAGCAGCCGCGAATTCGGCTATGCCGAAGTGCGCGCCCATGGCCATACCGCATTGCTGCAGGGCATCGAGGACTTCGCCACGGCCGAGGGCCACGGCATGCTCAAGGTCTGGATGAGCCATGGCGACAAGGTCACCGTGCTGCCCCCGGGCTTCAAGGTCATGGCGTCCACGCCGTCCTGCCCCATCGCCGGCATGGCGGATGAGTCGCGCCGTTTCTACGCGGTGCAGTTCCATCCCGAAGTCACGCACACCGTGCAGGGCGCCGCCATGCTCGGCCGCTTCGTGCGCGAGATCTGCGGCGCCAAGGCCGACTGGATCATGGGCGACTACATCGAGGAAGCCGTCGCCAGGATCCGCGAGCAGGTGGGTGATGAGGAAGTGATCCTCGGCCTGTCGGGCGGCGTGGATTCGTCGGTGGCTGCGGCGCTGATCCACCGCGCCATCGGCGACCAGCTCACCTGCGTTTTCGTGGACCACGGCCTGCTGCGACTTCATGAGGGCGACATGGTCATGGAGATGTTCGAGGGCAAGCTGCACGCCAAGGTGGTGCGTGTCGATGCGTCCGAACTGTTCCTGGGCGAACTGGCGGGCGTGTCGGAGCCCGAGCAGAAGCGCAAGATCATCGGCCGCCTGTTCGTCGACGTGTTCAAGGCCGAGGCCGGGAAGCTCAAGGCCAGCGGCCAGGGCCACAAGGGCGCGACCTTTCTGGCGCAAGGCACGATCTACCCCGACGTGATCGAATCGGGCGGCGCCAAGAGCAAGAAGGCCGTTACCATCAAGAGCCACCACAACGTGGGAGGCCTGCCCGAGCAGCTTGGCCTGAAGCTGCTGGAGCCGCTGCGCGACCTGTTCAAGGACGAAGTGCGCGAGCTGGGCGTGGCGCTGGGTCTGCCCCGCAACATGGTCTACCGCCATCCGTTCCCCGGGCCGGGCCTGGGGGTGCGCATTCTGGGTGAAGTGAAGAAGGAATACGCCGACCTGCTGCGCCGTGCCGACGCCATCTTCATCGAGGAGCTCACCCGCTGGACCGACGAACAGACCGGCAAGAGCTGGTACGACCTGACCAGCCAGGCCTTCACCGTGTTCCTGCCGGTCAAGAGCGTGGGCGTGATGGGCGACGGCCGTACCTACGACTATGTGGTGGCCCTGCGTGCAGTGCAGACCAGCGATTTCATGACCGCCGACTGGGCCGAATTGCCCTACGGGCTACTGAAAAAAGTGTCGGGTCGCATCATCAACGAAGTGCGCGGCATCAACCGTGTGACCTACGACGTGTCGAGCAAACCGCCAGCCACCATTGAGTGGGAGTGAATTTAGGTCCTTCAAGGACTATCGCCAGCTATCGATAAGGCTGCTGTAACGTGTTGATTTAAAAAGAAATACGTCGCGGTAACTATCGATGGCTATCGCCGACCAGCAAAAACGGTTGACGGTAGAGCTGACGGTAAGAATTGATGCGCAATTAAGACACTCTCGTTCACTATTAAGACTTTTACCGTCTTTGACGGTAAAAGCCTTCTCGGGAAAGCTTGTTTCATGCGGCTTTCCGGGCATCAGTGGGTCTCCTGGTCCTTGACGGTAAAAGCCGTCGCAAAACAGGAGGTAAACCTCGATGCTGACCGACACAGCACTGCGCAATCTAAAGCCTAAGTCTTTGACTTATAAGGTTTCTGACCGGGACGGGATGTACGTGACGGTATCGCCCGCAAATACCGTCACCTTCCGCTACGACTACCGCCTCAACGGCCGTCGCGAGACCTTGACCATCGGCCGCTACGGGGCAGGCGGCATTTCGCTGGCAATGGCGCGTGAACTGCTCCTGGAGGCGCGCAAGGCCGTTCTCCAGGGCGTATCGCCCGCGCTGGAGAAGCAACGCGACAAGCGCCGGGTTCGCGCCATCAAGACCTTCGGCGCGGCGATGGAGACGTACCTCGCCCATACGAAATGGGCCGACAGCACCCGTGCCGTGCGCAAGCACATCATCGACCGCGACATCCTGCCGGTCTTCCAGAATCGGCTGCTGACCGAAATCCAGGCCGAAGACCTTCGGATTCTGTGCAACAAGGTCAAGGAGCGCGGGGCGCCGGCCACTGCGGTTCAGATCCGGGACATCGTGAAGCAGGTCTACGTCTACGCCATCGCCCACGGTGAAAAGGTGGTCAACCCCGCCGACAGCGTGGGGCCGTCCTCGATCGCCACCTTCGTGCCGAAGGATCGCGCCCTGTCGCCGCTGGAAATCCGTTTGATGGTGCAGCAGTTGGAGTTCGTGGCGACCTATCCGACCATCAAGCTGGCGCTGCGCCTGATCCTGCTGACGCTGGTGCGCAAGAGCGAACTGATCCAGGCCACTTGGGATGAAGTCGATTTCGAGCGCAAGACCTGGACGATTCCGAAGCAGCGAATGAAGGGTCGCAATCCGCACGTCGTCTATCTGTCGCGCCAGACGCTCGACATCTTCGTGACGCTGCATGCCTGCGCGGCTGGCTCAAAGTTCGTTTTCCCTTCTCGCTACGATGCAGAGCGGTGCATGTCCAATGCGACCTTGAACCGCATCACGATGCTCGTGGCAGAAGGCGCCAAGGCCAAAGGTCTGCCGCTACAGCCGTTCACCGTCCACGACCTGCGCCGCACCGGCTCGACGCTGCTGAATGAGATCGGCTTCAACCGCGACTGGATCGAGAAGTGCCTGGCGCACGAAGAGGGGCGTTCCTCGCGCTTGGTCTACAACAAGGCCGAGTACGCCGAGCAGCGGCGCCACATGCTGCAAGAGTGGGCCAACCTGGTCGATGCCTGGGGTGGCGGGCAGACCTATGTGCCGAAGCTGATGCCGGAGAACGTGGTCGTGCCGGCGTTGAGCGCGATCGCGTAGGCGGGCCGCATCATGGGTTGCCTTGAATCGGTCTTTGCCGGGTTGCGCAGGGTTTGTTTTTTCGAGGAAGCGATCACTTTGAGTAATCGAAAACGAGGAAATCTGAACTCCTCGCTGGTCGGCGATACGTGGCCTGATCTTGCCTCGACAAGGTTGTCACTTGACAACCTTGTCGACCATCCTCATACTGGAGGGCACTGATGGCTCGTTCCCCTCATCCGAAGAAAGAGGTCGAGGAAGCTCTCAGGCACGCCGAAGGGCAGGGCTGGCGCGTCGAAGTCGGCGGCAGCCATGCCTGGGGGCGGATTTACTGCCCGTACAACGATGAGGAATGCCGCTGCGGCGAGTTCTGCATTACCAGTGTGTGGAGCACGCCGAAGAACCCCGGAAACCACGCTCGTGCCTTGCGGCGCGTCGTGGACAACTGCACCACGCACCGCAAGGCACGAGGCTTACGATGGTGCCAAGGAGTAGCGCGATGGAATACACCTTCACCCTGAAATACCAGCTTGCCGACGACGACCGCGACACGGATGCGCTGGTGGAGCGTCTGGGCGAAGCCGGCTGCGACGATGCCTTGGTCGGCATCGGGCAGCCGGGGCGCCTGGCGCTGGAGTTCACCCGCGAGGCGGCCGATGCGGATGACGCGGTGCGTAGTGCGCTGGCCGATGTGCGCCGTGCCGTGCCGTCGGCCAGGCTGATCGAGGTGGCGCCGGATTTGGTCGGCCTGACCGACGTGGCCGACATCGTAGGCGTGTCGCGGCAGAACATGCGCAAGCTGATGCTGGCCCATCCGGGCAGCTTTCCGGCGCCGGTACATGAGGGCAGTGCGTCGATCTGGCATCTGGCGGACGTGCTGGCCTGGTTGCAGGCCAAGGGCAGTTATGCGCTGGCCAAGGACGTGCTGGAGGTGGCGCGAGTGGCCTTGCAGGTCAATGTGGCGAAGGAAGGCCGGCGTTTGCCGCGCTCGGCGTCCAAGGAACTGCAAGCCTTGGTCGGATGAGGAACGTCGCTGGCCTCATTTCTCACTCGAACCCGCCTGAACAGGGCGGGTTTTTCGCAGGTGGACATCAGGCTTGACGGTGCTGATGCGAGGGGCTTGCTTGCGATCCTCAATCCAGGCCTCTACCTCGGCCAGGTCCCACACCACGCAGCGCGGCGTCAGATTGAAACGCCGTGGGAACTCGCCGCGACGCTCCATTTCGTAGATCGTCGTTTCGGCCAAGGGGACGATCTGCCGCAACTCATGCCGGCGAATGGTGCGCCGAAATGGCAGAACGCCGTGCTTCGGGAACTGCGGGAGATCGCCGTAGGCGTTCGAGCCGGGTATGGGGAGGGCGGACGACGAGTGCATCTCGGTGCTGTTGTCTCGGCCTATTTTCCCTGCCGGGTTATTCTCCATGTCGAACTCCGTGGTTGTTCGGCGATATGGCTTGCCACCGCATGACGATATGGTGGCTTTCAATGGCTATCGCGGAAACTCACTGGAGCGTAGAGAGGCGTACTGAAGACAAGTAGCCAAGGACAAGGGGGAGAGTATGGCGACGAACAGAGGCAGCTGGGAGAACTCATGACACGTATTCCACCGTTCAGCTCGCAGCATCTTGAAGCCGCGTGCCGCGTGCTCGCCGACACCGAGCGCGGCCTGAGCGGCACGCAGATCGAGCGACTGTTGCAAGAAATCGAGATTACCGACACTTCGCCCGGCATGACCAAGTGGAAGCGGTTGTTCAATGCGCTGGCCGGCACGCAGAACCACCACCAGATCGGCAACCATCTCATCATGTTCATCAACCGTGCGATGAACCCGGTGAACTACGCCCGTGACCCAGCGACGTTCGCCTGGCGGCGCGACGAACTCAATGTCGTCCTTGCCTTCTCCGGTTTCTACGTGCGCGACGACGGCAAGGTCGCGCACGCCGACAAGGCCACGACTCTTGATGCCGCGCGCGCACGAGCTGGACGACTCAAGGCCGCGCTAGAAAGCCGTGTCGTCCACGCGGAAGTGCTGAACTATTGCCGCGCCGAGTTGCTGGACGAAAACTATTTCCATGCCGTGTTTGAGGCAACCAAAGGAGTTGCGGAACGGATTCGGCTGCTGTCGGGCCTGAACGGCGATGGCGCGGACTTGGTGAACAAGGCATTCGCAGGCCAGCAACCTGTTCTCGCCTTGGGACCACTCGCCACCGAGTCCGAAAAGAGCGAGCAGAAAGGCTTTGCTAACCTTCTGATCGGCCTGTTTGGTGCCGTGCGCAATCCGCTGGCCCATGCACCCAAGACGAATTGGCCCATGTCCGAACAGGACGCACTGGACATCCTGACGCTGGTGTCGCTGATTCACCGCAAGCTGGATGGCACCACGAAATTAGCAACCGTATCGTCGTAAGGGAAAACCAAGAATGGACGAGGCGATCGTTGTCTTCTCCCGGAAAGGGATCTTTCAGACCACGATCGCTGCACGCGACGTTCGCAGCCGGGAACATGCACGCAAGCTGTGGCCCCTGGTATCACCCGATGCATCACGGCAGATGGTGACATGGGTCAGCCCTTCGTTTGAGGGCAGGAAACTGCGTCGGCGATCCCATTTCCGAGTGCTTCCCACCCAGCACACCTTCAACCCCAAAGCGCACTTCGAAGATGAAGAAGTCCATCGGTGGCGCGCTGTCCAGGAAAGTCCCGAGCACCGGCGGGCGAAAGAACTTGTCGCGGCCGAACTCTCCCGACGCTTGAATGCCGGGCTTGCGATGCCCTGGGCGTTCAAGGATGCGGATGCGTCGGACTATCCGCTGGAAGGCAATTTGTTGCTCGGCGCCGACCAAGTGGCAACCGAACACCCCTTAGAGACGCCGTTCGGCAGCAAATTCCGGCTCGACATTGCCGTGCTCGGCCCGCCGGTCCAGGCTGAGCCGATGGTGCTGGGTGGCGTTGAAATCGAACTCGGCCACGCCTTCGACGGGCGCAAGGCCCTGATCGGGAAGTCGCTCGGATTCCCGCTGATCTCCATCGACATCACCGAGATGATGCTGGACGAACTCACGCCCGAGTGGGCTCAGCAGGTATTGATCGCGACCACGCGGAGCCACGAGCAAGGACGCCGGCAGACCTACATCTATCTCCACGACCTGCTGTACCCCCTCTACGCTCAACTGCCGGCGTTTCTGGATGACGAGCAACGCCATCAGTTTCTTGTGTTTGCCGACGATGAGACCTTGAAGAAGTTGGTGCGCTGGATGAACCTGCTCGCCGAAAAGCTGGAGTACCCGAAGGGTACGGTCGCCGTTGTCCTGGTCAACGGCAAGAACGAGCAGTCCCGCAAGATGCTTGAACGTGCGGGGCAGGTCGTTGGCCCCGACTGGAGTGAGTTCAACGCCCAGCGATGCCTACGGCTGACCCTACCGCGTCCCGGAGGCCCGGCGGACCTCCAGGCCCATCGCTTCCACATGACGATGGCGCGCATCCTGCTGTCGCACACAGATGCGCTCGTTGGCTACAAGTATTGCAACGGTGTGGACAACAATCACCCCGAAGAGGACGTATGGGTGGCGCATCGCTGGATCGCCGATCTGAAAACCCATACCCAGCATCGCGTATTGCCGAAACGGCTGGCCGAACCGATCAACAGGCTGATCGCCGTGGTTTCGAACCTGCATCGCAATCACGTGGCGGCCAGCCACGAGACTTGACCATCCCCTGTCGAAAGTTAGCCGATAGGCCAACATTCCTGCGGAGTTGCGCGCCTATGCCTATCTGCAGAGTGCGTTGAATCTTAGTCCGCAGTCGGTTTTGCAGGCTTTTTTCTCGGGGCCGAAGAAGACAAAGACGGCAAGCACTCGAACAGGCGTTCCGCATAAACGAACCCCATCCGCCTGACTGCGCCCTGATCGAAGTACAGCAGCCAAGCAGCAAGCAAGGCCAACGAAATGAGCAACGTCAGGCCTGCGGCAAGCCCCGGATCGGCAAGGTGCATTGGGTCAAAATGGGGTGGGACTACCTGCAGAACCTTCGCAATCAGCAATCCGTAGATGATCCCCAGGATGCACGACACGATACCGACGGGCTTCATCGCCAGCATATTGCGGTGAAACCCATAGGCAATGTTCTCTTTCAGCAAGAGCTGCTTGTTGGAGCGCGTGAGTTCACGAAGCCGCTTGGTGGCGCCAACGTAGATGTCGTCCGCCTTGTCGGGGTTCTCTGACTCTTCTTCTGCTGTTGGCATGGTGATACCCAGCTTGGCCGTGATCGCCGCGTGATAACGCTCTTTGCTGACACCATCGAGAAACTTGTCGCGATGGCGCAGAGCGATGGTCGTGGGCATGCCGCCCCACTTTGCAACCAGCATCTCTTCAAGCTGTTTCCCGCGCCCGCGGGCGACGCTCGCCAGCGCATAGATGGCGCCGCAGCCACCAAGCAGGCCGATCACACCTGTAAGCACGGGATGCTTTGCCCCGTAGACACACAGAAGCGGCACCAGCACCGGTAGGGCCACAAGAAGTCCGGGGACTACACGCGCTTTGCGCTCGTAGGGATCCTTGACCAGCTCAAAAAAGGTTGTCATGTGAAGTCAGGCCTGTGCCGTCAAGGCATCGATATAGGGTTGGATTTCATCGCGATTTTTCAGCGTGATCTGCTGCGCGAGAGGGTCTGGCGCTTCCTTGGTATGCAAACCCAGACGCCTCAGCGTGTAGTACAGAAACGCTTGGCGGCATGGAAGTTTGACCTGTCCGTCTTCCATGCCGTAATCCAGCTCCAAGACTCGCTTCTTGGCTGGGGGTAAATCAGGGTGCGGCGCAAGGACCAGCATCAGCACAGTATGCCAATGCGCATCCTGGCTGAAGTCAACTTGGCTCAGCTCGAAACCGTCGATGCGCAGGATTCGGGCGAGAACGAAATCGCTGAAGCGCTGGCGCTTGTGGCAAAACGCGCGCACGTGCCAGCGAAAACCGTCGTTGCCAAGGGCGTGCGGTGACAGCAGGCGAATCGATTCGTCCAGGGACGTCATGGACTGGTAGCTCACCCGAATGGCTTCTCGCTGCCGGATTGCCCGAACCACCGCTTCGACGGTCTGCTCATTGATCGTGCGCCAAGGGGAAGGTGCCCAATCCCTCTCTGGCGCAGAGCCGATGAAGCTGGCAGCCGGTTCAACAACCCCCATCTTGGTTGCAAGCAACTCTGCCAGATAGCGCTGTGCCGAGCTTCGTTGATACAGCGGCTGGAAGCCCGGCGCAGCCGTGTAGGTCCTGGAGCTGCGGTCGTAGACCAAATTGCCCGGCGCCAACTCTGTGTACTTGGCAATGTCCAGTGAAGCCTGGGGAACAGAGATGCCGAAGTGCTCAGTGAGATCCATTCGATTGATGCGCCGCTCCCAGCGCAAACGGAAATCGATGAATTGAAGTCTGCTCTCCAGCCCCCAACTTAATCCCTTGGGTTCAGCGGGCTCGGCGGCAGTGACAGGGGACTCTTGCATCAATAGCGCCTAAAAAGTAGACGGGCGTAAAAAATAGTCGTACATTAACTATACGCGATCATCCTTCGGTCGTCTACCCGGAGACCCCCATGCCCACCACCATCACGTTTTTCCCCGTCGATAACGGGGACATGACCCTCATCAAGTTCGGCGACCTCGACGCAACCACCCTGCTGATCGACGTAAACATCCGGCAAGACGCCGACGACCCTGACGGGGAAGCACGCGATGTCGCCAAGGATCTGCGTGATCGACTGAAGAAGGATGAGAACGGCAGGCCCTATGTCGATGCGTTCCTGCTGAGCCACCCGGACCAAGACCATTGCCGAGGCCTGATGCGGCATTTCCACCTGGGGCCGCTGGACAAGTATTCGGATGACAAGAAGGACGACAAGGACAAGAAGATCGTGATCCGCGAGATGTGGTCGTCCCCGATCGTGTTTCGACGCGCCAGCAAGACGCACACCTTGAGCGACGACGCCAAGGCATTCAACACGGAGGCACGTCGGCGCGTACAACTGAACCGCGACAAGAATTTCGTCGTCGGGAACGGCGACCGCATCCAGATCATGGGCGAGGATATCGATGGAAAAACCGATGACCTCACCTCGATTGTGCGGAAGGTGGACACGCGCTTCTCGACGATCAATGGCAAGAGTTCTGCATTCTTCTCTGCGTTTCTTTTGGCACCCCTGGATGCCCAGGACGACGAAGAAGAGCAAGAGTGCCTGGCCAAGAACCAGTCCAGCGTGATCCTGAACATCACATTGGCCGCTGATGCACAGACGCCGGATGGCGCGAAGTTCCTTACTGGTGGCGATGCCGAGGTATTCATCTGGAACCGCCAGTGGCAGCGCCACAAGGCCGAAGCCGATGTGCTTGAGTACGACATCATGCAGGCACCGCATCACTGTTCCTGGCATTCGCTGTCCTATGACAGTTGGTCGGACTACCGTGAAAAGGCCAAACTCGATGCCGATGCCCGCAAGGCGCTTTCGCAGACCCGCGACGGCGCCGTCATCGTCGCCAGTTGCAAGCCGATCGCAGACGACGACAGCGATCCACCCTGCATCCGCGCAAAGCGTGAGTACGTAGCAATCGTGGACGAAGCAAAAGGCGAGTTCTACTGCACGGGCGAATATCCGAGCGAAAAAACCGTGGAGCCCCTCGTTTTCACCGTCACCGCTCAGGGTGTGCAGCCTCCCTCGAAGAAGGAAGCCGGATCGAAGGCCGCCGCCGTGATCACCTCCGCGCGCACTCCCATGCCGCACGGGGCATCATGACCGGTACCATTGCGGACGCATTGCATCAACTTCAGCGGCATCGAGGCCTTGTCCGCGTTGGCGAGCCAAGGGAAAGTGGTGAATCGACGCAGATTGAAGTCGATGTTGCTGTTCAACTGCCGAGCAGGTCTCGGCGCAATGGCGTATCCGAGACCGGAGTGCGCTCGGTCGAGACATGTGTTCTGGTATTCGGCCGTAGCTGGCCCATGTCCGCCCCCAAGCCTTTTTTGCGTGCGGACTTCCCACTCAACTTGCCGCACATCAATCCCCATCGCGAAGGCGAGTTGGTCTCGCCTTGCCTGTTCGAGGGGTCGTTGGACGAGCTGCTGCATCGATTTGGTCTGGACGCCATTGTCGATCAGTTGATCGTTTGGCTGCACAAGGCCGCAGCCGGGACGTTGCTGGACCTTGAGCAGGGGTGGGAGCCGACGCGACGAGACAGTTGTCCTTCGACCGTGATATTCAGTGCCGAAAAGGTTGCTGCCGCTGCTCCCGCTGATGGCACGATTTTGGTAGTCCCCGCAGGCTACGTGACGATTGATGGCGGTCTGTACGCCATCGTCAACGCCGAACTGACCGCGCAAGTCGATCTTGTGTTTTCCCAAGACGTTCACAACGACAAGCTGGGTAAATGGGGGAATGGACATGTTGCGGCCTTCATCGCACGCGCTCCAATGACCGGGGGGCACCCGCATGTGGTTGGCCACTATCAACCAGAGACGGTTGTCGATCTCGCGACGTTGCTTGATCGAGCAGGGGAACTCGGCATCGATCGCGATGCTTTGACCCAGGGGTTAGACGGCTACTACGGGCGCTCGATCCTGGACACGCAGCAGGACTCGCGTGGCTGGGTGCATGGCTTGTACGCGATTGTGATTCTGGCTGTACAAAGGCCAGCGTCGCTGGTGGGCTCCCCAGGGAGAAGTGTCGAGGTATTGCCCTACGTGGTGCACTATGAACTCAACGCTCAATCACTCTTGGAGCGAAACGCCACGGTTCACCCGGCATTTCACGCGCATGCGTTGTCTCCCGAATTGCTAGCAAGGACGTCCGGCATTCCATCCGCTGCCACGTCGCAGTCCCTGGTCGTGCTTGGCTGCGGAAGCGTGGGATCGAAAATTGCGCTGCAACTGGGGCGAGCGGGTTTCGGCTCAATGACCTTCGTCGATAACGAATCCATGTCGCCTCACAACGCGGCGCGACATGCACTCATTGAGCGGACATCGGTGCTGGTCCCACCGCGGAAGTCTGCGTTGATGAAGACGGCTTTTGATTCGCTGACGCATCCTCAGTCGCGGGCGTTCGACGTTGATGCAGTGACTCTCTTGGTCGATCCAGCGCAGTTTGCTGCGACCGTTCCGCAGGATGCGGCCCTCATCGTGGATACGACCGCCTCGCTGCGGGTGTTGGCCGCCGAAACAAAATCAACGGCGCTGAACCAATCCCCTGCGCGGCTGGCAAGGATCGTGATGTATGGGCAGGGGCGCTGTGTCGCGGTTCTGCTCGAAGGAGCTGGTCGGTCCGGTCGGGTTGATGACCTCACGGCATTCTTGTTCGAGTGCTGCAGATTTTTGCCGGAACTGCGTGCCTCGATTGCCGGTGATACGTCTGAGCCGACGCGCATCTTTGTGGGCGACAACTGCCGTTCACTGACGATGCCAATGTCCGATGCCTTTGTTTCGCGTTCTGCGTCATTGGCTGGTCTGCAACTGGAGCGCTGGCTCGTTGATGGGCTTCCCAAGGAGGCGACGCTCTGCGCCGGGATCTCGGATGCCGAAGGTCTCGGCATGGCATGGAGCCGCGCCAGCCTTGGCTCGACCACCGTACTCGACGTAGCGGACGATGGTGGCTGGAGCATTCGGATTCTGCACTCGGTCGCGCAAGCGATCCATGCTGATGCGCTGCGCTGGGGAGCACGGGAAACAGGCGGCGCCTTGGTCGGCCGCATCTCGTTTGAAAATAGAACCATCACCATTGCGGGCCTTGTTGAGGCACCACCTGATAGCGTGCGAGAGCCGGCCCGTTTCATCCTCGGAACCAATGGGCTTGTTCAAAATTTGCGTGCCGCAAACGCTGCTTCTTTGGGCTATCTCGCCTTCATCGGCACCTGGCACAGTCACCCGAAAGGCGGCGCACATTCGGGTATAGACCGAAATACATTGCGAGGCATCGCAGAGGATGCTGGCGGCCTTCCCGCCGTGTCGCTGGTGTGGACTCCAACAGGACTCACGTGTGCGGTGGATCGCTGGTAGGTGTGAAGCCACCGGCACTTTGTTGGCATAGAACAAGAGGGATGTATGATGTATGGCTGATTACTTCGAGATCGATTTTCTTGGCGTCGAAACCGCGAAAAGCGGCGATGCGATTACGCTGCGCTACTCGGTAAATGGTACGGAGGGTGTGCACGTCGTTGACGGTGGGTATCTGGATACAGGGGATCAGATCGTCGAGCATCTGAAGACGTTCTATGGAACCACAGTCATCGACCATGTGATCCTCACGCACCCCGATCGCGATCACGCCAATGGGCTGCGAAAAGTCCTGGAGCAATGCACGGTCAAGAATCTATGGATTAACCGGCCGTGGATATACGCAGACCAGTTGATCGATCGCTTTGAAACCTATGAATCGGTTGAAGCACTGCGACGGAAGCTGCGCTCCATCTACGATGCCACGGCAATTCTTGAGGATCTTGCGGTGGCGAAGAAAATTCCAATCCATGCGCCTCTTCAGGGGCAGAGCATCGGCCCGTTCACGGTCATGGCTCCTACCATGGAACGCTACCTGGACCTGATCGTGGACTCCGCGAAGACTCCGGAAGCTGTTGAAGAAAGTGCTCTAGATAGCACGCTGAGCAGCATATTCCGGGCGGTGAAGGCTGCTACCGCCTACATCAAGTCCTTGTGGGGGGAGGAATATTTCCCGCCCGAGCCGACCAGTCGTGAAAATGAAATGAGCGTGGTGCAGTCGGCCGTCTTGAACGGTCATCGTGTCATGCTTACTGGCGATGCTGGGCGTGAGGCGCTGCAAGAAGTGATTGACTACGCGCCTTTCGCCGGGCTTGCGCTACCGGGCATTCGGTATTTTCAGGTGCCTCACCACGGTGGGCGGCACAATGTCTCGACTGAAATTCTGGACCAATTGGTTGGCCCACGCTTGGACAGCATGCCGGACAAGCATACTTGGAATGCAATCTGCAGCTCTGCCAAGGCGGATGAGGATCATCCGCGGAAGTCGGTGATTCGTGCCATATTGCACCGGGGCGGACACTGGGCTGCGACCGAAAGCCAGAACATACGCATCGGGGCAGGCATCACCCGTGAGGGCTGGGTACCGATTCCCCAAGCGGCATATCCCGAAGATCAAGAAAACTGACGGTGATTGAAGTTGGCACGGATTTTCGACTTCTGATCTGCCGACAATTTTGCGTGCATCCCGGCGTTCTGCCGTCGGGCTCGCGGGCGGTGCCCCGCGCCACGTGCCGTGGCGCGGCCATCCGGCTTTGATCCCTGACGCCTCCGGCCCTTGAGGGCCTGCGCGCTGCGCTTGCCCAACCGTCATATCTGCGGGTGGTGAGCTGTGGGCGGTCTTGCTGTTCCCTTCACCGTATCACGGCGTTCTCGCCGTCAAGGGCTGCGCGCCGTCGGCGCTTGCGGCCGTGGCCGTCTTCGACCCTGTGACGGCTTGCGCTGCGCCGTGCTGGGGCCGGTTCCAGGCAATTCCGCCTGAGCAACCGGAGCACGATCATGTCGCAACTTTCTCTGTCTCTCGATTCTTCGCTACTGGTGCGTGACGCACAGGGGCGCTATCTGCTGGCGTCGGCGGACCAGATTCTGGCAGCGGCACGCCAGGTCATCGACCAGAAGAACCCACGCGGGACACTGTTTACTTCGCCGGCGCTGGTCAAGGACTATCTGCGCACCAAGCTGGCCAGTTTCGGGCATGAGGTCTTCGCGGCGCTGTTTCTCGACAGCCAGCATCGTCTGATCGAGTACGTGGAACTGTTCCGCGGCACCATCGACCAAGCATCGGTGTATCCGCGCGAGGTCGTGAAGGAGGCCCTGCGGCTCAACGCGGCAGCGGTGGTCTTTTCGCACAACCATCCGAGCGGGAGTCCCGAGCCGAGCCAGGCCGACAGGGTTCTGACTCAGCGCCTCAAGGAGGCCCTGGCGCTGGTGGACGTGCGCACGCTGGATCACATCGTCGTTGGCGGTGCAGTCACCACGTCATTCGCCGAGTGTGGCCTGCTCTGACCTTTGGGGGCTTCGGCCCCCTTTTTGCTGCGCCCAGCGGCGCGACTTCGGCCATCGCGGGCCTGCGCGTGCTGCGCACTTGCCGAAGGCAGGTCTGTGTGGGTGGTGGTGGTGGGCGGTCTTGCTGTTCCCTTCACGGTATCACGGCGTTCTCGCCGTCAAGGGCTGCGCGTGCAAGCACGCTGGCGGCCTCCGGCCGTCTTCGACCCCTGACCACTTGCGCTGCGCCGTGACCTGGAGGTGACGGGCAATTCCGCCCGGCAATCTTCAGGAGTTCACCATGAACAACGCACTCATCACCGACAAGCAGCACGCAGTGCTGCTGGCCAACGGCCGCGAATCTTTGGAAAACCCGGACTTTGATCCGGCCCCCGTGGTCAAGCTGTTCACGCCGGACGCCGGCGCGACCTGGCTGCTGACTGAGATTGATCCCGACGACCACGCCTTTGGTCTTTGCGACCTGGGCTTGGGGGCACCGGAAATCGGCTGGGTCAGCTTGGGCGAGTTGGCGACTGTGCGCGGGGGGCTAGGCTTGCCAATTGAGCGCGATCTGTCTTTCCGTGCCGAGAAGAAGTTGAGCGCCTATGCGTGCGATGCGCGGCTGGCCGGGCGGATCGTTGTCTAACCCGGCCCTGGGCGGGTCGCCCAGCAGCGCATCCCGTATCGGGATGCGCTTTACTACATCGTCAGCGAGGCCAGTCGTCGCTACGAACACCTTCAAAGAAGCCAGGGCCGACTTCGATACGCAGTGAGGAGTGGAGGCGCAAGATCTTCTGCGCTATCTCGGGCGATGCGTAGTCCGTGAAGTCGAGGAGGTAGCCATAAACCATTTCACCGCTACTTCCGTCCAGCTCTATTGCTTCTACATCGGCGAGATTGCCAACCTCATGCAGTTCGAGGCCCAGCAGTTCGGCATAGGCTTGCGATACGCTGCGCGGCGGTGGCTCGCCATCGTAGTCGTCATCCCCCCAATTTGTATCGAGTTCCGCTTTGGTGACTTGGCAGTCCACTGACCCAAAGCACTGGCTGCCCAATCGTTCCATGCTCAAAGTGCCCTCCACATTCACGATGTGGCCCGCGTAGGGACGCTCAGTGTCGATGCCCAAGCCAACATGGCCGTTCAGGTCGATTTCCAGAGAGCTGCCAACGAGGACGTTTTCAGACTCGACCTCGAAATCGAAATAAACCTCATCAATGCCATCGTAATTGGCGTTGGCCATCTCGCTGTTCACGTCATCGTCTTCGATGACCACCTGATCTACATGCTCACGCAAGTAGTTGTCGAAGTCCGTATGAGAGGCGTGAATGTGTGTACGAGGCGCCCGCTCTTTGAAGGCTGCGTCGATCAACTTGTGCAGTTGGCTTGGCGTGGGGGCGGCGCTAAGTTCGCTGGCGCGCTGATCGAGCTGGTCGTAGTCGAGTACAACGTGGTGGACGTTGCCCAAATCTTGGGGTTCGAGCGCGGCTACCTGCGCAGCTTGGTAGGCGGCAAGGCTCTTGTAGCCAAGTGCGGCAACGATGAGTTGCTGCGCGTGGCCAAGCTGTACAGGTGCGGCCACGGAAGCGCTGTTCTTGCGAACAGAATGGGCAAGGTCGGAAATGCCGATGGGCATACGATTCTCCTGATTTCAGCGCAGACCAATCGAGCGATTACTTGGCCTACGCCCAGGCGATATCGCATGGTGGTGGCAAGAAATACGGGGGAAAGCAAAACGCAGTCTTGATTGAGCCGCTCGAAGCTCAGGCGGACAGGGCCTTGCCCACATTGTCCGTGAAAAATCGACCAAAGACAAATTCCACGATGCCCGAACTGCTGGGCGTCCCCGGCCACCTGGGAGATGGCCGGTCGCGCTGTCGTGCTGCGCATCGACCCCCCTGCGGGGTTTCGCCCCTGATGGGCTTCCATCGTTCCCTCGCTCCGCTCGGCTGACGCCTCCGGCCCGGCTTCCAGCTTCGGGCCTGCGCGCTTCGCTTGCCGTGCGGTTCGGCACAGAGGGATGGCCGTTGCCATGTCCAGCCGTCTCCCCTGACTTCATCACCTTGTCCGCGACTGTAGCCCGCGCCCGTGCGCCGTCAAGGCGCGCAGGGCCGTGTCCTCGGCTTCGCCTGCGGGCCGCACCAACCCTGCGCTTGCCTCCTTGACGGCACCCGTTCGCGTGCTCCTGACCGTCGCGGGCGATGAACTCAGGAAAGACGGTGGCAACAGGGCCAACCGGGTTCCTCGTGCCGACCGCACCGAACAGCCAAAAGGCTGGGCTCCGAATCTAGGAATCCGGTGTGCGGTTTGAACAGCAAACCCTTTTCGTCAGGAGAAAGACCATGCAACTCGCATCCCGTTTCGCTTCCCGTTCCCCGTCGCTGCGCAGCGACTACCCGCTGTCCGATGACCAGATTCGCCGCGTGGCCCCGTCCATCTTCGCGGATGCCCCACACGAGAGCCGTTCCGAGCGGTACAGCTACATCCCCACCGCCACGGTGCTGACCGAGCTTCGCAAGGAGGGGTTTCAACCCTTCATGGTGACGCAGACCCGCGTGCGCGATGAAGGCCGCCGCGAGCACACCAAACACATGATTCGCCTGCGCCACGCCAGCCAGATCAACGGCGCGGAAGCTAATGAAATCGTGTTGCTGAACTCGCACGACGGCACCAGCAGCTATCAGATGCTGGCCGGGATGTTCCGGTTCGTGTGCAGCAATGGCCTTGTGTGCGGCGACACCGTGGCGGATGTGCGCGTACCCCACAAAGGCGACGTGGCCGGGCACGTCATCGAAGGCGCTTTCGAGGTGTTGAGCGGCTTTGAGCGAGTGAAGGAATCCCGTGACCTGATGCGCAGCATCACGCTGGACGAAGGCGAGGCCGAAGTATTCGCCCGCGCTGCGCTGTCGCTCAAGTACGACGACCCCGACAAGCCCGCGCCCGTCACCGAATCGCAAATCCTGATGCCGCGCCGGTTCGACGACCGCCGCCCGGACTTGTGGAGCGTGTTCAACCGCACGCAGGAGAACCTGACCAAAGGCGGATTGCATGGCCGCAGCGCCAACGGACGCCGCCAACGTACCCGCCCCGTGCAGGGCATTGATTCCGATGTGCGCCTGAACCGCGCCCTGTGGCTGCTGGCCGATGGCCTGCGCCAGTTGAAAGCCTGATTCCCCACGCGGCAGGGGAAGGCAGCAGCCCTTGCCGCTTCTTTTGCTGCTGCATTCCTTAACCGCAAGGAGTTATCACCATGAACGCCATCACCCAAACCGAAGCCCGCGCCATCCAAGCCCCCGCGCTGGAAGCCGCTGACCCGACCAAGAACCTGATTCTGGTTCCGCTGTCGCGGCTGGTGCTGCGCCCCACGGGCCGCAACGTGCGCAAGACCCCGCGCATGTCCATCCCCGAACTGGCCGCGAGCATCCAGCGCGTGGGCCTGCTGCAAAACCTGATCGTGATTGCATCCGCCGATGGCGAGCATTACGAGGTGGTCGCCGGTGGCCGCAGGCTGGCCGCATTGAAGCTGCTGGCGAAGAAGCACCGCATCAGCAAGGAATGGGAGGTGCCTTGCCTGCTGGTGGCCGATGGCACCGCACGCACGGCCAGCCTCACCGAGAACGTGCAGCGCGAGGCCATGCACCCGGCAGACCAGTTCGAGGCATTCGCCGCGCTGGTGGCCGAAGGCCGTCCCATCGAGGACATTGCGGCGGATTTTTCCGTCACGCCGCTGGTGGTGCAGCGCCGCTTGAAGCTGGCGAATGTCTCCCCGCGCCTGATGGCAGACTATCGCGCCGATGCCGTGAGCCTTGACCAGTTGATGGCCCTTGCCATCACTGACGATCACACTGCGCAGGAAGCCGCGTTCTACGATGCCCCGCAATGGCAGCGCCACCCCTCGCACTTGCGCGAACGCCTGACCGAACGGGAAATCGACGCCTACCGGCATCCGCTGGTGCGCTTCGTCGGGCTGGACAGCTACGAAGCCGCAGGCGGCGGCATCCGCCGTGACCTGTTCGCCGAAGATGACGCAGGCGTGTATCTGACCGATGCCGCGTTGCTGGAACGGCTGGCGCAAGACCGGCTGGCAGGCATTGCCGCCAATGTTCGCGCCGAAGGTTGGGCATGGGTGGATGCCACGCCGGGAATGACCCATTCCGACCTGCACGCTTTCCAACGCGCACCGAAGGAGCGCCGCGAACCGAACAAGCGCGAAGCCGCACGCATCGAGAAGCTGCAAGCCAAGCTGCACGAACTGGCCGAAGCCGTGGATGCCGCGCTGGACGCCAAGGACGAGGACAAGGCCGACGCGCTGCAAGAGGAAGGCGAAGCCGTGGGCGAGCAATTGCAGGCGCTGGAAGATGGCTTGCAGGACTACAGTCCGAACGTGAAGGCCGCAGCCGGGGCTATCGTCACCATCGACCGCAATGGCGAAACCGTGATTCATCGCGGCCTGATGCGTGAGGCCGAAGCCAAGGCGCTGCGCACGCTGGAACGCTTGCGGCAGGGTTTCGGCGGCGAAGGCGAAGCCGGAAACGACGACGAAGGCGAGGACGACGAACAGCCCAAGATCGCCGCCATGTCTGACCGGCTGGCGCAGCGGTTGAGCGCCCACCGCACCGCCGCGCTGCAAATCGAAGTCGCCCGGCACCCGCAAGCCGCGCTGGCTGCCGTGGTGCATGGCATGGTGCAGACCATCTTGCAGGACAGCCACTACGGCCACGACCTGCCGCTGGGCGTGAGCTTGAAAGTGCAAGACCGGCTGGAAGGCATGGCCCCGGACTGGCCGGAATCGCCCGCCGCCGTAGCACTGCGCGAACTGCAACAGGTGGCGGGCGAAGCCTTGCCGGAGGACAGCGACGAACTGTTCGCCGCGCTGCTGGCGAAGCCGCAAGATGAGCTGGTGCGGCTGCTGGCCGTATGCGTGGCTTCCACGGTGGACGTGGTGACGCCCCGCGCCACGGTGCAGCAACCCGGTGAGGAATTGGCGCAGGCCGTGGGCCTAGACATGGCCGCATGGTGGCAGCCGACCGCAGAAGGCTATTTCAAGCACGTTCCCAAGGCTGTGATTCTGGATGCCGTGGGCGCGTTCGCACCGGAATCCGTCACCCGGCTGGCGAAGTTGAAGAAGGCCGACATTGCCAGCGAAGCCGAGCGGCTGGCCGATGGCAAGGGCTGGATGCCTGCCATCTTCAAGGCCGCAGGCCCGCAGGATGCCGCGCAGGAGCAAAGCCCGGAGCAGGACACCCCGGACGATGCCGAAGCAAGGGCCGATGAACCCGCCGAGGCGCTGGCCGCTTGACCCGCGCCGAAGGCAAGCGCCCCGGCCTCGACCGGGGCGCTTCGCTGGAAGGAGAAGCCCCCATGACCCGCACCACCACCAGCCGCCCGCGCATGGCGGCGATCTACGCCCCCGGCACGGTACGCGCCCGCCGCTGGCACGGCGATGGCGACGTGCGCGGCTACCGTCCGCCCTTGGGCTGGACGGCCTGCGCCGACCTCACCGACATTCATCCCATCACGGGCCGCGTCTTGCCGCGTGCCGTGTGGTGGCTCATCGAGACGAAGGAATAACCGCGATCAGCACCGCGCCCAGGCCGTACCGTCCTGGGCGCGGTGAAACGCAAATCCGGGCGCGGCAGTGGCCGCGCCCGGTGTCCAGGGCCAACAGCCAAATCAAGACACAGCCGCCATCGTGGGATGCCTTCGCGTACTGACCAGGAAAAAGCCTCCTGAACTAGATGCCGAATTGACCCAACCCCACCGGCGTAGGCTCTGGGGCGGCGTGTATCCAACATCCCGGACTTTCGCTATCAAAGAAGTCCACTTGCACTGGCCCCAAATCATCCTGAAGAGCTTGGTACGCGTAGTTGCAATAGACCTGATCGCCGCGAAAAACGGAGACAGCGACCCGATGGATACCGGTTCCGCGCATCCGCCTCAGCAGGTGCCGATCATGCTCGCTTATGCCCCAGCCATACAGCGTCAGCGCGACCCGTTGCGATGCGAGCACTTCACGGTACACCGTTGAGAGGTAGTAGCTGCTCTGGATCGATGACACCTTCTGCTGCATCGTCCCCTCACTGACGAATAGCGGAACAACTCGCTCGCTGCACCACTCTTGGAGGATGGCCTCCAGCAAACCTCCTCCAGCGTTGTGAATCTTTGATTCCTGCTCCACGGCATTGCGGCACAAGGCAAGGCTCCCATGGGGATAGAACACCAAGGTGTTGGTTTGCTCCCTGTACCGTTCCCGATATCTTCCCCAGTTATCGTCGAATCCGCCGTTCCATTGGAAGCAATCCTTGAACGCATGGCCATCATCGATATTCAGCCCGTAGGTCATCGTCCAATAAACCAACAGGTCATAGTTCAGCGACAGTACCGTGTCGAACCCCTTGAGAAACTGGTACATGCTGGGTAGTTGAGAATTCACCAGGTTATGCTCGGGATGCACATCACGAACAGCCTGAATTAGGCATTCTCTGACGTTCAAGTAGGCTTGGCGCGTACTGTTGTCCGGTATCTGCAACGCTCGGTTGACGTTGGACGCCTGCCAAACCAAGCGCAGGATTAGTTCAAAGTCAGAAGTCCCGAAGAAATGAAAAAGTCGGTGTACATCCGTTGCGAGCAGGCCGCGCTGTTGGGCGTAATCCAGCAATGAGCCATAACTGAAGCTCGGGGACACGGCAATACTCGAGCCATTGCCCAGCAGGATGGTGCTTCGATGGTAGTTGGGGGCAATTTGTGCCCATTGCATGACGGGAAACGGCAACTCGAACTCCTCCTGTTTTCTTCCCCTCGGGAAGATACCTCGAATCGTTTTCGGCCATTGCTCTGACGATGACTTCTTGCCATAGAAATTGAGCTGCCTGACGTGTCGGCGCGGTGCGCCGCCGGGCTTTCGGGCTACGCCCCGTGCCGCCTTCGTCGTCACGGCCATTCGGCTTCAATCCCTCACGCCGTCGCGCCTGCGGCGCTGCGTGCTTCGCTTGCCTCCAGGGGAAAGCCCTGCGGGCTATCCCCGCCGCGCGCAGCTTGGCGCCCCTTAATACCGCCGGATCGGCCCGGCCAGCGCCCCGCCGCGATGGACGGGGCGCTGGCGAACACGCTGGCGCTTGCTGCGGCAGGTTGTGCGGATGCGTGCCGTCCTCAACGCTGGCGGTTCCTGCTCATCACGTCACGAAGGACGGTTCACGAACAACCCGCCCGGTATCGCTATGGAGCTTCCACGCCACGCCTCAAGACCGGCGCCGCAAGGTGCGGCAGGGGCGCTCTCGCCTGTCGTCGGGTGGTTGACCTGGCCCGCGTCAGCGGGCGAGCCGGAGAAGCCTTCGGACGGGGATGCCGAGCCGGCCCTATCTTCTTTCGGAGCGGTTCGGCCCAAGGCGTCCTTGTCTCGTTGTGAATCCTGGCGGGGGCGCGGCTGCGCCTCGGGCTTCATGGCTGCAACCGTCCGGCGAAAACAATTTCCCCGCCGCTGCGCGGCTTCCTCGCGCAGCAAATTCTTTTCGCCTCCCGGCTCTCCACTGCGTTGCGACCGCAAGCGGTGCAGCCAGCCCGTCCCCCGCCGGTCGGATCACAACAAGGACGCGATGGGCGCGAACCTTGTTCAACCGAAAGGAGAAAACATCATGGCCAACATCGGAACCTTCACCACCGACAAAGACGGTTTCACCGGCACGCTTCGCACCCTGACGCTCAACGTCAAGGTCAAGCTGGTTCCCAACGACAAGGGCAGCAGCGAGAACGCCCCCGACTTCCGCCTCCAGGCCGCCGGCCACGACATCGGCGCGGCGTGGAACAAGACCAGCGAAGCCGGGCGGGAATACAAGTCCGTGACCCTCGACGATCCTTCATTCCCGGCTCCGGTCTATGCTCGCCTGATCGAAGGCGAGGACGGCACGCACGATCTGATCTGGTCACGCAGCAGGCCGCAAGCGGCCTGACGGCTGCCCCAAGCACCCCGCCCATTGCGGCGGGGTGCAGCGCTGCTTATCGCAGCACCGAACACGCGGCAGCGGGAAACCGTCAGCTCGCGCCCGATCGTTTCTGGTTCCGGTATTGCCGCAGTCATATTCAGCAGGTTCAATGCCCGTGGAGGCAAATCCAAGATGGCGTGTCGGCGCTGCTAGCACCGCCGGGCTTTCGGGCTGCGCCCCGTGCCGGCAAGCCGTCACGGCCATGCGGCTTCAATCCCTCACGCCTTCGCGCCTGTGGCGCTACGCGCTCCGCTTGCGGAATCCAGTCTTACACGCCGACGCACGCTACGGCGTGCTGCGCTCTTTCAACACCGCCTCAAGCTCCTGGCGTACCCGCGCCAGCAGCTCATCGGTCTTATCCGTGCTGTCGCCGGCATAGGCCAGCGTCAGCAGCGTGAGCGGATGCACCTCCATGACCTCGCACAGCTCGGTCAGCTTGTGCAGGGTCGGGCTTTTCAAGTCGCGCTCCAGCGAACTCATGTAGGTGCGGCTAGACACGTCCGAAAACGCTTCCTGGCTCAAGCCCCGCGCCTTCCTGACTGTCCGTATCGCCGTCGCCAATGAGTGTTTCGCTGTCACCAACTTGGTTTCCCCATAAAAACCAAGATGACAGTCCATTGCGCCCTATAGGGCTACAATCTATAGTGTTCATTTATGGCTGAGAGGCACGCTTTCGTGCTTTTACGGAAATCCGCATATGCAGATTTCCTCAAACCCGTGGAGCCACATCCGTGTCTTTCATGGCCTGCACAATTCCGCTTCTGCACTTCCGTGCCTGTACGGATTCGACGGCTTACGCCTTCGTGCTTTCGCACGAAAGCACGCATCCATTTCGCCGCTTCCGTGTTTTGGCAGGAAGGCTCCTCCTTGCATCGTCGGATTCGTGGGAGTGCCAACCATGACCCAACCGCTCATCACTGCCGAACAGCACGCACAACTGCTCGCCGTTGGCGAGGCGCGCGCCACCGGCCAGAGCATCGACCCGATGCCCGTGGTGCGGCTATTCACCCCGGACGCGCACGCGACCTGGTTGCTGTCCGCGCTCGATCCTACCGATGGCGATACGGCCTACGGCCTGATCGACCTCGGGATCGGGATGCCCGCCTTGGGAACGGTGAAGCTGTCCGATCTGGCTGCCATCGTCGGGCCATGCAAGCGGCCCGTGATGCGCGACAGTTACTTTCAACCTGTGCGGCAACTATCGGAATACGTGCGGCTGGCGCAGGAAAACGGCTCGATCATGGATTGATGCAAGCCAGCGCAGCCGGGTCAAACGGGCGCATCGTGACTATTTCGGTCTTACCCAAGACCGGGCAGGTCTGAATCCACATCCTTGCACCGAAGCGGTGCGCTTCTGACGCAAACAGTCATGATCTTTGGCGCGGGCTGCTGCACCGTGCGCCATGCCGCGCACCATTTTCGTGGCGGCGCAGCCGTCGCATTCAGACGATTTCAGCAATGCCCCGGAGCGAATCTGTCTTGACACCAGTAGTTACAGCTTACCCCGATTTCGATGACAACCTGATGGTGATTCGATAGCTCCCGCACGACGTAATCCAGGCGACGCACCCCAAGCACAGGGAGGTTCCGTCATGACTGATCGCAGCGTCGAACACTGGTATCCGACAGCGGCTTATCTCTACGTTCTGCACCAGGGCGGCCCCGCGCTGGCCTGGGAGTACCTGCGCCGAAACCCTGACTACCGGCGCGACTGGCTGCACCGCCGCCGCCGACCAGATACGGCGCATCGTTGGGGCTTGCGCCTGCTGGAAGATCCCGCCCTGGATGCACGCGACGCGCATCCGGCGTGGTTCCCCGATCACGATGGCGTGATCCAGCTCTACCCGGACGACGACCCGCCGCCGGATGCCGATGCCTTCGAGTTCTGGAACGTCCCAGGACGCAAGCACCTGATCCATGATGGCAAGCGCCTGATGCTGACGGCGCAATGGCCCGGCTGCTGCGTGCGGCTCACGCTCACGCCGAGCATGGCCGACGGAATGGCCTACCTCTACGCCATCCGAGGCTGCACTACGCCTTGCGCACGCTATCGCGCACTGGCGGCTGGGCTGGATGCGTTGTCCACTGCAACCGGGGCCACGCCTGCGGCGGCGACCCGCTCGCGGCCCACGCACGCCGCAGTGCTGGAATTGCACACCTTGCAGGCACTCGACGCGACCCTGGCGGGCGCGTCCTTGCGCGAGGTTGCCGAGGGGCTGTTCGGCGTTGATGCCGTCGCGGCCGATTGGCACAAAGACAGCGCCTTGCGTGCCCGCGTGCGGCGCTTGGTGCGCCGGGGCGATGCGCTGATGCGCGGCGGCTACCGCCGCCTGGCACAGCTTCCGCCGTTCCCGTCGCATTAGGAGGGGGGACGTTTCGCGCCCCCTGCAAATCGTCCCTTAGCAAGAAGCCTTGCTTTCTTGAAAGTGCCTCTATCCGGCCGCGTGGTGTGGCCGGGCTTGATGGAGGTACACCCCATGCGACCCTCTCCCTTGCGGCCTGCCGCCGCTACTGTCGCTGCGCCCTCGCAGCCCCAACGCTACCTGACCAACGACGAAGCCGCCGAGTATCTGCGCCTCAGTCCTCGCACGCTGGAGAAGCAGCGCGTGATCGGCGGTGGCCCGAAGTTCCGCAAGTTCGGTCGCCGCGTCATGTACGCAGTAAGCGACCTCGATGCCTGGGCCGACCAGCGCAGCTACGAGGCCACATCCGACCCGGAATACGCCGAACGCCACGCGGGTGACTACCGTGATGGCCGCTGATCGTCGGCGCGTGGGTGGCCTTCGCCATGTCCGGCCCTCCAGGGCAAGCCTTGCCGCAGTGCGAACAGCTCGACCTGTTCCGCGCGCTGCCGGGCGACATGGCGCCACGCGACAGCCAGGACTTGATGGCCTTTCCATTCTTCTCGCTGGCGAAATCGCGGCGCATCGCGCCGATCGACTTCCGCAGCGGGAACATCACCATCCGCGTGGAAGGCACGGCCGAGCACGGCATCGCCACGATATGGGATGCCGACGTTTTGATTTGGGCGGCCTCACAGATCGTGGAGGCACGCGACGCGGGCATTCGCCCGTCGCGCTGGATACACGCCACGCCCTACGAGATCCTGCGTTTCATCGGGCGCGGCACATCCCTCAACGACTACCTGCGCCTGAAAGCGGCGCTCGACCGGCTGCAATCGACCAGTGTGGCCACGTCCATCCGAGAAACCACGGGCAGGCGCTTGCATCGCTTTTCGTGGATCAACGAATGGCGCGAACTGGCCGATGCCAGCGGCACGCCGCTGGGCATCGAGCTGATCCTGCCGGACTGGTTCTATGCCGGCGTGCTCGACGCCGCCCTGGTGCTGACCATCGACCCGGCTTATTTCCGCTTGAAGGGCGGCATCGAACGCTGGCTGTACCGCTTGGTACGCAAGCACGGCGGGCGGCAGGAACACGGCTGGCAATTCGACTTCCGGCATCTGCATCGCAAATCCGGCAGCGCGGCTCGCTTCTCGGACTTCGCCTACGACCTGCGCGTGCTGGTGGCACGGCAGTCGTTACCCGGCTACGTCCTCGGCATCGAGCGCATGCCGGACGACAACACCGAACTGCTGACCTTCCGGCCCGTGCTGCATACGGCACGGGGATAACTGCGGGAAAAGCTGTGGACGGCCTCGTGCTATCAGGAGTACCCGGTATCGTGCTATCGGGAGTACGCCTATCGTGCTATCAGGAGTACGAAAACGCCGCAAAGCCAGTAATGGCGCGGGTTTTCAGCCTCTCTAACTTACCTAACTATAAATCTCTAACTTTTAGTAGAAGCGCACCGTTTCGGTGGACAACCGCCAAACGGCACAGCGAACAGCGTTTTGCAGGGCAGGTGAATCCCGGCTTTCCAGCATGGGAGGCCGCGTCATGATCTTCGCGCTTCTCAATCAGAAAGGCGGCGTCGGCAAGACCACGCTCGCCACGCACATCGCGGGCGAACTGGCGATGCGCGGTCTGCACGTCATCCTGCTGGATGCCGACCCGCAGGGTTCCTCACTGGACTGGACGCAGCGCAGAAGCCAGCAGGGCTTGCCCCGGCTGTTCAGCACCGTGGGCCTCGCCCGCGAGACGCTGCATCAGGAAGCGCCGGAGCTGGCCCGCCGCGCCGATCACGTCATCATCGACGGCCCGCCGCGCATCGCCGCATTGGCGCGTTCCGCGCTGCTGGCGGCCGAGCGCGTGCTGATTCCCGTGCAGCCCAGTCCGTATGACCTGTGGGCCAGCGCCGAGATGGTGGCGCTGATCCGCGAAGCGCAGGTGTTCCGGCCTGCGCTGCACGCGGCCTTCGTCATCAACCGGCGCGTCAGCACCACCATCATCGGCAGGGAAGCGCGGCAATCGCTGGCCGAACAGCCGCTGCCGGCGCTGCGCAGCGAAGTGCGCCAGCGCATCGTCTTCGCCGACAGCGTGGCCGCTGGCCGGCTCGCCCGCGAGACGGCGCCCGACAGCGCCGCCGCCCGCGAGATCGCCGTGCTCACCGATGAACTGCTGCGGTGACCGACATGAGCAGCCCGCGCAGCAAGCGCGTCGGCATCGGCGCACGTCCGCCCGCGAATCCACACGCCGAGGCGTGGATTCGCCAGGGCGATGCCGATGCGCTCAACAAGGGCGACCTTTATACGGCCCGCCTGACGCTCGACGTGACGCCCGCGCTACGTGCACGCATCAAGATCGCCGCCTTCGGCCAGGGCGTGACCGTGGCCGAGTTGCTGCGCGGCTTGCTGGAACGGGAGTTCCCCGACAAGCGCCCGGAGAACCTGCCATGAACGCATCCGCCTTGCTTGCCGCTCACGCGGCGACGGCTGCACCGGCTGCTGCGCCGCCGCCTTCGCTTTCGACGCTCGCCGGCCAGGCCGGCAGCGTGCCGCTGACTCGCGTATCGCTCGCCTACATCGAACCGCGCTTCAAGCTCTACCTGCGTTTCGGCGAACCGGCGCGCACGTTGCGGCTCGACCGCTGGCGGCGCTGCGCGGTGTTCCTGCCGCTTGCGATGTTCTGCCGCGTGCGCTGGGAAGCAAACGACTACGGCACGATCCGCTGGCAGCTCATGGTGATGCAAGCCGCCACGCCGCTGGACGACATGCAGCGCATCCCCGGCGTGCGGCCCGGCGCACGCCTGCTGCTGCACGCCGAAGGCGAAAACGCGGTGCGTGCCGTGCTGGAACGCATCGACGGCATCGAAGGGCAAGGCATCGCCGCCATCGACGTGTCGCCAGCGTACTGGCGCACGCTGGGCAACCGTCTGGCGGCCCGCCTGGCGCTGCCCGAATACACCGCCGAGCGGCACGCCGCCTGGCTGGCCGGAAGGGCGCTGCCATGACGACCCAATCCAACACCCCATGCACGCACGAAGTCGCGCCGCAACCTCGCTCGCGCCTGCGCGTTCGCATCGTGCTGGCGGGCTTCGCCGCCGTCGGCCTCGCTGCGCTGGCCTGGGCGGCTTTCGTGTCGCCGCTGCCGCGTCTGACCTACAACCCGTCCGACAGCGTGGCGGTCGGCTGGTATCGCATCGAACCGTTCGACCCGCGCACCGCCTCGCTGCCACGTCCGTTGTCCGTGGACAGCATCGTGCTGGTGCCGCTGCCCGACAGGGCCGCCATGCTGGCTGCGCAGCGCGGCTACCTGCCGACCCGCGTTCCGCTACTCAAACGTGTGGGCGCGGCCGCGCCGCAACACGTTTGCATCGTCGCCGGGCAGGTACGCATCGACGGCGTGCCTGCGGCCGCCGCGCTGCCTGCCGACCGGCTGGGCTGGCCGCTGCCATCCTTGCAGCTTTGCCGCCGCCTCGAATCGGGCGAGCTGTTCCTGTTGAGCGTGACCAATCCAGCGTCGTTCGACAGCCGCTATTTCGGGCCGGTCAGCGCATCCGCCGTGATCGGCGTCGCGTATCCGGTCTGGCTGGAAACACGCCCATGATGGCCGCCGATTCGCTGCACGTTGCCGTGCATCTCATCGTGCCATCGGGCATGTCGTTCCGGTGGCTGCCGCCGTGTCGTCGCGCGTGCAGCGCGGGCGCATTCGCGCCGCGCTTCGCGCAACATCCGGCGCAGCCGTCCAACGTGCAGGCGTCTTGCCTCGAACGCGCCCGGCCTGCGGCCCTCAGCTCGTTCATCTGCGCGTTCGCCGGCTGGCTGGCTGCAAGCAGCGCAGCGCCGCCGGGCCACCGACGCCCGGAGCGACAGCGAAGGGCAAAGGCGGAAGGCAAGACAAAAGGACGCGGCACCAGGCCGCGTCGAGAGCCTGTCTGCACATGGGGGTGGCGCGGCACGCAGCGGCTCCGCCGCCGTGCCGCGTGGGGCGCGAAGGTCGCGCCAATGCAGGCATGTCCGCGTGCTTCGCACGACGGGACACGCCAGAGCTTGCAGGTAGAGTGGCCATGACCGACCGCCGCGACGACGATTTCCGCGTGCGCCCCAGCGCCCCGAAGAATCGGGGTAAGGGCCAGGGCCAGAGCTTCGTTTCCAAGGTGCTCAAGCAGGCTGGCAAGGCCAGCGGCGGCAAGTCCTCGATGCGCCATTCCGCCGCGTCCGGCGGCCAGGGCCAGCGCGCAGGCCAGCGGCCCGGCTCGCGCCTGGGACGCGGCCATACGGCGGCGCGTTTCGCCGGGGCGAAGCTGACGCCCATGTCTCGGCGCGTGACGATCAAGACCCTGCTGGTCAATCAACGCAATGCCAGCCCGCAGTCGCTTGCCAAGCATCTGCGCTACATCGAGCGCGACGGCGCCGGCCGCGATGGCGAACCGGGCCGGGCCTACGGGCCGCAGACCGACGAGGCCGACCTCGACGCCTTCAAGGAGCGGGCCGCCGACGATCGGCACCATTTCCGCTTCATCGTCTCCCCGGAGGACGGGGCCGAACTGGACGACTTGCGCACCTACACCCAGCATCTGGTGAACCGCATGGAAGCCGACCTGGGCACGCGGCTGGATTGGGTGGCGGTCGATCACTGGAACACCGATAACCCGCACACTCACCTGATCGTGCGCGGACGCGACGACACGGGCAAAGACCTCATCATCGCGGGCGACTACATCGCCCACGGCTTCCGCCATCGCGCCGCAGAGCTGGCGACGGAATGGCTCGGGCCGCGCACCGAACTGGAGATCCAGCAGACCTTGCAGCGCGAGGTGGAACAGGAGCGGTGGACGAGCCTCGACCGCACGTTGCAGCGCGAGGCTGGCGAGGATGGCCGGGTGCAGATCGAACGCTTCAACGAACCCCGGCTGCAACGCCAGCGCCTGCTGCTGATCGGCCGTCTGCAACGCTTGCAGCGCCTGGGCCTGGCTGAAGAAGCGCAGCCCGGCACCTGGGCTGTCCATGCGGACGCGGAGAAGACCTTGCGCGCCCTGGGTGAGCGTGGCGACATCATCCGCACCATGCAGCGGGCCATGAGCGGGCAACCGCGCGAACTGGCGGTGTTCGAGCCGGGCAAGGATGGCCGCACTGTCATCGGTCGCGTCGCCGCCAAGGGGCTGGCCGACGAGCTGCACGACCGCGGCTATCTGGTCATCGACGGTGTGGACGGCAAGGCCCACTACGTCGCCTTGAACGCCCGCGACGAGCTGGCGAACTATCCCGCCGGTGCGGTGGTGGAAGTGCGTGGTTCCGCCGAGGTGCGGGCGGCCGACAAGAACGTCGCTGGGCTGGCGAGCGGTGGCCTGTACCGCACAGATCATCACTTGGCGATCGAACAAGGCCGGGCCAAGGCTGGGCGTGACCCGCAGGAAGTCGTCGCGGCCCACGTCCGCCGACTGGAAGCCCTGCGCCGGGTCGGCATCGTGGAGCGCGTGGCCGAAGGGCTATGGAAGGTGCCAGACGACCTGCCCGAGCAGGGCCGCCGCTACGACGCGCAACGCCTGGGCGGCGTGGCCGTGGAGCTGAAATCGCACCTGCCCATTGAGCGGCAGGCCCGCGTGATCGGGGCCACCTGGCTCGACCAGCAATTGATCGGCGGCGGCTCGGGCCTGGGCGAGCTGGGCTTTGGCAGCGAGGTCAAGCAGGCAATGCAGCAGCGTGCCGACTTCCTTGCCGAACAGGGGCTGGCAGAGCGGCGCGGACAGCGCGTGATCCTCGCCCGGAACCTGCTGGGCACGCTGCGCAATCGCGAACTGGCGCAGGCCGCCAAAAGCATTGCCGCAGAAACTGGCCTGGAACATCGGCCCGTCACGGATGGCCAGCGCGTGGTCGGCATCTATCGGCGCAGTGTGATGCTCGCCAGTGGGCGTTACGCAATGCTTGATGATGGCATGGGGTTCAGCCTGGTGCCGTGGAGGCCCGTCATCGAGCAGCGGCTGAGACAGCAGATTGCGGCAACGATGCGCGACGGCGGTGTGTCATGGGAGATTGGGCGGCAGCGCGGGCCTGGAATCACCTGACACCGGACTGCGAGAAATCAATGAATATCGCTTTCCAGAGTGGCGAGAATCCAACCACAAGGCGGCTGCCCGCAACGACCTGAAAACGGCCGAAGCCTTCGGTGCCAACGTCGCCGAAGTAGTCAAGGCCGTAAAAGGCTAGGCCGGATTGACTTCGGGACAACCCTCAGCGTCCCAGGCGCTCGCGCAGAAACTCGATGAAGCGCTGCGTTTTTGCCGGCAACAAGCGGGTTTCAGTCATGGCATAGACAGGCACGGGATCGCCTCGCCACTGGGGCAAGACCTGCCGCAATTTCCCGCTGGCGATGTCATCGGCGACCAACTGCTCGGGCATCAGGATGATGCCCATGTCGAGCGTAGCCAGCCGGCGAATCATCCCGATGCTGTTGAGTGCAAAGCGGCCCCCGCCGAACGAAACTGTCGTGGTGGCCGTCTTGTCATGCAGTGTCCATGATGTCGCTTTCAAGATGCCAAGGCATTCGTGCTGTTCCAGATCGGCGGGCTTCGTCGGGTCGCCCATGCGTTCGAGATACCGGGGCGAGGCATAGAGATACGCCGGTAGTTCAGCCAGCAGACGTGCGATCAGTTGCGAGTTCTCGGGCTTACCAGTGCGTATCGCCACGTCAAACGGCTCGCTTACCAAATCAACTCTCCTGGGCGTGAGGTCGAAGTCGAAGGCAATGCCCGGATAGCGACTGGCGAACTCGACCACCAGCGGCGCCAGGTAGGTCACAGCGAAGTCAACGGGAAGTGACGCACGCAACAAGCCACTGGGCTGCGCGAGCATTTCGCCGAGTTGTTCATGTGCCAGGCGGGCCTCATCGACGATGCGCCTGCACCGCTCAAAGTAAATCTGTCCGGCCTCGGTCAGTTCAACCTTTCGCGTCGTGCGGTGCAACAGGCGCAGACCGATGGCTTTCTCCAAGGCACCGACGCGGCGCGACAGTGTAGGGTTCGGCATCCCAAGCGCGTCGGCCGCCCGTCGAAAGCTCTTGGCCTTGGCGACCTCGACGAACAGGCGCATGTCATTGAGTTTCGGCTCCATTATTTCACCCATGTAGCAGTCATCTGCAAAATACCATATTTATCTCAAAATCAATAAGAACGATGATCTCTCCACGGCAACTTCGAGGACATCATCGTGCAACGACGCAAACAACCAGCGGGGCATCCAGCCGACGCTCCGCGTCTTGAGCGCATGAACACGCCCCATAGCGTCCGCGATGGGGCTAGCGCCCCCGTGGCAATACCTGCTGTCTCCGCGCTGCTGCCGGCCAATCGCGGTAATCATTTCCGGGCGTGCAGCTTGCGCAACACCGGCACGCCGTTCGATCCATTCCTGGGCGTTGACCATGCCTGGATGAGTGCGCCCACCTTCCCGCCGCATGCCCACCACGGTATTTCTTCCATGTCTTACCTGTTTCTCGATTCGGAAACTGGTATCGACAACCGTGATTCGCTCGGCAATCGCAATTTGATCCTGCCTGGTGGTCTGCATTGGACGACGGCAGGAAACGGGATCGTGCATGAGGAAGTGCCGGCGGAGACCGGCAAGACCGTTCATTCCCTGCAAATCTTCATCGACCTCGCCCCTCATCAGAAGGACATGGCTCCAGGCGCATTGAGCCTGGAGCCGCACGACGTGCCGGTTGTGCAGATGCCTGGTGCCAAGGTTCGCGTGCCGCTTGGTGCCTTTGGGGACGCCCGCTCTCCGCTGACGCCGCCAACGCCCGTCGATGTGCTGGACATATCGCTGGATAACGGCGCTGAGCTGGTCTTGCCGATTGCTGCAAGCCATTGCGCCTTTGCCATGCCGATCTTCGGGTCGCTGCTGGTGAATGGTCGCCGCTTCGCGCGCGACGATTTCAAGCTGCCCATTTTTTCGCAGCAGGAAAGACCGTACCGAATCAAGCTGGAAGCGGTCGAAGGCAGCGCAAAAGTCGTGTTCTTCGGTGGCCGGCCACTCGGCACGCAGGATCAAGGACGGCCATCATGAGCAGAGAACACATCGGTGCCGACAACGCCGCCTTGTTTGTCAGGGCAGCCAAGTTCTGGATGTCATGGAAGAAATCTTCTAAGTCTGAAAGGCGCAGGCGACCGCATTGTTAACCACGGAATCAACCGATTTCTATTGAAAGGAAGTAGATCATCATGAACAACTCGCTCGAACCGTTGTTTTCTCCGGCCAAGGTAGGGGCGCTTACGCTCAAGAACCATATGGTCATGTCGCCGTTGACGCGCAGCCGCGCTGGCGCAGGTGACGCGCCAACTGCGCTGGTCGCCGAGTATTACCGTCAACGTGCCACTGCCGGCCTCATCATTACCGAGGCTTCCCAAGTTTCGGCCCAGGGCAAGGGCTATCCGCGCACGCCCGGCATCTTCACCGACGCGCAGATCGCCGGCTGGAAACTGGTCACCGATGCCGTTCACGCCGAAGGCGGTCTGATCTTCCTGCAAATCTGGCACACCGGCCGACTGTCGCATCGCGCGGTACAGCCCAGCGGCGTGCTGCCGGTGGCACCGTCCGCGATCAGGGCCGATGGCGAAATCTTCACCCCCGAGGGTCTCAAGACGCTGGAAGCGCCTCGGGCACTGGACATTCTGGAGATCCCCGGCATCGTCGCTGACTTCCGCAAGGCCGCCGAGAACGCCAAGCTTGCCGGATTCGATGGCGTGGAGATCCACGCAGCCAACGGCTACCTGATCGACCAGTTCCTGCGCGACGGCACCAACACCCGCACCGATACCTATGGCGGTTCGGTGGAGAACCGTACCCGCTTCCTCAAGGAAGTGGTCGAGGCCGTGATTCCGGTCTTCGGCGCCGACCGTACCGGCATCCGTCTCTCGCCCATCTTCGACGGCTTCTCCATGAGCGACAGCAACCCGCAGGAGACTTTCGGATACGTCGTCCAGATGCTCTCGCAGTATGGGCTGGCCTACCTGCACGTCTTACAGTACGGCGCAGGCGAATTCGATTTCGTCGAACTTAAGCGCCGCTTCGGTGGAACCTACATTGCCAACGGCGGCTACAACTCCGAACGCGCTGCGCAGGCCATCCGCTCGGGCGATGCTGACCTGATTTCGTTCGGCGCTGCGTTCCTTGCCAACCCCGACCTGGTTGAGCGGTTCAAGCAAGGTGCGCCGCTGAACGAGGCCGACAAGGCGACCTTCTACCAGGGCGAAGGCCGTGGCTACATCGACTACCCGACGATGGCGCAATCCTAGTCGAGTGGCTGATTGCGGTGAAAAGGGCCGCCGCAATCGGGCATTTCAGCCCTGTGCCAATCAGGTGATTGTGGGACTGGCAGCTGTGATGTCAGCCCCTGCAAGGTGGATGCCCCCTGTACGGCGGACACGCCGTTCACCTGCTTACGCTACATCTCTAAACCTCAAGGAGTTTTCATCATGACTTACGAACGATTCACCGGCGAGAATGCCGTCCTGCTGCTGATCGACCATCAAACCGGCACGATGGGATGGGCCAAATCCATGCCCTTCGAGGAGCTCAAGCGCAATGCGTTGATGCTGGCCAAGACCGCCAAGATCCTCAAGATCCCGACGGTGCTGACTTCCAGTATGGAGGAATACGCCCAAGGGCCGCTGCTGGCCGAACTGGAAACCATCCTGCCGGCCGAGTTCGCCGCCCGCATCAAGCGCCTAGGCATCGTCAATGCGATGGACGACGAGAACTTCGCGGCAGCGGTCAAAGCGACCGGCCGCAAGAAGATCATCATTGCCGGCGTAACCAACGACGTTTGCACTGTCTATCCCGCACTCAGCCTGGTAAGTGATGGTTATGAGGTTCAGGTGGTCGCCGATGCCGGCGCGTCGCCCACCAAGTTTGCAGACGAAATCGCCTTGAGCCGCATGGAAAAGAACGGCGTGACGCTGACGAGCACCAATCAGGTGATTGCCGAACTAACCGCCAATTGGGCTACCCCTGAAGGTATGCAGATCGTGCAGGAAGTGGTGATGCCAGCTCTGCAAGGCTGATCAATGGCTGAATTTCGTGCCATAGGAGTTAAGACGATGCAATCAACAAACGTATTGATCGTTGGTGTGGGTGGCCTCGGGACGTGCATGGTACAAGAGGCGATGGAACGAGGGCTTCGCGTTTCCGTTCTCGTGAGAAACCAGGCCAAGCTCGAAGCCACATTAGGCCGCGAACTTGTCGAAAAACTGGATCGGATCGAGGTCGGCGACGGCTCGCAACCACAAGTGCTGGATAAAGCTCTGTCGGGAGTGGATGTCGTCCTGTCGGGTCGGGGCGCTGACCCTCATTTGGCGCGGGAGTTGGCGGCGGCGGTCAAGCGCAATGGGGTCAAGAAACTGTGTTGGCCCGGTGGCACGACGAACGTTCTGGCCGACGATGGCGTCACGCCCAACTACAAGCGGCTCTTGCACTTGGGCAGTTGGGTAGAAGGCGCCTATCGTTCGCATGGTGCATGCCTCGACGCGATCCAGCAGGCGGGCATTGATTACATGATCTTCTGTGCTGGTCGCATGACGAGTGTCGGCCAGCGCAGCCAGGACGTGCGTGCTTCGGTGCGGATCAACCGTGATGCCGGCCCATTTGTGTCTTACGAGGATGCAGCATGGGTGATGCTCGAAGCGGCCACCACACACACCTATGACCATCAACTTGTCAGTGCGGCGACTGACCGCAGTTAGCTTTCCAGCAGTTCTTACGAGTGGCTAAACGCCATATCCCATGAAGCCGTTACCAGAATCACGGAGGCGCAATGGAACTACGGCATCTCCGCTGTTTCTGGGCTGTGGCTAAGGAACTTCATTTTGCTCATGCAGCGGAGAAGCTGCATATGGAACAATCACCGCTATCGCGAGCCATCAAGGAACTCGAAGAAGGACTTGGCACGCAACTTTTCGTCCGAACCAGTCGTAGCACCAGGCTGACTCGCGCTGGGATGTTGTTTCTAGAGCATGTTCCTCGAATTTTCCTTGCCATGGAGCAGGCACGCGACAGCGTGAAAGCTGCGGCGAATGGATTTCGCGGCGGTGCCGCTTCCTGGGAGATTGGGCGGCAACGGGGGCCTGCCATCGGTTAGCCCGTATGCCCGAATCTCAAGCCTCCGTCGCTTCGGCCTGGTTTAACCACTTCGCGAATCCTCGCGTGCCGCCGTCATCTTCCATTGCCGCGTAGTACACCAGCCGCAAATGATGATCTTCGTCAATCGTCAGCTTGGTGTAGTCGAATGCCACCGGACCGATCCCTTCGAGATGCAGGCGCCGCCAGCCATGGTCAGGTCCGTGAATGTCCTGCCGTTGCCACCATTCTCGGAAGTCAGGTGAGACCTTCTCTAAATCCTTAATCAATGCACAGATATCAGGCTCCTGCGTTGCTTTGACGAAATCACGGCGAAAGTGGGACAGCATTTGCAGCGCCTGGTCATCCCAAGGATCGAACAGCGCCTGGGTCGGTTCGTCAGCGAACAACATCCACAACAAGTTGCGGCGCTCAGGAGCATGTTGGGAAAAGCGAAATACACGGTCCGCCACTGTGTTCCAGGCCAGGACGTCCCAACGCAGATTGATGACATAGGCGGGGCGTGTGATCAGGTCGCCCATGAGCCGATGAATCACTGGCGGTACGACGCACCACGTCTTGCCCGGCTCGGCGGGCGGGCGTTGTTGCGTGAGCAAATACAGGTAGCGCCGCTCCGCCGCATCGAGTTTGAGCACGCGTGCCAGGTTGTCCAGGAAGGTGGCGGACACGCTGATATCGCGCCCTTGCTCCAGCCATGTGTACCAGGTCAAGCCCACGCCAGCCAGAGCCGCCACCTCTTCGCGCCGCAGCCCCGGCGTGCGGCGGCGACCACCCGCCGGTAAGCCTGCGTCTATCGGGCTCAGCCGCTCGCGACGGCTGCGCAGGAACTCGGACAGTTCCTTGCGGGTGCGCTCCATATTGCGAATGATACTCATGCCATTACCTTGAGTAACAGTATAAATAGTTAAATTGTAATAGTTAAAAGACGCACCCACAATCGGTATATCCCACTGTTTCAGTGCCGCAACGGCCCGCAGCGGGTGCTTGCGAAATCGCCATTGAGGTGTAGCGGAACCAAGGAGAAATGGGCATGTACCAGCGCTTGTTGAGTGAAAAGCTGAATGGATTGAAGGCGACCGGGCAATACCGCACCTTTGTGACCTTGAACCGGATCTGCGGCCAGTACCCGTTGGCGCAGCTCGAAGGCAACGACGAGCGTTCGGTGGTTGTCTGGTGCAGCAACGACTACTTGGGCATGTCCCAGCATCCGGTCGTGCGCAAGGCCATGCACGAGGCGATTGATCTCTACGGTGCCGGCTCGGGTGGTTCGCGCAACATCGGCGGCAGCCACGGGCTCTACGACAAGTTAGAGCGCAGCCTGGCCGATTGGCATGCCAAAGAGGCGGCACTGGTCTTTCCAACGGGTTTCAGTTCTAACGATGCGTCGCTGCAGTGCCTGTTGCGGCAGATTCCCGACTGTGTGGTCATCAGCGACGAAATGAACCATGCCTCAATCATCAACGGCATCCGTGCGACGACTGGTGAGCGCCAGGTCTTCCGTCATAACGACCTGTCGCATCTGGAAACGCTGCTGGCTCAGTATCCGCGCGAACGGCCGAAGATCGTGATCTTCGAGTCGGTGTATTCCATGGATGGCGATGTTGCGCCCATCGCCGAGATTGTCGCTCTGGCCCACCGCCACAACGCGCTGACCTATCTGGACGAAGTTCATGCGGTGGGCATGTATGGCGCGCGCGGTGCCGGGCTGGCGGCGCTCGAAGGCGTTGCCGATCAAGTGGACATCATCCAGGGCACGATGGCCAAGGCGATTGGCGTGATCGGCGGCTACATCGCCGGTACATCATGGCTAATCGACGCAGTTCGCTCGTTCGCCACTGGCTTCATCTTCACCACGTCGCTGCCGCCAGCGGTGGCGGCCGGTTGCCTGGCCAGCGTCGAGCACCTGAAAGCGCATGTAGATGAACGCGAACGACTGCATGTGCAGACCCGTCGCCTGCGGCAAGCGTTGAATGCCTTTGGCATCCCTGTGATGCCGTGCTCAACCACGCATGTGCTGCCGGTACAGATCGGCGACGCAGGTAAATGCAAGGCCGCCGCCGAAAGGCTGCTGCGCGTACACGGCATTTACTTGCAGCCAATCAACTTCCCCTCGGTGGCAGTCGGCACCGAACGCTTTCGGGTTAACGCTACCCCGAATCACAGCGACACGCAGATCGACCAACTTGCCGAAGCATTGCGCGAGGTGTTTATGCATTTCGAGATTCCCTTGCAGACACCAGCAACAGCCACCGCCTTACAGGAGGTGTCGTGATATGCCAAAGACTGCCTGGACGGTTCGCCCGGCTGCGTTGGCGGACATCGACGCGCTGGTAGCGCTGCGTGCCAATTTGCTCGATGGCGCATCCGAGGCGAGCTATGTGAGTCGCACGCCCGATGAAAGCCGACGCTGGAAGATCGCCTATCAAGAATGGCTGGCCCAGATGCTGCCCGGCGACGCGCAAGTGCGGATCGTCGTCGCCGAACAGGCAGGTGAGGTCGTGGCCTGCGCCACCGGCCTTATAGACCGACGCCCACCCGCACCGGATGGTCTGACCGGCTGGTGCGGCTGGGTGCAGTCGGTGGTGGTGGTGCCCGCCTGCCGGCGCCAGGGTATTGCCGAGCGGCTAATGCGCGAGCTGCTGCAATGGTTCGCCGGACACGGTGCGACTAAGGTGCTGCTGGAGACGACCCCGGCCGCCGAAGCGTTGTACCGCAAGCTCGGTTTCGCACGCAGCCCGGAAGGCCTGCTGAGCTTCGTCGGAGGTCGACCATGAAGCTGCTCATTGTTGGCCTGGGCTATGCCGGCCAGCGCTACCGTCGCGCGTTTCATCATCTTGCCGGCAAGCTGGATCTGCCACTCGACATGGCCTACGTGGCACGCCGTGAACGCAGCGGCGAAACCCTGTCGTATTACTCCGACGTCCCCCGGGCGTTGGCCGAGTTCCGCCCGGACATGGTGGTAGTCAGCGTCAACGACCACGGGCATGTGGGCATCTTGCGCGACCTAGCCGGGTTCGATGGCTTCGTGCTCTGCGAGAAACCGCTGGCGGCTCCAGGAGATGATTGGCCGCGCGTCTGCACCGGACTGGCGCAAGCCCAAGGCTTCGCGCTGGACCTGGTGGAACGCTATTCGTACGCCTCGCAACGCTTGAAAGAACGGGTGGCCCAGCAGGGCTGGTCGCTGATCCGCGCCAGCTTTCATTGGGGCAAGGATAGGCTGAACGACTACCGCCCCACCTGCGGCGTGAGCAGCGAGGTGATTCACGCTCTGGACCTGGTGCAGTGGATTGGTGCGCTCGACGAAACGCTGTGCGTGCGGCAGGCGATCGGCATCGGTTCGGACTTTTCCCTCTCCGGCTCCAAGGTGCCGGACACGGTGATGCTCACCGCCACCCTGGGCGAGGCGGTGGTGGCAGGCTACAGCAGCTTCGTCAACATCCAGCGGCAGCGCACGGTGGACTTCTCGTTTTCCGATCCGGTAGGCCGGATTTTCCACGCGCGGCTGGTCTACGACACCCCGGCCTGGGATCACGACGAACTGCGCATCTGGACCCGCGATGGTGACGGCCGGGAGGTGCTGGTGGACGAATACCACACGGCCCCTGGGGAAGCCGGGCTGGAAACGTTGCTCAAGCTGTCGCGGCTGTGCGAAGACGCCCTGCGCGTGGCGGTGCTGGACGCACCGCCACGTCAACCCTTTGCCGGCCTCGATGACGCGATCCACCTACAACACCTGCTCGACGGCATCGGCCAGCAGCTTGGATCGCCGCCGCTGGCCCGCTACGTGCGCGGCGGCACACGCCTGCTTATCCCCGCGAGCGCAGACCTCGAAAGCCTCGGCTGAGGCCGACTAACCATTGAAAGGAGTGACCATGTGTGGAATGACAGGCTGGCTTGCGTTCAGCCATGACATGGAGGCGCACCGCAAGACCTTGCAGCGCATGACCGATACCCTGGCACCGCGCGGCCCGGATGCACAAGGCATCTGGATCGGCGGCCCGATCGGCCTGGGCCACCGGCGCTTGTCGATCATCGACTTGGAAGGTGGCCGCCAGCCGATGGTGGCCGACCACGGCGGTCAGCGTGCTGCCGCAGTCATCAGCTACACGGGCGAGGTCTACAACTTCTGCGAGCTGCGTTGTGACCTTCAGGCATGCGGCCACCGCTTCGAGACGCAAAGCGATACCGAGGTAGTCCTGCGTGCCTACCTGGAATGGGGCGCAGCCTTTGTCGAGCGGCTCAACGGCATGTATGCGTTCGCCCTCTGGGATCGTGCCAAACAGCAACTGCTGCTGGTGCGTGACCGCATGGGCGTAAAGCCGCTGTACTACTTCCAGACCGACGACGGCGTGGTGTTCGGCTCCGAACCGAAGGCACTGCTCGCCCACCCGCTGGTGCCACGCAAGGTGGCGGCAGATGGGCTGCGGGAGATCCTGGAGATGGTCAAGACGCCGGGACAAGCCATCTTCGCCGGCATGCGCGAGGTGTTGCCCGGTGAAATGATCCGGGTGGATCGCACCGGCCTGTCGCGCCACCGCTACTGGACACTGGAGGCTCGCGAGCATGGCGACACGCTGGAACAGACCATTCGCCACACCCGCGATCTGCTGGAGGACATCGTCGATCGGCAGATCGTCGCCGACGTACCACTGTGCAGCCTGCTTTCCGGTGGCCTCGACTCCTCGATCATCACTGCCCTGGCCTCTAAGAAGCTGCTGGCCGCCGGTAAGGACAATATCCGTTCGTTCTCGGTGGACTTCGCGGATCATGGCGGCGGCTTCAGCGGCGACGCCGTGCGGGGAACGCCCGATGCACCATTTGTGCGCGATCTGGTGGAACGCATCGGCTCCACCCATGGCGAGATTGTGCTCGACAGCCGCAAGCTAGCCGACCCGGAGCTGCGTGCCAAGATCGTCCGCGCACTGGATCTGCCGCCGGCGTTTTGGGGCGACATGTGGCCCTCGCTGTATTGCCTGTTCCAGGAGATCCGTCGTCACTCGACGGTGGCGCTGTCCGGTGAGTCGGCCGACGAGGTGTTCGGCGGCTATCGCTGGTTCCACGACCCGGAGGCGATCGCGGCCCAGACCTATCCGTGGCTAACCTCGGTCACTGGCAAATACTTCGACGGCAAGACCCTGTTCGCCCAGGATTTGTTGGACACCTTGCAGATGGACAGCTTCTTGCGCGACAGCTACAGCCAGGCGTTGGCCGAAACCCCGGTGCTGCCCGGCGAGGACTCGACCAACCGGCGCATGCGCCAGATGAGCTACGTGAACCTGACACGCTTCGTGCAGACGCTACTCGACCGCAAGGATCGCATGAGTATGGCCGTGGGCCTGGAAGTGCGCGTGCCTTTCTGCGACCACCGTCTGGTCGAGTACGCCTTCAACATCCCCTGGGAGATGAAGGCCTTCGATGGTCGGGAGAAAAGCATCCTGCGTGCCGCCACCCGCGACCTGCTGCCCGACAGCATCGCCGAGCGGGTCAAGAGCCCATACCCCTCGACCCAGGACCCTGCCTACGAGCGCGGCCTGCGCGAATCGCTGGCCGCCATCCTGGCTGACCCCTCCGCGCCGGTACTGCCGTTGCTTGATCGGCAGCGTGTCGCCCATACCCTGGCCAAGCCGCTCGGCGACCTGTCGCCGATGTACGACCGCATGGGCATGGAGCTGGCGATCGGCTTGAACGCCTGGCTGGCCGAATACCAGGTCGAGCTCGCTCTCTGACGCGACCGTGGAATGCGCACGGTCGCGTGCGCGTCCCCGCTCTTTTACATCCCTTGGGAGCCCCACTATGTCCCGCCCCACGCAATCCCCGGTTTATCTCATCGCCCTCGGTGCCTTCGCCCTGGGCATGGCGTCCTACGTCACCGCAGGCCTGATCCCGATGATCGAAACAGCCTTCGCGGTGCCCGTCGCCCTCGCGGCGCAACTGGTGACAGCCTTCACCCTGGCCTACGGTCTGGGCTCACCGCTGTTCGTCGCGCTGCTGCCGGCCCATCGACAACGCGGTGGCTTGTTGTTTGCGCTCGGTTTGTTCGTGCTCGCTAATGGTGCTAGCGCCTTGGCAACCAACTTCACTGCGCTGTTGATCTTCCGCGCCATCGCGGGCATCGGTGCCGGCGTCTACCTCGCCATGGGCATCGCAGCCTCGGCGGCCCTGTCAGTCCCCGACCAGCGTGGCAAAGCCATTGCGGTGATCATGGGCGGCATGGCCAGCGGCACCGTGCTTGGCGTGCCCTTGAGCCTGCTGTTGGCTGAGCGCCTGGGTTGGGCATCCGCGCTGTGGCTGGTCGCCGCGTTGGGCGCCTTGTCTTGGGTGGGGCTGGCGCTGAGGCTGCCAGTGTTTCCCGCCGCAGCCGCCACGCCACTCAAAGCCAAGCTGGCCCTGCTGGCCGATGGCCGCGTGGTCGCCATCCTGCTGGTGTCGCTGTTGGCCGCCATCGCCAGCCTGGGCATGTACACATTCATCGCCCCGCTACTGGCCGCCACTGGCGATGGGCCGGCCCGTTCGACCACGCCCTACCTATGGGTGTGGGGTGTGGGCGGCGTGCTCGGCAGCTTCCTGATCGGGCCGCTGGTGGATCGGGTCAAGGGGCCGCTGTTGACCTTGTGGATCATGGCGATTCTGGCCGTGGCGCTGTTCCTGCTGCCGGCTACGGCTGCACTGGGCGCATGGTTGGTGATGCTGCCGATCGCTGTTTGGGGCGCGGTGGGCTGGGCGCTGCAGGTGCCGCAGAACAACGAACTGATCCATGCACGCGAGCAGCAAGGCGATGGCAATCTGGCCGTGGCGCTCAACGAATCGGCGCTGTACCTGGGCAGTGCCATCGGCGCGGCGCTGGGCGGCGTGCTGCTGCTCCAGCAGTGGCCGGTAAGCTTGCTAGCCAGCGGTGCGGGCATCGTTGCGGCCTTGGGCACGCTGGTGCAACTGCTGGTCCTGCGTCGCGCTCCGACCGCAGGGCGAGTTCGAGCCGAATCGCACTGATGCTGAAATCTGGACGAGGATACTGAGCTATGGAGTTACGTCACCTGCGCTGTTTCCTCGCCGTTGCCGAAGAACTCCACTTCGCGCGTGCGGCCGAGCGACTGCATATTGAGCAGTCGCCGCTGTCACGCACCATCAAGGAACTGGAAGAAGATCTGGGTGAGCAATTGTTCGTCCGTACCAGTCGCAGCACAAGGTTGACGCGGGCGGGCAAGCTGTTTCTGGAGCATGTACCGCGCATCTTCGGCACCTTGCAGCAGGCCCGCGACAGCGTGAAGGCAGCGGCCAACGGATTTCATGGGCAGTTGCGCATCAGCTTATCCGACAGCATTACTCCATCGCGTCTACCGACTTTGCTAGCGATCTGTCGGCAGGAAGAACCCGAAGTTGATATTCGACTTTTTGAGGTGCCACTGTCACAGCAGATCAAGGGATTGCACGATGATCTGTACGACATAGGTTTTGCGCAGTCGGATGAAGTGGGGGAAGGCATTGCAGCAGAAGCAGTGTGGAGTGACCCGATGATGGTGGCCGTACCTGCGCGACACCATTTGCTCAGGTACAAGCGCATTCCCTTGGATGAAGTCCTGCATTTTCCATTGGTGTTATGCGACCCGCAGGCGTGCGAGGGCCACGCGAGACAGGTTGAGCGGGTGCTGCGCCACGCTGGGCGGGAACCCCTGATCTGTGAGCGCGTCGCCTCGCTCGATCTGATGATGGTGGTGGTTTCTGCGGGCTTTGCCCTGGGATTGACCTCCGGGCCGCATATCACCGCAAGCCGGGAGTCCGGCGTGGTGGCCCGCCCCTTGGCGGGTCGCTCCCCCATGCTGATGACCTACCTTCTTCGGCGTGAAGGCGAGACTTCGGAAGTGTTGTCCCGGTTTATCGAGCGAGTGCGGGCCATCGAGTTGCCCGAAGGAGTGAAGCCAGCACCGCCACCTGAACCTGCCCCCCAGGATGAAATCGAGCCATGAAGAAATCCATTCCGTTCCTGCTGACCGTACTGCTGGCCGCTTGCGGCCCATCGGAGGCACCCAAGCAGGCCAACGTGCCTACCGTGGAGGAACTGGCCGCCGATCCGGCGCGGTTGAAGGAGCTGCGTCAGCAATGCAAGATCGACCGCGCGACGCTGGGCGAAGTGCTGTGCAATCGAGTGGCCGAAGCCACACGCAAACGATTCTATGGCGATGGAACAACGCCCTACACACCACCGGAAACACCACCGAAGTTCTGATTACCAGTCCGTCGCAAAAAAACTGTTCTTCTTTGCCAACACGCCGCAGTGCGCCCGCGCCTGCGGCGTTTTTATTGGGTTCTACACAGCCTGAAACGATGCTTTTTTCATCATCTTGCTTCCGATAACAGTCTTTGACCGGCACTGACCCGGCACTGATCCTCGCGCTATGCGGCACGTCCTTGTGCCGCGTTTGGATGAGGAATCAGCGCAGGGGAAATCGGAGGCCAGTCAATGCAAGCTCAGGGCGTGCTGTTCGGGCAGATCGCCGCCGTCTTCGGCATCGTGATCGCCGGTGTGTGGAGTGCAACGCAATGGACAGCCGCCGCCCTGGGTTATCAACTACGCCTTGGCTCGCCGTGGTTCGACTTCTTTGGAACGCCGGTCTATCACCCCTGGCGACTCTTTGAGTGGTGGTTCTTCTTCGATGCCTACGCGCCGCATGTCTTCGACGTGGGCGGTGCCATCGCGGGCGGCAGCGGCCTGGTGGCCGTTGTGGTCGCCATCGCCATGTCGGTATGGCGCTCGCGGCAATCGCGCCTTGTCACCACCTACGGCTCTGCACGTTGGGCCGATGCGGATGACGTTCGCAAAGCCGGGCTGACCCAACCCGACGGTGTTTTCCTCGGCCTGCATCGCGGCCAGTACCTGCGGCACGAAGGCCCGGAGCACGTCCTGACCTTCGCGCCGACACGCTCGGGCAAGGGCGTGGGCCTGGTGGTGCCCACCTTGTTGAGCTGGCCTGCGTCCGTTGTGATCCACGACATCAAAGGCGAGAACTGGACGCTGACGGCCGGCTGGCGCTCGCGCTTCTCGCATTGCCTGCTGTTCAACCCGACCGATGCGAAGTCGGCCGCGTACAACCCATTGCTGGAAGTCCGGCGCGGCGCGCATGAAGTGCGCGACGTGCAGAACGTGGCGGACATTCTGGTCGATCCCGACGGGGCGCTCGAACGCAGAAACCATTGGGAAAAGACCAGCCACGCACTGCTGGTCGGAGCCATCCTGCACGTGCTCTACGCCAGCGAGGACAAGACGCTGCGTGGCGTCGCCAACTTCCTCAGCGATCCGGCTTGCCCATTCGAGCTGACCTTGCACCGGATGATGACGACCAAGCACCTGGGCGACGCACCGCACCCGGTTGTCGCATCCGCTGCACGCGAAGTGCTCAACAAGTCGGACAACGAGCGGTCGGGTGTGCTCTCCACCGCCATGTCGTTTCTCGGCCTGTACCGCGACCCGACCGTGGCCGAAGTCACGTCGCGCTGCGACTGGCGCATCGCCGACCTGATTTCCGCCGAGCATCCGGTATCGCTCTATCTGGTGGTACCACCTTCGGACATTAGCCGTACCAAGCCGCTGATTCGGCTGATCCTCAACCAGATCGGGCGGCGGCTGACCGAATCGCTCGACGGCTCCGACGGCATCGCCCGTCGCCACAAACTGCTGCTGATGCTCGACGAGTTCCCGGCGTTGGGCCGCCTGGACTTCTTCGAGTCCGCGCTTGCCTTCATGGCCGGCTATGGCATCCGCAGCTTTCTCATCGCTCAGAGCCTGAACCAGATCGACAAAGCCTACGGGCAAAACCATTCCATCCTCGACAACTGCCACGTTCGCGTGACGTTTGCAACCAACGACGAACGCACGGCCAAGCGCATTTCCGAAACCCTGGGCACGGCTACCGAACTGCGTGCGCAGCGCAACTATGCCGGCCACCGGCTCGCGCCGTGGTTGGGCCATCTGATGGTGTCGCGGCAGGAAACCGCACGGCCACTGCTGACGCCTGGCGAAGTGATGCAACTCCCGCCAGACGAATCGGTGGTGATGGTGTCCAGCGTCGCGCCGATCAAGGCGAAGAAATTGCGCTACTACGCCGATGCCAACTTCAAGCGCCGCGTACTACCGCCGCCCACGCTGGCAGCCGGGCAGTACGCCGACGCGCCGCCATCGCGGCTCGACGACTGGAGCGACCTGGCGATCCCGACCGTGCCTGTGGCGCCGGCCACGGCATCCGCCGATGACCCCGGCGGCGCCGACGACGGCGGCCTGCGCCGCCAGCCCGAACTCTCCGAAACGGTCGCCTACGACCCCGAGCCGGACGCACACGCTTCCGACCTCGCGCTGCTCGATGACGACGACCTGCCGCTGCCGCTTCCCGGCCAGCTCGACCCGGCCATGCAGCGCACGGCCCGGCTGGCTTCCCTCGACCCCAACGACGGAATCGACCTATGAGCCAATACCGCCTCAACCTGTTCATTCAGCACGAGCACGCCAAGCGCCTGGAAGAACTGGCCGCCAAGAAAGGCGTGTCCAAGTCGTCCATCGTCGCGGTGGCGCTGGCGTCCTGGCTGTCGCCGGACGCAGGCGACCAGCGCGAGGCCGCCATCGCCAAGCGACTGGATCGCTTGTCACGGCAGGTTGAACGCCTGGAGCGCGACCAGAACATCCAGATCGAAACGCTGGCGCTGTTCATCCGCTACTTCCTCACCGTCAGCACGCCGGTTCCCGAGGCCCATCAAGAAGCGGCTCGCGCCCAGGGCAAGGCACGTTTCGAGCAGTTCGTCGAACAGCTCGGCCGCCATCTGCTGCGCGGGCGCAGTCTGGTGCGCGACGTGGTGGAGGAGCTGCATCCCGACCCGATGCGAATGGATGACGCGGCGGCGCTGGCCGAAGCGCGGGAGCGGGCCTCATGAGCGCCGTTCCGCAGATCCCGCCTCAACCTCGTTCGTCCGCCGCAACCTCACTGGATCGACGAATCCAGATGCTGCGCACGGCAATGGGGCCGCTGATTGCCACCGCGCTCGAAGACCCGGACGTGGTGGAAATCATGCTCAACCCCGACCGCACCCTATGGGTGGATCGGCTGTCGTCGGGCCGCGCACCGCTGGGCGTGGAACTGCCCGAAGCCGATGGCGAACGCATCATCCGCCTGGTGGCTGCGCACGTCGGCGCGGAAGTGCATCGCGGCCAGCCGCTGCTAACCGCCGAGCTGCCGGAGACGGGCGAACGCTTCGAGGGCATCTTGCCGCCAGCCGCGCCCGGCCCGGCCTTCGCGCTGCGCAAGCGTGCCGTGAACATCATCGGCCTGGGTCAGTATGTGGCCGACGGCATCCTGACCGCCTGCCAGGCGGACTTCCTGCGCCGCGCCGTGCGCGAGCGCCAGAACGTACTGATCGCCGGCGGCACCAGTACCGGCAAGACCACCCTCGCCAACGCCTTGCTGGCCGAGATCGCCGCCACCGGCGACCGCGTGCTGGTGCTCGAAGACACCATCGAGCTGCAATGCGCAGCCCGTGACCATGTGCCGCTGCGCACCCGTGCGGGCGTGGTGTCGATGCAGGAACTGGTGCGCGCCACGATGCGGCTGCGCCCGGATCGCGTCGTCGTCGGCGAAGTACGCGGCGGCGAAGCCCTCGACCTCATCAAAGTGTGGGGAACAGGCCACCCCGGCGGCATCGCCACCATCCACGCCGGTTCCGCGCTAGGCGCTTTGCTGCGCCTCGAACAGTTGATCCTCGAAGTCGCAGTGAATCCGCCACGGGCGCTGATCGCCGAGGCGGTCAACGTCGTCATCCACATCGCCGGACGTGGCCGCAAGCGCCACGTCGAAACCATCGCCCGTGTCGTCGGCTTCGACGGCACCGGCTATCGCCTGGCGGACGCGCTGGAAACGCCGTTTCCCGAATTGATCCCGCTTCCGCTCGCAGCCGACGCCGCTGCGCTTCCCCCGTCCCCTGACCAACCTGGAGAACTGCCATGACACACGCCCATGCTTTCCGCTTTTCCGTAAATCCGCTTCCCCACCTGTCCGGTCTCATGCGGCTGCGCAGCCTCGCGTGCCCTGCGGGGCAGGGGCTGCTGCTGGCCGCACTGCTGCTGTTCCTGGCGGGCACGGCGCAGGCCGCCGGTTCCTCGATGCCGTGGGAGGGGCCGTTGCAGTCGATCTTGGAGTCGATTCAGGGGCCGGTCGCACGCATCGTCGCGGTCATCATCATCATCGCCACGGGCCTCGCGCTCGCCTTCGGCGACACGTCGGGAGGCTTTCGCAAACTGATCCAGATCGTCTTCGGTCTGTCCATTGCGTTCGCCGCGTCCTCGTTCTTCCTGTCGTTCTTCAGCTTCTCCGGCGGGGCCGTCGTATGAGCACGGCCAACGATCTTCCCGGCTTCGAGGTGCCGCTGCATCGCTCGCTGACCGAGCCAATCCTGCTTGGTGGTGCGCCGCGCACGGTCGCCATTGCGAACGGCACGCTGGCCGCCGCCGTGGGGCTGGGCCTGCAACTGTGGATTCCCGGCGTGGTGCTCTGGATCGTCGGCCATTCGCTGGCCGTATGGGGCGCGCGTGTCGATCCGCAGTTCATGCAGGTCTTCGCCCGGCACATCAAGCACAAGCCGCTGCTGGACGTGTGAGGACGATGCCATGCTGAACCTTGCCGAATACCGCCAGCGGCCCGCGCTGCTGGCCGACTGGCTTCCCTGGGCCGGGCTGATCGCGCCGGGCGTTGTGCTGAACAAGGATGGCTCTTTCCAGCGCACGGCACGTTTTCGCGGGCCGGACTTGGACAGCGCCACGCAAGGCGAGTTGATCGCCGCATCCGCGCGGCTCAACAACGCGCTGCGCCGCCTGGGTTCGGGCTGGGCCTTGTTCATCGAGGCTGAGCGCCGACCGGCTGCGGGCTATCCGCACTCGGATTTTCCCGAGCCGCTGTCCTGGCTGGTGGACGAGGAACGCCGCGCCGCCTTCGAGGAATCGGGCCATCACTTCGAGAGCGGTTATCACCTGACGATGGTGTTCCTCCCGCCGGAGGAATCGCGCGCCCGCGCTGCCAAGCTGCTCTACGAGAACTCGCCCGGCGACGGCGTGGACTGGCGTGGTCGGCTCGATGCCTTCGTGGCTGAAACCGATCGCGTGTTCGATCTGCTCGATGGCGTGATGCCGGAAATCGCCTGGCTCGATGACGACGACACGCTGACCGGCCTGCACGCGACGGTTTCGACGCGGCGCTACCGGCTCGGCGTACCCGAAGTACCGTTCCATATCGACGCGCTGCTGGCCGACTGCGCCCTGGTCGGTGGCCTTGCGCCGATGCTGGGCGACCAGCACCTGCGGGTGGTGTCGGTGCGTGGCTTTCCGACCTCAACCTGGCCGGGGATTCTGGACGACCTCAACCGCCTGGGCTTTGGCTACCGCTGGAGCACACGCTTTCTCTGCATGGACAAAGCCGAGGCCGAAAAGGAACTCGGCCGCCTGCGCCGCCAGTGGTTCGCCAAGCGCAAGAACGTCGTCGCACTGCTGCGCGAAACGATCTTCCAGCAGGAAAGCCCGCTGGTGGATACCGACGCCAGCAACAAGGCCGCCGACGCCGATGCGGCCTTGCAGGAGTTGGGCAGCGATCAAGTCGCGTTCGGCTATCTCACCGCCACGGTGACAGTGCTCGACGCCGACCCGGCAGTGGCCGACGAGAAGCTGCGCATGGTGGAGCGCGTCATCCAGGGTCGGGGCTTCGTGACGATTCCCGAAACCTTGAACGCGGTCGATGCCTGGCTGTCGTCCATCCCCGGCAACGCTTACGCGAACGTGCGCCAGCCCATCGTCTCGACGCTGAACCTGGCGCACATGATGCCGCTGTCGGCAGTATGGGCCGGGCCGGAGAAGAACGACCATCTGGACGGCCCGCCGCTGATCGTCACCCGCACCGATGGCGCGACGCCTTTTCGCTTGGTCACGCACATCGGCGACGTGGGCCACACACTGGTCGCCGGGCCGACCGGCATGGGCAAGTCGGTACTGCTTGCCATTCTGGCCATGCAGTTCCGGCGCTACTTCGGCTCGCGGATCTTCGCCTTCGACATGGGCCGCTCCATGCGTGCCACGATCCTCGGCCTCGGCGGCGAACACTACGACCTCGGCGCCGATGGCGGCATCGCCTTTCAGCCGTTGGCCCGTATCGACAGCGAGGGCTACCGCACCTGGGCGGCTGAATGGGTGGAAGGCCGGCTACTGCACGAAGGCGTGACCGTCGGCCCCGACGAGAAGGCAGCCATCTGGTCGGCGCTGGGTAGCCTCGCCGGTGCGCCGGTGGAACAGCGCACGCTGACCGGGCTTTCCGTGCTGCTGCAATCGAACGCGCTACGGCAAGCGCTGTCGCCCTATGTGCTTGGCGGCGCCCACGGCAAGCTGCTGGACGCCGACCGCGACCGGCTGGGCATGGCCGACGTGCAGGGCTTCGAGATGGAAGAACTGATGCACAGCCCCGCCGCCGTGCAAGCGGTGCTGCGCTACCTGTTCGCCCGCTTCGATGAGCGTTTCGATGGTGCGCCCACGCTGCTGATTCTGGATGAAGCCTGGCTGTTCCTCGATGAGCCATCTTTCGCGGCCCGCATCCGGCAATGGCTCAAGACGCTTAGGAAAAAGAACGTCAGCGTCATCTTCGCCACGCAGAGCCTGGCGGACATCAAGGACTCGACCATCGCGCCCGCGATCATCGAGAGCTGCGCCAGTCGGATTTTCTTGCCAAACCCGCAGGCGACCGAGCCGCAGATTCGCACGATCTATGAGGGTTTCGGGCTCAACAGCCGGCAGATCGAGATCGTCGCCACCGCGCAGCCCAAGCGCGACTACTACTACCAGTCGCGCCTCGGCAACCGCCTGTTCGACCTCGACCTGGGGCCGTTGGCGCTCGCCTTCGCGGGCGCATCCACCCCTCAAGACCAACGCGACATCGACCGCGTGCTGACGCAGGCCGGCGCCCCCGGCTTCACCGGCGCGTGGCTGCGCCATCGCGGCCTCGACTGGGCCGCCGACCTGCTGCCGTCCTCACCGGCGGCTGCTTCGTTTCTCAACTCCCAACCACTGGAGGTTTCACCATGAAGACCAAGCCCCGTTTGCTGTCCGTCTCGCTCGCCGCCGTGCTGTCGGTATCGCTGCTGGCCGTGCAGCCCGCGTCCGCGCTGACGGTGTTCGACCCGTCGAACTTCGTGCAGAACACGCTGACAGCCATCCGCACGCTGGAGCAGATCAACAACCAGATCAACCAGCTCCAGAACGAAGCGCAGATGCTGATGAACCAGGCACGCAATCTGGCGAAGCTGGACTTCAACATCGTCAACCGGCTGCGCTCGACGCTCGCCACCACTGAGCGCCTGATCGCCGAGGCACGCGGCCTGGCCTACGACGTGCAGAGCATGGACGCCACGTTCGCCCGCCTGTACCCGGAGCAATATGCCGCCACCATCAGCGGCGACCGCATGGCGCAGGACGCCCGCGAACGCTGGCAGAACACCTTGAACGGTCTGCACACCGCGATGCGGATGCAGGCGCAGGTGTCGCAAAACCTTGCTCAAGACGAAAGTGCGCTGGCCGACCTCGTGAGCCAGAGCCAGTCGGCCACCGGCGCTCTGCAAGCCATGCAGGCGACGAATCAGCTTCTCGCCTTGCAGGCCAAGCAGTCGATCCAGGCGCAGCAGCTCCAGATCACGCAAGACCGGGCCGCTTCGCTGGAACTGGCGCGGCAGGCGGCGGCGACCGAACGCGCCCGCGAAGTGCGGCGGCGCTTCCTCGGCACCGGCACACCGTACACGCCGCAGTCCGTCAACTTCTACAACAACTGACGGGGGGCGGCCATGCGATGCGCTTCCGTCCTGCTGGCCGTGCTGCTGACCGCTTGCGGCCAGCAGCCGGTCGAGAACTTGGCCGACGCCCTGGCCGCCGACCCCGTGCGGCTCAAGGAGCTACGCGGGCAATGCGCGGCTGATCGGCAAACCGTAGGCGAGGACGCCTGCCGCGCCGCCGCCGAAGCCTTCCGGCGACGCTTCTTCGCCGGCCACACCGGGCCGGACGAATACGAATCGCTGGCCGAACTGCCGCCGATTCCGCCGAGCTTCGACACGCCCACCGACGACATGCCAGCGCCGCTCACCTCGCCGGAGAACACGCCATGAACGACGTGACCATCATCGACCGTTTCCTCGATACGTTCTCGCGCTACATCGACTCGGGCTTCGGGCTGCTACAAGGCGAAGTGGCGTTTCTCACCGCCACGCTCATCGTCATCGACATGACGATCGCGGGACTGTACTGGGCCATGAGCCACGCCACCGGCCAGGGCGAGGACGTGATCGCCAAGCTGCTGCGCAAGGTGCTCTACGTCGGCGCCTTCGCCTACATCATCGGCAACTTCAACTGGCTGGCGAGCATCGTGTTCCGCTCGTTCGCCGGCCTGGGAATCACGGCCACCGGATCGGCCATCACGATGGAGAATTTTCTCCAGCCGGGGCGGCTGGCGAAAACCGGCATTGACGCAGGAGCACCGATTCTGGAACAGATCGGGGACATGGCCGGGTTCCCCGAGGTGTTCGTGAACATCGACCCCATCGTGGTGATGTTCCTCGCCTGGCTGGTGGTGATCCTCTGCTTCTTCGTGCTGGCGGTGCAGCTTTTCATCACGCTGATCGAGTTCAAGCTGACCACGCTCGCCGGCTTCGTGCTGGTGCCGTTCGCGCTGTGGAACAAGACGAGCTTCCTGGCGGAAAAGGTGCTCGGCAACGTGGTGTCTTCGGGCATCAAAGTCTTGGTGCTGGCCGTCATCGTCGGCATCGGTTCGGGTCTGTTCGCCGAGTTCCAAGCGCATCCCGATGAACCATCCATCGACCATGCGCTGGTCGTGATGCTGGCCTCGCTCGCGCTGCTGGCGCTGGGCATCTTCGGCCCCGGCATCGCCACCGGCCTGGTGTCCGGTGCGCCTCAGCTTGGCGCGGGCGCGATGGCCGGTGCTGCTGTCGGCGCTGTCGGCACGGGCGTCGCCATCGGTGCCGCCGCGACCGGCGTGGGCGGTGCCGTGGCGGCCGGGGCGCGCATGGCGCCAGCCGCCGCGAAGCTGGCCGGCAGCGGCGCGCGTGCCGCGACCTCTGCTGCCGGCAGCGCCGGTGCTGCATTCCGGGCCGGTTCCGCCGCCGCTGGCGGCGGCGCCAAGGGGGCGATGGCCGGTATGGGCAACGTCGCCAAGACCGGCGCGCAGGCCGCCGGGCGCCGCGCCGCATCCGGTGCTTCCGCCGTCGGGCAGAGGATGGCCGGCCCTTTCCGCGCCGGATGGAACGGCGCGGAGGCCGAAGGCGGCGCAGGGGCCGTATCGGGTGGCACTGATGGCCCCGGCCAGGCCGCCGAAGGTGCCGCCAGCCCGCAGAAGCAGGAGCAGCCCGCCTGGGCCAAGCGGATGCACCGCCGCCAGCAGATCACCCATGCCGCCACGACCGCCGCCCACACGCTGCGCGGTGGCGACGGCGGCGGCTCCGGGCAAGGCCCGAGCCTGCGCGACTCCGATACCTGACCTTCAAGGAGAACACCCATGCGATTCAAACGACCGCAGGTGCGCTACGCCGACACGCCGCAGCCTGCCACCCCTTATCAAGCCGCTGCCCAGGTGTGGGACGAGCGTATCGGCTCGGCGCGTGTGCAGGCGAAGAACTGGCGGTTCATGGCCTTCGGCTGCCTGGTGCTCGCGCTGCTGATAGCCGCCGGCCTGGTGTGGCGCTCGGCGCAGTCCATCGTGACGCCTTACGTCATCGAGGTCGATCAGGCCGGACAGGTTCGCGCCGTGGGCGAGGCCGCCACGCCGTACCGGCCCGCCGATGCGCAGATCGCGCACCACCTGGCACGCTTCGTCAGCCTGGTGCGCTCGCTGTCCATCGACCCCATCGTCGTGCGGCAGAACTGGCTCGATGCCTACGACTACACCACCGACCGGGGCGCGGCCGTGCTCAACGACTACGCCCGCACCAATGATCCATTCGCTCGCATCGGCAAGGAATCGGTGACGGTGCAGATCACCAGCGTGGTGCGTGCCAGCGACACGTCTTTCAACGTGCGCTGGACGGAGCAACGGTTCGTCAATGGCGCACCCGCTGGCACCGAACGCTGGAACGCCGTGCTTTCCACCGTCCTGCAAACCCCGCGCACCGAACAGCGCCTGCGCAAGAACCCGCTGGGTATCTACGTCAACGGCCTGTCGTGGAGCCGCGAACTGGATTTTTCCGAAGGAGCCAAGCCATGAACCTGCCTTTCCGCTTTCACGCTTTGCCGTTGATCCTGCTGGCCTCAACGGTTCTGTTCTCGGGCTGCGCCTCGCAGGGCAAGCCGCCGCCGACCATCTCACTCGATGAGCCAGTGCTGGCCCAGCCGCTGCCCGAACCGCCCGCGCCGATTGAAGTCGTCGCCGTCCCCGAACCGCTGGCGTTGCCGGCGCAGTTGAAGCCGCTGCCGGAGGTCGATGCGGCCCCGGCTGCGCCGGAGCCAGCCGACGAGAAGGTACGTGTTTCCCGTGCCAACGCCGAGGCACGCATCGCACCCACACGCGAGGGCTACGTCAATGCGATCCAGGTGTGGTCTTTCACCGATGGCGCGCTTTATCAGGTCTATGCCTCGCCGGGGCGCGTGACCGTGGTTTCGCTCCAGCCGGGCGAGGAACTGGTGACGGTCGCCGCTGGCGATACCGTGCGCTGGATCGTGGGCGACACGTCCAGCGGCAGCAGCGACGCGCTGCGCGTCAATGTGCTGGTCAAGCCCATCCGCTCGGGCCTGAAAACCAATCTGGTCATCACCACCAGCCGGCGCACCTACCTGCTGGAGCTGACCTCAACGGAAAAGGCATGGATGGCCTCGGTATCCTGGGACTATCCACGCGACCGGATGCTGGCCTTGCAGCGCCAGTCGCAGGCGGCCAGCGCCGCCGCGCCAGTCGATACCGGCCTGGCGCTGGAGAAGATCCGCTTCCGTTACGCGGTATCGGGCAGCAACCCGCCGTGGAAGCCGCTGCGTGCCTTCGATGACGGCGAGAAGGTCTATATCCAGTTTCCGGCGGGCATTGCCCAGGGCGAGCTGCCGCCGCTGTTCGTCATCGGCGTGCAGGGCGACGGGCAACTGGTGAACTATCGTTTCCGCTCGCCGTATTACATCGTGGATCGCCTGTTCGGCGCGGCCGAACTGCGGCTGGGCGGCGATGGCGGCGACGTGGTGCGGATCGAGCGCACCGATGGCGTGGCGCGGAGGAACTGACCATGAGCCAGGATGACACTCCCGACCTCGCCGCTCCGCCGGTGGGCAAGGTGGCGCCCGAGGCTGTGGCACTGCGTGCCCAGCCGCGTCCGGTCACGCGCCTGAACCGGCGCACGCTGGCCATCCTCGCCGGCGGCCTGTCGGTCGCCGTTCTTGGGGCCACGATCTGGTCGCTGCAACCGCAGCGGCGCGGTACGGGCGAGCAAACCGAGCTTTACAACGTCGATCGCGTCTCGAAGTCCGAAGGGCTGGATGCGCTGCCGACGGACTACTCGAAGCTGCCGCCAGCCTTGCCGCCCGATGTGCCCGAGCTGGGGCCGCCACTGCCGGGCGATCTCGGCCCGGCCATCGTGAAGTCGCAGCAGCCGGTGACAGCCGCCTACGCGGCTCCCGGCCACGACCCGAACGATGCGCTGCGCAAGGAAGCCGAAGCTGCCGCAGCATCGTCCGTGTTCTTCCGCTCGGGTGCGCAGGCGGCCGCGCCGGTCGCACAGTCGCAGGCCGCCACTGCGCCGGGCTTCGCCGCCAATGCGGCGTTCGACCCGATGGCCGCCGGGCCGGCCTCGACGGCGGCCCAGCCTGCCGATCCGACCGCCGTGCAGAACCGGCAAGACCAGAAGGAGGCTTTCCTGAAAGGCGGCTCTACGGAAACCCGCAATTCCGGCAACCTGACCCTGCCGGCTTCGCCGTATCAGGTCATGGCCGGAACGGTGGTCGCCGGAGCGCTGGTGACGGGCATCAAGTCGGACTTGCCCGGCGACGTGATCGCCACTGTGACAGAGCCGGTCTATGACACGGCCACCGGGCGTTTCCTGCTGATCCCGCAGGGTTCGCGCATCCTGGGCAAATACAACAGCCAGGTCAGTTACGGGCAGAGCCGCGTTCAAGTCGTCTGGAATCGGATCATTCTGCCGGACACGTCTTCGTTGACGCTCGACAATCTGGCCGGCGCAGATCCGGCCGGCTATGCCGGCCTGGAAGACGATGTGGACTACCACTGGGGCCGCATCTTTGCCGGTGCGGCGCTGACGACCCTGCTGGGCGTTGGCGCCGAGCTGGCCGCGCCGGAGAATCGACAAGATGGCGATCGCGTCATCATTGCCGGGCGTGACAGCTTACAGGACACGGTGAATCAAATCGGCCAGGAAGTGACCCGGCGCAACCTCAACATCCAGCCCACCTTGACCCAACGGCCCGGCCTGCCGGTGCGGATCATCGTCAACCGCGACTTGGTGTTACGGCCGTACCAGCCGCTGTTCTTCAATCGGGGGACTTCACGATGAGCACAACCAAGAAGCTGCGGCTGGGGCCGCTGCCCAAGACCGAAAGCGTCAAGCTCACCTTTGCCTGCCCGGCCAGTCTTAAAACCGACCTCGACCGCTACGCGGCCATGCACGCGCAGACCTACGGCGAGGCGGTCGATGCGACGACGCTGGTTCCGTATATGCTGGAGGCATTCATCGCGGGGGATCGGGGATTCCGGCGGGGCAGGGGAGACGACACCCGATCGTCTTCCCGCGCGGTGGCGCCGAAGGGGTGATATCTTGAATATGTTGCCGTTGTCGTATCTAAACTACGACTGGATGCGCCATATCAAATTGACTTTCGCTTGGAAAAGTTGTAAAAGTCGTAGTATGGCTACGACTAATTCAAGCAAACTAAACACGCTCTACACCCGGCTGGCACCGGGAACGCCGCTGACCTCGGAGGACTTGGCGACGCTGGGCATCTCTGCCGACCTGGCCGTTCACTATGTCCGGGCGGGTTGGCTCACGCGCCTGGCGCGGGGGGTGTTCTGCCGTCCGAACGATCCCCCGGCGCTCCATCCCAGCCTGCTGCTGTTGCAGCGCCAATTCGAGGGGCTGCACGTCGGCGGCAAGTCGGCGCTGGACTGGTACGGTGTGCGCCAGTACGTGTCGCAGCAGCCGGTGCTGCACCTGTATGGCTGGAAGGCTGCGTCCTTGCCAGACTGGTTCACCGAACGCTTCCCGGCCGAGTACCACCGCAAGCGGCTGTTCGATGAGCAGCCGGAGACCTTGCTGCATGTCGGCCCGTTCGAGCAGCGCAGCGGGGCGCCGCAGGTGTCGGCACCGGAGCGCGCGTTGCTGGAATTGCTCAGCGAAGTTGGCGTGCGCCAGCCCTTGCAGGAAGCCCGTGAACTGGTGGAGAGCACCTATAGTCTGCGTGCCAATGTGCTGCGCGAACTGTTGCAACGTTGCACGAACGTCAAGACTGTGCGGCTGTGCCTGCAACTCGGCCGTGAGGCGTCGCTGCCCTGGGCAGCCAAGCTCGACCCGGCCGCGCTACCGACGGGTAGCGACCGGCCCTGGGTGTCCCGGTCGTCCGACGGCCTGCTGGTGCTCAAGCCATGAACCAGACCTATCTCGATACCGCGCGCCTGCTGACGCAGGTAGCGCCGCTGGTGTTCGTAGACGACACCTTCGCACTGAAGGGCGGTACGGCAATCAATCTGTTCGTGCGCGACATGCCGCGCTTGTCGGTGGATTTGGATTTGGTCTTTCCCGATCACACGCTGCCGCGCGACGAGGCACTGGCGCACATCAACGAGGCTATTCGACAAGCGGCTGAGCGGTTGAAGAAGCGAGGCTTCCAAACGCATGCGCCTGCTGCGGCAGCAGGGGAGACCAAGCTGCTGGTGCGTCGTGGCTCGATTCAGGTCAAGGTCGAAGTCAACTTCGTCATGCGCGGCACCGTGCAGCCGGTGCGCCGCGCTTCGCTGACGGCGATGGCTCGCGACCTGTTGATGGCCGATCTGGAGATTCCGGTGGTGTCGCTGGAAGATGTGTACGGCGGCAAGCTGGTGGCGGCGCTTGATCGGCAGCACCCGCGGGATCTGTTCGACGTGATGCAGCTCTTTGCACACGAGGGCATCACGCCCGGCATCCGGCGTGCCTTCGTGGTCTATCTGGCCAGCAGCAATCGGCCGATCCATGAAGTGCTGTTCCCGCCGCTGCGGGACATCCGGCATGACTACGAGCACAACTTCCAAGGCATGACGGCCGAGCCCGTGCCGCTCGATGCGCTGCTTGCTGCCCGCGAACGCATGGTGCGCGAAATCCAGCAAGGCTTGAACGACAGCGAGCGACGCTTCCTGCTGTCGCTGGCCGCCGGTACACCGGAGTGGTCATTGCTGGGCATCGCGCATCTCGAACACCTGCCGGGCATCCGCTGGAAGCTGCGCAACCTGGCGCAGTTGCAGAAGACCGATGCGAAGAAGTTTTCCGAGCAGGCCGACTTGCTCGCCACGCGACTGGCTGCGGTATCCTAAGCGCTGATTGATGATGAGCCGATGCCGCGTAACCCCGCGCCAGCAAAGGATCTGTTTCTCTGACGGTAAAAGCGACGGTAGAGGCCCATGTCGATCAACGCCAATCCCTTTAATCACCCGGACTTGCGTGAGCTGTTGATGATCGAGTGGGACTCATCGCCGCCTTGCCCCCGTGCCTGATCGGCATGGAAGCGTGCTCCGGCGCACACCACTGGGCCAGGGAATTCGACAAGCTCGGCCACACCGTGCGCCTGATGGCCCCCAAGTTCGTCGCCCCCTACCGCCTCTCGGGCAAACGAGGCAAGAACGATGCCGCCGACGCTGCGGCGATCTGCGAAGCTGTCACCCGGCCCCAAATGCGCTTCGTGCCCCTCAAGACCATTGAACAACAAGGCCAGTTGATGGTGCACCGCGCCCGCCAGGGCTTCGTGGAGCAGCGCACCGCCACCCTCAACCGCATCCGGGGCCTGCTGTCGGAACTCGGCATTGTGCTGCCCTTGAAGGCAGCCACCGTGCGGCGCGAAGCACTGGCTTGCCTCGAAGACCTGCCCGGCTGGGCCAACACCGTCATCGGCGACCTGCTCGGTGAAGTCACCCGGCTGGATGAACGCATCGCTCAATACGACCGCCACATCGCCTTCATGGCCCGCCACAGCACACAGGCGCAGCGGTTGATGCAACTGGGCGGCATAGGCCAGACCACCGCCATGGCCCTCATCAGCACCGTGGGCAACGGCCACGACTTCGCCTGCGGGCGCAGCTTCAGCGCTTGGCTGGGCCTGGTGCCCGGGCAATACAGCTCGGGCGGCAAACAGCGCCTGGGACGCATCACCAAGGCCGGAGACGCTTACCTGCGCAGCCTGCTCGTGATGGGAGCGCGGGCCGTGCTGGCTGCCGCCATGAACCCCCGAGCGCCCAAGCAAGACCCCATCAGCCGCTGGGCGCGCAGCGTGGCCGAGCGGCGGGGCTACTGGCGCGCGGTAGTGGCGATAGCCGCCAAGAACGCTCGAATGTGCTGGGCGGTGCTGCAGCGGGGAGAGGGCTTCAAGATGCCCGCCTGAGCCGATCAGGCCAAGCAAGACAAACAACGCAAGCAAGACAAGCCCGACAGATCAGGAATCCGCCGCGTGAAGGCAGTCGTTGATGTGCAAAAGGTTGGACCTGCGCTGGGGAATGCTCGGTTAACTGGAGGGGAGCCATGGGAGAGATCCCAAGACCCGACTAACGAATGGAGCCCCCGGCGCGCGTCTTTCATCAGGGTTTGCTGTCAACAGAATAGGCAGCGCAATGACCGTTTGTAGTCACGCCGTCCGCACCGTTTGCCAAGAAGCATCGACGCACTGCACGCGCAAGGCTGGGAACTGAGCTGAAACCGTTGAAAACCATGCCTGGGTCTATCGCTGCGCGATAAACACAGGGGGGAAGTATTGCTTGTGAATGTGGGGAAGCCCTTGTAGTTCGATAGTCTTGAGGGGTACGAAGCGCATTTGGGGCAGGGTGACGGCTTCGCAGATGGCCGCAGCGTCGGCAGCATCGTTCTTGCCACGTTTGCCCGAGAGGCGGTAGGGCGCGACGAACTTGGGGGCCATCAGGCGCACGGTGTGGCCGAGCTTGTCGAATTCCCTGGCCCAGTGGTGTGCGCCGGAGCACGCTTCCATGCCGATCAGGCACGGGGGCAAGGCGGCGATGAGTTCCAGCAGTTTGTCTCGGGCCACGCTGGGGCGCACCAGGACAGGTTTACCAGCAGCATCCACGCCGTGAACGGCGAAGACGTTCTTTGCCAGGTCGATTCCTACGGTTACGATGGTCATGGACTTCCCCTTCCATAAAACAAGCGTGTTGATGAGAGATCGCACTTCCCATCGTGGCACTTGGTTGCCGTTCTGCGCAAATGCGCGCTGCGCTTGGGACGGGGAAGTCCCTTTCATTCGCGAGGCTTGCTTGCGGGCCTCGATCCAGGCCTCGACCTCCTCCAGATCCCAGACGACGCAGCGGGCAGTAAGCCGGAAGCGTCGTGGGAATTCTCCGCGCTGCTCCATCTCGTAGATCGTGGTCTCGGCAAGGGGGTATCCGTCCGGCCAACCCATCTACCCCGATCGAGGCATTGCAAGCACCATCGTGTCCACGTAAACCATCGTGCACACCATGTCTCAAGACATCCCCACTTCGCGCTACTCAGTCCCTCGCACACGCCGGGTCTACAGCGCGCAATTCAAGGCCGAGCTGATTGCCACCTGCCAGCAACCCGGCGCATCCATTGCCGCCACGGCACGTCAACATGGCATGAATGCCAATGTGCTGCATCGCTGGCTCAGGGAGCATCGCCTGGGTCTGCATCAGGCCGCCTCCAATACCGCCCATGTTGCTGCGCCCAGCAGCGCCCCTGCCTGCGTCGATGCGGCTGTTGAACCAGTGGTCAATGCACAACCTGCTCGCACCCCGACGCATCAGGCCCATCCGGTGCTTGCCAGCACGGTGCCCGCCTTCATCGCGATGGCACTGGACCCGCAGGCGATGCACCCTCAGGCAGCGAATGCGCAAGCTGCCTCCAGTGCTGCATCGTCAACTCCCTCATCAGACATCCGCATCGAGTGCTGTCACCATGGCACCCGCGTGACGGTCAATTGGCCGGTGGCAGCGGCTGCCGAGTGTTCCCGCGCATTGCAGGGTTTGCTGCAGGTGCTGCGGCAATGATCCGCATCGACGCCGCCTGGCTTGCCACCGCCCCGCTGGACATGCGCGCCGGCACCGACACGGCCCTGGCCCGGGTGGTCGCCGTGTTCGGCGCGGCCCGTCCTCATCACGCCTATCTGTTCACCAACAAACGCGCCAACCGCATCAAGGTGCTGGTGCACGACGGCATCGGCATCTGGTTGGCGGCTCGGCGCCTGCACCAGGGCAAGTTCGTCTGGCCGGCAACCAGCAATGAGCAGTGGCAGTTGGAGTCCGATCAGCTCCAAGCCCTGGTGCTGGGCCTGCCTTGGCGACGCATGGGAGACGCTGGCGTCATCACCGTGGTCTGAAGCGGGTGTGCAATCGGTACATCTGCGCGTGAAAGCGCCGTGCCATCCTTGGCACACTGGCGCTGATGTTGATGCCGCCCCAATCCCTGGACGATCTGAGCGCAGAGCAACTGCGCGAGATGACCACGCGGCTGCTGGCCCAGTTGCGCCATAGCCAGGCCCTGAACGCCAAGCTCACCCACGAGAACGCGCTCTTGAAGCGCATGAAGTTCGCCGCCCAGTCGGAGCGCTTCAATGCCGAGCAGCGTAGCCTGCTCGATGACGAGATCGAAGCCGATCTGGCGGCCGTCGCCGTCGAGATTGAGCAGTTGCATGCGCGCCACTTCCTGGGCGACTGGAAGGGTGCGCTGATCTGCGACGACTTCGCAAGGCCTTGATCGCCAGTGGCGTGACCGAAGTTGGCTGCCTGGCGCACGCCCGGCGCAAGTTCTTCGATCTGCATGCGGCGAACAAGAGCCAGATCGCCGGCTTCGCGCTGGAGCAGTTCACCAAGGTCTATGACATCGAACGCGAGGTCAAGGAACTGAACGCCGATCAGCGCCAGGCGATGCGGCAGCAGCACACCAAACCACTGCTCGATGCACTGCACGATTGGATGCGGTTACAGCGGCAAAAACTGCCCGACAGCTCGGCCACGGCCAAGGCGCTGGATTACAGCCTGCGGCGCTGGACTGCGTTGACGCGCTTCGTTGATGACGGGCAACTGCCCGTGGACAACAACTGGATCGAGAACCAGATCCGGCCGATTGCGATGGGGAGAAACAACTGGCTGTTCGCCGGGAGCCTGCGTGCGGGCCAGAGGGCGGCGGCGGTGATGAGCCTGGTGCAGTCGGCGCGCATGAACGGACACGATCCCTATGCCTACCTGAAGGACGTGCTCACGCGCCTGCCCACGCACCGGGCCAGCCGGATCGAGGAATTGCTGCCGCATCGCTGGCAGAGCCCGAACTCCTGATCAATGCCTGTGCGACCGGCTGCGGTCAACATGGGATCGCCGGACGCTTACGCCCATGCAGCGCATCAGCCGCTCGACCGTGCAGCGGGCCACGGCAGTGCCTTCGCGTGCCAGTTGCCGCCACACCTTGTCGGCACCGTAGACCTGCATGTTGGTCTGCCAGACGCGCTGAATCTGCGGCATCAGCAACTCGTCGCGTTTGGCGCGGGCGCAGCGCCTGTGAGACTCACGCAGCAGCGCTGCATGGCGCCGGTAGGCCGACGGGGCAACCTGCAACACCTTGCAGAGCGGCTCGACCCCGAAGACATCGCGGTGCTGGTCGATGAAGGCTCTCACGACTTCAGTCGGCGGTCGAGCTCCGCCTGGGCGAAAAACGCGCTGGCCAGCTTCAGTATCTCGTTGGCCCGGCGCAGCTCCTTGTTCTCGCGCTTGAGCTCCTTCATCCGCTGCGCCTCGCTGCTCGTCACGCCCTCACGGGCTCCCGCATCGACCTCGGCGCGCTTGACCCATTCGTTCAAGGTCTGTGGCACGCAGCCAATCTTGGGCGCGATGGATTCAATGGCCGCCCACAGCGATGGGTACTCCCCGCGCTGCTCCTGCACCATCCTTACCGCGCGCTCGCGCACCTCGGGCGAGAACTTGTTCGACTTGCTCATGGCTCAATCCTCTCAGAGTGTTGAGCCTCCGCGGAAACCGGGGCGGTTCAGTTCGAGCAGGACTGGCTTGCCAATCAACCACGGCAAGCCAACTCATGAGATCAGCTATGGGATACGGATTCCAGGGGCAAGGTCAATTGCGCTCATGTGAAGTTAAGTCTATTGGCGCTCTTGAGCTCGCTGGCCCACCAACTTCGCATGCCAACGACTGCTGTTGACTGAAAACGGGATTGTTCAGGGCGGACTACTTAGGTGCCAGGCGAATGGCACCATCGAGACGGATGACTTCGCCATTGAGCATGTCATTTTCCAGGATGTGTTGCACCAGCTTGGCGTAATCCTCGGGCTTGCCCAGGCGGCTCGGGAAGGGGACGCCTGCAGCGAGTGCATCCTGTACTTCCTGTGGCATGCCGAACAGCATGGGTGTGCCAAAGATGCCAGGGGCAATCGTCATGTTACGGATGCCGTTGCGTGCCAGATCGCGGGCGATAGGTAGGGTCATGCCGACCACGCCACCCTTTGAGGCGCTGTAAGCCGCTTGACCAATCTGGCCGTCATAGGCCGCCACGCTGGCGGTCGAGATCAGCACGCCGCGTTCGCCCGTGGGTTCAGGATCGTTCTTGGCCATGGCCTCGGCAGCCAGCCTGATCATGTTGAATGTGCCGATGAGGTTGACGGTGATGGTCTTCTGGAACAGCGCCAGGGCATGCGCGCCGTTTTTGCCGACGGTTTTTTCCGCAGGAGCGATGCCGGCGCAATTGACCAGACCCATGAGTTTGCCCAGCGAAGTGGCCTTGGTCACGGCGGCTTGGCCGTCCGATTCGCTGCTGACGTCGCATTTCACGAAGGCGCCGCCGATCTCCTTGGCAACCGCCTCGCCTTTGTCAGCCTGCATGTCGGCAATGACCACAGTACCGCCCAACGCTGCCAATCTGCGTGCAGTGCCCTCGCCCAGGCCCGATGCGCCGCCCGTGACAATGAATATCTTGCCTTTGATGTCCATGGATTTGTCTCCTGTAAGTGACGTTGACGTAAACGTAAATTATGCGGCACAAAAAAGCCCGGCGGTGCCGGGCTGTGCATACTGGCCGTGGTTCTCAGGGGAGGCCAACGCGGTCAAGCATCTGTTGCACCTTGGTCATGTTCGCGCCCACGGCGCTGATTGGAATGGTTTCGCTCTTGAATGGCTTGCCGCCCGTCATGGACTTCAGGGCGGGGTTGGCCAGTTCAACGCCTTTGGCTGCCGGCCATTCGTTGTTGCCGTTGGCAAAATACTCTTGGGCTTCCGGGCTGGCAAGGTATTCCAGGAGCTTCACGGCATTGGCTTGGTGCTTGGCATGCCTGGCGACCGCGCCGCCTGCGATGTTCATGTGCGTTCCCCAGGATTGCTGGTTCGGGAAGACGACGGCCACCTTGTTGACCACCGCTGCATCTTCGGGTTTGGTCGAGCGCATCAGGCGGGCGAAGTAGTAGCTGTTGGTCACGGCGATATCGCATTCGCCTGCGGCCACGGCCTTGATCTGGTCGGTGTCGCCACCCTTTGGTGGACGTGCCAGGTTGGCATTTAGCCCCTTGAGCCAAGTTTCGGCTTTTTGCTCGCCCATGTGCTCGGTGATGGCTCCGAACAGACTCAGGTTGTAGGGGTGCGAGCCGGAGCGGATGCATACCTTGCCCTTGTTCTGGGGATCTGCCAGCTTTTCGTAGCTATCTACGTCCGCAGGGTTGACTTTTCCCTTGTTGTAGACGATCACGCGTGCGCGGGTGGAGAGGCCGAACCATGCGATGCCGCCGTCTGCCGTGGGCTGTGCGCGCAGGTTCGATGGAATGGCGTTCTCCAGTGCCTGCGAGCGGATGGGCTGGAACAGGCCATCCGTTTCACCGCGGTAGAGGCGGGCGGCGTCCACCAGAAGGATCACGTCCGCGGGGGATGCGCTGCCTTCGGCCTTGAGGCGCGCCAGGATGCCGGCGTCGTCAGCATCTACGCGGTTGATCTTGATGCCCGTGGCCTTGGTGAAGTTGCTGTACAGCGCCTCGTCGGTTGCGTAGTGGCGTGCCGAATACAGGTTGACGACTTGCTCTTGGGCATGTGCGCTTCCTAGGATAACCAGGGCGCAGGCCGAAAGCAGGGCCTTCTTGAAGGGTTGCATGGGCAGGGGTCTTTCTATGGTGAAAACCCGACAATGATAGGAAAAATGCGAATCGCTCGCAATGAAATGCCCTGCGTGACAAATAAAAAACCCATCTCACAAAAAGTGAGATGGGTTTTAAGTGGCTCCTCGACCTGGGCTCGAACCAGGGACCTACGGATTAACAGTCCGGCGCTCTACCGACTGAGCTATCGAGGAAAATATCGGTATTCGTCAATGCACCTGTGCAATTGCAGATGCTGCAAATTTTGGCTCCTCGACCTGGGCTCGAACCAGGGACCTACGGATTAACAGTCCGGCGCTCTACCGACTGAGCTATCGAGGAACAAGACTTAGATTATATACACAAAAATATTGCTGTCTCAGGAAAAGTGCGTGGCCTCATCCAGGTTCCGGACGGAACCATAGCCAAGTCAACACGCTGCCCATGCAAAGAAGGGCCACCGCCCGGGCCCACGCGGGCGCCGACGTGAGCAGCAAAACCATGGCGCATAGGGCCATCATGCCCGTGGCGCTCCACTTCGCGCGGCGGCTGACGCGGCCGCCTTGGGCCCAATCGCGCAGCATGCTACCGAACAAAGGGTGCGTCCACAGCCAGGCATGAATACGTGGCGAACCGCGTGCGGCCGCCCAGCCTGCCATCAGAATGAATACGGTGGTTGGCAGTCCCGGCAGGAAGATGCCGATGACGCCCAATGCCAAGCACAGCAGGGCGAAGAACAGGTACAGCCAGCGCACGACGACCGATGCCGACAGGCTTGTGGCAGGGGGCTCTGGCTGCGGGGGCGCGAGAGGGGTGTCCATGGGCGGGATTGTGCATCCAGGTATTGGTGGCTGGGCTAAACCGGTATGCTGAATGCTGTCTTTGCCGTACCACTATGACTGTTCACACGATTTTGAAAATGGGGGATTCGCGCCTGCTGCGCGTGGCCCAGCCTGTCACGGCTTTCGATACCACTGCGTTGCATGGTTTGGTGCGTGACATGCTCGACACCATGCGTGCGGCGAATGGGGCCGGATTGGCCGCGCCACAGATCGGGGTGGACTTGCAGCTGGTGGTGTTCGGCGCGCCACGGCCCAATCCGCGCTACCCTGGCCGGCCCCTGGTACCACCCACGGTACTGGCCAATCCAGTGATCACGCCGCTGGGGGCTGAGGAGGAGTCGGATTGGGAAGGGTGCCTGTCCGTTCCCGGCTTGCGTGGCTGGGTGCCCCGCTGGACGCGCATTCGCTACCAGGGCTTCGATCCCTATGGCGATCCCATCGACCGGGTGGTGGACGGATTCCATGCCCGTGTGGTGCAACATGAGTGCGACCATTTGCAAGGCGTGCTCTACCCCATGCGGGTGCGGGACTTCGCGCGCTTTGGCTTCACCGAGGTGCTTTTTCCTGACGGAAGCATGGCTGAAGACGATTGACCAATGCACCGTCCAGCGGCAAAAGCCTTTACTTTTGCGCTCTCCTGGCGGACGATTCGACCATGACACCCGCAGGAGCAAGCCATGGCTGTCGAATCAATCAGCTTCACCACCACCAGCGCGCAGTCCGTACCCCAGTCCGCCGCAGAGCGTGAGAACCCGCGGCGCGCGGGGTCTTCGCCGCAACAGGCGCCTGAGTCTTCGCAGTCATCGACCGTGCGCATCAGCCAGCAGGCGCAGGAGTTGGCCGCCCGCGATGCCGAGCGTGTCGATTCCGCCCGCATGCAGGAGCAGGAAGCGGTTCAGCAGATGGCATTGCTCAATGGGCAAGTGCGCCGCGCCTATGGCGCGGACTGATCCAGGGAGGCATCACCATGGCCGTTGCCATTGCTCCCCTTGCTGCTGCACGCCCCTCCTATCAGTTGCAGTCGGCCCAGCGCGAAGCGCGGCAGGCGGAACAGACGGCGCAAAACCTGCGCCGCCAGGCCGATGAGGCCCAGCGCAGCGCGGATCAGGAGCAGGATCGCGCCGACGGGCTGCAAGTGCAGGCCGATGATGCATCCACGCGCTGGGACAGTGCGCGCAGCGCCTTGAATACCGTCCAGGCCAGCACCAGTGATGCGGTGCGTTTGCGCCCGGCGCCAGCGCAGGCGCCTTTCATGAACACATCCGGCCATGCGACTGGGGTGCTGCTGAACGTTCTGGCCTGAAGGCGTCAAGCCTGCACGGCCAGCGCCTGTAGCAGTTCGGTTTCGATCTGGATCTGGCGCGCGCTGCTTTGCAGCTCCGGGCCCTGGATCAGGAAGCTGTCCTCTACCCGCTCCCCCAGTGTGCTCACCTTGGCCAGTTGCACGCTTAACTGGTGCCGCGCCAGGATGCGGGCCACGAGGTAGAGCAGGCCCGTGCGGTCGGTGGCGGAGATGGTCAGTACCCAGCGCTGGGCCTTTTCGTCGGGCCGCAGCGAAACGCGCGGCGCCACAGGGAAACTCTGCACGCGCCGCGACATGCGCTTGCGCCGCGGCTCGGGCAGCGGCGCGTCCGAAGCCAGGGCCTGGGCCAGGTCGTTCTCGACCATGTGCGTGAGTTCCCGGTAGTGGTTCGGCATCGACGGCGTGATGACCTGGAAGGTGTCCAGCGCGTAGCCGTTGGTGGTGGTGTGGATGCGTGCGTCCAGAATGGAAAACCCCGCGCGGTCGAAGTAGCCGCAAATGCGCGCGAACAGGTCGGCTTGGTCCGGCGCGTAGACCAGCACTTCCAGGCCCTCGCCCGCCAGCGACAGGCGCGCACGCACGATGGGTGCCGGTGCACCGACATGACGCGACAGGTGCCGCGTGTGCCATGCGATGTCGGGCGCTTCGTGGCGCATGAAATAGCTCAGGTCGAGTGTTTCCCACAGCCGCTTGTGGGCCTCGTGCGGCAGTGCGCTCAGGGCCAGCAGGATCAGGGCTTCGCGCTTGCGCGCCTCGATCTCGGCCGCCGCATCGGGGGCCCTGCCGCCCAGCACGCGCAGCGTGGCGCGGTACAGGTCTTCCAGCAGCTTGCCTTTCCAGGCGTTCCAGACTTTCGGAGAGGTGCCGCGAATGTCGGCCACGGTGAGCAGGTACAGCGCCGTCAGGTTGCGCTCGTTGCCCACGCGGCGCGCGAAGGCGGCGATCACGTCGGGGTCGGAGAGGTCCTGTTTCTGCGCCACCTGGCTCATGGTCAGGTGCTCTCGTACCAGGAATTCGGCGAGCCGGGCGTCTTCGCCGGCCACGCCGTGCTGGCGGCAGAAGCGCCGCACCTCGACTGCGCCGATTTCCGAATGGTCGCCGCCCCGGCCCTTGCCGATGTCGTGGAACAGCGCGGCAAGGTACAGCAGCCATGGCTTGTCCCAGCCGCCCGCGAGCTGCGAGCAGAACGGGTACTCGTGCGCGTGCTCGGCCATGAAGAAGCGCCGCATGTTGCGCAGCACCATCAGGATGTGCTGGTCCACAGTGTAGACGTGGAACAGGTCATGCTGCATTTGCCCGACGATGCGCCGGAACGGCCAGAGGTAGCGCCCCAGCACCGAGGTCTGGTTCATCAGCCGCATGGTGCGGGTGATGCCCTCGGGCTGCTGCAGGATCTGCAGGAAGCACGCACGGTTGGCCGGGTCGCGGCGGAAGGCGCCGTCCATCACGCCGCGCGTGTTGTAGAGCGCGCGCAGCGTGCGTGCCGACAGGTCCTTCAGGCCCGGCGTGCGCTCGTAGAGCAGAAAGGTTTCCAGGATGGCCTGCGGCGCGCGCTGGTACAGGTCGTCGCTGGCCACCTCGATCAGTCCGCCCTTGTCGAAGAAGTGCGCATTGATCGGGCGCAGCTCCTGCGTCGAGGGGGCCAGGCGCGCGGCGATGCCCTGCAGCAGGATCTGGCTCAGCTGCGTCACCGCCTTGGCGGCCCAGTAGTAGCGGCGCATGAGCGCCTCGCTGGCGCGCATCTGCAGGCGCTTGCCGTCCGGCGTGAAGCTCGACTGGTAGCCGAACGATTCGGCGACGGCCGTCTGCAGATCGAACACCAGGCGGTCTTCGTGCCGGCCAGCCAGGGCGTGCAGGCGTGCCCGGATGAGAAACAGCAGGGCTTCGTTGCGCTCGATCTGGCGCAGCTCGAACGGCGTGGCCAAGCCGTTGGCGGCCAGTTCGCGCCAGCTCTTGCCCAGGCCTGCCGCCTGGGCCACCCAGAGCACGATGTGCAGGTCGCGCAGGCCGCCGGGGGATTCCTTGCAGTTGGGCTCCAGCGCGTAGGGGGTGTTCTCGTACTTGGTGTGGCGCTGGTTCATCTCCAGCGTCTTGGCCACCAGGAAGGCCTGCGGGTCGAGCTGGGCGTTGAAGTCGGTGCGCATGCGCTGGAACAGTGCGCCGTCGCCCGCCACCAGCCGGGCTTCGAGCAGCGCGGTCTGCACCGTGACATCCTTGGCCGACTCGGCCAGGCATTCGGGCACGGTGCGCACGCTGGAGCCGATTTCCAGCCCCGCGTCCCAGCAGTGGCCAATGAAGGCCGCGATGCGTTCGCGCAGCGGCTCGTCGGCCTCCTCGGGCAGCAGCACTAGGACATCGACGTCGGAATAGGGAAAAAGCTGCGCCCTGCCATAGCCGCCCACGGCAACCAGGGCCAGCGTGCCGGGCAGTCCGGCGCGCTGCCACAGGCATTGCAGCAACTGGTCGGCCAGCAGCGAGAGCTGGCGCAACAACCGCCGGGCGCTGCGGGTGGAGCGGCCCTGGGTCAGGGAGGCCACGAGCGCCGCCTTGTCGCTGCGGTAGCGGCTGCGCAGGGGCTCCAGCGTATTCATGGGCTGTTCAGGTGCGGGTGGTCTGTACGAACGGCGGCAGCGGCGGCGAGCCGGCCGAGAGCGTGAGCACCTCGTAGCCGGTTTCCGTCACCAGCACGGTGTGTTCCCACTGGGCGGAGAGGCTGCGGTCCTTGGTGATGATGGTCCAGCCGTCCTTGCCCAGCTCCTTGATGTCGCGCTTGCCCAGGTTGAGCATGGGCTCGATGGTGAAGGTCATGCCCGGCACCAGCGTCTCGCCCGTGCCCGGTCGGCCGTAGTGCAGCACCTGCGGTTCTTCGTGGAACTTCTTGCCGATGCCGTGGCCGCAGAACTCGCGCACCACCGACAGGCCGTTGCCCTCGGCGTACTTCTGGATGGCGTGGCCGATGTCGCCCAGGCGCGCGCCGGGCTTGACCTGCTGGATGCCCAGCCACATGGCGTCGAAGGTGAGGGCGCTCAGGCGCTTGGCGGCGATCGAGCATTCGCCGATGAGGAACATGCGGCTGTTGTCGCCGTACCAGCCGTCCTGGGTGATGACGGTGACGTCGACGTTGACGATGTCGCCCTTCTTCAGCGGCTTGTCAGAGGGAATGCCGTGGCACACCACATGGTTGACCGAGGTGCACAGGTGCCCCGGGTAGGGCGGGTAGCCCGGCGGCTGGTAGCCGATGGTGGCCGAGCGCGTGCCCTGCTGGGCCATGCACTCGGCGCCGAGGCGGTCGATTTCGAGGGTGGTGATGCCGGGCTGGATGTGGGGTGTGATGTAGTCCAGCACTTCCGAAGCCAGGCGGCAGGCCTCGCGCATGCCTTTTATGTCTTCGGCGGACTTGGTGGTGATGCTCATGGGGGAATTATCCCACCCGCTTCCGGGACGTGCAGGGCGTGGGGCAAGCGCCGGGGACGGGCCGGTAAAATGGCGTGCTTCGCCTCTCCTACCCCTAGCCACAGGCCGCTACCGTGACCTTGCACCAGATTTCGTTTGCGGGGGGCAATGCCCTCAGCCCGTTCCGCGCCCAGCAACTCCAGAGCGCCCTTGCGGCCATCCATCCCAAGATCACCGGCATTGCCGCGCGCTTCGTGCACCTCGTGGCGCTGGATGCCGCGCCCACCGCGGCGCAGCAGGAGCGCCTGGGCGCGCTGCTGGCCTATGGCGACCCCTATGAAGGGCCCGAGGAGGGGCCGCTGCTGGTGGTCACGCCGCGCCTGGGCACGGTGTCGCCCTGGGCTTCCAAGGCCACCGATATCGCGCGCAACTGCGGCCTGGCCGTGCACCGCGTCGAGCGCATCACCGAATACCGCCTGGTGCTCAAGACAGGCCTGCTCGGCGGCCAACCGGAGGTGGATGCCGCGCAGATGCAGCAGATCGCGGCCCTGCTGCACGACCGCATGACCGAGTCCGTGCTGGCCACGCGCGCCGAGGCCGGGCAACTGTTCACCGCGCTCGACGCCCAGCCCATGGCCTTCGTGGACGTGCTCGGTGGGGGCAGCGCGGCCCTGGAAGCAGCCAACACCGCCTGGGGCCTGGCCCTGGCCGACGATGAGATCGACTACCTGGTGAACGCCTTCCAGGGCCTGGCGCGCAACCCCACCGACGTGGAGCTGATGATGTTCGCCCAGGCCAACAGCGAGCATTGCCGCCACAAGATCTTCAACGCCCAGTTCACCATCGACGGCGTGGCGCAGGAGAAAAGCCTGTTCGGCATGATCCGCCACACCGAGCAGGTGTCGCCCCGGCACACCATCGTCGCCTATGCCGACAACGCCTCCATCATGGAAGGCTCGCAGGTCGAGCGTTTCGTGGCAAAAATGGGCTCCAGCGCAGATGGGGCAAGCGCTGCCAGCTATCAAAAAACGAGCGCCACGCACCATGTGCTGATGAAGGTGGAAACGCACAACCACCCCACGGCCATCTCGCCGTTCCCGGGCGCCTCCACCGGCGCGGGCGGCGAGATCCGCGACGAAGGCGCCACGGGCCGGGGCTCCAAGCCTAAGGCGGGCCTGACGGGCTTCACCGTTTCCAGGCTCTGGGGCGGCCTGAGCGATGCGCCCGGCGGCAAGCCCGCGCACATCGCCAGCCCGCTGCAGATCATGACCGAAGGTCCGCTGGGCGGCGCGGCGTTCAACAACGAGTTTGGCCGGCCCAATCTGGCGGGCTACTTCCGCGAATACGAGCAGGACGTGGGTGGCGTCCAACGCGGCTACCACAAGCCCATCATGATCGCGGGCGGTCTGGGCGTGATCGACGCCGGGCAGACGAAGAAGATCGAATTCCCCGCCGGCACGCTGCTGGTGCAGCTCGGCGGCCCGGGCATGCGCATCGGCATGGGGGGCGGCGCGGCCAGCTCCATGGCCACCGGCGCCAACGCGGCGGAGCTGGACTTCGACTCGGTGCAGCGCGGCAACCCGGAGATCGAGCGGCGCGCCCAAGAGGTCATCAACCACTGCTGGGCGCAGGGCGCGGACAACCCCATCCTTGCCATCCACGACGTGGGCGCGGGTGGCCTCTCGAACGCCTTCCCCGAGCTGACCAACGACGCGGGCCGTGGCGCGCGCTTCGACCTGCGCGCCGTGCAGCTGGAGGAGTCGGGCCTGGCGCCCAAGGAAATCTGGTCCAACGAAAGCCAGGAGCGCTACGTGCTGGCCATCGCGCCCGCGTCGCTGGCGCAGTTCACGGCCTTCTGCGAGCGTGAGCGCTGCCCGTTCGCCGTCATCGGCACGGCGACGGAACAGCGCCAGCTCGTGTTGGAAGACACGGCCGTGGCCGAGGGCGCGCAGAAGTTTCCCGTGGACATGCCCATGGACGTGCTGCTGGGCAAGCCGCCCAAGATGCACCGCGACGTGAAGACCGTGCGGCGCCAGTTCGCGCCGCTCGACCTCACGGGCGTGCCGCTGCAGAAAGCCGTCATCGACGTGCTGGCGCACCCCACGGTGGCCAGCAAGCGCTTCCTCGTGACCATTGGCGACCGCGCCGTGGGCGGCCTCACGCACCGCGACCAGATGGTCGGCCCCTGGCAGGTGCCGGTGGCTGACGTGGCCGTGACGCTGGCCGATTTCAAGGGCTTTGCCGGCGAGGCCATGGCCATGGGCGAGCGCACGCCGTTGGCCGCCATCAACGCCGCCGCCTCGGGCCGCATGGCCGTGGCGGAAAGCATCACCAACCTGCTGGCCGCGCCCATCGAGCTGCCGCGCGTCAAGCTCAGCGCCAACTGGATGGCCGCTTGCGGCGAGCCCGGCGAGGACGCCGACCTGTACGCCACCGTCCAGGCCGTGGGCATGGAACTGTGCCCGCAGCTCGGCATTTCCATCCCCGTGGGCAAGGATTCGCTGTCCATGCGCACGCAGTGGCAGGACGGCGGCGCGCAGCGCAAGGTGGTTTCGCCCGTGAGCCTGATTGTCAGCGCCTTCGCCACGCTGGCCGATGTGCGCGGCACGCTCACGCCGCAGCTCGACGCCACCGAGGAAGACACCACGCTGGTGCTGATCGACCTGGGCAAGGGCCGCATGCGCATGGGCGGCTCCATCCTCGGCCAGGTGCTGAACCAGGCTGGCGACGAGGTGCCGGATCTCGACGACGCGCAGGACCTGGTGCGCCTGGTCGATGCCGTGAACGCGCTGCGCGCGCAGGGCCGCATCCTGGCCTACCACGACCGCAGCGACGGCGGGCTGTTCGCGGCTGCCGCCGAGATGGCCTTCGCCGGCCACGTCGGCGTGGCGCTGAACGTGGACATGCTCGTGACCGAGGGCGACGGCATCAGCGACAGCCGCATGGATGCGGGCGACGCCAAGAACTGGGCCGGCCAGATCGGCGCGCGGCGCGAGGAGCTGACGCTCAAGGCACTGTTCAACGAGGAGCTGGGCGTGCTGCTGCAGGTGCGCACGGCCGAGCGCAACGAGGTCATGCAGGTGCTGCGCGCGCACGGCCTGTCCAAGTGGAGCCATTTCGTCGGCAAGACGCGCCCCCAATGCTCCAGCATGGACATGGGCAAGGGCGAGCTGCAGGTCTGGCGCGACGCCAGGCAGGTGTTCGGCGCCGCGCTGGAAGACCTGCACCAGGTCTGGGACGCCGTGAGCTGGAAGATCTGCCAGCAGCGCGACAACCCCGCCTGCGCCGACGCCGAGCACGCCGCCGCCGGACTGGCGGGCGACCCCGGCCTGCACGTGCACCTGAGCTTCGACCCGCAGGACAACGTGGCCGCGCCGTTCCTGAACCTCGCACGCCCCCGCGTGGCCGTGCTGCGCGAGCAGGGCGTGAACTCGCACGTGGAAATGGCCTACGCCTTCACCGAGGCAGGTTTCGAGGCGCATGACGTGCACATGACCGACCTGCAAACCGGCCGCGCCGACCTGGCCGCCTTCCAGGGCGTGGTGGCCTGCGGCGGCTTCAGCTACGGCGACACGCTGGGCGCGGGCATCGGCTGGGCGCGCTCCATCACCTTCAACGAGCGCCTGGCGGCGCAGTTCCAGGGCTTCTTCGGGCGCGCCGACACCTTCGGCCTGGGCGTGTGCAACGGCTGCCAGATGTTCGCCGAGCTGGCCGACATCATCCCCGGCGCGCAGGACTGGCCGCGCTTCACGCAGAACCAGAGCAACCGCTTCGAGGCGCGCCTGTCGCTGGTCGAGGTGCTCGATTCGCCCAGCCTGTTCTTCGCGGGCATGGCGGGCAGCCGCTTGCCCATCGCCGTGGCGCACGGCGAGGGCTACGCCAATTTCCGCTTCCGCGGCAACCCGGACCAGGCCCTTGGCGCCATGCGCTACGTGGACCACCAGGGCCAGCCGACCGCGCAATACCCCTTCAACCCCAACGGCAGCGCCGGCGGCCTGACGGCGGTGACCACGGCGGACGGCCGCTTCACGGCCATGATGCCGCACCCCGAGCGCGTGTTCCGCAACATCCAGATGAGCTGGACCGACCTCGCCGCCAGCGGCGGCCGGGACGCGCTCAGCCCCTGGATGCGTATCTGGCGCAACGCGCGCAAGTGGGTCGGCTGATCGGAGATTGCTCCTGAAATAAGAGCTTCTAGCGCTTTCGGGGCAAGGGCTAGATGCCAATTTAATCACTATTTTCCAAGGAGCATCCATGGCCGGAGCCAGTCTGCTGACCCTGCTCGACGACATCGCCACCATCCTCGACGACGTGGCCGTGATGACCAAGGTCGCCGCCAAGAACAGCGCCGCCGTGGCCGACGACGTGGCCACCATGACCAAGGTGGCCACGCAAAAGACCGCCGGCGTGCTGGGCGACGACCTGGCGCTGAACGCGCAGCAGGTCACCGGCGTGCGGGCCGAGCGCGAAATCCCCGTGGTCTGGGCCGTGGCCAAGGGCTCGCTGGTCAACAAGGCCATCCTCGTGCCGGCGGCGCTGGCCATCAGCGCCTGGGCGCCGTGGCTGGTCACGCCGCTGCTCATGCTGGGCGGTGCCTTCCTGTGCTTCGAGGGCGTGGAAAAGCTCGCCCACAAGCTGCTGCACGGCGCGGGCGAAGAGGAGGCCGGCCATGCCAGCCACGCGCAGGCCAATGCGGATGCCACGGTGGACCTGGTGGCGTTCGAGCGCGAGAAGATCCAGGGCGCCGTGCGCACGGACTTCATCCTCTCGGCCGAGATCATCGTCATCGCCCTGGGCACGGTCGCGTCCGCGCCGTTTCTGCAGCAGGTGGCGGTGCTGGTGGGCATCGCCATCCTGATGACGGCGGGCGTGTACGGCCTGGTCGGCGGCATCGTCAAGCTCGACGACCTGGGCCTGTGGCTCAGCCGCAAGGCCAGCAGCGCCGCGCAGGCGCTGGGCCGGGGGCTGCTGGCGGCCGCGCCGTGGCTGATGAAGGCGCTGTCGGTGGCGGGCACGGCCGCCATGTTCCTGGTGGGCGGGGGCATCCTGGTGCATGGCATCGGGCCGCTGCACCTCGCCATCGAGGGCGCGGGCGCCGCCGTGGCGCGGGGCGCGCTGGGCGGCGTGTGGCAGGCCCTGGCCACGAATGCGCTCAACGCCGTGGCGGGCATCGCGGCCGGGGCCGTGGTGCTGGCGGGCGTGCGTCTGGTGCAACGCCTGCGCGGCAAGTGATGCGCGGTTGACACAGGTTTGACATGCATCCGCCTGGGGTTTGACCTAGGGCAAGATTGACCATTTTGCTCATAGGCCCAATGCATGCACGGGGGCCGTCCCCGTTCAACCGCATCGAGTTTTCCTATGAAAAAAAGTCTGCTGGCTGTAGCCGCTGTGTGTGCAATGACTTCGGGCGCTGCCTTTGCCCAGCAAGCCGAAGGCCCCTGGCTGGTGCGTGTGCGTGCTGTGAACCTGGACAGCGCCAACAAGGACAGCACGGGCCTGGACCTGTCGATCAACAACAAGGTCATTCCCGAGCTTGACATCTCCTACTTCTTCACGCCGAACATCGCTGCCGAGCTGATCCTGACCTATCCGCAAAAGCACGACCTGCGTTCCGGCGGCGCCAACATCGGCTCCCTGAAGCACCTGCCGCCCACGCTGCTGGCGCAGTACCACTTCACCAACTTCGGCGGCTTCAAGCCTTACGTTGGTGCCGGTATCAACTACACCAACTTCTCCAGCGTCAACTTCGACCCTGCTGTGCAGGCCGCGCTGAACCCCTCGATCAAGCGCAACAGCTGGGGCGCCGCGCTGCAAGTGGGCTTCGACATTCCGCTGACCAAGCAGCTGTCGCTGAACTTCGACGTGAAGAAGGTCTTCATCAAGACCGACGTGTACGCAGGCGACGTCAAGGCCGGCACCTTCAAGGTGGACCCCGTGCTGGTGGGCGTGGGCCTGGGCTACCGCTTCTAAGACTGCAAGGCTCTTTGATGGGGAAACCGGCGCTGCGGCGCCGGTTTTTTTTCGTCCCTGGTGGCCGCCCAACAAAAAGGGCAGCTATCTGAACGATAGCTGCCCGCGCTTGCCGGCAAAGGGCTGGAGGCCTAAAACGCTTAGACCGCTGCCAAGGCCTGGTTCAGGTCTTCCAGCAGGTCGTCGATGTGCTCGATGCCGATCGACAGGCGCACCATGCCTTCGCTCACGCCGGCCTTGGCGAGTTCCTGCGCGTCGAGCTGGCGGTGCGTGGTCGAGGCCGGGTGCGTGGCCAGCGACTTGGCGTCGCCGATGTTCACCAAGCGCGTGAACAGTTGCAGCGCGTCGAGGAAGCGCGCGCCCGCAGCGCGCGCATCGCCGTCGCCCGACTTGAGGCTGAACGACAGGATGCCCGAGGCGCGGCCGCCAAGCTGGCGCTGCACCAGCGCGTGGTCGGGGTGGTCCTTCAGGCCGGCGTAGCGCACCCATTCCACCTTGGGGTGGCCCTGCAGCGTCTCGGCGATGCGCTGCGTGTTCTCGCAGATGCGGTCCATGCGCAGCGCCAGCGTCTCGATGCCCTGCAGGATCAGGAAGGCGTTGTGCGGCGACAGGGCGGCGCCCGTGTTGCGCAGCGGCACCACGCGCACGCGGCCGATGTAGGCGGCCGGGCCCAGGGCCTCGGTGTAGACCACGCCGTGGTAGCTCACGTCGGGTTCGTTCAGGCGCTTGAAGCGCGCCTTGTGCTCGGCCCACGGGAACTTGCCGCTGTCGACGATGGCGCCGCCGATGCTGTTGCCGTGGCCGCCCAGGTACTTGGTGAGGGCGTGCACCACGATGTCCGCACCGTGCTCGATGGGGCGCAGCAGGTAGGGGCTCGGCACGGTGTTGTCCACGATCAGCGGCACGCCGTGGGCGTGGGCCACGTCGGCCAGCGCGCGGATGTCGGTCACGTTGCCCAGCGGGTTGCCGATGGATTCGACGAACACGGCCTTGGTGCGCGCGTCGATCAGCTTGCCGAAGCTCGCCGGATCGCGCGCGTCGGCGAACCGTACCTCAAGGCCCTGCTGCGGGAAGGTGTGGGCGAACAGGTTGTAGGTGCCGCCGTAGAGCGTGCTGGCGCTGACGATGTTGTCGCCCGCCTCGGCGATGGCCTGGATGGCGTAGGTGATGGCCGCCATGCCCGAGGCCACGGCCACGGCGGCGACGCCGCCTTCCAGCGCCGCGACGCGCTTTTCCAGCACGTCGGTGGTCGGGTTCATGATGCGCGTGTAGATGTTGCCCGGCACCTTCAGGTCGAACAGGTCGGCGCCGTGCTGCGCGCTGTCGAAGGCGTAGGCCACGGTTTGGTAAATGGGCACGGCCACGGACTTGGTGGTCGGGTCGGGTGCATAGCCAGCGTGAACGGCCAGGGTTTCGATGCGCATGGGTGAGTCTCTCCGGTGGTTGTCAGGCGGCGCTATTGTCTGCCAGGCGCGGCCTGCCGGATCGACGCGTTGGCTATGTGCTTATGCGCGAAACGCGCTGGAGCGCGGCACGTGGGGCGCGTGGCGTGCGTGGTGTGTGTGGTGCGGCGGGCGCGGCCTGGGCCGCTTCCCAGGCGGGCAGGGCCAGGTGCAGCACGGCGGGGGCGTGCGCGTCGTTGGCGGCGTAGCGGATCTGGCCGGGCGAGAGCTGGCGCGCGGCCCAGTTGGAGGTGCTGGTCTTCTTGGACTTGCGGAAGTTCTGCCCCAGCACCAGCGCCACGGCGGCGCGCACCCCCGTGTTGCGCCCGTAGCCGTGGCGGCCGAACACGCGGTCCAGGTCCACGAGCTGCATCGGCTCCGCGCCCAGGCGGCGCAGCAGGGCGCTGCGGTCGTTGTCCAGCCCGAAGCCCACTTTGCGGATGCGCTCGTCGGCCAGCACGGCGCGGGCGATCTCCAGCGCCTCGGGGTGGTGCAACTGCAGCAGCCAGGCCGCGTCGGGCGTGGCGAACTGCACCAGGTGCGGGCCCGTGTCGTTCTGGCCGGCGTTGAACAGGGGGCGGCTTTCGGTGTCGAAGCCCAGCACCGGCGCGGCCAGCAGCGCGGCGCGCGCGGCGGCGAAGGCCTGCGGCGTGGCGGGCACGTGGATGGCCGCGTCGGGCAGCTGCACGTAGGGCGGCAGCAGGGCGGAGTCTTCCTTGGTGGGGGCTTTGCGGCGCGGCATGTGCTATCGAGTCAGGAGCTGCCAGCGCTTGCTGGACAAGCGCTGGAGGCTGTTTTTGCCATCAATCGTGCTGCGCCTGCGGGCGCGTGCGGTAGAACTGCATCGGATGCTCCCGCATGTCCTTGCGGTGCTGGTTCAGCACCGACTTCTTCATGCGGCCCACCACGTGCATCTCGCAGGGCTTGCAGTCGAAGCGCAGCGTGAGCTTTTCCTTGCCGTTGACGAGCTGCAGCGGCTCGGCCTTGATGGTGCCCTTCACGCCGATCACGCCCTTGGCCTGCTTGGGGCACAGGCTCATGGAAAAGCGCACGCAGTGCTTGGTGATCATCAGGCTGACTTCGCCTTCTTCCTCCTTCGATTCGTAGGCGGCGTCGATCACCTTCACGCCGTGCTTCACATAGAAGTCGTGCGCCTTGTGGTTGAACACGTTGGCCAGGTAGGTCAGCGTGTCCTCGGGGAAGGGCGCGGGCGGCTCCACCGGCACGGCGCGCGGCAGGCGCACAAAGCCTTTGGCGCGCGCCTGCTCCAGCGCGGCCAGCGCGTCGCGGCGCAACTGGTTGAGCGCGGAGGCCGGAACGAACCAGGGCTGCGAGAGCCGCAGCGCAATGTCGTGCACGGCGAAGAGGGTCGCGCCGAAGCGGCCCAGTTGCTCGCGCAGCGTGGCCTCGGCCTTCGCCGAGTCCGTGGCGCCCTGGTGCGCCTGCGCTATGGCGGCGTGGCCCGCGAAGCCGTCCTCGTCCGTCAGCGTGAGCGCGAAGCCGTCAAGGGTTTCGCTGAACTCGGCCCACAGGCCGATGCGCCGGTCGCTGGACTTCTTCTCCAGCGTGCGCACCCAGTCCATGTCGCGGTTGCGGTTGATCTCCAGGCCCTTGCGCAGGTCCTTGAAGCCGTCGATCGCGTCCTTGGGGAACACGCGCCAGATGCCTTTTTTCGCGTGCACGGACTCGGCGCGGTTGATGTGCACGCCCACCAGTTCCTTTTGCAGGTCGTAGTAGCACAGGCCGTCGCCGTTGTGCAGCACGGTGGCCTTGTCGCTGGTCTCCAGCTCGAACCACTTGTCGCCGATCTGTGTGACCCAGCCGATGGCGCGGCCCGGCGTCTTGGGCGTGTCGAAGGCGCCAATGTCGTCCTGGCGGCCGTTGACGAAGTAGTCGGTGAACTCGCGGTTGAAGTTCTGATCCGGGTCGGGCGTGAAGGTGAAGGTGGTGCGCCCGCTGGAGGAGCGTGTGAACGCGCCCTGTTCGATGATCTCGTCGAGCAGGTGCCGATAGTGCGCCGTGATGTTTTTCACGTAGCCCATGTCCTTGTAGCGGCCCTCGATCTTGAAGCTGCGCACGCCCGCATCGATCAGTGCGCGCAGGTTGTCCGACTGGTTGTTGTCCTTCATCGACAGCACGTGCTTCTCGTGCGCGACGATGCGGCCTTGCCCATCGAGCACCTCGTAGGGCAGGCGGCAGGCCTGGTTGCAGTCGCCCCGGTTGGCGCTGCGGCCCGTATGGGCGTGGCTGATGAAGCACTGGCCCGAATAGGCCACGCACAGCGCGCCGTGCACGAAGAATTCGATGGTGGTGCGCGCCGGGTCGGTGGCGGCGCGGATGGCCTGGATCTGCTGCAGATCCAGCTCGCGCGCGATGACGATCTGCGACAGGCCCGCGTCCTGCAGGAAGCGCGCTTTCTCTGGCGTGCGGATGTCGGTCTGCGTGCTCGCGTGCAGCTGGATCGGCGGCAAGTCCAGCTCCAGCAGCCCCATGTCCTGGATGATGAGCGCGTCGGCCCCGGCCTCGTACACCTGCCAGGCCATGCGGCGCGCGTCCTCCAGCTCGTCGTCGCGCAGGATGGTGTTGAGCGTGACGAAGATGCGGCTGTTGAAGCGGTGCGCGTGCGCGATGAGCCGCTCCAGGTCGCGCAACGCGTTGCCCGCCGTGGCCCGGGCGCCGAAGGCAGGGCCGCCGATGTAGACGGCGTCGGCGCCGTGGTTCACGGCCTCGATGCCGATGTCGGCGTCGCGCGCGGGGGAGAGCAGTTCGAGCTGGTGGGGCAGGAGGGACATAGGGCGCGGATTATCCCCGGCAGGCCTTTTCACGCGGGCGCGTACGGCATTGCCGGGCATGGCCGCGCTGGGCAAACGCGGCTATCCAGCCGCCATGCTTGCCGCTAGGATGCGCTCTCCAATCCACTACCTGGGGCGCGCTATGGACTCTGCGAATGATCGTGACACGCAAGGCAGCTACCTGCTGCACCGGCTCTTCGGCACGGCGCGGGTCGTGCAGCGGCGCGACTTCCTGGCCTCGGGCGCGGCCCTGATGGCCGGGATGCATGTCGGCGGTGCCGTCGCCGCATCGGGGCCGGGCGCCGCCGCCGCCACCGAGGAAGACCGCGCCCACATGCGCCAGGCCATCGAGCTCATGCGCAAGGCCGGGGTGGTGGAGCGCACGGGCGGCCCCTTTGGCTGCGTCATCGTGCGCGATGGCGAGGTGCTGGCCGCCACCGGCAACAGCGTGCTGCGCGACAACGACCCCTCGGCCCACGCCGAGGTCAACGCCATCCGCGCGGCCTGCCGCAAGGTCGGGGCGCCGCACATCCGGGGCGCCACCCTGTTCACCAGCTGCGAGCCGTGCCCGATGTGCTATTCCACCGCCTACTGGGCGCGCGTCGGGCGCATCTACTACGCCGCCGCCTGGACCGACTATGCCGACCTGTTCGACGACCTGAACATCAGCGACGACATGAAGCGGCCCTACGACCAGCGCACCGTGCCCGTGCAGCCGCTGCTGCGCGAAGAGGCGCAGAAAGTCTGGAGCGAATTCCGCCAGATGCCCAACCGCGCCAAGTACTGAGTCCAGGCCCAGCCCCCCCGCCCGCCGGGGGCCGCAATTGCCGCTACAGTCCTGCCCACCATGCCATCACTCTTTGCCTTGAAGTCCGGGGGGCGCCCATGCGTGCGCTGATCGGTATCGCCAGCCTGCTCGTGGTGCTGGCCATCGTCGGCGTTCTGGCCAAGAAGCAGCTCGCCGCCACCCAGGCGCCCGCACCGGCGCTGCAGGCCCCAGGCACCGCCGCGCCCACGGGCACCGTGCGCGAGCAGAGCCAGCAGATCCAGCAACAGGTGCAGCAGCAGATGGAAGGGCTGATGCAGAAGTCGCGCCCGCTGCCCGGCGATGAATCCAAATAAAAACACGTGCTAACCCTTGCTGGGTAAGCGCAAGCAGCTATCAAATGCAGAGCGATGACGACGCCGCCTGGATGCGCGCCGCGCTGGCCCTGGCGCACGAGGCGGCGCAGGCCGGCGAGGTGCCGGTGGGCGCGGTGGTGGTCCGGGACGGCGCCATCATCGGGCGCGGGCGCAACGCCCCCGTGCACAGCCACGACCCCACGCAGCACGCCGAGGTGATGGCGCTGCGCGAGGCCGCGCGCCACCTGGGCAACTACCGGCTCGACGGCTGCACGCTCTACGTCACGCTGGAGCCCTGCGCCATGTGCAGCGGCGCCATGCTGCATGCGCGCCTGGCGCGCGTGGTGTTCGGCGCGCCCGACCCCAAGACCGGCGTGGCCGGCTCGGTGCTCGACCTGTTCGCCGAGCCCCGGCTCAACCACCACACGCGCATCGAAGGCGGGGTGCTGGCCGGGGAGTGCGCCGCGCTGCTGCAAGGCTTTTTCAGCCAGCGCCGCCGTGCCCAGCGCGCACAGGCCCAGCCGCTGCGCGAGGACGCGTTGCGCACGCCCGAGGCGCGCTTTGCCGGCCCGGCGGGCGCGTACCTTTTCTTCGACGGGCTGCGGCTGCACTACCTTGATGAAGGCCCGCGCGATGCGCCGTTGACGTGGCTTTGCCTGCATGCCAGCCCCGCGTGGAGCGAGGCCTGGCGCGGCATGCTGCCCGTGTTCACGCAGGCGGGCCACCGCGTGGTGGCGCCCGACCTGATCGGCTTCGGCCGCAGCGACAAGCCCAAGAAAGAGGCCCTGCATACGCTGGCATGGCACCGGCAGGCGCTGGCCGCGCTGCTGCAGCAACTGGCGCTGCGCAACGTGGTGATCCTGGCCCAGCCGGGCGCGGTGCTGCCGGCGCTGGACGCGCCGCTGGTGCAGGTGCTGCAGGGCGCGGTGGACGATGGCCTGCCGTTCCCCGACGCGGGCCACCGCGCCGGGCCGCGCGCCTTCGCCCGGTTCGCGGCAGAGCAGCGTGCGCCGGCCTTCACCGTGCCTGATGCCGGCGCCGATTCGGCCCGGGCCGCTGTGGAATACTCTGCCCGCTATGCACGACCATCACCATGACGATTGTGGCCACTGCGGCCATGACCACGGCCCCAAGCGCATCTACATCTACTCCCCCTCCAGCGCGGTGCGCGACAAGCCCGCCTTCAAGCGCGGCATCGCGCGCCTGAAGGCCCTGGGCCATGAGGTGGAGGTCGATCCCGACGCCCTGGCCACCCACACGCGCTTCGCCGGCGACGACGCCACGCGGCTGGCCGCCATCCACCGCGCGGCGGCCAGCGGCGCCGACGTGGCGCTGGTCTCGCGCGGCGGCTACGGGCTCACGCGCATCCTGCCGGGCATCGACTACGCCAAGGTGGCCCAGGCCATCGCCGGGGGCATGCATTTCGTCGGCCTGAGCGACTTCACCGCTTTCCAGTGCGCCGTGCTGGCGCGCACCGGCGCCACCACCTGGGCCGGGCCCGCGCTCACGGCCGACCTGGGCGTGGCGGGCGAGGTGGACGACATCATGCTCGCCTGCCTGGAAGACCTGCTCACCGGCCATGGCGAGGGCGCGGGCTGGCGCATGCCCAAGGAAAAGCCGCGCGCCGACGGCCAGGCCGCCGTGCCGGACACCTATATCGAATCCGCCACGCTGTGGGGTGGCAACCTGGCCATGCTGGCCAGCCTGGTCGGCACCCCGTACCTGCCGGCGGTGGAGGGCGGCATCCTGTTCCTGGAGGACGTGAGCGAGCATCCCTACCGCGTCGAGCGCATGCTCGCCCAGCTGCTGTACGCGGGCGTGCTGGCGCGCCAGAAGGCGGTGGTGCTGGGCCAGTTCAGCGGCTACCAGCTGGCCCCGCACGACAAGGGCTTCAAGCTGCAGAGCGTGGTGGACTGGCTGCGTACGCAGATCGCGGCCCCCGTGCTCACCAACCTGCCGTTCGGCCACGTGCCCACCAAGGTGCTGCTGCCCGTGGGCGCGCGGGTGTCGCTGTCGGTCGAGGGGCGCGATGCGCTCATCTACTGGGGCCACGCGCATTGACCGTTGCCGGCCTGGGATGCGCAGCGAGGCTGGGGCTGCAAGCCTGGCGCCTCAGGAAAACCCTTGCTGAGAGCTCCTTCTAACTTGCACCCGCGCCCCGGGTTGCCGTCCGGTTTCCTGTGATACTGGACTTTTGCAACCAACGTACAAAAACTTACATGGCTACCAGGGGTCCCTCGTCCGAATTTCGCATCCTCGCGCTCAGCGGCGGCGGGTACCTGGGGCTGTACGCCGCCGTGGTGCTGGCTGAACTGGAGGCGCGCGTGGGCGAGCCGCTGGGGCGGCGCTTCGACCTGATCGCCGGCACCTCGGTGGGCGGCCTGCTGTCAATGGCGCTGGCCTTCGAAGTGCCGATGGCCGAGCTGGTCAAGCTGTTCCTGGAGCGTGGCGAGGAGGTGTTTTCCTCGCGCCGCCTGCCCACGGGCGCGGTGACGCGGCTGCTCGACCTGTCGCGCTCCGTCATGGGCCCCAAGTACACGGGCGAGGCGCTGCGCAAGGAGCTCACGCGCCATTTCGGCAAGCGCACGCTGGGCGACGCGCTGCACGCCGTCGTGGTGCCCGCCGTGGACGTGACGCGCAGCGTCACCAAGGTGTTCAAGACGCCGCACGCCCAGGCCTCGCTGGGCGACGCGGGCCTGAGCGCCGTGGACGTGACGCTGGCCACCTGCGCCGCGCCCGCGTTCTTCCCGTGCGTGAAGGTGGGCGACAAGCTCTATGCCGACGGCGGCCTGTTCGCCGTGGCGCCGGACCAGGTGGCGCTGCACGAGGCCGAGCTGTTCATGGGCGCCAAGCCGTCCAAGGTGCGCATGCTCTCCGTGGGCACGGCCACCATGGGCTACCAGCCCATGGAAAAGCCCGAGGCCGACGTGGGCGCCGTGGGCTGGCTGACCGACGGGCGCCTGATCCTGACCATGATCTCGGTGCAGCAGCAGCACGTGCAGGCCATCATGGAGGACCGCCTCGCCGACCGCTACATGCGCCTGGATGCGCCCTGGCCCGCGCAGGCGGGGCTGGGCATCGACATCGCCACCAAGCAGGCGGCGCAGACGCTGACGGCCCTGGGCCAGCAGACCCTGGCCGGGCTGGACGAAGAACGGCTGCAGAAGTTCTTGTAGCCTTTTTCAAGGGTTTTTCGGGGTTTCCCCTTGCTGGGAAAGCGCTGGCAGCTATCTTTTTTGAAGGCCAGGCGGGGGGAGTGCCCCGCCTGGCCTTTTTCCATGGCCAAGCCGTCAAGCCATGGTCATCAGCTGTGCGTTGCCGCCCGCCGCCGCTGTGTTGGTGCTGATCGACTGCTCGTGGCACAGCGCCGCCAGGTCGTAGCCCTGTCCGGCCTGCAGTTCGTCGCTGCCCAGGCTTTCCACGCGCACCAGCGGGCCGGGGCGGGCGGCCACGGCGCGGCAGGCTTGCAGCAGCGCGTCGCCGTCGCCCTCGAACAGCAGGGCGGCCACCGGGGTGGCGCCGTCGGCCAGCGCCGTGCCCTCGGCGCCGTGCAGCCAGGGCGCGCCGGCATCGCCGGCCGCGGCGCGCAGCGCCTGCCAGAGGGCGCCGCAGCCGTTGTCGTCCTGCGGCAGCACCACGTGGCAGGGGTTGCCGCTGGCCAGTGCGGCGGCCACCTGGGCCACCAGGCCCAGCGGCGTGCGCGGCAGCGCCCACACCGGGCCGCGCGGCAGCAGGCGGTAGCGGTTGGATTCGCCCGTGGGGCCGGGCAGCAGCAGGCTGGCGCCCAGGCGCGAGGCGTTCAGCCCCGCCTCGCAGGCCGTGTGGGCGCGGGCCTGTTCGGGCGCGGGCAGCGGCAGCGTGGTCTGGCGCAGCTGGCGCAGCAGCTGCAGCGCCGGGTGCTCCGCCAGGCTGGGCGTGGGGGGCAGCAGGGCCAGCGCGGTGTTGGCCGGGCCGTGCACCAGGCGGTGCAGGTACAGCGGGCCGCCGGCCTTGGGGCCGGTGCCCGACAGGCCCATGCCGCCGAAGGGCTGCACGCCCACCACGGCGCCGATGACGTTGCGGTTGACGTAGAGATTGCCGGCGTGGACGCGCTCGCTCAGGTGCTGGATGGTCTCGTCGATGCGGCTGTGCACGCCGAAGGTGAGGCCGTAGCCCGTGGCGTTGATGCCGTCGAGCAGCGCGTCGAGCTGCTCGCGCGGGTAGCGGATGACATGCAGAACCGGGCCGAAAACCTCACGGGTCAAGCGCGAGGTGCTATCGATTTCGATGATGGCCGGGGCCACGAAGTGGCCGTTGAGCGCGCCGTCCGCGCGCTCCACGCGCGTCACCTTCTGGCCGGCCTCGGCCATGCGGGCGATGTGCGCCTCGATCTGCGCGCGCGCCTCGGCGTCGATCACCGGGCCCACGTCGGTGTGCAGGCGGTCGGGGTTGCCCAGCGTCCATTCCTGCAGCGCGTCGCGCAGCATGGTCAGGGTGCGGTCGGCCACGTCGTCCTGCAGGCACAGCAGGCGCAGGGCCGAGCAGCGCTGGCCCGCCGAGTCGAAGGCCGAGGCCAGCACGTCGGCCACCACCTGTTCGGCCAGGGCCGACGAATCGACCACCATGGCGTTCTGGCCGCCGGTCTCGGCCACCAGCGGAATGGCCTGGCCGGTGGGTGACAGGCGTGCGCTGAGCTGGCGCGCGATCAGGCGCGCCACCTCGGTGGAGCCGGTGAACATCACGCCCGCCACCTGCGGGTGGGCCACCAGGGCCGCGCCCACGCTCTCGCCCTGGCCGGGCACGAGCTGCAGCGCGCCCTGCGGCACGCCGGCCTCGTGCAGGAGGGCGACCATGGCGGCGGCCGTGAGCGGTGTCTGCTCGGCCGGCTTGGCCAGCACCGTGTTGCCCGCGGCCAGGGCCGCGGCCACCTGGCCGCAGAAGATGGCGAGCGGGAAGTTCCACGGGCTGATGGCCAGCACCACGCCCAGCGGGCGCTGCGCGGCGTTGTCGAACTGCGCGGCCACCTGGGCGCCGTAGTAGCGCAGGAAGTCCACGGCCTCGCGGATCTCGGCCACGGCGTTGGGCAGGGTCTTGCCGGCCTCGCGCATGATCAGGCCCATCAGCGGCTGGCTGCGCTGCTCCAGCAGGTCGGCGGCGCGCTGCAGCGCGTCGGCGCGCGCGGCGGGCGGTGTGCCGGCCCAGATGGGCGCGGCCTGGGCGGCGCGATCGCAGGCGGCCTGGACGTCGTGCGCGGTGGCTTCATGCACCCAGCCCACGGTGTCGCTCAGCTCGGCCGGGTTGCGCAGCGGCTGCCAGCCGGGCGCGCGCGCCGGGTCGGCGGGCAGTTCCACGCCGGGGGGTGCGGCCAGGTAGGCCTGGCGCGTGCTGTGCAGCAGGGCGGCGGCGAGCGAGGCGAGCTGCTGCTCGTGCGCCAGGTTCAGGCCGTGCGAATTGGGGCGCGATTGCGTACCCTGGCCGGCAAACAGATCCGCCGGCAGCGGAATGCGCGGGTGCGGTGCGCCCAGGCGGCCTTCCTGGCTGGCGATGTGCAGGGTTTCCTCCACCGGGTCGGTGACCAGCTCGCTGATGGGTACGCTGGCGTCGCCGATGCGGTTCACGAACGAGGTGTTGGCGCCGTTCTCCAGCAGCCGGCGCACCAGGTAGGCCAGCAGCGTTTCGTGGCTGCCCACCGGGGCGTAGACGCGGCAGGGGCGGGCCAGCTTGCCGTCGGCGGCGGTGCCGGTCACCTGCGCGTACAGCGGCTCGCCCATGCCGTGCAGGCACTGGAACTCGTACTGGCCGCTGTAGTAGCTGCCGCCCACGTTCTGCGCCAGGTGGTAGATGCTGGCCAGCGTCTGCGCGTTGTGCGTGGCGAACTGGGGGTAGATGGCGTCGGGCGCCTCCAGCAGCTTGCGCGCGCAGGCCAGGTAGCTCACGTCGGTGTAGACCTTGCGCGTGTACACGGGGTAGCCAGCCAGGCCGTCGAGCTGGGCGCGCTTGATCTCGCTGTCCCAGTAGGCGCCTTTCACCAGGCGCACCATCAGGCGGCGGCGGCTGCGCCGGGCCAGGTCCACCAGATAGTCGATGACGTGCGGGCAGCGCTTCTGGTAGGCCTGCACCACGAAGCCGATGCCGCTCCAGCCCTTGAGCGAGGGCGCGGCGCACAGCGCTTCCATCAGGTCCAGCGACAGCTCCAGGCGGTCGGCCTCCTCGGCGTCGATGTTCATGCCGATGTCGTACTGCTTGGCCAGCTCGGCCAGGCGCAGCACGCGCGGCAGCAGCTCGGCCATCACGCGGTCGTACTGGGCGCGGCTGTAGCGCGGGTGCAGGGCCGAGAGCTTGATGGAGATGCCCGGGCCCTCGAAGATGCCGCGCCCGTTGGACGCCGCGCCAATGGCGTGGATGGCCTGCTCGTAGGCCTGCAGGTAGCGCTGCGCGTCGGCGTCGGTGGCGGCGGCCTCGCCCAGCATGTCGTAGCTGTAGCGGAAGCCCTGCTTTTCATAGGTGCGGCTGTTGGCCAGGGCTTCGGCGATGTTCTGGCCGGTGACGAACTGCTCGCCCATCAGCTTCATGGCGCGGTGTACGCCCTGGCGGATCAGCGGCTCGCCGCCCTTGCCGATGACGCGCGTGAGCGCGGACGAGAGGCTTTTTTCGCTGTTGGTGGACGTGAGCTTGCCGGTCAGCACCAGGCCCCACGCGGCGGCGTTGACGAACAGCGAGGGCGAGCGGCCGACGTGCGATTTCCAGTCGCCCTTGCTGATCTTGTCGCGGATCAGCGCGTCGCGCGTGGCGCGGTCGGGAATGCGCAGCAGTGCCTCGGCCAGGCACATCAGCGCCACGCCTTCCTGGCTGGAGAGCGAGAATTCCTGCACCAGCGCGGCCACGCCGCTGCCGGCGGGCGCGTCGCGCAGGCCCTGCACCAGGCGCGTGGCCAGCTCGCGCACCTTGCCGGCCTGCTCGGCGTCCTGGGCGCGTGCCAGCGGCAGCAGCACGGGCAGGCATTCGGTCTCGGGGCGGTGCCAGGTGGCGGTGATGGCGGCGCGCAGCGGCGTTTGCGGCAGGATGGATTGGGCGAACACCAGGAAGGGCTGCGCCGCCTCTTGCGCCGGAGGCGCTTCTTCGGCACCGTCTTCCTGCGGAGCCTCGCCCAGGCCGGCCAGGCGGATGGTGGTGGCGCCGCGTTCGAGCGCATCGACGTACTGCAGGACCGCCTGCTTGATCAGCCAGTGCGGCGTGCGGCCCATCTCCTGGGCGGCGTTGCGAATGCGCTCGCGCAGCGTGTCGTCGACTTTGATGCCAATGGTGGTGGACATAACGGATCGGAATGGCGAAGGTGGAAGAAGAGGTGCAACCCTTTTGGGCAGTGAAATATCGCAAGGTTGCACCTTTTTGAATATAGGGTAAACCCTTATATTTCATCTTCCTGCAGGAATCGTTAACGATGTTGCACGCAGGTGCGCGGCACAGGGGGCTGGCCTACACTTGCGGCATGCATTGCCGGAGTAGACAACCATGAGCAGCGCGTCGGTGATCGTGTTTGCTGACATCGCGGGAAGCACCGCCTTGTACGAGGTCTTGGGCAATGCGCGCGCCACCGAGGCCGTGACCCATGTGGTGCACTGGCTCGGCCAGTCCGTGGAGAGCCAGGGGGGCCGGGTGGTCAAGACCCTGGGCGATGGCGTGCTGGCCACCTTCGACACCGCGCCGCGCGCCGTGCAGGCCATGGCGGCGCTGATGCGCGACCACCAGCAGCACCTGCGCGAATGGCCCAGCGAAATGTGCCTGCAGGTGCGCGTGGGCGTGGCGGGCGGGGAGGTCGTCGAGGTCGATGGCGATTGTTACGGCGACGCCGTGAACCTGGCGGCGCGCCTGTGCGAGCGTGCGCGGCCGGGCGAGGTCTGGGTCAGCGCCAGCACGGTGAAGGATGCCGAGGCCGCGCCGGGCAGCCCGAATGCTCCCGGCGCCCGCTTCGTGCGCCTGGGGTCCCTGTCCATCCGGGGCAAGGCCGAGCCGACCACGGTGTATGGCCTGGAGTGGCGCCAGGACGAAGATCCCGATTCCCAGACCATGCTGACCAACCTGCCCAGCACCCTGGGCGCGCTGCACAGCGGCCCCATGCAGCTGCAGGTGCACTGGCATGGCGAGGGGCACGTGTACTCGGTGCAGGACATGCCGCTGCTGCTCGGGCGCGCGCCGCAGGCCCAGGTGTGCGTGCCGGATCCGCGCGTCTCGCGCGAGCACGCGCGCATCGACTGGCGCAACGGCGCCTTCGTGCTCACCGACCTGAGCCGCTTTGGCACCTGGGTGCGTTTCGAGGGCTTCGAGCCGGTGCTGCTGCGCCGCGATACCTGCCTGCTGCATGGTGCCGGCCAGGTGGCGCTGGGCGTGGCCTTCAGCGACGACAGCGCGCCCGCGCTGGCGTTCACCGTATCCGACGCCGGCGTGATGGTGCAATAGGCCTGCGCGCTGCCAGCGCGCATCAGGCATGAAAAAAGCTCCCAGCGCTTGTGCAGCAAGCGCTGGGAGCTATTCTTTTTATAGCTTTTGGATCAGCAGCCGCGCGTGACCGGCACCGGGGCATTGCTGCCATGCGGCGCCCACTTGCCCAGCTCCCACTTGGCGATGGCGTTGCGGTGCACTTCGTCCGGGCCATCGGCGAAGCGCAGCGTGCGCGCGTTGGCATAGGCATAGGCGAGCGGGAAATCGTCGCTGATGCCGGCGCCGCCATGCACCTGCATGGCCCAGTCGATCACCTGGCAGGCCATGCTTGGCGCGACGACCTTGATCATGGCGATCTCGGCCTTGGCGACCTTGTTGCCCACGGTGTCCATCATCCACGCGGCCTTGAGCGTGAGCAGGCGCGCCATGTCGATCTTGCAGCGTGCCTCGGCGATGCGTTCCTGCGTCACGGTCTGCTGGGCCAGCAGCTTGCCGAAGGCGGCGCGGCTGCTGGCGCGCTTGCACATGAACTCGAGCGCGCGCTCGGCCTGGCCGATCAGGCGCATGCAGTGGTGGATGCGCCCGGGGCCGAGGCGGCCCTGGGCGATCTCGAAGCCGCGGCCTTCGCCCAGCAGGATGTTGTCCACCGGCACCTTCACGTTCTCGAACAGCACCTCGGCGTGGCCGTGCGGGGCGTCGTCGTAGCCGAATACGTTGAGCGCGCGCAGCACGGTGATGCCGGGGGTCTCGGCGGGCACCACGATCATGCTCTGCTGCGAGTGCTTGGGCGCCTCGGGGTCGGTCTTGCCCATGGTGATGAACACCTTGCAGCGCGGGTCGTTGGCGCCGCTGGTCCACCACTTGCGGCCGTTGATGACGTAGTGGTCGCCCTGGCGCTCGATGCGCGTGGCGATGTTGGTGGCATCGCTCGAAGCCACCTCGGGCTCGGTCATGGCGAAGGCCGAGCGGATCTGGCCGTCCAGCAGCGGGCGCAGCCATCGCGCCTTGATCGGCTCGGAGCCGTAGCGCGCGATGGTTTCCATGTTGCCGGTGTCGGGCGCGGAGCAGTTGAACACCTCGCTGGCCCAGACCACGCGGCCCATGATCTCGGCCAGCGGCGCGTATTCGGCGTTGGTCAGGCCGGCGCCGTGGTAGCCCGAGGCCTCGGCCGTGTCCACCGGCAGGAACAGGTTCCACAGCCCGGCGGCCTGGGCCTTGGGCTTGAGCTGCTCGATGGTCTGCAGCGGCGTCCAGCGCTTGCCGGCCGCCGTGTTGGCGGCCATTTCGGCGGCGTAATCCTTCTCGGCAGGGTAGATGTGGTCTTCCATGAACTGCGTCAGCTTGGCCTGCAGTTCCTTGGTTTTGGGCGAGTAGTCGAAGTCCATGGGGATTCCCTTCAGAGGTCAGAAACTAGGGGTGGTGTGTGCTCAGCGTTGCGCGAAGGACCAGGCCAGCTCGGCCATGGGGCGGGCGGTGGCGCCCGCTGCCTTGGCCTGCGCGCTGGCGGCGGTGCCGTCTTCCACGCGCTTGGCGATGCCCTGCAGGATGGCCGCGATGCGGAACATGTTGTAGGCCATGTAGAAGTTCCAGTCGGCATGCAGCGCGGCCACGTCGGCGGTGCCGGTGCGCTCGCAATAGCGCTGGATGTAGTCCTGTTCCGGGGGGATGCCCAGCGCCGCCAGGTCCAGCCCGGCGATGCCGCGGCCCAGCGCGGCCGGGATGTGCCAGCTCATGCAGTGGTAGGCGAAGTCGGCCAGCGGGTGGCCCAGCGTGGACAGCTCCCAGTCGAGCACGGCGATCACGCGCGGCTCGGTGGGGTGGAACATCAGGTTGTCGAGCCGGTAGTCGCCGTGCACGATGGCCACGCGGCTCTCGTCCTTGGCGCTGGCGGGCATGTGGGCGGGCAGCCATTGCATCAGCCGGTCCATCTCGGGAATCGGCTGGGTGATGGAGGCCTGGTACTGCTTGCTCCAGCGGCCGATCTGGCGCTCGAAGTAGTTGCCCGGCTTGCCGTAGCCCGCCAGGCCGCGCTCGGCGAACTTCACGCTGTGCAGCGCGGCGATCACGCGGTTCATTTCGTCGTAGTGGGCAGCGCGCTCGGCCGGCTGCATGCCGGGCAGGGACTGGTCCCAGAGCACGCGGCCCTGCATGAACTCCATGATGTAGAACGCGCGGCCGATGACCGACTCGTCCTCGCACAGCGCCAGCATGCGCGGCACCGGCACGTCGGTGCCGGCCAGGCCGCGCATCACGGCGTATTCGCGCTCGATGGCGTGCGCCGAGGGCAGCAGCTTGGCCACCGGGCCGGGCTTGGCGCGCATGACGTAGCTCTGCCCCGGCGTGACCAGCTTGTAGGTCGGGTTGGACTGGCCGCCCTTGAACATCTCCACCGTGAGCGGGCCGGCGAAACCGGGCAGGTGCTGCTGCAGCCAGGCGCTCAGCGCCGCGGCGTCGAAGGCGTGCTGTTCGGAGACGGGGCGCGTGCCCACGAAATGGTCGAAGTTGCTCATGCAGGGTCCACTGAGAAGAAAAAGAGAATCAGATGTCGGACTCGGCGATGCGCATCAGCGCGTCGCGCTTGCGCACCACGAGGCCGCCCGGCTCGATGCGGATGGCTTCCTCGCGCTCCATGGCCTTGAGCTCCTGGTTCACGCGCTGGCGCGATGCGCCCAGCAGCTGCGCCAGCTCTTCCTGGGCCAGCTGCAGGCCGATGCGCACTTCGCCGTAGTTCGCCAGGCTGGGTACGCCGTAGCTGCGCACCAGGTGCAGCAGCTGCTTGGCCAGGCGCGCGCGCAGCGGCAGGGTGTTGAGATCCTCCACCAGGCCGTAGAGCTGGCGGATGCGCCGCGCATGCAGGCGCAGCAGCGCTTCGTACAGTTCCACGTGCTGCGCCAGGATCTTCTGGAAATCGGCCTTGGCCACGCCCAGCACGGTGGTGTCGCCATGCGCATAGGCATCGTGCGTGCGCCGGTCGCCGTCGAACATCGCCACGTCGCCGAACCAGATGCCCGGCTCCACGTAGGTCAGCGTGATCTGCTTGCCCGAGATCGAGGTCGAGCTCACGCGCACAGCGCCCTTGGCGCAGGCGATCCACTCCTCGGGTGGATCGCCGCGTGCGCAGATCAGCGTGCCGTCCTTGTAGCGTTTGACGTAGGCGCATCGGAGAATGTCGTGCCGCAGCGATGGGGAAAGGGTTGCAAACCAGCGACCGGAATTGATCGCCTCTCGTTCCTCGATGGTAAGAATGGGGTCGTCCATGGTCTGTCTTTTGGGTGACTACAGTGCCGCTGCATTGTCGCGTCAGGGACCGGGGCGTGGAGTCGCGTGCGTGTCTGGCTCGTCCAGGCGGTGTGCGCCAGGTGCCGGCGAAGGGGCGAAAAGGGGCCGCCGCCAGCCTGTTCTCCGGCAGCAGCCCCTGGCGTTGTATGCCAGAATCAGATTTCAATAAATGCAACCGCTGTGAAAAAAAGTGACGTCATCATTGGGGCCGGCCTGTATGCAGTTGCGCTGAGCGCTGCAGCGCTTTCGCTCGGCAACAGCCGCAGCGTCGTGGTGCTGGGCTCCCCCATCGACCTGACCTTCGAAGTGCAGCCCGACCCGGGCGTGGATCTGGCCTCTTCCTGCATTTCGGCGCAGCTGGTGTCGGGCGACGTGCCCATCAGTCCTTCCCAGGTGCGCGTCGCGCCGTTGCCCGAGGTGGCGGGCCATTCATCCGCCGTGCGCGTGCAGGCGTTCACTGTTGCCCGCGAGCCGGTGCTCACGGCCACCATCACGGCGGGTTGCGCGGGGCGCGTGTCCCGCACCTATACGTTCCTGGCCGAGCTGCCGAACACGTCGCCCAAGGGGAGCAGTCCCGTCGATATCGGGCGCCTGGCGCCGGCACCGGCCGCACCCGCCAGCCGGGCCGCCGTGGAATCGCGCCCCGTGGCGCCGCCGGTGCTTCCTGTAGCGCCGCCCGCCGGCGAACCCGCAGCGCGCAAGGCGCCCGAGCCCAGCGCGCCGCAGGCCCAGCCGGCCCCGGTGAAACCCAAGCCCAGGCCCCAACCCAAGGCGCAGCCCAAGCCGGCCGTGGTGCCGCCACAGTCCGCCCCGCGTCCGCGTCTGGTGATGGAGCCGTTGGAGCAGCTCCTGGCCGAGTCGCCGGCCGCCGCCTTGCGCCTGACCCCCGAGATCGCGGCCTTGCCCCCGGCGACCGACGAGGACCGCGCCAAGGCCGCCGCGCTGTGGAAGGCGCTCAGCGCCGATCCGCAGGAGGCGGGGGCTGCAGACCCGCAGTGGCAGGAGCGCGTGCGTGCGCTGGAGGCGGAGATCGCCGGCATGAAGGCCCAGGCGGCGAGCGAGCGCCAGGATGCCGCGCAATTGCGCGAGCGCCTGGAGCAGGAGGAAGGCAGCAGCTATTCCGCCACCGTGGTGTATGGCCTGGGCGGCGCGCTGGCGCTGCTGTCGGGGCTGCTGGCCTGGCTCTGGCTGCGCATGCGGCGCCAGGAGAGCGACGCCGTGCGTTCCTGGCGCGACTCCGTGGCCCACGTGGTGGCGCTCGACCGGGCGCCCGCGCCGACGCAGCCCGCCGCGCCCGAACCCCCGGGGCCCTGGCTGGAGGACGACGAAACGCCCAGCATGCCGGCGACGGAGCAACTGGCGCCCTCGACGCTGCCGCTGGAGCCGCCCCCGGCCGAGGCGTACACCTTCGAGCCCGTGCCGGAGCCCGCGCCCGCTGCGGAGCCTGCCAGCGCGCCGCAGGGGCTGCAGATCGTCAACCCCGAGGAGCTGTTCGACATCCTGCAGCAGGCCGAGTTCTTCGTCTCCGTGGGCGAACACGACCAGGCCATCGACGTGCTGAAGCAGCACATCGCCGACCGTGGCGAGACCTCGCCATTCAGCTACCTCGAACTGCTGCGCCTGTACCACCAACTGGGCCGGGCGGACGATTTTGCCCGGCTGCGCGCGCAATTCATGCGCCATTTCAACGCCGACCTGCCGGCGTTCTCGCAGTTCCGCGCACAGGGCAAGGGGCTGGAGCACTACACCGACGAACTGGCCGAGATCGAGGCGCAATGGACCTCGGCCTCGGTGCTGGCGCTGCTGGAGGGCTACCTGTTCCTGCAGGAAGGCAGCGGTGCGGGCACGGCGCGCTTCGACCTGGCGGCGTATGACGATCTGCTGCTGTTGCTCGCCATCGCGCAGACCACCCCGGCCAGCGCCCGGGGCGAACCACCGCCGCGCAAGCGCACTACGCCGCTGGGCCCGCCCGCCGCGCCGGTGCTGCCCGAGGTGCAGCCCGCCGCGCCCGAGTGGGGCCAGGTGTCGGCCCAGCCGCCGGAGAAGCTGGCGCTCGACCCGCTGGACTTCATGATCGACGACCTGTCCCTGGCGCCGCACGACGCGGCGCCAGCGGCGCCGGCCGAGCCGCCCCTGCCGGAGCCGCTGCTGGATCTCGATCTGACCGAACCGCCTCCTCTGCATGGCGGCGGCGGGCTGCCCGCCATGCCGGTGACGCCGCCGCCCGCGCCCGGGCAGGCGGTGGGCTTCGGCTTTGACGACAAGTACGAGTTGCGCTTCGAGCTCGAAGAGCGGCCGCCGAAGCAGTAGCCGCCGCAGGCGGGCTCAGCCCGCCATGTGCCGCAGCAGCTCGGCGGCCGCCTGCTCCGGATCCGGCGCCTGCACCAGGGCGCGCACCACGGCGATGGAGCCGACGCCGGTGGCGAGGATCTCGGGGAACTGCGCCGCGCCGATACCGCCGATGGCCACCAGCGGGTAGCCGCGCAGCAATGGCACGTAGCTGCCCAGGCGGGCCACGCCCTGGGGCACCGTGGCCATTTTCTTCAGCGTGGTGGGGAATACCGCGCCCAGCGCGATGTAGCTCGGCGCCACGGCGTCGGCGCGCAGCATCTCGGCGTAGCCATGCGTGCTCACGCCCAGGCGCAGGCCCGAGGCGCGCAACTGCGCCAGTTCCTCCGGCGCCAGCGCGTCCAGGTCTTCCTGGCCCAGATGCACGCCGTAGGCGCCCGCGGCGATGGCGTCGCGCCAGTGGTCGTTGATGAACAGCAGCGCCTGCGTGCCCTGTACGGCCGTCACGGCGGCGCGCACTTCCCGGGTAATGGCGGCAGGGTCTGCGCTCTTGAAGCGCAGTTGCACCGTGGGCACGCCCGCGCGCCCCATGCGGCCGACCCAGGCGGCGTCGGGCAGCACGGCGTACAGGCCGAGCCGCTGCGGGCAGGCGGGGAAGCCTGTGCGCCCGGCGCGCGCCTGCACGCCGAAGTCCTGCGGATCGCCGGGCCATAGCGCGGCGTCGAAGGCGCCCAGGCGCTGGCTCTGGCGCATCCAGGCCTGCGCCAGGCATTCGGCGTCGATGGCGATGAAGCCCAACTGGCTGCAGGCCGCCAGCGCAGCGCGGTACACCGGGTCGTCGCCCGTGGGCGCGGGCGCGGGTTGCGCGGGAAATTCGGCAAAGCGCGCGCCGTGCGCGGCGGCGATGGCCTGCGCGGCGGCGGCCCAGTCGGTGGAGGAGGGCATGGCGTTCATGCCTTGTCGTGGTGCCAGAACGGGGTGCCGAGCACCGGGGTGCTGGGCTGCGCGGCCTGCTGCGGCGCCATGGCACCCGCGCTGTGCGCGGCGCGGCCGGCGGCCACGGCGTCGGCAAAGGCGCCGGCCATGGCCACGGGGTCTTGCGACAGCGCCACGGCGGTGTTCAGCAGCACGCCGTCAAAGCCCCACTCCATCACCTGGCAGGCGTGCGAGGGCAGGCCCAGCCCGGCGTCCACCAGCAGCGGCACCGGCAGGCGTTCGCGCAGCGTCTGCAGCGCGTAGGGGTTCTGCGGGCCGCGGCCGGTGCCGATGGGCGCGGCCCAGGGCATGACGGCCTGGCAGCCCACGTCCACCAGGCGCTGGCACAGCACCAGGTCGTCGGTGGAGTAGGGCAGCACGAGGAAGCCGTCCTTGATGAGCAGCGATGCGGCCTCCACCAGGTTCAGCGTGTCGGGCTGCAGGGTGTAGTCGTCGCCGATGACTTCGAGCTTGATCCACGGCGTGCCGAACACCTCGCGCGCCATCTGCGCCGTGGTCACGGCCTCCTGCACGCTGTGGCAGCCGGCGGTGTTGGGCAGCACGGGCACGCCCAGGCGCTTGAGCAGTTCCCAGAAGCTCTCGCCCGCGTGGGTGGCGTTGATGCCCTGGCGGCGCAGCGAGGCCGTGACCATGGCCGGGCGCGCGCGCTGCACGGCGGCTTCGAGCACGGCGGGCGAGGGGTAGCGGGCGGTGCCCAGCAGCAGGCGGCTGGCGAAGGCGTGGCCGTAGAGGGTCAGCGAATCGTTCATGGCGTTCTATGGTTTTGATAGCTGCCAGCGCTTGCCTGGCAAGCGCTGGAGGCCGATTTTGCTTGGAGTGTCAGCCGCCCGTCACGGGCGCGATCACCTCGATGCGGTCGCCCTCGTGCAGCGCGTGGCTGGCGTACTGCGTGTTGGGCACGAAGCGGGTGTTCACGGCGACGGCGAAGGGCGGGCGCGCGGCCAGGGTGGCGAGCGCGTCCTGCACGGTGGCGTGTGCGGGCAGCGTGGTGGCTTGCTGGTTGATGGTGACGTTCATGCGGTGCGTTGCAGGGACAGGCCGAACTGGGGCGCAAGCGCCGATTGTCCCTGCTCCAGCAGCTCCAGCGCCACGTCGTGCAGCGCGGGGGCGATCATGAAGCCGTGGCGGTACATGCCGTTGATCTCCATGACCCGCGGCTGCGGCATGCGGATGGCGGGCAGGTTGTCCGGCAGGGTGGGGCGGCACTGCGTGTTCATCTCCAGGATGCGGCCCTCGGCGAAGCCGCTGTGCACGGTGTAGACGGCGCTGAGCAATTCCAGCGCCGAGCGCACGCTCATGGGGGAGCGGTCGTCGGACTCGATCTCGGTCGCGCCGATGACGAACAGGTGGTCCTGCTTGGGCGCGATGTAGATCGAGTAGCGCGGGTGCACCAGCCGCGTGGGGCGGGCCAGCGTCACCTCGGGCGCGTGGATGCGCAGCACTTCGCCGCGCACGCCGCGCAGCTGGCTCCACTGCGCGCGCGCGCCCAGGCCGCGGCAGTCGAGCAGCCAGTCGGGCTGGCCGGCCTCGCCGGGGCGGAAGTCGCCCGGCGCGCGCGGGCTGTGCCAGTGCACCTGCACGCCCAGCCGCTGCATGTCCTGCGCCAGCGCGGCGAACAGTTGGCGGTTGTCGAGCTGGCCCTCGCCGGGCAGCAGCAGGCCCTGGCCGAAGCGGTGCGCCAGCGCGGGCTCGGCCTGTGCCAGCCCCTCGGCATCGAGCGCCTGCATGTGGGGCAGGGTGGGCAGCAGGGTCTGCGTGCGCTCCAGCAGGCCGCGCAGGCGCAGCGCGTCGGGCGTGTCCTGGCGGTGCCAGACGATCAGCGTGCCGTTGCGCTGGAAGTACACCGGCGCGGGCAACTGGCCCAGCAGCGCGGGCCAGCGCTCCAGCGCGTGCTGCCCCATGCGCACCACACCGGGCTCGGTCACGGCCGATTCGGCCAGCGGCGCCAGCATGGCGGCGGCCACGTGCGCGGCGGAGCCTTCGCCTTCGGGGCCGCCGGCCTCGAAGACCTGCACGCGGTGGCCCTGGCGCGCCAGGCTGGTGGCCAGCAGGCGGCCCAGCAGGCCGGCGCCGAGGAGGGTGATGGAGGAGGAGGCAGCGAGGGTGTGCATGGCGTTGGTGTCCGCAGTCCGAAGGGTCAGGCAAAGGGACAAAACGCGGGCGTGCCATGGCGGCGCCGTACTGGTGAAAACTCCCCACGCCAGCATGACCTGGATCGGGTGCCGAGGGTCTTTCTCAGTCGCCAGCCTGTGCAGCCGGGACACCCCTGTTTCGTCCGTGGCGCGGATTACAGCACGGCGCGAGAGTCCTTACCGTCGATAATTTTTGCCATGACGCAAGAAAAACCGACTTCGCTGCCGCGCTATGCGCGCGTGCTCTCCATCGCCGGCTCGGACAGCGGCGGCGGTGCCGGCATCCAGGCCGACCTCAAGACCTTCGCCGCTTTAGGCTGCTACGGCATGACTGCCATCACCGCCATCACGGCGCAGAACACGCAGGGCGTGCGCGGCATCCATGGCATACCGCCCGACATGCTGCGCGCGCAGATCGACGCCGTGGTCGAGGACATCGGCGCCGATGCGGTGAAGATCGGCATGCTGGCCTCGCCCGAAGTGGTGCAGGTGGTGGCCGACGCCATCCGCCGCCACCAGCTGCCGCACGTGGTGCTCGACCCGGTGATGGTGGCCACCAGCGGCGACCGCCTCATCGCCCAGGAGACCGTGGCCGTGCTGGTGCGCGCGCTGTTCCCGCTGGCCGAGGTGGTCACGCCCAACCTGGACGAGGCGGCGCTGCTGCTGGGGCGCCCCATCGGCGGCATCGCGGCGCTGGACGGCGCCGCGCGCGGCCTGCTGGCGCTGGGCGCGCGCGCCGCGCTGCTCAAGGGCGGCCACCTGCCGGGCGACGAAGTGGTGGACGTGCTGGCCTTGTCCGATGGCCATACCACCCGCCTGGGTTCGGCGCGCATCGCCACGCACAACGGGCATGGCACGGGCTGCACGCTGTCCTCGGCCATTGCCGCGCACCTGGCGCTGGGCCACGCGCTGCCCGAGGCCGTGGCCCGGGCGCGGGCCTACATTCTGGGTGCCATCGAGGCCGGGGCCGCCGTGCGCACGGGCCGGGGCCATGGTCCGCTGAACCATGGCTATGCGCCGGTGGCGCAGGTGGTTTTGTAGGCTTCAGAGGTTTCTGGCCTCCAGCGCTTATGCAGCAAGCGCTGGCAGCTATGAAAATGGAAGCATGCTGCTAGATTGCCATGCCATCGATTTTCCATGCGTATGAACGCAGTGCGTGATGTGTGAGTGATGCGGAGATATGAATAAGATTCCAGAATCAAAGGCTGGCAAGATTGCAAGGAACGCAGGGCTCGACTATTTGCGAACCATGGCGATCTTCATCGTTTTGGCGAACCATGCGTTCATCAACTTCTTTATTTACACCGAGACTGCTGCGTGGGAAGGCGTCCTGGCAAAGATCAGCCTGCAGTCCGTCATATCCATTGAGTGGCTCTTCGTCTTGAGTGGATTTCTGATCGGAACCATCATGATCAGAAGCTTTTCCAAGAGCGATTCGTGGTGGCAATGCAGCAAGGATTTCTGGATGCGGCGCTGGTTCAGAACCTTGCCATCGTATTACCTGTTTCTGTTGGTGAATGTCCTGCTGGTAGCCCTTGGAATCGAGAAGGGCTGGTTTACATGGCAATTCCTGGTTTTCTCGCAGAACCTTCTCCGTGGGGATGTTTCGGATAATTTTTTCGGCGAATCATGGTCGCTGGCGCTGGATGAGTGGTTCTATCTTCTTATGCCAATAATTATTGGTTTGTTCTTCCTGCTGAAGAAGATGGAAAACAGATATTGTTTTCTGCTGACGGCCGGTGTGCTGATCGTGCTGCCCGCCTGCGCCCGTTTCTTTTACCCGCCTGTCCTTGACGTATGGGAGTGGGATTTGGAGATACGCCGCGTTACCCTATACCATCTGGATGCGACAGGCTGGGGGGTTCTTGCTGCGATAGTGAACAATTGGTATAAGGAATTATGGGACAGGTATTCTGGATTGCTCGGTTTTCTGGGCGCTGCTGCAATGCTGCTGGGGATGTATTTCTTATGGATATTGCTGGATCCCGGCGCCTGGGGGCAGGGGGTTTTTTCCAGGGCCGTCAACTGCGTTTCCATTACTTTGCTCTCTGTCGGTACGGCCATGATCTTGCCATGGTTGACGAAGGTGTCCGTCCATGTGCTGGTGGATAATCTCCTCGGGAATTTTGTCGAGAAGATCAGTCTTTATTCCTACACAATCTATCTTTCTCATATGCCGCTGTTGTTTCTGATCCGGCATGTTCTCGATATTGACTCCCGCTCCAGCATGGTGGAGATTTGGTTTTGCGTCTGCCTTTGGCTTCTGGCTGTTTATGCGTTTTCATCGGTTGTGTTCCATAGATTCGAGCTTCCTATTTCAAGGGTAAGAGATAGGTTCACCAGAAGAATCAACAGCATGCCTCTGTGATGCGGGAGTCTCCGGCTCCGCACCCCGGTCACCAGTAACCCAGCACCTTCCACCACACCCCGCCCACCACCAGCCAGATGACGATGAGCACCAGGCTCATCACGAAGCCGGTCTTCCACCATTCGCCCAGCGTGGTGTAGCCCGAGCCGAAGACCACGGGCGAGGTGCCGGTGGCGTAGTGGGTCAGCGTCATCATGATGTTCGAGGCCGCCGCCATCATCAGCGCGAAGGGCAGCGCGGGCGCACCCAGCGCCAGGCCGGCGCCGTAGAAGGCGGCGAACATGGCGGTGATGTGGGCCGTGGTGCTGGCGAACATGTAGTGCGCGTACAGATAGGTCAGCATCAGCAGCGCGCTGGCCGCCACCCAGCCCAGGCCCATGTGGCGAATGCCGGTTTCGATGCTCTGGGCGAACCAGGCGATCAGGCCGAGCTTGTTGAGGAAGGTGGCCATCATCACCAGTGCGCCGAACCAGACGATGGTGTCCCAGGCGCTCTTTTCCTTGATGACGTCTTCCCAGGTCAGCACCCCGGTGACCAGGCACAGCGACAGGCCGATGAAGGCGGTCGTGGTCGGGTCCACCGCCGCGCCCGGGCCGAACAGAAAGGCCGGAATGCCCGCCCACAGCACCAGCAGCACCGCGAACACGCCGAACATCGTGACCTCGCCCTGGCTGATGGGGCCCAGCTCCCGCAGCTTCTCGCGCGCGAACTGCATGGCGTTGGGCGTGCTCTTGATCTCCGGCGGGTGCAGCAGGTAGATGATGAGCGGCATCAGCGCCAGCGCCACCAGCCCCGGCAGCAGCATGGCCAGCGCCCAGGTGCCCCAGCTCAGGCTGATCTGCGCGCCCGTCACGTCGGCGATCAGCTTGACCACCAGCGGATTGGGCGCGGTGGCGGTGATGAACATGGCCGAGGTGATCGGGTTGGCGTGGTAGTTGGTCAGCGCCAGGTAGCGGCCCATGCGCCCCTGCGTGCCCTTTTCGGGGTCGGAGCCGTAGCTGTCCGCGATGGCGCGCATGATGGGGTGGATGATGCCGCCGCCGCGCGCCGTGTTGCTGGGCGTGACCGGGGCCAGGATCAGCTCCGACAGCGCCAGCGAATAGGCGATGCCGATGGTCTTTTTGCCCCATACGGCGATGAACAGGTAGCCGATGCGCGCGCCCAGCCCGGTCTTGATGATGCCGCGCGAAATCATGATGGACACGCCGATCAGCCAGATCAGCGAATTGGAGAAGCTGCTGAGCGCGTCACTGATCGCGCCCGCTGCCTTGTCGTTGGTCACGCCCGTCACGGCCACCAGCGCGATGGCGATGATGGACAGGGCGCCAATGGGCAGCGCCTTGCCGATGATGGCCGCGATGGTGCCCACGAACAGCGCCAGCAGATGCCAGGCATCGGGCGCAACGCCCTCGGGCACCGGAATCACGAAGCCGATGATCAGGCCCAGGGCCACCGCAATGGCCGTGGGAACAGGTTTGAAGCCCATGCTCTCTCCTTGAAAACCACGCGGCGCGGCGCGGCGTGTGCGGATGCCTGGCCCCCGTTTTTCAGCAGAATCCCGGCGGCGGGCGGATCTGCCAACTCTGCGGGCGATTCTCACATGAAGAATAAGGGTTATCCCTTGTGTTGCTCGAAGAGTAGGGCGTTTTTGGCCTCCAGCCCTTATCCATCAAGCGCTAGCAGCTATGAAAAGCGCAGCGCCTGCGCCGCATTCAGGCGCTGCGCGGCCGCGTGGCCCAGGCCAGCGCGAAGCTCAGCGCCAGCGTGGGCAGGGCCGAGCCCAGCGCCGGGGCCAGCTTGGGCAGCAGGTGGTACAGCGCCACGCCCGCCAGCCAGATGGCGACGGGCACGGCATGCGCCTTGCCCGCCCGGGCCAGCAGCGCGGCCGCATCGGCGCCGAAGGCCAGGCGCCCCAGGATCACGCCGAACAGCGGCACGAATACCGAGCTGAGCAGCAGCAGGAAGGGCTCCAGGCTGTGCATGGGCAGCACCAGCGCGCCCAGCGTGCAGGCCACGGCCACGCCCAGGCCCCACCGGCGCACGCTCCAGCGCGGCAGCAGGCTGTGGCTGGAGACGGCGCCGGAGTACGCGTCGCCGTAGGCGTTGTCCACTTCGTCGATGAGGATCAGCGACAGCGCGATCAGCCCGCCCTGCGCCAGCAGCAGCGCGGTCACCAGGTCCTGGCTGGGCAGCGTCAGCGCCACCAGCACGCCCAGCGCGTAGCACCAGATGTTGGCCACGGCGTAGCCCGCCCATGCGCCGCGCAGCGCGCCGGCGCCGCTGCGGCCGTGGCGCGCGTAGTCGGCCACCAGCGGCAGCCACGAGATGGGCATGGCGATCACCAGGTCGAGCGCCGGCATCACGCCCATGCCGCCCTCGCCCTGGCGCTGCCAGAGCGGTGCCAGCCCCTGCGCCTGCGCCAGCCCGAGGAACTGCCAGGACAGCCACAGCAGCGACAGCACCACCAGCGGCAGCGCCACGCGCGCGATGATGCGGCGCACCAGCTGCACCATGGAGCCGCTGATGAGCAGGGTGACCACGCCGCCCCACAGCAGCGTGGCCGCCACCGGCCACCAGGCCGCCTGCATGGCGCCGGCCTGCCGGCCGATGGCGACGCTGGCGTCGCGCATCACCACCAGCTCGAACGTGCCCCAGCCCACGAGCTGCACGATGTTCAGCACGATGGGCAGGCGCGCGAACGTGCGCCCGTACACCGCGTGCATCAGGCCCGCGCTGGCCAGCCCGCTGTCGCAGCCGATCTTCGCCACCCAGCCCAGCAGCCCGGCGCCGAGCAGCGAGCCGGCGACGATGGCGAGCAGCGCCTCCTGCGTGCCCAGCGCGGGCATCAGGTAGGCGCCCACCTGCATGACCAGCAGGCCCACGCCCAGGCTGAACCACAGCGAGGCGTGGTCGTGCCAGCGGAAGACGCGCTGCGCGTCGGGGATCGGGGTCAGCGCCTCGTTGGCGGTCGGGGTGTGCATGCGGCGGGCTCCTTGCTCTGCTGGGGGGCATCCCCAGGGGCGGCAGGGCGCGATTGTAGGCGCCCGTGCCTTTGGCCAGGAGCAGGCATGAAAAACGGCCCCAGCCCTTTTGCAGCAAGCGCTGGCAGCTACTCAATCGGTAGCAAAAACCAGTTCCTCCACCGGCACGGGCCGGCTGAACAGGTAGCCCTGGCAGGTGTGGCAGCCGTTGCGCGCGAGGTTGTCGCGCTGCTCCTGGGTTTCCACGCCCTCGGCGATCACGTCCAGCCCCAGGCTGTCGGCCAGGGTGACGATGGTGCGCACGATGGCCGCGGCGCGCGGGTCGGCGCCCAGGTTGTGCACGAAGCTCTGGTCGATCTTGAGCTGGCTCAGCGGCAGCTGCCGCAGGTAGGCGAGCGAGGAATAGCCGGTGCCGAAGTCGTCGAGCGAGAAGCACACCCCGCGCGCCTGCAGCGCCGCCATCTTGGTGATGGCGTCCTGCGGGTTGTCCAGCAGCAGGCTCTCGGTCAGCTCCAGCTTCAGCCGGTGCGCCGGCGCGCCGCTGTGCTCCAGCGCTTGCAGCACCAGCGCCACGAAGTCGGGCTGGCGCAGTTGCCGGCCGCTGATGTTCACCGCCAGCGTGAGCTGTTCTCGCCCGGGCTCCGTGGCCCAGCGCGCGAGCTGGTCGCAGGCGGTCTGCAGCACCCACTGGCCCAGCGGCAGGATCAGCCCGGTGTCCTCGGCCAGGGGGATGAACTCGGCGGGCGAGACCAGGCCGCGCCGCGGATGGCTCCAGCGCACCAGCGCCTCGGCCCCGACGATGCGGCCCTGTGCATCCACCTGGGGCTGGTAGAACAGCCGCAGCTGGCCTTGCTGCAGGCCGGTGCGCAGGTCCTGCTCCAGGGCCACGCGGTGCACCACGGCTGCGTGCATCTCGGGGTCGAAGAAGCGCACGGTGTTGCGCCCCGACTCCTTGGCCTGGTACATGGCCAGGTCGGCATGCTTCATCAGGTCCTCGGTGCGCGCCTGGTCGTCGGCGAACAGCACCACGCCGATGCTGCAGGTGCCGCGCACTTCGTGGCCGTCCAGCGCCACCGGGGCCGCCAGGGCGCGCAGCATTTTCTCGGCGACGGCCTCGGCCTCCTGGGCGGCCTGGCAGGGCTGCGGGCTCAGGCCTTCGAGCACCACCACGAACTCGTCGCCGCCCAGGCGCGCCACGGTGTCGTCCTCGCGCACCGAGGCCACCAGGCGCCGCCCCATCTCCTGCAGCAGCAGGTCGCCCTGCTCGTGGCCCAGGCTGTCGTTGACCAGCTTGAAGTTGTCCAGGTCGATGAACATCAGCGCGCCCTGGCGCCGCGCGCGCTGGCTGCTGCGCAGCGCCTGCTGCAGGCGGTCGAGCAGCAGGCGGCGGTTGGGCAGGCGGGTCAGCGGGTCGTAGTAGGCCAGGTGGCGGATTTCCTCCTCCGCCGCCTTGCGCTGGGTGATGTCGGTGAGCGTGCTGACGTAGTGCGTCACCTCGCCCGCCTCGGTCTTCACGGCGGTGATGGTCAGCCACTCGGGGAAGATGGCGCCGCTCTTGCGGCGGTTCCAGATCTCGCCCGACCAGGCCCCGGCGGTGGCGATGGCCTGCCGCATGGCGGCGTAGAACTCGGGCCCGTGGCGCCCCGACTTCATCAGCGCCGGGGTCTGGCCGATGGCTTCCTCGGCGCTGTAGCCCGAGATGGTGGTGAACGAGCGGTTCACGCGCAGGATCACGCCGCGCGTGTCGGTGACGAAGATGCCCTCCTGCGATTCGAAGGCAATGGCCGCGATGCGCAGGTTTTCCTGCGCCTGCCGCAGCTCGTGGTGGTAGCTGGCGAACAGGCGGCGCGACCAGTGCGAGAAGCCGAACGAGCCGGCCACGCCCAGCGCCAGCGCGCCCAGCACCATCAGCGCCAGCTCCAGCCGCTGCTGGGTGTTGCCTTCCTCGTGGGCGCGGGTCTCGGCGCGCAGCGTGGAGTGCAGCTCGTCGTTGAACATCGACGTCACCAGCACCCAGCCCCAGGGGGCGTAGGTGGTGACCAGGGCGGTCTTGCGGCCCAGGGGCTCGCCTGCGCGCGCGCCGGGGCGGGGCCATTCGTATTCGATGAAGCCGCCCCCGGCCTGGGCCACGTCGCGCAGCTTCTGCAGGGCGCGCTGCTCCAGCGCGGGCATCTGCGTGGGCAGCAGGCCTTCCAGCGCGGGGTTGTTGGGGCTGAGCAGCGAGCGCCCCTCGGCGTCGATCAGGCCGACCGAGCCGCTGGCGCCGAAGCGCAGCCCGCGCAGGCGCTGCATGGCCTCGCGCTTTTGCCGTGCTTCCCACTCGTACAGGTAGTCGCCCGTGCCGATGAGCCAGTCGTAGGGCGCGAAGTGGCGCACGTAGGCCACCTTGTCGCCCATGGCCTGGGGTGTGTCCGGGCGGTACCAGCGGTAGCGGAAGAACCCCTTGCCCTGCGGCAGGTAGGCGGCGTTGACGAGGCCGCGCATGATGTAGTTGCCCGCGTCGTCGCGGTTGTCGATGCCCGCGCGCCCCTCGTACTGCGGCGCGGTGGGCAGTAGCACGAAGCGGCCCTGCATGTCGTCGATGAAGAAGTAGCCCCGGCCGTCGAAGAAGCGCGCCGGCCGCAGCGCCTCGGTGATGAGCTTGCGCACCTGCGCGGGCGGGCGGTTCGGCGCCTCGCGGTCGTGGATGGCCTGGGCGATCTGCATCGCCGCATCCACCTGCTCGACGATGCTGCTGCGCAGCACGTCCTCGGTGCGCAGGCGCAGGAATTCCAGGTAGCCCACCGCCGACTGCATTTCGGTGATGAGGCGCTCGCGCTGCTGCTGCGTGATGACCTGCTCGATGCGCGCGAACGCCGTGCGCTGCTCGCGCTCGTTGCGCCACGAGTAGAAAACGGCCATGGCCAGCGTGACCACCAGAACCAGGCTCAGGGTGCCGATCAGGTGCAGCCTGGGCATGGTGGTTTCATTGGCGGAAAGATGCATCCAGTATGTTTCAAAATGTTATGGTTTGTGGTTGAATTTTAGATCGTGAGCACGTTCTTTCCGGGCGTTGCAGGCCGCCTCGCGGCCTGGAGGAGGTGACATGGCGGATGTGGCACGGGCCTGGATGCAGCGGGTGGCGCTGGCGCTGGCCTTGTGCGGGCTGCTGGCCTGGCTGCCCGCGTGGGATGCGCTGGCGCGGCTGGAGCACGACCTGCTCGCGGCCTACGGCGCCGGGCCGCCGCCCGCCGTGGGCGTGCTGGTGGTGGGCATCGACGAGCCCTCGCTGGCGCAACTGGCGCTGGCGCCGCCGCTGCCGCGCGCCCTGCATGCGCGCCTGATCGGCAGCCTGCGCCAGGGCGGCGCGGCGGCGCTGGGCATGGACCTGCTCTTCACCCAGCCCGCGCCGGATGCGCGCGACGACGCGGCGCTGGCCCAGGCCCTGGCCGGCCCGCTGCCCGTGGTGCTGGCGGCCGCCGAGGTGCCGGTGCCCAGCTCGCAGGTGCAGGACTACCGCCAGCGCCTCGCCCCGGTCTTTGCCGGCGCGCGCCAGGGCCTGGTGCAGATCGACGCCGACGAAGACGGCGTGGTGCGCCGTGCCCCCGCCGCGCCGCAGGCCCTCTGGCGCGCCGTGGCCGACGCGGCGGGCCGCCCCTACACCGCGCCGCCGCCCGGCGCGCTGCTGCGCCCCTACGCGCCCGAGCAGCCCTTGCCCTACGCCCACTACACCCAGGCGCTGGACGCCGCGCGGCAACTGCCCCCCGGCGCGCTGCGCGGCCGGCTGGTGCTGCTGGGCCAGCACACCCCCGTGGGCGGGCAGGACCAGCACGCCACCGCGCTGCGCCTGCTGGGCACGGGCACGCAGTCCGGCGTGTTCCTGCACGCCACGGCCCTCATCAACGCGCTGGCGGGCGACTGGGTGCGGCCCGTGGCGCCCTGGGTGCCCTGGGCGCAGGCGGCGCTGGCCGTGGCCCTGGCGGCGTGGGGGCTGCGGCACTGGCATGGCGGCCGGGCGCTGGCCGTGAGCGCCGCGCTGGGCGCCCTGGCCGTGGCTGCCAGCGCGGGCAGCCATCTGGCGGGCTGGTGGTGGCCCGCGCTGCCCACGCTGGCCGCGCTGGCCCTGCACCTGAACGTGGGCGCGGCGCAGGCCTACTGGCGCGAGCGCGCGCGGCGCGAACGGCTGCGGCGTGACTTCGGCCGCTACGTGCCCCGCGCCGTGGCCGACGCGCTGGCGCGCGCTGATGTCGCGCCGTCCACCCGGGGCGAGCGGCGCGAGCTGTCGCTGCTGTTCGCCGACCTGGCCGGCTTCACCCGCGCCAGCGAGCACATGCCGCCCGAGGCCGTGGCCCAGGCGCTGAACCGCTACTTCAGCGCCATGGCGCGCACCGTCCATGCGCACGGCGGCACGCTGGACAAGTTCATCGGCGACGCCGTCATGGCCTTCTGGAACGCGCCGCTGCCCCAGCCCGGCCATGCCGCGCAGGCCCTGGCCTGTGCCCAGGCCATGCAGCAGGCCATGGCCGGGCTGCACCAGGCCTGGCAGGGCACGCCCTTCGCCGCCACGCACCTGCGCATCGGCCTGCACAGCGGCGTGGCCGCCGTGGGCCACCTGGGCTCGGCCGAGCGCTTCACCTACACGGCGGTGGGCGACGCGGTCAACACCGCCGCGCGGCTCGAAGGCGCGAACAAGGCCTTCGGCACGCGCGTGCTGCTGTCCGGGGCGCTGCACGCGCGCGTGCCCGCGGCCACGTGCCTGTGGCTCGACAGCGTGGTGCTGGCCGGGCGCGGCGCGGGGCTGGATGTTTTCACGCCCTGTGCCGATACTGCGGCCGTGCAGGCCGCCATGGCCTTGCGCACGCGCGTGCAGGCGGGCGACTGGGCCGGCGCGCTGGCCTGCTGGGCCGCGCTGCCGCAGCACGTTGAAGCCGTGGGCGCGGGCTGGGCGGCCCACCGCCTGTGCCTGGGCAAGCGCCTGCGGGCCCTGGCGGCGCAGGGCGCGCCGCCCGCGGCCTTTCCTCGGCCCCTGGGCAAATGAAAGGAGACAGCGTATGCGCCAGCATCTTCTGGGGTTCGCCCCATGGCTTCTGACCCTGTCCAACGCGTTCGCCCAGGGCGGCGGCTGCCAGGCGCCGCCCGGGGCCGATGGCAGCGCCGCCGAGATCGTCGCCCTGAGCGGCCAGGGCCAGGCGCGCGCCGACGGCGCCGCGCCCTGGGCCGCCGCCGCGCTGGCGCAGCGCCTGCCGCCGGGGGCCGAGGTGCGCACCCTGGCGCTGTCCTCCGCGGCCTTGCTGCTGGCCGACCGCACGCAGATCCGCCTGGCCGCGCAGGCCCAGGTGCGGCTGTGCGACGCGCGCCCGGCGCAAACCCGGCTGGAGCTGGCCGTGGGCCGCCTGTGGGCGCGTGCCAAGGGCCAGGGCGTGAACGTGGAGCTGCGCACCCCGGCGGTGCTGGCGGCGGTGCGCGGCACGGATTGGGACGTGGAGGTCGATGCCCAGGGGCGCACCACGCTCACCGTGCTGTCCGGGCGCATCGACGTGTCCAACGCCCAGGGCGCGGTGGTGCTCGGGCCGTCCGAGCAGGCCGTGGCCGAACCCGGCCAGGCCCCCGTCAAGCGCCTGCTGGTGCGCCCGCGCGAGCGCGTGCAGTGGGTCATGGCGCCCGCGCTCACGCCCCCGGGCTGGCCCGAACTGGCCGACGCCACGGCGCCCGGTGCCGCCTGGCGCGCCCCGGCCTTGCAGGCGCTGCGCGCGGGCCGCCTGGCCGCGCTGCGCGAGCAGGTGGACGCGCGCCTGCGCGCCCAGCCCGCCGACCCCCTGGCCCAGCGCCTGCGCGCCGAAACCGAGGTGGCCGAGGGCCAGCTCGGCGCCGCGCAGCAGCGCCTGCTGCAGGTCTGGCACATGGCGGGCGACGCTGCGGCCGCCGCGCGCCGCGCCGCGTTGCTGCTGGCGCTGGAGCAGGGCGATGCGGCGCGCGCCTTCATCGCCCAGGCGCGCGCCCAGGCGCCCCACGCCGTGGCGCTGCTGCTGGCCGACGCCGACGCCCGCCGCCTCGATGGCGATGCCGGTGGCGCCCTGGCCCTGTACCGCCAGGCCGCCGCGCAGGCGCGCGGCACCCCGGAGGAAGGCGCCGCCCTGGCCGGCCTGGGCCGCGCGCTGCGCGAGCGCGGCGACCTGGCCGCCGCGCGCGCCGCCCTGGCCCAGGCCGTGCAGCGCCAGCCGCACGACGCCGACACCCTGGCCCAGGCCGCCACCGCCGATGCGCAGGCGCTGCGCTTCGGCGCTGCTGCAGAGGGCTTCGGCCAGGCGCTGGCGCAGGCGGGCGACGACTACGTGGCCCTGGCGGGCGCGGGCCTGCTGGCGCTGCAGCGCGGCCAGAGCGCGGCCGCGCGCGAACTGCTGCTCAAGGCCCTGGTGATCGAGCCGCGCTACGCCCAGGCCCAGGTGTGGCTGGCCGTGGCCGAATACCGGCTGGGCCAGGCGGGCGCGGCCTTCGACGCCCTGGAGCGCGCGCGCCAGGCCGACCCGCGCGACCCGCTGCCCTGGCAGATCGCCGCGGTGCTGCACAACGACGCGGGCGAGCCCGAGCAGGCCGTGGCCGCCGCGCGCGAGGCCCTGGCGCGCCTGCCCTACCTGAAATCGCTCAACCCGCTGGCGAGCGACAGCCAGGGCTCGGCCAGCCTGGGCAAGGCGCTGGCCGACTTCGGCCTGGAGCACTGGGCGCGCGCCTACGTGCAGCAGTCCTACTACCCGCTGTGGGCGGGCAGCCATTTCTTCCTGGCCAACCGCTACGAGAGCGAATACGCCCGCATGTCGGAGCTGTACCAAGGCTACCTGAGCGACCCCACGGTGTTCGGCGCGAGCGAAAAGCACCCCGGCGTGTTCCTGACCGCGCTGCACGAGGCCAGCCTGGGCCTGAGCGGCACGCGCGAGGCCTTGCGCAACACCGCCAGCGCCGACGCGGGCCTGCGCGGCTTCAGCGCCGCGCCGCTGCCGCTGGCCTGGCTGTTGCGCACCGATGGGGTGGTGATGCAGCCGCGCGACGGCCCGCCTGGCAGCCTGTACCGCATGCACGCGCCGCAGATGCAACTGGCCCTGGGCGTGCGCCCCACGGACCGCCTGGGCCTGTTCGCGATGGTTACCGAGGGGCGCATGCGCTACCGCTTTCCCTGGGGGCTGGACTTCGGCAACGGCATCACCTTCAGCGACACCGCGCGCTACGCCACGCGGCGCGGCGATTTCGGCGGCTCCTGGCGCTGGTCGGCCGATGCGCAGACCTGGTTCAAGCTGCACCGCGTCAGCGACGACACCGGCCTGTCGCTCGACGACGCGCAGTGGGGCCCGCAGGCCTACACCTACCGCAGCCAGGAATACGGCCTGTACCTGCGCCACACAGCGCAGACCGGGGCGCTGCGCTGGAGCCTGGGCTGGGAGAGCGTGCGCCGCAGCGCTGGCAGTGAGATCCGCGACGACCTCGTGGCCTCGCCGCGCACCAACCTGGAGCGCTACGACATGCCCTGGGCCGCGCTGGAATGGGCGCACGGCCCGTGGCGCCTGCACGCCGCCGCCACCTGGCCGCGCCTGCGCTTCCAGGAAGACAACGCCTACCGCGACAGCCTGACCGGCGAGGACCTGCTCGAACCTGCAAGCCAGGGCACGCGCCTGGCGCGCCAGCTGCGCCCGCGCCTGGGCGCGAGCTACCGCTGGGGCCCGGGGCGCGCGCTGCACTGGGCCTGGCAGGAGAGCCTGCACGCCCCCGGCACGCACACCCTGGCCCCCGTGGCCACCGGGGCCATTCCCATCGACTACCAGTACCAGCTGCCCGGCAGCCTGGCGCGCAAGCACGCGGTGCAGCTGGACTGGGAGCTGGGGCCGCGCAGCTTCGCGACGGCCAGCCTGGCGCAGCAGGAAATCCGCAACCCGCGCATGGCCGACGGGCGGCTGTACGGCCAGGCCATGGGCGCGCTGTTCGACTACGTGGGCACGCTGGCGCCCGCGCAGATGTCGGCGCAGACGCAGATCGACCCCTACCAGGGCACGCCGCGCTTCGGCCACGGGCGGCTGCGCCAGGCCGGCGTGGCGCTCAACCAGGTGCTGGCGCCGCGCTGGAGCCTGCTGGCCAGCTACGCCTGGGCCGACGCGCGCAACCTGGGCGCGGGCTACGAGGGGCTGCGCCTGCCCGGCGTGCCGCGCCATACCGCCGTGCTGGGCAGCACCTGGCGGCACACGGGGCGCGGCTACACGGTGCTGGGCATGGTGTACCGCGGCGGGCGCTTTGCCGACGAGGCCAACACGCAGGCGCAGGCGCCGGGCTGGACGGTATCGCTGGCCCACGCCCTGGAGTCGCCCAGCCGCGAGTGGGCGCTGTACCTGTCGGCGCAGCAGGCGCTGCAGCCCGGCGAAAAGCCCGTGCTGTGGGCGTTGCTGCGCTGGAGGCCGGGAAGCACCCCCTGAGTCGCCTTCGGCGCCTTCCCCCTCTCTCTGCGCGCTGCGCGCTCCGGGAGGGGGACGCAGCCCTCGCGGCGGGGCGGCCCTTGCGCGGCTGCCCGCGCCTGGGGCGCGCCGGTTTCATGCGCAGCGCTTTTTTTGATAGCTGCTTGCGCAAGCCTGGCAAGGTCTGGAGCCCGAAAAGGCTTGTTTTTTAGCCTGGGTTTAGAGGGATGGGGCGACGCCCAGGCGCTGCTGCAGGCGCTCGCTGCTGGTGGTGTATTCCAGCGGCAGCTTGTGCCCGGCCAGCCATTCGGCGGCGCCGAAGGCGGCGAGCGTGGCCTCGTGGAAGCCGCTCACGATGAGCTTGCGCTTGCCGGGGTAGGTGACGGCATCGCCCACGGCATGGATGCCGGGCACGCTGGTGGCGAAGGTGGCGGTGTCCACCACGAGCTGCTTGCGTTCGAGCGCCAGGCCCCAGTCGGCGATGGGGCCCAGGCGCGGCACCAGGCCCAGGCGCACCAGCAGCAGGTCCAGCGGCAGGCGCAGCAGCTGGCCGTCGGGCGCGGCCAGCGCCAGCGCGGCCAGGCGCCCCTGTTCCTGCACGATGCCGCTGGCCACGCCGATGGCGACCTCGATGCGGCCCGCCGCGCGCAGCGCCTGCAGCGTGGCCAGCAGCGCGGGCGGGGCGTCGAATACGTCGCGGCGGTGCTGCAGCGTGGTGCGCGCGGGGCGCAGCGCCTCGGGCGCGGTGGCGCAGTCAATGGCCTGCTGCACGGCGGCTTCGTCGCCGCCATGCACCACCACCCGTTGCCCGGCCAGGCAGGCGTTGCCGTCGAGGCGGTAGCGCAGCTGGCCGCCCTCGAAGGCGTCCAGGCCCGGCAGCTTGAGCGCACGCGGCACGAAGGCGCCCACGCCGGTGGCGAGGAAGACGGCGCGCGCGCGCCATGCGCCGCCTTGCGCCGTGGCGGCGTGAAAGCCGCCCTCGGGCAGCGCCCGCAGGGCGCTCACTGGCTGGCCGAGGTGGAAGACGGGGGCGAAAGGCGCGGTTTGCGCGTGCAGGCGCTGCACCAGTTCGTGGCCGGTGCAGGCGGGGAGGGCCGGAATGTCGTGGATGGGCTTGTCGCCGTACAGCGCGGCGCACTGGCCGCCCAGGTGGGGCAGCGCGTCGATCACATGGGCCCGCAGCCCCTGCAGGCCGAGCTGGAATACCTGGAACAGGCCCACGGGCCCGGCGCCGATGACGAGGGCGTCGGTGCTGTGCATGCCAGGGCAGGGGTTAGCGCTGCAGATCCTTCACCTTGCCGGGCTGGCCGTTCCACTCGTCGGCGTCGGGCAGGGCGGCCTTGCGCTTGGTGATGGGCTTCCAGCCGGGGGCGTTGGTCAGGTCGGCGTTGATCTTGATGAAGGCCAGCTCGGCGGAGGGCAGGTCTTCCTCGGCGAAGATGGCGTTGGCCGGGCACTCGGGCACGCAGACGGCGCAGTCGATACATTCGTCCGGGTTGATGACCAGCATGTTCGGGCCCTCGACGAAGCAGTCAACGGGGCATACGTCCACGCAATCGGTGTATTTGCACTTGATGCAGTTTTCGGAAACGACGTGGGTCATGGTGTGGTTGGAATCAGGGGGTAACCCTCGATTTTAGGCGGTTCCACGGGGCGGGCCGCAGCCAGCCCCGTGGCGGGAAGGGCTTCGTTGACCGATGTCAGTTCACCAGGATGGCACCGGCCGTGCGGTGGCTGGCGGTGTCGACCAGGATCAGCGAGCCCAGCAGACGTGCCCGGGCGAAGGGCGCGGCGGGCAGGGGTTCCTGCAGCAGCAGCTCGACGTGGCCGATGGCGTTGGGTTCGAGCTGCTGCGCGTCTTCCTCGGCCAGGGTGTTGATGTCGAGGCGGTGCACCACGCGGCGCACCTTGGCCTTGACCCAGCGGTGGCCGTGCAGCGCCCAGTACACGCGGCCGGCCACCAGCGGCTCGTCGTCCATCCAGGCGACGGTGGCCGCCAGTTCGCGCTGGCCGGGCCAGGCGGGCTGGGCGGCGGGGGTGTCGAAGTCGTCCTCGGCCGGCGTGGCGGGCAGCGGCGCGGCCACGATCCAGTCGCCGCGCGAGACATCGACCTCGCGGTCGAGGATGATGCCGGCGCTCTGGCCCGCGCCCACGTCGGTGGGGCGGCGCGCGTGGTCCAGCACCTGGGCCACGCTGGCCAGCTGGCCGCTGGGGAAGACCTGCACCGGCGTGCCCGGCTGCACGCTGCCCGTGCCGACGCGGCCCCAGAACACGCGGCGGCCCTGCGAGGTGTCGGACGACGAGGAGAACTTCTCCACCCACTGCACCGGGAAGGCCAGGGGCAGCGCGGTGTCGGGCGGCGTGTTGGGCAGCAGCTCCAGGATCTGCAGCAGGCTGGGGCCTGCGTAGCCGCACCAGCCGGGCTGGGCATCGACCACGTTCCAGCCCTTGAGCGCGGAGACGGGCACGGTGGCGGCCACGGCGATGCCGGCGTGCCGCGCGAACTGCTCCAGGGCCGAGCGGATGTGCTGGAACGCCAGCGCCGGGTCGGCCACGGCGTCGAGCTTGTTCACCGCGAACACCAGCGAGTGCACGCGCAGCAGGTGCACCAGCAGGCTGTGGCGGCGCGTCTGCGGCAGCAGCGTGAGCTGGGGGTTCTGCCAGTCGAGCTTGGTGGCGTCCACCAGCACCACGGCGGCGTCGGCCTGCGAGGCGGCGGTGACCATGTTGCGCGTGTACTGCTCGTGGCCGGGCGCGTCGCCGATGATGAACTTGCGCGTCTCGGTGGCGAAGTAGCGGTAGGCCACGTCGATGGTGATGCCCTGCTCGCGCTCGGCGGACAGGCCGTCGGTGAGCAGCGCCAGGTCGGTCTCGCCGCCGCGCTGCACGCCGGCCAGGTGGTCCTGCAGCACGGCGCGGCTGTCCACCAGCAGGCGGCCGATCAGCGTGCTCTTGCCGTCATCGACGCTGCCGCAGGTGATGAACTTCAATGCAGAAATATGGTCGTTTTGGCCTGTAGCGCTTACTGGGCTTGCGCTGGCAGCTATCAAATCAGTAGTCATCAGAAGTACCCGTCTTTCTTGCGCTTCTCCATCGAAGCATCGGAGGTCTTGTCGTCCATGCGCGTGGCGCCGCGCTCGCTGACCTCGGCGGCCAGGGTCTCGATCACGATCTCGCCGGCCGTGGCGGCCGGGCTTTCCACCGGGCAGGTGCAGGTGATGTCGCCCACGGTGCGAAAGCGCACGGTGCGCGTTTCCACGGTCTCGCCGTCCTTGGGCGGCGTCAGCGGCGTCACGGGCACCAGCAGGCCGCGGCGCTCCACCACCTGGCGCGGGTGCGCGTAGTACAGCGCGGGCAGGCCGATCTGCTCGCGCTCGATGTACTGCCACACGTCCAGCTCGGTCCAGTTGCTGATGGGGAACACGCGGAAGTGCTCGCCCGGTGCCAGGCGCGTGTTGAACAGCGTCCAGAGTTCGGGGCGCTGCGCCTTGGGCTGCCATTGGCCGAAGCTGTCGCGGTGGCTGAAGATGCGCTCTTTGGCGCGGGCCTTCTCCTCGTCGCGGCGCGCGCCGCCGATCAGCGCGTCGAAGCGGAATTCCTCGATGGCCTCCAGCAGCGTGACGGACTGGTGCACGTTGCGCGATTCACCGGGGTGCGCCAGGCGCACGGTGCCGCGCGCCATGGAATCCTCGACGCTGCGCACGATCAGTTCGGCGCCCAGCTCCTTGGCGCGGAAGTCGCGGAAGTCGGTCACCTCGGGGAAGTTGTGGCCGGTGTCGATCATCAGCAGCGGGTAGGGAATGCGGCCGGCGCCGAACGCTTTTTCGGCGCACTTGAGCATGACCAGCGAATCCTTGCCGCCCGAGAACAGCAGCGCGGGGCGCTCGAAGGCGGCGGCGACTTCGCGCAGGATGAAGATGGTTTCTTCCTCCAGCGCGTCGAGGTGTTGGTTGCTCAGGTGGCTGAGCACGGAGGTGTCAACACGGGCGTTCATTGGTTCTTCCATTCAAATAAGGCTCTGGCCCTTATGGGGTAAGCGCTAGCAGCTATCGTTTTTCTAGTGCGCCAGGTGCAGGCCGCACTCGCGCTGTTCCTCGCCCTTGGTCGGGTCCACGTAGTCGAAGTTGTTGGGCAGGCCGTGCTGCTCGCAGTACGCGTACAGGTCCTTGGACGACCAGTGCAGCAGCGGCGCGACCTTGATGAGGCCATCGGGGTTGATGCTCACGGGCTCCATCTGCGCGCGCACGGCGCTGTCGGTGGCGCGCAGCGCGGTGAACCAGACCTGGGGCGCGGTCTCGCGCAGCGCGCGGGCGAAGGGCTCCAGCTTCACCTCCTCGGTGAAGGCGGCGTGGCGCGGGTCGTCGAGCGCGGGCAGCGGGCCATCGACCGCCTCGCGGTGCGCGCGCGAGCGCAGCGGCAGGTAGATCCTGAGGTTCAGGCCCAGTTGTTTCGTCACCGCGTCGGCGTAGCGGTAGGTGGCCTCGGTGTTGTAGCCGTTGTCCATCCAGACCACGGGCACATCGGGCTGTACCTGCGTGACCAGGTGCAGGATGACGGCCTCGTAGGGGCGGAAATTGGTGGTGACGATGGAAGGCTTGCCCAGGCCCAGCGCCCATTGCACGAGGCCGGGCGCGTCGCGGCCCATGGTTGCGTTGATGTGTGCGAGGTCGAGACTCATGCGGCCTCCTGTGCCGAATCGCGTGCAAACAGCGGGCGCGGCTGCAGCGCGTCGCCCTGGTAGAAGGCTTGGTAGCGCGCGAACTGGCGCTCGGCGGTCTCGGGGTTCTGGCCCTCGGCCAGCACGGCGCTGGTGAAGCCGCTGCGGTGCATCTGCACCAGCTGGTCGATCAGCACGTCGCCCGTGGCGCGGATGTCGCCCGCGAAACCGTAGCGGCGGCGCAGCAGCACGGCCTGGCTGAAGGCGCGGCCATCGGTGAACTTGGGAAAGTGCAGCTCGATGCGCTCCACGCCCTGCAAGGCGCCGCCGGCGGCGATGTCGGCCAGCTCGGCGTCGTTGGCGATCTGCAGCACTTTTTCGGTCTCAGCGCCCGTGGGGACTGCGCTGGAAGCTATTATTTTCATAGTCATTCGGTTCGTCAGGGGAGGTTCATTCGGCAACGGCTTCCTCGGCCTGCCGGGGGTGGCGCGCGGCGTTGGCGGCGGCCTTGAACGGGTCGTGGCCGACGCGGCGCAGCGTGTCGATGAAGAACTCGCCGCCCTTGCGCTGGGCGCGGTAGGTGCCCAGCAGGGCCTCGATCACGTCGGGCACCTCGGCGGCGGAGAACGACGGGCCGACCACCTTGCCCGCCAGGGCCGGGCCGGACAGGCGCGCGCCGTCCGAGCCGCCCAGCGTGATCTGGTACCACTCCTTGCCGTCCTTGTCCACGCCGAGGATGCCGATGTGCCCGCTGTGATGGTGGCCGCAGGAGTTGATGCAGCCGCTCATGTGCAGATCGATCGGGCCGAGGTCGAACACCTCGTCCAGGTCCTGGTAGCGCTCGGTGATGGCGGCGGCGATGGGCAGCGAGCGCGCATTGGCCAGCGCGCAGAAGTCGCCGCCCGGGCAGGCGATCATGTCGGTCAGCAGGCCGATGTTGGGCTGCGCCAGGCCGAGCTTGCGCGCGGCCTCGTACAGCGCGGGCAGGTCGCTCTCGAACACCCAGGGCAGCATCAGGTTCTGCTCGTGCGTCAGGCGCGCCTCGCCCGCGCTGAACTGCTCGGCCAGTTGCGCCAGCGCGTCGATGGTGTCGGCGTCGGCGTCGCCGGGCGCGAAGCCCACGCGCTTGAACGACAGCGTGACGGCGCGCATGCCCGGCAGGCGGTGGCCGCGCACGTTCTGCTGCAGCCAGCGCTGGTAGAGCTGGCCGTCGGTCTTGACGGCCGAGGGCAGGTTGGCGGGCTGGAGCGCGGGCACCACGAAGTTGGCGGCCACGCGGTCGAGCTCGGCCTGGGTGATGGTGTGCGGCGCGCCGTCCTGCGCCACGATGGCCTGGTACTCGGCCTCCACCGCGTCGATGAACTTCTGGCCCTCGGCCTTGACCAGGATCTTGATGCGCGCCTTCCACTTGTTGTCGCGGCGGCCATAGCCGTTGTAGACGCGGATCACGGCCTCGATGTAGTTCAGCAACTGGTGCCAGGGCAGGAACTCGCGCACCACGGTGCCGATGACGGGCGTGCGGCCCATGCCGCCGCCGACCTTGACGGTGAAGCCCGCTTCGCCCGCGCTGCTCTTGCGCGCCTGCAGGCCGATGTCGTACCAGCCGGTGGCTGCCCGGTCTTCCTCGGCGCCGTTGAAGGCGATCTTGAACTTGCGCGGCAGAAAGGCGAACTCGGGGTGCAGCGTGCTCCACTGGCGCAGGATCTCGCTGAACGGGCGTGCATCGACGATGCCGTCCTCGGCGATGCCTTCGTAGGCTTCGGTGGTGATGTTGCGGATGGTGTTGCCGCTGGTCTGGATGCCGTGCATGTGCACGCTGGCCAGCAGGTCCATCACGTCGGCTGCGCGGGTGATGGGAATCCAGTTGAACTGCACGTTGGTGCGCGTGGTGAAGTGGCCGTAGCCGTACTGCAGCGGCGCGGCGGCCAGCGTCAGCCCAGGCTGCGCGGCCTGGAGCTGGTCCTGCGTGGCCTGGGCATGCGCCAGCAGCTCGGGCGTGGGTTTGTCGTACTCGCGCGCGATGTGCGCCAGCATGCGCAGTTGCGCGCTGCTGATCTCGCCGTAGGGCACGGCGATGCGCGCCATGGGCGCGTAGCGCTGGATGTACCAGCCGTTCTGCAGGCGCAGCGGCAGCATCTGCTCGTCGGTCAGCTCGCCGCGCTGCCAGCGGTCAAGCTGGTCGCGGAACTGCTGGGCGCGCAGGTGGACGAATTGGCGGTCGAATTCTGTGTATTGGTACATGGTGGGGTCAGAAGGTGTGCGCTCTTCTCAGAGCAGAACCAGTTTGGCGCCAGCCCAGGCGAGCAGCGCGGAGAGAATGGAGCGGATCAGCCTCTCGGGCGTGTGCGAGACCAGGCGCGAGCCCAGCCAGATGCCGGGCAGCGAGCCGGTGAGCAGCAGGCCCAGCAGCGGCCAGTCCACCGAACCGAGCGACGCATGGCCCAGGCCCGCCACCAGCGTGAGCGGCACGGCGTAGGCAATGTCGGCGGCGATGATGCGCGGCAGCGGCAGGTGCGGGAACACCAGCAGCAGCACCGAGACGCCGATGGCCCCCGCGCCGACCGAGGTGAACGTCACCAGCAGGCCGATGACCGCACCCAGCAGCACCGGCAGGCTCCAGTGGCGCGGCTGCGTGGCGTCGGCGGCACGGCTGCTGCGCGCGGCAGCGGCTGCAGCGGCGCGCTCGGGCGAGAAGACCAGGGCCTTGTAGAGCGTGGCCGCCGCCGTCAGCAGCAGTGCCACGCCCAGCGTCGTCGTCATCATGCGCTGCGCCTGGGCACTGTCCGGGCCGAGGTGGCGCAGCGTCCACAGGCCCAGCAGCGCGGCCGGAATGCTGCCCGCGCACAGCAGGCCCACCACGCGCCACGGCACCAGGCGCTGGCGCGCCAGGCTCACGGTGCCGCCCATCTTGGTGAAGGCGGCGAACAGCAGGTCGGTGCCGATGGCCAGGTGCGGCTTGATGCCGAAGAAGAAGATGAGCGCAGGGGTCATCAGCGAGCCACCGCCCACGCCGGTCAGGCCGACGATCAGGCCCACACCAAAGCCCGCCAGGATGAACGCGAAATCATGCATGGGCGCGAATGTAGAAGTTTCTTATATTAAAACAAACTATTTTTTGGTGCTGCATATATTCAAATTAGCTTATAAAGAAAACGAGGATGGACGCACGGAGCTGGCATGCCTTCCCATCTTTCTTTGTCTGTCCAGGGCTTTGCTGGGAACGATCCTGGCAGCCTGCTTAAGTGCAGGCCGAATCGGGCGCCACATGGCGAACCAGCGTGCGTCTCAGCATGGCGGTGAACAGTGCCGCTGTCACCGCCAGTGCCAGTCCGTTGGCGAACCAGAACGGCACCGGCGTAGGCGCTTGCCCGCGCCACGGCCCTATGCCCTGGTAGGCCAGCACGTAGCCGCCGGCCAGCCCGGCGCCCCACAGCAGCAGGCAGTAGATGGCCAGTGGCGCTACCGTGACGCGGTAGCTGCGCAGCACGAAGGCGCACAGGGTCTGCACGGCGTCGCCCACGTGGGCAGCCGCCACCCAGCCGAGCAGGGCAGTGGTCAGCGCCACTACGCTGGCACTGCTGCTGTAGAGCGCAGCCAACGGTGCGCGCACTGCGAAAAGGAGAGCTGCCAGCGCACACCCCATAAGGGCTGCAAGCCGAAAACCCATCCAGGCCACATGGCGGGCCTGGGCCTCGTTGCCGGCACCGCGCCAGTAGCTCACGCGTGCGCTGGCAGCGATGCCCAGCGACAGCGGCACCATGTAGACCACGGCCGTGAGGTTGGCGGCGATCTGGTGGCTGGCGGCGGCCAGCGTGCCCTGGCGCGCGATGAACAGGGCCATGAGGGTGAACGAGGTCACCTCGACCATGATCGACAGGCCTGCCGGCAGCCCCAGGCGCAGAAAGGCGCCGAGCTGCGCCCAGTCGGGGCGCTCCAGGGGGCGCCAGATGTCCAGCGCCCGGTACAGGCTCTGGGTGCGCAGCAGCCACAGGGCCAGCGCCAGCTGCAGGTAGCCCACGGCCAGGGTGGCCCAGGCGCAGCCCACGGCGCCCTGGGGCGCCAGGCCCGCGCCGCCGAAGGTGAACCAGATGGACAGCGGCACCTTGAGCGCCAGGCCTGCTACCTGCAGCCAGGTCACGAGCTGCGGGTGGCCCAGCGCCTGGTTGAGCGTGCAGTAGGTGCGAAACAGCAGCGCCGGCGGCAGGCCCAGCGCGAGCACCGCCAGATAGGCCGTCACCTCGGCCTGCAGGGCCGGGGGCACCTCGGTCCAGCGCAGCAGGGCGCCGGGCGACAGCAGCACGCCCATGCCGAGCGCGCTGGCGGCCAGGCACAGGTACAGCGATTGGCGCAGCGAGCGCCCGATGGCGCCAGGCGCGCGGGCACCGCGCTGCTCGGCCCAAATGGGCAGCAGCGCCTGCAGCATGCCCATCAGTGCGACATAGACGCTGATGAAGATGGCCGAGCCGACGGAGAGCGCCGCCAGCGATTCCTGCGCGTGGCGGCCGGCGACGATGGTGTCGGTGATGCCGTAGGCCATGACGGCCAGCTGGCCGGTGAGCACCGTGAGGGCGTGGCGCGAGACGATGGACAGTTCAGACATGGCGCAATGGCGCACCGGCCGCGTCAGCGGGCCAGGGCCGATACTCCTGATTCAATAGCTGCCAGCGCTTTCCTGGCAAGCGCTGGGGGCCAATTTGGTTGATGCTTCGCGGTGGTCCGCTCATACGGGTTTGCATTCAACCGTATAACTAGGCGGGAAGCCGTAGACAGTGCTGTAGCACGGCAAGGCGAACCAACGACGTTAGACGGTTGAAGGCAAATCCGTATCAGTTTTTCATGCTGCGTCGCAGCACCCGCGACGCATGAAACGAGGGTGTAATTTGGGTGCGGCGTCCGGCACAGAGGTCGGTTCGTACTTGGTGTCCCGAACCCGTGTATCAGTTGGACCCGCGGCCTCACGAGCACCCCAAACTGTCGCCAGGCACTGGCGTGCCTGAGCACGCACTTCAGACTTCGATGACGTGGGTCGCACGCCGGTGTCGCTGCTGTTCTTTGATGAGGAGGCGATCATGGACGTGATTCATCCGCTCTGTGCGGGACTGGACGTGCACAAGCAAAGCGTAGTGGCTTGCGCACGGATTGCGGGCCCAGGCCCGCTGGTGCAAGAGGTCCGCACCTTTGCCACGACCACCTCGGGCCTGCTGGAGCTGGCCGACTGGCTCGAATCCTTCGGCGTCGAGCACGTCGCCATGGAAGCTACGGGCGTGTACTGGAAGCCGGTGTGGCATGTGCTCGAAGGCCACTTCGAGTTGGTGCTGGCCAATGCCGCGCACGTGAAGAACATGCCCGGGCGCAAGACTGACGTGAACGATTCGATGTGGCTGGCCGATCTGCTGGCTCATGGCTTGATCCGCGCCAGCTTCGTGCCGCCGGTGGCGGTGCAGGAGCTGCGCACCCTGACGCGAACGCGCAAGCAGTTCGTGCGCGAGCGCGCCTCGCACGTGCAGCGCATCGAGAAGGTGCTCGAAGACGCCAACATCAAGATCACCAGCGTCCTGAGCGACATCCTGGGCAAGAGTGGGCGTGCGGTGCTGCAGGCGCTCATTGACGGCCGCAGCGATCCCCAGCGTCTGGCTTCATATGTCGTGGGCAACCGCCTCAAGGCCAGCCGAGCCGAGTTGGTCGAGGCATTGAGCGGGCGCGTGCGTGCCCACCACCGCTTCATGCTCAAGCTGCACCTGGGCCATATCGACGCTCTGGACAAGGCCATTGCCGACATCGAGAAGGAGGTGGGCCTGGGGCTCGAGCCGTTTCGACAAGCCGCCAAGTTGCTGAGCACGATGCCCGGCTTGAGTCAGGTCAGCGCCAACGTGGTGGTCGCCGAGATCGGCATCGACATGTCGCGCTTTGCAACGGCAGGCCACCTGCTGTCATGGGCCTGCCTGTGCCCGCGCAGCGACGAGAGCGCGGGCAAGCGGCGTAGCACACGGCTGCGCCGTGGGGGCGTGTGGCTCAAGACCACCTTGGTGCAGGCCGCATGGGCCGCGGTTAAGGTCAAGGGCAGCTACCTGCAGGCGCAGTTCCACCGCATCCGAGCCCGTCGGGGTGCCAAGAAGGCCATCATCGCCGTGGCCGCTTCCATGCTCACCGCTGCATGGCACATGCTCAAAGATGGCACCGAATGGCATGACCTGGGGGCTGCGCACTTTGACCGCGCTGACGCCGAAAAAACCGCCAACCGGCTCATTCGGCGACTACAACAAATCGGATACACCGTCCAGGTTGCTCCCGCTTGATCTGCGCCTGAGTTTCACTTCAGGGGGCGGCTTCGTCGGATGCCGGGGGGAGCCGTTTCAGCAGCAGGATGCGCTCGCTGCGGTTGGTCGGGCGGCCGATGGCGGCGAAGGGCAGCCATTGCGCGGGCTGCGCCAGGTCCTCGGGCGGGTCGCGTGTGTCGCTGCCCACGGCCAGCCATTGGCAGCCCTGCGGCGGCTCGGCGCTGTCGGGGTAGAGCGCCAGGTGCCCGTGGAACTGCAGCGCCGCCACCTGCGAGTCGCCCAGGTTGTGCATGAGCACGCAGCCCGGCTCCGGGCCCAGCGTGGCCACGATCTGGCGCACCTGCGGGGCGTAGCTGCGGGCGTAGTCCAGCATGGGCAGCCAGATGGTCATCAGCAGCAGCCAGGCCAGGGTGGTGCCGCTGGCGGGCAGCACCAGGCTTTTCCAGAGCGCGGTGCGGTGCCGGGCGGCGCGCCACCAGACCAGGGCGCACCATGCGGCGGAGGCAGCCAGCGCCAGGGTGAAAGCCAGGGTATCGAAGCGGGGCACGAAACCAGGCGCCAGCCGCGCCACGTTGGCGGCGGGCTGCGCGGGTATGCCGGTGTGCAGAGAGATCCACACCACCCAGATGGCGATGGCCGAGACGCTGAAGAACAGCAGCGTGAACCAGTCGATCAGCGCGGCAATGCTGCGCTCCAGCGTCGGCAGGGCGAATGCCGCCAGCACCGCCAGCGCCGGCAGGCCCAGCAGCAGGGCCCGGTCGGCCGGCTGGGTGGTGAAGGTGGCGGCCAGCGTGACCAGGGTGAACCACAGCGGCAGCCACAGATGCCGGTGGCCGGTGCGGCTGGCGATCTGGCGGCGCCAGCGCCACAGCGTCCACAGCGCCAGCGGCCAGGCGGGCCAGCCGAACCAGACCAGCATGCGCGCCATGGTCGTGGCGTAGGGCAGGAAGGCCCGAGGCGGCTCGATGCGCCAGGCCCACAGGTCCAGCGCCCAGGCCAGGCCCATGCTGGCCAGCGTGCCGACGATCCATGCCAGGGCCGCGGTGCGGCGCCGGTCGGCGGTGCTGGCGGGTGCCCACCAGGCCAGCGCGGCGCAGCCCAGGCCGAGCAGCGTGGCGAGCGTGGGCGCGCCTGCCAGCGCCAGCCCGGCCATGCCCAGGGGCATGGCCACGGCGGCGCGGCGCGGGTGGTAGGGCTGGATGGCGGCGGCGAAGAACACCAGCGCCGTGCAGGCCAGTTGCGCGAGGTAGCTGGTGATTTCGTGCGACAGCTGGGCCAGCCCGAGGCAGGCGAGCAGCGCGAGCAGCCCGGCATCGGCCATGGAGCGCGCGTAATCCTTGGGGTGCGCCTCGCCGCCGAAGGCGAAGGCCACGGGCTGGGCGCCGGGGCTGCGCGCCAGGTAGTACACGGTGTACCAGGTGGCCAGCAGCGTCACTACCAGCAGGGCGATGAAGGGCAGGCGCGCCGCCATCTCGGGCGCGAGCCAGCCCGGCGCCCACTGCAGTGCCAGCGCGCCGAGCCAGAAGGCGAGCAGGCCGTCGCCGTCGGGGGTGAAGCCGGCCAGCGTGGGCGCGAGCCAGTGGCTGCGGCCCTGGGCCAGTTCCAGCATGTAGCCGAACGAGGCCACATCGACGTTGCGCCACGGGTCGCGCCCGACGAAGCCCGGCACCACGTAGGCCAGGCACAGCAGCAGCAGCGCCCAGCGCGGCAGGGGGCGCGCGGCGCGTTGGGTGACGATGGCGGGGGTCGGGTGGTTCACGGGAGGGCGGAAGGTAAAAAAGGGCAGCGCGGTGGCCCGGGCTGCCCTTTTTCGCGGGCGGAAAACTCCGCCAGGCGCAAAACTGGATTACTTCTTGCCGAAGCGGTTGCGGAAGCGCTCCACGCGGCCGCCCATGTTGTCCACGGATTTTTGCGTGCCGGTGTAGAAGGGGTGCGACTCGCTGGACGTGTCCAGCTTGAACAGCGGGTAGTCCTTGCCCTCGAAGGTCTCGGTTTCCTTCGTGTTCACGCAGGAGCGGGTCACGAACTTGAAGCCGTTGGACAGGTCAACGAACAGCACTTCGCGGTAATTGGGGTGAATGCCTTCTTTCATGATCTTCCTTTGAATCAGCAGCGGGAGCCGCACCAGCCTATTCCAGTGTACTTTCCGCAAAAAGCTCTCGATTATCGCATAGCTGGCGATACGGTCATTCCTGGCTCATCTCGATGATCTCGTTGGCCTTGCCCAGGGCCTCCAGCTGCAGGCTCAGCACGGGCAGGGCGTTGAGCTGGAGCCGTTCGGCCAGCGCCTGCACGGCGTTGAATTGCTGCTTTTCCATGGCCTGCGCCAGCAGCAGGGCGTTGCGGTAGGTTCCGGCCTGGCCCAGCAGGGCCTCGTGCACGGGCGCGGGCAGGTGGGTTTCCTGCAGGATGGTTTCCAGCGGGTGGCCGATCAGCAGGTCGAGCATGGAGAACAGGCCGAGGATGAAAAGTTCTTCCCTGGGCCCTTGCAGCAGGCCCTGGCCGGCCAGGCTTTCCAGGTAGAAGGCGCGCGTGAGCGCGTGCTCGATCAGCAGCCGCTCGCGGTAGCCGCTTTGCTGGATGTCGAACAGCAGCAGCGAGACCCAGCGGTAGCAGCGCTCGCGCCCCAGCACCATCACCGCCTTGTCGATGGTCAGGATGGGCTGGGCCAGGCCGAAGGCCGGGGAATTGAGGTAGCGCAGCAGCTTGAAGGCCAGCACCGGGTCGGCGGTGATCTGCTGGGCGATGACGCTCAGGTCTTCGTCGCTGCGCAGCAGGTTGAGCAGCTTGATGGTCAGCAGGCGGTTGATCTCGCTCTTGGGCGGGTGCCAGTTCTCGCGGCTGGTGACGAAGTCGCCCATGAAGAAGTCGAAGCCGCCCTTGAAGCACAGGTTGAACTCGTCGAAGCTGTGCAGCTCCTGCGCAATCCACTGCAGCGGCGCCCGGTTCTCGCCAGGGCCGTTGCCCAGGGTTTCGCACAGGGCTTCGATCTCCAGGCCGTCGAATTTGGCGGTGTCGAGCTGCACATAGTCGGCCTGCATGGCCAGCTCGCGCAGCGCGGGGTGCAGCGTCAGCAGGTTTTTGTCCAGCACCCAGCCATGGGCCATGCCGGCCTGGCGCAGCGCGGCCAGTTGGGGCTGGAGCTGGGCCAGGTCCAGCGTCTGCAGGTTGGGCGCCAGCATGAGCACGCTGTTCTTCACCGGGAGCCGCGCCAGCAGCGGGTTGTCCAGCGAGGCCGGGCTCAGGTGGATGAAGGCCTTGCGGTGGCCCAGCAGCCGGTGCACGTGCAGGTCGATGAGGTTGCGCAGCAGGGCGTCGTCGTAGGCCTTGTGCAGCGGCTCGTTCTTGCCCTGCAGGCGGCTTTGCAGATGGCCGTGCAGGTGGAAGAAGTAGCCCGCGATCTGTTCCTGGCGGTTGAGCACCGGCTCGCGGCAAATGAAGGAGGCGCTGCGGTTGGCGGGTGTCGGGGCCGGCGTGGGGGCCTGGGCGCTGGGCTCGGCCTTGAGGGGCGCGAGCTGGTTCAGGGTCTGGAATTGCGCGCTGGCCTTGCGCTGCGGGGCCTGCGCAGGTGCCTGGTTCGGCCGGCTGCGGCCCAGGAGACGGCGAAAAAAGTCGAGGAGGGAGGACATGCAGGCACCCTGGTGGACGGTGCCGCGATTCTATGTCTGGGCCGGCGCCTGCAGCAGTACCAGCATCTCCTGGCCCCAGGCGATCTCGCCCTCTTCGTAGAGGATGCCTTTTTTCAGGATCATGTGCTGGATGGCCTGCGCGCGCGCCAGCGGCGCGGCGGGGGGGAAGTCACGCGCCTCGATCATGCGGTACTGCGCCAGGCGCTCGGCGTGCAGCGCGTTGTGGCGCGCCAGTTCTTCGCGCAGGTCCACTTCGTCGAGGATGGCGTCGGCGCGCAGCTTGACGGTGAAGCTGTCGCGCAGGTCCATGGGGGCGGTGGGCTCGGCGGCCCAGCGCACCAGCTCGGCTCGGCCGGCGGGCAGCACGCGGTAGTGCTTCTTGCGCGTCTTGCCGGCGTCGGGCGGCACGAAGCCCTCGATCCAGCCGGCGCCCTCCATGCGCGCCAGCTCGCGGTAGATCTGCTGGTGCGTGGCGTGCCAGAAGTAGCCGATGGATTTGTCGAAACGCCGCGCCAGGTCGTAGCCCGAGGTGGATTTTTCCAGCAGGGAGGTCAGAACGGCGTGCGGCAGGGACATGGGGGCGCAGTCTATCCGGGAAATCCAGCTATGCAACCCGTTGCATAGTTAAACGAACGACCGTACACTTTTGTGCAACTGGTTGCATAGCGCGCCAGCGATTCCCCCACGACCCCACGACGACAAGGACACCCCATGACCAACTATCCCCACCTGCTCGCGCCCCTTCATCTCGGCTTCACCACGCTCAAGAACCGCGTGCTCATGGGCTCCATGCACGTGGGGCTGGAAGAGGCGCCCCAGGGCTTCGAGCGCATGGCCGCGTTCTATGCCGAGCGCGCGCGGGGCGGCGTGGGCCTGATCGTGACGGGTGGCATCGCGCCCAACGAGCGCGCCCGCCCCATGCCCGGCGGCGCGGCCATGACCACGCAGGCCGAGGCCGACAAGCACAAGGTGGTGACGCAGGCGGTGCACGATGCGGGCGGCAAGATCTGCATGCAGATCCTGCACTTCGGCCGCTACGCCTACCACCCCGAGCTGGTGGCGCCCAGCGCCCTCAAGGCGCCCATCAGCCCGTTCCGCCCGCATGCGCTGACGGGCGAAGAGGTGGAGCAGACCATCGAGGACTACGCCAACGCCGCCGCGCTGGCGCAGAGCGCGGGCTACGACGGCGTGGAGATCATGGGCTCGGAGGGCTACCTCATCAACGAATTCATCGCCGCGCAGACCAACCAGCGCGACGACGCATGGGGCGGCAGCTACGAGAACCGCATCCGCTTTCCGCTAGAGATCGTGCGCCGCACGCGCGCCCGGGTGGGGGCGGAGTTCATCATCATCTTCCGCCTGTCCATGCTCGATTTGGTCGAAGGCGGCTCCACGCACGAAGAAGTGGTGCAGCTTGCCCAGGCGCTGGAGCAGGCGGGCGTGACCATCCTCAACACCGGCATTGGCTGGCACGAGGCGCGCATTCCAACAATAGCCACCAAGGTGCCGCGCGCGGCGTTCGCCTGGGTCACGCAGCAGCTCAAGGGCAAGGTGGGCATTCCGCTGGTGGCCACCAACCGCATCAACACGCCCGAGGTGGCCGAGGAGGTGCTGGCTTCGGGCCAGGCCGACATGGTGAGCATGGCGCGCCCCTTCCTGGCCGACCCGGAGTTCGTCAACAAGGCCGCCGCGGGCCGGGCGCAGGACATCAACACCTGCATCGGCTGCAACCAGGCCTGCCTGGACCACACCTTCGGCGGCAAGATCACCTCGTGCCTGGTCAACCCGCGCGCGTGCCACGAGACCCTCCTGGTGCCCGTGCCGCTCACGAAGAAAGAGCGCGTGGCCGTGGTCGGCGCGGGCCCGGCCGGCCTGGCCTTCGCCACCGAGGCCGCGCAGCGCGGGCTGGACGTGACGCTGTTCGACGCCGGCAGCGAGATCGGCGGCCAGTTCAACGTGGCCAAGCAGGTGCCGGGCAAGGAAGAGTTCTACGAAACCCTGCGCTACTTCGGCGAGCGCCTGCAGCAGACCGGCGTGGCCGTGAAGCTGGGCCAGCGCGTCAGCGCCGCTGACCTGGTGCAAGCGGGCTTCCAGCATGTGGTGCTGGCGACCGGCATCCGCCCGCGCCTGCCGGACATCGAAGGCATCACGCACCCCAAGGTGCTGGGCTACCTCGACGTGCTGCAGGGCAAGAAGCCCGTGGGCAAGACGGTGGCCGTGATCGGCGCGGGCGGCATCGGCTTCGACGTATCGGAATATCTGCTGCACGAGGGCGTGAGCCCCAGCCTGGACAAGGCCCAGTTCTTCGCCGAATGGGGCGTGGACACCACCGGCAGCGCGCGCGGCGGCCTGCAGCCCGCGCACATCGGCCACGTGCCGCGCAAGATCTACCTGTTGCAGCGCAAGGCCAGCAAGGTGGGCGAGACCTTAGGCAAGACCACCGGCTGGATCCACCGCACGGGCCTGAAGAACCGGGGTGTGGAGATGGTCCCCGGCGTGGCCTACCGCAAGGTGGACGACGCGGGCCTGCACATCACCGTGGACGGCAAGGACATGACCCTGCCGGTGGACAACGTCATCGTCTGCGCGGGCCAGGACCCCAACCGCGAACTGCAGGCCGCGCTGGAGGCGCAGGGCGTGCGCGTGCACCTCATCGGCGGCGCCGACAAGGCCGCCGAGCTGGACGCCAAGCGCGCCATCAAGCAGGGCACCGAACTGGCGCTGCGCATCGACTTCGCCCCCGCAGCACCCGCCAGCGCCCCCGCCACGCACCAGATGCCCGCCGCCGTGCAGGAGAGCCTGGCAACCTGGCACGCCATGGTGGCCGAGGGCAGCATGGCGCAGCTCGCGTCCATCCTGCACCCCAAGGCCGTGTTCCGCTCGCCCATGGCGCACACGCCGTACCCCAGCGCGCAGGCGGTGCAGCTCATCCTGGGCACGGTGGTCAAGGTGTTCGAGGACTTCACCTACCACCGCAGCTACGCCAGCGAGGACGGCCTGAGCGTGGTGCTCGAATTCAGCGCCAAGGTGAACGGCAAGGAGCTCAAGGGCATCGACCAGATCCGCTTCGACGAGGAGGGCAAGATCGTCGATTTCGAGGTCATGGTGCGCCCGATGAGCGGCCTGCAGGCCCTGGGCGAGGAAATGGGCAAGCGCCTGGCGCCGTACCTGGCCGCCATGAAAGGCGCCAAGGCCTGATCTGCTATTGATAGAGGAGCTGCCAGCGCTTGTCCCATAAGCGCTGGAGGCCAAAAACACTTGAAACCGGAGTTGTGAATGACGATGCCAACCTTTGAAACCCTGGGCCTTGCCTTGCAGGACCACATCGCCACCGTGCGCCTGAACCGTCCCGAAAAGGCCAACGCCATGAACGCCACCATGTGGCAGGAAATCCGCCAGGCCTTCCAGTGGGTGGACGAAACCCCCGAGGCGCGCGTGGCCGTGCTGCAGGCCGAGGGCAAATACTTCACCGCAGGCATCGACCTGCAGATGATGATGGGCCTGGGCGCGCAGGTGGCCGACGACTGCGAGGGCCGCCAGCGCGAGAAGCTGCGCCGCGTCATCCTCGACCTGCAGGACACGCTGACCAGCCTGGAGCGCTGCCGCAAGCCCGTGCTCGCCGCCATCCACGGCGGCTGCATCGGCGGCGGCATCGACCTCATCACCTGCGCCGACATGCGCTACGCCAGCGAGGACGCGAGCTTCACCATCAAGGAGATCGACATCGGCATGGTGGCCGACGTGGGCACGCTGCAGCGCCTGCCCAAGCTCATCGGTCAGGGCATCACGCGCGAGCTGGCGTACACCGGCCGCGTCTTTGGCGCGCAGGAGGCGCGCGAGATCGGCCTGCTCAACCGCGTATTCGCCACGCGCGAAGCGCTGTACGAAGGCGTGCAGGCCATCGCCGCCAGCATCGCCGCCAAGTCGCCGCTGTCCATCCGCGGCACCAAGGAAATGCTGAACTACGCGCGCGACCACAGCGTGGCCGACAGCCTGAACTACATCGCCACCTGGAACGCCGCCATGCTGCAGAGCAAGGACCTGGTGGCGGCCATGACGGCCAGCATGGCCAGGCAGCAGCCGCAGTTCAAGGATTGATGCGGCCCGCTGCTCGCGTCGCCGCCGCTCAGCGCCGCCCAGGTGCTGGCGGCGCTGGCCTTTGGCGCGGCGGAGCTGCGCTGGCGGCGGTAGGAAGAAGATTCAAGTAAAAACAGTCTCTAGCGCTTATGCAGCAAGCGCAAGCAGCTATCAATTCTGCAGTAGATCAGACGCCACGATGATGAATCGCGGCCCCGCCACGGCCATCAGAAGCTGCCACGCAGCGTCAGCGTGAAGTTGCGCGGCTTGCCGTAGATGTTGTACGCGCCCAGTATCCCCGCACGCTCCAGGTAGCTCCGGTCGAACAGGTTGCCGACCGTCAGCATGGCGTCCCATTGCCGGTTGATGCGGTAGCCCGCCTTGGCCGAGACGGTGGCATAGCCGCCCTGGTACGGATAGAGCGTGCTGAAGGCATAGCGGCTGCTCGCATAGACACCGGCGCCGAAGGTCCAACCCTCCAGCGCGCCGCCGAGGGTGGCCGTTCCGGGGCGGTACTGCGTCCAGAACTTGAACAGATGCTCCGGCATGTTGGCGTTGGCCACCTGGTTCTCGGTATCGACGCTGGCCGCGCGCAGTACCTTGGTCTGCGTACGCGTGTAACTGGCCGAGACGTCCCAGCTACGCGCCGGGCTGCCCGAGACCTCGGCCTCCCAGCCCTGGCTCTGCCACAGGCCCGCGGCCACGGAGCAGGAGCCGGTACCCGAACTGCCGCAGACGGCGTGTGCGGGATCAGGGTCGATGATCGAGCGATTCTCGTCGCGAATGCGGAACAGCGCGACCGAGGCGTTGAGCCGGCCGTCGAAGAATTCGCCCTTGGCACCGACCTCGGTTTGCCAGCCGGTGCGTGGCTTGAGCGCCTGCCGGTTGTGGTCGAGGTCGCTCTGCGGCTCGAAGATTTCGGCATAGCTACCGTAGAGCGTGACCTGCCGGGTCATGTCCCAGAGCACTCCGCCGAAAGGCGTGAACCTGCCGTCCGCCTTGGCTGCGCTGCCGTTCCAGTCGGTCGGCACCGTGACCCCTCGGCTCTTGGTTCGGTAGTCGGACCAGCGGCCGCCGAGCACGAAGGTCCAGGCATCGGCCGGACGGATGTGCGCATGGCTGTAGAAGCCCGCGCGTGCCGTGCGGTACTGTGTCTGATTGCCGTCGGCGGGAATCCAGGCGCTGAAGTCATGGTTGCTCAGCAAATCCCACCCCGAGCCACGCCCCCACGGGGCGGCGCCCATGGTGGTGTTGCTTTCGAGGCGGTCGTAGCCGAAGGTCAGCCGGTGCGTGCGACCGAAAAGCTGCACCGGGCCGGTGACGTTCACGTCGAACGACCTGTCGGTCGAGTCATAGCGGTCGTTTCCGGTCAGGTAGTTGCCCAACCCCGTGGAAACGTCGATGGCGCTGGTGCCATAGCCGATGAGATACGTCCGTTCCAGGCCCACCTGGCTGTAGCCGCCCTTCAGGCGCCAGCCACCGTTGAACCGGTGTTCCAGGTCGATGCCCAGATCCGTCTGCTGGGTGCGCATGAGGTGGTCGTAGCCCACGAAGGATGTGCGCGCGGGCAGGCTGCCGTCGCTGTAGCGCGGCAGCCCCCAGAACGGCGTATGGCGGCGGTGGCTGTAGGAGGCCGACAGGCCCAGCGTGGTCGCGGGCGTCAGGTCATAAGCCAGCACGCCGTAGAACAGCTTGGCCTGGTCGGTCGCCACGTCGTAGAACTTGTGCTCGTCCTGCCAGGCGAGCACGGCGCGGCCGCGCAGCGTGCCCTCGGCGTTGAGCGGACCCGTGGCGTCGAGCTCGGTGTAGTAATGGTCCCAGGAGCCGGCCGACAAGCGTGCCGAAACAGCCGGATCGTGGCGCGGGCGCTTCTTGACATAGTTGATCACGCCGCCGGGCTCGCCGTTGCCGCTCAGCAGGCCGCCGGGGCCGCGCAATACCTCGATGCGGTCGTACATGGCCAGCGCGGGCAGCGAAGAGGCGTAGCGGCCGTTGCTGCTGGTGCTCTGCACGCCATCGATCTGTGGGCTCATGCGGTAGCCCCGGCTCAGGAAGACCGGCTCGCCCGCAAAGCCGGTGGTGATGACTCCAGTCACCTGGTCCATTGCGGCATCGACCGTCGTCAACCCCTGGTCGTCTATCTGCTGGCGGGTGAGGACGCTCACCGACTGCGGTATCTCGCGCAACGACTGCACCCCCTTGAACAGCGTGGCGCCATGCGCGGCATAGGAGCCGGTGCCGTCGGTCTCGGCGCTGCGCTCGGCGTTGGCGGTTACGGTCACCTCGCGCAACGTCATCGCAGTGGCCGAAAGCGCCGCAGGCACGGCGGCCGTGCGCCGCACCGTGAGCACGCCGCTGCCGGTGCGCACCAGTTCCAGCCCTGAACCCGCCAGCGCCTGCTGCATGGCCGCTTCGGCCGTCAGGCTGCCGCGCACCGGCGCGGCGGTGACGCCGCGCGCCAGTTCGGCGTCCACGGAGATGCGCGCGCCGCTGTCGCTGGCGATGCGGGCCACGGTGGCGTTCAGCGGCTGGGCCGGCAGGTCGTAGGTACGGGCGGCGGCGTCTTGCGCGGCGGCGGGTATGGCGGCCAGGGCCAGGCAGAGGGCAGCCGCCGGCAGTCGCAGCCGGAAGGGGATGACAGGGATCAGCAGCATGGTGGCTTTCGGTCAGGAAGTTGCAGAAGGGGCGGAGCGAAACAACGCTCTCCTCCTGCATGAGCCACGGGCCAGAAAAAGTGACACCCGGCGGGCGAAGGGGACGGCGGTCAGCCGCGCCGCTCGATGCGCACCAGCCAGCCCCCCGTGTACACGTGCACGTCGATCGGCAGCGTCTCGGCCAGCGCCTGCAGGCTGGCGTCGGTATCCGCCAGGGGGTAGCTGCCCGACACGCGCAGCCGCGCCGCGTCGGGCGCGATGCGGATGAAGCCGTGCCGGTAGGGCCGCAGCGCCTGCACCACGTCGGCCAGGGGCAGGTCCTGCGCCACCAGCAGGCCGCGCTGCCAGTCGGCGGCGGCGAGCGCGCCGGCATCCGGCGGCACGGCCTCAATGCGCGCGGCATCGAACCAGACCGCATCCCCCGCGTGCAGCACGTGGCGCTGCAGGCCGCTCGCCGTGGCCACCTCCACGCTGTGCTCCAGCACCACGGCCAGGCTGCGCCCGGCGGCCTGGCGCACCATGAAGCGCGTGTCCAGGGCCCGCACGCTGCCCTGCGCGGTGTGCACCACGAACGGCGCCGCGCCGCCCGGCTGGGCCCGCACGCTGGCGATCAGTTGCCCCTCGCGCAGCCGCACACCGCGCTCGGTGGCGGTGAAGGCCACGTCGGCGGAGCTGCGCGCGTCCAGCAGCAGCGTGCTGCCGTCGGACAGCGTGTGGCTGCGGCGCTCGGCCGTGGCGGTGTGCAAGTCGGCGCTCCAGTCGGGTAACAGGCCGGCGTGCCGCCCCGTCCAGGCGGTGCCCAGCCCCACGCCAGCAAAGCCCAGCGCGCCGCGCAGCAGGCGCCGGCGCTGCGTGGCGCGCGTGGACGCCAGGTCCAATGCGCCGTTCACCGCGTCCGCTGCGCCGGGACGCACGGCGGATGGGTCGCCGAATGCCTGGCCCACGGCGCCGGCCAGGCGCTGCCATGCCTCGCGGTGGGCCGGGTCGGCCGCCAGCCAGGCGGCGAACGCCTGGTGCTCAGCGGCGGTGGCCTCGCCGGAGCGCAGCTCCACCATCCAGCCGATGGCGGCCTGCGCGGCGTCGGCGTTGCGGGCGTCAGCCTTCATCGACCGCGCGCATGCACTGCTGCAGGCCCTGCGCCATGTACTTGCGCACCATGCTGGCCGACACGCCGAGTCGCTCGGCGATCTGCGCGTAAGTCAGGCCGTCGAGCTGGCTCAGCAGGAAGGCCTGGCGCGCCCTGGGCGAAAGCCCGTCGAGCGCCTGCGCGATGCGTTCCAGCGATTCGAGCCACAGTGCCCGTTCCTCGGGCGAGGGCGCGAAGGTTTCGGGCGCCAGCGCCAGGCTGTCGATCCAGGCGCGCTCCAGGTCGCGGCGGCGCCAGAACTGCAGCAGGATGCTCTTGGCCACCGTGGTGAGGTAGGCGCGCGGCTCCTGCAGCGCCTGCAGGCGGCGGTAGCCGATGACGCGCGCAAAGGCTTCCGAGGCCACGTCCTCCGCCTCGGCCGTGTTGCGCAGGCGCTGGCGCAGCCGGCCCAGCAGCCAGCCGTGGTGGTCGGTGAACAGGGAGGAGGCAGCGGCGGAATCGGCGGCGGAGAGCGGCGGCTGGGGCATGGGGAGGCCACGAAAGGGGCGGGAGGCTTATTTGATGAGAATAATTTTCAATTATAGGAATCTTCGCGGGCCCACGTGGGTGCAATTGGGCATTCCCTGGTGGCGTCTTCTCTCCACCTGAGACGGAAGACTTTGAACACCTTCTCTAATGCCGGGGCCGCCGCGTGCCGTAGAGTCCGGCACAGGAGACATTTCAGGGCCGCAGCCGGGGATCCGTGGCGGCCTGCGCGGGCCGGTGCAATCCGGCGCGGCCCGCGTGCATCAGGATCCCACCGAAAAGAAAGCGAAACCCATGGCGTACTCCATCGAATCCACCGTGCGTGAACTGCTGGACAGCGAGGCCACCAAGGCCATCCTGGAGCAGTACCTGCCGGGCATTTCCGCGCATCCGCAGATTGGCATGGCGTCTGGCATGCCGCTGTCCACGGTGGCCAAATTTTCCAGCGGGCTGATTACGGACGAGGCGCTGCAGAAAATACAGGCAGCGCTGCAGGCTTTGGGCTGAGCGCAGGCATCACCAACAAAAACGCCCCGTCACGGACGGGGCGTTTTTGTTGGACGGGGGCCGGTCAGCCGCCGCGGCGCATGGCCTCAAAGAATTCGACGTTGTTCTTCGTCTCCTTCATCTTCTTGATCATCAGCTCCATGGACTCGATCTCGTCCATGTTGTACATGAACTGGCGCAGGATGCGGGTCTTCTGCAGGATCTCCGGGGGCAGCAGCAGTTCTTCACGGCGCGTGCCGCTCTTGTTCATCTCGATGGCCGGGAACACGCGCTTTTCGTACAGGCGGCGGCTCAAGTGGATTTCGCTGTTGCCGGTGCCCTTGAACTCTTCGAAGATCACTTCGTCCATGCGGCTGCCGGTATCGACCAGCGCGGTGGCGATGATGGTCAGCGAGCCGCCTTCCTCGACCTTGCGCGCCGCGCCGAAGAAGCGCTTGGGGCGCTGCAGCGCGTTGGAGTCCACGCCGCCCGACAGCACCTTGCCCGATGACGGCACGACGTTGTTGTAGGCGCGTGCCAGGCGGGTGATGGAGTCCAGCAGGATCACCACGTCCTTCTTCAGCTCGACCAGGCGCTTGGCGCGCTCGATCACCATCTCGGCCACGTGCACGTGGCGCGCGGCGGGCTCGTCGAAGGTCGAGGCGATGATCTCGCCCTTGACCGTGCGCTGCATCTCGGTCACTTCTTCCGGGCGCTCGTCCACCAGCAGCACCATCAGGTGCACGTCGGGGTTGTTGGCCGTGATGGCGTGGGCGATGTGCTGCATCATCACCGTCTTGCCGCTCTTCGGGGGCGCGACGATCAGCGCGCGCTGGCCGCGGCCGATGGGGGCGATGATGTCGATGATGCGGCCCGTGATGTTCTCCTCGCCCTTCATGTCCCGCTCGAGCTTCATCTGCTCCTTGGGAAACAGCGGCGTGAGGTTCTCGAACATCACCTTGTGCTTGTTCTGCTCGGGCGGGCCGCCGTTGACCGAATCGAGCTTGGTCAGCGCGAAGTAGCGCTCGCCGTCCTTGGGCGTGCGCACCTCGCCCTCGATCATGTCGCCGGTGTGCAGGTTGAAGCGGCGCACCTGGCTGGGGCTGATGTAGATGTCGTCCGTGCTGGCCGTGAAGCTGGTGTCGGGGCTGCGCAGGAAGCCGAAACCGTCGGGCAGGATTTCGAGCACGCCGTCGGCGAAGATCTGCTCGCCCGCCTTGGCGCGCTTCTTGATGATGGCGAACATCAGCTCCTGCTTGCGCATGCGGCCGCCGTTTTCGATCTCAAGCGCTTCCGCCTGCTTGAGGACTTCAGACACGTGCAGTGCCTTGAGTTCGTTAAGGTGCATGAATGACTCCTGGACGGAGTGGAAATGTCTTGGTGCGAGGGGGTGGGGCTGCGTGCCGTGCGGGGCCACGGTAGGTGGCGGACGGGGCAAGCCTGTGATCTGGAATCAGCCGCTGGATGCGGTGCGGCAGGACGATCAGCGCGGATTATGACAGGAAAATCGGATGCGCCGCCAAGCGCGAGGGGCCTGGCGTGCATGGCACCGGCCCGCGGGCCGCTGCGAGAGACGCCATCAGGCCAGTTGCTGGTCGATGAAGGCGGTGAGCTGGGCCTTGCTCATCGCGCCCACCTTGGTGGCGGCGAGCTGGCCATCCTTGAACAGCATCAGCGTGGGAATGCCGCGAATGCCGAACTTGGCGGGGATCTCGCGGTTGTCGTCCACGTTCATCTTGGCGATGGTGAGCTTGCCCTGGTAGGCGCCGGCCACGTCGTCGAGGATGGGGGCGATCATCTTGCACGGGCCGCACCATTCGGCCCAGTAGTCCACCAGCACCGGGGTGCCCGATTGCAGCACGTCGGCTTGGAAGCTGGCGTCGGAGACATGTTTGATCAGATCGCTGGCCATGGGGGAATTTCCTTGCGAAGAGGTGGATAGACAAAGGTAAATTCAGGGCATTGTGACAGAAACCAATCCCCCGCCCAGCGTTGTGCCTGCGACGCCAGACGCTATGACAGTCATAGCGAAAAATGATGCCAGCGCGGCTTGCGCGCCCCTGTGGGCGCAGGCCCTGGACGCCGTGCAGGCCCACATACAGGCCACCGGCGCGCACCCGGCGCGCACCGTGGTGCTCGTGCCCTACGCGCAGCTCATGGCCGAGGCGCAGCGCCAGTGGGCGCGGCGCGCGCCCGATGGTTTCGCGCCGCGTTTCGAGACCACGCGCAACTGGGCGCAGCAGCTCGGCGGCTTCGTTCCCCAGGGGCTTGACCTGGCCATGGATGTGGCGCGCGACAGCCTCACGGCGCGCAGCCTGCTGGCGCAGGCCGGCCTGGGGGCCGAGCAGGACATGCTGGCCGCGCCCTTGCTGGAGGCCGCCACCCAGCTCGTCCCCGTGGCTGCCGCCATCCCCCCGGCGCAGCGCGCGGCCTGGGCCGAAACGCAGCGGGCCCTGCTGGGGCCGGCGGGCGAGGGCGGAGCCCTGCGCTACGAAGCGGTGGTGGCGCGCATCGCGCTGGAGTGGGCCACGGCCTCGCGCCATGCGTGCGACGTGCTGTTCGAGCCCGGCGTGGGCGCCGCCATCGATGCGCTCGTGGTGCTGGAGGGCTTCCAGCCCGACCCGCTGGCGCACGCGCTGTGCGCCACCTGGGGCGCACGCGCCCTGGCCCGGCCCCTGCACGCCACGCTGCCCCCCGGGCAACTGGCGCTGCACCCCGCGCAGGACGCCGAGGACGAGGCCCAGCTGGCCGCCGCCTGCGTGCTGGCCCACGTGCAGGCGGGCCGCGTGCCCGTGGCGCTGGCCAGCACCGACCGCGCGCTGGTGCGCCGCATCGGCGCGCTGCTGGCGGGCGCGCGCCAGCCCGTGCGCGACGAGAACGGCTGGACGCTTTCCACCACCCGGGCCGCCGCGCAGGTGCTGGCGCCGCTGCGCGCCTGCACCTGGGGCGCCAGCACCGACGCCGTGCTCGACTGGGCCAAGCAGATGCCCGCCGTGCCCGAGGCGGCCCAGCGCGCGCTGGAAAAATGGCTGCGCCGCCACACCCTCGCCGCGTGGCGTGATGCCGTGGCCAGCGGCGCACCGGCGGCACCGCCCGAAGTGGCCGCCGTGCTGGGCCAGATCGAGGCCCTGCGCCGCCCGCTGCGCGCCGACCGCCCCCTGGCCGACTGGCTGCAGGCCCTGCAGGCGCTGCTGCAGGCCAGCGGCCAGTGGCCGCTGCTCGCGGCCGATGCTGCCGGCGCGCGCGTGCTGCTGGCACTGCGCCTGGGCGATGCGGCGGACGCGAGCGGCGTGCTGGACGGAGGCCCAGGCCCGGTGCTCGCGCTGCAGTCGTTCACGCGCTGGGTGGACGAAGTCCTGGAGGCCGCGCGCTTCAAGCCGGAAGGGGCGCCGGGCGCACCGGCCGAAGTGGTCGTGCTGCCCCTGCCGCAGTTGCTGGGCCGCCCCTTCGCCGCCCTGGTGCTGCCGGGCTGCGACGAAAAGCGCCTGCAGGCCGCGCCCGAGCCGCCCGGCCAGTGGACGCCTGCACAGCGCCAGGCCCTGGGCCTGCCCACGCGCGCGGCGCTGGAAGCGGCCCAGCGCGCCGCCTGGGCCCACGCCCTGGGCCAGCCCCGGGTAGACATCCTGTGGCGCGCCAGCGAACGCGGCGAGCCCCTGCTGGCCAGCCCGCTGGTGCTGGCCTTGCCCGAGCCCGGGCCGCCCGCGCAAGGCGGTGCCGACCCGCGGGTGCCGCGCCCCGTGGCGCCCACGCCCGTGGAGCGCCCCGGCCCCGATGGCGCGGCCCTGCCGCTGGCGCGGCTCTCCGCCTCGGCCTACGCCGACCTGCGCCACTGCCCCTACCGCTTCTACGCGCTGCGCCTGCTCGGGCTGCAGGAGTCCGACGAACTCGATGCGGCGCTCGACAAGCGCGACTTCGGTACCTGGCTGCATGCCGTGCTGCAGCACTTCCACGAAGCGCTGCGCGACGCGCCCGAGGCCGACCGCGTCGCCCTGATGGACGAAGCCGCCGCCAGCGCCACGCGCGCGCTGCGGCTGCACGAAGCCGACTTCCTGCCCTACGCCAGCGGCTGGCCGGCGCTGCGTGGTGGCTACCTGGACTGGCTGGCACGCCACGAGGCCGAAGGCGCCACCTTCCGCGAGGCCGAGCTGAACACCCGCCAGCCGCTTGGTGGGCTGGAACTCGTGGGCACGCTTGACCGCGTGGACATGGCGGGCGGCGCCCCGCTGGTCATCGACTACAAGACCGAGAGCGACAGCGCCACGCGCCAGCGCATCAAGGCCGGCGGCGAGGACACGCAGCTCGCCTTCTACGCCGCGCTCATGCCCGACGACCACCTGCGCGCCGCCTACGTCAACATCGGCGAGCGCGGCGAGACGCAACTGCACGAACAGCCCGACGTGGTGGCGCTGCGCGACCAGCTCATTGAAGGCATCCTGGGCGACATGGCGCGCATCGCCGAGGGCGCGCCGCTGCCCGCGCTGGGCGAGGGCAGCGTGTGCGAGTGGTGCGCAGTGCGCGGCCTGTGCCGCAAGGATTTTTGGCAGGAGGCGCCATGAGGCTGAACAGCGTGATACCCCGCCTTCGCGGGTACATGGGAATGTGGGGGGGGCTGCTTTTGTGGGGGGCCGCCCTGTGCGTGCAGGCGGCGGGCCTGCGGACGATCGAGATTCCTGCAGAAAGCGATGGGCAGGGCCGCGCTTTCAAGGCGGCGGTCTGGTCGCCCTGCGCCCAGGCTGCGCAAGCCATCGCTCTCGGGCCTTTCGTGCTCCAGGGGGTGCGCGACTGCCCGTTGCCGCCAGGCGTGCATCCGCTGGTGCTGGTTTCGCACGGCCATGCGGCCAGTGCCCTGAGCCACCACGATACGGCGCAGGCGCTGGCGGATGCGGGCTTCATCGTGGCCGCGCTGAACCATCCCGGTGATACCGCCACCGACATGCACAGCAGTGGCGACATGGCTGCGCTGCAGCGTCGCCCTGCCGACGTGCGCCGCCTGCTGGACCATCTGCTGCGGCACCCTGGCCTGGCTGCGCACATCGATGCCCAGCGGGTGGGCTTTTTCGGCTTCTCGCGTGGCGGATTCACCGGGCTGGTGCTGGGGGGCGCACGCCCTGATTTCGTCCAAGCTGGCTTGCCTTGCCCCGACGCATCTGCGCCCCTGTGCGCGCAGATGCGCGATCCCCGGTTCACCCCGGGGCCATGGGTGCACGACAGCCGGTTCAAGGCGCTGGTGATTGCCGACCCTCTCAATGCCTTTCCTGGCCCGCGGTCGCTGCTGGCCGTGCAGGCGCCGGTGCAGTTGTGGTGGTCGCAGCAGGGCGGCGACGGCGTGCTGCCCGAACGCGTTGCCGCGCTGGCCGAAGACTTGCCGGTGCGGCCTGAAGTTCACCAGGTCGAAGGCGCCACGCATTTCGCGTTTCTCGCTCCTTGCCCGCCGGCGTTGGCGCAAGCACAGCCCGGGATATGCCGGGACGGACCAGGATTTTCCAGGGCCGCGTTCCACCAGACTTTCAACGCGCAGGTGCTGGTCTTCTTGCGCCAGCATCTGGCGCCGCACTGATCCGCACCGCACGATTCACCATGCTTCAAGCCGCCTACGAACACAACGGCCGCCCCGTCTCGCGCGAGGCCTTCTACGCCATCGCCTGCGACCCGCAGCGCAGCGTCGCCGTCGAGGCCTGCGCCGGCGCGGGCAAGACCTGGATGCTGGTGTCGCGCATGCTGCGCGCGCTGCTGGAGGGCTGCGCGCCGCACGAAATCCTCGCCATCACCTTCACCAAGAAGGCGGCGGGCGAGATGCGCCAGCGCCTGCAGGAGTGGCTGGAGCAATTCGCCCACGCAACGCCCGCACAGCTCGAACAGGAACTGATTGCACGCGGAATCGGCCCCCAGGCCGCACAGGATCTGCGCGAGCCGCTACGAAATTTGTACCAGACCCTGCTCGCCAGCGGACGGCCGATGCAGATCCGCACCTTTCATAGCTGGTTCGCGGCGCTGCTGGGCACGGCGCCGCTGGCCCTGCTGCAGGAGCGCGGCCTGCCCGCGCGCTACGAACTGCTGGAGGACGACGCCGAGGCCGTGCGCGAGGTCTGGCGCCCCTTCCTCGCCGCCGTGGTGCAGGACGCCGGGCTGCGCGCCGACTACGAGGCGGCCGTGGCGCGCCATGGCCGCGCGCAGACGCACAAGGCGCTGGAGGCTGCGCTGGCCAAGCGCGTGGAGTTCGAGCTGGCCGATGCGGCGGGCATCGTCGATGCCTCGGTGCCCGCATTTGGCGTGCAGTTCCCGCGCCTGGCCGCCCTGGCCGCGCCCGCCGAGGCGCTGGCGGGCGGCGCGGCGCGCGCGCGCTGGCTGGCGTGGGCCAGGCAACTGGGCGCCGAGAGCGCCAAGACGCCGCAGAAGGCCGCCGACGCCGTGGTCGATGCCTTCGCCGATGGCCTCGATACGCGCCTGGACGAGCGCCTGGACCGCCTGCGCAAGGCGTTTTTCGTCGCCAAGGAAGACCGGCTGGCGAAGAACCTGGAGAAATTCCCCGCCGCGCAGGAGGCCGAGGCCGAACTGCAGCCGCTGTGCGCGGCGCGCGCCCAGCACGAGGCCTGGCGGCACCAGCAGCGCCTGGCGCGCCTGGCACGCTGCCTGATCGCCGCGTTCGCCCAGCTCAAGCGCGCGCGCGGCTGGGTGGACATGAACGACGTCGAGCGCACCGCGCTGGTCATGCTGTCCGATCCCGCCCTGAGCGGCTGGGTGCAGGAGCGCCTGGACGCGCGCGTGCGCCACCTGCTGGTCGATGAATTCCAGGACACCAACCCGCTGCAATGGCAGGCGCTGCACGCCTGGCTGGCCGCCTACGCCGGCGCGGGCGGCGGCGCCAGCGGCCAGCGCCCGCCCAGCGTGTTCATCGTGGGCGACCCCAAGCAGAGCATCTACCGCTTCCGCCGCGCCGAGCCGCAGGTGTTCAAGGCCGCCCAGGCCTTCGTGCGCGACGGCCTGGGCGGCGACCTGCTGGCCTGCGACCACACGCGGCGCAACGCGCGCGGCATCATCGCCACCGTGAACGCTGCCATGCAGGCGGCGCAGGGCCTGCAGCAGTACAGCGGCTTTCGTGACCACACCACCGAATCGGGCCACGCGGGCGAGCTGCTGCGCCTGCCGCCCATCGCCAAGGCCGAGGACGCCAGCGACAGCGCCGATGCCGGCGCGCCAGCCTGGCGCGACAGCCTGACCACCCCGCGCCACGAGGCCGAGGAGACCCTGCGCATGCGCGAATGCGCCCAGGCCGCGCAGTGGGTGGCGGGGTGCATCGCCATGGGCGTGCCCGCGCACGAGATCATGGTGCTGGCGCGCAAGCGCGACCGCCTGGCCAGCATGCAGGAGGCGCTGCGCGCGCTGCACATTCCCTGCGTGCAGCCGGAAAAGGCCGACCTCAGCGAAGCGCCCGAGGTGCAGGACGTGGTGGCCCTGCTCGACGTGCTGGTCTCGCCCGCGCACGACCTTTCGCTGGCGCGCGCGCTCAAGTCGCCGCTGTTCGGCGTGCCCGACGCGCTGCTCACCCGCCTGGCGGTGCTGCGCCGCCAGCCCGGGAACATGGCGCTGAGCTGGTTCGATTTGCTTCAAAAACAGGAGCTGCTTGCGCTTGACAGCAAAGCGCTGGCGGCCGATTTGGCGCGATACCGCGACTGGGTGGCGCACCTGCCCCCGCACGATGCGCTGCAGGCCATCTACCAGCACGGCGACGTGCTGGCGCGCTTTGCCGCCTGCGCCCCCGCGCCGCAGCGCGCCAGCGTGCTGGCCAACCTGCGCGCGCTGCTGGCCTGCGCGCTGCAGCAGGACGGCGGGCGCTACCTCACGCCCTACGCCTTCGTGCGCGCCATGAAGAAGGGCGGCATGGCCGCCCCCGGCCGCGCCGACGCCCAGGCCGTGCGCCTGCTCACCGTGCACGGCGCCAAGGGCCTGGAGGCGCACAGCGTGCTGCTGCTCGACACCGACGCGCGCGGCAAGAAAGCCGAGACCATGGCCGTGCTGGTGGACTGGCCGGGCGAGCAGGCGCTGCCGCGGCGCTTCATCTTCCTGGCCAGCGAATCCAGCCCGCCCGCCAGCGCCGAGGACACCCTGGCAGTCGAACTGGCCGAGCGCCAGCGCGAGGAGCTGAACACGCTCTACGTCGCCGTCACCCGCGCCAAGCAGTGCCTGGCGCTGTCGTGCGTGCAGGCCAGCGGCGCCAACCCGGACAGCTGGTGGGCGCGCCTGGCGCCGCTCATGCAGCACGATGCCGACCCACAGGCCGCGCAGCCTGGCGCCGGGACGGCGCAGGATGCGCCCTTCACCCTGCTGGAGCTGCCCTTCCAGCGTGCCGCCGCCGCGTTGCCCGCCGCCGTGGAGGAGGCCGATGACCTGCCCGCGCGCCAGGGCCGTGCCATGCACGCCCTGCTGGAGCGCGTGGGCGTGGCCGGCCTGCCGCTGGCCCAGGCCCGCGCCCAGGGCTGGGGCGCGCAGCGCACCGCCCAGCTGGCGCGCGAATTCAGCCTGCCGCCCGAGGCTGCCGAGGCCGCCGCCGCCATGGCGCGGCGCATCGTGCAGGGCGAAGGCGCCTGGGCCTGGGACGATGCCGCCGTGGCCCTGGCCGTGAACGAGGCGCCGCTGACGTACCAGGGGCAAAGCCTGCGCCTGGACCGCCTGGTGCGCCTGCACGCGCCGCGCGAGGGCGCGCGCTGGTGGGTGCTGGACTACAAGAGCGCCGCCCAGCCCGAGCGCCAGCCCCAGCTCATCGCCCAGCTGCAGCGCTACCGCGCGGCCGTGCAGGCCCAGGTGCCGGGCGAGGCGGTGGGTGCGGCGTTTCTGAGCGGGGAAGGGCGATTGGTGCGGGTGCCGTCGGGGGACACACCCGCTCCAGCGCTTGCCGCAACCGCCCTGGCGCCAGGGGCGCAGGGCACGTTGTTCTGAACATGTTCTGAAACGTTGCCGTGCCGAGCGGTCTGGTTGGAGGTACGGCGCGGTACAGATGGCTGCGTGCGTCCCTCTGGCATGTCACATCGCCTGGGGCTGTTTCGTCATGGGGGCATCGGCCCGAGCGCGGGGGCGGCATGGGGCCGCCCGCCGTTCTGGGCCGTGCACCTGTGAAAGGAATATCGCCATGCCCATCGTCCCTCCGTCGCCACCTGCCACGCGGGTCCCGGTGCGTGCCGCCGTATGGTGGCGCCGCCATGCCATGCGTGGGGGAATGGCGGTTGCAGCGCTCGTGGCCATGGGCGTGGCCGCGCTGGCCGCGCAGCGCGCTTGGCAGGATGCGCACATCGTGCAGCGCTGGCCTGCGCCTGGCACGCTGGTCGATGTGGGTGGCCATCGGCTGCACCTGCGTTGCATGGGTGGGGGCGGTGCCCCGCCTATCGTGCTGGAGGCCGGCATGGGCGGCTGGTCGCAGGACTGGGCCGCCGTGCAGCCGCTGCTTGCGCGTAGTGGGCGCGTGTGCGCTTACGACCGTGCGGGCTACGGCTGGTCTGGCACGCCCATGCAGCCGCGTACAGGCCTGCAGGCCGTGCAGGACCTGCGCCGCGCGCTCGATGCGGCGGGCCTGCCTTCGCCGCGCGTGCTCGCGGGCCACTCGATGGGCGGGTTGCTCGTGGGGCTCTATGCGCGCACCTATCCGCAGGACGTGGCGGGCCTAGCCTTCGTCGACGCCGTGGGACGCGACTACGCTGCGCAGTTTCCCGCGCCGCGCTATGCGGCGTTCCGCGCAAGCCTGGGCCGGTTGTTGGCCGGGGCCGCTGCCCTCGCGCCCTGGGGGTTGCCCCAGGCAGCGGGGCTGAGCACTTCGCTTGTGGCCGTGCGTCTGCCGCCGCCCGAGCGGGACAGCGCCCAGGCCTGGGGCCTGAGTGTGCGCCACTACCGCACGCTGCGCGCCGAGAACGAGGCCTTCGACGGCGTGCTGGCGGAGGCGCTCGCGGCCGGCCCGTTGCCACGCGTGCCCGTGCGCGTGCTTGGCAGCGGGAAGATGAACGACTTCCCTCCGGGCCTGGAGGACGAGGCCATGCGCACTGCCTGGGTGCGCAACCAGGAGCGCATCGCACAGGAGACTGGCGTGGTGCGCGTGGTGCTTGCGCGCAGTGGCCACTACCTGCACCTGGATGAGCCCCAGGCCGTGGCGCAGGCGCTCGACGGGCTGCGCGCCGAGGCCCGAGTCTTCGCGCAGCGGCCGCACAATCCGTTCTGAACCATGCCCTTGCTTCCCTCCGAAACCCCTGCCGCTGCAGCCAGCCATGCCGCCTGCTTCGAGGCCCAGCGTGCACGCCTGCTCGGGCTCGCGTGGCGCATGCTGGGCTCGCGCCATGAGGCGCAGGACTTGGTGCAGGACCTGTGGCTGGCTTGGCGCGAGGTGGACCTGGGCGCGCTCGACCAGCCAGGTGCCTACCTGGCGCGCATGGCCACGCACCTGTGCATCGACCGCTTGCGCGGCGCCCAGCGCCGGCGCGAGCACTACGTGGGCGTGTGGCTGCCTGAGCCGTGGATCGAGGCCGCGGCGCAGGCCGATGGCCAGGCGCCGCAGCCGCCGCCCGAGCGGCTGGCGTTCGCGCAGAGCGTGTCGATCGCGTTCCTGTTCGTACTCGAACGGCTGAGCCCGCTGGAACGCGCGGCCTTCCTGCTGCACGATGTGTTCGACGAGCCGTTCGACGAGATCGCGCGTCATCTTGGCCGCAGCGCGGCGGCCTGTCGCCAGCTCGCGTCGCGCGCGCGTTCCCGGGTGCGGGCGCAGGGCGCATGGAGCGATGCGGAGCAGGGCTCAGCGCTCGCGGACGTGGCGGGCCGTTCGGCGCAGTTGCTCGAAGCCTTCGCGCAGGCCGTGGGTTCGGGCGATACCGCACGCCTCGTGGCTTTGTTGAGTGAGGATGTGCAACTGCTCAGCGATGGCGGCGGTGTCGTGACAGCGATCCCGCGCCCCCTGCGCGGCGCGGACGGCGTGGCCCGCGTGCTGTGCGCGCTGGCGCATGCCTGGGGGCAAGGGGAGGGCCTGCGTGAGCGCCTGCAGGCCGCGCGCATCAACGGCATGCCGGGCATCATCGCGCGCGCGGCCGACGGCCGCGTGACCCTGGCCGTGGCTGTGCAGCCCGGGGCCGATGGGCGCGTGCGCGGCGTGTATTTCATGCGCAATCCACACAAGCTGCGTGAGGCCGTGGAGACCACGCGCTTGATGGGATGATCGGCCCATGCCCGATGCATTGACCGACCCCCTCGTTTCTCCCCCTCTCCCTCTCTCCTGCGATGCCGCCGTCATCGGCGCCGGCCCGGCCGGCCTCATGGCGGCCGAGGCGCTGGCCCAGGCCGGCGCGGCCGTGCAGGTGTTCGATGCCATGCCTTCGGCGGGGCGCAAGTTCCTGCTCGCGGGCAAGGGCGGGCTCAACCTCACGCATTCCGAGCCGTTCGCACCGTTCGCCGCGCGCTTCGGCGCGCGCAGCGCGCAGATCGCGCCGCTGCTGGAGCGCTTTGGCGCCGAGCCGTTGCGCGCCTGGGCGCATGGCCTGGGCGTGGACACCTTCGTGGGCACCTCGGGCCGCGTGTTCCCCGCCGACATGAAGGCCGCGCCGTTGCTGCGTGCGTGGCTGCACCGGCTGCGCGGTCTGGGCGTGCAGTTCCACATGCGCCACCGCTGGCTGGGCTGGGCGCCGGATGGCGCCCTGCGCTTCGCCGCGCCGCAGGGCGAGCGGCAGGTGGCCGCGCGCGCCACGGTGCTGGCCCTGGGCGGCGCAAGCTGGCCGCGCCTGGGCTCGGACGCGGCCTGGGTGCCGCTGCTGGCGGGCAAGGGGGTGGACATCGCGCCCCTGCAGCCGGCCAACTGCGGCTTCGATGTGCCGCGCGTCGATGCGCCCGTGGGGCCGCTCGCGCAGGTTTCGCGGCGCGACTTCTTCCGCGAACTCATCGGGCGCGGCCCCGCGCCCGCCGTGGGCTGGACGCCGTTCTTCGCCGAACGCTTCGCGGGCCAGCCGTTCAAGTCGGTGGCGTTGTCGTTCACCGCCAGCGACGGCCGCGCTTTCGCGCGGCGCGGCGAATTCGTCGCCACGGCCACGGGCGTGGAGGGCAGCCTGGTCTACGCCGTCTCCAGCCTGCTGCGCGACGAAATCGCGGCGCACGGCCATGCCACTTTCTTCCTCGACCTGCTGCCCAGCCACACGCACGAGCGCGTGCTGGCCGAGGTGCGGCACCCGCGCGGCGCGCGCAGCCTCTCCAGCCACCTCAAGGGGCGGCTGGGGCTGGACGGCATCAAGGCCGCGGTTCTCTACGAGCAGCTCGGCAAGGACGGCATGCAGGATGCGGCGCTGCTGGCGCAGGCCATCAAGGCGCTGCCCATCACCGTGGTGGCGCCGCGGCCGGTGGAGGAGGCCATCAGCACCGCGGGCGGCGTGGCCTTCGAGGCGCTGGACGGGCACCTGATGCTGCAGGCCCTGCCCGGCGTGTTCTGCGCGGGCGAGATGCTCGACTGGGAGGCGCCCACGGGCGGCTACCTGCTCACGGCCAGCTGCGCCACGGGGCGCGCGGCCGGGGAGGGCGCGGCGCGCTGGCTGGCGCTGCGAAAACAATAGCTGCCAGCGCTTTCTGCACAAGGGCTGGGGCCTGAAAACACTTAAAACTTCGTGCGGTAGTACAGCATGGGCCCGCCGGAGCGCGTGCGCAGCAGCAGCTGCGAGTCGCCTTCGAGCTTGACGCCGATGGCGCCGAATTCGGGCAGCAGGCCGCCGAAGCGCGGCGAGGCCCATTGCACCTCCACGCGCGTGCCGTAATTCGGCTGGCGGTTGAGCCAGATCATGTCCATGGCGTCGGGCGTCTGGCCGCGGTAGGGCGCGCGCGTCCAGGTGGACAGGTCCAGGTACATGTTGCCGCCCAGCGGGGCGCGCCAGTGCACGCCCAGCGTGGGTTCCCAGATGGGTTCGGTCATGGCCAGCGCGGGCACCGAGGTGCTGGTCTGCGTCGCCATGCCGAGCGACAGGCCCAGGCTGCCGCCGGGGCCGCTGCCGAGCCAGCGCGTCACGTCCACGCGCAGGGCGGTATTGCGCGGCAGGGGGTTGCGGTCGCTCGACATTTCCAGCCGTTCGCGGGCGCTGGGCAGCGGGGGCGGTTCGGCGGGCGGGGCCGTGTCGGACGCCAGGACACGCAACGCCATGCAGGCCAGCAGCCCGCACAGGCGGATGCCGAGGCGCCGGGGCCAGGCCCTGGGCGCGGCGCACGTTGACATGGTGTCCCGGTCCATACCGTCCCCATCTTATGGCTCTTCCCGGTAGATCATCGCGCGGCGCGCGCGGTTCCTTCGCGGCTGATCCATGTCAGCCTGTCGCGCAATGGGCAGGGAAAATACGGTTTTCAAATGTATATTTGCAGCCTCCGACCACGCCGGCCCATGGCGTGTTTTTTTGTCCGCCGCTATTCCATTTGTGAATAGCGAAACCGGAAAGCCCCACGATGAAGCGCCCTCCCGTGAACTCCCCGAAAAGACCATCCACCCCCGCCAGCGCGGCCGCGCTGCTGGCGCTGGGCCTGTGCTGCGGCGCGGCCAGCGCGGCCGATGGCGTGTTCGAGCTGGGCACGGTGACCGTGACCGGTGCGCCGCTGTCCGGCCAGGCCGCTGGCGAGGCGCGGCTGAGCCAGGAGGAAATGGCGCGCAACAACGCCGACACCGTGTCGGGCGCGGTGCGGCTGCTGCCCGGCGTCACCGTGTCGCGCGTCGGCGCGCGCAACGAGGAAATGGTCTACGTGCGCGGCTTCGATTCGCGCCAGGTGCCGGTCTACGTGGACGGTGTGCCGTTGTACGTGCCCTATGACGGCTACGTCGATTTCAGCCGTTTCACCACCTTCGACCTGGCCGAGATCCGCGTCGCCAAGGCCGACGCCTCGCTGCTCTACGGCCCGAACACGCTGGGCGGCGCCATCAACCTCGTGACGCGCAAGCCGGTCAAGGCATTAGAGGGCGATGCGCGCGTGGGCTTCGGCGCGGGCCAGACGCGCAAGGCCGCCGTGAACCTGGGCGGCAACCAGGGCAGTTGGTACTACCAGATCGGCGCGTCTTACCTGGACGCCGACAGCTTTCCGCTGCCCAGCGGCTTCAAGGACTACAAGAAGCAGCCCACCGACACCGGCGGCAGCCGCGAGAACGCCTACCGCACCGACAAGCGCCTGTCGTTCAAGCTCGGCCTCACGCCCAACGCCACCGACGAATACGCGCTGGGCTACGTGCGCCAGGAGGGCGAGAAGGGCAACCCGGTGTACACCGGCACCTCCACGCAGAAGAGCGCCGTGCGCTACTGGCGCTGGCCGTACTGGGACAAGGACAGCCTGTACTTCCTGAGCAGCACGCGCATCGGCAGCGACAACGTGCTCAAGGCCCGGCTGTACCACGACACCTACAAGAACGGCCTGGACATGTACAAGGACGCGAGCTTCACCCAGCACGACCCGACCAGCGCCTACAAGGACACCAGCAAGGGCGCCACCGTGGAGTGGGCCAACTACAGCCTCAAGAACCACGAGCTGCGCTTCGCCGTGCACTACAAGGTGGACGAGCACGACGACACCGGCAAGTTCTACCGCGACGTGACCACCTCGCTGGTGGCCGAGGACACCATCGCCCTGTCCGACCGCTGGCGCCTGAACCTGGGCCTGAGCCACGAGAAGCGCGACGCCAAGGAGGTGTACTACTGGCCCACCGGCGCCACCAGCGCCACCAACGGCCTGGCCCGCCTGAGCTACGCGCTCACGCAGCAGGGCGACGAGGTGTACGCCGTGCTCTCGCACAAGACGCGCTTTCCCACCATCAAGGACCGCTACTCCGCGCGCATGGGCAGCGCGCTGCCCAACCCCGACCTGAAGCCCGAGACCGCCAACCACTTTGAGCTGGGCGTGGGCGGCCAGCCCTGGGCCGGCGGCAAGGGCCAGGCCGCCGTGTTCTACAGCCGCGTGAACGACCAGATCCAGACCGTGGTCGTGCCCTCGGCGGCGTGTGGCGGCACCACCTGCGACCAGGCGCAGAACGTGGGCCGCACGCGCAACCAGGGGCTGGAGCTGTCGCTGGCGCAGCAGCTCGCGGTCCAGTGGAGCGCGAGCGCCAGCTACACCTACCTGCACCGCACCAACCTCAGCGACAGCCGCGTGACGCTGGTCGATACGCCGCGCCACCGCCTGTTCGCCGCCGTCAACTGGCTGCCCAGCGCGCAGTGGGAGCTGCGCGCCACGCTGGAGGCCGAGCAGGGCCGCAACGTCAACTTCGACGGCGCCTACCGCCAGCTCAGCGGCTTCGGCACCACCGGGGTCAAGGCCATCTACAAGCCCACCAAGGACTTCGCGCTCGATTTCGGCGTGGACAACCTGGCCGACAAGTGGTACGAACTGGCCGATGGTCACCCCATGCCGGGGCGTTTCTGGTACATCAATGGCAGCTACCGTTTCTAAACTCGCCGCCGTCGTCTATCCCGACGGCGATCTCCATGGCGAAACCGCCGACGCGGTGGTGCTCGCGTTCTGCCACGGCCTGCAGCGCCTGGGCTGGCAGGTCGGCGGCATGACGCAGCGCCGCGTGCCCGCGCCCGGCGGCGGCAAGCCCGCGCTGGAGCTGGTGGACCTGCGCTCCGGCGCGGCCCACCCCGTCTCGCAGAACCTTGGGCCGCACGCACAGGGCTGCAGCATCGACGCGGGCCGGGTGGCCGACGCCAGCCGCGTGCTGCGCCAGGCCCTGCACGACCGCGTGCAACTGGCCGTGACCAACCGCTTCGGCGAGCTGGAAGCGGGCGGCGGCGGCTTCGCCGCCGAGATCGCGGGGCTGGCCGGGGCCGGCATTCCCGTGCTCACCATCGCCGCACCCAAGCACCTGGAGGCCTGGCGCCGCTTCACCGGCGGCGAGAGCGACGAGTTGCCGGCGCGCACCGCCGCGCTGCGCGACTGGTTCATGCTGGCCGCAGAGAAGAGGGCACCCGCATGATGCGCCGCCGCCAATGGCTGCAGGCCGCCGCCGGGGCGCTGGCCTGGTCCGGGGCCTGGGCCCAGAGCGCACCAGAGGGGGCGCCAGAAGGGCCGCCCAGCGTCGTCGTCGCGCGCTTTGGCGCGCAGCCCGCGCCCGGGGCCGTGCGCAAGGTGTTCGCCGCCGGGCCGCCCGCGGGCGTGCTGGTGGCCGCGCTGGCGCCCGGGAAATTGCTCGGCTGGCCCATCACCCTGGGCGACGAGGCGCGCGCGCTGCTCGGGCCGGGCCTGCGCGCGCTGCCGCACCTGGGCCGTCTGTCCGGGCGCGGCAGCACCATGCCGCTGGAGCGCCTGCTGCAATTGCAGCCCGACCTGGTGGTCGATGCCGGCACGGCCGACGCCACCTACGTCTCCGGCGTGCGCCGCGTCAGCGAACAGACCGGCCTGCCCACGCTGCTGGTGCAGGGCCGTATCGCCGAGCATGCCGCGCAGCTGCGCGAGGTCGGCCGCCTGCTGGGCGTGGCCGCGCGCGGCGAGCAGCTCGCCGCCATGGCCGACGATGCGCTGGCCCTGGCCGCGCGCGTGCGCGCCGCCGTGGCACCGGCGCAGCGCCCGCGCGTGTACTTCGGGCGCGGCACCGACGGGCAGGGGCTGGAGACGGGGCTGGAAGGCTCCATCAACGTCGAGCTGATCGACTTTTGCGGCGGGCGCAACGTGGCCGCCGCGGCCGGGCGCGGCTCGCTCGCGCGCGTGTCGCTGGAGCAGGTGCTGGCCTGGGACCCGGAGGTCATCGTCACGCAAGACCCCGGCTTCGCGCGCCGCGCGCTCGCTGACCCGCTGTGGCGCGACGTGGCCGCTGTGCGCGCGCAGCGCGTGCATTGCGCGCCGCTGCTGCCCTTCGGCTGGCTCGACGGCCCACCGGGCGTGAACCGCCTGATCGGCGTGCGCTGGATGGTGCAGCACCTGTACCCGGGCCACGCGCTGCTGGCGGGGCTGCCGCCCTGGCCCGAGGCCGTGCGGCAGTTCTACCAGGCGTTCTACGGCTGCACGCTGACGCCCGCGCAGTCGCGCGAGCTGCTCGGGGAATCCGTGTGAATTTTGAGTCAAATCGGCCTCTAGTCCTTTCTGGGCAAGCGCTGGCAGCTCCGTTTTCAGTAGCGCATGCGGGCCGCTGGCTGCTGGCGCTGGCGCTTCTGGGCGCGGTGCTGCTATGGGCTTGCGTGTCCGGCCCGTTCGCGCTCGCGCCGGGCGATGTGTGGCGCGTAGCCCTGGCGCGCATGGGCGGCGGCGCCTCGGGCCTGCCCCCGGCGGTGGACACCGTGGTGTGGAACATCCGCCTGCCGCGCGTGGCGGCGGGCCTGCTGGTGGGCGCGGCACTGGCGGCGGCCGGGGCGGCGTACCAGGGCATGTTCCGCAACCCGCTCGTGTCGCCCGACATCCTGGGCGTGTCCGCCGGGGCGGGCCTGGGCGCGGTGCTGGGCATCTACCTGGGCCTGCCGCTGGCGCTGGTGCAGGGCCTGGCCTTCGCGGGCGGGCTGCTGGCTGTGGCCGCCGTGCTGGCCGTGGCGGCGCTGGTGCGGCGGCACGACCCGGTGCTGGTGCTGGTGCTCGCCGGCGTGGCCGTGGGTGCGCTGCTGGGCGCGGGCATCTCGCTCATCAAGCTGCTGGCGGACCCGGCCACGCAATTGCCCTCCATCACCTTCTGGCTTCTCGGTGGGCTCAACGCCGTGACCCCGGCCGACCTGGCCGCCACCGCGCCCGCGCTGCTCGCTGGATTGTTGCCCATGGCGCTGCTGCGCTGGCGCATCAACCTGCTGGCCCTGCCCGATGAAGAAGCCCAGGCCCTGGGCGTGGCCGTGGCGCGGCTGCGCCTGGCGCTGGTGGCCGCCGCCACGCTGGCCACGGCGGCGGCGGTGTCGCTGGCGGGCATCGTCGGCTGGGTGGGGCTGGTGGTGCCGCACGTGGCGCGCCTGCTGGTGGGGCCACAGTTCTCGCGCCTGCTGCCCGCGGCGCTGCTGCTGGGCGGCGGCTTCGTCGTGGCGGCCGATACGCTGGCGCGCACGGCCGCGCCCATCGAGCTGCCGCTGGGGCTGCTGACGGCGCTGGTCGGCGCGCCGTTCTTCCTCTTCGTGCTGGCGCGCAGCGGGAGGGGCGCGTGACTAGCCCCGTGCTGCAGGCGCACGCGCTGGCCGTGGGCCATGGGCGCCGCTGCGTGGCGCAGGGGCTGGATTTCACGCTCGCGCCCGGCGAGGTGCTGTGCCTGCTGGGCGCCAACGGCTGCGGCAAGACGACGCTGCTGCGCACCCTGCTGGGCCTGCTGGCGCCGCTGGCGGGCGAGGTGCGGGTGCGCGGGCAGAACATTGCTGCCTGGCCGCGCGGCGCGCTGGCGCGCCACGTGGGCTACGTGCCGCAGGCGCATGCGGGGCTGTTTCCTTACACCGTGCTCGACGTGGTGCTGATGGGGCGCGCGGCGCACGTCGGCCGCTTCTCGGCGCCGGGCCGGGGCGACCGGGCGCTGGCGCTGCAGTGCCTGGACCTGCTGGGCATCGACCACCTGCACGCCAGCGCCTACACCGCCATCAGCGGCGGCGAGCGCCAATTGGCGCTGATCGCCCGCGCGCTGGCGCAGCAGCCTGCGCTGCTGGTGATGGACGAGCCCACCGCCAGCCTCGACTTCGGCAACCAGATCCGCGTGCTGGAGCACATCGCGCGCCTGCGCGGCGAGGGCCTGTCGGTGCTGCTGACCACGCACCAGCCCGAGCACGCGCTACGCGTGGCCGACCGCATCGCGCTGCTGGGCGGCGGGCGCCTGGTGGCGCTGGGCGCGCCACGCGAAACCGCCACCCCGGCCGCGCTGGCGGCGCTCTACGGCGTCAGCGAGCGGGCTGTGGCCGATTGTTTGAACCTGGGTTGAAAGGAACCACCGCATGACCATCGAAGCCATCGACTTCGGCCGCCTGTACCGCGACCACCTCGCCATGAGCGCGCGCACGCGCAAGAGCGCCAGCACCTGGGACGCGCGCGCCGCCGGCATGGCGGCCAAGGCGCTGGGCAGCCGCTACGCCGAGGAATTCGTCGCGCGCATGGACCTCACCGGGGCCGCGTCGCTGCTCGACGTGGGCTGCGGCCCCGGCACCATCGCGCTGGCCGTGGCGCACCGGCTGCGCCAGGTGGTGGGGCTGGACTACAGCGCCGCCATGCTGCAGGCGATGCGCGAGCAGGCCGCCGCGCGCGGGCTGGCCCAGGTGCAGACGCTGCACCGCGCCTGGGAGGACGACTGGAGCGACGTGCCGGTGTGCGACATCGCCGTGGCCTCGCGCTCCAGCACGGTGGAGGACATGGCCGCCGCGCTGGCCAAGCTCGACGCCCATGCGCGCCAGCGCGTGTACCTCACGCACCTGGTGGGCGGGCATTTCACCGACCCGGCGGTGCAGGACGTGGTGGGGCGGCGCCTGCACACCGTGCCGGACTACATCTACGTCGTCAACATCCTGCACCGCATGGGCATCCACCCGAGCCTGTCGTACCTCACGCAGGAAAGCCGCCTGGCCGGCGCGCCGGATTTCGACGAATTCGCGCGCCGCGTCGCCTGGTCCATGGGCGGGCTGGACGAGGACGAAACCGCGCGCCTGCGCGACTGGTACGCGCGCGCCACCCCGGCCCAGCGCACCGGCCAGCCCATGCGCTGGGCCTTGATCTCCTGGGAAAAGTAAAAACCTTCCGAGGTCGGTATATGTCAACAGTAAAGCCATATGCACCGCTATGTCTAACCAGATATAGCGATTAACGAAGAAGGAGGTGGGAATGCGTAGTTATATGGGGAAAGTAATCGGGGTTCTGCTGGGTGGCGGAATGGCCGCATCGATGGCGGCCCCCCCCGAAGGGGGAGATACGCAGTTGGACGAGGTGACGGTGAGGGGAGAAGCTCCAGCGCTCATTGCACCACCGCCCGACCGCCGCCCCAACACGGTGACTACGGTGGGACAGGAAGGCATCCGGGTGCTCGGCGGGCCTGCGCAGAGCAACCCTTGGATGGCTTTGCAGATGGCCCCTTCCGTCAATCTGCAAAGCGCCGACCCCTACGGCCTGGGCAACCGATTGAGCATGCGCGTGCGCGGCAAGAGTTCCACACATGTAGGCCGCACGGTCAACGGCCTGCCTATCGCGGGCGAGCCTGGCTTCGCCAGCGGCAAGGGCGGCGGCGACCTGTTCGACCTGGAGAACATGAGCGGCATCTCCCTTTTGCGGGGAGCGGTGCCGGCAGGCAGCGGCCTGGGCTTCTCCAATTCATCCGTGGTGGACATGACGCTGCGCGGGCCGGAGGAAAAATTCGGCATCGACGTGTCGCAGGCCTTTGGCACGGAGAACTTTCGCCGCACCTACGTCCGCGTGGATTCAGGCACGCTATCGGCACCCGTGCGTTTCTTTGTGTCGGCCTCGGACATGAGCAGCGACAAATGGCGCGGGCCGGGCGACCAGAACCGCACCAACCTCGAATTCGGTGTGCGTGCCGATATCAACGAACGCCTGTCGGTGGAACTCAACGGCGTACACCACAAGGTGCGCTGGAACGATTACCGTGCGTTGAGCTACGCGCAGGTGCAAGACCCTGCCGCGTACCGCAGCGTGGAGTTCAGCGAACAACTGACGGGCAAGCCGGCTGCCGACTACCTCTACCACGGGTTCAACCGGCAGGACTTCACCGACAACGCCTTGCTGGGCAAGGTGTCGTATGCCACTGGCGCCGATTCCCTCTGGGTGTTCAAGCCTTACTACTGGAAGGAGACCGGGTATTCGCTCTCGGGCAGCGCGAACGCCCAGGGCGCTCCGGGGGTGACCTGGTGGGAGATCGTGCACGACACCTATGGCTTTGACCTGCGGCATGAGTCCAAGCACACCTGGGGAGAAGTGGTGGTGGGCTACTGGTACCAGAGCAGCGAAGCGCCGCCGCCGCCCACCTCGCAGCGCTTGTACCGCATCCAGCCCGACGGCAGCCTGGCCTTTGCCCAATGGAGCACCTTGGCGCGCACCACGCGCCACGTCTACAACAACCCCTATGTGTCGGTGACGACCCGCGTGGGCCAGGCCGACCTGACGGCCGGGCTGCGCTACATGTCGTACCGCGACCCGTCCTTCCAGTACTACCAGGGCAAGTCGGCGCCCGACGTGCCCTATGGCGCTGTGTTCGGCTACCAGCCCACGCCCGACCCGGGCATGGTTTCCCAGGGCCGCACCTTCCACCAGTGGCTGCCCAACCTGGGATTTGCCTACCCCCTGGCGGGCAACGCGCATCTGCGGGGCAGCTATGGGCGCACCTACGGGCGGCAGAACTGGGGCTCGGTGGCGAGCGCATTCACCTCCAGCCGGGCCGCGTTCGATGCCGCGGGCCTGCGCTTCAACGACATCTGGTACAAGCTGCAGCCCGAGATATCCGACAACTTCGACCTGGGCGCGCGCCTTGACATAGGCAATGCCTACATCGCTCCCACCTTCTTCCACACCCGCTACAAGGACAAGCAACTCAGCCTGTACGACCCCGTAGTGGGCGTGGCCTACCACCAGAGCGTGGCAAAGGCGCATGCGAACGGCCTGGAGCTGGAGGTCGGCATCGCGCCGCGACCCACCCTGGACATATACGCCTCCTACACCTTCAACCGCGCCGTTTACGACGAGGATGCCCGCACGGCCAGCACCACCGTAGTGAACGTCCAGGGCAAGCAGATGCAGGATTCGCCGCGTCACATGCTCAAGGCCGGCATGGTGTGGCGCTGGGGCGGATGGTCGTTCATGCCTTCGGTGCGCTATATCGGCAAGCGCTTCGGTGATACCGAAGAAAAGCAGGCTGTGGACGGCTATGCCGTGGCAGACCTGGGCATCGCCTACCGCACGCGCAACGTGTTGGGCTTCAAGCAGATGGATGTCGATCTGAACATTTCCAATCTTTTTGACAAGCGCTACATCGGCATCATCAACACCAGCGACTATGCCGTGGGCGGGCTGCCGACCTACCTGCCGGGCACGCCGCGCGCGCTGGCGGTCAAGGTCAGCGCCAAGTTCTAGGTATGCCGGGAGGAGACGCCGCCAATGGAGTGCCAGCGGTGCCGGCGGCACCGCTGCGCGCCGCCGGGCAGCGGCTACGCCGCATGGCGCCCCTGCCGCTGTTGGCCCTGTGCGTGGCGGCCATTGCCGTCGTGTCCCTGGGGCTGGGGCACTATCCGCTCTCGCCCGGCCAGGTGCTGGACGTGCTCTGGGCCGCTGTTACGGGCGCGGCCTCGGGCCTGCCGCCCATGGCGGAAAAAGTAGTGCTGATCGTGCGCCTGCCCCGCGTGCTGGGCGCCATGCTGGTGGGTGCGGGCCTGGCCGCTGCAGGCGCGGTGTACCAGACCCTGTTCCGCAATCCCCTGGCTTCGCCGGCCATCCTGGGCGTCTCTGCCGGGGCCGGGTTTGGCGCGGCCCTGGCCATGCTTGTGCAGGCGGGCTCGCTTGCCATCCAGGGGGCGGCGTTCGCGGGCGGCGTGGTGGCGGTGGGGGCGGCCGTGTTCATCGCCGGGCGCATGGGGCAGGGCTCGGCCCTGGTCCTGGTGCTGGCCGGGATGGTGGTGTCCGCCCTGTTCCAGGCGCTCACCTCGGCCCTCAAGTACATGGCCGACCCGCTCAACACGCTGCCTGCCATCGTGTTCTGGCTGCTGGGCGGCCTGGGCCGGGTGACGGCGGTGGACCTGGCCTGGGCCGCGCCCTTCGCGCTGGCGGGCATGGCGGCGCTGTACCTGCTGCGCTGGCCGACCCAGGTGCTCGAAGCAGGGGACGACGAGGCGCGCACCCTGGGCATTCCCGTGCGCGGCCTGCGCGCGCTGCTGATCGTTGCGGCCACGCTGGTTACGGCGGCGGTCGTCAGCATTTCCGGCGTCGTGGGCTGGGTCGGCCTGCTGGTGCCGCACCTGGCGCGGCTGCTGGTGGGGCAGGCGTATGCGGTGCTGCTGCCTGCCTCCATGCTGATGGGCGCGGGCTATCTGCTGCTGGTGGATGACTTGTGCCGCAGCGCCTTTGCCTCCGAATTGCCGCTGGGCATCGTGACGGCGGTGCTGGGTGCGCCGGTGTTCGTGGCGGTGCTGCTCAAGGCGAGGCGTCAATGGTCCTGAGCGTGCGCCAACTGTCGTACCGCCATGCCAGAGGCCAGGCACCGGTGTTCTCCGGTGTGGACATGCAGGTGCGGGCGGGCGAAATCCTGTGCCTGCTGGGCCCCAACGGCACGGGCAAGACCACGCTGCTGCGCTGCCTGATCGGTGCCCTGCGTGCCGAGAGCGGTGAGGTGCTGGTCGATGGCGAGCACTACACCGCGAGCCGTGCCATGGCACGCAAGATGGCCTATGTGCCGCAGGCAGCGGGCGACAGCGGCCTGAGCCTGCTCGACATGGTGCTGATGGGCCGCACGCCGCACCTCCCGCCGCTGACCATGCCGGGCCAGCGTGATGTGCATCTCGCCCGGGCCGCGCTGGCGCGGGCGGGCATCGCGCATTTGGCCGGACGCCCCTTCAACCGGGTCAGCGGCGGCGAGCGCCAGTTGGCCTTGATCGCCCGCGCACTCGCCCAGCAGCCGCGCCTGTTCGTGATGGACGAGCCCACTGCCAGCCTGGACCTGGGCAACCAGGTGCGCGTGCTGCGCACCATCCGCGACCTGACGGCCGATGGCACGGCCGTGCTGGTCACCACCCACCAGCCCGAGCACGCCCTGCTCCTGGATGCCCGCGTGCTGGCCTTGGCGGGCGGGAGCGTGATGGCCTGCGGCGCCGCGCGGGACGTCCTGCAACCCGCCATGCTGGAACGGTTGTACGGCACGCCCGTGGGCGTGGTGTGCGAGGACGCGCGGCCCGTGGCTTGTGTGTTGCGCCTCTGACCTTGGGAGACCTCTGGATGATTTTGCGTAGATTCTTTTGCCTGCTGCCCTTGCTGTGGGCAAGCCTGGCCTCTGCGCAAACCCGGCGCGACTTGCGCGACATGGCAGGCGATACGGTGCAGGTGCCGGCGCACATTGAGCGCGTGGCCACGGTGGGCGCGGTGCCCGTCCTCAACAGCCTGCTGTTCGCCATCGGGGAAGGCGGGCGCATCGTCAACGGCTTGCCGACGTTTGCCAAGAAGCCGCGCTGGGGCTACCAGATGGTCTTCGCGCCGCACACGGCCAGTTTGCCCTCCCTGCAAAACCCCGACCATTCGCCCCAGGTAGAGGCTCTGATGCAGGTCGCACCCGATGTGGTGCTGACCATGGATCGCTCCGCCGCCGAGACGCTCAACCGGCTGGGCCTGCCCGCCCTCTACCTGGCCTGGCGCAAGCCTGAGGACGTGAAAGCCGTGGTGCGCCTGCTAGGCGACCTGCTTGACCAGCCCAAAGCCGCCCAGCGCTATGTGCTGCGCTTCGACGACATCATTGGCCGCGTGGGCGCTGCCATCGAGCGCGAGGGGGGCAAGCGCCCCACAGTGCTTTATTTCAGCCCGTCCACCCTGCGCCAGCCACACCTGGTGGCGGAATGGTGGATCAAGGCCGCCGGCGGCAACAGCGTGACCGACGATGGCCGCCAGGCCGAGACGCGCAGCTTCACCATGGAGCAACTGCTCGACTGGGACCCGGACTTCCTGATCGTCTCGGACCCTGGAGAGGCCAAGGCCGTCTTGCACGATCCGCGCTTTGCGGCGCTCAAGGCCGTGCGCACGGGCCAGGTGCTGGTGACGCCCTGCGGCGCGCACACCTGGGGCAACCGCACCTCCGAGCAGCCCCTGACGGTGCTGTGGGCGGCCTCGCAGTTTCACCCACGCGCCGTACCGGCCCGACAGGTGCAACAGGAAACACAGCGCTTTTACCGCGAGCTTTTTGCCATCGACCTGTCTGCGGCCCAGGTTGGTGAAATCCTGACTGGCGGGCCTCGCGTTCTGCCAGCCGACCGTTGACCGCATCACTCAACCTGGAGATGAACATCATGGACTGGCCAAGCAAAGCGATGGATTTGAATACGTTGCAGGAACCTGCAGCGGCGGCAGTGGTACGCCGCATCGTGGACGGTTACAAGGCGCACCAGGTGCTGCGTGCCGGCTACGACAGCGGCCTGTTCGACTGGCTGGCGAAGCATGGCCCCGCAGAAAAGGCCGCCATAGGCGCGGCCCTGAACCTGCGCGGTGCACACCTGGGCGCATTTCTGCAAGCACTGGAAGACCTGGGGCTGCTGGTGCACCACGGGGCAGCTTTTGCGCTGGCCGGCGGGATGGAGCAAGTCTTGTGCAGCACCAGTCCCTGGTGCCAAGCCGAATGGCTGCAAGCCTTGCAGTCGCCCAACCAGGGCTGGGCGGATATGGGGCATTTCATGAACGAAACATGGCAGCAGCAGGTGCCGCAGTCCTGGTCTTCCGTGGCCTTGCATCCCTACCTGCCGGAAGCGCAGGCGTTGTCGGCACTGCTGGCGCAGCGCCCGCGCCCAAGCTGCGGCGGTGCAGCCACCTCCAGCCTGCTGTGCTTTGATGGGAGCGACGGCCTGCTGGCTGCCGCTTTGTGCCAGGCCGATCCCACCTTGCAGGCCACGGTGGTGGTGGCGGCCGATGCCCTGGCTCAGGCCGAAGCGCTCCTGGCCGACTGCGGCGTGGCCGACCGTTGCCACCTGCTCACGGGTACCCCGCTGGACGCAGCCATGGCAGGCCCGGCGCATGACCGGGTCGTGCTTTTTCACAGCCTGTACCCGGTGCGCAAGAACGTCTCTGATGCGCTGGCGGTGGCTGCGGCCTGCGTGGCGCCGGGGGGAGAGCTGTGCTGCGCCCACTGGTTTTGCCTGGAGGCCTGCGAATCCGCCCCAGGGGGGTTGCGCGACCTGGACAAGGCCGTGCTCACCAACAGCCACCCCTTGTGTGGCGTGGAAAAATTTCCGCAGCGCTTGCAGGATGTTGGCCTGGTGGACGTGCAACGGCAAGACCTGCCAGGCCGCTACGGCAACGCCAAGCTGTATTTCGCCCGCCGCCCAGGCGGCGGCTGCCATGGCGATTGAGGTGTCCCATGTCTGTACTACAAAACCCGCTCGGTGCCACCTGCACGGGCACCTTGCTGTCCGAACTGCATGCCAGCGTGTGCGAGCGCCTGGGCCCGCTGGCCGAGACCCTGGTCATCGAGCGAGCCGTGATGGGCATCTTCTTCACTGGCGTCAAACTGAGCAACGGCGCAGGAGGCCTGTGTGCCACGCCCATCAAGAGCGTGCCCGAGGCAGTGTGCTGCCCTAGCTCGGTCAAGGCCATGCCCACCCCCGGGAAAATCTCCGGCCGGTTGGCGGTGGAGGTACTGGGCGATCTGTATCGCCAACAGGACCTGCGCCGGGCGCTGGCCATTGCTACGCTCAACGCCCTGGTCGAAACGCTGTGGATGCGTGACGGCCCGCCCACGGATGCCCTCGTGTGCGGGGGGGATGCGTTCGATGCATTGCAAATCGAGCCTGGGCACCGGGTGGTGCTGGTAGGGGCGTTCCCGCCCTACATGCGGGAATTGCGGCGGCGCGGGCAGCCTTTTCACGTGCTGGAGCTCGACATGTCCACGCTCAAATCCGAGGAGCTACCTTTCTACGTACCGCCCGAGCGTGCCGACGAGGTGCTCCCGCAGGCCGACGTATTCGTCACCACCGGCACTACCTTGATCAACGGCTCGCTCGATAGCCTGCTGCAACAGTTGCGGCCTGGCGTGCAGGCGGCGGTCATCGGCCCCACGGCCACGCTGGTGTGCGGGCCGTATGCACGCCGGGGTGTCACCGTGGTGGGCGGCACGCGCGTGCGCGATCCTGACAGCCTGCTCGACCTGCTGGCCGAGGGCGGTTCGGGCTACCACTTCTTCGGCAAGTCGGTCGAGCGTGTGTGCTTGTATCCAGCGCTCGTTGGAAGGCCTTGAGCACCATGGGGCGCGCGATGTCGTGGGCTTTCCTCGCCGTGCTGGCGATGAGCGCCGCGGTGCTCTGGGGCCTGACCATAGGGCGCTATCCCATGTCGATGGGGGAGGTACTGCGCTTCGTGGCGGCCCAGGGAGGATTGGGGGACATGCCGCCCGGGCGCCAGGAATTTCTGCACAACCTGATCGTCGAGATACGCCTGCCCCGCGTGCTCGCGGCCTTGCTGGTGGGGGGCGCGTTGTCGGTGTCGGGTGCCGCGTACCAATCGGTGTTTCGCAATCCGCTGGTTTCGCCTGGACTGATGGGCGTGCTGGCCGGAGCCGCCTTTGGCGCGGCCCTGGGCTATGTGGTGTCTGGCAACTGGTGGGCCGTGCAGGCCGCGGCTTTTGGCATGGGGGTGCTGGCGGTGGTCCTCGGACTGGGTATCGCCGGCATCTTCGGCCAGGGCTCCCTGGTCATGCTGGTGCTGGGTGGGGTCATCAGTAGCGGTTTGTTCACTGCCCTGCTGTCGGTGGCGAAATACCTTGCCGACCCGCAGGATCAACTGCCCGCCATCGTGTATTGGCTGATGGGCAGCCTGGCCCGCTCCAGCATGGAGTCGGTGCTGCAATTGGTGGCTCCGCTGGGGTTGTGCGTGGCCGTTCTGCTGGTGCTGGCGCGGGCCCTGGACGTGTTGTCGCTGGGGGATGATGAGGCCCGGTCGCTGGGCGTGCCGGTCGTGGCCGTGCGGTATGCGGTGATCGCCGCCGCCACATTGGCCAGTGCGCTGACGGTCTCGCTGGCGGGAATGATCGGGTGGATCGGTTTGCTCGTTCCGCATCTGGCGCGCTTGCTGGTCGGGCCGGTCAATGTGCGCGTGCTGCCCATGAGCGTTGTCCTGGGCGGGGTGTTTTTGCTGGCCGCCGACATGGTGGTGCGCACCGTGGGGCCTGCGGAGGTTCCCATTGGCATCGTGACGGAACTGCTGGGCATTCCTGTGTTCGTGCTGCTGCTGCACCGCGTGCGCAAGGGGTGGATCGCATGACGGCAGCCCCCGTGAGGTCCGATGCTGCACTGTGCGCGCGCGGATTGGCATTTGCGCACCCCGGGCGCACGGTGCTTGAGGGCGTGGATCTGGATCTCGTGCCGGGGGAAGTGCTGTCGCTGCTGGGGAGCAATGGCGCAGGCAAGAGCACGTTGCTGCGCCTGCTGCTGGGCCTGCTGCGCCCGGACCGGGGCGAAGTCCGCCTGGCGGGACGCGCTCTTGCAACCTACCCGCGCAGCGAGTTGGCACAGCATCTGGCCTATGTGCCGCAGGCCCATGCGGCATTGTTTCCCTACACCGTACGGGACCTGGTGCTCATGGGCCGCCTGCCGGTGCACGGCATGTTCAAGGCGGCCACGCCGCGCGACCGTGCCGCCGCCGATCTGGCGATGGAGCAATTGGGCGTGGCGCATTTGGCCGCGCGGCCTTGCACGGAGCTTTCAGGGGGCGAGCGCCAGTTGGTTCTGATCGCACGGGCCGTGGCGCAAGGGGCGCGCTTCGTCGTGCTGGATGAGCCCGCCGCGGGCCTGGACTATGGCAACCAGATGCGCCTGCTGCTGCGCATGCGTCTGCTGGCCACCCAGGGGTACGCCGTGCTGCAAACCACCCACCAGCCGGAGCATGCGCTGCTGGTCTCCACGCGGGTGGCGCTGCTTGAACGGGGCCGCATCGTTGACGACGGTTCTCCTCGCGCCGTGGTGACGGCCGCCGCCATCGAGCGGCTGTACGGCATTGCCGTGGCTGCCTTTCATTCCGAACAGGGGCATACGGCGTTCCATCCGCTGGCGCTCGATCCGGGCGGGCGGGATGTACCGGATCGGCCTGACCTGGGCCCTGCGTCCCCGGCACGGCTTTCTCCACTGTCCTTTGACTCTTAAGGAAACAAGCATGCTTCGCGCATCCAGAACCTCTCTCCAGCCGTTTGCACGCACGGCCGTGGCGGCGGCCGCCCTGGCCTGTGGCTGGGCCTCGGCGGCGGAGTCGGCGCAACCGCCCCCCGAACTGCAGGAGGTGATCGTGGAGAGTGCATCCTCCACGGCCGGGTTCCAGGCAAAGGAGGTGGAGCTCGGGCCGCTGGGCACCCGGGCGGTGCTTGATACGCCGTATTCGGTGCGCACCGTCAGCCGGGAGATGATTGAAAACCAGCAGGCGACCAGCGTGCACGAGTTGCTCAAGTACCTGCCGTCTGCGCAAATGCAGGCGCGTGGCGGGGCGGACGTGGGCCGTCCGCAGACCCGGGGCATGCAGTCCAGCGTGGTGGCGAACAACCATCTGGATGGCCTGAACGTGGTGGGAACGACGGCGTATCCGATGGAGCTTTACGAACGCATCGAGGTGATTCAAAGCCTGTCTGGCGCCTTCTATGGCCCTGCCAGTCCGGCGGGCAACTTCAACTTCATCCAGAAACGCCCGGCGCTCGCTTCCCAGAAGCGCCTGACGGCGGGCTACTCCAGCAGCCGTGTTTACGGTGCGCACGCAGACCTGTCAGGCCCGCTGGACGTGAACAAGGTGGTGACTTACCGCACCAACCTGCTGCACGAGGAAGGCGAGGGCTACGTTCAAGGCAGCACCCAGCGGCGCAGCCTGGTGGGGCTGGCGCTGGACGTGCGCCCCAATGCGAGCACGGTGATAGAGCTCAATGCCAGCCGCTATCACTTCGTGCGCAAGGGCTTCCCCGGTTCTTTTGCCTATGCCACCGGCCTGTTGCCTGCGGCGCCAGACCCTACCCGCGTGGGTTACGGCCAAAGCTATGCCGGGCTGGATCTGGAGACCTCCGTCCTGAACGCGCGCGTGCTGCACCGGATCAACGACGACTGGCGTGTCACCGCCGGGGTGCTGCGGCAGATTGCGGACCGCTCCCTGACCTGGCCGACCAACACCATGACGGGAACCTCCGGAGGCTATACCACGACCGTGGGCTCATCCGCGGCAGGGCGGTTCGTGGTGGACAGCAACCTGTTGCAGCTCAGCGGCCGCGTGCGCCAGGGAGGCTGGACGCACGATCTGGTGGTGGGCACCACGGGCTTCAACTGGGACGTGTTCAGTTATCCCAACAAGACCTACACCCTCGGGCAGGCCAGCATCGGCAATCCGGCCGTGTTCGCCGAACCGCAATGGGCGGATCCCGGCAGCCGTTACCACGCGATCCGCAATGCCCAGCAATCGCTGGTGCTGGGTGACAGCGTCGATTTTGGCGGTGGCTGGTCCGCGGTTCTGGGCGCAAGCTGGAGCCAGATGCGCGCCCGCACCTACAACGCGGCAGGGGCGCAGACCAGCGCGGACGACAAGACCGGCTGGAGTTCAACCGCCGCGCTGGTATACAAGCCGCAGGCGGACACTTCGCTGTACGCCTCCTGGGCGGACAGCCTGGAGCAGGCGGACGCCGCGCCCAATGGCGCCGCCAACCAAGGGGCCACGCTCAGCCCGTTCCGCAGCCAGCAGTGGGAGCTGGGGGCCAAGCGGTCTTTGGGCAGGCTGGATGTGAGTGCGGCATTGTTCCGGATCAACCGGCCGTTTGCCTTCACCGACCCCTCGGACAATTACTTCAAGGTCCATGGCGACCAGTCCAACACCGGGCTGGAACTGGCCGCCAGCGGTGCATTCTGGCCCCGGTGGCACGTGTTTGGCGGCGTCACGCTCCTGGACCCCAAGCTCAAGAACACGGGCAAGGCGGCCACCAGCAACAAGCAGGTGGTGGGCGTGCCCAAGGTGCAGGCGAATCTGTTGCTGGAATACCAGCCGCGGTCCGTGCAGGGACTGGTGCTCAGCTCCAACCTGCACCATACGGGCCGGCGTGCCGCAGATGACAGCAACGCCCAATGGATCAGCGGGTACACGACGCTCGATGTCGGTGCACGCTATTCCACGCGCGTGTCCGGCGTGGCCACCACCTGGCGCCTGTCGGTCAACAACGTGTTCGACAAGCGCTATTGGCTGTCCATCTTTCCGGGCAGCGTCAACGGCAATGGCGCCAGCAGCAGCGCCTTCCTGGGGAGCCCGCGCGAACTGCGTTTGTCGGTGGCCGTGGACTTGTAGGACAGCGTGATGCGCCAACTGATTGACTGGGAGTTACTGAGCGAACTCACGAGTTCGCCGGGGTTTGACGAACCTGCGTTGTGGGATGGGTTCGCCCGGCGGTACGACGGCTTCAGCCGTCTGCAGGCACAGGCCACTTTGTGCCAGGTGCAGGCGATGGCCCTGTGCCCGGGGGATTCTGTCCTGGACGTGGGCGCTGGCACGGGCCGTCTGAGCCTGGAGCTGGCGCGCAGGGTGCATCGCGTGACGGCGCTGGACGTGTCGCGCGCCATGCTCGACATTCTGGAGCGCAACGCGGTATCGGCAGGGGTGGGCAACGTCACGCCGCTGCATCTGCCATGGGGCGATGCCGTATTGGGCGTCAACCTGGAGAGGCATGACGTGGTGGTCGCATGCCGCTCTCCGGCAACGCGAGACCTGCGCAAGCTGCACGCTGCCGCCCGCCGGGCGGTTTACATCTTCCTGTTCGCGGGCCCCAGCCTGAAACAGTTCCATGATTGGCTGATGGATGGCATAGACCCCGAAGTGCGCAGGAGCCCTGCCCTTGGGGCCGTGCCCTGCCAGCCGAGCGGGCATGTGCTGCTGTTCAACCGGCTGGCGGCGATGGGCATCCAGGCCAGCGTCAACTACATCCCGGATGGGTTCACCAACTGGTACGCGGACGATGCTGCGCTCCTGGCCGACTTTGCCTGGCTGGACGTGCCTGCGGGGCGGATGGCGCAGTTCAAGCGCAACCTGCAGCCGTTTTGCTGCGCCGAGAACGGCGGCGTGCGCCTGCGGTTGACCTCGCGCAGTGTCGTGCTGTCCTGGTCAACACAGGCGCCTTCAGCCGACGCGCCTGCGGCAGGAGTTCCTGCATGAACACCCATGCGAACCCGCCTGCGGGCACCAGCGCTATCCAGCGGCGGCGGCTGCTGCAAACGGGCCTGGCAGGTGTCCTGCAATGGCTGTGCCCCGCAGCCCAGGCCACGGCGTCTGTTGACGATGGCTACCGTGAAATCACCTACTACGAAGGCAAGCGCGTGCGCGTGCCCGCCGTGGTGCGCAGGGTGGCCACGACCTGGGAGGCGCAAAACTCCATCCTTGCCATGCTGGGCGCTGGGGAGCGCATCGTTGCCACCACGCGCATCGTGCGGTCCATGCCCAACTTCCGTAGATTCGTGCCCGGCATCGAGCAGGCCGTGATCGCGGGAGCCGGGGCCGGGGATGTCAACATCGAAGCCCTGCTGGAGGTGCAACCCGACGTGCTGTTCGTTGCGGGCGAGTTGCCGCCGGCCGCGCAGGCACGCCTGCAGGCCGCGCGCATCCCGGTGGTCAGCCTGCGCTACAACGCACTGGAGGCCATGGTCGAGCGCACGCGCATTACGGCAGAAATCCTGGGGGGCCAGGCACCGCAGCGCGCCCAGGCTTTCGAGCGCTACTACCGGAGCACCGTGGATCGCGTGCGCCAAGCGGTCGCCCAGGTGCCGCAGCGGCAGCGCCTGAAGGTGTTTCATGCCATGGGCAGCGCCATGCAGTCATCGGGCCGCCCTTCTTTGAACCAGGACTGGATGGACATTGCTGGCGCGGTGAACGTGGCGGAGCCGTGGTTTACCGGCGCCAGTGCCGGAGCCGTCTCGATCGAACAAATCCTGCAGGCCGATCCCGACGTGATCGTGGTGATGCATGCGCGCGATGCCGAGATGATCCGGAACGACCGGCGCTGGCGCGGCATCGGGGCAGTCAAGGCCGGGCGCGTGCATGTGAACCCCAAAGGGTTGTTCTGGTGGTGCCGCGAAACCTGCGAGGTGGCGCTGCAACCGCTTTGGCTGGCCCAGACGCTGTACCCGCAGGTGTTTGCGTCGATCGATATGCGCCAGGAAACACGGCGCTTCTACGAAACCTTCTATGGCTATCGCCTCGGCAACGAGGATGTGAGCCTGTTTCTGAACCCTGAAAACTGATCGGCAAGCCGGTCAATGCGCTTGTCTTTGCGGGTGAAAGGCCCCCTTATGCAACATTTTTTCCTGACTTGTGTGCTCTTCCTGTCCACTTTCTGGGCGGCGCACGCCTGGGCCGCCGACACCCTGCTGGTGGCCGCCGGCGCGGGCTACCGCAAGCCGGTGCTCGAGCTGCTGGAGGGCTTCTCGGCAGCCCATGGCATCCGCGCCGAGGCCAGCTTCGGCAACATGAAGCAGGTTGAGACCCAGGCGCGGCAGAACCCCGAGATCGCGCTGCTGATTGGCGACCAGGCCTTTCTCGAACCCATGGGGCTGGCCGAGCGTTTCGTGCCCCTGGGCACGGGTGCCCTGGTGCTGGTGACGGCGCCGGGCCAGCCGCTGGCGGCCTTGGCGGACTTGCGCGAGGCGCGCTTTCGGCGCATTGCGCTGCCCGACCGCACCAAGGCCGTCTACGGCAACGCCGCCGCCACCTGCCTGGCCCGCCTGGGCCTGGCGCAGCCGCTGGCCGGGCGCCTGCTGGAAGTGGCCACCGTGCCGCAGGTGAGCGCCTATGTGGCCACGGGCGAGGTGGATGCGGGCTTCGTCAACCGCACCGAGGCGCTGGCGCTGCAGGGCCGCGTGGGCGCGCGCATCGACGCGCCGCAGGACTGCTACGACCCGATCGCGCTGAGCGCCGGCGTGCTCAAGGGGCGGGCCGAGGGCGCGGCGGTGCGCGCCTTCCTCGGCTACTTGGCCTCGCCCGCGGCCCGGCGCGTGCTCGAACGCCACGGCATGTGATGGGCGGCGTGTGCCCCGCGGCGCCGTGGCCGCTCACCTTCGGCGTGGTCGGCTGGAGCCTGGCCCTGCAACTGCTGGTGGGCACGGCCCTGGCGTGGCTGCTGGCGCGCGGGCGCTTTGCCGGGCAGGGGCTGCTGGATGCGCTGGTCACGCTGCCGCTGGTGTTTCCGCCTATCGTGCTGGGCTACGGGTTGCTGTTGCTGCTGGGGCGCCAGGGCTGGCTGGCGCAGTGGCTGCCCCCGGCGCTGCAGCCTGCCGTGGTGTTCACCCCGGCCGGGCTGGTGATCGCGGCCTTCGTGGCGGGGCTGCCGCTCATGGTCAAGCCCGTGCAGGCGGCTTTCGCGGGCATCGCGCCGCGCGTGCGCGAGGCGGCGGCGCTGCTGGGGCACCGGCCCTGGAGCGTGTTCTGGCGCATCGACCTGCCGCTGGCGCGCCGGGGCATCGCCGCCGGGCTGGTGCTGGCGGGCGGGCGCGGGCTGGGCGAGGTGGGGCTGTCGCTGATGCTGGGCGGCAACATCGCCGGGCGCACCGAAACGCTGTCGCTGGCCATCTACAACCATGTGCTGGACGGGCATTGGGCCTGTGCCAACGCACTGTCGCTGCTGCTGGGCGCCGTGGCGCTGGCGGCCTTTGTGTTTCTACGCCGTTGGGGGACGCTGTGAATTCCGTATTTTTCGACCATGCCACGATCGACGCCTGGATTGCCGAGGACGCGCCGCTGCTGGACCTGACCACGCACCTGCTCGCCGTGGGCGGCCAGCCCGCGCGCATCGCCTTCACGCTGCGCGGTGCGGGCGTGGCGGCCTGCACCGAGGAGGCCGCGCGCGTCGTGCAGCACTGCGGCGGGCAGGTGGAGCGCCTGGTGCCCAGCGGCCAGCCCCTGGCGGCAGGGGCCGAGCTGCTGGCCGCCACGGGCGATGCGGCGGCCCTGCTGCGCGCCTGGAAGGTGGCGCAGAACCTGCTGGAGTACGCCTGCGGCGTGGCCACGGCCACCGCCGCCATGGTGCGGGCCGTGCGCGCCGTGGCGCCGCAGGTGGCCGTGCTCACCACGCGCAAGCATGCGCCGGGCCTGCGCCGCATCGCGCTCAAGGCCACGCTCAGCGGCGGTGCCTACCCGCACCGGCTGGGGGTGGGCGAGACGGTGCTGGTGTTCCCCCAGCACCGCGCGCTGGCCGGCGGCTGGGCGGGTGTGGCCGGGCGCCTGGCGGCGGTGGCCCCGGTGCTGGCCGAGAAGACCTGCGTGATCGAAGCGCATTCCCTCGAAGAAGCCCAGCAGGCCGTGGCCGCCGGGGCCGACGTGGTGCAGTTCGACAAGGCGGCGCCCGAGGCGCTGCGCCAGTGGTGCCCGCTGCTGCGCGCCCGGCACCCCCGGCTGGGGCTGCTGGCGGCGGGCGGCATCCACGCGGGCAACGTGGCCGACTACGCCGCCAGCGGGGTGGACGCGCTGGTCACCAGCAGCCTGCACCACGCACCGCCCGCCGACGTGGCGGTCAGTGTGCAGCCGCTGTGAGCAAAGCCCTTGGCCGCGCCAGGGAGAACCCTGTGCGGGCCGAGAATCAGGCACGCGCCGGGCGTTTTCCCGGTTCTTGAAAGGAATGTCAGCATGAAAACCAGCGCACGCAACCAATTCTCCGGCAAGGTCTCCCGCGTGGTGGCCGGGGCGGTCAACGACGAAATCGAACTGGAGGTGCCGGGGCTGGGCGCCATCGTGGCCATCGTCACGCATGGCAGCGCGGTGGGCCTGGGCCTGCAGGCCGGGGCCGAGGCGTTCGCGCTCATCAAGGCATCCTCCGTGATCGTGGTGACGCAGGGGCAGGGTGCGAAGTTCTCGGCGCGCAACCATCTGCAGGGCCAGGTGACGCGCGTGCAAAAGGGCGCAGTGAATACCGAGGTGGTGATCGGCCTGCCGGGCGGCGGCGCGGTGGCCGCCATCATTACCAACGAAAGCGCAGACAGCCTGGGCCTGGCCGTGGGCGCGCAGGCGGCGGCGCTGTTCAAGGCGTCCAGCGTGATCGTGGGCGTGCCTGCGTAGGCAGAGAAAAAGAGGGGGAAGTTGACGAGCCTTACCCCCGGCACTGTATCCACGGTTAGGGCTGCTTGGTTCCCCACCTGACCCGGTTGGCCGCTTCCCCATGCGAGGAGGCCCGTCAACCGGGGATTGTAGGCGAAAAGCGCGCGCCTTCAGCCCGGCGGCTTGAATGGGCTGCGCGCCTGCAGCGTTTCCAGGTAGTGCGCCATGCCTTCGTCCTCGCGCGACAGGAAGCGCTGCACCGCATCGGCAAAGGCTGGGTGGGCCAGCCAGTGCGCGCTTGCCGTCGGCACTGGCAGCAGGGCGCGCGCCATCTTGTGCTCGCCCTGCGCGCCGCCCTCGAAGCGCTGCACGCCATGGTCGATGCACCACTGCAGCGGCTGGTAGTAGCAGGCCTCGAAATGCAGGCAGTCCACGCGCTCCAGCGCGCCCCAGTAGCGGCCGTAGGCCACCAGGTTTTCATGGTCTTTTGGGCCTCCAGCGCTTGATGGGCAAGCGCTGACAGCTATCAAACTGCTAGCAATCGGGCGGCCGCCGCGCTCGGCGGTGAACAGCAGCCAGTGGCCCGGCATGTGCGCCGCCATGCGGGCGAAGAAGTCGCGCGTGAGGTAGGGCGGGTTGCCGTGTTCGAGATAGGTGCGCTCATAGCAGCGGTAGAAGAAGTCCCAGTCCGCCTGCGTGATGTCCGTGCCGCGCGCCCAGCGGAACGTGACGCCCGCCTCGCGCACCTTGCGGCGTTCCTGGCGGATCTTGCGGCGCTTGTCCTGCGTCAGGCTGGCGAGGAAGCCGTCGAAGTCGGCGTAGCCATCGTTCTGCCAGTGGAACTGCACCGCGTGGCGCTGCATCAGCCCCTGCGCGGCGCAGGCTTGCAGGTCGCCGTCGCTGGCGAACAGCACGTGCAGGGAGGAGATGTTCTCCGCTTCGCACCATTGGCGCATGGCCCGCACCAGCAGGGCGCGCGCGCCGGCGTCGCGCGCCAGAAGGCGGGCCCCTGGCACGGGCGTGAAGGGCACGGCCACCACCGCCTTGGGGTAGTAGGGCAGGCCGTGTTCCTCGTAGGCCCTGGCCCAGGCCCAGTCGAAGACGTATTCGCCATACGAGTGGCCCTTGAGGTACAGCGGGCAGGCGGCCACCAGTTCATCGCCCTGCCACAGCATGAAAAAGCGCGGCGCCCAGCCGGTGCGCGGCGTGGCGCTGCCGCTGTCGTGCAGCGCGGCCAGGTAGGCGTGGCGCATGAACGGCGTGGGGTGGGGCTGGGCGGCGAGCAGGGCGTCCCAGGCGGCGCAAGGGATGGAGGCGGGGGAATCCGCGATGCGCAGTTCGTGGGCGGGCATGGTCGTCAAAACGGAAACAGCCACGGCACCACCGCCACGCACACCGCCATGACCAGCAGCGCGAACGGCACGCCGATGCGCACGAAGTCCATGAAGCGGTACTGCCCCGGCCCGACGACCAGCGTGTTGACGGGCGAGGACACCGGCGTCATGAAGGCCGCCGAGGCGGCCAGCGCCGTGGTGAGGGCGAAGGGGTAGGGCGACGCGCCCATCTGCTGCGCCAGCCCCAGCGCGATGGGCGCCATCAGCACGGCCGTGGCGGTGTTCGAGATGAACAGGCCCACGGCCGCCGTCAGCGCGAACAGCAGGGCCAGCACGGCGCGCGGCGACGCGCTGCCCGTCAGGCCCAGTAGCGCCTGCACGGCGCTGTCGATGCCGCCGAGCTTTTGCAGCGCGGTGGCGAAGGGCAGCATGCCCACGATCAGGACCAGGCTCTGCCAGTGCAGGCTGCGGTAGGCACTGTTGCCGCCCACGCAGCCGAAGGCGGCCATGAGCAGGCAGCCCGTGAGCGCCGCGATGGCGTTGGGCACCGCGCCGCTCACCATCAGGCCCACGGTGACGGCCAGGGCCAGCAGCGCCAGCGGTGCGCGGCGGGCGGCGGGGGCCACTTCGTCCAGTTCGGCGGGCAGGGTCAGCACCAGGAAGTCGCTGGCCTGCGTGTGCAGCCGCCGGATGCCCTTCCAGGTGCCCGCGATCAGCAGCGTGTCGCCCATGCGCAGCCGGGTTTCCAGCAGGCGCTCGCCCAGCGAGCGCCCGTTGCGGCGCAGGCCCATCACGTTCAGGCTGCGCTGCGAGCGCATGCGCAACTGCACGATGGTGCTGCCGATGAGGCTGGAGCCGGGCGGCACCGTCACTTCGGCCAGCCCGATGCCGTGCGACAGGTCGGTGAGGTAGCTGGAGCGCATGCGCAGCTCCTTGAGCCGCATCCCGGCCAGGAAGGCTTCGGGCGCCTGCGCGCAGTGCGCGAAGTCCAGCAGCAGGATGTCGCCCGCGGCGATTTCATGCCGGGCCGAGGTGGTGAGCGTGTCCGGCCCGAAGCGGTGCGGGCGTTCCATGGCGATCACGTTCACGCCGTGGCGCGTGCGCAGCGCCAGCGCCCCCAGGGTCTGGCCCGCCAGGGGGGAGCCGCTTTCCACCTGCACGCGGCGTGCGCGCTCGCTCAGGCCGTAGGCTTCGGCCAGTTCGTGCATGCGGCGGCGGCGCTGCCCGGCCGTGGAGGCGGCCGGCGCCGGCCGGTCGGCCAGCCAGCGGCGCGCCAGCAGCATGTAGCCCACCCCCAGGGCCAGCACGAGCAGGCCCACGGGCGTGAAATCGAAGAAGCCGAAGCCCGCGAACCCGGCGCGCGCCAGCTCGCCGTTGACCACCAGGTTCGGCGGTGTGCCGACCAGCGTGAGCATGCCGCTCACCAGCCCGGCATAGGCCAGCGGCAGCATGAGCCGCCCTGGCGCGGTGCCCATGCGCCGCGCCATGCCCAGCACCACCGGAATGAACACCGCCACCACGGCCGTGGAACTCATCACCGACCCCAGCAGCGCCACCGACAGCATCAGCAGCACCAGCAGGCGGGTTTCGCTGCGGCCCGCGCGGCGCACCAGCCAGTCGCCGACGCGGTAGGCCACGCCCGTGCGTGCGAGCCCCTCGCCGATGACGAAGAACGCCGCCACCATGATGACGGCGGGGTCGCTGAAGCCGGCCAGGGCTTCCTGCAGGCTCAGCGTGCCGCTGGCGACCAGCAGCACCATGGCGGTGAGGGCCACGGCGTCCATGCGCGGCCGGTTGGCGATGAAGCAGGCCACGCAGGCGGCCAGCAGGGAGAAAACCCAGAGGGCTTGGGTGCTCATGTCCAAGGAGGAAACGGAGGGCCGGGAAGGCCGCGCGGCCGGAACGTGGCTGCGCGGGGAGGGCGCATCATAGGCGAGGGGTGGCGGTTTTTTCGTGGCTGGCTGCGGGCCTTATGGTGCGCAATGCAGTGCGCAACCCCTATTCCCTGGAAGCCATCAACTCCGGATGCTCCTGAAAAAAAAAGCTTCCAGCGCTTGCTGCATAAGCGCTGGAGCCTTTTTTTGTTTCACGATGACTCCAGCCCGGTACTTCGTTGGACTGCGCTGAAGACAGATACAGCAGGTTTATCAATAACTTACGCGCGTCCATCATATGCCGGTGCTTTCTGAAACCTGACCTGGTTTCCCCTCGCGCTGCTCCTATCTGGCTCCTGGAATCGGGTTGTTCCAAGGAGTCATCATGGCGAAAATCAAGCTCACCAAGTCCGCAGTCGATGCGGCGCAACCCGAGGACAAGGCCGTCGAATTGCGGGATACCGTGGTGCCCGGCTTCTTGTGCAAGATCACCCCGGCGGGCAGCAAGGTGTTCATGCTCCAGTACCGCACGAACGCTGGCGATCGTCGCAAGCCCGCCTTGGGGCTATTCGGCGAACTGACCGTGGAGCAGGCCCGCGTCATGGCACAGGACTGGCTCGCCGAGGTTCGCCGGGGCGGCGATCCCGGTGGTGCCAAGGCCGGGGGCCCGCAAGGCACCAACGGTCGCGGAGTTGTGCAAGAAGTTCATGGAGGACTACTCAAAGAAGCGCAACAAGCCCAGCACGCAGCGCGGCTATCAGGCGGTCATCGACCGCTGCATCGTTCCGTTAATCGGTCGCAAGAAGGTGCCGGACGTGAAGCGGCCCGACATTGCCGGGCTGATGGAAAAGGTTGCCTACCTAGTCATCTTCGCGTCGAAGCGCAGAGGAGTACCGCGATGCGCCACTCGTCGCGATCAGCCAGTGGGGCTGGCCGCCATGGCAGCCTGGGAGATCAGTCCGCCGGGGTAGAGCCCGACGGCGGCGCTAGTTCCGCTAGGGCACGGTAGGCAGCATCGATCTCCCGCGACAGCATGGCGAGCTGACGGCGCAGTTGCTGATTCTCCTGCTGGCAGGCGGCGAGTTCGGCCTGCAGTTTGGCGTATACCTGCATGTCGAAGGTATCGCCGCTGGGGTGCAGCAACGCGGCATGGTCGATGTCCCAAATGTTCTGGGCCTGGCGCTGCTGCCAGAGCCGTGCGTTCGCTCGAAAGCGATGCGGCGGCTTGCTGAAGATGGCGATGAAATCCGACCAGCCCGATTCAGCCGGTGGGGAGGTGAAGGACTCGACCAGCTCGATCATCAGGCCCTGCCGGTGCGCCCAATTTTCCAGCGCCTTGCTGGCGTCCGGATAGAAGCGCCAGCAGTCCACCGGATGGCGGTGGAAGCCATTGTTGCTGGGCGCGCAGAGGTAGAGCAGCCCGGCGGGTTTGAGTAGACGGACTGCGTTGCAGAAGGTGTCCCAGAAGGCCGGATCGTGCTCCAGGGTCGAGCTCGACAGCACCACGTCAAAGCTTCCGGCTGCGAAGGGCAGGCCGTGGTTCAGATCGGCCACCAGATCCACGCCTGGCCCGGGGAGCCGATCCAAGCCCACATAATGCACCTGGGGCGGGCAAAGGTCGCGCAGGGCGCCATTGACGTCTGCGCTGCCGATTTCAAGTGCCTGCGTCCAGTCGTCTCTGGCATAAGTCTGGAAGAACAGGCGGCCGGAGTGGTAAGCAGTCTCATGCATGATTGGTGTCGCACTCCCTTGGTTTGGCCGCGACGATCACCGCGAAATCCGACCCCAGCACGCCCTCGGCCATCAGGCGGTCCTCCTGGTTAAACAGTGCGTCCAGCCACTGCCGGTCCTCGGCCACTTCGGGGTCGAAGTTCTGGGCAATCCCATACAAGGCGTTGTGCAGGACGGCGCCACCGAGTTGCCGCATAGCAACAATCTGGAAATGCCGCCGCAACGTGGGCAGGATGTCCGCCGAGCGGATGGCCTCGGTCGGGTCCACCGCGATCACGTCGGCCACGGCGGGCCGGAAGGCTTCACCGCGGGCCTCGCCGTTGGGCATGCGTTTGTAATGTGCGGGCAGGCCCCGGAGAAAATCATTCGCCGCGTCGAGCTGACGATCGTTCCACTGGAAGCGGTTGGGACCAACGTACTCCTCCAGGCAGAAGACCCCCCCGGGCTTCAGGGCCGCCCTCACCTGGCTGAACAGCCGATCCAGATCGTCGATGTGGTGCACGCTGTGGCACGCCACGATCAGGTCGTAGGCTTTGGATGCCAGTTGGATCTGTTCGAGATTGCAGATCTGGTAACGCAACCGCTCCGACATGCCGGCCTGGCTGGCCCCTTGCCGAGCCGCTGCCACGGCATCCGCGGACAGGTCGAAGCCATCGATGCGCTCGGCCACAGCCAGTGCAACCAGTTCACGCTCCAGACCACCGAATCCCGAGCCCAGGCTGGCTGCCCGTGATACAGGGAAGCGTAGCCCCCGTTGTTGCAGCAAGGACTTCAGATACGGGTAAGTTCCGATTTGTGGATCGTCGGATATCTTGGTATTGAGACGCTGTGCCACCCAGGGGTGAGCCATCCAGAACATGCCGTGCTCCCGGCTGCGCTCTTCGGGGGGGCGGCTCCATTCCGCAGCCGTCCGATTCCATCTGCCCGATGGCGGCGCGGTTGCCACCGCGCTGGCGGACGGGCTGTCCCCAGAGTGTGGCGTCAGCAGCCCTGCCAGCAAGTCCTGCACCCGCTGCAGAAAGGCCGGGCGGCCACATTCATGGCGCACGCGCTGCACGGCAGCTTCACGGATCGCCGACCAGCGCTGGACGTCGTGGTAGAGGGCAGCGCAGGCCTGGGCAAACGCCTGCGGGCTGTCGGCCAGCATGATGCTTTCCCCATCGACCCAACCCAGTTGCCGGCCCAGCAGGGAGGTGGTTACCACCGGCACACCGCGTGCGGCGGCCTCGTAGACCTTGATCGGTATGCCTGCGGCAAAGCGTGTCGGCGCGATGAATAGCCTTGCGTTGGCGTAGTGCGGTGTCAGATCGTCGATCCGGCCATGAAAGCGCAGGCGCCCGTGGTGGGCGTATCGGTGGCGCAGTTCGTCGGCGCACAGGCCGACTAGGTCCACGCAGTAGTCGTTGCCGAGTTGGCGATTCAGCAGTGGCATGATGTATTCGATGAACCACTCCACAGCGTCCACATTGGGCGAGTCCATCTCCGCCAGCCGGCCGACGAAAAGCAGGTTGGTGCGTGACTCGAACGGGGCCGGGCTCAGGTCTACATCCACACAATGCCCGAGCACCCGCACGTCGGTGCGACCTGCGCTGCGGAACATGCCGGCCTCGGCCTCGTTGACTGCGACGATGGTGTCGGCCTTGCGCGTCAGCGACATCTCGTCCCTCAGGCTCATGGCCGGCGCTGGCGCACGTGGCCGGGCCTGGCTGAGCAGCAGATCCCGTGGCGCCACGACTGCTTCGGCATCGTAGACGACGCGCAGTCTACCAGCTGCCTCCGGCTGCAGTTCTAGCCATGCACTCACCGCCTGCATGTTGTGCGGCCGACTGACGATGAGGCAGTTGTAATGTGCGGCACGGGCGTGCAGGAACGGTGACAACTGGCTGAGGCCACCCGTAATGCGCTCCACTCCCTTCGCCAGCGCGTCTTGGACTATTGCGGGGACAGCGTTATCCATATTGGTGGCATAGTGGGTTACGAAAACCCTGCCCTTGCACAGGGCGGACAGTAGCTCGCGGGCCCGGGGCAGGCCACTACCCAGGCTGGCCAGGGGCCAGCAGTCGTCGATGAACAGCACCCGGGCCGAGTAACGGCCAGGGGCCAGCCGGGCGAGCAGTTCGTCTGTGGTCTGGCGCGCCCAGGCTCGCTGCAGCCGGACGGCGTGACGGTGCTTGAAGCGCTCCCGGTTGTTAACGATGTGCCGGTTGATACTGCCATCGGCGCCATAGCTGGCCGACTCCACGTGCACGATCTGGATGCGCGGGCTGTAGACCACACGCAGCCCAGCCTCCCAGATGCGGGCACACAGGTCCGCATCCTCGTAGTAGGCCGGCGCGAACAAGGGGTCGAAGCCGCCCAGTTGGTCGAACACCGCCCGCCTGACCATCAGGAAGGCGCCCGAGCAGTAATCCACGTCCCGTTGGAACTGGTAGGACGGGTCTAAGGGATCAGCGCCGCGCCCGTAGCCTGAGGTGCTGCCGTCCTGCCAGATGATCGAGCCGGCCTCCTGCAGGCTGCCGTCGAGCAGCAGGATCTTGCCGCCGACCGCGCCCACGTCCGCCTCCCGGTCGAGGATTCCGCACGCCTCGGCCAAGGCTTGGCTGCCCAGGGTGGTGTCGTTGTTGAGGAACAGCAGGTGACGGCCCCGCGCGGCCCGGGCTCCGACATTGGCGGCGCGCAGAAAGTGCAGATTCTCTTGCTGGCGCAACACGGTGCAGCCCTCGAGCCGACCCAGCAGGATGGTGGTTTCATCGGAGGAGGCGTTATCCACCACGATCAATTCGAGCGGCGTTGCCTGTTGCGCATGAATCGACATCAGGCACTGCAAGTTCAGTGCCGCATTGTTGAACATCACAACCACGATCGACACCACGGGAGCGGGCTGTGGCGGGAAGGTCAGCCGGTTGCCAGCATCAGCCAAGAACGCCCGCAGCTGGTGCCGGGCCTGCTCCACATGCCATGCCTTGTCGCCGGGCGCTGGCGTCCCGCTAGGCAGCGGAGTTGCCTCCTGCGCCGGCAGTATGGGTACTCCGGATACAGCGGGCACCGGTGTCATGGTGATGTCGCCGCTCAGTCCCAGGGGACGCCCGGCCTTACGCCCAACCATCTCGAAGTGGTAGAGGGGATTCACCCCCGCGCCGACCAGTTCAGGGTGGAGAGCCAGGTAGCGGCGGGTGGAAAACCAGGGGCCGGGATCACGGCCGGTTCTGGCACCGATGACCGTGTAGTGATATGCCGGGTGTGCCCCCAGTGCGGCGATATCCGGATTCTGGGCGAGATACCATTCCCGGTCGAAAAGGGTCGAGCGCGCCACCACCTTCGCCACGGGGTTGATCCCGATTAGCAAATGGTGCAGTAGCGGACGTGCGAACTGAAGGCCGGACGGCAAGCTGACCGGCAGCTGGCTGCGGCACCAAGCAAGCAGTCGGGGAATTGCCGGATGGCGTTCTTCATGCTGCGGCTGGTTTTCGAAATCCACTTCTTCCGCGTGCCGGCGCAACAGGTCCGTCACTATCTGGTCGTAAATCCGGATCTGCTGTTGACACCGTTGTTGCTGTGCCGTCGAATCCGACTGTAGGTCATACAGGCTTTGCATCAGCCCATCACGTTCTTGGGTGATTTCCCGGGCCACGCCTTCCCAGCGTAGGCCCTGCTCTTCGGCGGCAGCCACGCGCAAGCTGCTGCTCTGGTGAGTCTCGGCAACTTCCCGCTGCAGCGCTTCTACCTGCTGCTGCAGTCTCTGTACCTGTACGTGAGCGGCCTCCCGCTCTTCCAGGATGAGCGCCTGCGTTGCAACCGACCTCTGCAACGCCACGACCTGCTGCTGCAGTCTCTGCACCTGTACGTGAGCGGCATCCCGCTCTTCCAGGATGAGCACCTGCGTTGCAACCGACCTCTGCAACGCCATGACCTGCTGCTGCAGTCTCTGTACCTGTGTCTGCGCTGCATCCTGCTCTCCGAGAATGGCTGCCTGGGCTTTGGCAGGCATTCGCGCTGCGGCCAGTGCGGCGCTTCGGTGCTCGTGCTCACGGGCCTGCAATTCCCAGGTGAAGCCCAGGCGGGCGAATCTTTCACGCACCGCCAAAATTTGGCGTTGATCATCGGGCTGACACAAGCGGCCAATTGCTTCCGGTACCTCGGCCCCGCAGGCCAGCACCCCCAGTCCGTTGCCATGCAGGAACTCGAACGACGGGTATTGCTGCGATAGCTCCCGGAACAGCCGGTGGACCCCAAAGTCGTCGCGGTACACGTTGGTGTCGTGGAGCAGTACCACGCCGCGCCTGGATAGCTTGGGCAACCAAGTACCGAAGTCGTGCGCCACGGCCTCATAGGTGTGCAGTCCGTCGATGTGCAGCAGGTCGATCGAGCCATCGGCAAATTCTTCGGCCGCGGCGCTGAAATCCCTGCGGATCAGTTCCGAAAAGGCGCCATATCGCAGCTCGTTGAAGCGCTTCAGGTCTTCGTAAACTGAATCGTCATAGCAGCCGCTGTGCTGGTCGCCGCGCCAGTGATCGATTGCGTAACAACGGGTCAGCAATCCCTGGCGCAGCACGCTTTCGCAGAAGGCGGCATAAGACACCCCGTGGTGTGTCCCCAGTTCCACCAGCATGGCCGGTTGGCAGGCCTCCACCAGCCAGCATGCGAAGGGCACATGGCCCCACCAGCCGCTCGGTAACCCCAGGCGCTGGGGTACGCCCAGAAGACCGTCCCACGTTGCCGTCAGCAGCCCCTGCAACGGATCAGTGCTGCCCGGGTCTGGCTGCAGCGGGCGCTGCGCTGGCGGGATCAGCGGCAAGGGCCGCTGGGTGATAGCCTGCCGGGGGGCGGGGCATTCCTCGCCGGGTCGCGTTGCCTTGCGCGGCGGCGGCATCGGCACGTTCCGGGTAGCGACAACGGTGAACAACGGAATCATCTGCCCGTCGATATCCCGTTTCTGGTGGTGCGTGGTGACCCGGGCATTACCAAAGCCCAGCACTCCCAGCGCCTGCACCACGAAGTCCGGCGACAGGGCCCACCAGGTGTCGATCTGTTTGTGCCGTACGTCGGGCAGCAGACGGCATACCGGCTGGCCGTCCATTGCGCTGTCATGAAGATCGGTGACGATCACGGTCTCGCGCACCTGCGCCAAGCAGCCTTCGAGGATCGAGAACGGGCTACGGCAATGCAGCAGCATCGATGCGAACACCCCTACATCGAACTCGCCCACTTCCGCGGGCAGGGTTTCCGGGTCGGTTTCCACCACCCGGATGCTTGAACCGTATTGGCGGTGCAGGTACCAGAAAGAATTGCGGACTCGCTGTATCGACACGAGAAAGGCCTGGCGCCAAGCGTCGAAATCGATGCCGGGCATCGGCACACAATCCCACAGGCGCTCCAGCGAAGGCTCGATTGCCGTGACCAAAGCACCACTGCGCTCCATGTGATAGCTCAGGAAGCCGCTGGCCGGACCGATTTCGAGCACCGATTTGCCTGCGAACTCGACGCCACCTAGATAGGCTTGTACGTTGTCGCGCAAATCCCATTGGCCGCGAACCATCTCGCCTGAGGGTAGCGTGGTGGTGTGATAAAAGTCGCAATCGTAGAAGGCAGGGGTTCGCGGTTCGACATCGCGGAAGTGGGGGGGGCAATGAAGATGGGGAGGGAGATGCAGATCGGTCATTGGGAATCAAATGGAAGGTCGCCAGCATCCGGGCAACCGGTGAAGCCGGACGGAGCGCAGGGGTAACTCACGACACGACGATTGATCTGGGGGATGCGTCCTGATACGCCCATCCGTTCGCACTGATGGCGCACTGATAATGCAGGTAGCCCTTTACAAGCGAATCTGACAGGCACTTTGCCCTTCATCACTGCAATGGACAGCGGATGAAATAGAAATTTCAAATAAATGCCTGATTAGCAACTAACCTCAGCCAGGAATGAGCCGCGGGGCTATCCTGTAATTGCGTATAGCCTTTCTCTGCGGAGGTGTGTCATGCCAATGAACCGCATCCAGTTCCAGCCCCGCTTGTTGATGAACGAATTTCTCAACGACTACGGAACCGAAGCGCAATGTGTCGCGGCGCTGGAGAAGGCGCGTTGGCCCAGAGGCTTTCATTATCCACGCTGTGGGGCCAGCGCCTATAGTCGAGTGCGTGGGCGTACGTGTCGCACCCCTTGTTCCAGTGCCGGGTTTGCTGGCACCAGACTTCACTGATCGCCGGCACTGTGATGCAGGGGGCCAAGTTGGCGCTCAAGACTTGGTTTGTCGTGGTCAAGTCTTTTCGGACACGCCGATAGGCGGAATCTTGCGGTCAAGGCTGTTCAGTGGCTGCCTGCGGCCTCGAAGCGAGATGGCGACAAGTAGCCCAGGGTCGAATGGAGCCTGACGGTGTTGTAGAAGCCCACGATGTAGTCGGTAGTCGGCCCTGCGAAATTCACCCGACTGAGCCCCCCAGCCGACCACTGCCGGGTTGTCCCGTCCCCATCGCGGTCGCGAGCGCTGTGGCGAGCGTTGCAAGCAGCACAAACACAGGCGTAAAAAGGCCCTTGAGCCCCAGACGCACGATGGCGCGCAGCAGCCAACGGATGTTGTAGCCCGCTGCACACAGCACCGCGTGCAGCGCATCGCCCGTGGCGCCTTGCAACCAGCATCGGTCCATGGCGTTGTCGTGCTTGAGGTGGCCGATGGCCGGCTCCACTGCCTGCCTGCGTTTGAGCCATCTGCGTTGCTGGTTCGTCAGGCTTTTGGACTTGCCCCGGTGGATGATCTCAACGCCCGGGTTGGCCGCATCCACGCCCCGAAAGCCCAGGTCCACGACGATCTGCTTGGGCTTGCCCCCGTGTCCTCGGTCAGGATCGTCGCCTGCTCCAGTTGCTCGGCCAGCGTGTGGCCGTCGTACGGGTTGCCCGTGAAGCTGCGCGCACCGACCATCAGACCTTGCTTGTGCGTGACCGCCACGCTGACCTTCACGCCGAACTCGTAGGGCTTGCGGGCCTTGCCCTTGCCCTTGCCGATGCACTCCACCTCGGGCGCGTGCAGGGCGTACAGCTTGTTCTTGTCCCTGGGGCGCTGGCTGCGGATGCGTTCGGCGCGTTGCATCAGCGTTTGCAGGTTGGTCAGCGTGGCATCGCAGGGGTAGAAGCGCATGCCGCTGAAGTGCTGCCACACGACGTTCTCGGCCCAGCGCTCCACCAGTTCCTCGTCGCTAAGCTTGTAGGCGTGCTTGAGGTACAGCAGGCTAGTCTTACTGTGTCAAAAACGTAGCCTAGCGTTGATGCGCATGCAACATGGACACCTGGGCAGCGTCCTGAGCAATGCTGCGGCGATACGCAGCCGCAACGTCGTGATGGATGATGGGACGTGGCGCTGCGTGCGCTGGGCTTCCGCGAGGCTTGTAATGCGTGGGTAGGGCAGATTCTTCGCCTCGTGCGGCGTTTTTTTTGCTCACCCCTTCCTGATGGCGCAACTGCTGCGCCATCAGAAAGCCGTAGGCCGCAATGCTCAGGCTGGCGTGGTGGTGGAACCCGCGCCAGCCCCGGCCTTCGTAGTGTCCCAGTCCCAGATCCTGCTTGAGGTCCTGGTAGTCGCGCTCGATGCGCCAGCGCATCTTGGCCTCAAGCACCATGCGTTGCAGTTCTGTGTCTTCGGGCAGCGTGTTCAGCCAATACTTCATTGGCTCTTTGTGGCCTTCGGGCCATTCGATGAGCAGCCACTCTTGTGGCCGTTGCTGCGTGCGTAGCTGCTCTCGGTGGGCTGCCTTGACACGCACACGCGCAAAGCGCGAGCGCAGCGTGAAGTTCGTGCCCTCTCGCCATTCAATGCTGTGCCACTGGGCAGGTTCCAGGCCGAACGCCACGTCCCTGGCCGACAGGGGCCGCTCGTGCATGGCATCACCCAGCCGCTGGCGTTTGGGAACTGGGCCGCGACCGCTGTAGGGCGCTGGCGACAGCGGTGCATGCCCTGGTGGCCATACCGTCACGGGGCCCGTCACACCCACCACGTAGGGCAGACCCATCTCGCTCAGCCCCTCTCGAAACGCGGTATCCACGCCGTAGCCTGCATCGGCCAGCACGCAGTGCCTGGGTGCGCCTTGCGCCACCAGGTGCTTGATCTGGGCCAGCGCGATCTGCCCCTTGGTGGCGAATTGCAACTCTTGAGGGATGCCAGCCTTGTGGCGCCGCACCGGATCGTCCGCCCATTCCTTGGGCAAGTACAGCTGCCAGGCCACCGGCAGACTTCCCGCCTGACAGGCCAGGCTCACGCTGACCGCCACTTGGCAGTTGTCCTGCTTGCCCAGCATGCCGCAGTACTGCCGGGCCACGCCCACCGAATGGTGGCCTTGCTTGGGAAAGCCCGTGTCGTCCACGATCCACCAACCGCCCTCCTGGAAGTCCATCGCGGGCACCACCCACTGGGCTACGCGCAGCAGCATCTCTTCATCTGACCACGCAGAGTCGGCGACAAAATGATGTAGTGACTGGTGGCGCGAGCGTGTGGCCTGCGGCGCCAGGTGTGCGGCCATGGGCTCCACGCTCTTGCGCGAAAGCGGTGCCATCAGCCCGGTGCAGTACCCGCGCAGCCCGGCCTGCCGGTCTGCATGACCAAGCCCGCCACCCAGGTGCGCGAGGTAGCGCTCAAACTCTTGAAGTTCTTCCATCAAGGCTCACCTCCTGCGCGAAGATTCTCGCACAAGGCCTCGATTTTATTAACACAGTAAGACTAGCCATCAGGCGCATGGGAAAACGGCGCCGACCGGCGGCGGCTATGCCTGCACCAGTGAGCTGCACCGAGGGGCCGAACAGATCGCTCTGCGCCACCGCGCGGCCTTCGCGCACTTGGCGAGCGAAGTGTGGCGCCAGTGCCGCCTCGATCTGTGCCCACGGCAGCCTGCCTGCCAGCACCGCCAGCGGGTGGCGCGGATCGATCATCTCGGCCAACGGCTGGCGAAAGAAGTCGGCCTCTGGCATCTGCAAATCTCCCAGGAATCAGAATCTGTTGTGAAGATTCTGGGGGGATCACGCCCCCAGCGGAACTGGCGCAAACCCAGTGTTCATGCGGGTTGCAGAGGTTTTGCAGGGCCGACTTCCATAGCTGCGCCCGCTGGCCTCGAAGGCGGCAGTGGCCTGCACGCCGTGCGCGCATACGCGAACCTGCTGGCTCCTGCGGAGCGCCGCGTACAAGCCAGATCGGCTGACCTCGAACACTGGATATTTGCAAGAAAACAGGGACTGGCAAAACCATACCTTGCAAATCCTGCGCCCTTCAACCAGCAAAACTACGAGTCAGATCAACGGCTTGCAGGTTGTTCAGGGCGGACTGGTTACCGCCAGCAACACCTCCACGCCTTCTTCGCCGATGCGCTTTCACTGCTGCCACACCGACCCGGCCCCCATTCCATCGCCGGGCGAGTCACGACCAGCGGTGGCGATCGCCCGGCCCGATTGCTGCAGACGCGAAGCGCTTTTGCATGGGGGACGCCTGTCGGTCGGGGGCTGTATAGGGAGCAGGATAGGGGGGCGGGAAGCCCGCGGGCACTGACGCGGGCACACCGGTGCGAAGGGAGCGAACCGGAAGGAAAGGTCAGCGCGACCAGTCCAGCGAATGCCCCACCAGACGATCCACGCGTGCCGTCAGGTCGCTGAAGTGCGCCTCCATGATGGTGTCGCATTCGGCGCCGAACGGGGGATAAGGCGGCGCCACGTTGGCAACCGGCACCTGGTTGCCAAACCCCGCGACGTCCACCTCCAGAAAATCCGCGATCGACTGCACCGTGCGCTGCGGCTGATGCTCGAACGCCGCCAAACTCATGACCAGAAAGCGGTCGCGCGCAAAGAGGCTGAAGTAGCGGGCCAGTTGCTCATCGTAGAAGGAGGAGCGCATATACATGAAATTCCAGAAGTAATGCCGGCATTCCGAGAAAAAGCGGCGGGAGTGGAATCTCTCCCCCTCCATGCACAGCGCATCCAGAAAGGTCGGTGCCAGTTCCATCGGACGGCCGTCTTCATGCAGGCTACGGCGCAAGTGTTCATACAAGGAATACGCCCGTGCCTTGGGCTGCCTGAGGATGATCAGGAATCTGGCCTCCGGGAAAAGATCCCGAAGGATGGGCGCCGTCTCCGGATTCGAGAAATAGACGTGTGAGGCATCGACACGATACCTGGCGTCGGAATCGAAGAGACGGAAGTAGTCCACCGGGTTACGTACCACCTGGAAGTGGCTGCAGAAGAAACTGGGTTCCTTCGGATCGCAGACGTGGATGTCGGGGTGCCGTGCCAGCAGGTGATAAAGGGAGGTGGTGCCGCATTTTCCCGCACCGAGCACGAACAGGTTGGGATGCATCAGTGAATCCCGCGATAACGAGGGTCATGGAAGGCGGGGGGGCGCGATTCGATATTGTGGAAGCGGAGATAGGGGAGGAAATTAGTCATGGGGGATCAAATGGACGGGGATTGCCAAAATTTGGAAAACCCGGGGTGCGACAGCTAACCGCCACCAAAGAAACAAATCCGGTTGGTGAAGCGCAAGGCTTGTCGAGATCATCGATGGTTGAGGGCCGACGTAATAAGCCAGTAAGCCAGACCTCAGCCCTGGTACTCACGCTTGCAAATGCTGGCGCAGGCATTCTTCGACATCCCCCGCCAGCACTACCCGCCCCTCTTCCATCAGCACCGCCCGATTGCAAAACTTGCGCAGAATGGCTTCGTTATGGGAGGCCAGCACCAGGATCTGCGCCCTGGCCATGATGGCTTGGAGGCGGTCGTGGGCCTTGTGCAGGAAACGGGCATCCCCCACGCCGATCATCTCGTCCATCAGCAGGATGTCCTGCGTCACCGAGGTGGACACCGCGAAGGCCAGCCGCAGCAGCATGCCCGACGAGTAGGCGCGCACCGGCAGCTTGAGATACTCCCCCAGTTCGGTGAATGCTTCCACGTCGGGAATTAGCTGACGCGCCTGCCTTTTGTCCAGCCCCATCACGATGCCGCGCGACACGATGAACTCGTAGCCGTCGGCGTCCGGATCCATGCCCAGCATTAGATCCGTCAGCGCCGACACCCGCCCTTCGCAGTGAAAATCACCACCGGTCGGCTCATAGACCCCCGACAGCACCCGCAGCAGGGTAGTCTTGCCGGCGCCGTTGCGGCCGATCAGTGCCAAGCGGTCACCCGGGCGCAGTTCCAAGTCAATGTCGCGCAGGGCGTGCACCTCGGCGCGGTGGCCGCCCAGAGCGTCGATGCGCCCCTGTCCTCGGCCACGGAAGCCCACCAGGGAATTGATCAGCCCCAGGGATTGACCGGTGCTCACCGGAAAATCCACGCACACCTTGTTCAGCAACATTCCAGCCATGGCTACCCGGCCCCTTATAACCAGTACACGATGCGCCGCCGCGCACCCAGGTAGATCAGCACGAAAACCACCCCCAGCCCCACCGTCACGCAGCAGGCCATGTAGAGCGTTGCAGTCTCCGGCACCTCACCGAGCAGGGGCCGGCGCAACAGGTCGAGGAAAGCCGCGAACGGATTCCAGGTCACCACCAAGCGGGCGCGCTCGGTTAGCTGGTCGGGTTGCCACATCACCGGCGTCACGAAGAAGCTGATCTGCATCAGGCTGGACACCATCATCGGCACGTCGCGGAAACGCGCGGAGATGGCACCCAGGATCGCCACTAGGAAGGCCCCAGCCAGCACTGTGAGCAGTAGCCCTGCCAGCAGCCATTCCAGCTGAGCCTCGCCCATGGCACCGCCCCACCACAGCACGCCCAACACCACCGGCAGGTTGTGCGCGAGCATGATCAGGTTGCGCCACATCACCCGCCAGACGAAGGCGGTTTTGGGGTAAGGCGTCTGCTTGAGGAAGGACTCAGCGCCGATGTAGGTCTGGCAGCCCTCCTGCGCCAGCGACGAGAAAAAGCTAAATACCACGTGCCCGACGCAGAAATAAGGCAGATAGGTGTCCAGCGACATTTTGAACAATTGCGCACCGATCAGCGCGAACACCACAATGAAGATCGCGGTATTAAGCGAAAGCCACACCGGCCCCAGAAAAGAACGCCGATACTGCTTGAGCACATCGCCCCAGCCCAGATGCATCCAGAAGCGCCACAGAACTAGCGAGCCGGTGACATCCTTCAATAGGCGCTCCCACTGGGGGCTGGGTTTCTTCATGGCTGAAAAAATCACGAGTTTCCGGTCAGATCGGGCAACCTGCCCCAGGGGGCCGCAATTGTAATGGGTTCGAGCGAATTTTTTTGTTTGTAATTGCCACAGACACCTCGGGCCTTCACGAACCGCCCGGGCGGCGGGACGGTCACCAGCTGTAGCGTGCCGTCAAGGTGAAGTTGCGTTCATCCCCGTAGTAGCAGACGCTGGGGCAGGCTGCGACGTAGGTCTTGTTTCCCAGGTTCTTGAGGTTCAGGGCGAATTGCCACTTGTCCCACTGGTAGCGCAAGGCGGCGTCATAGAGAGTGAAAGACGGTATGGCCATGCGGTTGACCTCCTGCTCGCCCACGTGCCGCACGCCCAAGCCCAGGCTGAGGCCGGGTGCGGCCAGCAGTTTGTAGTCCAGCCAGAGCGATGCCATGTTGCGCGGCACCGAAGTGGGCCGGGCGCCGATATTGCTCTCGCTGCCGGCGGTGATCTTGGCATCGGTCACCGACAGCGCGGCGACGAGGCTCAGTTGCCGGGTGACGTCGGCGCGGCCTTCAATCTCCATGCCGCGCGACCGGACCTCGCCTGTCTGCGTCAGATACCCCACATGCTCGGGATCGCTGGTCAGCACGTTGCGCTCCTTGATTTCGTACGCCGCGACCGTTACCGACGCATTCATGCCTTGCGGCTCGTATTTCACGCCGATTTCATGCTGCGTTCCGGTCGTGGGTTTCAGGCGCTGGAGGTGAAAGTCCGTGCCAGCGGTTGGCTGGAACGAGCGGCTGTAGCTGTAGTAGGGCGAGATGCCGTTGCCAGCCAGGTACATCAGGGCCAGGCGTGGCGTGAAGGCATGGGCCTTGTCGGCTGGTGTGCCCGCGCCTTGGTCATAGAGGGTGGCGTCGTAGCGGCCACCGAGCACGGCGATCCAGCGTTCGCCGAACTTGATCTGGTCCTGCACATAAAACCCCAGCTGCCTGGAGTGATCCTCGCCGCTTCTGGTGGCGCCGGAGACGGGGGCGCCGTAGGCTGGCGAGAACAGGTCCAGCGGCGCTACCATGCCGAAGCGCTGGGTGCGCGTGAAGTCGCTCTGCCGCCAGTCGAGCCCGGCCAGCAGGTTGTGCTCGAAGCGGCCATGCCGGATCTGGCCATGCAATTGGTTGTCGAGGCTGACGCCCTTGTCGCTGTCGACGCGCGCGACAGCGTAGCGCTGTGCCAGCCGGGGCGTTTCCGCGATGACGCGAGGGTATACGGCAACGTAATCGGAGTGGACGTCGTAGTCGTATGCCAGCAGGTTCTGGCGGAACTTCCAGGCGTCGTTGAAGCTGTGCTCCAGTTGGTAGCCCCAGCGTTTGCCCCGGCTGTCGTGCCGGTTGTTGCCGGGCTCTCCGACGAACAGATGCCGGGAAACCTGCCCTGCGGCATGGGGCAGCAGCGTGCCATCGAGGGGCTTGCCTGGATCGAAGGCGGCATGGGCCGAGTCGTAGGCACCCAGCAGTGTCAGCAGGGTGGAGTCGGTCAATTGCCAGTCCAGCGCGCCGGACAGCGACGTCCTGTCGTTGGGGTTCTCGCGGATCATGCTGTCGCTGTCGCGCTGCAGGCCCGTCAGGCGATAGCGGATGCGGCCATCCTGCGTCGCGGGGCCGCCGAGGTCCACGGCGATCTGCCTGCGATTCCAGCTGCCGGCCTGGACTTCGATCTCCCGCACCGGCGCGGCCGTCGGGCGCTTGCTCACCAGGTTGATGACGCCGCCGGGCGTGGCCTGGCCGTACATGATGGAGGCGGGGCCCTTGAGAAGTTCGATGCGCTCGAAGCTGTAGGGCTCCATCGAGGCGCTGAGCGAGTTCGCGGGGAATTTGCTCCCATTGAGGTAAAGCGCTTCGGTGCCCAGCGTACTGAAGCCGCGCACGACGAAGCGTGTGCCCGCGCTGCGCGTTCCGCCGCCCTCGAACTGGGACACGCCGGCCGTGTATTCCAATGCCTGGTCCAGGGAGTCTGCCGCTTGCGCCTGGATCTGCTCGCGCGGGACCACGCTGACCGATTGCGGTGTTTCGGACAGCGGCATGTCGGTCTTGGTCGCGGTCGCGCTGCGTCTGGCAACGAAGCCGCCAACCGGGCCGCTTGCGGTCTCGTGGCCGGCGGTTACCCGGACTTCGGTCAGCACGGCGCCGTCACCGGCAGCCGGCGCTGCCCGGCGCAGCAGGTATCCGCCCTGGGGTTGCACCACCGCTTCCAGGCCGCTGCTGAAGCGCGGCGCGATAAATCCAGCCGCATCAGCGCGATAAATCAAAGCCACGGGACTTTCTGAGCAGGAAACAAATTTGCAATAACGGCGCGCCGTCAGCACCGTCAGCAAAACTCCCGACTCGCACTTTGCGGGGCCTCAACCTAGAGTCTGACCGCAATGACCGCTCCCCAATCCAAAGCATCCCTCGTGCGCGAACACATGGCCGCTGGCCGCTGGGCCGAGGCCGTCCGGCTAGCCGCATCGTTCCCTCGCCTGGACAAGCACCGCACGGCCATCCTTGACGCCCGCACGGCCTACACGAACCCGCGCTGGCTCGCCCAGCTCGGCATTGACCCCGAGACCGCCAAGGAAGCCGGGCACGCCGCCCTGCGCGAGCGCTTCGCCTGAGCGGTATCAGCGCACCGCCCCGCAGGCGGCCGTGGCGCGCCGAGCGTCGCCCTTGACGAACACCAGCACCTGCTGGTGCGTCCGGCCCAGCTTGCGAGACACCTCAAACGCCTTGCCCGCCCGGATCGGCAGCGAACCGGCCGACGTGACTAGGATGGCTTCGTTGTAGAGCTGAGCACCAGCATCCCGGAAGGCTGCGATGGTGTCGCCCACGAAGCCGCGCTGCAGGCCCTTGGTGTCCCGGAAGTCGCCGACCACGAAACAGGCGAAGCGGTCGGGCCGCAGCAGGGCCACGGACTCCTTGATGATCTGGCGGTAGGTCTGCAGGAAGCGGGGATAGCGCATGGTTGAAAGATCGGCCTCGTCGTCGCTATAGCGTTCCAGGTTGCCGTAGGGCGGACAGGAAAACAGCAAGTCGGCCTGCACCTCGGGCAGCGCCTGGCGCACCGTCAGCGCGTCGCCCTGCACCCAGCGCGGCGGGGGCATGCCAGGCTGGCCCAGTGCGGCCCACTGCGCGCGGTTGGCCTGCACCTGCTCGGCGCGCAAGTCAACGCCTGCATAGGCCCGGCCCGTGGCCGCTGCGACGATACCGCGCACGCTGCCGCCTGCGAAGGGGTCGAGCACCAGATGGCCCGGCGCAGAAAACCAGCGGTACACCAGCTCGCACAGCACCGGGTCGAACACGCTGGTGCCCTGGTGCCGGATCTTGTCCGGGTGGGCCTGGGCGAACTCGGCCCAGCTCGCCTTGCGGCCGAGGGCCACCTCGTAGGCGTTCTTGGCCGCGTAGGTTGCGGGTGGCTGCGCCGAGGTGGGGTACAGCAGGCGGTCGCTGCGGCCCAGCTCGGACTGGATGCCGGTGGCGAGCCATGCGGCTTTGCGGTCGCGCCACCAGCCCGTGCGCGCATCCAGCAGCGAGAACGGCACCGCCAGGAAGCGGTCAGCCAGCGATGGATTGCGCCCGCCGCTGGGGATCGTGTCCGGGCCGGGCGGGGTGAATATGGGAAAAGTTGCTTTCGTCATTCGAGCGTTTCAAAGGTTGGACGCTCGGCTGGCGTTCTGACAAAGAGGCGCTCGCGGCGCTCGGGAACTGATTCAGCGTCCCACAGCGGGGGCACTTGATAGCGAGGCGAGCGAAGATGCCTTCGCCCAGTTTGCGGCCACATGCGCCGCACCTTATTTCTTCCATTGCAAGCCTATTTCCTGTTGCGAAAATGGTAGGCTCGACGCGCTCTCGCGAGAGTGGCGGGTCTTGCCTGACTTGCAGGGCAATTCTGCAGGTTGGGGGCCCGGCTTGGTGTTCGTAGCACCTAGCCAGGTCGCCCGTCTTTTTTGTTGCGTTACCCCTCTGCCCATCTCGAGCCGCGCAGCTCAAACTCCAAAGTGCCCACAGGGGCACCATCGAGCATGGCCGTGGCCACCAGCGTGCTGGGGACGATAGAAGACTGCAGCGAATGCAACACCGGGTACACATAGATGGCGGCGCCGTAAGGCACGGCCATGCTGCCGTCAGAGCTGCTGCCCAGCACTGTGCCGGGGGATGACCATGCCAGCTCCCATTGCACACGCTCTGCACCCGGGCCAAAGTAGGCACCTGCGTAGTACATATGCCCGTATTCGTTGGCCGTGGATGCGAGATATGAAATACGTGTGCAGCGCCACGAACCGCTAGGGATGGTGGGCGGCAGCTGCTGGCCGTATTCGCCCCACCAGGGATCGCCCCTGTAGCCCACGCCTGGATCCACCTCGGGAAACTCAACCGCAGGCCATGGCAGCACCTCGCCCTCGAAAACCAGGTCAACCATATTGCTTAATGTCACCATCCAGCGGCCAGGCTCGCCGTCCATAGCGGTCGGGGTTGTGCTGGCCCACTCAGGGATCAAAGGACTGGGGGCCACCCAACTGACGGCACCGCCAGCGACGGGGGCTTGCGGGGGCACTGGCGCAGCCCCCTCCTTGCGCACCTGCACCGCCCCCTCCTTGCGCACCTGCACCGCCAGCTCCACGCGCCGCCCAGGTACTTGCTGCACCGGCCTGGCCGGGAAAAACCGTCTGCGCTGCATCACACCACCACCTCCACCTCGCTAGGCGGGTAACCCTGGGCCTCAATCAGCAGCACATGCCGGCCGCGCTGCACGGGGAAAGACACGCGCCCGGCGCTGTCTGCGATGCGCGAAGCGCCGCCGTCGAGCGTGATCTTCGCGCCGCCCAAGGGCCGCCCCTGCTCGTCGCGTGCCGTGAAGATGATCTCGCCATTGGCCACCTCCACTGTCACGCCCGGCTGAATCACTGGGTCGAACGCGCTTGAAAGCGTTGTTGTCTCAATATGGGGCACCGGCCCCACGGGCGCCTCCACGGCGCAGACCAGGCCCGCCGCCGACAAGTCCAGCTCCGCGCTCACCAGCCGGTGGCGGCCTGTGATGGGCGAGAGCGGGTGCGCCATGTCCACCCACGCGCCCGTGGCCACGTCAGTGAAAGTGTGCTGCCAGGTCACGCGCCAGCGCGGCCGGGCCAGCCAGCCCAGCACGCGCTGGCCCAGTTCCTCGGCCTGGCGCGGCGTGCGCAGCCAGGGCGCGGGCCACTCCAGCTCCAGCAGGCCGAAATCCTTGACCGCCTCGGGCGCCTGGAGCTGTATCGCGCGCCGGTAGCGCTGGGCCGCGTGGTCGTAGTCGTACAGCACGCGCACGGCCGTATGCAGCCCGGCCGCCGTGGTGCTCGCCTGCAGGCCCTGGGCCGTCAGCTTGTCCACGCGCAGCGCGGGCGCCGCGTCGTCGGGCAGCGGCGGCCAAGTGATCGCCACGCCCGGCATCGCCGCTGCCCAGGCGCCGCCGCAGGACTGCAGCAGCCCATCGACGGCCGCCCGGATGCTGATGCCGTTGTCGGCCAGCAGGCCGCCCAGCACGATATGCGCGGTCTCGGTGCGGTAGTCGTCCAGGTCGGCCCACTGCACCGGGGCGCGCGCAAGGTTGGCGAGCACGTCGTGCAGTATCTCGGCCGGGGTTTGCAGCAGCCGCCCGGTGTCCGGGTGCATGCGCCCGCGCAGGCGCACCGCCAGGCGCTCGCCCTCGGCCAGCGGCATCGCCAGCTCGACAAACGCCACGGCGCGGCCTGTGCTGTCCACGCCGTTGTAGAAGGCCCAGGCATCCGTGGCAACGTCATCGCGCTTGACTTCATCAACCCCTTGCACCGGGTGGTCGGCCAACAAGAAAACCCGCTGGTCGTCGCTGTACTGGATCGGCGTCAGCGTCACCTGGCCCCACACCCAGGGCAGCACCTTCACATCGCGCCAGCCGCCCCACACGGCGCTGGTGCGCAGCGGCACGTTGTCCGACAGCGGCCGGTCGGCCCCGGCCTCCAGGCTCATTCGCACCTCGCCGCCGAGCTGCAGGCCCACGGCGATGCCGTCGAACAGCACGCCCGCCTGCGTCGCCACGCGCACGGCGCGGCGCACCGGCGGGCATTGGCCCCACAGCCGGGTCAACTGGCCGCCCGCGTTGTCCAGCGTGGCGTCCATGTTGCTCACGGGGGCGGCGGCAATGCCCGGGATGGACAACGGCCGCTGAATGCTCGACAGGCCCGCCAGCAGCGGCAGCGTCATGCCGTCCCGGCCGGGCGGCGCGGCGCTGCCCGGCCGCACCAGGTTGACCTGGCCGCCATCGGCCCCGGCGTCGATCTCAAGCCACGGCGTCATGCGAACACGGGCTCCAGGTCCAGCGCGCCGGACATGAGCCGCCACGCCTCGTTATCCGGCTGGTAGGCGTGTATGTCGCTGATCTGCAGCGCATCGGCGCCCCAGCGCACGAGGGATGAATCGCCCGGATGCAGGTGGTGCGGCACGAACAGCAGCGGCTCGTCGTGCTCCTGCGCCCAATCGCCCAGGCCCAGCAGCGCAGCCACGTCAGGCTCCAGCAAAGCGTTTTCCCAGGCGAGCTTCCAGCCGTTGCCCGCGCCCGCGTAGAGCGCGGCGGCATTCAGTCCGCCCCCGCGCGTGGAGGCCCAGCGGCGCAGGCGCTCGCAGGTGCTTGCGTGGTGCTCTGTGGCAAGGGGCTGGCCGCACCACACCCAGCCGATGCTGCCGCCCGGCGCGCTCGTGACCGAGAACCGCACGAAGCGCGCGGCCATGGCGAGATGGAACACGGCCACGCTCACCGGCCGCGTGACATCGAGGGCGAGCGGCGCAGACCATGCCACGCCATCCTGCGACACCTCTGCGGCCACGGCCGCGCCCTCTGGCAACTGGTAGCGCGCCAGGGCAATGGCGCCGATTTGCCGCACCGCGCCGAGGTCGATCGTCATGGTCGCGTCGCTGCCGTCCCAGCCCCAGGCCGTGGCCTGCGCGTCCTGCAAATTGCTGGCGGCGTGCGGCTGGTGCACCGTGAAGGCGTAGCCATCCCCCGGCACGAAGGACGGCGCCGCCCCAGCCTCAAACACCACCTGCAGGCCATCGGCCAGCGCCGCCTGGCCGCCTGGTGGAATGTCGGCCGGGGCAGACCAGGCGCCGCCATCGCGGCGCCAGCGGAACTGCCCGGCCTCGACCGAGAAGGTGAACGCATCGCCAAGCTGGAACGGAATGCCCCCCAGCGCGAGCCGCAGCGCCACCCCGGCCTGCGCGTACACGGGCGCGGCCGTGCCGTCCGTGGGCACGATGTAGTCGGGCAGCAGCCCGGCGCTGCTGCCCAGCACGCGCCAGGTCTGCACGTCCGTGCCGTCGATGCCCCCGGCCAGCCAAGCGGCCCCGGCGCCGATGGTCTGCAGGACGGCCTCATCGCCCACGCGGTAGGGGCGCTCGCTGTCCACCGATTCGATGCGCAGCGTGATCGAGTCGCCGATCTTGAGGTGGTTCTCGCACGCCACGGCCAGGCCGAAGCCGAACTCGCGCGTCGAGTACGGCTTGCCGTCCGCGTCGCGGCGGCTTGAGATATACGGTTTGTTCGTAAATGCGGGCAGGTAGTAGCCATCGTTATCGACCCACCAAAAGGGGTCTTCGTGGTCAATCCAGCACCCGCCCGCGTCTGTGGTGCTGGAATCAGATTTTGGGACGATGCCCGCCAGGGTGCGGCAGTAATCCATGCGCGCGGTATACCGGCGCAGGAGCTGGACCCGATCCGCGTCGCCAGTTGTGGGGGATAAGTCCCCTGCCGCGCCAAGACAGGCATAGTCGGCCCAGCCGTCACCGTGCTGAACTCTGAAATTGTTGCCGCTTTCATCCCACTCAGGGGATGCCGGATCAACCCAGTTTTCGTCGCCGGGGGAAACGCCAGAACCATTACTCGCATACGCACACACAAAGAGCTTGCCGCTCACCGGGTTCAGCCAGACGCTCTTAGGTTTGGCCTGAAGCATCGTGCGCTCAAACGGCTCTTTGCCGCCCAGCGCCAGCAGCACTGCCATATCCGCCACCATCGCCGCATAAGCCGTATCCCACTCGGCCAGCGCGGGCGTGGACTCGTAAATCTCCCCCAGCGCAAGCGCGAAAGCGCCCGCAATGCCATCGGCAAAATCCATATCCTCCCTGGAATACGCCGGATTGGGCTGCACTGCGGTATTGCTGGCAGCAAACAAGGAGCGCCACTGGTACAGCGGCGCAAGGCGCATCTGGTGCGCCGGATCGAGTGGCATGTCGTCACCTCCTAAACCGAGACATTTGTCAGAAACCTTGATCGGCGGCACCTTGCGGCAGTCGCACTGCGCGGGCGGGCGCTTGACGTACCTGAACGTGACCGTGAGCGGGCGGGCGTTGATGCCCAGCTTCACTGGCCGCAGGCACGCGCTGGGCGTCACCTCGCCCTTATCCTCATCACGCCCCACGGGGGACCACACCACGCTCCACTGCCCGCTGCCCACGGCCGCAGGGTCAACCGATGGGATCGTGAACAGTGCCGCGCTGCTGGCATACGGCACGCCCGTGGTCGCCCCGGCCAGCGTGCCTGACACGTCGCCCGCCACGCTCCAGCGCTCCTTGCCCACCACGTCCGCGTTGATGCAGCGCACCGTCAGCGTCTGCGTGGGCGCCTGATCGGGCACGGCCACGTCACGCAGCGCCACCCGGCCCGCCATCGCCATGAGCCAGGCGCTGGTGCGCAGCGGCACGTCGATAGCTGCTTGCCCGCCGCTGGTGCGGTCAGCGGCCACCACGCCCGCCACTTCCACCAACGCCGAGTTGCCCAGTGCGGTCAGCAGGTCATAGAACGTGACGATGGCGGCCTGCGCCGGGGTGGCCTGCGTGTCCCCGAAGGTCTCCGTAGCCACGCCGTCGCTCACGGTCACGACATAGCCGCCCGTAACGCTGTAGACCGCCGTGCTTGCGGGCACGTCGCGCTGCAGCGCGGGCGAGAGGCCGAATTGCCAGGCGCCGTCCTTGAACTTGCGCCAGGGCCGGTACACCTGGGGGTCGAAGCCAAACGCGATACGCGGGCTTGCCGCGTCGAGTTCGTCCTTGGGCGACAACGGCAGGCCGCCGAAGTCCCACTGCGGCCCGGTCTGCGTGGCCGTGCTGGTGCTCCAGGGCGCCAGCAGCGCCCAGGCCGTGGCCGTGCGCGTGATGGCGGGCTGCACGGTGATATGCAGGGCATTGCCGCCGCTGCCCGGCGTGCGGGCGCGGATGCGCACTTCGCGCACGTCCAGGCCCGCCGTGGATGTCTCAATGCCCAGGTCGGCCAGCGTGACCGTGAACTCCTGCAGCGCGGCACCAGCGTCCACGCTTTGCACCGTGAGCTGCCCATTGCCCACGCCGACGAACTGCGGCACCGAGGCGCGCGGGACGCCCCCGGCCGAGACGATCTCTACATCGACGCCCGCCGCTTCGTGGCCCGTGTAGCTGCCCGCCAGGCGCACCCGGCCGCCGCCCGTGCGGCGCGCGGAAACCCGCTCAATCGCCGTGCTCGCGCGCACACTGCTGGCCGCCAGGGTTGCGGTGCGGGCGAGGTTGTCACGGCCGGAGAGGTAGCGCTGTACGGAGGGCATGCAGCGACTGTGCCGCTACACGCCTTCGCGCAGTGATGAAAACGCTTTAGAACTCAGCGCGCGAGCTGGGCGATGCGGCGCAGCTCGGGTTCGATCAAGCGGGCGAGCTGGACCGGATCGTTGATGCCGTTAGCGTGCAGCGTGATCTGCACGGGCGGGCGCTGCGGCATGTCGCCCGGCACCGGCCCGCGCGCACCGCCGCCGCCCGTGTCCTCGGCCGTGCGGCCGCCGCCATCGGACACACCGCTGCCGCCGCTGCGGCCGCCGCCGCCCTTCGTCTTGCCGCCCGAGCCGCCTTCCTCGCGCTCGCGGTCTTTGCGCTGCTTTTCCTCCTCGCGGTAGATCTCGCCCAGCACCACGAGCTGCTCCTCCAGCAGCGCCAGTTCCTTCGTGAGCCGCTCCGCTTCTTCATTGTTTTTGCGGATGCGGGCGCGCTCGATGTCGAGCCGCAGCAGCGCCATCTTGGCGCGCACCTCGGCTTCGTCGCGGGCCTGGTGCGCCTTCGCCACGTCTTCTTCCGAGCCGTGCAACTCCAGCAGGCGCATCTTCAAATCCTCCAGGCCCTGCGCCGCGCCCTGGTTAGAGCGCTCCAGCGACTGCTGGGCGGCGTCCAGCTCCTTGAGCGCCGCCGACATGGCCCAGGCCAGCTTCGGCACGTCCTTTGCCCAGGCGCCGGATTCCCGGGCGATCTTCGCCATCTCCACGAAGTACTTGTCCGCCTGTTGCTCGGCCTGCATCCAGGCGTTGACGGCCTCGTTCGCCGCCTCGTTCTGCGCGGCGGCCTGCTTCTGCAGAGCGGTGCGCGAGTCGTCGGCCGCACTCGCCATCTCGCGCATGCCATCGGCGCCGTCCTTCGCCGCGTCGCCTACCTTCTTGGTTGCGTCCTCGGCCTCTTTCATCGACTTGACGATGGACTTGCCCGCCTTGTCCGTTTCGACCACGAAGCCATGCTGACGGGCCTGGGACTGGATCGTCGCGTCCGCGATGCCATCGTTCGCGGCAATCGCCGCCTCGGCCATGGCCTTCCAGGCCTCGTTGATCTCGCGTGGCGTGGCCGTGCCGCTGGCCTGCACCACGTCGAAGGCTTCCTTGGCTGTGCGTGCCAGTTCCTTGAGTTCGGCCTGGGGCTTGACGCCGAGCTGGCGCAGCGCTTCGCCCAGGCTCTGTATGCCCGGTATCTGCCCTTCGATGGTCGCGCGCTGCTTGTCCAGCGCAGACTGCAGGCGGCCCATGCCGTCCGCGCTTACCTGGCCCGCCGCGCCCATGGCCTTGAGCTTTTGCTCCATGGCGTCGATGGCCTGCAGGCTGTCGGCCTTGGGGATGGCGGCAGCGAAAGCCATTTCGATGGCACGGGCGGCGTCCTTTGCCCCCGCGCCTGCCGCCTTGGCGGACTCGGCCACCAGGTCAACCTGGTTGATGGCCTCCTGCGCGCCCGTGCTGATCTTGCCCAGGGCCTGCGCGGCGTTCACGCCCAGCCGGTCGAAGCTGGCCGACAGGATTTGATCGTTGGCCTGGGCAAACTCCTGCGCACTGAGCGTGCCCTGCGCAAAAGCCGCCTTCACGGACAACGAGAAATCGTTGAGCTGCTGCGTATTGAGCTTGCCCAGGGCCTGCTGCCAGGCACCTGCCACCTGCTGCGCGCTCAGCACGCCCGTGCTGCCCAGCTCCTGCAGTGCGCGGGCGAATGCCGCGATGCTCCCCTTGTCGTCGAGTTTCAGCGATTCGACAAGCTTGTCCACCGCGCCCTGTACGCCTTCGGTGCCACTCTTGAGCGTGTGAAACTCGACCACCAGCGCCTTCACACCTTGCGCTGCGCCTGCCTGGTCAAGCTGCACACGCAAACGCGCAGCAGCATCTCCCGCCAGCAGTCCCGCCTGCTGCGCCTCTTTCAGCCTGTCGCGCAACTGCGCTACTACCTCCACCGATTTCGCGCCCTTAATCGCCTCGGTGAAGACCTTCTCCAGCGCCGCCGCCGCTTGTTGCGCACCTTGGCCGGCCGCCTGCGCTCCGGTGCCAAGCTCCTTCATTTTTTGCGTTACGGCCTGCACAGCCTCGCTCGCCTTGGCATTGGCCTGGGCCGCCGCGTCGGCGGCTTTGCCCTGTTCCTGCACCGCCGCCTTGGCCTTACCCGCAGAGGCGAATAGCTGGGCGTATTCGTCGTCGATCTGCTCCAGCTTGGCGCGCAGGCGCTCTTGCGCGGCTGCAACGGTGTCATCCGTGAAAGGCGCCCTCATCATCTCCCAGGCGGTCTGCGCCATTGCAGCAGCCTTGGTCAGCCCAGCGGCCATGGCAATACCCGCGCGCTCGACCTCCACGAACTCATTGCGCAAGTACGTACCGATATCCCACCCCACGGCAAAGCTGCCCAGCGCCACCGACAGGCCCGCCACAGCGGTTTTGAGTGCGCCCGCCGCAGTCGCGGCACCAACCAGCCCCCCCGTCAGCGCAGGCATCAGCGCCGAGAGTCCTGCGATGGCCGTCGTACCCGCCATGCGCAATGCACCAAACGCCACACCCAGCGCGCCTGCCGATGCAGCCGCCGTGACCAGCGATGCGGCTACTCCCGAGATGGCCGGAAACGCTTTTGCAAAATCCGCCACCCACAGCGTGGCCGTTTTGAGCCCACTAGCCACCGCGTTGATGACAGGCAGGAACACCGTCCCCAGATTGATACCCGCCTCATCAGCGGCGTTCTTGAGCAGCTTGAGCTGCGCGCCAGTGGTTTTCACCCGCGTCTCAAACTCCTGCTGCATCGCCCCGGCGGTTTTGGCCTTGTCGCCCACTAGGCCCAGCGCTTTCTGATATTGATCCAGGCCGCCGAGAAGGCGCGCTACATCGTCCTGGTACTCTTGGCCGAACAAGCGCGAAAGCACCTCCGCCTGCTTCTTTCCGTCGAGTTTCGAGAGCGTTTGCAGGAAGCTCTCGATAGCCTTTTGCGGGTTGTCTCGAATGTCCTTTGCCAACTGCTTGGCCGACACCCCCGCCTCGGCCAGCGCAAGCTGAAACTCTTTCCCCTGAACCCCGGCCGTTTGCAGCTTCGAGAGGATGGCATTGATGCCTGTGCCCGCCACCTCCGAGGAGACACCAAGGCTCAACATGGCCGCCGATAGTGCCGCCGCCTGTTCGGCCGATAGGCCGAACTGTTTGGATGTGCCGCCGATGCGGGTCAGCACGTCGATGATGTCCTTTTCCTTGGACGCCATGTTATTGCCAAGGGCATTGATGGCATCACCAAGACTGCGAACCTGCTCCAACGGCAAGCTAAACACGTTGGACAGCTTTGCCACGGCCTCGCCCGCCTGCTCAGCGTTCATGTTGAATGCCGTGGCCATCTGGGCAGACAGCTCAACGAACTGCTCCAGCTTCTCCAGCGGAATCCCCAATTGCCCGCCCGCTGCCGCCATAGCCGCCAGTTCAGTGGCCGCCATGGGAATGGTGCGTGTCATTTCCTTGATGCGACCATTCAGGGTCGCCATCTGCTCGTCGGTGCCGTTGACCACCTTTGCCACATCGGCCATGGCGCTTTCGAAGTCAATGGCCTTCTTTGCCACCACCGCGAGCCCAGCCCCGGATGCGGCCATGCTGGCGAACTCCATCTTGGCTTTGCCGAGGGACTCCTTCCAGCCGTTGGTCTGCTGGTGCAGTTCCCGAATCCTCTCTTCCACTTTCATGGCGGCCTGCGCCAGCTCGGTGCTTGTGAGCTTGCCGCTGGCCTTGAGCTGCTCGTAGGCCTGGCGCGTCTTGTCGATCTCCTTTTGCACGTCCGCATGGGCGCGCACGCCCAGCAGTTCGCGGTTTGCCAGTACCGATGCAGCTTCTTCCGCTTTACGCGCGAGGGCGGCCAGGTTGGCGCGCGAGGCATCCAGCCCACGATTGAGCCCCACCTGGGAATCGGCCAGGGCCTTGGCCGAAATGCCCATGCCTGCCAGCGCATCGCGCGAGCGCTGCAGTTCCTGGCTTTGGCTTGCGAGCGCCTGTTTTGCCTGCCCTGCCGACTGCCGTAGGCCGTCGAATTCTTTTTGCGCCGCGCCCACGTCGCGCTGCGCGGCCTTGGCTGCGCTGGCGTTGTCGCGCTGGGCCTGTGCCAATGCAGCGACGCCTGCCGCTGCCGCCTTGTACTCGCCCTTGAGCACGGCGAGCTGCGCCTCGCCGTCCTTGAGCCGCTCTGCCATTACGGCCGAGGCATCGCCGGATTCCGTGGCGGCCTTCGCCATGGTCTTGAGCTCGGCCCCCAGTTGCTTGATGGCCTCGCCCATGGCGCTTTGCTGCGCGCGGGCCTGGGCCAGCGTGGCACTGGCCTGCTGCTCGGCCGCAGCGGCTGCGGCCAGTGCCGCCTGCTTGTCCTTGAGCGCAAGCGCTGCATCGCGCGTGGCCTTCTGCAGTTGCTGGGTGCGGGCCGCCGCTTCGGTCGTTGCGGCCTTGAGACGCTCGAAGCCCTCAATGGCCGCTTGCTGGGCGCCGAGCTTGTTGATCTCCGCCGCCAGCTCCGCCAGTTCCGGCCCGGCCTGGTCTGCGCCGTCCTTGAGTTTGTCCAACTCTTCGCGCAGGCTTATGATTTCGTCACCGCCCTTGGCGCTGGTTTCCAGCACCAGCTTGGCCTTCATTTCTTGACCCGACATGAATCAATCTCCAAAACATCCGCCGCTGACACGTTGGCAAAGCCTGGGGCTGCATGCTGTTGTGCTGCTGCCCGTGCTGGGTGTGTTGGTTGCATTGCTGAATGGCATCCCCATGCAAACCATCGTCAGCATTGCAGTGGGCGTGCCATTGGCGGTTATCTTCATCGGCACCCCCATTGCCCTCGCACTTGGGCTTTTCTTCACCATGGTGCGCAAGGCATTCAGCTAGCCCTTGCGCAAGAAAAAAACCGCGCCCAGGCAAACGCCCGGCGCGGTTTTTTATTGCCCCCCGGCCAGGGTCAGACCATCGCGTCGATACGCATGAACGGGCCAAACAGCGGATCGGCCTGCAGGTCGGGCACATACAGCGCCTGACCCTTGAGCGACAGCTCGCTTTCTTCGCTGGTGATCCAGCCGAAGTCGCCGTCCATGGCCAGGCTGATGCGCGGGATGATGACGCGCACCTTCTGGCCGTCGCCGTTGACCCCGGAGAAGACGATCCCGCGCTCGACGTTCGTCTTGCTGAATGCAGCGATGTTCACGAAGCCTTCGTACTCGTAGTCCACCTTCAACGGCTCGACGTGCGCGGCGGGGTGCGCCAGCAGGCGGTAGCGGCTGTGCGCCGCGTCGGCCAGCTCGTAGTGCGTGTTTTCGATGTACACCAGCGGCGTGCCCGCGGTGCTGTCGTTGATGGTCACGCTCTTGCTGCGCGGGTAGCGCAAAAAGAAGTAGTCCCCCGGCTCCAGCTTCGCCAGTTGCTCGTCCGTCACGGTACCCGAAGGGATTTCCACGGCCGCACCGAAGAACGCCTGGGCCAGCGTGCGCGAGTCGAACTGCACCATCGTCAGGGCGACTTGCAGGCTCTTTGCCGACTCGATCTCCTTGAGGGCCAGACGCTGGCCGGAGCAGCTCTCGGGAATCGTTTTGGTCTCGCGCGAGGGCGTGGCGGTAAGCGAGCGGTTGCCGCAGCCCACGCTATACAGGTTCGTGAGGAAACCCATTTCAGGGCGGCCGTTGATCGGGTCGTAGGTGCCAATGTGCACCGGGCCCTGGCCGTTCCAGATGATGCTGGTAGATGCTTGTGCGGCCATGGCTTATTCCTTCTTGGCGGCGGGAGTTGTGGAGGTGGCGGCGGGCGCAGGCGCAGCCTTCGCAACACCCAGGGAATCGAGCCATCCGGCCTTGCCTTCGGGCAGCGCCAGGAAATGGCCGGGCTTGTAGTCGCGCCCTGCGTGGCGGTGCGGCTTGAGCAGCTCGATGCGCACGCGCGGCGGCTGCGAGTCGGGTTTTGTGGACATGAAAAAGGGCTCCTGTTTAAGAGCCCTCAGTGTTCGCCGCCCTGGCGTTTTGCGCTCAGCAAAACGCTTTAGGAAATGCAGCCGCGCCTAAGCGTACTGCCCGCCCGACGAAACATCTCCTGCCGCATCACCAGGAAGGTAATCGGCGCCCGCGCCATTGGTTCGCACCACGGCATTTGCGCGGATGTCGTATCGCTGGCCCGTTGCCGTGCCTTCAAACACGGCGTCCTTGATAGTCAGCACCGCGCAATCCAGCGCGCGCACGAAGCACCCTACCGAGGGGTTGTCCACCAGCGTGCAAGTCTGCCATGAGGCGCTCATGCGCCCAGCCAGCTCGATATGCATGTGCTCGATGCAGTTCCCCGTGATGCGCCATGGGCAAGCAATGTGCAGGCTCGCGCCATCGAACGCGTACATATGCGCCCCGCCGACCTCGCCGAAAGCAAAGCTGTCGATGAGCGTTACCGTCGTTGTGCCATGGCACAGGATGCCCGGCCCGTTCTGGGCCTGCACGGTCATGCCGCCGAGCAACCAGGCGCCCGCGTTGTATGCGAACACGGCGGCACCCACGCCATGGATACGCACGCGCTCCGGGTGATCCTTGTTGCCCATGATGGTGATGGGTTGTCCGCCAATGTGCTCATACAGCACGAGTTCGCCGTAGTCGCCATCGCCGACAAGAATCCGGATGAAGTTGCCGTTGCTGTCGAGGGATGTCGCGGCGGAAACTGCCCGAGAGAGCGACTGGAAGGCCCCGCCACTGGAGTCGCTCAGACCGTCATTGAAGTCGCTGCCATCCGTGCGCACGTAGTAGGTGCGCGATGTCGTCAGCTTCTCGCGTACCGATTTGCCACCTCTGACGACAGCCAAAGAAAAGGGGGGGATCAACATATGCCCCCCTACGCGATGGCGCCATCCACGATGCACCCACTGCCCGCCTGGCGGCTGACGCGGTACTCGCCGTCGCCGTACAGCGTCGTCATCCTGGCGTCCCACGTCAGATAGCCCACGGGCTCCCAGGCGCCGTCGCTCATCCTGCGTTCGATAGTCGCGCGCCAGTACGTGGTGCCCCGGGCCGCGCCCGCAAGCGTCATGGTTTGGCCGCCTGCAAGCACGAAGTTGGAGCTTGTAGCGGCATCGCTGCCCGCTGGCAGCAGATTGGTCACGGCCATGTCAGTCCCTGTGCAATGTGTTGTGGAGCTGGTACTTGTCACCGAACAACAGCACGCTCGCGTTGTAGTCCAGCACAGCCCCGGACACCCATCCCACGGTGGATGCACCATGCGACGCGGGTTTGTGGCCGATGAGGGCCATGCGCACGGCGCCCACGAGCTGGCGTGCCTCTTGGTGCATCTGTTCGCCGAAATGCTCTCTGTAGTTCCGAAGGGCCAGCACCACGCCGAATACGGCCGATGTGCTCTGGAAGCACACCCCAGGTGTAGCGGGGAACTTGCCGGTGTTCACCTCTTCCGCAAACACCACATAGGCGCTGGGCGTGCGGAAATCTGCCAGCTCTTTCACCGCCGCGTAGTCCGCAGCGCCGCTGATAAATTGCAGCGCGGGCACTTGCTCGCGCAGGCGCTGCGCGATCAGGCCAGTATCAAAAGGCTCGAAGTTCACCGAAATGCTCCCAGCTCGCGGCGGCTGAACACGCTGGGGGCGCACTCAAAGCGCGCGTCCAGCTTGTCGTTCGCCACCACGTCTTCGGCGCCCAGGCTGAACTTGCCGTCTGCTGTCTGCTGCAGCAGGCGCTGGGCGTCGGTGTAGCCGCGCGCAATGCGGTCGGTGGCCTCCAGCGCGCGGCGGTCTTTGTGCAGCATGTAGCGCGCGATGGCGCGGCACCAGGCCGTGACCAGGCCGGGCACCGGGTTGAGCGGCAGCACGTAGCCGCGCTTTGCGAGATAGCCATCAATCATCGCCGTGGCATCCGCCACGGCGGCGTCGATGCGCTGCACCACGCGCTCGGCGGCGGCCACGTCATCGGGCGGCCAGGCGCTGGTGTCCTGCCCGCAAAGCAGCGCATTGAGCAGCTCGGCCCGCACGGGCGAGCGGTGCTCATCGGTCGCCACTTGCGACAGCTCCAGCGCGCCGGGGCTGTCGGCCAGTTGTTCGTGCGTGATGTACGGCATGTAAAGCTCTTTGCTCAGGCGCTGGCTTCGTCCTCGCCCTCGGCCGCCGCCGCTTCGGCCAGGTAGGTCACGAGCATCGGCTCCCGGGTGAGCTGCTCGTACTGCCTGTCGCTCAGATCAGCGAGCGGGAGGCGCGCCTCGCCGGAGAACGCGAAGCCTGCGCGGCGAAAGCCTTCGACCTTGGGCGTGACGACCAGGACAAGCGGCTTGTCGTTTTGGGGCTTGGCCTTGGGGGCGGGGGCCGAGGTGCGCACCTTGGCGCGGGTATCTTTGGCGGTTGCCATGGGGATGCTCCTTGGGATTGAGGGTGGTAGGCGTGTCAGTCCTTCATCCAAGGGCACACGACCACCTTGGACAGGTTGCGCATGACGTTGGATGCGCCGTTGGCCAGGCGCTCGGCCGTGACGACTTCCAGCGCGGCTTGCTCCATGGAAGGCGGCACCCACAGCTCGGCGCTGCGGATCACGAGCGGCTTGCCGCTGTCGTCATGGAACGACTGGTGCTGGGCGCGGGCATCCGAGTAGGAGCCAACGTCGAGCGGCTCCTTGGACGCGAACGCCATCTGCCACAGGCCCAGGCCAGCATTGCCCCGGCCATCAGCGCCCCAGACGAACATGTTGCGGTTGAACACGGCGTCGTCGGTGAGGCTGGTCTTCGCTGTGAAGGCGTAATCGCGGCGCTTCTGGTAGATGAACGGCTTCAGGATGCGCGTGGTGTCCAGCAGCATCCAGGTCTTGCCGCTGCCGCCCTGGAAGTTGCTCACGCTCACCTGGCGGCCCGGTGGCCCCACGGGGTGGTCGGTGTCGAAGAAGTACTGGCCGTCATAGCAGCGCGTGGTGAAAGCGTTGTTGACGACATCGAACACCATTTCGTCGGGGTGCGTGGCGGCGTCTTGTCCAAGCTGCTGCACGACGGGCGAGAACATGCCGTACTTGTCATCCTCGATGTGGTCGCGGAGCACCTCCACCGTGTTCTCGAAAGTGCGGTTCTTGATGCTGTAGCCGTGCAGCATCAGGCTCTGGTACTGGCGCTCGCCGAGCCACTCGCGGAAGCGCGTGAAATTTCCCAGCCAGGCATAGGTTTCCTCGGCCGCAGCGCTGGGCACCAGCGTGGCGAGCTGCTGCCACATGGGCGTGGCTGTGGACAGGCCCGCGCGAAACGCGCCGTTGTAGGCCTGGTTGATGATGGCGAGGTTGGCGTGATTGATGATCATGTCGGGGTGCTCCTGTGGCGTTGGGTGGGTTAGCGGAAATCGACCCAGACGCCATCCGCGTCCACGTCGTACACCCGGCCAGCGCGGCCACGGGTGCCGCCGCCGTTGGTCTTTGCGACGGTCTGGTCGTCCACCAAATAGCAATCGGCGCCGAGGTCGGCGAGCGTGATGGCGTCGGCGGCGGCCGAGTTGCCGAACTGGTGGGGCGTCTTGGACAGGCGCACACGCATGGCGCCATCGGTGCCTCCCGTGTTGTCGGCGCGGCGCTCGGCCACGCCCGCGCCCTTGAGGCCCGCGCCCGTGGCGCCCGGAACGGCAAAGCCTGCGGCGTTGATGGCGACCAGGGCGCCCGCGTAGATGCGGGCATTGGCGCCCACAGGCGGTTCGATCTGTTCGCCGGGGCGGCGCAGGGTTGCGCGGTCTTGCGTGAGTGCAGTCATGTTGAGGGGCTCTCGTAGTTAAGCGGTGGTGGTGCTCACGGCACCGGCCTTGTATTGCTCCGGCGTCAGGCCCATGGCCGTGCACACGGCCAGCTCGGAGGCCGTGAGCTGCGCGTCACCCTTGGCCGCGTCCTCGGGCGGGCGGCCCCCGGTTTGCGTGCCTGTGAGCGCGGCGATGGGTTGGGCCGTCTGCAGGTAGGCAGTGAGTGCGGCGACGTTCGACTTGCCCAGGTCGCGCGCCCAGGTTTCTTGGGCGGCCAGCAAACGGCCATCGGCCAGCGCGGGCTTGACTAGGTCGTCCACCTGGCGGGCAAGGCTGACCGCCGAGAGCGCGGCCACGCTGGCTTTGAGTTCCTCGACCACCGCCACAGGAACGAACTGCGCGGGGTCGGGCGCGCCGGACGTGCGCAGGCTGGTACAGGCCGCAGTGACCGCATCGGCGGAGGCGTCGGCGGAAAGCTGCAGCGCGGTGCAGGCGGCCGTGGCCACGGCCGCACGCGACTGCAGGGACTGCAGCGGGCCGATGGCCGTCAGCGCGGCAATGGCGCCGTCTTCGGTGGTTGTCTCGGGCAGGCCGAGGGCGGCCAGCAAGGCCTTGAGCAGAGGATTCACGGATGGCTCCTGTTGAAGTGAGGGGAGGAAAGCGGCCGTGGCGGCGGCCATCAGAGATACCGGCTGCATCCCCTGGATGCCGGGATCGTTGGTGAGCGCGCCCATGAGGATTTCCAGCACCGTGCCGTCCGTCTTGGAGTACGCGAAAACCGGGCTGAAATAGAGGTATTCCTTGCCGTCGATGGCGGCGGCGGCGCGGGAGGTCATTTCGACCAGGCCAAACAGGCCCTCGCCCTCGACCCACTCCAGGGACTTGGGCCAGCCCGCAGCGGGCGCGGGCTGGCCGTTCTTTTCTTTATTGAGGGTCTGGTGCTCGTAATCGACTACGAGGGGCTTGCGGCGGGCGTTGAAGCGCTCCATCACCAGCGCGGCGCTTGCGGCGTCGATGCGCCACGCAGGCACTTCTTCGGGCCGCGTGTCGCCGCTGCGGAACTCACCTGCTGGAAAGAACTGCACCCGGCGCATCAGGCCATCGGCAGCGCCCGCCGCCTGCACGGCGAAGGTGCAGGCGGCGACAGCTACAGCGCTACGGAGGGTGTTGGTGGAAGGCATGCCGCGATGGTCGCGGCGGGGGGCGTTTGAGGTGAACTAAAACGCTTTAGAAAACGCTGGCGCATTGCACGCCAGCGTGGGGGCTCAGTCGTCAATGCCGGGCAGGCGGCCCTGTCGCGTGCGGATTTGCTCTTCGTGCCAGTCGTTCACGATCTGGCGCACGCGCATCTCGGTCAGCCCGTACCGGCGAGCCAGCACATGGTAGTTGTCGCCCCGGAACTCGCTGCACATCTGCAGGTCGCGCGCCGAAAGGTACGCGGCCACGCCCTTGGCCAGGTAGATGGTTTTGCCGCCTTTTTCGGCGCAAAGGTGCAGCACTTGCACGGTGGCTATGCGCGCCATGGCGTGCAGCACACGCAGCCAGGCAGGGTCTGGATGGGCCGTACCGGCGCGCGAATCCATGAGCGCGATGGATTCAAAAAGGCACCAGGCAACGTCGCGCACTTCGTCGGTCAGCCCTGCGGGCAAGTGCTGTGCGAGCACGGCGGCCTCGGCCTCGGTCAAGCGGCGTGCTGGCATCGTCATGCGGCACTCCCGCGCGCGTGCATGACCTTGAGGCCCTCAATGCAGGAGTCGAGCTGCGCGGTGTTGCAAAAGCGCAGGGCATCGACGCCCACCTGCCGCTTGACCCATGCATTGAGCGCGGGCGCGCTGTGGTTCTGGATCACGCCGTCGCGGTGGAGCTGGTTCCACAACGCCCACACCTTGCGCTCGCGCGGGCTCGCTGCGGCCCGGGTTTGCGCAAAGGTGCGCCGCCGCGTGGGCACCAGCACGCCCAGGCGCTCGCCCAGGGCCTGCATGTGGTCACGCACGCGGGCCTGCTCTTTCGCGCCCAGGGCCTTGCTGCTGTTCTTGCCCGTGAGGTTGACCAGCAGCGCGCGGTAGTCGTCGTCGCTCAAGCCGAGCTTGGACTTGAGCGTGTGGATGGCTGCAATGTGGTTTGCCATTGATCTACCCCAGCAGCAGCGGCCCGAGCCACCAGTTCCACAACCCGAGCAGGCTGCAAACAAGGAACACCCACTGCTGGGCATGCAGCGGCCACTGGCGTTGCCAGGCGCTGGCCGTGAGCCAGGCCACATTGCTGACTGCGAAGGCACCGAAGCCCCAGCCGGGCAGCGCGGGCATGGCGAGCAGCAGCGCGCCCAGCACGCCGAAAAATGCACCCGCGACCGACAGCGCGAGCACGCGAAAAGGCAGAGCCGTTTTAAGCGGCCCTGCGCCGCAGGAGGTGCAACCCCCTGGGTTTGCGGTTTGGAACGTTTTGGAAGGCATTTCCGGGGCTCCTGTCCGTATCAAGCGGCCTTGGCGGCGCGGCCATCGCCGCCCAGGGCCGCCACCAGGTCATGGATCAGCTTCGACAGCTCGCCCGTGGCGATGGCCGCATCGGCATCAAAGCCCTGGTCGTCGGGCGAGCGGCCGTCGAACACCGCGTCGAGGAAGCTGATGCCCTTGAGCTGCAGCCCCTCGGTCAGCACGAAGGACACGCGGTCGTCCCAGGTCAGGGCCAGCGTGGTGGGCAGCTTGCCCGCCTCGATATGCGCGCGCACCTCGCCGATGTCCAGCGGGTGGCGCGTGTAGCGCACACCGGCCTTGGCTTCGTCGGTGGTTTTCAGCTCGCACTCGCGGTCGATGCTGAAACCCGGGGGCGGCTCCTGCGTCCTGAGCCAGTACGCCATGGCGGCCTGGGGCGCGGTCTGCGTATGCAGCAGCGCCAGGGCAAGGCCGGGCAGCAGCTCCACCAGCAGGCTTACCACCTCATCGGCGCGGGCCTGGCTGCTGGTGTCGAGCGCCAGCGTGCGGGCCTGCGGGTCGATCCACACCCACATGGCGGCCTGCTTGGTGAAGGCCATGGGCAGCAGGTCGAGCCGGGCCTCGTCCTTGAGTTCGCGGCTTTCCTTCTTGCCGGGCTTGCGGCCGGTTTCCTGTTCGATGCGCGCGGCTTTTTCCTGCACCTTGCGCGCCAGGACGGCGGCGGGCAGCACCTTGGCCTCGGTCATGTAGCGCAGCACCCAGTGCCCGCCCACGCCCTCGGCCAGCAGGCCGTGTTCTTCGCCCCGCGGCGGCACGAAGCCGCTGGACTTCTCCTGCGTGGCGCCGCATTCCAGGAACAGCGCCTTTTGCAGCGCGGCCTCGACTTCGCCCAGGCCCACGGGCCAGGGCGAAACGATGCTGTAAACGATCAAGGTCTTGAACATCAAATACTCGCTTTCGCTATGGCCTGGCGGCGATCCACGGACGCGCGGTAAGCCACGCTGGTTTCAATCGCCGCGCTGCTGATGCGCGGCTGCAGCGGCACGATGCGCTTGCCGGTGCGGTCCATGACCAGCGGGCCGGTAGGAGACAGGGACGGGGTGCCGGGCAGCTTGGGCGGCGCTTTGCCGCGATCACGCCACGACTGCGGTTGCGGCGCGGCACCGATGGCGGCCGTGCCCTTGGGGCGCACGGATTCAAATGCGGAGAGGACGCGGGTCATGCAACCACCTTTCGCTGCTGCCCCAGCGGCATGCCGCAACGGCGCGTGCTGGCGATGCCCACTCGGATGACGGTCTTGCAGCTCTTGGGCTGGGTCTTCTGGATGATTTCGACCTGGCCGCAATTGGGGCAATGGGCACGCCATTTCACTGGGCTCGTGTCACACCGCCTTTCATGCGCCCCCTTGGGGGCGTGAATCGTGATGTCGCGCTGCTCTCCGCCGTCGATCTTGATTTCCTTGTTGGTGTCTTCGCCCTTGTGGGCGATGTACCCGACAACCAGGGAAACAAAGATAGTTGTGGCGATCGACATGGCGTCGGCAATGCCGACTTGGTCGAGGAGGCGGTCAAACGCTGCCGCGAAGTCGTCGTGTGCTTTGCTCATGCTGCACCGCCCTTCATCCGCACCACATCCTGCAGGGGATAGCGAATGCCGCCGCCCGAGGTGGACTCGCCACTGGAGTGGTAGTGCACGATGTCACCAGGGCGCAGGCCCTCATGACCAATCACGCGCTTACCCTTCCAGACGAACCCCTGAAACGGCTCGCAGCCAATCACAAGGCCCTTGGCGTCCAGCTCCCAGCGCAGGAAGTCCTGGCCGTGATCCTCGAAGTGCAGGACGGTGGCGACCTTGTCGAAGTAGCGCAGGCGCCGCCGCGCCGCCTGCTCGACGGTCTTCTGCAGGCCGGGCAGCTTGAGCGCAGCCTCGCACTGCGCGCGGTCGAAACGCTCAATGGATCGAACGCGATCATCGGCCGTGCCGTAATAGGTCTGCACGCCGTTATGCACGGCGGCCTTGAACGGGTTCATGCTGCACCGCCTTTCTTCGGCACCTTGGGCTGGTGCTGGTCGCAGATGGCCTGCACCGTGGTGGCGAAGCCGTAGCGGCGGCACTCCCAGCCCAGCTTGTCGTAGGGCGGCGCGCGGTCGGCGAAGACCTCGGTGACGTGCTTGCAGTTGCCGCAGGTGGGCCGCTGGCCCGCCGTCTTGTAGCCGATGGCGGCCTTTGTGGATTGAATGCTGCCCATGGTCATGCCCCCTCGGCCTGGGCCTCTTTGATGGCCGCGTTGATGACGGACGTGACGGCCTTCTCGATCTGGCTGTCCACGCTCTTGATAAGCGGTTGGTCGCCGTCACCCTCCAGGCGCACGCCAAGGCGGCGGCGCAGCTCGGGCGAGAGCTGGCGCAGGGCGGAGGCCACGGGCTTCTTGGTGATCGCCACGAGCAAATCCACCTGCTCGCCCGGGATCTCGCCCGCACTGGCGAGAGCGAAGATGCGCTCGCACACCTTGTCGTCGTCGGCCCACGTCAGCGAGCCTTGCGACACCTGCATGCCGAACTTGATGCCCTCGACAACCTGGGTGCGGGGCTTCTGGAACAGCTCAGGGTTGGCCTTGATGAGTGCCAAGAGCTCGTTGTGTTCCTTGGCGACCTTGCGCGCCACGCGCTTGATCTCGGGCATGGCGCCGTTCTTGACGGTATCCAGGCCGCTTTGCAGCGTGAGGAACAGGGTGGACAGGATGTCGCGGCACTCGCTCAGTGCGGTGGCGCGTTGCTGGATTTCTTGAAGTGTTGCCATGGTGGTGGCTCCTTTCAGTGAACGTGTGCCGCGCCCTGGGCGGCGGTGTGGGGGGCGATGGTTTCGGCGGCATCGCGCAGGGCGTGCGCGGCTTTGGCCGTGCAGCACGGGTGTGCGATGGCGATGGCCGCGTAGGCGAGCAGCAGCCCGTCCAGCGCGATGCCGTGCGACGGCTGGGCGGCGGCGATTTCGGTCAACCGCTCGGCCAAGGTCATGGCGGCGGCACTCTTTTCTTTCGGGGTCATGGCTGGCCTTTCTTGATTTGCTGCATGCGCTCGCGCAGGTGCGCGGGGATGGGTGCGGCGTTGAGTTCGCTCTGTTCGATGGCGGCCAGGGCCGGGTCTTTGCCGCCGTACACAACGTCCAGCGCGGCGCCGATCTCAAGCGCCTGGCCACGCACCTGCACGGTGTCGCGGCGCGGGCGCAGGCGGGCGTCTTCCTCGCGCTTTGCTTCCTGGGCGGCTTCGTGCTTGTCGGCCATGCCTGCCAGGACGGCGTAGAGGTAGCCGTGGCCTTTCATGGGCAGCTCCAGGCGCTGCGCGTCGCGCGCGGCGAGCATCTGGTCGATGGCCTGTGCCCAGGCGTCCAGCGGCGCGGGCCAGTCCCGGCCCTTGTGCGTGATGGCCTTGCGCTCCATGTCGGGCAGGAGCTGCTGCAGCAGCTTGAGCTTCTTGGCGCTGGTCAGGCGCTGCTTGGGCGGCTGGAACAAGGTCACGTAGTGCAGCACGCGCGCGCCCAGCGGGATGCTCACGGCAGCCAGGCGCGCGAACGCCTGGCGTTCTTCCTCGCAGGCCAGGGCGACGCCAAGATCGAACTCGGCGCCGCAGGAGGGGCAGGAGATGGTTTTCAAAGCGCGCCCCCCCACACGATGGCCGCGACAACGCCCAGGGCGATGGCGGCGAACCAGAGGGCGACGGCCAGCGTCACGCGCAGGCGCTGGGCGCGCGTGGGCATCTGCTGCAGCGTGCCGGGTGCGAAATGGTGGCGAGGGGTTTTCATGCGCCACCCCGCTGGCAGATGGCGGACACGCTGGCCGCGTCGGGGAAGTGGGACAAGACCGTGCGCACCGCCGCGCAGGCCGTGGCGAAAAGGCCGGTGCAGCGGCCCCAACTTCCGTCCTGCATGGTGATACGGATGCGGAAGATGAACATGGCCTACACCCCCTGCGGCATGACATCCGGCTGCGCCACGCGCACCACGTCGCGGTCGATGCGCGGGGCACCGAGGGAGGCGGCGGTGTTCAGGCACAGCGTCATCCAGTTGTTGACGTTGAGCGGGTACAGCATGGACAGCGGGGCGGTGTTCTGCCCGCGCTGCACCGTCAGGCGCGTGCGCAGCTCGTCGATGCCCTCGGGCGTGATGAACTCCTCCAGCGCCCGGCCTGCCGCCTTGGCGCGGTGCTGCAGGTAAGCGCCCAGGTGCGCGCCCAGGGGATTGAGCCGCACGATGCTGGTGCGCTGCATGCTCTCGCGCACGTCATGGCGGGTCAGCTTCTTCTCAAGCTCGGGGTGGCCCATGAGCAGCACGCCCAGCATGTAGCGGCGGCCCAGGCGCATTTCTTCGTTCAGGCGCTTGAGCTGGTTCAGCGTGGTGGTGGGGGTGGCGTGCGCTTCTTCGATGATGAGCAGGTGGCGGCGCTCCTGCTTCGTGCTTTCCTCCAGCAGCTCGCGCACGAACTGGCTGCGGCGCTGCGCGTTCTGCGGCACGCGGGCCTTCTTGTCCAGGGCGTAGGCGATGGCGATGTACAGATCGGCCGTGCGCAGGGGCGTACCCCGGCTCTCGCTGTCTTCCATGGCGGCCACGCTGGGGCGGATGCACACCACGGGAAGGTGCTCGCGCACGATCTTCTCGCGCATGGCGTCAAGCATGGTGGTCTTGCCCGCGCCGCTTTGGCCGACCACGGCCACAACGCCGCCGCCGATGGCGGCCTGCCAGGCGGCCTGATGGATGTAGCCAATCTCGCCGCTGGTGAACATATCGGCGTCCTGCAGGACTTCGCCATGGAAAGGGTTTCGCAGGTGCAGCTTGAACTGCTCCACTGCGGGCGGGATCAGGATGGGCTCAGGGATTAACATCGGTTCCTCCTTTGGGGTTTCGGTTGGTTGCTGGGCTTCAAGGGCGACCTCGCCGGGGTGCAACTCGGCGGGGTCAACTTGTTTCAGGGCCTGGGCAGGCACGCCGCGTGCCTTGAGCCAGTCCAGGGCGCGGCGGCGCACGTCGCCGGGGCGGCGCGCGGGCAGCAGGCCGTGCTTGACCAGGCGGCAGGCTGCGGCGGTGGACAGGCCCATGCCGCGCGCGAACTCGGCTTGGGTGATCTCGTGCTGCTGCAGCACCGGGGCCAGGGGCGGCATGCAGGGGATGGCGGCCGAGGCCGAGGCGGCGGCGGGCATCACAGGTCACTCCCGACGACCCGCAGGCCCACGGGCTGGCCGCTGGGTGCGGCGCTGGCCTGCAGCGCCTGGCGGCGGGCATCAATCAGGCGCTGCACAACGTCCCGGGGCACGCCCTCGCTGTAGCGCTCCGACAGCCATGCATAGGTGCCGGTGTCGTAGTCGCCACCCAGCTCCTGGCGCATGAGCTGGCAGGCGGCGGCAATGGACATGCGCTCGGGCTCCACGCTGGTGGCGGCCACCTCATGCGGCGTGCCGGGGCGCTGCAGGAAGTGCGGCAGGCTGGCGGCCTTGGCCTTGAGGTCGGCGAAGGGGTCGAACTGGCCCTGGTAGGGCGTGGCGCCTGCCTTTTCTGCAGCCTGGGCCTGGGTGGCGGTGGCGGGCGTGCCGCCCTGGGCATACGCCTGGGCACGGATGCGCGCGCGGCGCTCGTCGGCGGGCGTGGCGGGCATGGCCTTGTATTCGTCCTTGCCCAGCACGGGTGCGCTGGTGTCGTAGCCCGCAAAGCCCTCTTGCACGGGGCGCACGTCGTGCCAAATGATTTCGCCGGTGTCGCGGTCGGTGACGCCCACGCGCACGGCGGGCGCGGCCAGCGGGTTGACGCACACAAGTACCTTGTCGCGCGGGCTCACACCGGGCACGTAGCGCACGCTGTAGGGCGTGCCTTGGTAGCTGACCTGCATGTCGGCGCTGACGGTGCGGGCTTCGCTCAGGCTGCTGGGCAGCTCGCGCATGATTTCCATGGGCGGGGCCAGGCGCAGGTGTTCGCTGGCGATGGTGCTCCAGAGGGCGTAGCGCGTCATGCCGTGGCGGCCGTGCTTGCGGGTGCCGTTGTAGGCATGCATCCAGGTCTCGGCCAGGGCGTTGAGGATGGGCACGCTCAGGCTGGCGCGGTCGATGTAGCGCAGGCGGCTCTCCAGCCCGCGCTCGACGATGTTCTGCGCGACCTCGACGCTGCCCGTGGCGCGGCTGTTACCGGGGGCATGCCACTGCTGGCGAATGCCCATGGCGCTGCAAAAGCTGCGCACGGGGCCGCTCTTGAACATGCCGCCCTGGTCGCTGTAGAGCATGTACGGCACGCCGTGGAAGGGCGCGGGCACGCCCTTTGCATCGTGGCGCTGGGTCATAACCCACATCAGGAAGTCCAGCAAGTTGGCGGTGGTTTCGCCGCCCACGTAGAAGCGCACGGCGATGCAGCCGCTGGCGTGCTCCACCGCCACGAAGCGGGTGAGCAGCTTGTCGAGCACGGGCACCAGGTTGTGCGGCTTGTTTTTGTAGTGAACGCCGCCTTCGACAATCAAGCGCAGTTCACCGCTGGGAGCGCGGTAGAGCACGCACACCGATGCATCGGCCGCCAGCACGGCATTGACGTGTTCGGTGCGCATGCGCACGTGGGCCGAGGGCGTTGTGAGGCTGTCCAGGTCCAGCCCATGTTGGCGCAGCAGCCGGGCGACGTGGCTGGCGGACAGGCGGGCGCTGATGGTGCCCGCCTGGTAGAGCATGTTGATGGTTTCCTCCAGCGGAATCATGCGCTTGCCGTTGCGCATGTCCTTCCAGCGCGCGCCAGCGATGGCGTCCAAGTCGGCACTCGGGATGGCGCTTTCGCCCGCGTCGGCGCGCTTCTTGCGCGGCGCGGCCAGGCCCAGGTCGCGCGCCGCCTTGGCCACCAGGGCGTGGGTGCGCCCGGGCGACAGGTTGAGTACGCGGGCGGCGCGGTTGATGATGGCGCCGCTCTCGCCATGCGCGGCGGCAGCGCATTCATGCGCGGCGGCGATCAGGGTTTCCATGCGTAGCGTCTCCATGGTGTTCCAGGGGCGGCGGGCATTAGTGGGTGGGCCGGTGCGCGGCCTCGTCCTCAGCAGCGTTCTTGGCGGCAAGCGCTACCAGCGCGGCTTCGTCCTCGGCGGTCCAGGGCGGCTCGATGCGCTCGTCCAGGTCGATGGCGATGTCGAATTCGCGCGCGATGTCGGCGAACTGCTGCGCCAGGTACTGCACGGCGGCGCGCGCAGCCTGCTGGATGGCCTCGGGCGCATTGCCGCCGCTGTCGCTCAGGGCGCCATTCACCGCAGCGAACAGGGCGCGCATGCGGCCATTAACGCGCAGGCTTTGCGTGAACACCTCTTTGAGCAGCACCGCCTCGGCCTTGGTGCGCGCCACGCTGCCAGGCGCGGGGGTGAATTTCTCGCTGCGCGCTAGCTCCAGGGCCTGGGCCTGTTCGTTGATCTTGGCGGCGTTGTCGGCCAGCACGCGGTCTTTTGCGCTGAGCTGCTCACGCGAGGCTTTGAGCGCGGCGCGCAGTTCGTTGCGCGTCATACCCGCGATGTCGTCGGTATCCAGGCCGCGCACTTCGCCACCTGCGGCCAGCTCTTGCACCTCATCGGCGTCAAGCACCAGCAGCTCGAACAGTTTGGATTGGGTGCCTATGGCTTTGGTCAAATGTGCCGCTGGCGGCACATTTGAGAACTTTGCAGCAGCAAGCGCGAATCGCGCTGCGACGTGCCGATCCATACCCAAGACACCCAAGCGAGCAATGAACTCCCCGTGCTCGCAGGCTTCTTTGAGTACGGCCAGCCCGCGCCCCACTTCCAGGCAAGCCTCGACGCTGCGGCGCATGTTGGCGGCAATGTCGCGCTGGATGAGGTCGGCATCTACGCCATCGCCGGGCAGTTGGTAGCCCATTTGCAGGGCGACGGCGCGCACGCGGCTGGCGCGTTCATCGAGCAGGGCCACGGCCTGGTTGGCGCTGGTGAGGGCGGCTTCAATAGCTTGCGTTTCGCGGGGGGTGGCGGCAGCCAGGGGTTTGCGCCCGCGTTTTTCTGTGGCATCCAGAATGTCTTGGGTGGCGTGGTCGGTGTGGTCTTTCATGGCGTTCTTTGCAGTGTTTTGGGGCTGTAGGGCACGCGCAGCAAGCGCGGGCAGCTATGGGTTTAGTAGTGGTCGGGGGCCATGCCTGGCGGGGTGCCGTAGCGGCGCTGGGTGCCTTGCAGGTGCTGGGCGCCCATTTGCAGTCCGGCGGCGTAGCGCAGGCTGATTTGGATGGCGTGGGGCGCGAGGCGCCAGGTTTTGCCCGCTGGGTGCAGCTCGGCCCAGCCTGCGGTGCGCAGGTTGTCGAGGTCGCGCGTCACCTGCGGCGCGGCACTGCCCAATGCACGGCCGATTTCGGTCGGGGTCAGGCCCTGCAGCTCGTGCCCGGCCAGCAGGTCGATGAGCTGCAAGATGCGCTGCTGGGCGGCGTTGGTGTAGCTGGTGGTGCGGGTGCTCATGCTGCGGCCCCTTGGCCAGAGCGGCTGCTACAGTGCCGCGCCAAGGAGGCGTGGCAGCAATGGATGGCATAGAGCGGTTTGGCCGTGACTTCATGAAGGCCCAGCAGTGGGGAGACTTTGCGCGGCTCGATGCCGATGCACTGCGGCGCTACAGCGATGCCGAGCTGGCTGCATGGCAAAGCGAGCACCCCAGCGACAGCCCCCAGTGGCTGCTGGCCGAGCAGCAGTGGAAGCTGCGCCTGCTGGAGCGCCAGGCCCAGGCCGCTGCCCGCCAAGCGAACAAGGCGGCCATCATCAGCGGCGCGGTAGGCGGCATCATGGGTATTGCCGGCGCATTGCTGGGTGCTTGGCTGTCGTGGCTTTTGGCCAAGTGAGTGCAGTGCCAGCCCGTTGATTGCCCCGGCGCACAGCCCGCCAGCAAAGATGGCGACGAATAGACGCCATGAGGGCAGCAGCGAGCGCAGTGTGGGGGCGGCGCTGGTGGTGTTGGTCGCGCGGGTCATACACGCACCCCTGCCGCCAGATCGTGCCGGGCCTGTTCGTAGCCGTAGACGGCCCCGGCGCGGCGCGCATCGTCCTGGCACGTGCCGCTGGGGTAGGGATTGGGGCTAGGCACCAGGCCATGGGCCTTCCAGCAACCGGCGCGGGCACCCGCCTTCCATTCAGGGCTGCGCGGGCAATCCGCGATGTTGGCCTCGTACCAGGCCAGGGCGGCGGCGATGGTGGCGGCGCTCATGCTGCCGCTCCTTGCGCTACGCGACGCAGGCGCTTGGGCGCAGCCCACAGGGCCGTCGCGGGCTTGCCGATGGCCTGGGCCACACGCTGCTCCACGCGCTCCGAACGGGCGTGACCGTGGATGACGTGCGTGACCATCGACCGCGACAGTCCCAGCTCTTGCGCCAGCGCCGTGAGCGTGATGCCCTTGATGCGCAGCGCCGCTTTGATTTCCTCTGGATGCATCTGCTACCCTTTCACTCAACTTGTTTAGGTGTCGGCAGTTCTTGCCGTGTTGAGTGGATTATGGGTAAAAAATTACCCAATTACAACGAGTGTTTGGGAAATTTTTTATGCACATGGGCGAGCGCATCAAAGAAGAACGCGAACGGCTTGGCTTCAATCAGTCGGATTTCGCCGCCCTGGCTACAGCTACGCGCAAGACGCTTTTCAACTGGGAAAGTGGGGCAGCAGCGCCAAACGCAACCGTCCTTGCCACTTGGGCGGCTCATGGTCTGGATGTGTTGTATGTGGTGACAGGCCAGCGCACTCAGCCCGCCGCACCCCAGGTCACCTTGTCACCGCGCAAGGCGGCGCTGCTGGATCACTACGACCACTCGGACGAATCCGGCAAGAAGATCATCGAAGCTGCAGCCTTTGCGGCAGCGAAACCGACCACTGCTGCGCGCAAATCGAAGGCCGCCTGAGGCGGCCAATGACGACTGATTCAGAGAGGGGACTATGCTCAAGCATTGCCTGAAATGCGGCCACGCCAACCCGGATGCAGCAGGCGCCGAGTTCGATGCCTGCCCGGATTGCGGGGCGATTTATAGCCGCGTGGAGGCGGCGATGGCAGCCAAAGCGGCTGCAGCCAGAGCGCAGAAGGCGGGGCCGACAATCGAAGCGGCATCAACACCAGACCCGGTATCCAGCACCACTCCTGAAAAAGTCACCAAAGGCCCCACGACCATCAAGACCGTACCGGGACTCATCATCATTGTGCTGGTGTCCAGCCTGGGGATGTGGGTCATGAGCGAAGAGACGACCCCGAAGAAAAAAATCAATGACGCATCTGCATATGTGCAGTGCAAGAACTTTGTGAGGGAGCGCTTGCGGTCGCCCGCTACAGCGGACTTTCCATTTATGGAGTACACGTCCTGGGATATGGGAAATGACACCTGGGTTGTCAAATCGCATGTGGATTCGCAAAACGGCCTTGGAGCAATGCTCCGCTCCAATTGGCACTGCAAGGTGCAGTACGTTGGCGGCAATACGTCCGATCAACGCTCGTGGCGCCCACTCTCCATCGACATTCAGTGAGGCGGTGACCATGGGCCACGACGAATCCCACCTGTGCGAACAATTAGGAGCGATGATGGGAAATCAGTTTTATGAGCCAGACCTCAACAGCACATCAGGCCCAGCATTTGATTGGGTAGCGCGGGAATTGGAGCTACCTGATGATGCAACCCGGCAGGCACTGCGCGCTGCGTTCGTGCTGCATCGGCATGATGGTTTCGATAAGCTGCATCGCGCGCTTGTCAAAGCGTGGACTCCAGGGGCACGCTGGCCTAGTGGAGAAGACTATCTGCGTTCGCAAGGCTGGCGGCCCGATGACGAGGGCGGCAGTGACGATGCCTATGAAGGCGAAGATCCTGTCGAACTGCTCGCACACCGGCTTTCGCGGGTGGCCCACCGCATATTCCGCGATGCTCAAGTGCGCTCGCTTATCCACCCGGATTCGCCGAAGAAATTGGAACGCTACACGCAGGTGTGCATCAATGGGCATCATTTTGACGATGAACCCAGCGCGTGTGGCATACAGCCGGGTTCGCTGCTCTCGATTGCGGCTGGACTGGTTTTTTTGCGGCAGCCTGCGCACAAGCACCCTGCGTGTGATTGCACGGCAGACCCTCATCCAAGTTGATCCCGAGGCCTGATAGATATGAGCGAAGACGGCAATCTCCCTGCCAATGTACTGGCGTACATCCTGCGCGAGCTTATCGAGATCAAGGCGAACATGGCAGCGCTGGAGGCCACGGTGGAAGCGCAGGGGCAAGCCATCGACACGCTGTTCGTCGCGTTGCCGGTCAGCAAGAGACCGGATGCATTGGCGTTGCTGCGGTCTCAACAGCAAGGGCTACAGGCCGAAGGTGAGGCTGGTGCGGCTTCGATCCTGGGGGCGCTTGTAGACCACATGGAATCCATGATCGGCGAGGGCATGGACGGCACGCTGCAACAGGCAACGGCTACGGTAAGCCTGAATGCCGCGCTGCTGCAGAACGCGCCTCCAGGCAAGGAAGAAGCGATGCGATCTTGGCTAGGTTTTGCGACCGAAGGCGAGATTGCTCAAGAGATGCTTGCATTGCCTCCTGAGAAGCTAGACGCACTTTTGCGTCTAAATACGCCTGCAAAGCCTGCGCGGCGCGGCGGCGCTTCCAAGGGAAAGAAGAAGCCGAAGAAAGGCGATTGATGGGCATGGGTTTCATGCGGCCATGGTGGCGTTTGGCTGCGCCCATCAATAACTAAAACGCTTTACTCACGCCATCTTGCACCTGCGCGGCATCCTGCCGTGCATGCAGATCAAACCTCACATCCCCCTGTGGCTGCGCGCCCCGCGCAGCAGCCTGTTCCTCGTCCTCGCGGTGCTGCTGCTGGCATGCATCGCCGTGGTGTCTCCGGTGCAGTTGCCGGTGGCGCTGTACAAGCTGACGCTGATTGCGCTGGCGGCCGTGATCGGCTACTGGCTCGACCGCGCGCTGTTCCCCTACGCCCGCCCCGACAGCTACCTTGAGCGGGACTGGCGGCGCGGCACGACCGAGCCCGAGGGGGAGGCCGACTATCGCGTCGTCAGCGGCTACGAGCCGGTGTTCATGGCGGCGATGCTGCGCCGTGCTGTCGTTGTCGGCTGCGTCGTCATCGGCGTGGCCATGGGGCTGTGATGCGGCAGGCGCTCAAGGATTTGGCCGCCGCCGTGGGCCTGGTGCTGGCGTGCGCGCTGCTGTCTTTCGTACTGCCCGCGCGTGCCCAGGTGCCTCAGGCAGCGCAGCAGCACCGCGCGCTGCTGGTGCGCACGGCCCATGCCGCCTGGGGGCTTGATGCGCCCGTGGCCGTGTTCGCGGCCCAGGTGCATCAAGAGAGCGCCTGGCGCCCTGATGCGGTCTCGCGCGTGGGCGCCCAGGGTCTGGCGCAGTTCATGCCCGCCACCTCGCGTTGGATCGCGGGCATTGATCCGGCACTGGCCGCGCAGCAGCCCTTTAGCCCGGCCTGGGCGCTGCGCGCACTGGTCACCTACGACCGCTGGCTCTACGACCGCACCCCCGCGCGCTACACGCCGCGCGAGCGCATGCACGTTGCGCTGCGGGCCTACAACGGCGGGCTGGGCCACTGGCAGGCGGAGGCGGCGGCTACCGGGGCCGTGCGGCCCACGCTGGGCCAAGTGGATGCGGCATGCGGCAAGGCCCGGCGCGCGGCCGTGCACTGCGCGGAAAACCTGGGCTACCCCCACCGCATCCTCGTTTTGATCCAGCCGCGCTATGCGGCCTGGGGGCCCGGGTTATGAACGGCCGCGCCCTTGCCATCGCGGCCGCCATGCTTGGCGCCATCGCGGGCGTGAAGCTGTGGGAGTCCCACCTCATCGCCAAGGGCGATGCCCAGGGCGCAGCGCGCGTGCAAGCCGCCTGGGATGCGCAAGAGGACGCCCGCAGCCAGGCCACCGCCCGCGACAACGCCATCAAATTTCGTAACGCCGAAAGGACCGCCCATGAAGACGCCAAGCGCGAGGCTGCGCGGGCTACTCGTGACGCTGCTGCTGCCGCTACTGTGCGCGGCCTGCGCGCCGAGATTGCCCGCCTCAACGCCCGCCCCGATCCCTACCCGGCAGGAGATGCCGGACTTGCCGCCTGCGCTGGCGAAGCCGCCACCGCCCGAGAGCTACACGGAGAGAGCAGCGGCGCATATCAGCAACTGGCAGCAGAGGCTGACGGGCTCCGCGACCAGGTGATCGGCCTGCAGCAGTTCGCCCGCGACGTATGCCGTGCGGGCACGGGAGGCGCCATTGACCGATGACATCGACCGCGCCCAGGCGCGCGAAGCCGAGCTACTCGCCGATGCCCTGCGCGACCACGCGCGCCGCGCTGGCCTGGCGGGCAAGACGGTGGCCGACTCGGCCGAGTTTTGCCAGGCCTGTGCAGAGGACATCCCCGATGCGCGGCGCCGTGCCGTGCCGGGCGTTCAGTTCTGTGTGGCGTGCCAAGCCCGTATCGAGAAAACCCAAAAGGGAGCGAAAGCCCGATGAGCTTCACCGACATGACATTCAGTTTCGAGGCCGTGCGCTGGCTGCTGCTATCCGCCATTGGCGTGTATGCGTGGTTCATCGGCCGTCAATCCGCCAGTGCTGCCGAGCTGCTGGAGCTGCGCACGCGCCTGACCACGCTGGAGGCGCAAATGGCCCAGGTGCCCAGCCAGGCGCAGTTGCATGAGCTGGTTGCCACGGTGGCGAGCCTGCGCGGCTCCATCGAAACGGTGGCCGCCCGCATTGAGCCGGTCGCGCGCAGCGTTGACCGCGTCGAAAACTATTTACTGAACCAGAAATGACCAACTTCGCTGCATTCGTGGCGGAAGACCGCCGCCTTGTCATCCTGCGCGTGCTGGCCGAAATGCCCGCGTACCGTTCCAACTCGTTCTTGCTCCACACGCTGCTGGCGAAATGGGGCCATGAGCCCAGCACCGAGCAGGTGAAAGACGACCTGGCCCGGCTGCAGGAGCTGGAACTCGTCAAGGTGGAGGTTGTGGAAAGCGTCCACATCGCCACACTCACCACGCGCGGCGCCGACGTGGCCGCAGGCCGGGCCACCGCGCCCGGCGTCAAGCGCCCGGGGGCCTGACGATGGGCCGCAAGTCCTCTGTCTCGCGCATGGAGCCCGCAGCGCGCAAGCTGCTGGAGAAGCTGCTGCGCGAGGACCGCCATACCGGCGATGAAATCCGCGAGCTGGTCCTCGCGCAGTTCCCCGACACGAAGGTCAGCCGCAGCGGCATCTATCGCTACAAGGCCGGATTCGATGAAATGGTCGGCCGCATGCGCGAGATCGAGACGGCGGCGGGCGCGCTGGTGGACGAGCTGGGCGACGGCGTGGGCGACAGGGCCGGTGCGCTGCTGGCCCAGGCGGTGACCACGCTGGCAACCAACGCCGCGCTCAACGCCCACGAGTCGGAGAAGGTCAGCATCAAGGAAGTCTCCGAGCTGGCCCGCGCTGCCCGCGCGGCCATGCAGGCCCGCACCATGAGCATGAAGGAACGCGAGGCCATCGAAGAACACGCGCGCCGCAAGCTGCTCGCCGAGCAGCAGGCCAACCTGCAGAAGATCGCCAAGAGCCAGGGCATGAGCCAGGATCAGCTCGATTTCTGGATCAAGGACTTCCTCGGGGTGCGTTGATGGCAGCGATCATCCAGCCCTTGGGGAGCACGCTGCGCATCGTCGAGTGGGACGAACTGCCGCCGCGCGCCCGCGCCATCCCGGCCAACTTCAACCCCGTGGCCGAGGGCGTGCTGATGCTGCATCAGCGCCAGGTGGTGAAGTTGCACCACTCCATCGTGTCTATCCCGAAAGGCCGCCGCACCGGCATCACGTTTGCGGTCATGCTGCGCAAGACGCTGGTGGCCGCCGCCAGCAGGGAGGCGGGCGGTGACAACGTCTACTACGTGGGCGACACCAAGGAAAAGGGCCTGGAGGCCATCGGCTACTGCGCCAAGTTCGCGCGCACCATCGCCAAGGCCCAGGGCGAGGTGTCGGGCATCGAAGAATTCCTGTTTGAGGACCAGGACCCGGAAACCGGCAAGACGCGCCATATCACGGCCTACCGCATTCGCTTCGCCAGCGGGTTCCAGGTCTGCGCCTTGTCCAGCCGCCCGGCCAACATCCGGGGTCTGCAGGGCCATGTGGTGATTGATGAAGCCGCGTTCCATGGCGACGTGCAGGGCGTGCTGGATGCCGCTACCGCGCTGTTGATCTGGGGCGGCCAGATCACGGTCATCAGCTCGCACAACGGCAAGAGCAATCCGTTCGCGCAGTTCTGCCGCGACATTGAGGCGGGCCGCTATGGCGAAGACGCCGCCGTGTTCACGGTCACCTTTGACGACGCGGTGGCAAACGGCCTGTACGAGCGGGTGTGCTGGATGAAGGGCGAGACGCCCACCGTTGAGGGCAAGGCGAAGTGGTACGCCAAGATTCGCAACGCCTACGGCGTGCGCAAGGCGGCGATGCGCGAGGAGCTGGATGCCATCCCGCGCGATGGCAATGGCGTATGCCTGCCCGGCGTATGGATTGAGCAGGCCATGACGCTGCCGCCCGAGCGTGTATTGCGTCTGGCGCTGGATGATGACTTCGCGTGCAAGTCTCCAGCAGAGCGCGAAGCATGGGTGGCGGATTGGATTGAGCGCAACCTTGCACCTGCACTTGCGCAGCTTGATCCGCATGAGCGCCATGTGTTCACGCACGACTACGCGCGGCACCGGGACTTTTCGAGCTGGGGGGCTATCTCGATAGGCGATGGCATGCGCCGCCGCCTGCCCCTTGTTATCGACATGCACAAGGTGCCCTATGCCCAGCAGCGGCAGATCACCTGGTACGCCATCGAGCGCCTGCCGCGCCGCTGCGGCGGCGCGATAGATGCCACCGGATCGGGCGAGACGATGGCCGAAGAAACGGCGGACAAGTTCGGGCACAGCCACGTTCACCAGGTCAAGCTGACCCGCGCCTGGTATGGCACTTGGATGCCCAAGCTTGTGCAGGCCTTCGCGGACGGGATGATCGAAATCCCGGCCGATCCCAATCTAGCGCAGGACTTGCGCGCCATCGAAGAGGTGGACGGCATCGCCATGGTGGTCAAAGCCCGCCGCAAGGATGTCAAAGACCCCGACCTGTTCCGGCACGGCGACGGCGCCGTGATGCTATGCCTGGGCTGGTTCGCCACGCTCAACCTGAGCGCCCCTATCGACTTCATTCCCGCTCCCGCGCTCCCGCGCGGCTTCGACAACCTCGGCGCGGCCGATGACCACGACGCGGAAGACGCCCTCAGCCCGTTCGCAGAGGACTACATCCGCCTGGTCGAATCGCACGCCACCTGGTAGCACGCCATGGCAACTTCACGCATCCTCGGCCCGGACGGCCAGCCCATCAAAATGCCCGACCTGCAGGAGCCTCAGACCGCCAGACTGGCACACCTGCAGCGCGAGTTGCAGACACACCCGACGCGCGGCCTCACGCCCTCGCGCTTGGCGAAGATTCTGGACGCCGCCGAGACCGGCGAACTGACCGCGCAATTCGAGCTGTTTGAGGATATGGAGGAAAAGGACGGCCACATTGCCGCCGAGATGGGCAAGCGCCGCCGCGCCTGCGTGCTCGAATGGGACGTGGTGCCGCCCGAGGGAGCCGACGCTGCCGAGAAGAAGCTCGCCGCCCAGCTCGGCGAGTTGCTCATGGAGATTCCCGATTTCGAGGACATGGTCTTCGATCTGACGGATGCCATCGGCAAGGGCTATGCCTGCCTTGAGATTGAGTGGCACCAGGTGGAGGGCTACTGGGTGCCCAAGACCATCACGCACCGTCCGCAGTCGTGGTTCACACTGCACCGAGGCTACCGGCAGGAGCTGCGCTTGCGCAGCAACAACACGGTGGATGGCGTCATGGGCGACCCGCTACGGCCCTTCAACTGGATCACTCACATCCATAAGGCCAAGAGCGGCTACCTTGAGCGCGCGGCGCTGTTTCGCCAACTCGTATGGACGTACCTGTTCAAGAACTACTCGGTCGGCGACCTGGCTGAGTTTCTGGAGATTTACGGCATCCCTGTACGCCTAGGCAAGTACCCGGCGAACGCCTCCGAAAAGGAGAAAGCCACGCTGCTGCGTGCCCTGGCATCCATCGGGCACAACGCGGCGGGCATCATCCCGGACGGCATGCTGCTGGAGTTCAAGGACGCCGCCTCGGGTGACCCGAAGGCTTTTGAGCTGATGATTTCGTGGTGCGAGCGCAACCAGTCCAAGGTGATCCTGGGCGGCACCCTCACAAGTGGGGCCGATGGCAAGGCGAGCACGAACGCCCTTGGCAACGTGCACAACGAAGTGAGAAAGGATCTGCGCGACGGCGACATTCGCCAGGCAAACACCACGCTCACGCGCGATCTTGTGTTCGCCGTGGCTTCGGTCAACGGCCTGGCGCTGGGCGGCCTGCGCCGCTTGCCCCAGTTCCGGCTCAAGACCCAGGAACGCGAAGACCTGACGGCTTTTAGCCAAGGCCTGCCGCCGCTGGTCAACATGGGGCTGCGCCCCCCACTGTGGTGGGTGAACGAGCGCTTGGGTGTCCCGACAGCAAAGGATGGCGAGCCCGTGCTCATGCCAGTGCAGCATGTGCCTGTCATCCCGCCGATGGCGGCGGCTACCGCATGGCATCAAGGCTTTGCAGCCGCCACAGCACAGCCCTCGCAGGCGGCAGCGGTGCCACCGCAGGCGGCCATGGCGCCCCAGCTCGCCTCTGCTGCGCGCGCGCCTGCTGCGGCATGGGTGGAGCAGATTCGCGCGCTGGTGGGGCGGGCGGCCAGCCTGGAGGACATCCGCGACGGCCTGGCGGCGTTGTCCCCTGACATGACGCTTGACCAGTACGCGGCGGCGATGGCCGAGGCCCTGTCCGCCGCGCAGCTCGCGGGCCGCTACGAGGTGCTGCAGGAGGCGGCGGGCAATGGCTGATGTGGCTTACGGCAGCTTGCCGTTTCGGGAAATGATCGAGTTCTTCCGGCGCAAGCTCAACATGCCCACGCAGGCCTGGACGGATGTCTACGCAGCGGAGCACGAATGGGCGTTTATGGTGGCCGGAGCGAACCGCGACGCCATCGTGCGTGACTTCCGGGAGGCCGTCGATAAGGCCATTTCCGAGGGCACGACGCTGGAGGAATTCCGCCGCGACTTCGACGCCATCGTGGCGCGCTACGGCTGGGACTACAACGGCGGCCGGGACTGGCGCACGCGCGTAATTTACGAGACCAACCTCAACACCAGCTATGCGGCGGGACGCTGGGAGCAGTTGCAGGCTGCGCCTTTCTGGATGTACGAGCATAGCGACTGGGTGGAAAACCCACGGCACCAGCACAAGGCCTGGGACGGCATGGTGCTGGCGCGTGATGATCCCTGGTGGCAGACGCATTACCCGCCGAACGGCTGGGGATGCCAGTGCAAGGTGATTGGCCTGTGGCCGCGCGACCTGGCACGCATGGGCAAGAGCGGGCCGGATCGTGCGCCCGAGGTGACCTGGGTGGAGCGCGTGATCGGCAAGTACAGCCCAGGCGGGCCCCGCGTGGTCAGCGTGCCTTCGGGCATCGATCCCGGGTTTGAGTACGCGCCCGGCCGGGATCGGTGGCGCAAGTACCGCGAGGAGGCGTGATGGCTGGCGCACGATTTGACGGCACGGCCGCGATAGAGCATTTGTCCGGCCTGGTGGACGCCATCAACGATCCATCGCCATTGCTCGCCGAGCTGGGGGAGTACGGTCTGCGCTCGACACGGGCACGATTCAAGACCCAAACGGCCCCCGATGGCACCGCCTGGGCCGCGTTGCAGCCCTGGTATCAGCGGGAGAAGCGCCGCAACAAGAACCGCATCCTGACTCTGAACGGATACCTGCGCGGTCAGATGACATGGCAGCTTGTCGGTGACCGAACGGTCGAGATCGGTAGCAACCTGCCCTATGCGGCCGTCCACCAGTTCGGGGCTACTATCAAGCCCCGGGCGGCCAAGGTGCTGATGTTCCGGGGGCACGTTGCGAAATCCGTGACGATCCCGGCCCGGCCTTATCTCGGCCTATCCGATGATGATCGGAGCGAGATCGTGGAGCGCGCGCTGGAGTGGCTGTCACATGCGGGCCGCAAATAATTTACAGCGGCGGTTGCAATGCACTCATTTTGAGGTCACAATACGAACCATGGTGATCGAGACTGATTGCCACCGCCCCGGCGGAACCGGGCATCCTGATAGGAGCAACATCATGAACGTCATCAAGACCATCCGCGAAGCAGACAAGATCGCTGCCAATCTCGGCCTGGTGCGCGGCGCGGGCACGTACAACGGCGAGGCCTTCTGGGTTAGCCCTGGCAACCCCGCAATCATCACCCGCGCACGTCTGGCCGAACTCGCCGGTCTCGTGTGACCGAATCCATCATTCACCTGCGCGTCCAGGCCGCCGTCAAGGCGCGCTGGGTGCGCGAAAGCCGCGCCGCCGGTATGAAGCTGACGGACTGGATCATCTCGCGCGTGGAGCATCGAATGAACATCACCGAAATCGTTGCAGAGGTCGCCGTCCTGGCCGAGCAAGCGACAGACCTCCCGATCTACTTTAAAAGCCCCCAGGCCGCCGATGGCGTGGAAGCAATGCTGCAAGCCGCCCAGGCGTTCCAAGCTGCGTCCGACAGCCCCGCCCGTCTGGATGCCGCGCTGTGGCTGGGCGAGGCTTACATGCTGTTCTCGCGCGCATTGCCGGACACGGGCCGTACTGAGCAATCGACCGGCTGGGTTACCGCCCGGCAGATAGCGCAGTTGCTGGGCGGCCCAGATGTGTGGGAAAACCGCGTGCGGGCGGAGTTGTAATGGCGGGCAGGCCGCAATTCGACTGGACGTCCGAAAGCATCGCATTGCTAGGCACGATGCCAGACAGGCAGATAGCGCGGAAGCTAGGGATCACGCCGGTAATGGTTGCCTATCAGCGCAAACTCTTGGGGATTGAAAAGTTCACCCCTCAGAGCGCTTGGGCGCCGGAAAACGATCACTTGCTTGGAACCGTAACAGACGCCGCACTGGCGGAGAAGCTGGGCGTGGCGAAGCACACCGTGCTAAATCGTCGTCGCGAGTTGGGAGTGCCCGCTTTTGGGCCTAGGGGTTGGCCAGCCTGGCCGGAGGATCAGCTCGACATACTCGGCACGATCCCTGATACGGAAATTGCGCAGCAAGTCGGCCGCTCTGTGTCTGCCGTCCGCCAGCAGCGTATGGCCTTGGGAATCAAGGCCTTCCACGAGCATCGGGGAGTAATCAAGATCACTCCTGATCTGCGCGCAAAGCTGGAAGAGCTTGAGCCCGTGCTGCTGCAGAGATACCGTGATGCAGGCCTGCCAATTGATCGGCTGGAGCCATGGCAGATTGTGGAGATCGCGCTGAGCGAATTGTTGGCGAGCGCTCGCAAGGCGCCGTCGATAGCGAGGAGTCAGTTATGACTCCCGGAGCCCTCCGCGCCTGGCAGGCGCACATGGGCATAAGCGCTCGCGAGGCGGCGCGTCTCCTCGGAGTTGCGTCAGCGACTTATCAAGACTGGGTAACCGGCAAGAGTCGCACGAGCGGCAAGTCCGTGGCGCCGTCTCATACAGTAGCTCTAGCTTGCGCTGCACTGGCTGCGGGTCTAGAGCCATGGGGTAGCGCCACCGAATAGAGGACGGTTTTATTTTTGTGGTGTGCAAGACACTTGCAAAACCGCCATCCCACTATTCCCCGGTACGGCCCCCAAAATCCCATTTATCGCGCCGCCCACTCTTTCTTTATCTCACCTCCGGTCACGCTGCCGGCCAGCAGGCGGTGCAGCGCCTCGGCTGTCTCCAGCCGCCCGCGCAGGGCAGGGGCGGTTTTGCCAGCGAGCAGTGCGCTGTCGGCGGCGATGCTGGCGCCGGTAGCCCGCGCCAGCGCCTTGATGGCTTCGGGCAGGGGCTGGGCGGGCAGGTCGATATCCACGGGCGCGGCCTGGGCCAGCGCGGCCGCCAGGGTGGCGGCGCAGGCGAGGGCGATCAGGCGCGGGGTGGCGGGAATGGGACGATGCATGGCGGGGGGCCTCCGAGGGTTGGAACAGTGGATTGCTGTTCCCCTTGACGGAGAAGGGCACCGGATCCCTGATGTCCCTCATATGGATTTGCCTTCAACCGTCTAACGTCGTTGGTTCGCCTTGCCGTGCTACAGCACTGTCTGCGCCTTCCCGCCTAGTTATACGGTTGAATGCAAACCCGTATCAGTGATTTTTTTCGCTGGAGGAGCGCTGCGCCAGCCACAGGGCCCCGCCGCGTTCGTACACCCGCACGGCGGCGATGCGCGGCAGCGACTGGATGAAGCCCTCCACGTCGCGCGCCTGCACGGCGGCGGTGATGCGCGGGCCGCCGCCGGCCGGGCCTTCGGCCTGCACGGGCTGGCGGCGCCAGCGCGAGAGGGTGGCGGCGATTTCGGGCAGGCTGGCCTGGTCGAAGACGATGAAGCCATGCTCGGCGGCGGCGAAGGCGTCCTGCGCGTCGCGTTGCACGCGGCGCGGCAGGTGGGCGGCGCTGGCGATCTCGTCCACCTCGCCCACCTCGCCCGCGTTCAGCCGCAGGGGGCTGGCGGCGCCTCCTTGCGCGGCCAGTTCCACGGTGCCGTGCGCCACGCTCACGCGCACCAGGCCCGGCAGTAGGCTGACGGCGAAGCGCGTGCCGAGCACGGTGATGCGGGCGCTGCCCGCGTCGATGACGAAGGGGCGGGCGGCGTCGCGCGCCACGTCGAACACGGCTTCGCCGCGCTCCAGCACCACGGCGCGCTGGCGGCGGCTGTAGCGCAGCGCGGCGCCGCTGGCCGGGCCCAGGGTGAGGCGGCTGCCGTCGGGCAGGTGCAGCGCGACGCGCTCGCCGGTGCTGGTGGCGCGGCTTTGCGCGTAGAGGGTGCTGTCCTGCCAGGCATTCCAGCCGTGGCGGCCCAGCAGGCCGGCCAGGCCGAGACTGGCCAGCCCCAGCGTGCCGCGCACCAGTGTGCGGCGGCGGGTGCGGCTGCGCTGGCCGCTCAGCCGCTGCGCCGCGTCGGCCAGCGCCTGGGTGCCCGCGGTGGAGTCGAAGTCGCGCCACAGCGCTTCGAAGGCGGTGTATTCGCGGGCGTGTTCGGGGCTGGCGTGCATCCAGGCGCGCCAGGCGGCCGCATCGGGGGCGCTGGCGCCGCCGTGCAGGCGGACGAACCAGCGCGCGGCTTCCTCGCGCACGCGGGCGCTCATGCGAGCAGTTCGCGCGCGGCGCGCAGGTCGAGCAGGGCGCGGATCATGTGGCGCTCGACCATGTTCAGGCTGATGTTCAGGCGCTGGGCGATCTCGGGCTGGGTATGGCCTTCGACGCGGCACAGCCAGAACACTTCGCGGCAGCGCGGCGGCAACCCTTCGATGGCGCGCTGCACGGCGGCCAGGCGCTGCTGCAGTTCGGCCAGGGCTTCGGCGGAGGGGGTGTGGTAGGTGGCGTACTCCAGTCCGGCCAGGGGGGCCGGGCCGCCGCCGCGCCGGTCGCCGTGGCTTTCGCCGTCCAGGTCGGGCAGGGGGACGAAGCGGCGCTCCTGCGCCAGATGGTCCGCCAGCACGGAGCGCGCCACCACGCGCAGGTAGGCGTGCGGCTGGGCGATGGCTTCGTGCTTGCCGCTGAGCGCGTAGCGCACGAAGGCGTCGTGCAGCACGTCCTGGGCGCGCTGGATGCAGCGCGTGCTGCGCCAGATCGCGGGCAGCAGGCTTTCATAGGCCCAGCGCAGGTCCAGGCCCAGCCAGACGGCGGGAGGGGCGGGGCGGCTTGGCATGGCGGGGTATGGGCTGGGGCGGCGCTGGTATGGAGGATGGTATTTTAAATGAGATTGATTTTCAGTATTGCATTGCCTGAGCACCTTGCATGAATCGGCATGAAATACGGCTCCAGCGCTTATCCATCAAGCGCTGGAAGCTATCAAAAAAGGAGTTCGGTGCGGGCGCGCCTACAGCGTGCTGTCCACGCTGTTGCGCATGGCGGTTTGCGCCACGGCGTCGAGGGCGCCGTCCACCACCTTCTGCTGCGTCAGCACGTGCATGGTGCCTTGTTCGATGAGGCGGTTGAGCAGCCGCAGGGTCATCGACTGCGTGCGGCCGGAGGCGCTGGTGAAGAGGAAGAGCGTGTCGTGCGGGCCGATCCAGGACAGCTGCGTGCGCTCCCACTGGCCGTTGACCCGCAGGTTCACCCAGGTGCCGATCACCAGGGGCGGGGCCTTCGGCGGGGCGCTGGCGTCGCTGGCGGCGGGCGGTTCCTGGGCGTCCGGCAACACGTCCATGAAGCCGGACTCCTTGGCTTCGGACGGCGCGATCCAGGGTTCGTCGTCGGGCGGCAGCACCGGCCGGGGGGGCACCACGGCTTCGGCCGGCGGCTGGGGCGGGCGGGGCGCCGCTGCGGGCGCGGGCCGGAACGCTTCCTGGTGCAGCTGCATGAGCAGGTCGAAGAAGGCGTGCGTCTGGGCGGGCGGGTAGTCGATGGACGCCAGGCCTTCGCGCAGCTTGGACAGCAGCTTGGGTACCAGGCGGGCGAGCTGGCCGGCGTTCGCGCGGGTCAGCTCGGGCTGGGCGCTCCAGAGCAGGGCGTCCACGGTCTCGCGGTAGCGGCCGGGGTCGGTGCTGCCCGTCTGGTCGGTCAGGCGCGCCTGGGCCATGACCTTGACCCAGGGGCCGAGCAGGAAGCGCGAGATTTCGCCGGGAACCTTGTCCATCTGCGGCAGCAGCCAGATTTCGCGCGACATCTGCGCGGCCAGCAGGTGGCGCTGCTCGGCATGCTGCAGGGCTTCGATGGCGCGCTGGCGCTCGCGTTCGCGTGCCTGCTCGCCTTCGGCCCAGGCGGCCTGCAACTGCTCCAGGATCTGCGCGAAGGGCTCCTGGCCTTCAATGTCGGCGGTGGCCAGGCCACCGGCGATCTGGAGCAGCGACTGCATGAAACCGTCGAACCCCGGGGCCTTGGTGTGGGGAAAGGCCAGGCTGCGGTCGGTGATTTCCTGCAGCAGGCGGCGGGCGGGGTGTTCCTTGTGGCTGAAGAACCGGGGGTCGGCCAGGGCCAGCTGCAGCAAGGCGGGTTCGAGCGTCCTGACGAATTGCTGCACGGGCCAGAGCAGCCGCTCGTCGCGCGCGATGTTGTCCACCATCAGCGCCACCACCTCCATGCTCAGGGCCTGCCCGAGCCCGCCCGGGTGCTGGCGCAGGGCGGCGTATTCGGCGCCGCCGCCGGGCTGGGCGCGCTGCTGGCCCAGGCGTTCCATCATGTGGTCGACCTGGTTCATCTCCTGCAGCGCCTCGAAGGCGGCGGGTACGGTGGCGGCGAAGTCGGTGCTGGGCGGCTCCAGCGCGGGGAAGGCGCCGGGGCCCTCGAACTCGCGCGAGAAGCGTTCGGCGAAGTCTTCCTGCGAGGCCGGGGCTGGTGCTGGCGCTTGGGTGAGTTCGCCCAGCAGCAGGCGGCGCAGGCGGTCGAGCGTGAGCCGCGAGTCGGCCTGGCTGGCCTGCGCCGGCTCTTCCTCTTTTTCGGGGCCGAAGCCTGGCGCATGGTGGCCTTCGGTGGGGGCGAGGTAGACGTACTGTCCGTTGGACTGGCGCATGGCGAAGCCCACGGGCCGGACGTCGCCCTGCCGCAGCCTGTCGATGAGCGTGAGGTAGAGCTTGCGCAGTTCGCCGCCCAGGGCCTGGGCCAGGTGGCCGATCCAGTCGTGCCGCACCTGGTTGGTGGTCTGCATCTGCGCCACCACGCTTTGCAGCGCCTGCAGGAAGATTTCCGGGCGCAGCGGGTTGTGTTCGGGCCGGACGGTGGACAGGCCCTGGGCTGCGCTCATGAGGGCGTCGAAATCGGCCAGCGGCCCTTCCACCGCCGAGGCCAGCATCTGCTGCGCGCGGGCGCGCTCGACGCTCTCGCTGATCTGCGTTTCGTCCATCAGTTCGAGGTCGTCGAAGTGGATGCTGGACAGCGCGCGCGTGGATTTCTGCTTTTGCGCGATTTCCTGGTTGAGCGCGCTGCGCAGCGCGTCGGGGTAGCGCTCGCACATCACGGGGGCCAGTTGCGACAGGCGCTGGCGCGCTTCGAGCATGGCCTGGTGTTCGCCCGCCGTGCGCGCCTGGTCTTCGCGCGCGCGCAGGGACAGGCGCGCAGCCTCGGCGATGTGCTCCATGAAATGCCTGGAGTCGGCCAGCACGTCATGGATGAGGCGCTGGTGCAGTGCGGTGCCTTGGTCTGCGGAGGTGGAGGGGGTGACGTGTTTCGCGTCCATCATCTTCTGGAGAAATGCCGGCGTGCGCCATCGTATGCCGCCTGCTGCCATCGGATGCGCAAGCGCGGCTGCGAAGGGCGCAGGGTAACACTCCTGCCGCCTGGTTCTTCGCCGCCGCTGCGTTCAGACCGCTTCAGCCTGCATGGAATTTGACCACCAGCGGCACGATGAGCAGCGCCACGATGTTGATGATCTTGATGAGCGGATTTACCGCCGGGCCGGCCGTGTCCTTGTACGGGTCGCCCACGGTGTCGCCGGTGACGGCAGCCTTGTGCGCCTCGCTGCCCTTGCCGCCGTGGTGGCCGTCCTCGATGTACTTCTTGGCGTTGTCCCAGGCGCCGCCGCCAGTGCACATGGAAATCGCCACGAACAGGCCGGTGACGATGGTGCCCATGAGCAGGCCCCCGAGCGCCTTCGGCCCCAGCAGCAGGCCCACCACGATGGGCACGGCCACGGGCAGCAGGCTGGGTACGATCATTTCCTTGATGGCGGCGCTGGTCAGCATGTCCACGGCCCTGCCGTACTCGGGCTTGGCCGTGCCTTCCATGATGCCCTTGATCTCGGCGAACTGGCGGCGCACCTCCACCACCACGCTGCCCGCGGCGCGGCCCACGGCCTCCATGGCCATGGCGCCGAACAGGTAGGGAATCAGCCCGCCGATGAACAGCCCGACGATGACCATGGGGTCGGACAGGTCGAAGCGCACCGCCATGCCATAGCTTTCCAGCTTGTGCGTGTAGTCGGCGAACAGCACCAGCGCCGCCAGGCCCGCCGAGCCGATGGCGTAGCCCTTGGTCACGGCCTTGGTGGTGTTGCCCACGGCGTCCAGCGGGTCGGTGATGTCGCGCACGCTGCTGGGCAGCTCGGCCATTTCGGCGATGCCGCCGGCGTTGTCGGTGATCGGGCCGTAGGCGTCCAGCGCCACCACGATGCCCGCCATGGACAGCATGGACATGGCTGCCACCGCCACGCCGTAGAGCCCGGCCAGCGCGTACGACACCACGATGGCGATGCACACGAACAGCACCGGCCATGCCGTGGAACGCATCGACACGCCCAGCCCTGCGATGATGTTGGTGCCGTGGCCCGTGGTCGATGCCTGGGCGATGTGGCGCACGGGCGAATACTGCGTGCCGGTGTAGAACTCGGTGATCCACACCAGCGCGGCCGTCAGCACCAGGCCCGTGGCGCAGGCGCCGAACAGCCGTGCCTGCGCGCCCGTGGCGCCCAGCGCGTTGTCCGGCACCACCCAGGCGGTGACGAACCAGAACGCGACCAGCGAGAGCACGCCCGCGATGGCCAGGCCCTTGTACAGCGCGGGCATCACGTTCTTCATGCCCGGGCTGGCCTTGACGAAGAAGCAGCCGATGATGGAGGCCACGATGGACACCGCGCCCAGCGCCAGCGGGTAGGCCACGGCCGCCGTGGGGGCCGCGCCCACCAGCAGCGCGCCCAGCACCATGGTGGCGATGAGCGTGACGGCATAGGTCTCGAACAGGTCGGCGGCCATGCCGGCGCAGTCGCCCACGTTGTCGCCCACGTTGTCGGCGATGACGGCGGGGTTGCGCGGGTCGTCCTCGGGAATGCCGGCCTCCACCTTGCCCACCAGGTCGGCGCCCACGTCGGCGCCCTTGGTGAAGATACCGCCGCCCAGGCGCGCGAAGATGGAGATGAGCGAGGAGCCGAAGGCGAAGCCGATCAGCGGGTTGAGCGTGCTGGCCAGCGAGGCATCTGCCCCGGCGCGGCCCAGCAGGAACCAGGCGAAGCCAGTGACGCCCAGCAGCCCCAGCCCCACCACCAGCATGCCGGTGATGGCGCCGCCGCGGAATGCCACGTCGAGCGCCGGCCCCATGCCCTGGGTGGCGGCCTGGGCCGTGCGCACGTTGGCGCGCACGGAGACGTTCATGCCGATGAAGCCGCAGGCCCCGGAGAGCACGGCGCCCACCACGAAGCCGATGGCCGTGGTGGCGTCGAGGAAGATGCCGATCAAAAGCGCCAGCACCACGCCGACGATGGCGATGGTCTTGTACTGGCGCGCCAGGTAGGCCGCAGCGCCCGCCTGGATGGCGGCGGCGATTTCCTGCATGCGCGGGTTGCCCGGGTCCTTGGCCAGGATCCAGCCCCGGGCCCACAGCCCGTAGGCTACCGCGAGCAATCCGCAAACCAGGGCCAGTATCAGAGGGGAAGTCAATGCCGTCGATGCCGCCATACTCGGTCTCCAAAAAAGGGTACACGGGTGGAAGCAACGCCGGTGGAAATTGCTTCCGCTGCGTTGCTTCCTCGCGTCCCGCCGAAGGGGAGACATGGGGGGAGACGATTGGCCAACGCAGCCATTTAACGCCAAAGCAGCCGCTGCAAGCAAGGTGCAAGGCGCGAGCGCCTAAAATCCGTGGCCGTTTCGCACCATGGCCGCAGCGTGGCAGCCCTGGCGCGATGCGCTTCACATCCTTACTCAGACCCCCCAAACCCATGTCGCTGAACAACGTCAAGCCCGGCAAGAACCTTCCTGAAACCTTCAACGTGGTGATCGAGATCCCGGCGGAGTCCGATCCCGTCAAGTACGAGGTGGACAAGGAGTCGGGCGCCGTCTTCGTGGACCGTTTCCTGACCACGGCCATGTACTACCCCTGCAACTACGGCTACGTGCCCCAGACCCTCTCGGGCGACGGCGACCCGGTGGACGTGCTGGTCATCACCCCGTACCCGCTGCACCCCGGCGTGGTCGTGCCCTGCCGCGCGCTGGGCATCCTGAAGATGGAAGACGAAGCCGGCATCGACGGCAAGGTGCTGGCCGTGCCCACCACCAAGATCCTGAAGATGTACGAGCCCTGGAAGACCGTGGACGACGTGAACCCCATGCGTCTGAAGGCCATCAGCCACTTCTTCGAGCACTACAAGGACCTGGAAGAAGGCAAGTGGGTCAAGGTGCTGGGCTGGGAAGGCATCGAGGCCGCACACAAGGAAGTGCTCGACGGCGTGGAAAACTACCTGAAGGCCCAGGCCTGATGGCATGAAAAATGGCCTCTAGCGCTTATCTGCAAAGCGCTGGAAGCTATGAAAAGAAGAGCATGCGCGCCGCGTTGCACGCATGCTCTTTCTTTTTGGGGCCCGTTGGCAGCAGGTGTTCTACGGGTTCGCAACAGGGCGGCAGGCGCTGGAAAATCGGCCAGAATGTTGCAAATCGTGCCGTGCCGCCCTTGCGGCGCGGCCCATCGCAGTTTTTGTGCATCCTGAAGGACATCGACATGGCTACATCCTCCCCGTCTTCCACGCAACGCACGGGGGCTGCCGCCGGCAGCGCCTCGGAGTACCTCACGTTCCGGCTCGGCACGGAAGAGTACGGCATCGACATCCTGCGCGTGCAGGAGATCCGCTCGTACGAGCAGCCCACGCGCATGGCCCATGCGCCGGATTTCATCAAGGGCGTGATCGACCTGCGCGGCGTGATCGTGCCCATCGTCGACTTGCGCCTCAAGCTCCACTGCGCTACGGCCGACTACACCGACTTCACCGTGGTCATCATCCTGAACGTGGCGGGCACGGTGCTGGGCGCGGTGGTCGATGCCGTGGCCGACGTGGTTGCGCTCACGGCCGACTCGATCAAGCCCGCCCCCCAGTTCCAGAGCCAGGTGGACTCGGCCTTCGTGCGCGGCATCGCCTCGGTGGGCGAGCGCATGCTGATCGTGGTGGACATCGAGTCGCTGCTGAGCAGCAGCGAAATGGGCCTGGTCAAGGCAGTGGCCACGGCGTGAGTCTCTGAGCCGGAGCCAGGCCGCGTTTTTTGTCTTCCGTAGGCCCTGTAGGAAATGTGAGGCGCCAAAATGGGATTCTCCAATCTGCGCATCGGTATGAAACTGGGCCTGGCTTTCATCGCCATGGTTCTGCTCAGCCTGCTGGTGGGTGTGCTGTCGCTGGTACAGCTCAGCGATGTCCATGACGACACGCGCGACATCGCCACCAACTGGCTGCCCAGCGTGCATGTGCTCGGGGAGATGCGGGCCACCGCCAACCGTCTGCGCGCCAGCGAAGTCGGCATGGCCCTGTCGGAGTCGGCCGATGAGAAGGCGCGGCTGGCGCAGGATGTGCAGGCGGTTGACAAGATCCTTGCGGACCAGGAGAAGGTGTATGCCCCCCTGGTCACTCCGCAGGAGGCCAAGGCCTACGAGGAGTTCAAGCAGTTCCGCGAGGCCTACCTGAAGGTGCAGGCGCAGCTCCTGGCGCTGGCCAAGGAGGGTGGGGCCGGCCAGGCCGAGACGGTGAAGCTGCTGTACGGCGACTCGCAGAAAGCCTTCATCGCCATGGCCGAAACCATCGGCCGGCTCGCCAAGATCAATACCGACGGCGCGGAGCAGGCCTACAAGGCGTCGCAAGGGTCCTACGATGCGGCGCGCGCCATGGTCGGCGCTGGGCTGGCGCTGGCCGTGGCCGTGGCCGTGGTGCTGGGATGGTGGATCACCCGCCTGATCACCGTGCCGGTCGATGAGGCCGTGCGGGCCACGCGCGAAATCGCCGATGGCAACCTGGCCGTGTCGCTCAGCGTGCGCTCGCGCGATGAGATCGGCCAACTGCTGCAGGGGCTGATCGACATGCGCGACAAGCTGGCGGCGGTGGTCTCGGAGGTGCGCGGCAGTGCCGAGGGCGTGGCCACGGCCAGCGCCGAGATCGCCCAGGGCAACCGCGACCTGTCCGGGCGCACCGAGAGCCAGGCCAGCGCGCTGGAAGAGACGGCCGCGTCCATGGAGCAACTGGGCTCCACCGTGCGCCAGAATGCCGACAACGCGCGCCAGGCCAACCAGCTGGCCTTGAATGCCTCCACCGTCGCAGCCCATGGTGGCGAGGTGGTGGCGCAGGTGGTGGACACCATGCGCGGCATCAACGACAGCTCGCGCCGCATCGCCGACATCATCGGCGTGATCGACGGCATCGCCTTCCAGACCAATATCCTGGCGCTGAATGCCGCCGTCGAGGCCGCCCGTGCGGGCGAGCAGGGCCGGGGCTTCGCCGTGGTGGCGGGCGAGGTGCGGTCCCTGGCGCAGCGCAGCGCCGATGCGGCCAAGGAGATCAAATCCTTGATCACCGCCAGCGTGGAGCGCGTGGAGCAGGGTTCACAGCTCGTGGACCAGGCAGGCACGACCATGGAAGAGGTGGTGACGGCCATCCGCCGCGTGACCGACATCATGGGCGAGATCAGCGCTGCCAGCAACGAGCAGGCCAGCGGCGTGGCCCAGGTGGGCGAGGCCGTGACCCAGATGGACCATGCCACGCAGCAGAACGCCGCCCTGGTGGAACAGAGCGCGGCGGCCGCGGCCAGCCTGAACCAGCAGGCGCAGGATCTGGTGGGCGCCGTGGCGGTGTTCCGCCTGTCGCAGCAGCATGCGGGGGCATCGCATGCGCCCACGCCTGCGCCGCGGCGCATGGCCGCGCCCGTGGCGCATGCGGCCGCCTCCGCGAAAAAGGTGGCCATGCCCGCCAGGAAGGCTGCCGCGCCCAAGCCCCCCATGCCCGCGCCCAAGGCGGCCGCGCCGCTGGCGGCACCGGCGCCCAAACCCAAGCCCGCCAGCACGGCGAACGATGGCGACTGGGAGAGTTTCTAGCCAAAAACCGCTCCAGCGCTTTTCCATCAAGCGCTGGAAGCTATCGAAAAGAGAGCGGCCAAAGCAAAAAAGCGCGAGACCACGAAGGGCCTCGCGCTTTTTTTATTGCCGCCGGGCCGCCCCAAGCCAACAGCGCCCCCTCTGGGGGACTGCGGCCACACGCAGTGGGCAAGCGTGGGGGGCGTTTTTTACCGCTGTGCAGGGAATCAGAAGCGATGGCGGATGCCCACCACCAGGCTCGTGCCGGACGACAGGTCGGTGACCTTGTCGTGCATGCCCACGGCGTACACGTCGGTGCGCTTGGACAGGAAGTGGTCATAGCCCAGGCTGGCGGTGGTGCGCGTGGCTTCGCCAGGGCCCGTGGTGGCCTTGGTACGGGCCACGGCGGCCTTGATGGCGCCGGCCTTGTTCAGCACGGGCACTTCGGCGCCGAGCGAGAAGGTCTTGCCGGTGAAGTCGGTGGCGTCCACCTTGGCCTGGCCGTAGGTCAGGTAGGCCTTGGCCATGCCGAAGTCGTACGTGCCGCCGAGCATCCAGTCGCTCTTGCGGTTCATCAGGCTGTTGGGGGGCACGGGGTTGCTGATGTCGGCGCGTTCGTAGAAGCCCATCAGGGTCAGCGGGCCGCCGAAATACATGACGTTCAGGCCGATGTTGCTCTTGCCCGAGTTGCCGGCCTGCTCGCCGAACTGGTAGTGCAGGTTGGCCTTGAGGCCGCCGAAGCTGGGCGTGGTGTAGGTGATCTGGTTGCTCCAGCCGGTATCGGCCGGGGTGGTCAGGTTGCCCGCGGGCCAGCCGGCGGTGGACATGTTGGCGTGCAGCACCAGGGGCGACACGGTGAACGAATCGCCAAACGGGTTCAGCAGGATGGTGGGCAGGAAGTTGGGGGCCATGCCGCGGCCCAGGGCCACGGAGCCGAAGCCGCCGGACAGGCTCACGCTGGCGTCGCGCGAGAAGAAGGGGTCGGGGTTGAAGCGGCCGGGGCTGCCGGTATCGACGCGCAGGAACGAGGTCAGCAGGAAGCCGGCCTTCAGGCCGCCGCCCAGGTCCTCGGTGCCCTTGAAGCCGAACCACGAGGTGGTCAGGCCGCCCGAGCCAACCACGCTGGTGCGGTCGGCATCGCCCGCCATGCGCACGGAGCCGGCGTAGGCATCCATCAGGCCCATGAGCTGCACCGAGCTTTCGGCGTGGGCGGTGCCGAAACAGGCCAGGGCGGCGCCCATGGCAATCAACGACTTCTTCATGAAAAAACTCCCGTTCAAGAAAAAAAATTACGACGAAATTATTGCAGTAGATCGGCGTATGGAAAGCAAATGTTGCTTTCTTGCCATCAAAAGTACACATTGGTGCGCTATGCCCCAAGGTGGGGCGGGTGCACGATGGTGGTGTTGCCTGCGGAGCGTGGATGAAACAAAGTTACGGATTGGGGCGCCTGCGGAGATCGGGGTCGCCGTTGTCCTGGCGCATCGTGTGCTCTTGAAACAGGAGCTGCCAGCGCTTGTCACGCAAGCGTTGGAGGCATTTTCTCACTCAAGATTCAGGCGACGGCACGGGGCATCAGTCCGCCGGCGCGCAGGCGGGCAAGGCGTGCCCTGTCTCCAGCATGGCGATGATGCGGTCGATCTGCCCGCGCAGGTTCTTGGCCTTGTTGTATTCGCGCTGGTGGTGCGCCAGCTCCACCAGGGACTTGCCGTCCCACGCCTGCGCCATCGCATCCGCGCCGCGCGCCAGCAGGGCCGCCACCGCCAGGTCGCTGCCGGACACCACCGCCATCCACAGGGGCGTGCGCAGGGGGGACCCGGCCTCGGGCGCATGCACGTCGCGCGACAGGCCGATCAGCGCGGGCACATAGCGGTTGTTGCCCTGGCAGATCCTGTGCAGCACGCGCGAGGTGTCGTCCCAAGGCGCGTCCACGTCCACGCCGGCATCGAGGATGCGGGCGAACAGGGCGTCCGAGCGCGCGTCCAGCTCGCGCTCGTGCAGCTCCGTCAGGCGCAGCACCGGCATGTGGTCATAAACGGTCGAATGGATCGCGGCGCCCAGGTCCAGCGCCGCCATCACCGCCTCGTGGCACCCGGGGCGCCACAGGGCCGCCACCGTCAGCGGCTCGACGGCGCCATAGGTCTTCTGCGCCGCCAGGGTGTTGTGGTACAGCGGCATGCCGCCCTCGGCCAGCAGGCGCACCATGTCCACGTCGTTGGCTTCCACGGCCAGGACCATGGGGTAGCAGTCGTCAAAGCGCTCGCCCTGCCATAGGGCCTTGGCGTCGCCTCCGTCGGCCAGCCAGCGGCGCACGGCGGCGTGGTCGCGCGCCGCCACGGCGGCCTGCAGCGCGCGCTGGGAGGTGAGCAGTGCCAGACGTTCGTTTCTTTTCATGGTGCCCTTGTGTTTGCGTGGTGGATGCGGCCGCCACGCATCGTAAGGCCCGGCGGGCCGCCTTTTCCCCGCCATGTCGTCAGCTGCCAAGGAGGTCGGTGGTGGACAACTTGTCCATCGGCAGGCCCTGTGCGCACCGTATATTCCAGGCCGCATGGCGCGGCTTGGCCAGAGGCTGCGCCCGTCCAACTGCCGAATCCAGGTTGAAGGGAGCTTTTCTTGACACAAACCTTGACCCGAGAGCAACTGTGGCGCCGCCTGGAGGCGGTCGATTACTTTGACTGGTGCGAAGAAGCGGAGCGCGCCGCGCTGCGCGCGCTGCTCTTCGACGGGGTGCTGTGGCCGGCAGGGCCGGTGCCCACCTGGATGGCACGCCGCGAGCTGTTCTGGCACCCCGAGCAGACGCCCGCGCAATGGGCGTGCACCGTGGACCTGCGGTCGCGCTATGTCGACGATGAAGACGTCATGCACACCTCGCCCCGGCTGGGCGATGAATACCGCGCCGAGGCCCTGTGCATGCTGCTGGCTTTCGACCACCAGTACAGCGGCATGGGCATCCCCGAGCAACTTGCCTTGCTGGACTGGTTGGGCTGGATGGACGCGCGCCCGTCGGCCGCTGCGCTGGATGCGTGGATGTACGGCATCAACGGCTGGCTCGATGCCAAGCCGCGCGAGCCCAAACTGCTGGCCGAGACCGACGACAGCCGCCATGCGCACACCTTGCCGTGGCTGTACCACACGCTTGGCGCGGCGCCGCTGGTGATGCAGGGCCGCTGGATGGCCACCACACAGGAGGGCTGGTGTTATGAGCGCTTTCCGCGCAGCTTCCTCGGCTCCCTGCAGGCGCTGATGCGCATGGCCGAGAAAGGCAAAGTACCGCACCGGCCGGGCACGAACCCCGCGCTGCGGCAGGATTTTTTGCGCCAGCTGCGCGACGACCTAGTGGCTGGCGCGGTGCCTGAGCTGCTGCAGCAGATCTGGGCGTTGACCCGCAAGCCTTGACGGCCATGGAACGAATGACTCCACCGCAAGGACAACCATCATGCTGATCAACATCGTTGGCAACTTCACTTTCGAGCAGCGGGGGGATGCATTGTTCATCGGCACCGAAGAGTCAGCGGCGCTGGTTTGCAGCGGCCAAGCCCGGCTGGCTCCTGCGGAGCCGACCTTCCCGCGCTTCAGCGCGCCGGGCGTCACCGCCCGCGTGCACTATGCCGATGGCCCGCCGACCATCGTCCGGCATGGCGACAAGGAATGGCACATCCACGACGTGCTGCTGGGCGGCTCGGACGCTTATGGCGTGACGCGCGAAAGGAAGCACGAGCGCGTCGCCATCGTCCACGACTGGGACGGCAATCGCCTGGCGTCGCTGCCTGACCGGCTCGGCCCTGCGCACTTCGGCCGTGCCGCCATTGCGCTGACCGACACCTACACCTATCCCAAAAGCGAATACACGGAGATCTATCGCCCGGATGGCGAGTTCCTCGCCCGCTTTACCTTGCGGAGGCACGGGGCGGGGCGCCAGGAACTGGCCCACTTCACGGACGCACTGGCTTTCCTGCGCACGGGCGCCAACCCCTCCGCATACCAACTCTTCGACCTGCACAGCCTGCAAGCCTGCGGCGTCCTGCCCGTGGCAGGCGCGGTCCTGGGGGTCTGCGCATTGCCGGATGGCGGCAACCTGTGGGTGGATGCCGAGGGCATGCACCGGCTGGCGCCGCAAGGCCAGGACCAGCCGCCGCAGACGCTGCACCGCTTTGCAGAGCCCCTGGACGTGGAGCAGGCCAAGCTGCTGCTGTGGCACGACGCGCAGCGCGTCTACGCCGCGATCGACCACGACCGGGACCGCCAGACCCTGCTGGCCGTGCCGCTGGAAGGCGCAGACCCTGCGGTGCAGGAACTGCATTGGTCCGACACCTGGGCGATCGCGTTCCACGGCGGATTCCTGGCCGGGCAGAACTACCTGCAACTCAAGCGCAAGACGCTGCTGGCGGACAACGCGGTGCTGCTGTGGCGCCCCGGCGATGTGCTCACGCCCGCTTTGCTCCAAACGGATGCGAGCCCCGTTGTCGAAGTCAGCCAGGTTCGTTCCGCCACCAAAGGGAAGCACGGCTACCGCCTGCGCATCGAGGACCATTGCCCCAACCGCGCGATCCGCTGCGCCGCGCTGGAACTGGGGCGGTTGCTGGGCGATACCTGCCAGGGTGCTTACCAGCAGGGCGATGAAGTGCTGGACCGCAAGTTCGATGGGCGGTTCCAGATCGAAATCACCACGGCCGCTGAGCCCACCGCGTTCGAGCAGGCCTTCTTGCCCGCCTACCTGGCCTACTACCGCGACACGGGCGACCTTTCGCCGGCAGGCAGCAGGGCGCGGCTGGCGCCATTGGCAATCACCTGGGTCACAGACGAAACGCTATCTTGAGTCGCGTGCGAGGATGCGGCACGGCCCCCTCCGGTGAGGGCAATGGGTTGCCAGCCTCAATGGCATGTCAAATTAGGTTCAACAGGATTCCGATGACCACCACGTCCCAAACGATTGCCGCCATCCTCAAAAAAGCAGGGATTGACTTCCGGCCCTTGCCCAAAGACTGGGACAGCTCCCACCTGGGCCAGATCTTCCATTACATGGTGCCCGAGCGGATCTGCGAGTTTGACCCGAAGTGCATCGCCGAGGCGGGCGACTACGTGGGGGTGCTCCAGGAGTTCGCACAGGCCACCCAGGGAGAGTTCGCACCCGGGAGCCCGCGAGCCGAAGGGAGCGTCGGCGGCAAGATGGCGCTGGAGTTCCTGCATGGAGGGCAGGCCGTCCGCTTCAAGTTCGAGCAGGAAGGCCGGTGGGTGGCCGAAGACTTTTACGTGCAACTGCGCAAGTTCTGCAAGAAGCACCTCAGCGGGAGCTACCTGAGCGTGGGTACCGACCTGGCCACCGAGGTCTACCTGCCCCACAAGGTGATCGCGCAGATCCAGAAGAAGACGCGCAGCTTCGACAGCGTGGAGGCGCTGGTGCAGTTCGTGGTGGAGGGCGCATCCCAGAGTGATCTGATCAAGGCAGGGGAAGGCCTGTCCTGGCAGTTGAAGGCCGGCTACACCCGCGATGGCGAAAGCCTGCTGACCGCGCTGCTCAAGTCTGGGGCGGACACGGACAGATGCCTGAGTGCCCATGGATTGCTCGCAGCTCCCGAACTGCCCAGCCGCCATGGCGAGTCGCCCCTGGAGCTGGCGCAACGCCTGCGTGGTGTGGATCTGAGAGGCGAGTACGGCGGCGCGTGCAAGGCAACCCTGGGCTATGCCGAGATCCGCGAGAAGTGGAGCCAGCGGCTCTGGCACAGCCATCTCCCCGAGTACATGCGCATCATCGATGCGCTGGAGGCGGATCTGGCCTCCATGCGCTTCTCCGAAGCAGACAACCTGTACGGCATCGCCATGTGCCACGCGCCGCTGTGGGACCGCTGGTCGGAAGCCGCGCAAGTGCACTACTACGAATACGAAGACGCGTACACCCTGAGCTTGCTCACCCTGGGGCCCGGAGGCGGCGCCTTGCACCTGCAACTGCCCCGCGCCCAGGTTGACACGGTGATCGGCCTGCTGCGCCGCTATTGCCGCCGCACATTGTGGACAACGCCCGGGCAGGACGGCGCATGGCTTGTCGCGCGAAAATAGCCTGCGGCCACTGGCGCAAAGCATGCGCGCGGCGAACACACATTGATGCCGGGCAGCCTTGACGGCAATACGACGAGCCACTCCACAGCAGGGAAAGAGCGCCAGTTTTCTAAACGCAGCGCTGCAGCAGAAAGGACTCGATCTGCCCCGCCGATTGCGGCGGGCTGAAGTGGTAGCCCTGCGCTTCGTCGCAGCCCTGCTCGCGCAGGAACTGCAGCTGCGCGGCGGTTTCCACGCCCTCGGCGGTGGTCTGCAGGCCCAGGGCCTGTGCCATGCGGATGATGGCGCTGACGATGGCGCGGTCGTTGCTGTCGTGCTCCAGGTCGCGCACGAAGGACTGGTCGATCTTCAGCTTGTAGAGCTGGAAATGCTTGAGCTGGCTCAGCGACGAATAGCCGGTGCCGAAGTCGTCCATCGACAGGTGTACGCCGCGCGCGCGCAATTGCTGCATCGTCGTCATGGCGGCGCGCGGGTCGGCCACGGCCACGCCTTCGGTCAGCTCCAGTTCCAGCGCGTCGGGCGGCAGCCCGGCCTGGGCCAGCAGGCGGCTGACCATCTCGGGCAACTGCGGCTGGTGGAACTGGATGGCCGAGAGGTTCACCGCGACCTTGATGCGGTCCAGCCCTTGCGCACGCCAAGCCTGCAACTGCGCCAGCGCGGTGCGCAGCACCCATTCGCCGATCTGCAGGATCTGGCCGCTGTTCTCGGCCACGGGAATGAATTCGGCTGGGGAGATGCGTCCCAGCTCGGGATGGGTCCAGCGCAGCAGCGCCTCGACGCAGCGCACCTGCCCGGTGGCGATGTTGATCTGCGGCTGGTAGTGCAGCTCCAGCTGCTGGCGCTCCATAGCGCGGCGCAGGGCGTTTTCCAGCTGCAGGGCGCGCAGCGACTGCGCCTGCATCTCCGGCGTGAAGAAGCGGAACGTGGCGCGGCCGTCGCGCTTGGCGCGGTACATGGCCACGTCGGCGGACTGGGTGAGGGCGTCGAAGTCCTGCCCGTCGCTGGGGTACAGGGCGATACCCATCGACGGCGCCATGGTCAGCTCGTGGTGGCCGATCTGGTAGGGCTGGCGGAAGGCTTCGAGCAGCTTGCCCGCCACGCGCGCGGCGCCTTGCGCGTTGGCGCCGGGCAGCAGCAGCACGAATTCGTCGCCGCCCAGGCGCGACACGGTGTCGTACTCGCGCACCACGGCGCGCAGGCGGTTGCCGATCTGGATCAGCAGCGCATCGCCCACGCGGTGGCCCAGCGAGTCGTTGACGTGCTTGAAGTGGTCCAGGTCGATGAACATCACCGCCAGCGGCGTCCCGGCGCTGGCCGCTTCGCGTATGGCCTGCTGGCTGCGTTCGGCCAGCAGCGTGCGGTTGGGCAGGCCGGTCAGAGCGTCGTAGTGGGCCAGCCAGTGGATGCGGTCCTGGTCTTCCTTGCGGTCCACGATCTCGCGGTGCAGGTCGACCACGGTCTCGTGCAGCTCGCGCGTGCGTTCGCGCACCTGGCGCTCCAGTTCCTCGTGGGCCTTGGCCAGCGCCTCCTGGGTGCGCTTGCGCTCGGTGATGTCCATGGCGATCCACACCGAGCCCTGCGCGCCCATGGCCTTGGCGCGGATGTCGCAGACCACTGGGGTGCCGTCCTTGCGGCACAGCGTGACTTCGCCAGCGAAGGACTGCCCGAGCGCGAAGGGCGCGTAGCAGCGCCGGCCGGCGTCCTCCCAGTCGGCGTCGCTGCGGTACCAGCGCCGCGACGGGCTGCCGATCAGCTCGCCGGGCTCGTAGCCCAGCATCTGTTCGAAGTGCCGGTTGCAGCGGGTGAGGTGGCGCTCGCGCAGGAACACGATGCCGACCATGGCCTGGTCGAAGAGCACCTGCTTTTCCAGCTGGATGGTGCGCAGCAGGGCCTGCGTCTGCTTGTGTTCGTCGATGTCATCAACGGTCCAGATCGATCCTTCGCGCGTGTCCTGCGGGTTGATCAGGCGGCCCGTGAGGCTGGCCCAGAACAGCGTGCCGTCGCGCCGGCGCATCTGGCGCTCGCAGCGGAAGGTCTGGCCTTCGCTGAGCGTTGTGTAGGCCTCGCGCCCCAGGGCTCGGAAGGCCTCGCGGTTGGGGTGCAGGGTTTCGCTGCTGTGCCCCAGCAGCTCCTGCGAGCTGGCGTAGCCGTAGATCTCGGCGTAGCGCTGGTTGCAATGCACCACCACCCGGTGGCGGATGAAGACAATGCCGACCCCGGCGCTGTCCAGCAGGGTTTGCTGTTCGCGCAAGGTGCGTTGCAGGGACGTGCCAACGACCGGCCCGGGAACTTCCGAGACCTCAACCGGGTGGAACATGAACGGGAAAGATGCGTGGTAATTGCAAGATATGTTCCAAATTGTATTCTATCGGGCTGTCTCTGTCGTCACGGTGTTGTCATGGCGCCGCACCACACTTCGGGCACGGCCACAGGGCCGAAGGAGAAGTCCCGATGAACGAACTGCCCAATCCCACGCTGCCGCTGTCGCCCCTTCCCAGGGGGTCTCTTCACCGCCCTGGCATTGCTTTGGGTGCGCGGCCTGTGGCGTGTCCCGGCCTGGAAGTCACCTGGGCGCGGCACCTCGACGAGGTACGGCAGGCGCAGCGGCTGAGGTTTTCCGTCTTCGCGCAGGAGATGGGCGCGCGCCTGAACACCGCCATTGCGGGCCACGACGTGGACCTGTTCGACGACTATTGCGAGCACCTGCTGGTGCGCGACCTGGCCAGCGGCGAGGTGATCGGCACCTACCGCGTGCTCACGCCCGCCCAGGCGCGCCGCGTGGGCAGCACCTACAGCGACCTGGAGTTCGACCTGACGCGGCTGCGCGCGCTGCGCCCGCGCATGGTGGAGCTGGGGCGCAGCTGCGTGCATGCGGAGCACCGCCACGGCGGCGTGATCCTGGCCCTGTGGGGTGCGTTGGCCGACTTCATGGTGCGCAACGGTCTCGACGCCATGATCGGCTGCGCCAGCATTCCCATGCTGCACAACGGCGTCGTCAGCGGCGACGTGGCCGCCAGCATCTGGGAGCAGTTGCGCCACACCCACCTGGCCCCTATCGAGCACCATGTGCGCCCGCGCCTGCCGCTGCCGGTGCAGCAGCTCGACGGCACCCTGCCCGTGGAGCCGCCCGCGCTCATCAAGGGCTATCTGCGCCTGGGTGCACGCGTGCTGGGGGCGCCGGCCTGGGATCCGGACTTCAACACCGCCGACCTGCCCATGTTCATGCGCATGGCCGATCTGCCCGCGCGCTACCGCCGCCATTTCCTCGGCTGAGCGCGCCAGCACGCGCTTGCGGGCTTGCGGCGTGACGGCTCCGTGACCGTCATGCGAGTGTCATTAATCTGTCACCAACGGCGGCGACACTGGTGCTGTCGCTCTCTGAAGCCGCATACATGCCGTCCATTCCCCCTCCATCGACCCCACCCGCCGACGGCGCAGCGCCTGCTGCACCCGCGCCCGCCGCAGAAGCCGCGCAGCCAGCTTTCGGCCAGGCCTTTCTCGACCGCGACCACAGCATCCTGGCCTTCAACGAGCGCGTGTTCGACTGGGCCTGCCGCAGCGACGTGCCATTGCTGGAGCGCCTGCGCTACCTGTGCATCGTCTCGTCCAACCTCGACGAATTCTTCGAGGTGCGCGCTGCGCCGCACATCACGGCGGCGCAGGGCGGCGATACCAAGGGGGCCTACACTGTGGCCTCGTTCGAGGCACTCATGGCCAAGGCGCAGGACCTGGTGGCGCGCCAGTACGCGCTGTACAACGATGCGCTCGTGCCGGCCTTCGCGGCGCAGGGCATCCGCATCGTCTCGCACGGCGAACGCACGCCCGAGCAGCGCCGCTGGGTGCAGGAGTACTTCCAGCGCGAGGTGCGGCCGCTGCTGATCCCGGTGGGGCTCGATCCGGCGCACCCGTTCCCGCTGGTGGCCAACAAGTCGCTCAATTTCATCGTGCGCCTCAAGGGCTCGGACGCCTTCGGGCGCAACAACGAGATCGCCATCGTGCGCGTGCCGCGCGTGCTGCCGCGCGTCATCCGCATGCCGGGCCGCGTGGCTTCCAAGGGCGCGCTGTTCGTCATGCTCTCCAGCGTGATCCGCGGGCATCTGGCCGATCTGTTTCCCGGGCGCGAGGTCACCGAGTTCTCGCAGTTCCGCGTCACGCGCCACTCCGACCTGGCGGTGGACGAAGAAGACGTGCGCAACCTGCGCACGGCGCTGCGCCAGGGGCTGCAGCAGCGCCATTTCGGCCAGGCGGTCCGGCTGGAGGTGTCGTCGAGCTGCTCGCGCTTCCTGGCGGATTTCCTGCAGTCCCAGTTCGCACTGCCCGAGGGCGCGCTGTTTCGCGTGCAGGGCCCGGTGAACCTGGTGCGGCTGTCGCAACTGGTGGACCTGGTGAACGACCCGGGGCTGCTGTTCCCGCCCTGGCGCGGCGCGTGGCCGGTGGGCCTGCAGGAAGGCGCCCCGATCCTGGCGCAGCTGCGCGAGCGCGACGTGCTGATCCACCAGCCTTTCGAACGCTTCGATACCGTGCTCGCTTTTCTGCACGAGGCCGTGCACGACCCCGACGTGCTGGTCATCAAGCAGACCATCTACCGCACCGGCTCCGATTCCGAGCTGATGGAGCTGCTGCGCGAGGCGGTGCGCCGCGGCAAGGAAGTCATGGCCGTGGTGGAGCTGAAGGCGCGCTTCGACGAAGAGGCCAACATCAACTGGGCCGAGGCGCTCGAATCCATCGGCGCGCAGGTCGTCTATGGCGTGGTGGGGCTGAAGACGCACGCCAAGATGCTGCTGGTCACGCGGCGCGAGGGGCGCCAGCTGCGCCGCTACGGGCACCTGTCCACCGGCAACTACAACCCGCGCACGGCGCGCCTGTACACCGACCTGAGCATGCTCACGGCCAACGCCGACATTACGGCCGACATGGACGGCGTGTTCAACCACCTGGCAAGCCAGAACCGGCCGCCGCGGCTGCGCCAGCTCATGCTGGCGCCGTTCCACCTGCACAAGCGCATGATCGAGAAGATCGAGCGCGTCGGGCTGGCGGCGCAGGCAGGGCAGGGCGGGCGCATCGTCGCCAAGATGAACGCCCTCACCGACGAGGCCCTCATGCGGGCCCTGGTGCAGGCGGGCCAGCAGGGCGCGCGCATCGACCTCATCGTGCGCGGCGCCTGCATGCTGCCCGCGCAGTTGCCCGGCGTGACCGACAACATCCGGGTGCGCTCCATCATCGGGCGCTTTCTGGAGCACACCCGGGTGTTCTATTTCGCCGCGGGCGACCAGGAGGAGCTGTACCTCTCCAGCGCCGACTGGATGAACCGCAACATGATGCGCCGGGTGGAGCTGGCCTGGCCCGTGACCGAGCCCGGCCTGCGCCAGCGCATCATCGACGAATGCCTGGTGGCCTACCTGTACGACGACCGCGACGCCTGGACGCAGCGGCCCGATGGCCGCTACGAGCGCGCCCCGCGCCCCACCGACGGCGCGGGCGCGCAAGCCGCCCTCATGGTGCGCTACGGGCAGCAGCAGGCCACGGCGGCGCGCAAGAAACGGAAAGAGCAATGATGGATCTGATCCTGTGGCGCCACGCGGAAGCCCATGAGGGCGAGGATGGCCTGGACGACCTGGAGCGCGCCCTGACCCCGCGCGGCGAGAAACAGGCCGCGCGCATGGCGGCTTGGCTCGACCGGCAACTGCCCGAGGGCCTGCGCGTGCTCTGCAGCCCCGCGCGGCGCACCGAGCAGACGGCCCAGGCGCTGGGGCGCAAGTACAAGCTGCGCGCCGAGCTGCTGCCCGAGGGCACGCCCACGGAACTGCTGGAGCTGGTGCAGTGGCCCAGGGCGCGCGGCGCCGTGCTGGTGGTGGGGCACCAGCCGCTGCTGGGGCAGACGGCGGCGCAGCTGCTGGGGATGGGCGAGGGGGAGTGCGCCATCCGCAAGGGGGCCGTGTGGTGGCTGCGCCAGCGCCAGCGCCTGGAGCAGAGCCAGACCGTGCTGATGGCGGTCATGGCGCCGGATTTTCTGTAGTTTTTGGGTGTTTTTGGCCTCTAGCCCTTGCCAGGCAAGCGCTGGCAGCTATGGTTTTTGAGAACACCGCTTCAGGGTTAATGCGGCGGGGCGCCACGCCGCCAGTGCCTAGAATCTATTGCACTGCAATAAATGCCCTAGGAGTTTGCTGTGCCAGAGAAAAAAGCGGCTGCCAAGTCCGCCCAGCGTGTCATCAAGAAGTACCCGAACCGGCGCCTGTACGATACCGACACCTCCACCTACATCACCCTGGCCGAGGTCAAGCAACTGGTGATGGCCAGCCAGCCCATCGTGGTGCGCGACGCCAAGACGGGCGAAGAGCTGACGCGCAGCATTCTGCTGCAGATCATTCTGGAAGAAGAAGCGGGCGGCGCGCCCATGTTCTCCGAGGCCGTGCTGGCCAACATCATCCGCTTCTACGGCCACGCCATGCAGGGCTTCATGGGCAGCTACCTGGAAAAGAACATCCAGACCTTCACCGACGTGCAGGCGCGCCTGGCAGAGCAGACGCAGGGCATGACGCCCGAGATGTGGAAGCAGTTCCTGGGCGGCCAGGGGCTCATGGGCGGCTACGCCGAGCAGTCGCGCGCCATGCTCACGCAGATGCAGGAGCAGTTGCAGAAGCAGACCGAGCAGATGCTCGGCGCCTTCGGCATCAAGCGCTGACGGCGCGGCTGCCCCGGCGTCAGCCGGGCGCGGGGCCGATGTAGGCCGCCAGGCCCGCCACCAGCGCATCGAACACCGCCGCGCAGCGCGGGCTGCCGCGCAGGTTCTCGTGCATCACCACCCAGGTGTCGAGTTGCAGCGACAGCTGCCGCCCGAGCACGCGCACCAGGCGCGCGTCCCGCGCCGCGAGGGGCACCTGGCAGATGCCCAGTCCATAGCCCGCGCGGATGGCGGCGAGCTGCGCCAGGTCGCTGTCCGCGCGCAGGCTGAAGTGGTTGCGGCCCAGGCCCCCCAGTTTTCCGCCCATGCGGCGGATGTACGCGGTCTCCCGGTCGTAGCCGATGAGCGCGTGGTGCGCCAGGGCCTTCAGCGATGCGGGCGTGCCGTGGCGCGCGAGGTAGTCGGCGTGCGCGTGCAGGCCGAGCTCGATGGTGCCCACCTTGCGGGCGATCAGCGCGCCCTGCGTGGGCATGAACATGCGCACGGCGATGTCCGCCTCGCGGCGCAGCAGATCGTCGGGCTGGTTCGACAGCGCCAGCTCGATGGCCAGCTGCGGGTGCGCCGTGCGCAGGCGCGCCAGGATGGGCGGCAGCACTTCCACCCCTACGATCTCGCTGGCCGTGATGCGCACCGTGCCACGCACCCCGTCGCCATGGCCGCTGGCGGCGCGGCGCAATGCCGCCGCCGTGGCCGCGATGTCGCGCGCATAGGGCTGCAGCGCCAGCGCGGCGTCGGTCGGCGCCAAGCCTTCGGGCGAGCGCGTGAACAGGCCCAGGCCCAGTGCCGCCTCCAGCCCGCCGATGTGCCGGCCCACCGTGGGCTGCGTGAGCCCCAGCGTGCGCGCGGCCGCCGAAAGCGATCCGGACTCCAGCACCTGCAGAAAGCTGCGGTACCACTCCCATGGGGGCTCGGCGTGCGGCATGGGTATTCAAAAATGTATGGTAAACAAAGAATTCTAGGCAATTTTCTTTTGGTGCCACAGGGCGCAGACTGCGCTCCGTGATGAACCACCGAACCGGGCGTGATCCGGAAACCGCCATGTCGAAGATTGCATTGTTTGGCGCCAGCGGCGCCATGGGCCGCAGCGTCGCGGCCGCCTTGCGTGCCGAGGGCCGCGCCTACCGCGTGGTGGGGCGCGGCGAAGCCGCCCTGCGCGCCGCCTTCGGGCACGACCCGCTGGCCGAGCGCGTGTGCTGGAACCCCGACGACCCCGCCTCCGTCCGCCAGGCCGCGCAGGGCGTGGAGACGCTGGTCTATATGGTGGGGGTGAACTACTGGCAGTTCGCGCTGCATCCCCGGCTCATGCGCCAGACGCTGGAGGGCGCCATCGCCGCGGGCGTGCAGAACGTGGTGCTGATCGGCACCATCTACCCCTATGGCCGCCTGCGCACCGCCAACCCGGTGCGCGAGGACCACCCGCGCGCGCCCCACACCTTCAAGGGGCGCATGCGCAAGGCGCAGGAAGACCTGCTGCTGCAGGCGCACGCGGCGGGCCGCATTCGCGCCACCGTGCTGCGCCTGCCCGACTTCTACGGCCCCGGCGTCGCGTCCAGCCTGCTGCACTCGGCCATCGAGGCCGCTGCGCACGGCGGCGTGGCCCAGATGCTCGGGCCCATCGACCGGCCGCATGAATTCGTGTACGTGCCCGACGTGGGCCCCGTGGTGCTGCGGCTGGCGCGCCATCCCCAGGCCTACGGACGCACCTGGCACCTGGCCGGCAGCGGCGCCACCACCCAGCAGGCGCTGCTGCAGGAACTGGAGCGCCTCGCGGGCCGCCCGCTGCGCCGCCGCATCGCGGGCAAGACCCTGCTGCGCATCGCGGGGCTGTTCAACCCGCTCATGCGCGAGCTGGTCGAGATGCACTACCTGGTCACCGATCCGCTCATCCTGGACGACACGGCCCTGCAGCGCTTGGTTGGCCCCCTCGCCAAGACGCCCTACGCGCAGGGGCTGCGCGAGAGCATGGTGGCGGCGCGAACGCCATGAATGACCAAGTCAGCCAGCGGACAGCGCGCGCGCCAGCCGCGATGCCGTGAGGGCGCGCGGGGCGGGCCAGATATCCGCGGCGTGCCCGTGCTGCCAGCAGGCGGCGCAGGCCGCCTCGAAGGCGTCGCCGCCCGCGGCCAGCCGGGCGCCGAGCAGCCCCGCCAGCACATCCCCGGTGCCTGCCGTGGCCAGGCGTGCGTTGCCCGTGGGGTTGATGGCCGGCGCGCGGCCCGGCGCGGCGATCACGCTGCCCGAACCCTTGAGCACGGCCACGCAGCCGAAGCGCCCGGCCAGTTGCTGGGCGGCCTGCAGGCGCCGCGCCTGCACGTCGGCGGTGGTACAGCCGAGCAGGCGCGCGGCTTCCAGCGGATGGGGCGTCAGCACGGTGGGCCGTGCCTGCGCGGCCCTGTGCGCCAGTTGCTGCTGCAAGCCGGAGTCGGCCGCGATGGCGTTGAGCGCGTCGGCGTCCAGCACCAGGCGCGGCGCTTCGGCCAGCACCTGGGGCAGCAGCGGCGCCACCGCCATGCCGCCGCCACAGCCGCACACCACGGTGAGGCGGGGCAGATCGAGGGCGTCGAAGCGGCGCAGCATCAGCTCGGGCTGCGCGGTATCGGCGGGCTGCGCGCCGCCGTCGAGCAGGGCCACGAGCACCCGGCCTGCGCCCGCGTGGAGCGCGGCGCTGCCCGCGAGCAGCGCCGCGCCGCCCATGCCCATGCCGCGCTGCGCCAGCCCCTCGCCGCCGACCACGGCGACATCGCCGTAGCTGCCCTTGTGGCTGGCGTGGGCGCGCGCGGCGGCGGCGGGCAGGCCGGGGAGCCAGGCGCAGGGCGGTTCATCGCCGGGCGCGGCGCCCAGGCCGTCGTGCCAGACGGTGCCCGCCGCATCGCGCCCCGCGCCGGTGAACAGTGCGGGCTTGAGCGTCAGCAGGCTCAGGGTGTGGCGCGGTGCGGCGGGCAGCCCGGCCGGGGCCAGCGCGGCGGCGTATTGGCCGGTGTCGGTTTGCAGGCCGGAGGGCAGATCCACGCACAGCACTGTGGCGGGGCTGGCGTGCAGGGCGTCGATGCAGGCGCGCAGGCGGGCGTCGGCCGGTCGCGGCGCGTCCTCCGGGGCCAGGCCGATGCCCAGCAGGGCGTCGATGCACAGGTCGTGCGCGCCCAGGCCGGTGGGCGGCGTGTCGGAAAAGGAGACGCCGGCATCGCGCGCGCGCTGCCATGAACGCAGGGCATCGGCGGGCGCGTGGCCGGGCTGGCCGAGCCACGTGACGGTCACGGCCACGCCATGGCGGTGCAGGTTCTGGTGCAGGTGCATGGCGGCCTCCAGGCCGTCCCCGCCGTTGTTGCCGGGGCCGCAGGCGATCCAGATGCGCTGCGCATGCGGCGCGAGCGCGCGGGCCAGGCGCGCTGTGGCCGCGCCCGCGCGCTGCATCAGCGTGTGCGCGGGCAGGGCGGCCGCGGCGGCGGCCTCGATGCGGCGCGTGGCCGCGAGGTCGAACAAGGGGAGGTGCTGGCGCGTGGTGACCGGGTGCATGGCGGCATTCTGCGCCGGCCGCGTCACCAGCGGCCGATGGCCAGCGCGCCGTGGTCGGCCTCGGGCGTGCGCTGGGCCAGCAGGTCGGCCAGCACGCGCGCGCAGCCGCTGGCCAGGGCCCAGCCGCTGTCGCCGTGGCCGATGTTGAGCCACAGGCCGGGCTGGCCGCTCAGGCCCAGCACCGGCAGACCGTCGGGCAGCATGGCACGGCTGCCGCGCCAGACCTGCACGCCCGCCGAGAGCTGCGCGCCGCCGGGGAACCAGCCGGTCAGCACCTGGTACATGCGCTCCAGCGTGGGCTGGTGGTGCGTGGCGCAGCGCCCCAGCTCCGCGCCCCCAGCGACGCGGATGCGCTGGCCCAGCCGCGTGATGCTGATGCGCTGGCTGGCATCGACCACGCTGGCCAGCGGCGCGTGCAGCTCGTCGCGCAAGGGCGTGCTCACCGTGTAGCCATGCAGCTGCGCCAGTGGCAGCCGCAGGCCCAGGGGGCGCAGGAGTTCTGCGGACGCGCTGCCCGCGCAGAGCACGATGGCGTCGAACCGGCGGGGGCTGCTGTCGCCAGCCAGTTCCACGCGGGCTGGGGCCGTGTGCAGCTGGCGCACCGTGGCGCCGAAGGCGAACTGCACGCCCAGCTCCTGTGCGGCCTGGCGCAGCATCAGGGCGAACAGGCGGCAGTTGCCCAGTTCGCCGCCGGGCAGGTGCAGGGCGCGGGCCAGGGGCGTTTGCGGGCACAGCCCGGGCTCGATGGTGCGCGCGGCTTCGGCATCGAGCTCGTGCAGCACCACGCCGGCGTCGCGCAGCAGTTGCAGCACGGGGGCCAGCGCGGCGTGCTCGGCTTCGCTGCGCAGCAGCACCAGGCCGCCGCTGCGGGTTTCCGGGTCGAGCTGCAGTGTTTCCATGGTCTGGCGCAGGCGGCCCTGGCTGTAGCGGGCCAATTGTTCGAGGGCGGCCAGGGCGGGCGGGAGCGGGCCTTTGCTGGCCTGCAGGGCGTTGCGGCGCCAGCGCCAGAGCCAGGCCAGGTCGGCGCGCGTGGCGCCGCTGGCGATGCGCACCAGGGCCTGGCGGCCGAGCAGCGGCGCGCGCGCCGGGCCCAGCGCACCTGGTGCGGCCCAGGGGCGCAGCAGCCCGGGGGCGAGCAGCGCGCCGTTGGCGAAGCTGGACTCCTCGGCGGCACTGGCGCGGCGCTCGAAGACGGTCACGGCGTGCCCGTCGCGGGCGAGTTCGTACGCAGTGGTGACTCCGACGATGCCGGCGCCCACGATGGCGATTTTCATGATTTTGGGTGTTTTTGGTCTTCAGGGCTTGCTGGGTAAGCGCTAGCAGCTATTGTTTTGTTAGTTTTCCAGGCTGCGGATCGTGCAGTGCAGCATGCCAAGGGCATTGTGCCCGCGCAAGGTGCGGCTTGGGTGGAACCGTGGGGCAAAAAGCAACCCGTGCCGCGTCTGCCGTGGGATGCATGGCCGGCCATGCTAGAATCCTTGGGTTTTGCCGAAGCCGCCTTTCCTAGGGTAATCCAGGGCCAGTGCGGCGGGCCAGGTGGCCCTGCGGCAAAACCAATCGCGAACCAGCCCTTTCAAGGTGTTGCCAGCCTCTTGCACGAGGGGCGGCAAATGGCGGGCTGGATTTAAGACCCAACCTTTGGAGCAACTCTCATGACCGTCACCATGCGTGAAATGCTGGAAGCCGGTGTCCACTTCGGCCACCAAACCCGCTTCTGGAACCCCAAGATGGCCCCGTTCATCTTCGGCCATCGCAACAAGATTCACATCATCAACCTGGAAAAGTCGCTGCCGATGTTCCAGGAGGCGCAGAAGTTCGCCAAGCAGCTCGCCGCCAACCGCGGCACCATCCTGATGGTGGGCACCAAGCGCCAGGCCCGTGAGCTGGTGGCCGAGCAGGCGCAGCGCGCCGGCGTGCCCTACGTGGACCAGCGCTGGCTGGGCGGCATGCTGACCAACTTCAAGACCGTCAAGACCTCGATCAAGCGCCTGAAGGACATGAAGGCCCAGCAGGAAGCCGGCCTGGAGTCCATGAGCAAGAAAGAGCAACTGATGTTCGTGCGCGAGCTGGAAAAGCTCGAAAAGGACATCGGCGGCATCCAGGACATGAACGCGCTGCCCGACGCCATCTTCGTGATCGACGTGGGCTACCACAAGATCGCCGTGTCCGAAGCCAAGAAGCTGGGCATTCCGCTGATCGGCGTGGTGGACTCGAACCACAACCCCGAGGGCATCGACTACGTGATCCCCGGCAACGACGACTCGGCCAAGGCTGTGGCGCTGTATGCCCGCGGCATTGCTGACGCGATCCTGGAAGGCCGCGCCAACGCCGTGGCCGACGTGGCCAAGGCCGTGGCCGGCGAAGGTTCCGACGAATTCGTGGAAGTGGAAGAATCCGCTGCCTGATTCCCCGGCTGCGCGACCGGGCGCAAGAAAAAGCGGGGCCCCTGGTGAGCCCCCTTTTTTTATTCTGTTGTGACGAAATGAACTGATACGGAGAGATTTCAATGGCTGCAATTACCGCAAGCATGGTCGCCGAGCTGCGTGCCAAGACCGACGCCCCGATGATGGAATGCAAGAAGGCCCTGACCGAGGCCGACGGCGACATGGCCAAGGCCGAGGAGCTGCTGCGCGTCAAGCTGGGCACCAAGGCCGGCAAGGCCGCCGCCCGCGTGACGGCCGAAGGCGTGGTCGCCAGCTTCATCGACGGCACCACCGGTGCCCTGGTCGAAGTGAACAGCGAGACCGACTTCGTCAGCAAGAACGACAGCTTCATCGCCATGGCCAAGGCCGCCGCCGAGCTGGTCGCCAAGCACAACCCTGCCGACGTGGACGCCCTGGGCGCGCTGCCCTACGCGCAGGACAGCTTCGGCCCCACGCTGGAAGACGTGCGCAAGGGCCTGATCGGCAAGATCGGCGAGAACATGTCGTTCCGCCGCTTCAAGCGCTTCGACGGCTCCAACCTGGCTTCCTACCTGCACGGCTCGCGCATCGGCGTGGTCGTGGAGTTCGACGGTGACGCCACCGCCGCCAAGGACGTGGCCATGCACGTGGCCGCCATGAAGCCCGTGGCCCTGACGAGCGCCGACGTGCCCGCCGACCTGATCGCCAAGGAGCGTTCGGTCGCGGAAGGCAAGGCTGACGAAGCCAACAAGGAACTCGTGGCTGCCGGCAAGCCCGCGCAAAGCGCCGAGATCACCGCCAAGCGCATCGACGGCGCCGTGCAGAAGTACCTCAAGGAAGTCTCGCTGGCCGACCAGGTGTTCGTGAAGGCCGCCGATGGCAAGCAGACCGTGGCCGCCATGCTCAAGGCCGCCAACACCACCGTGAAGGGCTTCACCCTCTACGTCGTGGGCGAAGGCATCGAGAAGAAGGCTGACGACTTCGCGGCCGAGGTGGCTGCGCAAGTGGCTGCCGCCAAGGCTGCGGCTGCCTGACAGGCAGCCATTTCCCCTTTCACCTGTTCACCACCGTTTTTGCCTTTGGAGAGTCCGCCCATGTCCAACGCCACGCCAGCCCACAAGCGCATTCTGCTCAAGTTGTCTGGCGAGGCCCTGATGGGTGACGATGCCTTCGGCATCAACCGCGCCACTATCGAACGCATGGTCGAGGAAGTGGTCGGCGTGACCCGCCTGGGCGTGCAGGTGGCGGTGGTGATCGGCGGGGGGAATATTTTCCGCGGTGTCGCGGGCGGCGCCGTGGGCATGGACCGGGCCACGGCCGACTACATGGGCATGCTGGCCACGGTGATGAACGCCCTGGCCCTGGCCGATGCCATGGACAAGCAGGGGCTGACGGCGCGCGTGATGTCGGCCATCGCCATCGACCAGGTGGTGGAGCCCTACGTGCGTCCCAAGGCCCTGCAGTACCTCGAAGAGGGCAAGGTGGTGGTGTTTGCCGCCGGCACGGGCAATCCCTTCTTCACCACGGATACGGCCGCCGCGCTGCGCGGCGCCGAGATCGGTGCCGAGGTGGTGCTCAAGGCGACCAAGGTGGATGGCGTGTATACGGCCGACCCGAACAAGGATCCATCGGCCACGCGGTATTCCAAGCTCTCGTTCGACGAGGCCATCACGCGCAACCTGGGCATCATGGATGCCACGGCGTTCGCCCTGTGCCGCGACCAGAAGCTGCCGATCCGCGTGTTCTCCATCGTCAAGCATGGCGCACTGCAGCGCGTGGTGATGGGCGAGGACGAAGGCACGCTGGTGTACGCTTGACCGCTTGGCCTTTGCGCTCACGAAGGAACAGAACATGACCATTGCCGATATCAAGAAGAACACCGAAGCCAAGATGGACCAGTCCATCCAGGCGTTCAAGAACAACCTGGCCAAGATCCGCACCGGCCGCGCCAATCCCGCGCTGCTCGACACCATCCATGTCGAGTACTACGGCTCGATGGTGCCGCTGTCCCAGGTGGCCAACGTCTCGCTGCTCGATGCGCGCACGATCAGCGTGCAGCCCTGGGAAAAGAACATGGGCGCGAAGATCGAGAAAGCCATCCGCGAGAGCGACCTGGGCCTGAATCCGGCCTCGCTGGGTGACCTGATCCGCGTGCCCATGCCGCCGATGAGCGAGGAGCGCCGCAAGGAAATGACCAAGCTCGCGCGCAACGAGGCCGAGGGTGCCAAGGTGGCCGTGCGCAACCTGCGCCGCGACGCCAACGATGCCGTGAAGAAGCTGGTCAAGGACAAGCTCGCGTCGGAAGACGACCAGAAGCGCGCCGAGGCCGACGTGCAGAAATCCACCGACAAGCGCATCGCCGAGATCGATGCGCTGGTGGCGGCCAAGGAACAAGAAATCATGGCGATTTGACGGCCTGCAGAACATCGCAGGCTGTACGCAGTCATGGCTGATTCCAACGTGGTACCGCACCACATCGCCATCGTCATGGATGGCAACGGCCGCTGGGCTTCGCGCCGCTTGCTGCCGCGCCTGGTGGGCCACAAGCAGGGGGTTGAATCGTTGCGCCGCTGCGTGCGCGCGTGCCGCGAGCGCGGCGTGCATGTGCTCACGGTGTTCGCGTTTTCCTCCGAGAACTGGAACCGTCCGCAGGACGAGGTGTCCGGCCTCATGGAACTGATGGCCATGGCGCTGGCGCGCGAGGTGCCGCAGCTGGCGAAGGAGGGCGTGCGCCTGCATTTCGTCGGTGAGCGCGCCGGGCTGTCGGACAAGGTGCGCACCGGCCTGGCGCAGTCCGAGGCCGCCACCGCACACAACACGGCGCTGGTGCTCAACGTCTGCTTCAACTACGGCGGCCGCTGGGACATCGCCCAGGCCGCTGCCGCACTGGCCCAGCGTGGCGCGCCGATCACCGAAGCCAGCCTGCACGCCGCCATGGGCATGGCGCATGTCCCGGACCCGGATCTGCTGATCCGCACCGGCGGCGAGATGCGCATCAGCAATTTCCTGCTGTGGCAGGCAGCCTATTCCGAGCTGTACTTCAGCGACCGCCTCTGGCCGGACTTCGACGAAGCCGCGCTCGATGAAGCCATTGCCGCCTACGGCGCGCGCGAGCGCCGCTTTGGCAAGACCTCCGAACAAATCCAGGCCGCGCGTTCCGCCTAGCGGCTATTCCATGCTCCAACAGCGCATCATCACCGCCCTGGTTCTGCTGGCCATCCTGCTGCCAGCCTTGCTTTACCCCGATCCGCTGCCGTTCACGCTGGTGGTGCTGGCGCTGATGGCGGCCGGCGCCTGGGAGTGGGGGCGGCTCAACGGCTTCGGCCAGGGCACGGCCCTGGGCCTGGGCGCGGTGTGCGTGGGGCTGTGCGGCCTGTCGTGGGCGGCGGGTGGCCTGCAGTCGCCCATGCCCTGGGCCTGGGCCGCGGGCGGCGGCCTGTGGGTGCTCGGTGGCGCAGGGCTGCTGCGCGCGGGCGTGGCGGGCTGGCCGCAGATTCCGAAGGCGCTGCGCGTGGCTGGTGGCCTGCTGGCCCTGTGGCTGGCGTGGCTGGCCGTGGTGCAGGCGCGCATGCTGGGCGTGAACTTCCTGCTGTCCGTGCTGTCCCTGGTATGGGTGGCCGACATCGGCGCCTACTTCGCCGGGCGGGCCTTCGGGCAGCGTTTTACGCGCAACAAGCTGGCGCCCTCCATCAGCCCGGGCAAGAGCTGGGAAGGCGTCTGGGGCGGCATGGCGGGTGTGCTGCTGCTGGCGGTGCTGTGGGTCTGGGCGGACCAGGCCATGCAGCCTGCGGTGCCGAGTTTCTACACCCGGCTGGCGCGGCAGGGCTGGTGGCTGCTGCTGCTGGGGGCCATCTTCATGGCGGCCATGAGTGTGGTGGGCGACCTGGTGGAGTCGCTGGTCAAGCGCAGCGTCGGCGCCAAGGACAGCAGCGGCTTGCTGCCAGGCCATGGCGGCGTGCTCGACCGCGTGGATGCGCTGCTGCCGACCTTGCCGCTGGCCATGATGCTTTCCTCTTGGATATACGGATGACGCAACGATTGACGGTTCTGGGCTCCACGGGCTCGATTGGCACCAGCACGCTGGACGTGGTGCGGCGCCACCCTGGCCGTTTCGAGGTGCTTGCCCTGAGCGCTGCCACGCAGGTCGATGCCCTGCTGGCCCAGTGCGCCGAATTCCAGCCCCGCTATGCCGTCATGGCGAGCGCCGAGCATGCGCGGGCCCTGGCCGAAAAAATTCAGGCAAATAGCCTTCCAACCCAGGTGCTGCAAGCGCCAGACGCTCTTGAAACCATAGCGTCACATCCCGACGTCGATGCCGTCATGGGCGCCATCGTGGGCGCGGCCGGCCTGGCGCCCTGCCTGGCGGCGGCGCGCGCGGGCAAGCGCCTGCTGCTGGCCAACAAGGAGGCGCTGGTGGTGGGCGGGGCGCTGTTCATGCACACGGTGCGCACGCACGGCTGCACGCTGCTGCCCATCGACAGCGAGCATTCCGCCATCTTCCAGTGCCTGCCGGAGGACCGCGGCACCTGGGCGCGGCGCGTGGACAGCATCCTGCTGACCGCGTCCGGTGGCCCGTTCCGCCAGCGCGACCCGGCTACCCTCGCGGCGATCACGCCCGAGCAGGCGTGCGCGCACCCGAATTTCGCCATGGGGCGGAAGATCTCCGTCGATTCCGCCACCATGATGAACAAGGCGCTGGAGGTGATCGAGGCGCGCTGGCTGTTCGACATGGCACCCGAGCAGATCAAGGTGGTGATCCACCCGCAGCAGATCATCCACTCCATGGTGCAGTTCAAGGATGCCTCCATCCTGGCGCAACTGGGCACGCCCGACATGCGCGTGCCCATCGCCTGCGGGCTGGCCTGGCCCGAACGCATCGAGAGCGGCGCGGCCCTGCTCGACTTCGCCACGCTGTCCGCGCTGGCTTTCGAGGAGGCCGATGCACGGCGCTTTCCGGGGCTGCACCTGTCGTGGCAGGCTCTGCGCGCGGCGGAGGGCACGACGGCCATCCTCAACGCGGCGAACGAGGTGGCGGTGGACGCCTTCCTGTCGCGGCGCCTGCGCTTCGACCATATCCACCGCGTGAACCTCGCGACGCTCGAACGCATCACGCCGGCGCGCACCGCCAGCCTGCACGACCTGCTGGCACTCGATGCTGAGGCGCGCAGCGTCGCGCAAGGCGCCGTGGCGCGCATGGCGGCGTGAGGGGGCACCGGCGATGCTGCTGACCGTGCTTGCTTTCTTTGTGGCGCTGGCCATCCTGATCGCCGTGCATGAGTACGGCCACTACCGCGTAGCCGTGGCCTGCGGGGTCAAGGTGCTGCGCTTTTCCGTGGGCTTCGGTACGCCCTTGCTGCGCTGGCGGCGGCAGGGCTCGCCGACGGAGTTCGTCATCGGCGCGTTTCCCCTGGGCGGCTATGTGCGCATGCTCGACGAGCGCGAGGCGCCCGTGGAGGAGAGCGAGCGCCACCTAGCCTTCAACAACCAGCCGCTGCGCTCCCGCGCTGCGATCGTCGCGGCCGGGCCGCTGGCCAACCTGCTGCTGGCGGTGCTGCTGTACGCCGTGGTCAACTGGAGCGGCGTGGAGGAACCGAAGGCGTACCTCGCCAGTCCGGCCGCAGGCTCCATCGCCGAACGGGCGGGCCTGCATGGGGGCGAACTGGTGCTGGGCGTTGGCGTAGGGGGGCAGGACATCGAGCCCGTGCGCTCCTTCGAGGACCTGCGCTGGACGCTGGCACGCGCGGCGCTGGAAGGCGACAACGTGCGCCTCGCCGTGCAGGCGCGCCCTGGCGCCGCGCAGCGCGAGATCGTGCTGGAGACATCGCGGCTGGAGGCCGGCGACGCCGATGCCCAGTTGCTGCGCAAGATCGGCATCCAGGGGCCGTGGCGGCGCCCGGTGCTGGGCGAGGTGATGGCGGGCGGCGCGGCCGAGGGCGCCGGATTGCGTGCCGGCGACCTGGTGCTGAAGATAGGCGCGGTGGAAGTGACGGACGGCGCGCAACTGCACGAGCTGATCCGCGCCTCCGTGCGCGACGGCAAGGCGCTCACGCAGGCCTGGCGCATCGAGCGCGGCGGGCAGGTTTTGACGCTGGACGTGACGCCCGGGCTGTACTGGGAGTCCGCCGATGCGCCGATTGGCCGCATCGGCGCCTACGTGGGCGCCGCGCCCGAGATGGTCACCGTGCGCTACGGCGTGCTGGAAGGGCTGTGGAGCGGCGCGGTGCGCACCTGGGAAGTCTCCAGCCTCACGCTGCGCACCATGGGCCGCATGGTGATCGGCGAGGCCTCGCTCAAGAACCTCAGCGGACCGCTGACCATCGCCGACTACGCGGGCAAATCGGCGGCCATGGGGCTGGCCTATTACCTGGGCTTTCTGGCGCTGATCAGCGTCAGCCTGGGGGTGCTCAACCTGTTGCCGCTGCCCGTTCTGGATGGGGGCCACCTGATGTATTATCTTTGGGAGGCCGTGACCGGCAGGGGCGTGTCCGATGCCTGGATGGAGCGACTGCAGCGCGCGGGCGTTGCGGTGCTGATTCTGATGATGTCCATCGCCCTGTTCAACGATATCACCCGGCTCTTTGGCTAATCTTTTTGCTGCCTGGCCCGCGCGGGCAACACCTGCTTCACTCATGACAAAACACATCAATCGCTGGGGTGTGCGCACCGCTTCGGCCATCGCCGCCATGGTTTTTGCATCCCAGGCCGCCTGGGCCCTCGCGCCCTTCAAGGTGCAGGACATCCGGGTCGAGGGGTTGCAGCGGGTCGAGCCGGGCACGATCTTTGCCTCGCTGCCGCTGCGCGTGGGCGACGAATACAACGACGAAAAAGGCTCCGCCGCGATTCGTGCGCTGTTCGCCCTCGGCCTGTTCAAGGATGTGCGCCTGGAGGCCAACGGCAACGTGCTCGTGGTGGTGGTCGAGGAGCGGCCCACGATCGCCAACGTGGAGTTCGCGGGCACCAAGGAGTTCGACAAGGACGCGCTGCAAAAGGCCATGCGCGACGTGGGCCTGGCCGAAGGCCGCCCGTTCGACAAGGCGCTGGCCGACCGTGCCGAGCAGGAGCTCAAGCGCCAGTACATCAACAAGAGCCTGTACGGCGCCGAGGTGGTGACCACCGTCACCCCGGTGGAGCGCAACCGCGTCAACCTGACCTTCACGGTGTCCGAGGGCGAGCCCGCGCGCATCAAGGAAATCCACATCACCGGCAACAAGGCCTTCAGCGAATCCACGCTCAAGGGCCTGTTCGACCTGGACACTGGCGGCTGGCTCAGCTGGTACACCAAGAGCGACCGCTATGCGCGCGCGAAGCTCAATGCCGATCTGGAAACGCTGCGTTCGTACTACCTGCAGCGCGGCTACCTCGAGTTCCGCGTCGATTCCACGCAGGTGGCCATTTCGCCAGACAAGCAGGACATCGCCATCACCGTCAACGTGACCGAGGGCGAGCGCTTCGTGGTTTCCGGCGTCAAGCTCGAAGGCAACTTCCTCGACCGTGACGACGAATTCAAATCGCTGGTCAGCATCCAGCCGGGCGAACCGTACAACGCCGACAAGGTGACCGAGACCACCAAGGCCTTCACCGAGCACTTCGGCAACTTCGGCTTCGCGTTCGCGCGCGTCGAGGCCGTGCCCGAGATCGACCGCGAGACCAACCGCGTGGCCATCGTGCTGCGCGCCGAGCCTTCGCGCCGCGCCTACGTGCGCCGCATCCAGGTCAGCGGCAACAACCGCACGCGCGACGAAGTGATCCGCCGCGAGTTCCGGCAGTACGAGGCCTCCTGGTACGACGGCGACAAGATCAAGCTGTCGCGCGACCGCGTGGACCGCCTGGGGTATTTCACCGAGGTCAACGTCGAGACGCAGGACGTGCCCGGCTCGCCCGACCAGGTGGACCTGGTGATCAACGTGGCGGAAAAGCCCACGGGCTCGCTGCAGCTCGGCGCGGGCTTCTCGAGCGCCGAGAAGATCGCGCTCTCGTTCAGCATCAAGCAGGACAACGTGTTCGGCTCGGGCAACTACCTGGGCGTGGACGTGAACACCAGCAAGTACCGCCGCACCCTGGTGTTCTCCACCACCGATCCGTACTTCACCCAGAGCGGCATCTCGCGCACCTTCGATCTCTACTATCGCACCGACAAGCCCTACCAGGACCAGGGCGGCAACTACGAGATCGTCACCACCGGGACCAGCGTGCGCTTCGGCGTGCCGTTCAGCGAGGTGGACACGGTTTTCTTCGGCGGCGGGCTGGAGCACACGCGCATCAAGGCCGGCACCAACATCCCGGCGGCCTACCTCGCCTATGCCGATGCCTATGGTTACAGCAGCACCGGTGTGCCGCTGACGATCGGCTGGTCGCGCGATGACCGCGACAGCGCGCTGGCGCCCAACTCCGGCCGCTACCAGCGCCTGAATTCGGAGTGGTCCGTGGCGGGCGACGCGCGCTACGTGCGTGCCAACTACCAGTACCAGCAGTACGTGCCGCTGAACAAGAAGTTCACCCTGGCGTTCAACGGCGAGCTGGGCCTGGGCAAGGGCATCGGCGGCCGTCCGTTCCCGGTGTTCAAGAACTTCTACTCGGGCGGCCTCGGTTCGGTGCGCGGCTTCGATCAGGGCACGCTGGGTCCGCGCGACATCACGGGCGCGTCGCTCGGCGGCCCGAAGAAGGTCACGCTCAACGCCGAGCTGGTCGCGCCGTTCCCCGGCGCCGGCAACGACCGCACGCTGCGTGTCTTCGGCTTCGTCGATGCGGGCAACGTGTTCGGCGACAACGAAAAAATCAGCTTCGGCGAAATGCGCGCTTCCGCGGGCCTGGGCCTGAGCTGGATTTCGCCGCTGGGGCCGCTGCGCATCGCCTATGCACAGCCCGTGCGCAAGCAAGCAGGCGATAAAATCCAGAAACTGCAATTCCAAATCGGAACGTCCTTCTAATGAAAACCTTCTCTCGTCATTTCTCCCTGGCCGTGTTGCTGGGCTCCATGGCTCTGGCGGCTCCGTTGGCCGCGCATGCCGAAGAATTCAAGGCGGGTTTCGTCAACACCGACCGCCTGTTCCGCGAAGCCAACGCCGCCAAGGCCGCGCAGTCCAAGCTCGAGCAGGAATTCGCCAAGCGCGAGAAGGAACTCATGGACATGGGCAACACCCTCAAGTCCGCGTCGGAAAAGTTCGAGCGCGACGCGCCCACCATGGCCGAAAGCCAGCGCCAGACGCGCCAGCGCCAGCTCGTCGATCAGGACCGCGAGTTCCAGCGCAAGCGCCGCGAGTTCCAGGAAGACCTGAGCGCGCGCAAGAACGAGGAGCTGGCCCAGGTGCTGGAGCGTGCCAACAAGGTCGTCAAGCAGGTGGCCGAGCAGGAGAAGTACGACGTGATCCTGCAGGAAGCCGTCTACATCAACCCCAAGCACGACATCACCGACAAGGTGCTCAAGGCGCTCAACGCCGCCGCCAAGTGATGCGCCGTTCGCAGGATCGCGTGTGAGCTTGCTGCTAGGGCAGATCGTCGATGCGCTCGGCGGCGAACTGGAGGGGGCGGCACGCGAGACCCGCATTGCACGCATAGCCCCCCTGGAATCCGCCGGCCCGGGCGATCTGAGCTTTCTCAGCAATCCCCGCTACCAACAGCAGCTGGCCGCCTCCCAGGCGGCCTGCGTCATTGTGGCGCCTGCGCTGCGGGAGCAAGCCCGCCAGCGCGGTGCCTGCATCGTCGCCGCCAACCCCTATGCCTACTTCGCGCGCGCCACCCAGCTGTGGCGCCAGGTGCAGGGCAGGGGGCAGGCGCCGGGCGTGCACCCCAGTGCCGTGGTGCACCCGGACGCGCAGGTCGATGCCAGCGCCACCATTGGCCCGCTGTGCGTGGTCGAGCGCGGCGCGCGCATCGGGGCCCACACCTGGCTCAAGTCGCGCGTTACCGTGGGCGAGGATTGCCAAGTGGGCGCGCGCTGCATCCTGCATGCGGGCGTCGTGATCGGCGCCGACGGTTTCGGCTTCGCGCCCGAGGACGGCGCCTGGGTCAAGATCGAGCAACTGGGCGCGGTGCGCATCGGCGACGACGTGGAGCTTGGTGCCAACACCTGCGTGGACCGCGGCGCGCTCGACGACACGGTCATCGAGGATGGCGTGAAGCTCGACAACCTGGTGCAGATCGGCCACAACGTGCACGTCGGGCGGCATGCGGCCATGGCGGGCTGCGCGGGCGTGGCGGGCAGTGCACGCATCGGTGCGCATTGCACGGTGGGCGGCGGCGGCATTGTGCTGGGCCACCTGGCGCTGGCCGACCACGTGCATGTATCCGCCGCCACCACCGTGACGCGTTCGATCAGCCAGCCCGGCCTGTACACCGGCATGTTTCCCGCCGACGAAAACGCCAAGTGGGAAAAGAACGCCGCCACACTCAAGCAATTGCACGCCTTGCGCGAACGCATCAAGGCGCTGGAACAGGCACTGAAAGCCACATAGAAAAACGGAAAACCAGATGATGGATATTCACGCAATCCTCAAGCAGCTGCCCCACCGCTACCCCTTCCTGCTGGTGGACAAGGTGGTCGAGCTTGAACGCAACCAGCGCATCCGGGCCATCAAGAACGTCACGTTCAACGAGCCGTATTTCATGGGCCATTTCCCTGGCCGTCCCGTCATGCCGGGGGTATTGATCCTGGAAGCGCTGGCCCAGGCCGCCGGGCTGCTGGCCTTCGATGCCATGGGCCAGGTGCCGGACGAAAACAACATCTACTACTTCGTCGGCATCGACGGCGCGCGCTTCAAGCGTCCCGTGGAGCCCGGCGACCAGCTCATCCTGGACATCACCATCGACCGCGTGCGCGGCGGCATCTGGAAGTTCAACGGCGTGGGCCGCGTGGGCGACGAAGTCGCGTGCGAGGCACAACTGATGTGCACCATGCGCCAAGTGGGCTGACACGGGCCAGAGTGCCGTCACGCGCCGTGAGCAACATCCACCAGACCGCCATTGTCGATGCCGGGGCCGAGATCGACCCGGGCGTGACCATTGGCCCCTACGCCGTCATCGGCCCGCACGTGCGCATTGGCGCGGGCACCCGTGTGGGCGCGCATTGCGTGATCGAGGGGCGCACCACCATCGGCCGGGACAACCGCATCTTCCAGTTCGCCTCGCTCGGCGCGGTGCCGCAGGACAAGAAGTACGCGGGTGAGGACACGCGGCTCGTCATCGGCGACCGCAACACCATCCGCGAGTTCTGCACCGTCAACACCGGCACGGCCCAGGACAAGGGCGTGACCACCATCGGCGACGACAACTGGATCATGGCCTACGTGCACATCGCGCACGACTGCGTGGTGGGGCACCAGACCACCATGGCCAACAACACCACGCTGGCCGGCCACGTGGAGGTGGGCGACTGGGCCACCGTGGGCGGGCTCACGGGCGTGCTGCAGCGCATGCGCATCGGCGCGCACGCCATGGTGGGCTTCGCCAGCCACATCGGCAAGGACGTTCCCCCGTTCATGGTGGTGGACGGCAACCCGCTGGCCGTGCGCGGCGTGAACCTCGTGGGGCTGCGCCGCCGCGATTTCTCCGCCGAACGCATCGCGTCTATCCGCGAGATGCACAAGCTGCTGTACCGCCAGGGGCTGACGCTGGAGCAGGCCCGCCAGGCCATCCAGGCGCTGGCCGCGCAGGCGCCCGAGGCGGCGCAGGACGTGGCGGTGATGGACACCTTCCTGGCCGCATCCGCCCAGGGCATCGCCCGTTAGAGCCCATGAGCGAACGGCATGCGCCCCGCATCGCGATGGTGGCGGGCGAAACTTCGGGCGATCTGCTGGCGGGCCTGTTGCTCGACGGCATGCAGGCCCACTGGCCCGCGTTGACGGCCCATGGCATCGGCGGGCCGCAGATGGCGCGCCGGGGCTTCGATGCGCGCTGGCCCAGCGACCGGCTGGCCGTGCATGGCTACAGCCTGGAGGTGCTGCGCCGCTTGCGCGAGCTGCTGCGCATGCGCAAGACGCTGCGCGCGGATTTGCTGCAGAACCGGCCCGACGTGTTCATCGGCGTCGATGCCCCGGACTTCAACCTGGGCCTGGAGGCCGACCTGCGCGCTGCCGGCATCAAGACCGTGCATTTCGTCTGCCCCTCGATCTGGGCCTGGCGCGCCGGCCGGGTGGAGAAAATCCGCCGCGCGGCCGACCACGTGCTGTGCATCTTCCCGTTCGAGCCCGAGCTGCTGGCGCGCCATGGCATTTCCGCCAGCTACGTCGGCCATCCGCTGGCCAGCGTGATTCCCCTGGTGCCGGACCGCGCCGCGGCGCGTGCCCAACTGGGTTTGGCGCCCGGAGACACCGTGCTGGCGATTCTCCCGGGCAGCCGCTCGGCCGAGGTGCAGTACATCGCTCCGGCATTCTTTCAGGCCGCAGCCCTTATCCAGCAAGCGCTACCAGCTATCAAAATGGTAGTCCCCGCGGTGCCCGCGCTGCAGGAGCGCATCGCCGAGGTGGCGCGCGACTGCGGCGTGGCCGACCGGCTGCGGATCGTCACGGGCCAGTCGCACACCGTGCTGGCGGCCTGCGATGCCACGCTGATCGCCAGCGGCACCGCCACGCTGGAGGCCGCGCTGTTCAAGCGCCCCATGGTGATCGGCTACCGCATGCAGGGCTGGAGCTGGCGCCTGATGCGGCGCAAGCAGCTCCAGCCGTGGGTGGGGCTGCCCAATATCCTGTGCGGCGACTTCGTGGTGCCGGAGCTGATCCAGGATGCTGCCACGCCCGAGGCGCTGGCCGCCGCCACGCTGCGCTGGCTGCGGGCCCGTGCCGAAGCGCCCGGCACCCTGGCAGCCCTGGAGCAGCGCTTCACGGCGCTGCACCATGAATTGCTGCGCGATACCCCCCGATTGGCTGCCGATGCGATCCAGAAAGTCCTTGGCGCCTGAGCCGCTGCAAGTGCCCCTGCCGTGGCATCCCCCCGGCCTCATTGCGGGCGTGGACGAAGCCGGGCGCGGTCCGCTGGCCGGGCCCGTGGTCGCGGCCGCGGTGATCCTGGACGACCAGCGGCCCATCGCCGGGCTGGCCGACTCCAAGAAGCTGAGCCCGGCGCGGCGCGAGGCGCTGTTCGACGAGATCCGCGCCCATGCGCTGTGCTGCAGCATCGCCGAGGCCAGCGTCGAGGAAATCGACCGCCTGAACATCCTGCAGGCCACGCTGCTGGCCATGCGCCGGGCAGTGCAGGGGCTGCGCCTCAAGCCGGTGATGGTGCTGGTCGATGGCAACCGCCTGCCCGTGCTCGACGTGCCCGCCGAGGCCATCGTCAAGGGCGACGCGCGCGTGCAGGCCATCTCGGCGGCGTCCATCCTGGCCAAGGTGCACCGCGACCGCTGGTGCGCGCAACTGCACGAGCGCTACCCGCAGTACGGCTTTGCCGGGCACAAGGGCTATGGCACGGCGGCGCACATGGCGGCACTGCGCGCGCATGGCGCGTGTCCCGAACACCGGCGCACGTTCGCGCCCGTCGCACAGCTTCTCTGAGGGATCGCATGCCATCCTCCGTCACCTTCGTTCATTCCCGCGACAACGCTTTCGTCAAGGACCTGCGCCGCCTGGCGCAGGACAGCACGGCCTACCGCAAGCAGGGGCGCGTCTGGCTGGAAGGCGACCACCTGTGCCGGGCGCTGCTGGCGCGCGGCCAGCGTCCGGCGGTGGCCGTGTTTTCGGAGTCTTTTTGGCCTCTGGCCCAATCCCAGTACGCGCAAGCAGCTATGAAAAACATAGTTCTTGCGGACGCGCTCTGGACCGATATCAGCGGGCTGGAGTCGCCCGCGCCGCAGGGCATGGGGTTCGTGCTCGACCTGGCCGCCGCGCCTGCGCTGCAGCCGGGCGCGGCCACCGTGGTGCTCGACCGCCTGCAGGACGCGGGCAACGTCGGTTCGATCCTGCGCAGCGCCTCGGCGTTCGGGTTCGCCCAGGTGCTCGCCCTCAAGGGGTGTGCGGCGCTGTGGTCACCGAAGGTGCTGCGCGCCGGCATGGGCGCGCATTTTGCCTTGCGCCTGGTCGAGGGCGCAGGGCTGGCGCAGGTGCAGGCGCTGGGGCTGCCCTTGCTGGTCACCAGCTCGCACCAGGGCGACTACCTGCACCGGGCCGCGCTGCCGTGGCCGTGCGCCTGGGTGCTGGGCCACGAGGGCCAGGGGGTGGCGCCCGCGCTGGAGGCGCTGGCTGCGCAGCGCATCCGCATCGCCCAGCCCGGGGGCGAGGAGTCGCTCAACGTGGCGGCCGCGGCGGCCATCTGCCTGCACGCGAGCGGCGCCGCGCGCTGATGGTTTTTGCCGTTCCTCGCCGCTTCCGGCGCGGGCCTGCGGTTATCCTGGCGGCAGGGCTCGGGAAAGAGGGGCTTGGTATAATCAGAGGCTTTTCTCGCAATAGCGTCGCCCGATCGCACCCCAAAGCAACAACCTATCTGAGAGCAGCCACGGGCACTTGTGTACTGCGCGCGCACCACCGCGTGCACGAGTGGCCTTCAGGCGCCGGGCGACCGCAACCATCCGGAGAACCCAGTGCTTTTGTCTCTACAGGGAGCTTTCCCACCCGCCATCCTGGCGCTCGCAGACGGCACGGTCTTTATCGGTAACTCGATCGGTGCCACCGGCACCACCGTCGGTGAGGTGGTGTTCAACACCTCCATCACCGGCTACCAGGAAATCCTCACCGACCCCAGCTACTGCCAGCAGATCGTGACGCTCACGTATCCGCACATCGGCAACTACGGCGTCAACCCCGAGGATGTCGAGGCCGACAAGATCCATGCCGCGGGCCTGATCATCAAGAACCTGCCCCTGCTGGCGAGCAACTTCCGCCAGACCGAAACCCTCTCGCAATACCTGGCGCGCGAGAACACCGTGGCCATTGCCAACATCGACACGCGCCGCCTCACGCGCCTGCTGCGCGACAAGGGCGCGCAGAACGGCGCCATCGTCGGCCTGGCCGCGGGCGAGGCCGCCACGCCCGAGCGCATCGCCGCCGCCGTGGCCGCCGCCAAGGCCGCGCCCGACATGAACGGGCTGGACCTGGCCAAGGTCGTCTCCACCACGCAGCCCTACACCTGGGACCAGACCGAGTGGGAACTGGGCCAGGGCTATGGCCAGCAGACCGCGCCGCGCTTCAAGGTGGTGGCGTATGACTTCGGCGTCAAGCACAACATCCTGCGCATGCTGGCCAGCCGCGGCTGCGCGCTCACGGTGGTGCCGGCGCAAACGCCAGCCGCCGAGGTGCTGGCGATGAACCCGGACGGCATCTTCCTGTCCAACGGCCCCGGCGACCCGGCGGCCTGCGGCTACGCCATCACGGCGGTGCAGCAGATCCTGGACAGCGGCGTGCCCACCTTCGGCATCTGCCTGGGCCACCAGATCATGGCCCTGGCCAGCGGTGCCAAGACCTTCAAGATGGACAACAGCCACCACGGCGCCAACCATCCGGTGAAGGACCTCGACACCGGCCGCGTGAGCATCACCAGCCAGAACCATGGCTTCGCCGTGGATATGCAGTCCCTGCCCGCCACGCTGCGTCCCACGCACATCAGCCTGTTCGACGGCACGTTGCAGGGCCTGGAGCGCACCGACAAGCCTGCGTTCTGCTTCCAGGGCCACCCTGAGGCCTCGCCCGGCCCGCATGACATCGCCTACCTGTTCGACCGCTTCACCGCGCTGATGGAGAAGAAATAATGCCAAAGCGCACCGACCTCAAATCGATCCTCATCATTGGCGCCGGCCCGATCATCATCGGCCAGGCCTGCGAGTTCGACTACTCCGGCGTGCAGGCCTGCAAGGCCCTGCGCGAAGAGGGCTACCGCGTCATCCTGATCAACAGCAACCCCGCGACGATCATGACCGACCCGGCAACGGCCGACGTGACCTACATCGAGCCCATCACCTGGCAGACGGTCGAGAAGATCATCGCCAAGGAGCGCCCCGACGCCATCCTGCCCACCATGGGCGGCCAGACCGCGCTGAACTGCGCGCTCGACCTGTGGCGCAACGGGGTTTTGCACAAGCACAAGGTGGAGCTGATCGGTGCCACGCCCGAGGCCATCGACAAGGCCGAGGACCGCCTGAAGTTCAAGGACGCGATGACGCGCATCGGCCTCGGCTCGGCACGCTCGGGCATCGCGCATTCGATGGAAGAAGCCTGGGCCGTGCAGAAGAACGTGGGCTTCCCCACCGTCATCCGCCCCAGCTTCACGCTGGGCGGCACGGGCGGCGGCATCGCCTACAACCCCGAGGAATTCGAGATCATCTGCAAGCGCGGCCTCGAAGCCTCGCCGACCAACGAGTTGCTGATCGAGGAATCGCTGCTCGGCTGGAAGGAGTACGAGATGGAGGTCGTCCGCGACAAGAAGGACAACTGCATCATCGTCTGCTCCATAGAGAACCTCGACCCCATGGGCGTGCACACGGGCGACTCGATCACCGTGGCTCCGGCGCAGACGCTGACCGACAAGGAATACCAGATCATGCGCAACGCCAGCCTGGCGGTGCTGCGCGAGATCGGCGTGGACACGGGCGGCTCCAACGTGCAGTTCTCGGTGAACCCGAAGGACGGCCGCATGATCGTGATCGAGATGAACCCGCGCGTGTCGCGCTCCTCGGCGCTCGCATCCAAGGCCACGGGCTTCCCCATCGCCAAGGTGGCGGCCAAGCTGGCTGTGGGCTACACGCTCGACGAACTGAAGAACGACATTACCGGCGGCGCCACGCCCGCGTCGTTCGAGCCCTCGATCGACTACGTGGTGACCAAGATCCCGCGCTTCGCGTTCGAGAAGTTCCCCGCCGCCGACGACCGCCTGACCACGCAGATGAAGAGCGTGGGCGAGGTCATGGCCATGGGCCGCACCTTCCAGGAATCGTTCCAGAAGGCGCTGCGCGGCCTCGAAGTGGGCGTGGACGGCCTGAACGAGAAGACCCAGGACCGCGAGGTGCTCGAAAAGGAACTGGGCGAGCCCGGCCCCGAGCGCATCTGGTACGTGGGCGACGCCTTCGCCATGGGCCTGTCGGTGGACGAGGTGTTCGAGCTGACCAAGATCGACCGCTGGTTCCTGGTGCAGATCGAGGAGATCGTGAAGATCGAACTCGACCTCGACAAGCTGGTGGCCGAGAAGGGCGCGCAGGCGCTGGCCGCGCTCGACGCTGCCACACTGCGCGCGCTCAAGCAGAAGGGCTTCTCCGACCGCCGCCTGGCCAAGCTGCTCAAGACCAGCGACAAGGCCGTGCGCGAGGCGCGCCGCGCCCTGAACGTGCGCCCGGTCTACAAGCGCGTGGACACCTGCGCCGCCGAGTTCCCGACCAACACCGCCTACATGTACTCCACGTACGACGAGGAATGCGAAGCGGCGCCGACCAGCAAGAAGAAGATCATGGTGCTCGGCGGCGGCCCGAACCGCATCGGCCAGGGCATCGAGTTCGACTATTGCTGCGTGCACGCTGCGCTGGCGATGCGCGAGGACGGCTACGAGACCATCATGGTCAACTGCAACCCCGAGACCGTCTCGACCGACTACGACACCTCCGACCGCCTGTACTTCGAGCCGCTCACGCTTGAGGACGTGCTGGAAATCGTGGACAAGGAAAAGCCCGAGGGCGTGATCGTGCAGTACGGCGGCCAGACGCCCTTGAAGCTGGCGCTGGGCCTGGAGGCCGAGGGCGTGCCCATCATCGGCACCACGCCCGACATGATCGACGCCGCCGAGGACCGCGAGCGCTTCCAGCAGCTGCTGCACTCGCTGGGCCTGCGCCAGCCGCCCAACGCCACGGCCCGCACCGAGGCCGAGGCGCTGGAAAAGGCCGCCGCGCTGGGCTATCCGCTGGTGGTGCGCCCCAGCTACGTGCTGGGCGGACGCGCCATGGAAATCGTGCACGAGCAGCGCGACCTGGAGCGCTACATGCGCGAGGCCGTCAAGGTCAGCAACGACTCGCCCGTGCTGCTCGACCACTTCCTGTCGAACGCCATCGAGTGCGATGTGGACTGCGTGCGCGATGCCACCGGCGCCGTCTTCATCGGCGGCGTGATGGAGCACATCGAGCAGGCCGGCGTGCACTCGGGCGACTCGGCCTGCTCGCTGCCGCCGTACTACCTCAAGCCCGAGACCGTGGCCGAGATCAAGCGCCAGACCGCCGCCATGGCCGAGGGCCTGAACGTCGTCGGCCTGATGAACGTGCAGTTCGCCATCCAGGAAACCGAAGGCGGCGACGTGATCTACGTGCTCGAAGTGAACCCGCGTGCCAGCCGCACCGTGCCCTTCGTCAGTAAGGCCACGGGCATCCAGCTTGCCAAGGTGGCCGCGCGCTGCATGGCGGGCCAGACGCTGGCCGCGCAGGGCATCACCAAGGAAGTCACGCCGCCGTACTTCAGCGTGAAGGAGGCCGTGTTCCCGTTCGTCAAGTTCCCCGGCGTGGACACCATCCTCGGCCCCGAGATGAAGTCCACCGGCGAAGTCATGGGCGTGGGCAAGACCTTCGGCGAAGCCTTCGTCAAGAGCCAGCTCGGCGCCGGCACGCGGCTGCCCACCTCGGGCAAGGTGTTCCTCACGGTGAAGAACGCCGACAAGCCGCGCGCCGTGGCCATCGCGCGCGAACTCGCGGCCATGGGCTTCGAGCTGCTGGCCACGCGCGGCACGGCGGCGGCCATCGCCGCCGCAGGCGTGCCCGTCACGGTGGTCAACAAGGTGACCGAAGGCCGCCCGAACATCGTGGACATGATGAAGAGCAACGAGATCGCCATGGTCATCAACACCGTGGAAGAGCGCCGCAACGCCATCGCCGACTCGCGCGCCATCCGCACCAATGCGCTGCTGGCGCGCGTGACCACCTTCACCACCATCTTCGGCGCCGAGGCCGCCGTCGATGGCATGAAGGCCATGGGCCAGCTGAACGTGATTTCCGTGCAGGAAATGCACGCCCAGCTGCAGGCCTGAGCCCCAGGGCTGATCGGGCATAATTGCCGCTGAACTGAAACCGCCGCGCGGCAACGCGCGGCGGTTTCCCTTTTTCCCGGGCCGCCCCATCAAGGACGCGGCCCGTTCGTTGAGCATGGAGACTTTGCAATGGCCACCATTCCCATCACCAAGCGCGGCGCCGAGAAGCTCAAGGAAGAGCTGCACCGCCTCAAGACCGTGGACCGCCCCGCCGTCATCGCCGCCATCGCCGAGGCGCGCGCCCAGGGCGACCTGAGCGAGAACGCCGAGTACGAAGCAGCCAAGGACCGCCAGGGCTTCATCGAGGGCCGCATCCAGGAAGTCGAGGGCAAGCTCTCGGCCGCGCAGATCATCGACCCCTCGCAGCTCGACGCTGGCGGCCGCGTGGTCTTCGGCGCCACCGTGGAGCTGGAAGACGAAGACAGCGGCGATACCGTGAAGTACCAGATCGTCGGCGAAGACGAAGCCGACCTGAAGCTCGGCCTCATCAACGTCTCCAGCCCCATCGCGCGCGCGCTCATCGGCAAGGAAGAGGGCGACACCGCCGAGGTGCAGGCACCCGGCGGCCTGCGCCGCTACGAAGTGGTGTCGGTCAGCTATCTCTGAGCCATGGTCCAGCGCCTGCCCCTGTTCGCGGCGGCCCTGTGGTGGGGCAGCCTCTCGGTCATCGGCTTCATGGCCGTGCCGCTGCTATTTGCCCACCTGCCCACGCCCGCCATGGCGGGCAACATGGCCGCCAAACTGTTCGCTGCGCAAACCTGGGTGTCCGTGGCGTGCTGCGTCGTGCTGCTTGTGCTTTCACGGCAAAAAGGGGCTGAAACGCTGGAGGAGTGGGCGCGAGCCGCTATCGGTTTCGTAGTGGCCGGGCTGCTGTTCGCGCTGCTCGTGCAGTACGGCGTGGCCCCGCGTATCGTGGCGCGCGAGAACCTCAAGCTGTGGCACGGCCTGGGCTCGGTGCTGTACGCGCTGCAGTGGGTTTGCGCCGCCGTGGTGCTGTGGCGGCTGGCGCTGCGCCGTCAGGAGTAGTTTTCGTAGCCAAGAACCGCTCAGGCGCCTATCAGGCAAGCGCTGGAAGCTATTATTTTCGAACTGGTCTGGCTTGCTCGGGTGGATTGGAGGCTCCGGAGGCGGCCTGTGGTGCGCAGGCGAGGTTCGCGGTCGGTTGCGAGACCAGCCCAAATGGCGGTGCCCGTAGCCGCGCGGGTAAACTGCTCGGATCATGGAATCCCAAATCATCACCATCGACGCCACCGACTGGGGTCAGGTGCAGGGCCGTCCCGAGTGGACGGCCGCCGTCGAGGCCGGCAAGGTGCTGTTCTTCCCCTCGCTGGCCTTTGCGCTGACCGCGCAGGAAAAAGGCTTTCTGCGTCCCGACATCCGCGACCCCGGCTCGCGCAACATCAGCCTTAACGTCGACGGCAGCCTCAAGGGCGCGGCGGGCGACGCCGCCACGCAGGCCGCGCTCGCGGCCATGGTGCTGCGCTACCGCCGGCAGGCGCTGCAGCTCGTTGGTGCGTTGTTGCCGCACTACGTGCCCGCGCTGCGGTTGGCGCCCACGAGCTTCCGGCCCATGCAGGTGGAGAGCCGCCAGCAGTCCTGGCGCGCCGACGACAAGCGGCTGCATGTCGATGCCTTTCCCACGCGCCCGAACTACGGCGAGCGCATCCTGCGCGTGTTCACCAACGTCAACCCCGAGGGTGCGCCGCGCGTGTGGCGCGTGGGTGAGCCGTTCGAGGACATGGCGCGCCGCTTTCTGCCCAAGGTCAAGCCCTACGTGGCTTGGCAGGCCAGGGCGCTGCGCGTGACCAAGTCGCTGCGCAGCGAGTACGACCACCTGATGCTGCAGTTGCACGATGCGATGAAGGCCGACATGGCGTACCAGCGCAGCTCCCCGCAGGTGCGCATGCCGTTCCCGCCAGGGTCGGTATGGGTGTGCTTCGCGGACCAGGCCACGCATGCGGTCATGTCGGGCCAGTACATGATGGAGCAGACGCTGCATCTGCCCGCCAGCCACGCCTACGACAAGGCGGCAAGCCCGCTGGCCATTCTCACGCGGCTCATGGGGCGCCCCTTGCAGGGCGTGCCCGCGTAGCCCGGCGTTATTCGCACCAGTGTTGCGCCACCCAGCGCGCGGGCCGGATAAAGCCCAGGCGCTTGTTGCGCCGCCCGGCCAGCGCGTCGGGCGGGTTGCATTCGCCATGGAAGATCATGATGCGCGCGCCCTCGGGCACGAAGGGCTCGCGCCAGTAGTTCAGTGGCCATGCGGGTATGCCGTGGTATTTGAAGCTCGGGCACCAGCCCGCGGGCCAGTAGGCCAGCTTGCCCTGCTTGTGCAGGTAGCGCGAGAGGAAGGTCTGCTCGTTGCGGTTGTGCGCCTGCACTTCTTCCATGTGGGCGCGGAAGTACTCCAGCACGTCGGCATGCGCACCCAGCTGGAAGCGGTAGACCGAAGAGTTGCCCGTGATGCGCTGTCCGAAGCGCCAGAAGCGCGGGTAGTCGTGGATGATGAGGAATTCGCCCGGGTGCTCGAAAAAGGCGTCGAGCGAGCCGACGATGACCACGTCCACGTCGAGGAACAGCGCGGTGCCGCGCAGGCCGTGCAGGTCGGCCTCGAAGGTGGTGAGCTTCTTCCAGGCGCCATCGCGCTGGCCGGGCTTGAGGTGCAGGTTCAGCGGCGGGATGGGCAGGCACTGCACCTCGGGCCGGATGCCGGTGGCGTCGTCGGTCAGGCAGACGAAGTTGAAGTCGCCGCTCAGGTGGCGGCGCACCATGGCGTAGAGGCGGTTGACGTATTCAGGGCCATACTTGGTGCCCCACTTCATGCACAGCACATGGCGCTGCGCGGCGGCGGGCGTGCCCATCAGTCGGCCTGGCCCTTCTTGATGGATTTCTGCTTGGGCTTCTTGGCGCGCTTGATCTGGCCGCCGGCCGTCAGGCGCTGGTTGCCCAGCACGCGCAACTGCTTGACCTCGGGGCGCTGGCCGGGGCGGCCGAACTTGAGCACCTTGATGTCGCGCGGGCCGGGCCTGCGGTCTTCATCAAGCGCCTTTTCCTTGTCCGGCTGCGGACGCCAGAACACCAGCAGCTTGCCGATATGCTGGATGGGGGCGGCATTCAGGTCGTCGGCGAGCTGCTGGTACATGGCTTCGCGCGCGGCGCGGTCGTCGCCGAACACGCGCACCTTGATGAGGCCGTGGGCGTTCAGTGCGGCGTCGATTTCCTTCTGGACGGCGGGCGTGAGGCCGTCGTTGCCGACCATGACCACGGGGTCGAGGTGGTGGGCGTTGGCGCGGTGTTCCCGGCGCTCGGCCGGGGTCAATTGAATTTGGGGCATGGGCGTATTATCCCGTGAGGACGCAATTGCAATGAAAGTAAAGACCAAGAGCAAGAAGGTCAACAAGGCGTGGCTGAACCAGCACGTCAACGACCCCTATGTGAAAGCCGCGCAGAAGGACGGCTACCGCGCGCGCGCGGCCTACAAGTTGAAGGAGATCGACGAGCAGCTCGGGCTGATCCGGCCGGGTGACACGGTGGTCGATCTGGGCTGTGCGCCTGGCGCCTGGAGCCAGTATCTGCGCCGGCGCCTGTCGCCGGGGGGGGCCGCGGCCGGGCAGCTCAACGGCACCATCATCGGGCTGGACCTGCTGCCCATGGAGCCGATCGAAGGGGTGGCCTACATCCAGGGCGATTTTCGCGAGGACAGCGTGCTGGCCCAGCTCCAGCAGGCGCTGCAAGGCCGGCTGGCCGATGCCGTGGTGTCCGACATGGCACCCAATCTCTCGGGCGTGGATTCGGTCGACGCGGCGCGCATCGCCCACCTGATCGAGCTGGCCGTCGATTTCGCGCAGCACCACATGAAGCCCGAGGGCGCGCTGGTGGTCAAACTGTTCCATGGCAGCGGCTATGCGCAGCTGGTGCAACTGTTCAAGGACCGTTTCAAGGTGGTCAAGCCGATCAAGCCCAAGGCCTCGCGCGACAGATCTTCGGAAACTTTTCTGGTCGGTATCGGCCTCAAATAGGCATGCTGTGCCCATGGCCCTTGCTAGGGTAAAGAGGTGGGGTTGGGCTTGAAACCCTAGAATAGAACCCCAGTTGAGTCAGGGCCTGTCTGCCCATCTTCTTTGAATTCTGGAGCTCCCGCTTGAACAATCAGTGGTTTTCAAAAGTTGCCGTATGGCTGGTTATCGCCATGGTGCTGTTCACGGTGTTCAAACAGTTTGACACCCGTGTCGGCGCCAACGCGGGGCACATGGCCTATTCGGAGTTCCTCGACGAGGTGCGCAACAACCGCATCAGGAGCGCCATCATCCAGGAAGGGCCTGGCGGCAGCACCGAGATCGTGGCCACCACCAACGACGACCGCAAGGTGCGCACCACGGCCACCTACCTCGACCGCGGCCTGGTGGGCGACCTGATCAACAGCAACGTCAAGTTCGACGTCAAGCCGCGCGAGGAAGGCTCGCTGCTGATGACGCTGCTCGTCAGCTGGGGCCCCATGCTGCTGCTGATCGGCGTGTGGATCTATTTCATGCGCCAGATGCAGGGCGGCGGCAAGGGCGGCGCCTTCAGCTTCGGCAAGAGCAAGGCGCGCATGCTCGACGAAAACAACAACACCATCACCTTCGCCGACGTGGCGGGCTGCGACGAGGCCAAGGAAGAGGTCAAGGAAGTCGTCGATTTCCTGAAGGACCCGCAGAAATTCCAGAAGCTCGGCGGCCGCATCCCGCGCGGCCTGCTGCTGGTCGGCCCGCCGGGTACCGGCAAGACGCTGCTGGCCAAGTCCATCGCGGGCGAGGCCAAGGTGCCGTTCTTTAGCATCTCCGGTTCCGACTTCGTGGAAATGTTCGTCGGCGTGGGCGCGGCCCGCGTGCGCGACATGTTCGAGAACGCCAAGAAGAACGCCCCCTGCATCATCTTCATCGACGAAATCGACGCCGTGGGCCGCCAGCGTGGCGCGGGCCTGGGCGGCGGCAACGACGAACGCGAGCAGACGCTGAACCAGATGCTGGTGGAGATGGATGGCTTCGAGACCAACCTCGGTGTGATCGTGGTGGCCGCGACCAACCGTCCCGACATCCTGGACGCCGCATTGCTGCGCCCTGGCCGCTTCGACCGCCAGGTCTATGTGACGCTGCCCGACATCCGTGGCCGTGAGCAGATCCTGGGCGTGCACATGCGCAAGATCCCGGCCGGGCAGGACGTGAACCCGGCCATCATCGCCCGGGGCACGCCCGGCATGAGCGGCGCCGACCTGGCCAATTTGTGCAACGAGGCCGCCCTGATGGCCGCGCGCCGCAATGCGCGCGTGGTCGAGATGCAGGACTTCGAGAAGGCCAAGGACAAGATCATCATGGGCCCCGAGCGCAAGAGCATGGTCATGCCCGAGGAGGAGCGCCGCAACACGGCCTACCACGAGGCGGGCCACGCGCTCATCGGCAAGCTGCTGCCCAAGTGCGACCCGGTGCACAAGGTCACCATCATCCCGCGCGGCCGTGCGCTGGGCGTGACCATGAGCCTGCCCGAGAAGGACCGCTACTCCTACGACAAGGAGTACATGCTGAACCAGATCGCCATGCTGTTCGGTGGCCGCATCGCGGAAGAAGTGTTCATGCACCAGATGACCACGGGCGCCAGCAATGACTTCGAGCGCGCCACGCATATCGCGCGCGACATGGTCATGCGCTACGGCATGAGCGAGGCCCTGGGGCCCATGGTTTATGCCGAAAACGAAGGCGAGGTGTTCCTCGGCCGCTCGGTCACCAAGACCACCAACATCTCGGAAGAGACCATGCAGAAGGTCGATGCCGAAGTGCGCCGCATCATCGACGAGCAGTACGCCCTGGCGCGCCGCCTGATCGAGGAGCATTCCGACAAGATGCACGCCATGGCCAAGGCCATGCTCGACTGGGAAACCATCGATGCAGAGCAGCTGGAAGACATCATGGCCGGCCGCGAACCCCGTCCGCCCAAGGACTGGACGCCGCGCACGCCGTCTTCGGGTGGTGATGATCCCAGCGGCGGCACCCCTGCCGTGAAGACCGATCCGGCGCCTACGGCGGCCTGAAACACGTTCCAAGGCAGCCAACCTCCCACCCAACGGGGCTTCAAAGGCCCCGTTTTTCGTTTCCCTGTGTCCATGCTCTGGCAAACCTCCCGCTTTCGCGTCGATCTGGCGCGGCCCCAGGTCATGGGCATCGTCAATGCCACGCCGGATTCGTTTTCCGATGGCGGGCGCCATGCGGGCGTGCAGGCTGCGCTGCACCACTGCGAACGTTTGCTGCGGGAGGGGGCGGACATACTGGACATCGGTGGTGAATCGACGCGCCCCGGCAGCCCGCCTGTGCCACTGGAAGAAGAGCTGGCGCGTGTGCTCCCGGTCGTGCGCGAGGCTGTGCGCCTGGGGGTTCCGGTCTCGGTCGATACCTACAAGAGCACCGTGATGCAGCAGGTGCTCGACCTGGGCGCCGACATCGTCAACGACATCTGGGCCCTGCGCCAGCCCGGTGCGGCGCAGGCCGTCGCGGCGCACCCCACCTGCGGCGTGTGCCTGATGCACATGCACCGCGATCCACAGACCATGCAGGCTGCGCCCATGGAGGGCGACGTGCTGCCCCAGATGCTCTCATTTTTGGAGCTGCAGGCGCAGGCCCTGCAAGGGCTGGGGGTCAAAAAGACCCGTATCGTGCTGGACCCGGGCATTGGCTTCGGCAAGACCGTAGCGCAGAACTTCACGCTGCTGGCGCGCCAGCAGGAACTGCTGGCGCCGGGCTACCCGTTGCTGGCGGGGTGGTCGCGCAAGTCGTCGCTGGGCACCGTCACGGGCCTGGCGGTCGATGAGCGCCTGGCTCCGAGCGTGGCCGCAGCCCTGCTGGCGGTGCAGCAAGGCGCGCGCATCGTGCGGGTGCACGACGTGCGCGATACGGTGGCGGCGCTGGCTGTGTGGCAGGCCATGCAGGAACAAGAACCAAAGAGAGGAAATCCACGATGACACGCAAATACTTCGGCACCGACGGCATCCGGGGCACTGTCGGCCAGCCCCCCATCACGCCGGATTTCGTACTGCGCCTGGCCCACGCCGTGGGCCGCGTACTGCGCCGCAGCGAGGAGCGCCCCACGGTGCTGATCGGCAAGGACACGCGCATCTCAGGCTACATGCTGGAGGCCGCGCTGGAGTCCGGTTTCAACTCAGCCGGGGTCGATGTGGTGCTGCTGGGCCCGCTGCCCACGCCTGGCGTGGCCTACCTGACGCGCGCGCAGCGCGCCAGCCTGGGTGTGGTCATCAGCGCCAGCCACAATCCATATGCGGACAACGGCATCAAGTTCTTCAGTGCCTCGGGTGCCAAGCTGCCTGACGAATGGGAGCTCGCGGTCGAGGCGGCCATGGATGAGCCGCCGGTGTGGGTCGATTCGGCGAGCCTGGGCAAGGCGCGCCGGCTGGACGACGCGGCGGGCCGCTACATCGAGTTCTGCAAGAGCACGTTTGCCAACGACCTCACGCTCAAGGGCCTGCGCATCGTGGTGGATGCGGCGCATGGTGCGGCCTACCAGATCGCCCCCAAGGTGTTCCATGAGCTGGGTGCCGACGTGGTGCCCATTGGCTGTGCCCCTGACGGCTTGAACATCAACCACGAAGTGGGCGCGACCCACCCGGACGCACTGGTGCGTGCGGTGCGTGCCAACCATGCGGACTTCGGCATCGCCCTGGATGGCGATGCCGACCGTCTGCAAATGGTCGATGGCAGCGGCCGCCTGTTCAACGGCGATGAACTGCTGTATCTGCTGGCGCGCGAGCGCATGGCGCGCGATGAACTGGTGCCCGGCGTGGTAGGCACCCAGATGACCAACATGGCCGTGGAGCTGGCCTTGCGCGCCCAGGGCGTCAAGCTGGTGCGTGCCAAGGTGGGCGACCGCTACGTGCTGGAGGAACTGGCGCGCCACGGCTGGCTGCTGGGCGGCGAGGGTTCGGGCCACCTGCTGGCGCTGGACAAGCACACCACCGGCGATGGCCTGGTCAGCGCCCTGCAGGTGCTGCAGGCCTGCGTGCGCAGCGGCCAGGGCATGGCCGAACTGCTGGCGGGAGTGGAGTTGTTCCCGCAGGTGCTGCTCAACGTGCGTCTGCAGCCCGGCCAGGACTGGCGCGTCAACACGCTGCTGGCACGGGAAACCGCCGCAGTGGAAGCCGAGCTGAACGGCAGCGGGCGCGTGCTGATCCGGGCCAGCGGAACCGAGCCTCTGCTGCGCGTGATGGTCGAAGCGCGCGACCAGACCCAGGCCAGCGCCTGTGCCCAGCGTCTGGCCGATGCCGCCCGCGCAGGATGACGGCCATGATCGATGTGCGTGTCGTGGACTATGCCGACCCGCGTGAGGCGCAGGCGCTGGTGGCGCTGCTCGACGCCTATGCCCGCGATCCAGCGGGCGGCGGCGAGCCCCTGGCCCCTGAGGTCAAGGCGCGGTTGCCGCAGGCCCTGCGGCAACGCCAGGGGGCTTTCAGCGTGATCGCCTGGGCGCGGGACGGCGCCGATGCCGAAGAGGTGCCGGTGGGCCTGATCAACTGCCTGGAGGGCTTCTCCACCTTTGCCTGCCGTCCGCTGGTCAATGTGCACGATGTCGCGGTGCTGCCGGCCTGGCGCGGGCACCGTGTGACGCAGCGGATGCTGGCCGCCGTGGAGCGTGTCGCGCGCGAGCGCGGCGCGTGCAAGCTCACGCTCGAAGTGCTGCAGGGCAACCTGCCCGCGCTGCGCGCGTACGAGCGCGAGGGCTTCGCGGGCTACGCGCTCGATCCCGCCATGGGGCAGGCGCAGTTCATGCAGAAGTGGCTGGACTGACGGGCTGCAGCATGGCCGGGCGTCAGTCCTGCAAATCCTCCCCCACGTCCTGGGTGAACAGGCCCCAGGTGGCCACAAACAGCGCCGCGATCGCCGGGCCGATGACGAAGCCCGTGAGGCCGAACAGCGACATGCCGCCCAGGGTCGAGATCAGCACCATGTAGTCGGGCAGCTTGGTGTCCTTGCCGACCAGCAGCGGGCGCAGCAGGTTGTCCACCAGCCCGATGACGAAGATGCCGTAGGCAATCAGGATTGCCCCCTGCACGGCGGCGCCGGTGGCCAGGTAGTACAGCGCCACCGGCATCCATATCAGGCTGGCGCCCACCGCCGGCAGCAGGGACAGGAAGGCCATGAGCACGCCCCAGAGGACCGGCGCCTGGATGCCCAGCACCCAGAAGATCAGGCCGCCGAGCGCGCCCTGCGATGCCGCCACCACGATGTTGCCCTTGACGGTGGCGCGTACCACGGTCGTGAACTTGCTCGCCAGGTTGCGCTTGTGCGCTTCGTCCAGCGGGATCGCCTGGCGCACCCGTTTGCCCAGCGCCACGCCGTCGCGCAGCAGGAAGAACAGCAGGTACAGCATGATGCCGACGCTGACGATGAACCCCAGCGTGTCCTGGCCGATGTTCAGCGCCTTGGTGGCGAAAAACTGGCTGGCCTGCACGGCGGCGCTCGAGAACTTCTCCTGCAGCTCCGACAGCGAGGACAGGTGAAAGTGGGCCAGCAGCTGGGTGGCCCATTCTGGCAGCGCGTTGAAGATCTGCTGCGCGTAGTTGCCGAAGTTGAGCTGGCCGGAGCGCATGCGCTCGTACACCTGCGCCGCTTCCTGGACCAGCGAGAGGCTGATCAGCGCCATGGGCAGGATCACCAGGAGCAGGCACAGGCACAGCGTGCAAAGCGCGGCCAGGTTGGGGCGCTGCGGCATGCGCTGCAGCAGGCGCCTGTGCAGCGGCATGAAAAGGATGGCCAGCACCATGGCCCAGAACACCGCGCCATGGAATGGCCAGAGGATCGCGAGGAACGCGGCGGTGACTGCGATCAGCAGCGCCAGAAAGGTGCGGTTTTGCAGCTTGGAGAAGGGCATGGGCCGACGGAAAGTTGCGAGAACCCGACTGTACGCGACCCGGCCCATGATCGCCCGTGACCCGCCGTTGCGTTCGGTGGCACAATAGCCGCCGCAACCCAAGGCCCTTCCCCAGCCACAGTCGCATCCGCCAACCGGTTCAGCCGTGTCGCGGAAGGTTTACCAACCAGCTCATGTCTCCCTCAGGGAGACGGAGGTCAGCGAAATATGAGCGAGACAACGTCCGTTTACCAAGCCTACCAGGGCAACACCTACCTCTTCGGCGGCAACGCGCCCTATGTCGAAGAGATGTACGAGAACTACCTTGCCAACCCGGGCAGCGTGCCCGACTCCTGGCGCGAGTACTTCGATGCATTGCAGCACGTGCCCGCTTCGGATGGGACCGATGCACGGGATGTGCCGCACCAGCCGGTCATCAACGCCTTTGCCGAGCGTGCCAAGCAAGGCGGCACCAAGGTGGTGGTGGCCAGCGCCGATGCCGAGATGGGCCGCAAGCGCACAGCCGTGCAGCAGTTGATCGCCGCCTACCGCAACGTCGGTGCCCGCTGGGCCGACCTCGACCCCCTCAAGCGCGCCGAGCGCCCCCAGATTCCCGAGCTGGAGCCCGCCTTCTACGGCTTCAGCGATGCCGACCAGGAAACGGTGTTCGACACGAGCAACACCTTCTTCGGCAAGGACAAGATGCCGCTGCGCGAGCTGATCAACGCGCTGCGCGAGACCTACTGCGGCACCATTGGTGCCGAGTACATGTACGCCACCGACCAGAACCAGAAGCGCTGGTGGCAGCAGAAGCTGGAGAGCATCCGCAGCAAGCCGGCTTTCAATGCCGACAAGAAAAAGCGCATCCTCGACCGTCTGACGGCCGCCGAAGGCCTGGAGCGCTACCTGCACACCAAGTACGTCGGCCAGAAGCGCTTCTCGCTTGAAGGCGGCGAGAGCTTCATCGCCGCGATGGATGAGCTGATCCAGGACGCCGGCTCCAAGGGCGTGCAGGAAGTGGTGATCGGCATGGCCCACCGCGGCCGCCTGAACGTGCTGGTGAACACCCTGGGCAAGATGCCCAAGGACCTGTTCGCCGAGTTCGACCACACTGCGCCCGAGGATCTGCCCGCGGGCGACGTGAAGTACCACCAGGGCTTCAGTTCCGACGTCTCCACCCCCGGCGGCCCGGTGCACCTGAGCCTGGCGTTCAACCCCTCGCACCTCGAAATCGTCAACCCCGTGGTCGAAGGCTCGGTGCGTTCGCGCATGGACCGCCGCGGCGACCCCAAGGGCAAGCAGGTGCTGCCCGTGCTGGTGCACGGCGACGCCGCCTTCGCCGGCCAGGGTGTGAACCAGGAAACCCTGGCCCTGTCCGAAACCCGTGGCTATACCACGGGCGGCACGGTGCACATCATCATCAACAACCAGATCGGCTTCACCACGTCCGACCCGCGCGACCTGCGCTCCACGCTGTACTGCACCGACATCGTGAAGATGATCGAGTCGCCCGTGCTGCACGTGAACGGCGACGATCCCGAGTCCGTGTGCCTGGCCATGCAACTGGCGCTGGAATACCGCATGGAGTTCTCCAGGGACGTGGTGGTGGACATCGTCTGCTACCGCAAGCTGGGCCACAACGAGCAGGACACCCCCATGCTCACCCAGCCGCTGATGTACAAGAAGATCGCCCAGCACCCCGGCACGCGCAAGCTGTATGCCGACAAGCTGGCCGCCCAGGGCCTGGGCGAGAGCATCGGCGACGACATGGCCAAGGCCTACCGCGCCGCCATGGACGCGGGCAAGCACACGGTCGATCCGGTGCTGACCAACTTCAAGAGCAAGTACGCCGTGGACTGGAGCCCGTTCCTGGGCCACGCCTGGAGCGACACGGCCGACACCGCCATTCCGCTGACCGAGTGGAAACGCCTCGCCGAGAAGATCACCACCATTCCTGAAAGCGTCACGCCGCACACCCTGGTGAAGAAGGTCTATGACGACCGCGCCGCCATGGGCCGTGGCGAGGTCAACGTGGACTGGGGCATGGGCGAGCACATGGCGTTCGCCTCGCTGGTCGCGTCGGGCTACCCCGTGCGCCTGTCGGGCGAGGACTGCGGCCGTGGCACGTTCACGCACCGCCACGCCGTGGTCCACGACCAGAAGCGCGAGAAGTGGGACGTGGGCTCCTACGTACCGCTGCAGAACGTGGCCGAGAACCAGGCGCCGTTCGTCGTCATCGACTCCATCCTGTCCGAAGAAGCCGTGCTGGCCTTCGAGTACGGCTATGCCTCGAACGACCCCAACACCCTGGTGATCTGGGAAGCGCAGTTCGGCGACTTCGCCAACGGCGCGCAGGTGGTGATCGACCAGTTCATCGCCTCGGGCGAGGTGAAGTGGGGCCGCGTCAACGGCATCACCCTGATGCTGCCGCACGGCTACGAAGGCCAGGGCCCCGAGCACAGCTCGGCCCGCCTGGAGCGCTTCATGCAGCTCGCCGCCGACGCCAACATGCAGATCGTGCAGCCCACCACGGCCAGCCAGATCTTCCACGTGCTGCGCCGCCAGATGGTGCGCAACCTGCGCAAGCCCCTGGTCATCTTCACGCCCAAGAGCCTGCTGCGCAACAAGGACGCCACCTCGCCGCTGTCCGAATTCACCAAGGGCACGTTCCAGACCGTGCTGGGCGAGCAGGACGAGGCCATCGCCAAGAACGCCGCCAAGGTCAAGCGCGTGATCGCCTGCTCCGGCAAGGTGTACTACGACCTGGTGAAGAAGCGTGCCGAGAAGGGCGCGCAGGACGTGGCCATCGTCCGCGTGGAGCAGTTGTACCCGTTCCCGCACAAGGCGTTCGCCGCGGAGGTCAAGAAGTACGCCAAGGCGACCGAGATCGTGTGGTGCCAGGATGAGCCGCAGAACCAGGGCGCCTGGTTCTTCGTGCAGCACTACATCCACGAGAACATGCTGGCCGGCCAGAAGCTCGGCTACGCCGGCCGCGCCGCCTCCGCTTCGCCTGCCGTCGGCTACGCGCACCTGCACGCCGAACAGCAGAAGAACCTGGTGGAAGCCGCGTTCGCCAAGCTCAAGGGTTTTGTCCTGACCAAGTAAGGCCTCGAACCCACGCTCTCAGTACAAAACATCGCATTGGAAAGAATTCAAAATGGCAATCGTTGAAGTCAAGGTCCCCCAACTGTCCGAATCCGTGGCCGAGGCCACCCTGCTGCAGTGGAAGAAGAAGCCCGGCGAAGCCGTGGCGGTCGATGAAATCCTGATCGAGATCGAGACCGACAAGGTCGTGCTCGAAGTGCCCGCGCCCGCCGGCGGCGTGTTGGCCGAGATCGTGCAGGCCGATGGCGCCACCGTGGCCGCCGACCAGCTCATCGCCAAGATCGACACCGAGGCCGTGGCGGGCGCCGCTGCCCCGGCAGCCGCCCCCGCACCCGCGGCGGCCGCTCCTGCGGCGGCTGCACCAGCCGCAGCCGCTGCCGCCGGTGGCAACAAGGGCGGCGTGGCCATGCCCGCAGCCGCCAAGATCCTGTCCGAAGCCAACATCCCGGCCTCGGCCGTGGCGGGCACCGGCAAGGATGGCCGCGTGACCAAGGGCGACGCCCTGGCCGCCGTGGCCGGTGGCGTCAAGTCCACCGCCGCCGTGATCCCCACCGGCGTGCCTACCAAGGCGCTGCCGCAGGTGGCTGCCCCGTCGGCCGCGCCCGACCTGGGCGGGCGTCCCGAGCAGCGCGTGCCCATGAGCCGCCTGCGCGCCCGCGTGGCCGAGCGCCTGCTGCAGTCGCAGTCCACCAACGCCATCCTGACCACGTTCAACGAAGTGAACATGGCCCCGGTGATGGAGATGCGCAAGAAGTTCCAGGACGCGTTCACCAAGGAACACGGCGTGAAGATCGGCTTCATGTCCTTCTTCGTCAAGGCTGCCGTGCATGCCCTGAAGAAGTTCCCGGTGCTGAACGCCTCGGTGGACGGCACCGACATCGTCTACCACGGCTACTTCGACATCGGCATCGCCGTGGGTTCGCCGCGTGGCTTGGTGGTGCCGATCCTGCGCAACGCCGACCAGATGAGCTTCGCCGACATCGAGAAGAAGATCGCCGAGTTCGGCAAGAAGGCGGCTGAAGGCAAGCTGGGCATTGAGGAGATGACCGGCGGCACGTTCTCCATCAGCAATGGCGGCACCTTCGGCTCGATGATGTCCACCCCCATCATCAACCCGCCGCAGTCGGCCATCCTGGGCGTGCACGCCACCAAGGACCGTGCCGTGGTCGAGAACGGCCAGGTCGTGGTGCGCCCGATGAACTACCTGGCCATGTCCTACGACCACCGCATCATCGACGGCCGCGAAGCCGTGCTGGGCCTGGTGGCCATGAAGGATGCGCTGGAAGATCCTTCGCGCCTGCTGTTCGACCTGTGATCCACGGCACGGCGTAGTTCCCGACAACCCACCCTCGGCCCGGCCCGGCGGTGGGTTTTTTCTCTCCCCCATTCCTGAAGAAACCATGAGCAAGCAATTCGACGTCATCGTCATCGGCGCAGGCCCCGGCGGCTACATCGCCGCCATCCGCGCGGCCCAGCTGGGCATGCAGGTCGCCTGTATCGACGAGTGGAAGAACGACAAGGGCGGTCCCGCGCCCGGCGGCACCTGCACCAACGTAGGCTGCATTCCCTCCAAGGCGCTGCTGCAGTCGAGCGAGCATTTCGAGCACGCCACCAAGCACTTCGCCGAGCACGGCATCAGCACCGGCAAGGTGACCATGGACGTGGCTACCATGATCGGCCGCAAGGACACCGTGGTGAAGCAGAACAACGACGGCATCCTGTACCTGTTCAAGAAGAACAAGGTCAGCTTCTTCCATGGCCGTGGTTCGTTCGCCAAGGCCGTCGAAGGCGGCTACGAAATCAAGGTCGAGGGCGCGGCCAGCGAGACCCTGGTGGGCAAGCAGGTCATCGTCGCCACCGGCTCCAACGCGCGTGCGCTGCCCGGCGTGGCGTTCGACGAAGTCAACGTGCTGTCCAACGACGGCGCGCTGCGCGTGGGCGCCGTGCCCAAGAAGCTCGGCGTGATCGGCTCCGGCGTGATCGGCCTGGAAATGGGCAGCGTGTGGCGCCGCCTGGGCGCCGACGTGACCATCCTCGAAGGCCTGCCGACGTTCCTTGGCGCCGTCGATGAGCAGATCGCCAAGGAAGCCAAGAAGGCCTTCGACAAGCAGGGCCTGAAGGTCGAGCTCGGCGTGAAGATCGGCGACATCAAATCCGCCAAGAAGGGCGTGAGCATCGCCTACACCAACGCCAAGGGCGAAGCCCAGACGCTTCAAGTTGACAAGCTCATCGTGTCGATCGGCCGCGTGCCCAACACCATCGGCCTGAACGCCGAAGCCGTGGGCCTGCAGCTCGACGAGCGCGGCGCCATCGTGGTCGATGGCGACTGCAAGACCAGCCTGCCCGGCGTCTGGGCCGTGGGCGACGTGGTGCGCGGCCCCATGCTGGCGCACAAGGCTGAGGAAGAGGGCGTGGCCGTGGCCGAGCGCATCGCCGGCCAGCACGGCCATGTGAACTTCAACACCATCCCCTGGGTGATCTACACCAGCCCCGAGATCGCCTGGGTCGGCCGCACCGAGCAGCAGCTCAAGGCCGATGGCGTGAAGTACAAGGCCGGCTCGTTCCCCTTCCTCGCCAACGGCCGCGCGCGCGCGCTGGGCGACACCACCGGCATGGTCAAGTTCCTGGCCGATGCCGCCACCGATGAAATCCTTGGCGTGCACATCGTCGGCCCCATGGCCTCGGAGCTGATCTCCGAAGCTGTGGTGGCGATGGAGTTCAAGGCCAGCGCCGAGGACATCGCGCGCATCTGCCACGCCCACCCCTCGCTGTCCGAAGCCACCAAGGAGGCGGCCCTCGCCGTGGACAAGCGCACTCTGAACTTCTGAAGTGACACAACACCCGCCCTGAGCGGCTGCGCCGCTTCCCCCCGCTCTCGCAGCGCTGCGCACTGCGGGCAGGGGGACGCAGCCAGCGCGGCGGGGCGGCCCTTGCGCGGCTGCTCGCGCATGGGCCGCGCCGGTTTCATGGACTGCGGGTGGCGCGTGGCGCCATGGATCACTGATAAGTTCATAATGAAAATGGCTGCCAGCGCTTGCCAGGCAAGCGCTGGCAGCTATTCTTTTTGAGACACAAGGAGATTGCGGGTGAACGTCAGGCAGGCATACGAGGCGGAACTGGCCGCCAAGGGTTTCCACAGCGACCCGGCGCAGTTGCGCGCCATCGAGGCCCTGGAGCGCTGCGCGCGCGAGTGGGGCGGCTACAAGCAGCGCCGCTCGAACGCCCTGAAGAAACTCATCAACCACCCCGAGATTCCGCGCGGCGTCTACATGTACGGCGGGGTGGGGCGCGGCAAGAGCTTTCTCATGGACTGCTTCTTCAACGCCGTGCCGCTCAAGCGCAAGGTGCGCCTGCATTTCCACGAGTTCATGCGCGAGGTGCACCGCGAGCTGGCCGTGCTGCAGGGCACGCAGAACCCGCTTGACGTGCTGGGCGCGCGCATCGCCAAGCGCTACAAGCTCATCTGCTTCGACGAATTCCACGTGGCCGACATCACCGACGCCATGATCCTGCACCGCCTGCTGGTGGCGCTGTTCGACAACGGCGTGGGCTTCGTCACCACGTCCAACTTCGAGCCCGACGGGCTGTATCCCGGCGGGCTGCACCGCGACCGCATCCTGCCCGCCATCGCACTGCTGAACGAGCGCATGGAAGTCATCAACGTGGACAACGGCACCGACTATCGCCGCCGCACGCTGGAAAACGCCAAGCTCTACCATTGCCCGCTGGGCCCCGAAGCCGACGCCGCCATGGCGGCCATGTTCGGCCAGCTCGCCGAAGTCCGTGACGAAGACCCGGTGCTGCACATCGAGGCGCGCGAGATCCGCGCGCTGCGCCGGGCCGGGGGCGTGGTGTGGTTCGATTTCCGCGAACTCTGCGGCGGGCCGCGCTCGCAGAACGACTACCTGGAAATCGCCACCCAGTTCCACACCGTGCTGCTGTCGGGCGTGCCGCACCTGCCGGTCAACATGGCCTCGCCCGCGCGGCGCTTCACCTGGCTGGTGGACGTGCTGTACGACCGGCGCGTCAAGCTCATCGTGTCGGCCGCCGTGCCGCCCGAGGACATCTACACCGAAGGCCCGCTGGCCCATGAATTCCCGCGCACCGTGTCGCGCCTGAACGAAATGCAGTCGAAGGAATACCTGCAGCTGGAGCGGCGCGTGGTGGATACCGGCCTGACGTGAAGCCGCCGGCTGCGGGTGGTGTGCAGAGCGGGGAAAATGGCGCCATGAACCGACTTTCCCTCTCCCCACGCCGCGCGCTCCCGTTCTGCCTTGCCGCCTGCTTGCTGGCCGCCGCGCCGGTGCGGGCCCAGCAGGGTGCTGCAGCCCAGGGCGAACCGGCGCAAGCCGCCCCGTCCGCCCTCCAGGCGCAGCGCGCGCAGACGCGCGCGCGCATCGCCAGCGAGCGCGAGGCCCTGGCGCAAGAGCGCCAGGCGGCCGAGGCGGCGTGCTACCAGCGCTTTGCCGTGGAGGACTGCCTGTCCCAGGTGCGGGCACGCGACCGTGATGCGCAAACGCGCTTGCGCCGCGAGGAGCAGGCCATCAGCGATGCCGAGCGCCGCGAACGCACGGCCGAGCGCCTGCGCACGATCGAGGAAAAACAGCGCGCCGCGCAGGACGCCGCGGCCAGCACCGCCCCGCGCGCGCCGGCGTCCAGGATGTCAGTGCAGGAGCGCGCCAGCCGCGAGGCCGAAGCGCGCGAGCGCGCCGAGCGCCAGAAGGCCCACGCCCAGGCCAAGGCGGCGGAAAACGCCCAGCGCGCCGCCGCGGCCCGCACGCGCGAGGCCGAGGCGCGCGAACGCTACGAGGCCAAGCAGAAACAGGCGCAGGAGCGCCGCGAGAAGCACCGCCAGGAGGCGGCCGAGGACGCGGCCCAGGGGCGCAAGCCGGCCGCGAGCCTGCCCCAGCCCTGAGGCACGGCCTCAACCGCCGGGAAAGACGATGCGCGGCGGTTTTTTCTCATCCTCCAGCGGCTCGATCTTGACGATCACCAGCGACAGGTTGTCGCCGCCGCCGCGCGCGCGCGAGCGCGCCTTGTCGATCAGGAACTCCGTGGCCTCGCGCGGCGTCAGGCCCTGGATGACGGAGGCCAGCTCGTTGGGCGAGAAGTAGTGCCACACGCCGTCGCTGCAGGCCAGGATCACGTCGCCGGGCTGCAGCTGGGGAATGAGGTGCGTGGTGGCGGGCGGATCGCTCTCGGCGCCCAGGCAGCCCACCAGGATGTTGGAGTGCGGATGCACGTTGGCCTCGGCCTCGGTGATCTCGCCCCGGTCCACCAGCGCCTGCACGTAGGAATGGTCCAGCGTGCGGTGCAGCAGGCGGCCATGCTGGAAGTGGTACACGCGCGAGTCGCCCGCGTGCACCCAGTGGCAGTCGCCGCGCGGGTTGATGAGGAAGGCCGCGATGGTGCTGTGCGGCTCCTGCTCGGCCGAAATCGCCGTGAGCCGGATCACGATGTGCGCCTCGTTCACCAGGTTCTTCAGCATGCTGGTGGCGTCGTCCGTCTCGGGCGAATAGCGCTCGAAAAGCTGGCGCGCCGTCATCATCACCTGGTCCGACGCCTTGCGGCCGCCGCTGCGCCCGCCCATGCCGTCGGCCACCACGCCCAGCACGCAGCCGTTGAAGCGCGGGTGCGCGAGCACCGCCACCTGGTCTTGCTGGTAATCGCGGTCTCCCTTGTGGATGCCGGTCGATGCGATGAGGCGAAATGGTTTGCTCATGCTGTGGTCGTGTCGCGTAGGCGCATGGGGCACTCATTATGATGGCTCGCCATCCTTCTCCTGCCTGCCCGTGCGTCCTGTGTTGTGTCTGATGTTGTTGCCGCTCCCGCCATGACCAGCGCGCTTGCGCAGGCGGTGGCGCAGGCCTTTGCCGGGCAAGGGCCGCTGGCGCAGGCCGGCACGCATTTTCGCCCACGCGCGGGGCAGGTGGCCATGGCCCAGGCCGTGGCGCAGGCCATTCAGGAGGGCGGCGCGCTTGTCGCCGAGGCCGGCACGGGCGTGGGCAAGACCTTCGCCTACCTGGTGCCGGCGCTGCTCAGCGGCCAGCGGCTGCTGGTGTCCACCGCCACCAAGGCGCTGCAGGACCAGCTTTTCCTGCGCGACCTGCCGCGCGTGCAGGCCGCCCTGGGCGTGCCCGCCCGCGCGGCGCTGCTCAAGGGGCGCTCCAGCTACCTGTGCCTGGAGCGCCTGGAGCGGGCCTGCCAGGGCGTGCCCGGGCAACTGCTCGATCCGCAGTGGCTGCGCGCGCTGGCCCGCGTGCAGCAGTGGGCGCGCGGCACCCGCAGCGGCGACCTGGACGAACTGCCCGGCCTGGACGCGGCCTCGCCCGTGCTCCCGCTCATCACCTCCACGCGCGACAACTGCCTGGGCGCTGCCTGCCCGCGCGCCAGCGCCTGCCATGTGAACCGCGCCCGCGCCGAGGCTCTGGCGGCCGACGTGGTGGTCGTCAACCACCACCTGTTCTTCGCCGACCTGGCCCTGCGCACTGCGGGCGTAGCCGAGCTGCTGCCGCAGGCGCGCGTGGTGGTGTTCGATGAGGCGCACCAGCTGTGCGACATCGGCCTGCAGTTCACCGGCCTGCAGGTGGGCACGGGCGCGCTGCGCGCCTTCGCGCGCGATGCCCTGGCCGAAGGGCTGGCCCAGGCGCGCGGCCTGGCCCCCTGGCTGCCTCTGGCCACGGCGCTGGAGGACGCGGCGCGCGGCCTGCGCCAGGCCGCCGGCACGCACCCCGAAGGCACCCGCCTGCCCTGGCAGGAGGCCCGGCCCCAGGGCGTGCCCGCCAGCGCCTGGCACCAGGCCATGCACCGCCTGGGGCAGGCCTGCGGCGGCCTTGTCGCCGCCCTGGGCGTGGTGCAGGACAAGGCCCCCGCACTGGCGCGGCTGCATGCGCGCGGCACCGGCCTGATGCAGCGCATGGCGCACTTCACGGCGCCGGGCGTGCCCGGCGCCGTGCGCTGGCTCGACGTGGGCGCGCAACTGCGCTTCGTCGAATCGCCCCCGGACATCGCGGACACCATGCGCGCGCTGATGCAGCCGACCGCCACCGCCACCGCGCCCGCCACCGCCTGGATCTTCACCTCCGCCACCCTGGGCGGCGACGCCACGCTGCGCTGGTTCACCGGGCCGTGCGGCCTGGAGGATGCGCGCATTCTGCGCGTGGAAAGCCCTTTCGACTACGCGCGCCAGGCGGCGCTGTACGTGCCGCCGGACATGCCGCCGCCCTCCAGCCCCACGCACAGCCAGGCCGTGGCCGCGCTCGCGGGCCATGGCGCGCTGCGCCTGGGCGGGCGCACCATGGTGCTGACCACCACGCGCCGCGCGCTGCACGCCATCGGCGCGGCGCTGCAGGAGCGTCTGGCGGGGCAGGGCATCGCCGTGCTGGTGCAGGGCCAGCAGCCGCGCCACCTGCTGCTGCAGCGCCTGCGCCAGGGCGGCGCCGTGCTGGTGGGCGCGGGCAGCTTCTGGGAGGGCGTGGACCTGCCCGGCGACGCGCTGCAGCTGCTGGTGATCGACAAGCTGCCCTTCGCCCCGCCCGACGACCCGCTGGCCCGCGCGCGCGCCCAGCGCCTGGAGGCCGAGGGCCGCAACGCCTTCCGCGACCACGCCTTGCCCGAGGCCGCCGTGGCCCTGCAGCAAGGCGCCGGGCGGCTGATACGGCACGAAGCCGACCGGGGCGTGCTGGTGGTGTGCGATTCGCGCCTGCGCACCATGGGCTACGGCAAGCGCCTGCGCGCGGCGCTGCCGCCCATGCAGTGGCTGGCGTCCGAGGCGGCGTACGCCGAGGCCTTGCAGGCCCTGGTGGCGCATTGACGGTGCGGTTTCTACTCTTTTTTTCATAGCTGCCAGCGCTTGCTGGATAAGCGCCAGAGGCCGATCTGGCTTGTATTTTCCAAGCCGCCGCGCACGGCACGCGCGGCGCCTGGGCCGAAAGCACCGCCGCGCGTCCAATAGAATGAAAACGATTCTCATAACAACCAGGCGGCCGTCGGAGGGGTTTCATGCCGGACAACGAACACGCGCTGCGCCAGCAAGGCATCGAAGGCCTGTACATCGACCACCACGGCTGGCTGCAGGCGTGGCTGCGCCGCAGGCTCGGCAATGCGTTCGACGCGGCCGACCTGGCGCACGACACTTTCGTGCGCGTCATGGCCTCGCAGCGCACACAGTGGGGCCGCGAGCCGCGCGCGCTGCTCACGCACATCGCCAAGGGCCTGGTCATCGACCACTGGCGGCGCCAGGAGGTCGAGGCCGCCTACCTCGACGCCATCGCCCGCCTGCCCGCGCCCCATACGCCCTCGCCGCAGGCGCGCCTGCTGGCCATCGAGGCCCTGGTGCGCATCGACGCCATGCTCGCCAGCCTGCCGCCGTTCACCCGCGAGGTCTTCCTGCTGGCGCAGCTCGACGGCCTCACGCTCCAGCAGATCGCCGAACGCACGCAAAAGCCCGCCATCACCGTGCGCCGCCACATCCACAAGGCGCTGGTGGCCTGCATGGCCCTCGATTAGCCCATGCCGCCCAGCGACGCCATCGACATCGCCCTGCTCAAGGAGGCCGCCGACTGGGCCATCGCCTTCCAGTACGAGGCCCCCACGCCGGCCCAGCGCCAGGCCTTCGCGCAATGGCGCGACCGCAGCCCTGCGCACGCCGCCGCCTGGGCGCGCGCGCAAGGCGTCTTCAACACCTTCGGCCAGGTGCCGGCCGACATCGGCAAGACCGCGCTGCAGCAGCTGGAGCGCAGCCACGGCCGCCGCCGCGGCCTGCATGTGCTGGGCCTGCTGCTCGTGGCCGCGCCCGTGGGCTGGCTGGCCTGGCGCCACGCCCGGCCCTGGGCCGCCGACGTGCACACCGCCACCGGCGAGCGCCGCACGCTGATCCTGCCGGATGGCTCGCAGCTCGTGCTGGGCACCGCCAGCGCCGTCGACATCGCCTTTGGCGCCGCCGCGCGCCGCATCCGCCTCGTGGCGGGCGAAATCCTCGTGACCACCCATGCCGACCCCGCGCCCGCCGCGCGGCCCTTTCTCGTGGACACCGCCAGCGGCGTGGTGCGCGCGCTGGGCACGCGCTTCGGCGTGCGCCAGCAGGAGGAGGGCGGCTTTCGCGTCGCGGTGTACGAAAGCGCCGTCGAAATCCAGCCCCTGGCCGGCCCCGCCCGCACCCTGCGCGCGGGCCAGCAGGCGCGCTTCGGCGCCGCCGGAGTGGACGCGCCCGCGCCCGTGGACAACACCGCAGCCCTGTGGACGCAAGGCATGCTGCTGGCCAAGGATATGCGCCTGGGCGACGTGGTGGCCGAACTCGCGCGCCACCGCCCCGGCGTGCTGCGCTGCGACGGCGCCGTGGCCGGGCTGCGCGTGTCGGGCGCCATCTCGCTCGACGACACCGACGCGGGCCTGGCCGCGCTGGCCCAGTCGCTGCCGCTGCGCGTCGTGTACCAGACGCGCTACTGGGTCACCGTCGAGGCCCGCTGAATGCCGGGAATGCTTCACTTTTCGTAGCTGCTTGCGCTTTCTGGGTAAGGGTTTCCTGCCAATTCGATACTGAATAGGGCCTGCCCCCGGGAAGAATTTTTGCGCGCGGGTGATCACTTTTTCCGTCCCGTCCGGTGTACCGGGTGATGCAGCGCCTGGGGCCCCCAGGGCAGGCGCTGCGGCCATTCACTCCCATCGACGAAAGAAACAGCATGGTCTCCAGGCACTGGCACGCGCCGCACGCGCTGCCCTCCATTCCCCGCTTTCCCGCCAGCGCGCTGGCACTCGCCATCGGCTGCGCGCTCGCGGGCCCGCCGGCGCAGGCGGCCGAGCCTGCCGCCCGCGCGGCCAGCCGTGGCTACGCCATCGCGGGCGGAAAGCTGGGCGACGTGCTGGCCGAGTTCGCCGCGCTCTCCGGCGTGCAACTGGTGTTCGACCCGCAAACCCTGGCCGGGCGCGGCAGCCATGGGCTGCAAGGCGCCTACGGCGTGCACGAAGGCTTCGCGCGGCTGCTCGATGGCAGCGGCTACGAGGCCGTGGAATCCGGCCCGGGCCGCTACAGCCTGCGCGCCGTGCCACCGCTGCTCGCCGCGCCCGCGCCGGCGGCAGGCGACGGCGCGGCCCGCGAAGCCACGCTGCCCGCCGTGCGCGTGGCGGCCATGGCCGATGCGCGCGATGGCACGACCGAGCACACGGGCTCCTACACCACAAGCAGCAGCCGCACGGCCACCAAGCTGGACCTGAGCCTGCGCGAGACGCCGCAGACGGTGACGGTGGTGACCCGGCAGAAGATGGATGATTTTGGCTTGACCAACGTGGCCGAGGTGCTGGAAAACAGCGGCACGATTTCCATCACGCGCGCGGGCAACAACGGCAATGTCTATTACAGCCGCGGTTTCATGCTGCAAAGCCAGTACGACGGCCTGCCCAACCCGGTGGGCATTGGCGAGAGCAACCGAGGCCCGGTGCCCGATACCGCTTTTCTGGACAAGGTGGAGATCCTGCAAGGCGCATCTGGCCTGATGGCCGGCGCGGGCGAGCCTGGCGGCACCATCAATGTGGTGCGCAAGCGGCCGACCCGCGATTTTCAGGCGCACGTGGAAACGCAACTGGGTTCGTGGAACAAGCGGCGGCTGGCCGGCGATGTATCCGGTTCCCTGGCGGAATCGGGCAGGGTGCGTGGCCGCGCCGTGGCCTTTGCCGACAACAGCGATTCGTTTACCGACTACGTGTACTACAACAACCGGGGCTTGTACGGCGTCGTCGAAGCCGACCTGACGGACACCACCATGCTGGGCGCGAGCGTGATGTACCAGCAGACCGATTTCAATGACCACTATGGCGTGCCATTTGCCGCCAATGGCACCGACCTGGGTTTGCCGCGCTCCCGTTTTTATGGCGCATCCCGCAGCGACGGCCGCCGGGATGGCACCAGCTACACCCTGCGCCTGGAGCAGAAACTGCCTGCGGACTGGTCATTCAAGACAGCGTTCACGCACGAGGATGCCAATGGCGACAAGGTACTGAGTTTCCTCAGCGGAACGCTGGATGCGGTGACCGGGGACGGATTGAGCGTGGCTGCACAGCGTGGGCAACGGAAGATATCGTCGAACGTTCTGGATTTTTATGCCAGCGGCCCGTTTCAATGGCTGGGGCGTGCGCACGAACTGGTGCTGGGTGGCACGGTCGCCAAACTGAAGGTCAACAACATCAATTGGGCGCATGCACGCACGCCCATCAATATCTACGACTTCGACGCCAGCGCCATTCCCCGGCCATCGGGCACGGCGCCCGCATGGAGCCCCGACAACACAACCGACCAAAGCGGCCTGTATGGCGCCGTGCGCCTGAACCTGGCCGACCCGCTCAAGCTGATCCTGGGCACGCGCGTGAGCTGGTACGAATACAAGGCCGCCGGCACGCGCACGCAAAAGGAAACGGCCGTCGTGTCGCCCTACGCGGGGCTGCTCTATGACCTGAACGCGCACTACACCGCCTATGCCAGCTATTCGGACATCTTCAAGCCGCAGAGCAACCTGACGGCAGGCGGCGGCACGGTGGAGCCGGTCGTCGGCAAGAACTACGAGGCCGGCATCAAGGGCGAATTCCTGAATGGGCGCCTGAACGCCTCTGCCGCCGTCTTCCGGCTGGAGCAGACCCACCTGGCGCAAACCGACTACAGCGCAGGGCCTGCGGCCTGCGGTGGCGGCTATTGCTATACGGCGGCGGGCCTGGTGGTCAGCCAAGGCATGGACCTGGGCCTGAACGGCGAGCTTGCGCCCGGCTGGCAGGTGGGCGCGGGCTACACCTATGTGAACAGCGAATATGGCAATGGCGCGCAAAAGGGTTCGCCCTATAGCGCCTATCTGCCCCAGCATGTGCTGCAGGCGCACACCACCTACCGCCTTCCCGCCACGGCGTGGGCGGTGGGCGGCAGCCTGCGCGGTCAAAACAAGACGTATGCGGACGGAGCGACTTCCCACACCCAGCAAGGCGGCTTTGCCGTGGTGGGACTGCTGGCGAAATACCAGATCAACAGGCAGGCCGAACTCGGCCTGGTCGTGAATAACCTTTTTGACCGCCGCTACTACAGTGCCGTTGCCAACAGCACCAGCCTGGGGAATTTCTACGGCGCACCGCGCAGTTTCGCGGCCAATTTGAGGTACCGGTTTTGATCGTCGATGCAGGCCGCACCCCGATGAAGACGGCATCCATGGGCCCGCTGCGCAGAGGGCGGCTGGCCTGCCGGGCCATTTCGACAGCAGGGTGGCCTGCCCATGCGGGGCGCGCATGAAAGCCCATTTCCGCCAAAGCATGGTATGGCTGCACACCTGGGCCAGTGTGGTGAGCGGCTGGCTGCTGTTCTTCGTGTTCGTGACGGGCACGGCATCGTGCTTTCTGTATGACACGACGCGCTGGATGGAGCCGGAGCGGCCGCTGGAGCTTGTCTCGCGCCACGCTCCGGCGGCCTTGCAGGCTGAATGGGCACTGGACTTTCTGGCCCTGCACGCGCCGGCCGCGGAGAAATGGGAAATCAAGCTGCCCCATGCGCGCAACCATCCAGACAACGGCGCCAGCCGCACCCGCCTGGTCGCAAGAGCGTTTCCCGGCGGATTGCGATGGGAACTCGACCCGTTGACCGCTCGCGAACTTCTGCCACTGGACGTGCGCGCCACCGAAGGGGCAGGGGCGTTTCGCAGCCTGCATCACCAGTTGCACTACATGGACAAAGTGGTGGGTATCTACATCGTCGGCGTGGTGGCCATGCTGGCGCTGGTGTCCCTGGCCACGGGCGTGATCGCGCACAAGAAGATCTTCAAGGACTTCTTCACCTTCCGCCCCGGCAAGGGCCAGCGCAGTTGGCTGGATGCGCACAACGTCACCGGCGTGATGGCGCTGCCGTTCTTCGTGATGATTCTGTGGACCGGGCTGGTGTATTTCAACTACCACTACCTGCCCGTTCCGTCGAAGACCATGAACGCCGCCGTCAACGGCCGCCCCCTGCCGCAGTTCGATGCGGCGGCAGTGCCCGTGGTACGCCCCCGGGCGCGGCTGGCCCCGATGATCGAGCAGGCCGAGGCGGTTCTGGGCGCGGGCCAGATCGGGCAGATCTGGGTGGAGCGCCGTGCGGGCGAGCCGCCCGTGGTCGATATTTCCCGCCCCTGGGGCACGGAGCTGCCACGCACCAAGAACCCGCAGACGTTCATCCGCTTCAACGCGCTGACGGGCGAGCGGCTGCCGTCACCGTATTCCGAAGGGCCGGGGCGCACCATGCTGCTGGCGCTGGTGGCGCTGCACGAGGCCTGGTATGCCAACGATCCACTGCGGTGGCTCTACTTCCTCTCCGGCCTGCTGGGCTGCTTCATGATCGCCACCGGCATGGTGCTGTGGGTGGTCAAGCGCCGCGAGCGCCATGCGCGCGAGGGCTCTGCCGCCAGTGGGGGCCTGCGCTTCGTCGCGCGGCTCAACGTGGGCGTGCTGGCCGGTCTGCCCACGGGCGTGGTGGCCTATTTCTGGGCCAACCGCCTGCTGCCCGTGACGATGCCGGGGCGGGCCGATTGGGAGCTGCATTGCCTGTTCGCCGCCTGGGGCTGGCTGGCGCTGTACGCCATCGCCCGCCCCGAGCGCCGCGCCTGGGTGGAACTGCTGGCCCTGGCCGCGCTGGCCTTCGGGCTGTTGCCGCTGCTCAATGCATTGACCACTGACAAACACCTGGGCGTGACGCTGCCCGCGGGCGATGGGGGGCTGGCGGGGGTCGATCTGACGATGCTGGCGCTGGGGGCGCTGTTCGCGGCGATGGCGCTCGGGCTGCAGCGGCGCTGGAAGGGGGCGGCATGAGTTCAGCCGCGCAGCCAGTTTTCCACGGCCAGGCCAGGTACGCGACGGAATTCGCGTTCGTTGTCGGTCACGAGCGTGGCGCCGAGCGCCAGTGCCTGGGCGGCGATCATCATGTCGTAAGGGCCGATGACCTGGCCTTGCGTTTCGAGATGGGCACGCAGGGCGCCGAATTCGCGGGCAGCGGCTTCATCGAACCGATGGACCGTAAAGGTTTCGATGATGGCGTCGAACACCAGCCGGTTGGTTTGCTTGCGTGCGCTTTTGGCGATGCCATATTCGATTTCCGCCAGCACAACGGAAGACAGCATGACGGCGCTGCTGTCGATACGCTCCAGCCGGGACAACAGCGCGGGGTGGCGCTTGCTGATGGCGATGAGGATGTTGGTGTCGAACAGCCAGGGCATGGTGGCGTATCAGTCCAGGTTCACGTCGTCCGGGGGAATGTCCGGCTCGTTGATCTCATCCATCTCCAGGCCGCCAAGCGCCCAGATTTTCCGGAAGGCATCGGCTGCCGTGACCGGACGCGCAGGCACCAGCCGCGCCACAACCTTGCCGTGGCGGGTGATCTCGATTTCGGCGCCGCCATCCACTTCGGCAAGCAGGGCGGAAAAGTGGCTCTTGGCTTCCACGACGGTGACGTGTCTCATGGCGCTCTCCTTGAATCTGACCATATGGTCATAGTAGGTGGCATGCAACAGGAGGTCAAGCCATGCTGAAACGCCTGCGTTGGGGCGATCTGATTCGCTACCGCCTGGGCGTGGCCTCGCGCGTGCTGGCCGCTGCCATCGGCGGCTACGCGCTGATGTCCGCCCTGGCCGTGCTGCTGGCGCTGCCGCTGTCGTGGTGCTGGCCCATGCCGCGCGGGCAGGCGGTGCTGGTGACCACCTATGTCAGCTTTCTGGCCTATGTGCCGGTGGTTCTGTGGGTGTTCCATACGCGCAGCGCGGCACGCGCCTGGGGCTGGCTGCTGCTGTGGACGGCGCTGGCTGCGCTGGCGTGCTGGGTGCTGCTGCAAGGGGGCGCGGCATGATGCCTGACCTGTCCTGGGGCTGGCACCTGGCGGTGCTGCTTTTGAGCCTGGGCGGCCTGGCCCTGCTGGCGCTGGCGAGCGAGCGCGAGGGGGAGTTGCTGCTGCGCCGGCCCGTGCCTCTCGCGCACAGGCGCCTGCTGCGCTGCCTGGGCTGGCCGCTGCTGGCGTTGGCGCTGGCCGTGTGCGTGGGGGGCTGGTTCGGGCATTTCGGCACGGTGCTGTGGCTGGGCTGGTTGAGCGTGGCGGCGGTGGCGCTGGTGTTCGGCATCGCCTACGGGCCCTGGCGGGACGAACCTGCCGGGCGCAGGGTGCGCAATGCTCGTGAAACGATAGCTGCCAGCGCTTGCTGCACAAGCGCTGGAGGCCGATTGGGCTTGTATTTCCTGTGGGTGTTGCTGGCGCTGTCGCCCCTGGCCTTCGCCTGGGCGCTGTGGCAGGCGCCGGTGCATCCGCTGCGGCGCGCCGATGCGGTGCAGGGGCCGGTCGGCCCGTGGACCTACCGGCTGGCCGAGGAGGTGCAGGCCGCGCCCGAGGTGCTGGCCAGCGGCGCGGCGGTCAAGCACTTCGTGCTGCAGTTGCAAGGCGACGAATTGGCCGTGGCCCGCGCCTGGCTGCGCGTGCAGCCGCCGCGCTCGCCGCGCACGGCGGGTATGGCGTTTGAGGGGCACCACGCCGACCGCGAGGCGATGATCGCCATTCCGCCCTCGGCCACCGCGCAGGATGCCTTCTGGCTCACGGTGCAGGGCAAGGACGGGCAGTTGCACCACGCGGAAATCGGCATGCGCCGCCTGTCGCCCGCGACGGCGGATTTCGTGGAGGGACGGCGATGAGGAAAAACGCCCTGTGGCCGGCGGCGCTGCTCGCCTGCACGCCTGCGCTGGCGCACGAGCCGATGACTCCGCTGCTGCTCTGCCGGGCCGAGGCCGCCGAGGTGGCCTGTGTGGCACGCTGGTCGAATGGCGTGGCCATGCCCGGCGCGCGCTACGAGGTGACGGATGCGCGGGACAAGCCCCTGCTGGCGGGCGTGACCGACCGGCAGGGGCGCCTGCGCTTCGCGCCGCCGCAGGCGGCATTCCATGTGCTGGTGTGGGATGCGCGCGGGGCCATGGCCGAGGCGGGGTGGCGGGATGTGGCGGGGGGCGGCTCCGGCCGTGAATGATGCGATAACGGCGCGGTTGGCGCGTAGCATTTCCTGGGCGTTCAGGGGGCCGTTATGGAAGGCTGCTTACCCAGTCTTCCAGCCGTAGGCCGGGAATATCCGTGAAATGGCGGGTGTTGTGCGTGACCAGCACGAGGTTCTCTGCGATGGCATGGGCGGCGATCAAGGTGTCCATGTCGCCGCGCAAACGGCCCTGCTGGCGATTGCGGGCCTTGATGCGGCCGAATTGCTCGGCGGCGGCTACTGTCCAGGGGAGTGCTGGTATCTGCTTGAGGAACAGGTTGATGCGCGGGTGCCGCCTGTCGTCACCGGCCATCAGGGCTTGTCCGTAACGAATCTCCGCGTAACTGAGTACAGAGATGGAGGCTTGGCTACCGCGCAAAGCCTGTGCCATGCGCTGGTGCAAGCCCATGTCATGCCCTTTGAGGAAATAACTGACGATGTTGGTGTCCAGCAGGTACATCGGCGGGGGCTCGTGGGCAAGCTCAGGTATCGCTGAAGGGGTCGGCACGTGCCTCGCTGCTGCGTGGCGGAAGGAATGCTTCTTCCAACGGCTCGGCCAGGATCATGTCGAGCAGTTGGTCGAGTTCCGGCTTGCCGCTGGCAGCGGCCTGGCTTGCCTGGGCCATGGGAGCGAGCTTTTCGGTCAGCAGGCGTGCCAAGGCGCTGCTTTCCAGCAGCCCTGCCTGCTGGGCGCGAGCGGCGAGGTCGCCGGGAAGTTGGATGGTCAGGGTGGTCACGGGTGGCTCCAAATCGGGTATTGGAAGGTGTACCAGAAAAACGCTTTTTTGGCGAAAGATGGGCGATGAAAGCGCATTCCTGCCCAGAAAATCAACGACCTCAACGTCTGCCAGGTTTTTGGTGCTCGTACGAAGCACACACGCCACTGGCCTCTGGCCGATGCTGCCGCACGGCAGGCGCTTAAGCGCCGCCCGCCTGCCCCATGGGCGGCGCGCCGGCCTTCTCGGCGTTGCCGTTCGGCAGCGGTATCAACGGCGGCAGCATGGCCAGGCGCGTGGCGGCCTTGTGGCCTTGTTCCACGGCGCGGCGCACATCGCCGAGCAGGCCGGCCCACTCGTGCACGGTGGCCACCTCCAGCTGCCCCAGGGCGCCGGCGCGCAGCAGGGCCGCCTTGGCGTCCTCGTAGGCGGCGTCGAAGATGGCGTGGGCGGCATCCACGGCGGCCAGGGCATCGTGGGCGCCCGGGCTGCTCTCGGGCACGGCGGCTTGCGGGTCGGCCGCCTCGAAGAAGGCCAGGGCCGCGGCGCAGGCCGGGGCCAGGGCGTCCAGCGGGCTGGCCCCCGCAGCCTGCGCGCGCGGCGTGCGCAGGGCCTGCTGGCCGGCCTGGGCCATGACGCGCGCCAGGGTGTCGTAGTAGCCGGCCACGCGCAGCAGCTCGGTCATCTGCTCGGCCACGTCGCGCGACAGGGCCTGGCGGCTCACGTCGCTGACGAAGGCGCCGAGCTGCTGCTGCAGCTGCTCCAGCGTTTGCAACTGGCGTGCCAGCTGCGCGCCCGCCTGGGGCGTGGGCGCGGGCCACGGCGGGGCGAGCCGCGTAGCGTCGGCGGCGAGCTGCATGGCCAGGTGGCCGACGCGCGTCATCTCGCGGCGCAGGGCCTGCAGCGCCAGCGCGGGCACGGCGGTGACGTTGCGGTCCAGGAAGCGGGCGCGCGCCTCGTCCTCTTCGGCCGAGCGGAAGCGCGCGAGCAGAAAGCGCGCCAGCGGCTTGGCCAGCGGCCACATCAGCAGCACGCCCAGCAAGTTGAAGGCGGTGTGGAAGATAACGAGCTGCGTCACCGCGTCGCTGCGGCCCGTGAGCCACTGGCCCACGGCGTCGATGAGCGCCAGCAGCGGCCCCAGCAGCGCCAGCGCCACCACGGCGGTGACGACGTTGAACAGCACGTGCGCGGCGGCCAGGCGCCGCGCGTTGGCCGTGGCCTGGATGGCGGCCAGGATGCCGGTGAGCGTGGTGCCCACGTTGGCGCCGATCACCATGCCCGCGCCCACCTCCACGGCCAGCGAGCCCCCGGCCACGGCGGTGAGCACCACGGCCAGCGTGGCAGACGAGGCCTGCAGCACCACCGTCATGCCCAGGCCGATCAGCACCGCCAGCACCAGGCCCTGCAGGTCGCTGGCCAGCGGCGGCAGGGCCTGAGGCCCCAGGCCGGTGAAGCCCTGGCGCAGCAGCTCGATGCCCAGGAACAGCACGCCGAAGCCTGCGATGGCCTGCCCCAGCGCGCCGCGGCGCGTGCCGTTGCCGGTGATGTACAGCCCCATGCCGAGCCCGATGAAGGGCAGGGCGAAGGCGTCGGCCTTGACGGAAAAGCCCAGCCAGGCCACGAGCCAGCCGGTGACGGAGGAGCCGAGGTTGGAGCCGAACACCACCCACAGCGCCGAGCTGAAGCTGAGCAGCCCGGCGTTGACGAAGCCGATGGCGGCCACCGTCATGGCGGTGGACGACTGCACCAGCGCCGTGAGCGCCACCCCGGTCACCAGGCCGTGCAGCGGCGTGCGCGTCCAGGCGGCGAGGATGCGCTCCAGCGCGCGCCCGGCGGCGAGCTTGAGGCCGTTGGTCAGCATGGTCATGCCGAGCAGGAACAGGCCGATGCCGCCGAGCAGCGTGCCGGCGGCGAGCAGGGGCGTGGCGGTGGTGCCCAACGGGGGAGCGGCGCCGGCGCGGCCTTACTTGGTGCCGAAGATGCGGTCGCCCGCGTCGCCCAGGCCCGGCAGGATGTAGCCGTGGTCGTTGAGCTCGCGGTCGATGGCGGCGGTGTAGATGGGCACGTCGGGGTGCGCCTTCTGCAGCGTGGCCACGCCCTCGGGGGCGGCCAGCAGGCAGACGAACTTGATGGAGCGCGGCTGCAGCTGCTTGAGCCGCTGCACGGCGGCGGCGGCCGAGTTGCCGGTGGCCAGCATCGGATCGACGACGATGATGTCGCGCTCGGCCATTTCCGAGGGCATCTTGAAGTAGTACTCGACCGGCTGCAGCGTGGCCGGGTCGCGGTACAGGCCGATGTGGCCGATGCGCGCGCCGGGCACCACGTTGAGCATGCCGTCAAGGAAGCCGTTGCCCGCGCGCAGGATGGACACGAGCACCAGCTTCTTGCCGTCGATCATCTTCGCGGTCATGGTCTCCAGCGGGGTCTCGATGGTCACGTCCTGCAGCGGCATGTCGCGCGTGACTTCGTAGGCCATCAGGGTGGACAGCTCGCCGAGCAGGCGGCGGAAGCTGTTGGTGCTGGCGTCCTTCTTGCGCATCAGGGTCAGTTTGTGCTGTACCAGGGGGTGGTCTATGACGTGGACGTTGCTCATGGGTTGTTCTTGGGAGCAGAGAAAAAGAAGGGCGCTTAGTCTGCCAGAAAGCGCGCATAGCGCGCCAGATCGACGTTGCCGCCGCTGATGACGATGCCCATGCGCTTGCCGCGCAGGTCCACCCCGCCGTGGTGCGCGCCCGCGAAGGCCAGCGCGCCCGTGGGCTCGACCACGATCTTCATGCGCTCGGCGAAGAAGCGCAGCGCGTGCACCAGCTGCACGTCGCTGGCGGTGACGATGCCGTCGGCATGGCGCCGGATGACCTCGAACGCCAGCGGGCTCAGGGCCGTGGTCAGCGCGCCGTCGGCGATGGTGCGCGGCTGGGCGATGGTGACGATCTGCCCGCTGCGCAGCGACTGCTGCGCGTCGTTGGCGGTTTCGGGCTCCACGCCGTACACCTCGCAGGCGCTGCCCGGCGACTGCGCTGCCAGCAGGCTGCCGGCCAGCAGGCCGCCGCCGCCCACGGCCACGAACAGGTAGTGCAGGCGCGGCACCTCCTGCAGCAGCTCCAGCGCCGCCGTGCCCTGGCCGGCGATGACGTGCGGGTGCTCGGACGGCGGCACCAGCGCCATGCCGCGCTCCTGCGCGATGCGGCGGCTGATGGCCTCGCGGTCCTCGGTGAAGCGGTTGTAGGTGACGACCTGGGCGCCATAGTGGCGCGTGGCCGCCATCTTGGACGCGGCCGCGTCCTCGGGCATGACGATGAGCGCCGGAATGTCCAGCAGCCGCGCCGCCAGCGCGATGGCCTGGGCGTGGTTGCCGGCCGAGAAGGTGAGCACGCCGCGCTCGCGCTGCGCGGCGTCGAGCTGGGCGAGTGCGTTGTACGCGCCGCGGAACTTGAACGAGCCGGTGCGCTGCAGGTTCTCGCACTTGAAGAACACCTGGGCGCCCAGCAGCTCGTCGGCCATGCCCGAGCGCAGCACCGGCGTGCGGTGCGCCACGTTCTGCAGGCGGTGCGCCGCGGCGGCCACGTCGGCGGCGGTGGGAGGGGGCAGGGCGATGGGGTTCATGGCGGCGTCCTCGGATGCGCGAGTGCGGTGCGGCGGTGGGCCTGCATCTTACCGGGAATCGGAACAAAAAAGGCACCTAGCGCTTGTCCATCAAGCGCTACCAGCTATCAATTGGAGAGCATTGCAGCCGGGGGGGGCGGTGCCGGTTGTAACGCTTCGTGTCAGATAAGTGCAAAAACGGCGCCCCTGAGTGCGGCAGGGTGTTTTTTATTCTTTCCCGTATACGCTGTGAATCCCACATTCACGAACCGCCATGGGTTCAATGGAGTAAAAAATGCAATTTTCCCGGAGAGGTTTTGTCAAGAGTTTTGGCGCGGGCACGGGTGCGCTCGCAGCCTTGGGTGTTTCGGGATGTGGGGGAGGCAGCGATCCGTATTCAGATGCTGCGCCTTTATGGAATGCCGACAAGGTCAGGAACAAGATCGTCGTCATCAGCGATATCCATCTCGGCATCGAAGACCGCTACACGGAAACACTGGAGAACCGGCCGCTGCTCATCAAGTTTCTGCAATGCCTGCAAAATACCAGGGATGTGCGTGAACTGGTGATTGCCGGTGATTTCCTGGATGAATGGTTCTTGCCTGTCTACTACTACCCGCTGTATACGGACCAGGATCAGTTTTACCGGGGCGTCATTGCGAACAATCAAGGCGTCATCGACGAGCTGAACAAGGTGATCGCCAGCGGAATCAAACTGGTCTACGTCCCTGGCAACCATGACCTGACACTCAAGGCCAGCGTTTTGCAGGAAGCCATTCCCCAACTGGTTCAGGCCAGCGGCGATGAGCCCCAAGGGCTTGGCACCTACTATACCGGCGACCGGAACGAGATCGTCATCGAGCATGGCCATCGCTACGATGTGTTTTCCGCGCCCGATACGGTGACCAACGAGGAATTATGCGGAAACCAGGACAAGACCATTTTGCCTGCTGGCTATTTCTATGCCCGGTACGCCGCCACCTGGGTGCTCGAGGGCAAACCCACGGTAGCCCAGAACCTGCCCGTCATCAGCGCCAGCGATTATGCAGGCTTGACGGATGCTGCTTACGCAGACCAGGCTGGTGCTTATAAGTACCACAATATTCTGAGCAGCATCTCCAACCAGATGACGCCCTACGAGAGCGGGGAGGACCACTTCGCGACGGACAAGATATTCAAGATGCGCATCTCCGGATTCAGCGATGATTACACCTACAAGGATTTCTTTCCTGCCATGCTGACGGACGAGCAGACGGGCAGGAAATATATCTCCGCTCCCAGGCTGTTCAGGAATATCCAGCTCTCATGGCAGGCCCGCCAGGTGCTCAACAAAGTCAAGGTTCCCGAAGCCCCGTTCGCGTTGTCGGTTGCTGGCGCCCTTGAGCCCGAGTCATTCTTCTCCTGGGCCAAGGCGAATTATCTGGAAAATCCGGATGAGAAGAAGGTGGAAGTGGTCATTTTCGGGCACACGCATGTGCCGATGTGTCGTTATGTGGATGGCGGCAAGTGCTATTTGAATTCTGGAACGTGGATAGACCACAATACCAGCCATCCGGATACCCGTACTTTCGTGGTCGTCACGACGGGAACCAGCGGGAAGGATGCGGCGGCGGTTTATCGCTTCATCAAGGAGGGGGAGATTGCGGACATCACGGCCAGCGTCAGTGCCTGATTGATACGGGTTTGCATTCAACCGTATAACTAGGCGGGAAGCCGCAGACAGTGCTATAGCACGGCAAGGCGAACCAACGACGTTAGACGGTTGAAGGCAAATCCGTATGAAAGCGGAAAGCGCCAGGGAACTCGCCCCATCCCTGCGCTGCTACACCAGGAGGCGTACGCGGAAGACGCCATTGTTGATTGCATACAGCAGTTCGCCATCGTATTTCCTGGCGAAGGCGGCTACGCTCTTGCTGCCGATGCCATGCCCCTCGCTGCGAACGAGCGGATGGCCGTTTTCATCCAGGGTGGCATCTGCGGCGCAGGGGTTTTCCACTTCCAATAACAGCCGCCCTGCATGGCGGCAGATGAGCCGGATATAGCGGGGCCGGTCTTCTGGCAGGCCCTGGCAGGAATGGATGGCATTTTCCATGAGGTTTGAAACCACCATGGAAAGACCGAACGGATCGACGCCAGGGTGGCTGGGGATGTCCAGGGAAATTTCCGTGCGTATTCCCGCCTGTTCCGCAATGCCGGCGTAGTGGCAGACGGCGGCATTGATGGCCGGGTTCGCGCAATAGACCTTGCTGATCTCCGGTGCCGCCTGGTTGTGGGCCTGCAGCAATGCCGTGGCCTCTGTGGTTTGGCCGCGTTCCAGAAGCCCCAGCAGCACGTTGTGGAAATGGCGGCGATCATGTTCCGTGCGGGTGTTCTGCTCCGACACGTCTTCCATCAGCTTGAGCCTTTCGGTCATGCCGTTCGTCGCCAGCTGGAGATATTCTCTTTCTGCGCGCATGAGCTGATTCTCTTCGCGCATTGCATTCTGCTTGGTTATGATATTGAGCGAATAGATGATGGAGGTATATACCGCGAATCCCAGGGAAATGAGAAGAAACAAGGACAACTGGTTTCTGGTCAGCGTGTCGCGGATGTCGCCGCCGAAGAAGTACCCCAACAGGCAGACCAGCAACGCAACGATGGGCAGCAGGTGGATATGCCAGTAATCCAGCACCTTGCGATATGGCACGGAGACCCATTTCTTAAATACCACGATCAATACCGAGAGAAGGACGAGGCGTGCAATGGAGTTGCCGTAGAGCGGATCGGGGAACAGATTCCGGAAGAAATAGCTCAGGAACACCACCGCTGCATCGATGTTGATGATGGTGACATAGCTGAAGCACCATTGCATGATGCTGTCCTTGAACAGGGGTTTCAGGGCAATCCCGATCACCAGCAGCATCGCCAGATCGACATGAAATACAGCCGTGTAGTTCTGGGTGCGGTAGAAGTAGTAATTTGCGCTGAGGTTCGCGATCAATACGAGCGCGATGGCCATCGCGTAGACCGCCTTGCTCTTGTACCTTGGCGTGGCCATGGTGCAGAGCAGGAGGATCAGCATCACATCCGTGACCACGGCCCTCAGCAGATCGGGGAGATGCGCGATCATCCGGTTTTTCCCCGGTCGCCCATTCTTGCCATCAGGTAGTCCATATAGGCATCCCGCACGGCGGCGTACCGTTTGGGCGCAATGGGAACGGTTTTTCCGCCGCAAAGTGTGAAACTGTCCTTGGCAAAGCGTTCAACCCGGCGCATGTTGATCACGAATGCGGCGTGGCACTGCAGAAAATGCCTTTCCCGCAAGATGGGCGCACAGTAGTCCGAGAAGTTTTCCCTGAAGGTGCGGCTGTACAGCCTCTCGCCATGCGTGAGGCTGAAGATCACGGCATGGTTGCTGTATTCACAGCAAACGATGTGCGACAGGCTGAGTACGCGCAGGCTGTCGATGGTTTTGACGGCAAAGCATGGCTCCTCGGCGGTGTCGGCCTTGGCGAGGGCCAGCGCAAAGGCATCGAACAACTGCGGCCTGCTGACCGGCTTGACGAGATAAGACAGGGGATGGGCCGCATAGGCCTGCAAGGCGAATTGCGGCTCGGTGGTGGCGTAGATGATCTGCGCTTCGCGGTCGAGACGGCGGATTTCCCTGCCTAGTTCCAGCCCGTTGACCATCGGCATGACGATGTCCAGCACGTAGACATGAAAGCGCTCTGCTTCCATGGCCGTCAATAGCGCATCCGGGTGGCTGAACCCGGTCACTTCGGCATCGATGCCATGGATGGATACGTACTGCTCGGCGAGTGCGACGAGGCTCCGCAGTTCATGCGGCACATCGTCGCAGATTGCAATGCGCACCATGAATCGTTCTTCAGCAGGACAACCGGATCTTGTCGCTGAGCGCATGCGCCCCGGGCGGGGCGCATGCGCTCAGCGGCGCTTGCCGCCGCCCCCGAACAGGCTGCCCATGACGCCGCGCAGGATTTCCTTGCCCAGGCTGGAGCCCACGGTGCGCGCCGCCGTTTTGGCCATGGTCTGCACCAGGCCGTCGTGCTTGGCGCCGCGCGGGCCGGTGGTGCCGAAGAGCACGTCGCCCAGCCCGCCCAGCAGGCCGCCGTCCGCGCCCTGCGCGGGTGTGCCGCTGGCCGCCGCAGGCGTCCCCGGGGCGGGTGCGCCGGTGCGCGCCTGCAGCTTTTCGTAGGCCGATTCGCGGTCCACCATCTTCTCGTACACGCCCGCCACCAGCGAGCCCGCGACCAGCGCCTGGCGCTGCTGCGGCGTGATCGGGCCGATCTGGCTGCCCGGCGCCAGCACGTAGACGCGCTCGGTCACGCCGGGGCGGCCTTTCTCGTCCAGGCAGCTCACCAGCGCCTCGCCCACGGCCAGCTCGGTGATGGCGGCCTCGATGTCCAGGCCGGGGTTCTGGCGCATGGTGGTGGCGGTGGCCTTCACGGCCTTCTGGTCGCGCGGGGTGAAGGCGCGCAGCGCGTGCTGCACGCGGTTGCCGAGCTGGGCCAGCACGGTGTCGGGAATGTCCAGCGGGTTCTGCGTGACGAAGTACACGCCTACGCCCTTGGAGCGGATCAGGCGCACCACGAGTTCGATGCGCTCGACCAGCACCTTCGGCGCCTCGTTGAACAGCAGGTGGGCTTCGTCGAAGAAGAACACCAGCTTGGGTTTTTCAGGGTCGCCGATCTCGGGCAGGCGCTCGAACAGGTCCGACAGCATCCACAGCAGGAAGGTGGCGTACAGGCGCGGCGCGTTCATCAGCTTGTCGGCCGCGAGGATGTTGACCATGCCCTGGCCGTCCACGGTCTGCATGAAGTCGTTCAGGTCGAGCATGGGCTCGCCGAAGAACTTGTCGCCGCCCTGCTGTTCGATCTGCAGCAGGCCGCGCTGGATGGCGCCCACGCTGGCGGCGCTGATGTTGCCGTAGGCCGTGGTGAACTCCTTGGCGTTGTCGCCCACGTAGGCGAGCATGGTGCGCAGATCCTTCAGGTCGAGCAACAGCAAACCATTATCATCGGCGATCTTGAACACTAGGTTCAGCACGCCCATCTGCGTATCGTTGAGGTTCAGCATGCGCCCGAGCAGCAGTGGCCCCATGTCGGAGATGGTGGCGCGCACCGGGTGGCCCTGCTCGCCGAACACGTCCCACAGCTGCGTCGGGCAGGCCGTGGGCGCGGGCAGCGGCAGGCCGCGCTCCTGCAGCGTGGCGGCGAGCTTGGGTGCTACGCTGCCCGGCTGGCTGATGCCGGTGAGGTCGCCCTTCACGTCGGCCATGAACACCGGCACGCCGATGCGCGAGAAGCGCTCCGCCAGGGTTTGCAGCGTCACGGTCTTGCCCGTGCCCGTGGCGCCGGTGATGAGGCCGTGGCGATTGGCCAGGCCCGGGAGCAGGTGGCAGGTGGTGGCAGCGTGCTGGGCAATCAGGATCGGGTCGGCCATTTCGGGTTTCCTCGGGGGGCTTTGGCGGGCAAAAGTAAAATCGGGGGCAATAGGCAACGCCGAACAAGTCCCCGCGTGTTGCGCATCCCTGGATTTGGGCGGTCTGCTGCGTTGCAAATCCTCGCCATAGCTACGGCTATGGCTGCGGTTTGCGCCTAGCATCCCATCCCAAACCAGGGCGCGCGCCATCGCAGGGACTTGTTCAGCGTCGCCATAGAGTAATTCAATACAAAGGACGCTTCGTGGCAGGACACAGCAAATGGGCCAATATCCAGCATCGCAAAGGCCGCCAGGACGAAAAGCGCGGCAAGGTCTGGACCCGCATCATCCGTGAAATCATGGTCGCCGCCCGCCAGGGCGGGGGCGACCCGACGGCCAACCCGCGCCTGCGCCTGGCCATCGACAAGGCCAAGGCGGCCAACATGCCGGCCGACAACATCAAGCGCAACGTGGACAAGGCCACGGGCAACCTCGAAGGCGTGGTGTACGAGGAAATCCGCTATGAGGGCTACGGCATCGGCGGCGCGGCCATCATCGTCGACACCATGACCGACAACCGCGTGCGCACCGTGGCCGAGGTGCGCCACGCCTTCAGCAAGTACGGCGGCAACATGGGCACCGAGGGCTCGGTGGCGTTCCAGTTCAAGCATTGCGGCCAGCTCATCTTCGCTCCCGGCACGAGCGAGGACAAGGTGATGGAAGTGGCGCTGGAGGCCGGCGCCGAGGACGTGATCGCCGATGAGGACGGCGCCATCGAAGTGCTCACCGCGCCGGGCGACTTCGAGGCCGTGCGCGACGCGCTGGAGGCCGCGGGCCTGAAGCCCGAGGTGGCCGAGGTGACCATGCGCGCCGAGAACACCATCGAACTCGCCGGCGACGACGCCGCGCGCATGCAGAAGCTGCTCGACATGATCGAAGAACTGGACGACGTGCAGGACGTCTACCACAACGCCGTCTTCTAGAAGAACCAGCAAGGACCCCATGAAAGTACTCGTCATAGGCGGCGGTGGCCGCGAACACGCGCTGGCCTGGAAACTGGCCCAGTCGCCCCGGGCCACCAAGGTCTATCTCGCGCCCGGCAACGGCGGCACGGCGCACCACCCCAAGTTCGAGAACCTGCCCATCACCGGCGTGGTGCAGCTGCGCGAATGGGCGCAGGAGCAGAAGGTCGGCCTCACGGTGGTCGGCCCCGAGGCGCCGCTGGCCGCCGGCGTGGTGGATGAATTCCGCGCCCATGGCCTGCGCGTCTTCGGCCCGACCAAGGTCGCCGCGCAGCTCGAAAGCTCCAAGGCCTTCTCCAAGGCGTTCATGCGCCGCCACGGCATTCCCACGGCGGACTACGACACCTTCACCGACCCGGCCGCGGCCCACGCCTTCGTGGACCGCCTGGGCGCGCCCATCGTCGTCAAGGCCGATGGCCTGGCGGCGGGCAAGGGCGTGGTGGTGGCGATGACGCTCCAGGAAGCGCACGACGCAGTGGACTTCATGCTGGTGGACAACAAGTACGGCGTGGCGCACAACGAAGGCGGCGCGCGCGTGGTCATCGAGGCATTTCTGGAAGGTGAAGAAGCCAGCTTCATCGTGCTGTGCGACGGCAAGAACGTGGCCGCGCTGGCCACCAGCCAGGACCACAAGCGCCTCAAGGACGGCGACGAAGGCCCGAACACCGGCGGCATGGGCGCGTATTCGCCCGCCCCGGTGGTCACGGCTGACGTGCACGCCCGCGCCATGCGCGAAATCATCCTGCCCACCATCCGCGGCATGGAAAAGGACGGCGTTCCCTACACCGGCTTCCTCTACGCGGGCCTGATGATCGACGCCAAGGGCCACCCCAAGACGCTCGAATTCAACTGCCGCATGGGCGACCCCGAGACGCAGCCCATCATGATGCGCCTCAAGAGCGACCTGATGGACGTGATGCTGGCTGCCACCGACGGCAAGCTCGACCAGGTCGAGCTGCAGTGGGACCGCCGCACCGCGCTCGGCGTGGTGATGGCCGCGCACGGCTACCCCGAGGACCCGCGCAAGGGCGACGCCATCACCGGCCTGCCGCCCGAGGCCGACGACGCCATGGTGTTCCACGCCGGCACGCAGTTGCAGGACGGCGTGCTGCGTACCAGCGGCGGCCGCGTGCTGTGCGTGACGGCGCTGGGCGACAACGTGCGCCAGGCGCAGCAGCGCGCCTACGACGTGGCGCGCGGCATCCACTTCGACGGCGCGCAGTACCGCCGCGACATCGGCCACCGGGCGGTAAAGAACTGATGGCGCTGTCTGCATTCAATCCGCCCAGCACGGCCGAGCGCGTGCGCGGCTACCTGCTCGACCTGCAGTCGCGCATCACCGGCGCGGTGGAGGCCATCGAAGGGCCGCGCGGCGCACGCTTCCTGGTCGATCCCTGGCACAAGAGCCCCGAGGAGCCCCTGCAGGGCGACGGCGTGACGCAGATCCTCGAAGGCGGGCGCGTGTTCGAGCGCGCCGGGGTCGGCTTCTCGCACGTGCGCGGCGCGCAGCTGCCGCCCTCGGCCACCCAGCACCGGCCGGAGCTGGCCGGGGCGCCGTTCGAGGCCATGGGCGTCTCGCTGGTGTTCCACCCGCTCAACCCCTACGTGCCCACGGTGCACATGAACGTGCGCATGATCGCGGCTGGCCAGCCGGGGCAGGGGCCGGTGTGCTGGTTCGGCGGCGGCATGGACCTGACGCCGTACTACGGCTTCGAGGAAGACGCGGTGCATTTTCACCGCATCTGCCACGACACGCTCAAGCCCTTCGGCGAGGGCCTGTACCTGCGCTTCAAGCGCTGGTGCGATGAATACTTCTACCTCAAGCACCGCGACGAGCAGCGCGGCGTGGGCGGCATCTTCTTCGACGACTTCTCGGCCCTGGGCTTCGAGCGCAGCCTGGCGATGACGCAGGCCGTGGGCGACGCCTTCCTGCAGGCCTACCTGCCCATCGTCGAGCGCCGCATGGCGCTGCCGTTCGGCGAGCGCGAGCGCGGCTTCCAGCTCTACCGGCGCGGCCGCTACGTCGAGTTCAACCTGGTCTGGGACCGGGGCACGCATTTCGGCCTGCAGTCGGGCGGGCGCACCGAGTCCATCCTGCTGTCCATGCCGCCGCTGGTGTCGTGGCAGTACCGGCGCGAGGACCCGCCGGGCTCGCACGAGGCCGAGCTGACGCGGCGCTTCCTGGTGCGGCGCAACTGGATTTGACGCTGCGCACTCTCTTTTCGATAGCTGCTAGCGCTTGCCAGGCAAGCGATGGAGCCTCGAAACACCCTTGAAAAACAGCCTTCGCCACCGTTGCACCCGCTCAGCATGCGGGAACATGCGGGGCCCAGCCCCGGCGCAATGCGCGCTATATTGCCTCCACTTTTGACCACCCTATACCCGATGACCACCTCCACCAAAACGGAAACCGCAGCCAAGAAGGACGTCGCCAAGCTCCAGCGCGCCATCGTCGATGGACTGGAGGACGTGAAGGCCCAAGACATCCAGGTCTTCAACACCGAGCATCTTTCGCCGCTGTTCGAGCGCGTGATCGTGGCCACCGGCAGCTCCAACCGCCAGACCAAGGCCCTGGCCGCCAGCGTGCGCGACGCCGTGCGCGAGGCCGGTTTCTCCAAGCCGCGCTCCGAGGGCGAGGAAAACGGCGAATGGATCATCGTGGACTGCGGCCAGGCCGTGGCGCACATCATGCAGCCGGCCATCCGCCAGTACTACCGCCTGGAGGAAATCTGGGGCGACAAGCCCGTGCGCCTCAAGCTCGGCGCCGCCAAGCCGCGCAAGGTGACGGCGTCGGAGGACGAAGCGCCGGCCAAGAAGCCCGCCGCCAAGAAGTCCGCTGCCGTGAAAAAGGCCCCGGCCAGGAAGGCGGCGCAAGCGGCGCCGAAGAAGGCCGCCGCCAAGAAGGCCCCGGCCAAGCAAGCCCCCAAGGCCACTGCCGCCGCCGCGAAGAAACCCGTGGCCAAGCCTGCGGCCAAGGCCGCCGCCAAGAAGGCGCCGGTGAAGACCGTGGTGGTGAACAAGCCCGTGGCCAAGAAGGCGGCGCCGAAGGCCGCAGCCACCGCCAAGAAGCCCGCCGCCAAGAAGGCCCCGGCCAGGAAAGCGGCCGCCAGGAAGCCCGCGCCGAAGGGCTGAGCGCCTGGGGCTGAGCGATGAAGCTGCTCATCGTGGCCGTGGGCCAGCGCGTGCCCGACTGGGCGCAGACGGCCTATGACGACTATGCCAAGCGCTTTCCGCCGGAACTCAAGGTGGAGCTCAAGGCCGTCAAGACCGAGCCGCGCGGCTCCAAGACGCTGGAGACCCTGTACGCGGCCGAGCGCGAGCGCATCGAGGCCGCCATTCCGCGCGGCACCCGTGTCGTGGCGCTGGACGAACGCGGCACCAGCCTGACCACGAAGGCGCTGGCCGAGCGCCTCAAGGGCTGGCAGCTCGGCGGCGACGACGTGGCGCTGGTCATTGGCGGGCCGGACGGGCTCGACCCGGCGTTCCGCCAGGCCGCGCACGAGCGCATCCGCCTGTCCGACCTGACGCTGCCGCACGCCATGGTGCGCGTGCTGCTGATCGAGCAGCTCTACCGCGCCTGGTCGGTGAATGCGGGGCACCCGTACCACCGCGAATAGACTATTGTTTTCATAGCTGCTTGCGCAGGCTGAGAGCGCTTTGGAGGGCGATTTGACTGATAAATTTATCTACCTCGCCTCGCAGAGTCCGCGCCGCCGCCAGCTGCTGGAGCAACTGGGTGTGCGCTACGAGCTGCTGCTGCCCGGCCCCGAAGAGGACGCCGAGGCCATCGAGGCCGTGCTGCCCGGCGAAGATCCCGCCGCTTATGTGCAGCGCGTCACCGCGCTCAAGCTCGACGCCGCCGTGGCGCGCCACGCGGGGCGGCGGCTGGCACCGGCGCCCATCCTGTGTTCCGACACCACGGTGGCGCTGGGCCCGCGCATCTACGGCAAGCCCGAGGATGCGCAGGATGCCGCGCGCATGCTGGCCGAACTGGCGGGGCGCGCGCACCAGGTGCTCACCGCCGTGGCCCTGCAGGCGGCGGATGGGCGGCGCCTGGCGGCGCTGTCGGTCTCGCGCGTGCGCTTCGGCGCGATGACGCCGGCGCAGATCGCCGCCTACGTTGCCAGCGGCGAGCCCCTGGGCAAGGCCGGGGCCTATGGCATCCAGGGGCCGGTGGCGCAGTACGTGGAGAACCTCGACGGCAGCTACACCGGCATCATGGGGCTGCCCTTGTACGAAACGGCCGGGCTGCTGCGCGCCGCCGGGGTGCTGGACTGACGTTATTGCAGCGTGTGGCTGGCCAGCCGCGCGGCGTTGGGGATGTGGATGTCGCGCTTGTCGATGCGGATCAGGCCGGCTTCCTCCAGCTCGTGCAGCACGCGCGAGAAGTATTCCGGCGTGATCGACAGGCGCGAGGCAATGGTGGCCTTGCTCACGGGCAGCGAGACGTTCAGCGCCACGGCGTCCTTGCAGCCCGTGGCGCTGCCCGCGCTGGCACCGGCGGTGCTGCTGGCGGGGCCGTCCTCGGGCAGCGAGTGCAGCAGGTAGCCGATGACGCGCTGCATGCCGCTGTGCAGCGAGTAGGCCTGCACGTCATGCACCAGCCCGTGCAGGCGGCGCGAGATGCCGGCCAGCATGTGCATGGCGAAGCGCGGGTCGTCCTCGATCTCGCGCACCACGGCGGCCTTGCCCACGCTCAGCACCAGTGCGTCGGCCAGGGCCTGGGCGTTGATGATGTAGGGCTTGTCGGTGAACATCAGCGCCTCGGCGAAGCTCACGCCGGGCCCGGCCAGCTCGATCACCTTCTCCTGCCCGGCGGGCGAGATGGCGAACAGCTTGATCTGGCCGGTGACGGTGACGTGGAACTCCTCGCAGGGCATGCCCACGCGGAAGATGCAGTCGCCGCGCCCGTAGCGCCGCAGGCGGCAGCCCGTGGCCAGCCGCTGCAGCTCGGACGGGGTCATTTCCTGGAACAGCGGCAGGGCGGCCAGGTAGCGGGGGATGTCGAATTGCTGGGTGTCCATGGTGTGGGGATGTTTTTTTGTATTGCCTGCAATTAAAGAGGAATTCTGAATGAATTTTCATGATCTGCGGCAATTCTGCGCCTGTTCTGCCGCAGTTCCATGACACTGTGAATACGGGAAAACGCCTGTCTGCCGCGCACCTGCAAGGCGGCGCACGGCGGGCGGGGCGGTGGGGCAGGGAAAAAGGGGCGCCGCCGCTGTGTTGCGTCAGCGCGTCAGTCCCGCGTAAGCGGCGGCCAGGCGCCGCACCAGGTCCTGCGGGCGGTGCACCAGCGCATAGCCCTGCGAGCCGAACAGGTGCGGCAGGTAGTCGTGCGCCTGGGCGTCGATGGTCACGCAGAACGGCGTGAGGCCTGCCGCGCGCGCCGCGTGCACGGCGTGGCGCGTGTCCTCCAGGCCGTAGCGGCCCTCGTACACGTCGAGGTCGTTGGGCTTGCCGTCGGTGAGGATGAGCAGCAGGCGCTGGCGCTCGCTGCGCTCCAGCAGCCGGGCCGTGGCGTGGCGCAGCGCCGCGCCCATGCGCGTGTAGTAGCCGGGCTTGATGGCGTTGACGCGCGCGATGGCGCCCGCGTCCCAGCGCTCGTTGAAGCCCTTGAGGTGCTGGATGCGCACGTGCTGGCGCCGCACCGAGGAGAAGCCCAGGATCTCGAAGGCGTCGCCGCTGGCCGACAGCGCCTCGCCGAAGACGTGCAGCGCGTCGCGGATCACGTCGATGACGCGCGCGTCCTGCGTGGCGTAGGCGTCGGTGGACAGCGACAGGTCGGCCAGCAGCAGCGTGGCCAGGCTGCGCTCCGCGCGCACGCGCTGGATGTAGACGGGCGGCGCCTCGCTGGCCGGGCCGTGGCCGGCCTCGACCTGGTGGCGCACCCAGGCGTCGATGTCGATGTCGTCGCCCTCGGTGCGCCCGCGCAGGCGGGCCGGGGCGGCGCGCAGGGCTTCGAGCCGGCGGCGCATGCGCCGCGCCACGGCGCGCAGCGGCGGCGGCGCGGTGTAGCGGGCAGCGTCGCGCGCCACGTAGCACTGCACGGCACAGTGGTCGGGGTGCAGCAGCGCGCGCTTGTAGTCCCACTCGGGGTAGCGTGCGCCGGGGCCGAGGGGCAGGTCGTCGTGCGCGGCGCTGGGCAGATCGAGGTCGAACTTCACGCGCGAGGCCATGGCGTGCCCATCGGGGGCGATGGCGAGTTCGTCCATGTCGTTGGCGGCGCTGAGCGCGGTGCCGTCGTCATCGTCGTCGTCGGCGCGGTTGACGCGCGTGAACTCGGTCCACGACAGGATGGACTCGGCGCGGAACATCATCATCAGCGGCGCGTTGTTGCGCTCGTCGGCCACCGACTGCGCGGCGCGGCGGCGCGGGTCGCTCACGGCCGGGGGCTGGACGGCGGCCTCCTCGGCGCCCTGGCCCTGCTTCTTCTGCGTGGGCGCGGCGCGGGCGGCGTCGGCGGCGGGCAGGGTCAGCCACAGCCACAGCGGGGCCACGTCGCCGTGGCGGATGTCCAGGTCCATGTCCAGGCCGGGGGCGTGGCCGTGCAGGGCCTGCTGCACGGCGCGCTCGGCGATGGCGGCGCGGCCACGCAGGCGCGCCGGGTCCGGGCGCTGCGCCAGCTGCCGGGCGCGCAGCCGCTCGTAGCGCGGGCGCAGGCCGGGGAAGGCGGCCAGCGCCGCCTCGGTGGCCGTGACGTGGCCGGCGAGCCAGCCCCGGGCCGGGTCGAGGTGCGCGGCCAGCGCGGCCAGCCACAGGTACAGGTCGCGGTTGTGCGGGGCTTCGTCGAACACGCCAATCTCGGGCGGCAGGGCCAGCACGTCGGCCTGCCACTGGCCCAGCACGGCGTGGGTGCCGCCGCCGGCGATGCGCTGCAGCAGCGAGCGCGCGCCGCCGCCGCCCACGCGGCTGGTGCCCGCCGGGGCGATGCGCACGCCCTGGCCGCCGCCGCCGGCACGGAACATGAGGCCGATGGTGCGCTGCATCTCCTCCAGCCGCACCGGGGCCTGCGAGGCGCGGCCATCGGCCGCGCGCGTGATGAAGCGGTGCCACTGGCGGCCGACCCATTCTTCCATGCCGCTCTCCTGCGAGGTTTCAAAAACAATAGCTGCCAGCGCTTGCCCCGCAAGGGCTGGAGGCCAAAAAGATGCCTAACTGCCTATCACGGCGGCCACCACCTCGGCCAGCGCGGCGGCGGTGTCGGCGTCGTCGGTCAGCGCATCGACCACGGCGGCCTGGCAGGCGGTGGGCAGCGCGATGCCGCTGGCCACCAGGCGTGCGGCCATGACCAGCAGGCGCGTGCTGACGGTTTCCTCCAGGTCCTGCGCGGTCAGGCGGCGCAGCGCCTGGGCCAGCGCCACCAGGCGCTGGGCCACGGCGGCGTCCACGCCCGATTCGCGCGTGACGATGGCCTGCTCCACCTCGGGCGCGGGGTAGTCGAAGTTGAGCGCAATGAAGCGCTGGCGCGTGCTTGGCTTGAGGCTCTTGAGCACGTTCTGGTAGCCGGGGTTGTAGCTCACCACGAGCATGAAGCCCGGGGCGGCGGCGATGTGTTCGCCCGTGCGCTCGATGGGCAGCACGCGGCGGTCGTCGGCTAGCGGGTGCAGCACGACGGTGGTGTCCTTGCGCGCCTCGACCACTTCGTCGAGGTAGCAGATGGCGCCCGTGCGCACGGCGCGGGTCAGCGGTCCGTCGGCCCACACGGTGCCGCGTTCGGAGATGAGGTGGCGGCCCACGAGGTCGGCCGCCGAGAGGTCGTCGTGGCAGCTCACGGTGATGAGCGGGCGGCCCAGGCGCGCCGCCATGTGCTCGACGAAGCGGGTCTTGCCGCAGCCCGTGGGCCCCTTGATGAGCACCGGCAGGCGCTGCGCGAACGCATGCGCGAAGAGCGCGGCCTCGCCGCCTTGCTCGGCGTAGTAGGGCACCTGTTCCAGGTGCTTTTGTTCGCTGTGGTCCATGGGCATGGTCTCGGTGGTTGGGGGGAACTTGCCCGGCCCCGGAGGGCCGGGCAAGCCGCTTGGGTCAATCGCCAGGTCAGACGCGCGGGTGCACGCGCTGGGCCGGCTTGGCCTGCAGCGGGTTCACGGCGGCACCGCTGGCGTGGTCGCCGTCATGGCCGTGCTTGTGGTGCTTCTCGCCGGGCAGCACGTGGTTGCCGCCGGCAAAGAAGCTGGCGAAGTACACGAACTGGCCGATCAGGAACAGCACGCCGCCGCCGACACGCACCCAGTAGAAGATGCGCAGTTCGTCCTGCGTGGCCATGAAGGCCAGGGCGTTGGTCTCGGGCAGGCGCTGCAGCCAGACCTGCACGGTGCCCGCGGCCGTCAGGGCCAGCACCATCACGGCCATGCCGATGCACATGATCCAGAAGCTCCACATTTCCAGGGCCTGCGAGCGCTGGCTGTTGGCCAGGCGGCCGCGCAGCGTGGGCATGGCGTAGCTGATGATGGTGATGACGACCATCACGTAGGCGCCGAAGAAGGCCAGGTGGCCGTGCGCGGCGGTGACCTGCGAGCCGTGGGTGTAGTAGTTGACCGGTGCCAGGGTGTGGATGAAGCCCCACAGGCCCGCGCCCAGGAAGCCCATGACCGAGGTGCCCACGGCCCACAGCACGGCGGCCTGGTTGGGGTGGTTGCGGCGGCGCTTCTGCACCATGTTGAAGGCGAACATGGTCAGCAGGAAGAAGGGCAGGGGCTCCAGTGCCGAGAAGATGCTGCCGATCCACAGCCAGTAGCCGGGCATGCCGATGAAGAAGAAGTGGTGCCCCGTGCCCAGCAGGCCGCTCATCAGCGCGAAGGCGATGATGATGTACATCCACTTGTCGATCACCTCGCGGTCCACGCCGGTGGTCTTGACCAGCACATAGGCCAGCAGCGCGGCCAGGATCAGCTCCCACACGCCTTCCACCCACAGGTGCACCACGAACCACCAGTACATCTTGTCGCGCACCAGGTTCTCGGGGTTGACGAAGCTGAACAGGAACATCAGCGCCAGGCCCCACAGGCCCATGAGCAGCACCAGGGTGATGCTGGTCTTGCGGCCCTTGAGCACGGTCATGCTGATGTTGTAGAGGAAGCCCAGCGCGACGACGACGATGCCGACCTTGGTGGGCAGCGGCTGCTCCAGGAACTCGCGCCCCATGGTCTGCAGCAGGTTGTTGCCCGTCAGCTCGGCCAGCTTGGCGTAGGGCACCAGCAGGTAGCCCAGGATGGTGAGCGCGCCCGCGGCCAGGAAGATCCAGAACAGCGCGATGGCCAGCGCCGGGCTGTGCAGCTCGGTTTCGGCCTCTTCGGGAACCATGTAGTACGCCGCCCCCATGAAGCCGAACAGCAGCCACACGATGAGCAGGTTGGTGTGCACCATGCGCGCGATGTTGAACGGGATGTACGGGAAGAACAGGTCGCCGATCACGTACTGGAGGCCCAGCGTGATGCCGAAGATGATCTGCCCGGCGAACAGCACCATGGCTGCGATGAAGTACAGCCGGGAAACCGACTGGCTTTGGTATTTGAGAACCTGGGTGGTCATGGCTTGTGCTCCTCGGTCAGCCTTCGATGTTGGGTGGCCAGTTTTCGGTATTGATCTCGCCGGTCCACTTGAGGAATTCGATCAGGTTGTTGGTCTGCTCCTCGGTCAGGTTGAACTGCGGCATCTGGCGGCGGCCGGGGGTGTTGGAGGGCATGGAGGCCATCCAGGCCTTGATGAAGTCGGGGCCGCGGCGCTTGACCACGTTGCCCAGCTCGGGCGCGAAATACGCGCCTTCGCCCAGCAGCGTGTGGCAGCCGATGCAGTTGTTCGTCTCCCAGACCTTCTTGCCCGCCACCACCGCAGGGGTGATGGCATGGTCATTCGACCGTTCGGGGATGCGCCGCTCGCTGTCAAAGATGAGTGCGGCGAACAGCAGTGCGAAAAACACCGTGCCGCCGTAGAACATGTTGCGGGCCATTTGCTTGGTAAACCCGCTGTGTACCTGGCTCATTCGTAAGCCCTCCTTTTAAATGGGAGTTTCATCTTCCCCTTTTGCGGCGGAAAAATCCTTGAACTTGTTCAAGATTAAGGTGTCGCCCCGATGGCTTGAAGCGTGTTCTTCAGCGCGCGTGCCAGGCCGAGGCGGCCAGCAGCAACAGCACCACCGCCGCCAGCCAGCCGAGCAGCAGCCGGCGCCACAGCGCCGGTGCGTGGCGCAGTTCCATGTAGTCGAGCACGATGAGCGCGCCCTTGAGCGCCGACAGCCCGAGCACGATGGCGGCGCTGGCCAGCTCGGCGCGCGTGGCGCTGCCGCTCTCGCCCAGCCACCACGTCAGCGCCGTGGCCAGCAGCAGGACGGCCCAGATGACATTGATGCGGCGTGCGGTCATGGTTTTTCAGTGTTTTTGGCCTCCAGCCCTTGTGGGACAAGCGCTGGCAGCTATCAAATTAGTGGATCGGCAGCGAATCAGCGCAATACATAGACCAGCGGGAACAGCACCATCCACAGCAGATCGACCATGTGCCAGAACACGGTGACGGTCTCCAGCGCGTGGCAGTTGCCGGGGCCGTAGGCGCCGCGCCGCGTGGGTGCCCACAGCAGCGCGAACAGCAGGCAGCCCACGGCGGCGTGCAGGAAGTGAAAGCCCGTCAGGCCGACGTAGAGCATGGCGAAGGTGTTCTCGGCGACGTCCAGCCCCTCCTGCCACTTGTGCACGTACTCCAGGCTCTTCACGCCCAGGAACCCCAGGCCGAAGGCCAGCGCGGCCAGCAGCCAGCGCGCGCCCGCGCGGCTGTCGCTGGCGCGCACGGCGTGCAGCGCGCGCGCCGCGCAGGCGCTGGCGCTGACCAGCAGCACGGTGTTGAGCGCGCCCGAGTTCAGGTCCAGCGTGGCCTGGCCCGCGGCGAACAGCGCGGGATCGCGCAGGCGCGCCCCGGCGAAGGCCACGAACAGCATGCCGAAGGTGAGCAGCTCCAGCAGCACCAGCAGCCAGACCACCAGGTCGCCCGGCAGGCGCTGGGCCGGAGCCTGGGGCGTATCGGGTGCGGGGGGGAGGGGGAGCGCCGCTGCTGCGGCGGCGCCGGTCAATGCGAGGTGCCCTCGCTGCGCGTGATCTTGTTCCACACGTTGTATTTTCCTACGGGCTTCTTCATGGGCAGGCGCTTGACCTCCTTGAAGGTGGTGGCATCGAAGACGATGAGGGCGCCGTCCATCTCCCACACGCTGGCCAGCGCGTAGCGCCCGTCGCGCGTGAACTCGATGTGCGCCAGCGTCTTGCCCGGCTCGCGCACCTGGGCCACCGGCTCCAGCGTGCGCTTGTCGATGATGGTGAGCGTGTCCTTGGCGGCGGGGCTCATCATCGAATCCGTCCAGGCGTAGGGCGTGTCCTCGTGGCTGCGCATGAAGAAGCCGGGGCCGGGCGTCTTGAGGGTGCGCACGGTCTTCCAGGTCTTCATGTCGATCACGTCCACCGCGCCGCCGCCCAGGTTGGGGCTGGCCAGCACGGTGGTGCCGTTCCACGCGAAGGTGATGCCCGAGCCGAGGTGCGGCATGCCGGCGATGGGCAGGTCGGCCACCTTGCGGCGGATGTCGAGGTTGACCACCTGGGCGCTGGCGGCGCCTTCGCCCTGCTTGGGGCGCGTGGCGCCGAGCGCGTGGCGGTAGCTCTGGTCGAAGAAGAAGTCGTCCAGCGGCTCGGAGAGGGGCGTGCGGCGCACGCCCAGGTAGCCGGGCTTGGCGATGGATTCGCCCATCTTGTAGTCGTGCACCAGGCCGTCGTAGATGGGTTCGGCCTTCTTGTCGTAGGAGATTTCCCAGAGTTCGGGAATGTCCTTGAGCGCCACCACGAAGCTGTGGCGCGGCGTGGCGTCATAGACGGCCGAGACGCGCGAACTGGCCTTGCCGTCGAGCGTGGCGGCGTCGTAGGTCTTGACCAGGTTGAGGTCGGCGTCGAACAGCGCCAGCGTGTGCGGCAGGTAGTTGGCGGCCATGACCCAGCGCCCGTCGCCGCTCACGGCCACGTTGCGCATGTTCAGGCCGGCGCGCACCTCGGCCACCACGGCCAGGCGCCACAGGTCGTACTTGGTGATCCAGCCGTCGCGCGAGCCGAAGAACACGTAGCGCCCGTCGGGCGTGAACTTGGGGCCGCCGTGCAGCGCATAGCGGCTGGCGAAGCGCGTGATGACCTCGAAGCGGTCGCCGTCGAGCAGCGAGACGTGGTGGTCGCCGCCTTCGACGACGACGAACAGGTTCATCGGGTCCGCGTCCCACTTGGGCTTGACGGGTTCGTCGGCCGGCAGGGGCGTGAAGCTGCGCGAGGCGCGGATGTCGGCCTCGCCCCAGCGCGGCGCGGGCACCACGGGCGTGCGCACCCAGGCCGCCAGGGCGGCGATTTCGCCTTCCGAGAGCTGGCCGCCGAAGCCGGGCATCTGCGTGGCCGGGCGGCCTTGCGCGATGACGCGCTGCAGCGCGGCCGGGCGCGTGCGCTCCAGGCTCTCGGGCAGCAGCGCCGGGCCCATCAGTCCGGTGCGCTGCGCGCCGTGGCACACGGCGCAGTGCTGCTGGTAGAGGGCGGGGGCGTCGGGCTTGGCGGCCTCGGGCGCCTGGGCGTGCGCTGCTGCAAGCCAAGCCATGCCCAGGACGGCCAGATACTGGCGCAGCCGAGGCCAGCGGCCGCCGCGCAAGGGCCGCCCCGCCGCGCTGGCGGCGTCCCCTTTCCCCGCGATAGCGGAGAGAAGGGGGAAGCGGCGCAGCCGCTCAGGGGGATGTCGAAAGTTATGCATGGGCGATCTCGATGGTGCGGCGCGCGTTTTTCCTGGCGGGCGCCTCGAACGGCGTGCTGGCGGCGCCCACCTCGGCATCGCCGAGGTAGCAGCCCGGGTCCTCGAACCACGGGTTGCCGGTGAGCTGCTGGGCGCGCACGCGCGTGTTGCCGTTGCAGATGGCAAGGTACTGGCACGCCGCGCAGCGGCCCTGCACGGGGCGCGGGCGCTGCTTCAGGCCGGCCATCAGCGGGTCGCTGGTGTCGTTCCAGATCTGCGAGAACGGGCGCGCGCGCACGCTGCCCAGGTCGTGGTGCCACCACATGGTGTCGGGGTGCACGTGGCCCAGGTTGTCGATGTTGGCCACCATCTGGCCGCTGGCGTTGCCGCCCCAGGCCACCAGGCGCTGGCGCAGCGCGCCCTCCCACTGCGGCAGGCGCTGGCGCACCCACTGCAGCAGGTAGGGGCCGTCGGCGTCGTTGTTGCCGCTCACGTAGTCGTCCAGGCTGCCGGCCTGGGCGGCAGCCCAGGCGTGGTCGAACAGCAGGTCCATGGCGGCGCGCGTGGCCTGGTGGTGCGCGTCCTTGTCTCGGTGGATGTTGCCGCGCCCGGCGTAGTTCAGGTGCGAGAAGTAGAACTTGTTCGCGCCCTCGTCCTGCATGAGCTGCAAGAGCGCGGGCAGGTCGTGCGCGTTCAGCGCCGTCATGGTGAAGCGCAGGCCCACCTTGACGTTGTGCGTAGCCAGGTGGCGGATGGCGGCCAGGCTGCGGTCGAACGCGCCGTCGAGGCGGCGGAACTTGTCGTGCGTGGGTTTCAGGCCGTCGAGGCTGATGCCCACGTAGTCGAAGCCCGCGCCGGCGATGCGCGCGGCCATGGGGGCGTCGATCAGCGTGCCGTTGGTCGAGAGGCCGGTGTAGAAGCCCAGGTCACGCGCGCGCGCGGCGATCTCGAACAGGTCGGGCCGCAGCAGCGGCTCGCCGCCCGAGAGGATGAGCGCGGGCACGCCGAAGGCCTTCAGGTCGTCCATCACCGTGAAGACTTCCGGCAAGGACAGCTCGCCCGCGTAGTCGTGGTCGGCCGAGAGCGCGTAGCAGTGCTTGCAGGTGAGGTTGCAGCGGCGGATCAGGTTCCAGATGACCACGGGGCCGCGTGCGTGGCGCTCGCGGGGCGTGGGGTATTGGCCGGTGGCTTGTGCCTGGGCGAGTTCGCGCAGGTACTGGCTGATGCGGAACATGGCTTCACTCCTTCAGGCGCAGGCCGGTTTTCTTGAGGATGGCGGTGGAATACAGGATGTCGTGGCCACGGCAGGCGTCGCCCAGCAGCGCGGCGATCTCCCCGGCCTGCTGCGCCACGTTTTCGCGGCTGGTGCCGTGCAGCATGGCGAACAGGTTGTAGGGCCAGCCGGGCAGGTGGCGCGGGCGGCGGTAGCAGTGGCTCACGCCGGGCAGGGCGGCCACGCGCGGGCCGAGCGTGGCGACGTGCTCGTCGGCCACGTCCCACACGCTCATGCCGTTGGCGGTGTAGCCCAGGCGGTAGTGGTTGGGCACGGCGCCGATGCGGCGCACCAGGCCCTGGGCCAGCATGTGTTCCAGGCGTTCGCGCACCTGTTCGCCGGGCACGCCGAGCATGGCGCCCACGGCCTCGTAGGGGCGTGCCACCAGCGGCAGGCCGCCCTGGGTGGCGGCGATCAGCGCGCGGTCGAAGGCATCAAGCGCCATGGCGTTCTCCTGGTGCGGCGGCGGTGGCCAGTGCGGGCAGGCGCAGCTCGACGAAATACTCCTGCTCCTTCGGGAAGGCGAGCACGGGCAGGCCGATGGCGTCCTCGATGCGCGCCAGGGCGCTGCCGGCCTGCGCCGGGGATTCGGCGGCGACGACGAACCACATGTTCAGCGCGTGCGTGCGCCGGTAGTTGTGCGCCACCTCGGGAAAGCTGTTGACCACGGCGTTCACGGCGTCGAAGCGTTCCTCGGGCACGGCGATGGCGGCGAGCACGAACTGCCCGCCCGCGCGCTCGATCTGGAACAGCGGGCCGAAGCGCGTGAGCACGCCCTGCGCCAGCAGCTGGTGCAGGCGCTCGATCACGCGCTCCTCGCTCCAGCCCAGCTCCGCGCCGACGGCGGCGAAGGGCCGGTCCACGAGCGGGAAGCCGCCGTGCAGCCGGTCGATGAGGCGGGCGTCTTCAAGGGTGAGCATCGTGGGTTCCTTGTGTGTTTTTATTGGTCAAATCGGCCTCCATCCCTTGCTGGTCAAGCGCTGGCAGCTATCGAATTCGATAGCTTGGCGGGCGCCAGGTGGGCAAAGCGGCGCGCCCCGGTCTGCTTGAAGCGGCGCAGCGAGAACAGCAGCGCCTGGGGCCGGCTGGCCAGCCCGGCGTGCGCCGTGGCCTGGGCCACGGTGGCGCGCACGGCCTGGCGGTCGCGGCCATGCACCATGCAGTACAGGTTGTAGCGCCAGCCCGGCGCGCGTGCGCGCTGGTAGGCCAGCGTGACGCCCGGCACCTGCGCCAGCGCCTCGCCGCAGGCATCGACGGCGCTGTCGGGCACGTCGAACACGGTCATGGCGTTGGCGGTGTAGCCCAGCTCGTGGTGGCGCACCACCACGCCGAAGCGCGCCAGGGTGCGCTGCGCCAGCCAGCGCTGCAGCTGCGCCAGCACGGCATCGGCGCTCTGGCCGAGCTGTTCGGCCCACAGGTCGTAGGGGCGCTCGGCCAGCGCCAGGCCATGCTCGGCCAGCGCCGCCAGGGGCTGCTCGTGCGGCTGCAGCGGCGTGGCCGCCCAGTGCGTGGCGCCCGTGGCCTGGGACTGGCTGGCGCGCAGGTCGAAGCCGGTGTCGATGCGGTAGGGCCGCAGCATGGGCAGGCGCAGCACGGGCAGGCCGGTGTCGGCCTCGATCTGGCACAGCAGCTGTTCCACCTGCGCGTCGTCGCGCCCGGTGGCGACGAACCACAGGTTGGTGGCGTGCTCGCGCTCGTAGTTGTGGTTTACGCCGGCGTGGCTGGAGACGCTGGCGGCCACTGCGTCGAGCCGCCCGGGCGGCACTGCCATGGCGGCCAGCAGCGAGGCGCCGCCCGCGCCGGGCGCGAACACCGCGCCGATGCGGCTGAGCGTGCCCTGGCGCTGCAGCCGCGCGTAGTGCGCGAGAACCTCGGCGGCACCCAGGCCCAGGGGCTGGCCAATCGCCGCGAACGGCTCGGGCAGCAGCGGAAAGCCGCGCTGCCAGGGGTTGAGCAGGGCAAGGTCGAGGGCCTGCTCGGGCGGGTGTGAGCTCATGCGTACCCCATGCAAAGATCGTGGTCAGAACCCCATGCGTTGCGCGCGTGCGGTGAAGAAGATGCCGCTCGGGGCATCGACAGGCAGCGTGGCCTGCGCCTGCAGCGTGTGCGTGTCGTAAACCTGAATGCGGTTGTCGTCGCGGCAGCTGATCCACACCGATTCGCCGCGTGGCGTGAATTCCATGTGCAGCACGGCCTTGCCGGGCTCCAGCGTCTGCACCACGCGCTGGCTCGGGGTGTCGATGACCTGCACGCGGTTGTAGTCGGGCACCGAGAAGTTGACCCAGACCTGGCGCCCGTCGGGGCGCGCCATGACGAACACCGGCTGGCCCGCGACCGGGATGCGCCCGACCTCGGCCCAGGTGGCGGTATCGACGATGAGCACCTCGTGGCGGCCGATGGCGGGCAGGTAGGCGTGGCGCCCGGCCACGGCCCAGCCGCGCAGGTGCGGCATCTTGTACACGGGCAGGGGCTGCTGGCCGCGCCCATAGCCGCCGAGGATGCGGCGCGCGCGCGGCTGTTCTTCCCACAGATCCACCATGGCCAGGCCGTCCTCGCCGAACAGGCCGGCGATGTAGTGGCGGCCGTTGGGCGACACCAGGGCGTCGTAGGGCTGCTTGCCGATGCCTTCCAGCGTGGTGACGCGGGGCTTGCGCGGGTCGGCGCAGTCGGCGATGCAGATGGCGCCGGCGTCGAACAGGCTGTAGATGAAGCGGCGCTGCGGCAGGTCGGCCAGGCCGACGACGCGCGAGCGCTCGCCGCGGGGGGTGAGCGCGGGCAGGTCTGCCAGCAGCTCCAGCGTGGCGGCGTCGAACACCTTGATGCCGCCGGGCGTGTAGTTCTGCGCCACCACCAGGCTGCCGTCGGCGCTGATGGCGCCGCCGATGGAGTTGCCCGCCTGCATGACGCGGGCGGTGATGCGCCGGGCCAGGATGTCGACCTGGGTCAGTCCGCCGTCGCGGCCGAAGACGTAGGCGAAGCGCTCATCGCGCGAGAACACCACCGAGGCGTGCGAGAGGTCGCCCAGGCCGGTGACGCGGCCGATGGCCTCGCGGCGGCTGGTGTTGACCAGGGTGAGCGCGCCCTGGGCGCGCTCGATGACCACGCCCAGGTCGCCCGTGCCTTGCAGCGCGGTGGCGGGGGCGGACGTGGCCAGGGAAGAGGTGGCCGCGCAGCCGCTGGCGAGCAGCGGCGCGCTGGCGCTGAGGGAGAGCAGGGTGCGCCGGTTCATCATGGGGCGGAGCTCCTGTTTTCTTCGGGGAAGCCGCTGGCCAGTTGCTCTGCGATCCACCGCGCCTCGGCGCCCTGGAGCATGGCGCTCCAGGGGGGCATGGGTGTTCCGGGGATGCCGTGCAGGATGACCGCGGCCAGATAGTCCGGGGGTTTGCCGGCCAGGGCCTGGCGCGTGAGCGCCGGGCCCAGGCCGCCGGTGAGACGCATGCCATGGCACGAGCCGCAGTCCTGCCGCACCATGCGCACGAGCTGCGCGGTGCGCTCGGGGCCGGGCACGGGCACTGGCGCGGTTTGCGCACCAGCGGCCGTGGCCAGCAGCACCCCAGCCAGGGACAGGACGGCGGAACGTGGCATGTCAGGTCTCCAATCGCAGAATCAGTAGACGTCGTGCTGCGTGTTGTACACGTTGAAGTGGCCGGTCGGGGTGATCAGGCGCGGGTCCTTGATGACCTTTTTCAGCTTCAGCGTCTTGTCGTCCACGACAACCAGGGCGCTTTGCTTGTCCTTGGCCGACCAGACGGCGAACCATACCTCGTCACCCGCCTTGTTGTACTCGGGCTGGGTCACGCGCTTGGCACCGCCGTCGTCCGGCAGGCCGGCCCATTCGGCGATGGGCAGCGTGGTGTAGCCCTTGTCGAGGTTGGCGATGTCGAACACCACGACGGCTTGCGAAACCTTCGGATCGGGGTTCAGCGGCGCGTCGGACCACAGGTGCTTGGACTTGGGGTGGCTCTTGATGAAGAGCGCGCCGCCGCCCGGGCCCTTGAGCTTGGCCACTTCCTTGAAGGCATATTGCTTGTGCTTCTCGGGGTCGGTGCCGACGAGCGAGATGGTCTCGTCGCCCAGGTGGCCGGTGGCCCACACGGGGCCGTACTTCGGATGGGTGAAGTTGGCGCCACGGCCCGGGTGGGGGATCTTGCCCACTTCGGTCAGGCCGGCGAGCTTGCCGTCCTTCGCATCGATCGCGGCGATCTTGTTGCTGTTGTTGGCGGCCACCATGAAGTAGCGCTTGGACGAGTCCCAGCCGCCGTCATGCAGGAACGGGGCCGAGCCGATCTCGGTGGTCTTGAGGGAGTTGAGGTTGGAATAGTCCACCAGCATGGTCTTGCCGGTTTCCTTCACGTTCACCAGGAACTCGGGCTTGTAGTGCGAGGCCACGATGGAGGCCACGCGCGGCTCCGGATGGTATTCCTGCGTGCCCACGACCATGCCGCGGGTGGAGACGATCTTCAGCGGCTCCAGCGTGTCGCCGTCCATGATGGTGTACTGGGGCGGCCAGTACGAGCCGGCGATGGCCAGCTTGTCCTCGTAGCCCTTGAACTTGGAGGTATCGACCGAACGCGCCTCCAGGCCCACGCGCACCTCGGCCACGTTGTCGGGCTTTTCCATCCACAGGTCGATCATGTTGATCTTGGCGTCGCGGCCGATCACGAACAGGTAGCGGCCCGAGGCCGACATGCGCGAGATGTGCACCGCGTAGCCGGTCTTGACGATGTTGATGATCTCCTTGGTGTCGCCATCGACCAGCGCCACTTCGCCCGTGTCGCGCAGCGTGGTGGAGAAGATGTTGTCGATGTTGTACTTGTTCATCTTCTTCTTCGGACGCTGGTCCGGAGGAATGATGACTTTCCAGGTGTTCTTGGTGTCGGCCATGCTCCACTCCGGCGGGGTGGGAGGGTCTTGCTGGATGTAGCGCGCCATCAGGTCCACGGTGGCCTCGTCGAACTCACCCGAGGTCTGCCAGTTCGGCATGCCGGCGGGCGAGCCGTAGGCGATGAAGACCTTCAGGTAGTCGGTGCCCTTGCCCAGGGTGATGTCCGGGGTGAGCGGCTTGCCGGTGGCGCCCTTGCGCAGCACGCCGTGGCAGCCGGCGCAGCGCTCGAAGTAGATCTGGCGCGCGCGGTCGAACTCGGCCTGCGTCATCTTCGGCGCCTTGGGGTTCGAGCTCTGGTACATCGGCACGTCGGCCAGCGGCGAGCCGCCGGCCGCCTGGTAGTTCTTCTCCGCCTCCGCGATAGGCTTTTGCGCCATGGCGGTGGCCGACACCAGGGTGGCGGCCGCTAGCGCGACCAGCCTGGCAATTCTTTTTGCGGTCATTGTGGGTCCTCTGCGTCAGGGATCAGCACATGGGTAGTGTCCGCGGCGGATGCCGCGGCACTTCTCGCGAGGTCGCTGTCCATTTCCCTCTTCTTGCGAGTAACGGCATCGTCGCCGTGGGTGGGCCTGGCTGTCCTTGAACTGGTTCAAGGACGGAGCCCCGCATGCGCCCGAACAATGCCTGCACCACGATGCCGACAAAGAAAGGCCGCCATGAAGTTCGTTGAAGACGCGCGCTGGTTCCGCGCTCCCCCCCGCGAGGAATGCGCCAACACCCCCCTGCCGCCAGGGCGCGTGACCCTGGTCGGCGCCGGGCCGGGCGACCCCGAGCTGCTCACGCTGCGCGCCGTCAAGGCGCTGCGCGGCGCGCGCCTGGTGCTGTACGACCACCTCGTCGGCAAGGAGGTGCTGCGCTACGTGGCCGAGGATGCCGACCTGATCTACGTCGGCAAGGAGTCCTCGCACCACACGCTGCCGCAGGAGTCCATCATCGACCTGATGGTGCGCCTGGCGCGCAGCGGCCGTCCGCTGGTGCGGCTCAAGGGCGGCGACGGCTTCATCTTCGGCCGGGGCGGCGAGGAGGCCCAGGCCCTGGCCGAGGCCGGCATCCCGTTCGAGGTGGTGCCCGGCATCACGGCGGCCCAGGGCGCGGGGGCCTGCGCCGGCATCCCGCTGACGCACCGCGACCACGCGGCCACGCTGGTGTTCGCCACCGGCCACCTGCGCGGCGACAACGAGGTGGCGCTCGACTGGGAACTGCTGGCGCGCCCGCGCCAGACCGTGGTGATCTACATGGGCATCGGCACGCTGCCCACCATCTGCGCCGAGCTGGCGCGCCACGGCCTGCCCGGCGACACGCCGGCGGCGCTGGTCGAGCAGGCCTCGCTGCCCACGCAGCGCTGCATCACCGGCACCCTGCAGGCGCTGCCCGCGCTGGCGCAGGAGCACCGCGTGCGCCCGCCCGCGCTCATCGTCATCGGCGGCGTGGTGGCGCTGCAGCCGCAACTGCTGCAAGGCATGCGCGGTCTGGCGCAGCCGGTGGCCCTGTAGCAGATTACTCCTGTTTCGATAGCTGCCAGCGCTTTCCAGATAAGCGCTGGTGGCCGATTCGACGCCTATTCGTCATGTGGGCCCGTGTGGCGAAACGCTTTGAGGCATCATGGCTGCCTCAAGGAATTCCGCCGCCATGCAACAAGACATTCTCATCAACTGGTCCCCGCAGGAAACGCGCGTCGCGGTGGTCGAAAACGGCGCGGTGCAGGAACTGCACGTCGAGCGCACGCTGGAACGCGGTCGGGTCGGCAACATCTACCTGGGCCGGGTCTCGCGCGTGCTGCCGGGCATGCAGTCGGCGTTCATCGACATCGGCCTGGAGCGCGCGGCCTTCCTGCACGTGGCCGACGTGTGGCAGCGCCAGGAGGGCGGCGAGGCGCCGATGTTCGCGCGCAAGGGCGAGCCGCCCGTGCCCATCGAGAAGCAGGTGTTCGAGGGCCAGTCGCTGATGGTGCAGGTCATCAAGGATCCCATCGGCAGCAAGGGCGCGCGCCTGTCCACCCAGATCAGCATCGCCGGGCGGCTGCTGGTGTTCCTGCCACAGGACGACCACGTGGGCGTGTCGCAGAAGATCCCGGCCGACGAACGCGACGCGCTGCGTGCGCGCCTGCAGGCGCTGGTGGGCGACAAGGCATCGGGGGGCGGTGGGGGCTTCATCCTGCGCACCAACGGCGAGGACGCCAGTGACGAGGAACTGGCCGAGGACATCGCCTACCTGCGCAAGACCTGGACCGGCATCCGCCAGGCCGCCATGCGCCTGCCGCCGCTGTCGCTGCTGTACCAGGACCTGAACCTGCTGCAGCGCGTGCTGCGCGACATCGTCAGCGAGGACACGCAAGGCATCCGGATCGACTCGCGCGAGCAGTTCGCCGCGCTGCAGCAGTTCGGGCGCGAGTTCATGCCCGCTGCGGCGGCCAAGCTGCAGCTGTACAAGGGCGAGCGGCCGATCTTCGACCTGTTCGCCATCGACGAGGAAATCGCCCGCGCGCTGGGGCGGCGCGTCGATCTGAAGTCGGGCGGCTACCTGATCGTGGACCAGACCGAGGCGCTGACCACCATCGACGTGAACACTGGCGGCTACGTCGGCGCGCGCAACTTCGACGACACCATCTTCAAGACCAACCTGGAGGCCGCCGGCGCCATCGCACGCCAGCTGCGCCTGCGCAACCTGGGCGGCATCGTCATCGCCGACTTTATCGACATGCTGCGCGAGGACCACAAGAGCGCCGTGCTGGCCGAGTTCAAGAAGCAGCTCGCGCGCGACCGCGTCAAGACCATGGTGGGCGGCTTCTCGCAGCTCGGCCTGGTGGAGATGACACGCAAGCGCACGCGCGAGTCGCTCGCCCACATGCTGTGCGAGCCGTGCCCCACCTGCCACGGCGTGGGCGAGGTGAAGACCGCGCGCAGCGTGTGCTACGACATCCTGCGCGAGGTGCTGCGCGAGGCGCGCCAGTTCAATCCGCGCGAGTTCCGCGTCATCGCCTCGCCCAAGGTGGTGGAACTGTTTCTCGACGAAGAAAGCCAGCACCTGGCCGGGCTGTCGGATTTCATCGGCAAGCCGATCTCGCTGCAGTCCGAGAGTTCGATGGGGCAGGAGCAGTACGACATCGTCTTAATTTGACGTCCAGGTCGGAGGGTGTGCAGAATTTTGTGTAAACGGGCAATCCACCGCCGGCGCAAGCCGGCGTGTCCGTAAGCACCACGAGCACCAAGAAACACGAAGTACCTGAAGAACCGTTGTCCAGCCTGCAGGCCAGCTACAAGAAGCCTGAAGACCTCATCGGCGACAACGGCCTGCTCAACAGTTGACCAAATTGCTCGTCAAGTTGAGAGAGCCGCACAGAGAAATCTTTGTTTTCTCAGCGCGCTGCGCTGAGTTCCGCCAGATCGCGTTCCAGCAGGGCTGGATCGCCGAGTTGCAGCTCAATGAGGCGCCGCAGGTGGGTCACGCTGTCGAGGTCGATGCTGTCGCAGCGCAGGCCCATGCTGGGGCCTTCGGTGTGGACGATTTCCATGCGCATGGCGATGTGATCCCGTTCGCCGAGTTGTACGGTCAGCTGGCAGGCGGTGCCGGCGGCCAGGGAAACGGGGTCTGCCGCGAGCAGCAGGGCGCCCTTGAGGGAAAGGTCCAGCACCTGGACGTCGAACACGCCCTGGGCGCAGCTCAATTGGGCGGGGGAGTCGAACTGGACGCGGACGAAATGGCGGCGCTCGTGGGGCATGGGCGGTTCCTGGTGGGCCGGTGGTGCAGTGCCATCATGCTAGCGCGTGGGCGGTGCCGTGCAAACCCAGTTATCACCTAGTCTTACTGTGTTAATAAAATCAAGGCCTTATGCGAGAATCGTCGCGCAGGAGGTGAGCCTTGATGGAAGAACTTCAAGAGTTTGAGCGCTACCTCGCGCACCTGGGTGGCGGGCTTGGTCATGCAGACCGGCAGGCCGGGCTGCGCGGGTACTGCACCGGGCTGATGGCACCGCTTTCGCGCAAGAGCGTGGAGCCCATGGCCGCACACCTGGCGCCGCAGGCCACACGCTCGCGCCACCAGTCACTACATCATTTTGTCGCCGACTCTGCGTGGTCAGATGAAGAGATGCTGCTGCGCGTAGCCCAGTGGGTGGTGCCCGCGATGGACTTCCAGGAGGGCGGTTGGTGGATCGTGGACGACACGGGCTTTCCCAAGCAAGGCCACCATTCGGTGGGCGTGGCCCGGCAGTACTGCGGCATGCTGGGCAAGCAGGACAACTGCCAAGTGGCGGTCAGCGTGAGCCTGGCCTGTCAGGCGGGAAGTCTGCCGGTGGCCTGGCAGCTGTACTTGCCCAAGGAATGGGCGGACGATCCGGTGCGGCGCCACAAGGCTGGCATCCCTCAAGAGTTGCAATTCGCCACCAAGGGGCAGATCGCGCTGGCCCAGATCAAGCACCTGGTGGCGCAAGGCGCACCCAGGCACTGCGTGCTGGCCGATGCAGGCTACGGCGTGGATACCGCGTTTCGAGAGGGGCTGAGCGAGATGGGTCTGCCCTACGTGGTGGGTGTGACGGGCCCCGTGACGGTATGGCCACCAGGGCATGCACCGCTGTCGCCAGCGCCCTACAGCGGTCGCGGCCCAGTTCCCAAACGCCAGCGGCTGGGTGATGCCATGCACGAGCGGCCCCTGTCGGCCAGGGACGTGGCGTTCGGCCTGGAACCTGCCCAGTGGCACAGCATTGAATGGCGAGAGGGCACGAACTTCACGCTGCGCTCGCGCTTTGCGCGTGTGCGTGTCAAGGCAGCCCACCGAGAGCAGCTACGCACGCAGCAACGGCCACAAGAGTGGCTGCTCATCGAATGGCCCGAAGGCCACAAAGAGCCAATGAAGTATTGGCTGAACACGCTGCCCGAAGACACAGAACTGCAACGCATGGTGCTTGAGGCCAAGATGCGCTGGCGCATCGAGCGCGACTACCAGGACCTCAAGCAGGATCTGGGACTGGGACACTACGAAGGCCGGGGCTGGCGCGGGTTCCACCACCACGCCAGCCTGAGCATTGCGGCCTACGGCTTTCTGATGGCGCAGCAGTTGCGCCATCAGGAAGGGCTGGGCAAAAAAAACGCCGCACGAGGCGAAGAATCTGCCCTACCCACGCATTACAAGCCTCGCGGAAGCCCAGCGCACGCAGCGCCACGTCCCATCATCCATCACGACGTTGCGGCTGCGTATCGCCGCAGCATTGCTCAGGACGCTGCCTAGGTGTCCATGTTGCATGCGCATCAACGCTAGGCTACGTTTTTGACACAGTAAGACTAGGGAAGGTCTTACATGGACGTCTCCAGAAGAGCAAGATTCGGCGGTGTGAAGGTCTGAAGGGTTTGCAGTCTTACATACGGCCTGTCGGTGCAGGGGTTTCGTCCTGCTGGCTCTGATGGCATTCGCGGGTGAGGATCCTGTCTGCATATCGGGCTTGATGCCCTTTATCCCTATCGGATTGCCCCCACCCCGGTTTGACCTGTTGACCCATCACATCGCTTGTTGCGTGCTCTCCTTCAAAACGGTTTCTTGGCGTTTGGTGTGTTCAGATCATCGTTGCGGTCTTAGGCTGCGGCGATGTCAACCGGATTCCATCTCACCGGGTCGAAGGTCTTGCCTTTGACAAGGACTGCCCAAGCTGTTCGGGCCAGTTTGTTGGCCAGTGCTGCGACCACTACGCTGTAGGGGCGGCGCAGTAAAAGCCGCTCGGTCCAGCCGCTTCGCTGACTTCTGGCAATGACCGAGCGAGCACCGTGCATCAACATGGTCCTCACATAGGGGTCGCCGCGCTTGGAGATCCCCAACTGCCGGGTCTTCCCGCCGGTGCCAGTCTGTCGGGGCGTCAGACCCAGCCAGGCGGCAAACTGCCTGCCCGAATCGAAGCTGGACAGATCGGTCGCTGTGGACACCAAGGCTGTCGCGGTCAACGGACCGATGCCCGGGATGGCTTGCAGTGCCTGCATGTGCTGGTTCTGCTTGACCATCGAAGCCAGGCGTTTGTCCAACTGGTCGATGTCGTCCTGCAGACTGTCGATGCGACGCAGTTGATCCTGAACGCTGACAACCACCACCTCGGGCAGCTTCGCCTGTTCCTGGGCTTTGGCCAGTTCGTCGTGAATGTGCTTGAGCAACACGCGATGCCCCTCGGGCAGCACGATGCCGAACTCGTAGAGCAAGCCGCGCAACGCGTTGGTTTGCATGATGCGCACCTTCATGAGCTGAGCACGCATGCGGTGCAGGGTCAGACAGGCTTGCTGCTGCTCGTTCTTGACCGGCACGGCCTTGATGTGAGGTTGCTGGGCCGCGACCCAGATGGCCTGGGCATCACGGGCATCGGTCTTGTCGCGCAGGACAAAGGGACGGACATGTCTGGCAGGCAGCAGCTTCACTTCATGCCCCAGTGCCTGCAGCGTTCTGGCCCAATGGTGTGCACCGCCACAGGCCTCCATCGCGACAAGCGAGCTGTGACGATTGGCAAAGAACGTGGTAACCCGGTCACGCCTGAGTTTGTGTCGTGTGACCTCGCCGGTCTCTGCGTCCGTTACGTGCAGCTGGAACACGTTCTTGGCAATATCCATTCCGATGACTGGCAGCGTTGCGGTAGATTGCATGGTGGGGCCTCCGGTTCTCCAGTGGTTGCGACGAACTTCCACTTTGGCACTTTGATGCCGTTACCGCGAGGCCCCACTTTGTATCGATTCATGGGCCAGCGCCATCAACGGCGGTGTAGGTGGAGACGTCCATGCCATCTGCAAAACCCCATTCGCCAAACCGGCACAGCCTGATGTTGAGCGCAGGGTCACCTGATGCCTGCGCAATCCGCTTTTCGGGGGATTACCGTGCCAGTTGATCTTGCCTGGATGGCTTTGATTACCTTACCTGCACTTGCCCTTTTGCGGGTTTGTCAAAAGAGCTATATCGGTTGAGCGCTCCTTCTTCCAAGATCTCCTGTCGCAGCTTTATCCTGTTTCAGGAGATCACCATGCTTGTGAGCAACGCATGTGCGCAGGAGATGGCCCTGACGTCATCACGGCGCCTGCCGCGCTTGATCTGCGCGGCCTTTGCAGAAGCAGCATGCAAGGGTTTTCACTTATTTGAAACCGCGACGATTTGCACGGATTCTTAAATTACCCGTGTGGGCCTACGAGCCCAGCACGGGGGAATACGTCGCCATCCGCCAGACCCTGGCCGAGCCCGACCCGCTGCGCCTGGCGTGGCGCCAGTGCATCAAGGACACGGTGCACGCCGTCGTCACCCTGCCCGGCGTCGATGCCGTGGGCCTGGTGGAGCAGGCTGTGGCCGGCCACGTGTCCGAGGCCGAGCGTGCGGCGGTGCAGGCCCTCATCCTCGACGAACTGTTGCGCCTGCACGAAGGCGTGCTGGCCCGCTATGGCCTGCGGCCCGGCCAGTGGCGCGCGTGGGTGGCGGCGGCGTTAAGGCGACGCTGAGCCAGTCCCTGCGATGGCGCGCGCCCTGGTTCGGGATGGGCTGTAAGAACGTGTTTACGATCTTTTCATGGTGCCCGTTGCCCCGCAAAGGCCGTGGCTGCAAGGCGCCCACCGCAAGCCGCACTGGTGGGCGGCGAGGATAGACAATGGCGCAGACGCTGCCTTTGCGTGGCAACCCTCCGGGCAAGGCAGCAGAAAGCTGCACTCTTCGTTGCGCGCCTTGCCGCCACCAGCATGGCCTGCGGCGCACGCCATCGCAGGGACTGGCTCAGCGTCGCCTCAAAACCCTGACGTATCCCGCGCCAGCGCCAGCGCGTAGTTGTCCGTCATGCCGCCGATGAAATCGAGCGCTTCGAGAAAGGCGTGGTATTTGCTGCCGCCCGCGCGCGGCGGCTTGTCCAGCAGCCGCAGCACCCGTTTCTGCCGCTCGCTCAGGCCCTGTCCGCGATGGAGGCCGTCGATGGCGGGAATGAGCATCGACAGCAGATGGTGCAGGCAGGGGTAGGCGCCTATTTCCTGCTTGATCTTGCTGGGGTGCGTGTAGATGCGTTCCCCGGCGAAGGCCTTCGACGCTTTCAGCGACAGCGCGCAGTCGGCGCTGGAGCCCTGGAAGAAATCCGCCTGCGCGTATTCGCCCGCCAGGATGGCGTCGTGGTTGCGCATGAATTCATTGCTGGCGTATTCCACGCAATCGCCAATGAAAATGCTGCGCAGCGCCGCACAGCGCTGCCGGGGTTCCATGGCGTAGCTGCCCAGCCGGGGCCGGTAGGGCTGGAGCTGTTCCTCGAATTCGGTGGTGGAGATGATGCCCATCTCCACCGCGTCCTCCAGGTCCAGCACCGAGTAGCAGATGTCATCGGCCGCCTCCATCAGGTACGACAGCGGGTGCCGGGCCCAGCGGCGGTCCGTCTCCAGCGCCTTCAGGCCCAGTTCGCCCGCCACCGCCTTGAAGTAGGGCAGCTCGGACTGGTAGATGTTGAACTTGCCCTTGGGGCCGGACTGGTTCGACGTCCAGGGGTACTTCAGCAGCGCGCCGATGCTGGCGCAGGACAGGCGCATGCCGCCCATGCCGGTATACATCTCGGTCGTGCAGACGATGCGCAGGGCGTGCGCGTTGCCCTCGTAGGTCTGCAGGTCGCGCACCTCGGCGGCGGCCATGCCGTCGAGGTAGCGCGCGTTTTCCGGCTGGCGGAACCATTCGCGCAGCGCGTCCTCGCCGGTGTGGCCGAACGGCGGGTTGCCGATGTCGTGCGCCAGGCACGCCACCTGCACGATGGCACCGATGTCGTAGGGCGTGAACGCCTCGGGCAGCGCGCCGCGCGCCTTCAGCGCCTCGCCCACCTTGATGCCGATGCTGCGGCCCACGGCGGCCACCTCGACGCTGTGCGTCAGCCGGTTGTGGATGTGGTCGTTCTGCGCCAGCGGGTGCACCTGGGTCTTGCGGCCCAGGCGGCGGAAGGCGCGCGAGAAAACCACGCGGTCGTGGTCCTGTTGGTATTCCGAGCGGCTCTGGTTGCTGCCCTGGTTGCGCGAGCGGTAGTCCGAAACCTGTCCGTCTTCCACCTTGAACTTGCGCGTGGACAGGAGATTTTTCCATTGCATACAGGGCCTCCTTGGCATGCCCTGCTTTTTACTCTACTTTTGAGAGCTGCCCGCGCTTTCCCAGCAAGGGCTAGGGCCTGTTTTTGCTTGCAATGCGGGAGCCGTCTTGCGCCGGCTGATGAGCAGCACCCCGGCCAGCACCAGCGCCGCGCCGCCGATCTGCCACCACGACAGCGGCTCGTCCAGCAGCCAGCTGCTGAAGAAAATGGTCAGCATCGGGCCCAAGGTGCCGATGAGCGCGGTCTTGGACGCGCCGATGCGCCGGATCGCCGCCGAGGTCATGAACACCGGCAGCACCGTCGAGAAAATCGCCATGGCCAGGGCGTGCAGGTACACCGGCACCGGCTGCACCAGCGCCCCCAGCGGCTGCGTGGCGGTGAAGTGCCCGAGCGACGCCAGCGTGGACACCAGCAGCGCCAGCGCCGTGAAGCGCGCCGCGCCCAGGCGCTGGATGGCGGGCTCGCTGCCCGCCTGGTAGAAGGCGTAGGACACAGCCGAGCCGAACACGAACCCGGCGCCGATGAGCACCGCGCGCGTGTCGCCGGCCAGCTGCAGGTCGTGCGCGAAGGCCAGGCCGATGCCCGCGTACGACAGCAGCAGCGCGCCGATCTCGCGCCGCGAGGCCGTCTTGCCCAGGAACAGCACGCCGATCACGATGGTCAGCGTGGGGTAGGTGAACAGGATCAGCCGCTCCAGGCTGGCGCTGATGTACTGCAGGCCCATGAAGTCGAGGATGCTCGCGCCGTAGTAGCCCAGCAGGCCCAGCGCCAGCACCAGCAGCCCGTCGCGCGCGCGCAGCGGCTGCAGCGCGCTGCTGGCGCGCCAGCCAACCCAGACGAAGAACGGCATGGAAAACGCCATGCGCAGCGCCAGCAGCGTGACCGAATCCACCGGCACCGCCTGGGGCACGGCATAGGCGAGCTTGACGAAGATGGCTTTGAACGAGAACCCCAGCGCCGCCAGCAGGGCGAAGGCGAGGCCAAGGCGTTCGGAGGACCAGTGTTTCCAGGGCATGGGGCAGGGGCAAGGAGGGCAGGGCACGGTGCGCATGCGCCAAAACCGAAGGCAGCGCACACAGGCCGCCATGGTGCGGGCATTTGCTGCAGGGCACAATTGCCCATTCGGCAAGCGTGCGTTCGCCAAAACCGAACGCACGCGCCCGTTCCTTGCACCACCGCCGCCATGAGCTATGACCTGACCGACCTGCGCCTGTTCGTCGCCATCGCCGAAGAGGGCAACCTCACCCGGGGCGCCGCGCGGGCGTTCCTGGCGCCGTCGTCGGCCAGCCACCGCCTGCGGCGGCTGGAAGACGCGCTGCACACCGCGCTGTTCGAGCGCCAGACGCGCGGCGTGGCCCTGACGCCCGCAGGCGAGGCGCTGCTGCGCAACGCGCGCCAGGTGCTGGCCAGCCTGGAGCAGCTGCACGCCAACCTGTCGCCGTTCGCCAGCGGCATTCGCGGCCACGTCAGCCTGTGGGCCAACACGCACGCCACGCACACCTTCCTGCCCGACGACCTGGCGGGCTTTCTGCGCCAGCAGCCGCAGGTGCGCGTGACGCTGGAGGAGCGCACCAGCACCGACATCGTCGTGGCCGTGGCCGGCGGCGAGATCGAGGTGGGCGTGCTGGCCGACAGCGGGCACAGCGCCGGGGTGGACCTGCGGCCCTACCGGCAGGACCGGCTGGTGCTCATCGTGCCCCGGGGCCATGCGCTGGCCGGGCGCGCGCAGGCGGGTTTCGCCGAGGTGCTCGGCCACCCCTTCGTCATGCTGCACGCGGGCTCGGCCATCCACACCTTCACCATGAACGCGGCGGCAGCGCTGGGGCGGCACCTGGATGTGCGCATCCAGGTGCGCAGCTTCGAGGCCGTGTGCCGCATGGTGGCGGCGGGCGTGGGCATCGGCATGGTGCCGCGCAGCGCGGTGCGCCAGGCCGGGCTGGGCGAGCCGCCCGTGGTGCTGGAGGTGGACGAACCCTGGGCCCAGCGCGACCTGCAGATCTGCACCCGCCGCGGCGCGCCGCTCTCCGGCTTTGCCCAGGCGCTGGTGGCGCACCTGGCGGCCAGCGCGCAGGCGCCGGGCTGAGCATGCTTCATAATTGATAGCTGCCAGCGCTTGCCAGATAAGCGCTGGAGGCCAAAAACACCAAAACTCTTCCCATGCAAGCCCTGCTCGACGCCATTGCCGCCATGCCCCTGCCCACCGATGCCCGGCGCATCTTCCATGGCCGCGGCGGCCTGTACCCGGGGTGCGAGCCGTGGACGCTGGACGTGTTTCCCCCCGTGTTCGTGCTGACCAGCTTCGCGCCTGCCGCCGAGGCGCAGCTGGACGCCGTGGGCGCCGCGCTGCAGGCGCGCTGGGCGCAACTGGCGCCGGGGCAGGCGCTGAACTGGGTGTTCCAGCACCGGGGCGAGGCGCTGCGCCTGGAGGGGCGCAGCGACACCCGCCTGATGGCGGGCGGCGTGCCCGAGCCGCACGTGGTGGCCGAAGACGGCGCGCGCTACCGCGTGCACGTGCTCAAGGGGCAGAACCACGGCCTGTTCCTCGACATGGCCGAGGGCCGCCGCTGGGTGGCGCGCCACGTGGCCGCGTACCGCGCCGCCACGGGCCGGGGCGCCAGGGTGCTGAACCTGTTCGCCTACACCTGCGCCTTCTCGGTGGCGGCGCTGCGCGCCGGCGCGGCCCAGGTGGTGAACGTGGACATGGGGCGCGGCGCCATCGCCAGCGGCCAGCACAACCACCAGCTCAACGGGCTGGCGGACGCGCGCTTCCTGGCGCACGACATCTTCAGCTCCTGGGGCAAGATCACGCGCGGCGGGCCATACGACCTGGTGATCGCCGACCCGCCGAGCTACCAGAAGGGCAGCTTCGTTGCCACCAAGGACTACGCGCGCCTGGCGCGCCGCCTGCCGGACCTGCTGGCGCCCGGCGGCCACGCGCTGCTGTGCCTGAACGCGCCGGAGCTGGGCAGCGCTTTCCTCCAGGCGCAGGTGCTTGCCGAGGCGCCAGGGCTGGCGTTCGTGGCGCGGGTGGAAAACCCGCCGGTGTTCGCCGACGTGGACGGCGAGCGTGCGCTGAAGGTGCTGGTGTTCCGCGCGCCGTGAGCCTGACGGCGCCCATGATTGCTCCTGAAAAAGGAGCTTTCAGCGCTTTCCAGCAAAGGCTTTGCGCCTGATTTGAAAGGATAAATATCAGGCGCCTGGTGGCGCGGGCAGCGCCAGCCCCGCCGCCTGCGCCACGCGCACGCAGTCGCGCAGGTGCTGCTCGCCCAGGTAGCGCAGCGTGGCATAGCCCAGCGCGGCCGAGGCGGCCTGGCCCGCCAGCGGCACGTATTTGGCCGCCTGCTGGGCCGACAGGCGCAGGCCCACGGCCTGCGCGGTGCGCAGCACCAGCTCGCGCGTGATGAACTTGCCGATCAGCGCCGAGCCCACCAGCGCCACGGCCTTCTGCACCTGCTCGCGCTGCTGCGGCGCCAGCCGGTCGATCTGCGCGGGCGTCAGGCCGAATTCGGCGTTGATCCGCGGAATCAGGCGCGAGAGCAGGGCGGCGTCCACCGCCCAGTCCAGGCCCGGCACGGGCACCACCCCGGCGGCGGCGGCCACCAGGGCGCGGCGGTGCAGCAGCTTGCGGCTGCGCTCCACGGCGGCCAGCAGCGGCGGCGAATCGGCCGCCATCTGGCGCGCGTCGGGGGCCTTGGCCGCCATCGTCAGCGGCCCGCGCGGCCCTTGACCAGGCCGTAGAGCGCCAGCAGCACGATGGCGCCGACCACCGAGGCGATCCAGCCCGCCACCTCGCCCTCGCGGTACCAGCCCAGCGCGGTGCCCGCGTAGTTGGCGACGAACGCGCCCGCCACGCCCAGCAGCGAGGTCATGACGATGCCCAGCTTGTCGTCGCCGGGCTTGAGCGCGCGTGCGATCAGGCCCACGATGAAGCCCACGATGAGAGTGCCCAGGAGAGAGAGCATGGGGGTTCCTGCAAAGTCGTAAAGGCCCCGACTGTACGCATTTGCGCGCGGCGCTGCAGGGCGCGCCCCAAAAAGCACACAGGCCCTGAACGGGCCTGCGGTGCGGGGGAGGCGTTGGGAGCGCCTATTGGCGTGCCAGGGCCTCGGGGGTGACGCGGCGCGCGCCGTTGAAGCGCAGGCGCCAGTACGACTCGTCCATGCTTTCCACGCGCACCTGGGAGCCGCTGCGCGGCGCGTGGATGAACTTGCCTTCGCCCACGTAGATGCCCACGTGGCTGAAGGTGCGGCGCATGGTGTTGAAGAACACCAGGTCGCCGGGCTGCAGGTCCTGCTTGTCGATGACCTCGGTGGCCTTGGCCTGCTGCGAGGCGTTGCGCGGCAGGATCAGGCCCACGGTCTGCTCGTACATGGCGCGCACGAAGCCGCTGCAGTCGAAGCCCGTCTCGGCGCTGTTGCCGCCACGGCGGTAGGGCACGCCCAGGAAGCCCATGGCGCTGACGACCAGGTCCGACGTGCGGCCGGCCACGTTGCTGCGCATTTCCTCGAACTGCACCAGCAGCGCTTTCTCGTGCAGGAAGCGGGACATGGAATCGTCGCTGGGTGCCGTGTCGGGCGCCGCGTGGGCGGAGGCGCATACCAGCAGGAGGAGGCATAACCATCTGGACATGGGGCGCGAGGGTACCACGCCATGCCGCCCTGGCCAGCGCAACCGTCCGTAAATTTGACATGCATCAGGCCCCTTGTTCCCGCCTTTCAGGGTTTACCCGTGGCCGAAACGCCCTGCCAGCATGGGCGTGGGGTGGGCGACAATGGTCGCTTGTTGCCCGTTTGCGAAAGAAAGAATCCCCATGCTGCTTGACGCCGAAGAATCCCAGCTGGTCCTGGTGGACTACCAGGAACGCCTGATGCCCGCGATCCACGAAGGCGCCGCCGTGCTGGCCAACGCGCTGCGCCTGGCCCGGGTGGCGCAACTGCTCGACGTGCCGGTGTGGGGCACGGAGCAGAACCCCTCGCGCCTCGGGCCGAATGACGCTGCATTGCGCGCGCTGTGCCAAAAGACCCTGGCGAAGATGCATTTCAGCGCCACCGAGGAAGGCCTGGGCGAGTGGCTGCGCCCCCCGGCCAAGCCGCAAGGCGGCAATGCACGCAGCCTGCCCAAGCACTTGCAAAAGTCCCAGGCCCCGGCGCCGGAGCGCCAGGCCATCGTCATCGCCGGCTGCGAAACCCATGTGTGCCTGCTGCAGACGGCGTTGCAGCTCGTCGAGGACGAGTTCGACGTGTGGGTGGTGACCGACGCCTGCGGCTCGCGCACCGAGCGCAACCGCGACGCCGCCTTCGACCGCCTGGCCGGCGCCGGCGCCGAGCTGGTGACCACCGAGATGGTGCTGTTCGAGTGGCTGCGCTCGTGCGAGCACCCGGCGTTCAAGGACATGCTGGGGCTTGTGAAGTGAAACACCCCCCTGAGCCGCTGCGCGGCTTCCCCCCGCTCTCGCATGGCTGCGCCATGCGGGCAGGGGGACGCAGCCCTCGCTGCGGGGCGGCCCTTGCTCGGCTGCCCTCGCTGGGGCCGCGCCGGTTTCATGGGCCGGGGGTGGCGCGCAGCGCCATGGAAAACTGAGATAAAGAGAGGAAGGCCGGGCATGACCGCACCGACGACAGCACCCATCCGCCGCATCGCCATCAGCACCGGCGGCGGCGACGCCCCGGGCCTGAACGCCGTGATCCGTGCCACCGTGTCGGCGGCGCAGCGCCGTGGCTGGGAATGCGTGGGCATCCGCGACGGCTACAACGGCCTGCTGCTGCCCGAGCGCTACCCGCAGGGCGGCCTGGTGCCGCTGACGCACGAGCGTGTGCGCGGCATCGCGCACCTGGGCGGCACCATTCTGGGCACCACCAACAAGGGCAATCCGTTCCAGTTCCCGGTGCGCCAGCCTGATGGCAGCCTGCGCGAGACCGACCGCTCTGACGAACTGCTCGCCGCCTTCGCGCGCGAGGGCATCGACGCGCTGGTCACCGTGGGCGGCGACGGCTCGCTCGCCATCGCCCACGAGCTGGGGCGCAAGGGCCTGCGCGTGGTCGGCGTGCCCAAGACCATCGACAACGACCTGGACAAGACCGTCACCACCTTCGGTTTCGACACCGCTGTGTCGTTCGCCACCGAATGCCTGGACCGCCTGCACAGTACGGCCGAGAGCCACCAGCGCATCATGGTGGTGGAGGTAATGGGGCGCTATGCGGGCTGGATCGCGCTGCACGCGGGCATTGCCGGGGGCGCGCACGCCATCCTGCTGCCCGAGATTCCGTTCGACCTGGCGGGCGTGGCCGCCAAGGTGCGCCACCGCGATGCGCTGGGGCGCATGTATTCCATCGTCGTCGTGGCCGAGGGGGCGTTTGCGCGCGCGGGCGAGCGCGCGCTCATGGCGCCCGCCGAGGCCGGCCACGCCGAGCGGCTCGGCGGCATGGGCGAGCAGGTGGCGCGCGAGCTGGCCCGCGCCACCGGCAAGGACGCGCGCGTGGTGGTGCTCGGGCACCTGCTGCGCGGCGGCTCGCCCACGGCCTTCGACCGGCTCGCGGCGCTGCGCTTCGGCGCGGCGGCGGTGCGCGCGCTGGAAGGCGGGCTCTCGGGCGTCATGGTGTCGCTGGCGTTTCCCAACGTGGAATACGTGCCGCTGGCCGAGGTGGCGGGGCGCATGAAGGGCGTGCCGCTGGACGGCGACACGCTGCAGACGGCGCGCGACCTGGGCATTGCGCTGGGCGACTGAGGCCCGGGCCGGGGGGAGGCGCGGGCATCGTCAGATTCCCGCAAGGCCGTCATGAATAATTATGAATTCAAATCACCCGTCCCCCAGACGGGCAGAGGCCCCAAGGAGACCCCCACCATGCCGCATTACGCCGACTTCCACCGGCGCTCGATCGACGAGCGCGACGCCTTCTGGGCCGAGCAGGCCCGCCTGATCGACTGGCAGACGCCGCCGCAGCAGGTCTGCGACTACAGCAACCCGCCGTTCGCCAAGTGGTTCGTCGGCGGCACCACCAACCTGTGCCACAACGCCGTGGACCGCCACCTGGCCGCGCGCGGCCAGCAGAACGCGCTGGTGGCCATCTCCACCGAAACCAACACCGAGCGCGCCTACAGCTACGCCGAGCTGCACCAGGAAGTGCAGCGCATGGCCGCCTGCCTGCAGGCGCTGGGCGTGAAGCAGGGCGACCGCGTGCTGATCTACATGCCGATGATCGCCGAGGCCGCGTTCGCCATGCTGGCCTGCACGCGCATCGGCGCCATCCATTCGGTGGTGTTCGGCGGCTTTGCCTCGTCGTCGCTGGCCACGCGCATCGAGGACGCGCAGCCGGTAGTCATCGTCAGCGCCGACGCCGGCTCGCGCGGCGGCAAGGTGGTGCCCTACAAGCCGCTGCTCGACGACGCCATCGAGCTGTCGGCGCACAAGCCCGCCGCCGTGCTGATGGTGGACCGGGGCCTGGCCCCGGCCAACCTGCGCGGCGGGCGCGATTACGACTGGGCCACCCTGCGCGCCTCGCACATGGACACGCAGGTGCCCTGCGCGTGGGTCGAGTCCACCCAGCCCAGCTACACGCTGTACACCAGCGGCACCACCGGCAAGCCCAAGGGCGTGCAGCGCGACACCGGCGGCTACACCGTGGCGCTGGCGTCGAGCATGCGCCACATCTTCCAGGCGGACCCGGGCGACACCTATTTCTGCACCAGCGATATCGGCTGGGTGGTGGGCCACAGCTACATCATCTACGGCCCGCTGATCGCCGGCATGACCACCATCCTCTACGAGGGCCTGCCGGTCCGGCCCGACGCCGGCATCTGGTGGAGCATCGTGGAGAAGTACAAGGTCACGCACATGTTCTCGGCGCCCACGGCGGTGCGCGTGCTGAAGAAGCAGGACCCGGCGTACCTGAGCAAGCACGACATCAGCAGCCTCAAGGCGCTGTGGCTGGCGGGCGAGCCGCTGGACGAACCCACGGCCACCTGGATCAGCGGCGCGCTGAACGTGCCCATCATCGACAACTACTGGCAGACCGAGACCGGCTGGCCCATCCTCACGCTGTGCAATGGCGTGGAGCAGCAGGCCTCGCGCTTCGGCAGCCCGGGCAAGGCGGTGTACGGCTACAACGTCAAGCTGATCGACGAAGCCACGGGCGAGGAGCTGACGGCGCCGAACCAGAAGGGCGTGGTCGCCATCGAGGGCCCGCTGCCCCCCGGCTGCCTGCAGACCGTGTGGCGCGACGACGACCGCTTCGTCAACACCTACTGGAAGAGCATTCCGGGCCGCCTGGTCTACAGCACCTTCGACTGGGGTATCCGCGATGCCGACGGCTACTACTTCATCCTGGGCCGCACCGACGACGTGATCAACGTCGCCGGCCACCGCCTGGGCACGCGCGAGATCGAGGAATGCATCTCCTCGCACGCCAACATCGCCGAAGTGGCGGTGGTGGGCGTGGCCGACCAGCTCAAGGGCCAGGTGGCGCTGGCCTTCGCCGTGCCGCGCAACGCCACCGGCCTGGAAACGCCCGAGGCGCGCGCCGCGCTGGAGGCCGAGGTCATGAAGGTGGTGGACGGCCAGCTCGGCGCCGTGGCGCGCCCGGCGCGCGTGCACTTCGTCACCGTGTTGCCCAAGACGCGCAGCGGCAAGCTGCTGCGCCGCGCCCTGCAGGCCGTGGCCGAGCGCCGCGACCCGGGCGACCTGACCACCATGGAAGACCCGGCCGCGCTGCAGCAGATCAAGGACCTGATCAGCTGAGAAGGTGCTGGTTTGCTCCTGAAAGGGGAGCTGCCAGCGCTTGCCGGATAAGGGCTGGGGCCCAAAAATGCTTGAAACCCCGCAGGCCTGCGCCTGTGGGGTTTTTTGTATCTCAGTGATCCATGGCGCCACCCACGGCCTGTGAAACCGGCGCAGCCCAGGCCAGCGGACGCCGCGCAAGGGCCGCCCCGCCGCGCGGGCGTTGCCCCCCTGCCCGCAGCGCGCAGCACCGCGAGAGCGGGGGGAAGCGGCGTAGCCGCTCAGGGGGGTGTTTCTGCCCGCCAGCCTGCGGGCAGTTTCCAGTGTGCGGCCCAGTGGGCGAAATCCTCCAGCGGCATGGGCCGGGCGATGTAGTAGCCCTGGGCCAGGGGGCAGCCCAGCTGCTGCAGCCGCTGGCCCTGCTGGGCGGTTTCCACCCCTTCGGCGATGACGCCCAGGCCGAACGAGCGTGCCAGGCCGACCACGCCCTGAACGATGGCCAGGTCGCCCGGGTCCACCAGCATGTCGCGCACGAAGCTCTGGTCGATCTTCAGAGTGTCCATGGGCAGGCGGCGCAGGTAGGTCAGCGAGGAGTAGCCGGTGCCAAAGTCGTCCAGCGCTACCGAGATGCCCTGCGCGCGCAGTTGCGCCAGTTCCCCGGCGACGTGCTCCACGTCGTACAGCGCCGCGCTTTCTGTGACCTCCAGCTTCACCAGCGCCGCCGGAACGTCCGGGTGGTTGTCCAGGCAGCCCATGATCCAGCGTGCGAAGCCCGGCTGCTGCAGGTGCCGCGCGGCGATGTTGATGCCCAGCGGCAGCGCCAGGCCCTGGCGCCGCAGCGTGGCGATGCAGCGCAGTGCCTCGGCGAACACCCATTCGCCGAACGGAATCTCCAGCTCGGTGCCCTCCAGGCCCGGCAGGAAGGCGCCCGGCGCCAGCACGCCCTGCTGCGGGTGGCGCCAGCGCACCAGGCACTCGGCGCCCACCACCGCGCCGCTGTCCATGTCCACCTGGGGCTGCAGGTACAGCGTGAACTCGCCGTGCGCCAGCGCCTGGCGCAGCCGCTGGATCTGCAGGTGCTGCTCACGCTGGCTGCGCGCCAGCAGGGCGTCGAAGCCGTGGAAGCGGTTGCGCCCGTTCTGCTTGGCCTGGTACATGGCCTGGTCGGCGTGGCGCAGCAGGGTGTCGGCGTCGGCGTCGTCCTCGGGGTACAGGGTGTAGCCGATGCTGGCGGTGATGCCGACGCGCTCGGACTCCAGCGTGTAGGGCGCCGAGATATGGGCCATGAGCTGCTGGAGCTTTTGCTCGCAGCCCTCGCGCGTCTTCAGGCCGGGCAGCAGGATGACGAATTCGTCGCCGCCCAGGCGCGCCACGCAGTCCGTGGGGCGCAGCGCGCGCGTCAGCCGCGCCGCCACGATCACCAGCAGGCGGTCGCCGGCGCCGTGGCCCAGCTTGTCGTTCACGGGCTTGAAGCCGTCCAGGTCGAGGTAGGCCACGCCCAGCTGGGTGCCGCTGGCGCGGGCCTTTTCCATGGTGTCCTGCAGGCGCTGCGCCAGTTGCACGCGGTTGGGCAGGCCGGTGAGGGCGTCGAAGTGCGCCAGGCGCTGCAGTTGCTCCTGCTGCTCGCGCTGGCGCGTCACGTCCAGGCTCACGCCCAGCATGCGCGCGGGCTGGCCCTGGGCGTCGTGGCCGACGATCTTGCCCATGTTGCGGATCCAGCGCGCGCCGCCCTGGGGCAGGGCCACGCGCCAAGTCACGTCGAACGGCGTGGCGGGCGCGCCGGCGTGGCGCTGCACCTCGGCCTGCACGCGCTCGATGTCCTCCGGCGCCAGGCCCGCGCTCCAGCTGGGCGAAGCGGCGTCCTGCCGGCCGGTCATGGCGCGCCAGCGCGCGTCGCCGCCGATCAGGCCGGTGTGCAGGTCCCAGTCCCACAGGCCCAGCAACGCGGCGGACACGGTGAGCGAGAGCAGCTCCTCGCGTTCGCGCACGCGCTCCTCGCCACGCTTGCGCTCGGTGATGTCGTGCGCCGAGAACAGCCAGCAGGGCTCGCCGTAGTAGTCCACCTCGCGCAGGGACTGCAGCACGGTGCGCCGCGTGCCGCCGCGCGCCGTCAGCGTGATTTCGTAGTCGCTGAGCTGGCCGCTGGACGCCATGGCGGCGAGCATGTCCGCCCGGTCCCCGGGGGCAAACAGGCCCAGCTCCAGCGCGTTGCGGCCCAGGGCTTCGTCCTGCGCGATGCCGGTGAGCGCCTCCCACGCGGGATTGACGATCTGGTAGTGGCCGTCGCTGCGCCGCACCATGCCCATGGGCTGGTCCACCAACTGGAAGATGCGCGCGAAATGCTCCTCGGACTGGCGCAACTGTTCCTCGGCGCGCTTGGCTTCGTCGATGTCCTGCATCACGCCGCGGATGCGCGCCAGGCGCCCGTTTTCCACCACCGGCTCGCCGCGCGCGCGCACCCAGACCCGCTCGCCGTCGGCGCGCACCACCTGCATCACGATGCTCCAGTCGATGCCGTGGCGGATGCATTCCAGGAACTTGGCGCGCATGGCCTCGCGCCAGGGCGGGGCGACGTAGGTGTCGATGTAGTCGCGCGGCAGCGGCGCGCCCAGGGGCAGGCCATGGATTTCGTAGCACACGTCGGACCAGTAGACGATGCCCTGGTCCGGCCCGTCCTCCCAGGCGCCCAGGCGCGCCAGGCGGCCGGCCTGCTGCAGCAGGCCGTTGACGGCCAGCAGTTCGTCGCGCGTGCGCTGCTCCTGCGTCATGTCGTGGAAGACGAAGACTAGGCAGTCCTCGCCGTCGAGCTGCAGCGGCTGGGCCGACATCAGGCCCGGCACCAGCCGCTCGCCGCTGCGCGCCACCAGCGGCAGGCGGGTGGCGTAGCCGTCGCGCTGCAGGGCCTGCAGCAGGCGCGCGCGCTCGTCGGGCGTGGCCCAGATGCCCATCTCCGTCGAAGTCCGGCCCAGCCAGGCGTCGCGCGGGTGCCCGAACAGCGTGCAGAAGGCGGCGTTGACGTCGATGTAGCGCCCGTCGGACTGGCGCGTGATGCCCGCGGGATCGGGCAGCATCTGGTAGATGGCGGAGGACTTGGCCTCCGATGCGCGCAGGACCTCCTTGTCCGCGCGCTGCTGCGTCACGTCCTGCGTCATGCCCACGAAGCGCAGGGGGCGGCCCTGGGCGTCGCGCTGCGCCACGCGCCCGCGCGAAAGCACCCAATGCCACTGGCCGTCCAGGTCGCGCACGCGGCACTCCGACTCGAACAGCGCCACGGCGCCCGTGCGGGCGGTGGCGAGATAGGGGTGCAGGAGCGCGGCGTCGTCGGGGTGGCGCAGGCCGTCCCAGTAGGCCTGGACGGCCTCGGCGGGCTGCTCGTACACGCCGAACTGGCGGAAGAACTCGCCCTGGAAGCGCAGTTGCCGGCTGTCCAGGTCCCACTCCCAGTAGCCGCACCCCAGGGCCTGCATGGCCAGCAGCAGCGCCTGCTCGCGCTCTTGTGCGTACCCTTGTGCGCACGCGCCGGCATCGCCATGGGGCGCGCCGCGCCACCGCGTGGCCAGCCGCCGCCACCATTGCCTCGCCCATGCCATGTCCATGGCTGCAAGTGTAGAGGCGCGCACGGGGGCCTGCGGCGCACCGCGGCTTGGTGCATGCACGGCTTGACGAGCCGCTTCAGCGCCCCCCCGTGCGCCAGGTGACCAGGCCGGTGGAGAGCAGCGTGCCGCAGACGATGACCAGCCCGCACCCCAGCATCCACGGCGTGACGCGCTCACCCAGGAACAGCATGCCGTAGACGACGGCGAACACCGGCGCCAGGAACGTCACGGCCAGCGCGCGGCTGGAGCCGACGCGCGCGATCAGGCGGAAGTACATGATGTACGCGATCCCCGTGCACAGCACGGCGATGGCGGCCACCGCGCCCCAGGCGCGCGGCCCCGGCATGGTGGCGGGCCAGAACCACAGGGTGGGCAGCGCCAGCACCAGGGCCGCGCCCAGCAGGCTGCCCGTGGCCGATGCCAGGGCGGGCACGCCTGCCAGGTAGCGCCGCGTGTAGCTGGCGGCCACCGCGTAGCAGGTCGAAGCCAGCAGGCAGGCCAGCAGGGCCCAGCCCGCGTGGGTGCCCCCGGCGCCCACGCCCCCGGGCGCGCGCCAGGCCAGCAGCGCCACCCCGACGAAGCCCAGCGCGAGGCCGAGCCAGCGCAGCCGGTTGATGCGGTCGCCGAGCCAGGCCCAGGCCACGAGGGCGCCGAACAGCGGCACCGTGGCATTGAGGATCGAGGTCAGCCCGGTGGCGATGTGCATCACGGCCCAGGCGAACAAGGCGAACGGGATGGCCGAATTGATCAGCCCGGCCACCAGGATCGGCCGCCAGTGCCGGCGCAGCGCCGGCCATTGCCCCTGGCGCAGCAGGATGGGGCAGAGGAACGCCGCCGCCAGCGCCACGCGCAGCCCGGCCGTGGGCAGCGGGCCGAACTCGGCCGCGCCCAGGCGCATGAACAGGAACGAAGCGCCCCACAGGGCGGAGAGCAGCAGGAACTCCCCGAGCCAGGAAGGGGCCGGCGTGGCGGTGGATGCAGTCATGAAGGGGTGGAAGGTGGGGGAGTGGCGGCGTCCTCGAGCCGCAGCAGCGCGCGCTTGCGCTCCAGCCCGCCGGCATAGCCCGTGAGGCTGCCGTCGCTGCCCAGCACCCGGTGGCAGGGCACGGCCACGCTCACCGGGTTGCGGCCCACGGCGGCGCCCACGGCGCGCACGGCGGCGGGCTTGCCCAGCGCTTGCGCGATGGCCAGGTAGCTCGTGGTGCGGCCGCGCGGAATGGCGCACAGCGCCTGCCACACCGCCTGCTGGAAGGGCGTGCCGCCGTGCAGGTCCAGCGGCAGGTCGAAGCGCGTGCGCGTGCCGCCCAGGTATTCCTGCAGCTGGCGGGCCGCCTCGCGCAGCACCGGGTGGGCGTCGGCGGCGGGCCAGGCGCCCGGCCCGTCGAGCTGCGCCGGCAGATGGCGCTGGCCGTCGAACCACAGGCCCACGAGCCCCTGGGACGAGGCGGCCAGGCGCACTTCGCCCAGCGGCGAAGTGCAGCGGCCTTGAACGGTGTCGGGGGGATAGTGCATGGCGGAATCCTTTGATTACATACTAAATGGGCCCGGCGTGCCGGGCAGGGCCTTCTGTTGCTCAGAGCGTGGCCCAGGCGCGCACCACCGCGTAGCTGCGCCACGGCCGCCAGGCCTGCGCCGCCTCGGCCGCGGCGCGGGCGGGCTGGCGTGTGCCTTGCACGCCCAGGGCCTTGTGCAGCGCCACGTCGCCGCTGGGGAAGGCGTCGGGCCAGCGCAAGGCGCGCATGGCGATGTACTGTGCCGTCCAGTCGCCAATGCCGGGCAGTTGGCACAGCGCCGCCGTGGTGGCCGGCACGTCGGCATGGGCATGCAGGGCGATCTGGCCGGTGTTCACGGCGCGCGCCAGCGCCACGATGGCGGCCTGGCGCTGGCGCACGATGCCCAGCTGTCCCAGGGCCTCGCCCTCGGCGGCGGCCAGCACGGCGGGGGCCGGGAAGAGGCGGTTCAGCCCGGGCCAGGGCGTTTCGATGGGCGTGCCGAAACGCTCCACCAGGCGCTGCGCCAGGGTGCGCGCCGCCGCCACCGTGATCTGCTGCCCGAGGACGGCGCGCACCGCCAGCTCGAAGCCGTCGAAGCAGCCGGGCACGCGCAGGCCGTCGCCCTCGGGAAAGTCGCCATGCAGCACGGCGGCGATGGCGGCCGGGTCGGCGTCCAGGTCCAGCATGGCGCGCACGCGGGCGATCACCTGGGGCAGCACGGGCAGCAGGCTGTCGCTCACCGAGAGCGCCACCAGGCTGCGCGCCGTATCGAAGGCGGTTTCGAGCCACCCCGTGTGCTCGCCGCCGCCGCAGGCCAGCCGCGCCGTGCGGCGCAGCGCCAGCGCATCGGCCGCCTCGACGGCGGGGATTTGCCGCGCGGCGAAAAAGGCGAGCAGCGCCGCAGGGTCGTACGGCGGGCGGTAGCCCAGGCGCACCGGGCGGCTGCGCCCCGGGTCCGCCGGGCCCGTGCGCCGCAATTGCGTGGGATTGAGTCCGTAGTGCTGGACGAAGGCGGCGTTGAAACGCCGCACGCTGGCGAAGCCGCTGGCCAGCGCCACCTGGGTGACGGGCAGGCAGGTGTCGGTCAGCAACTGCTTGGCCGCCAGCAGCCGCCGCGTCTGCAGGTACTGCAGCGGGGAGATGCCGAGCGCCGCCTCGAACAGGCGGCGCAGGTGGCGGTCGCTCACGCCCAGGCGGGCGGCCAGTTGCGCCACCAGGGCGCCGCCTTCCAGCGGGCTGCCGGCCTGCGGCGTGTCGAGCAGGCGCAGGGCCTGGCGCACGAGGATGGCGCCCGCGTCCTGCACCGACCAGGCGAGCGCCTGCGGCGCCAGCTCCGGCCGGCAGCGCAGGCAGGGCCGGAAGCCCGCGTGCTCGGCCTGCGCGGCCAGGGCGAAGAAGCGGCAGTTCTCGCGCCGCGGCGTGCGCACGGCGCAGACCGGGCGGCAGTAGATGCCGGTGGAGGTCACACCCGTGAAGAAGCGCCCGTCGAAGCGCGCATCGCGCGCCTTCAGGGCGAGGTAGCGGGCGTCGTCATCGTCGGCGGGAGGCAGGGTGGGCATGAAGCGGATGATAGGTTGCGGCCTGCCTGCGGGCGCGCCGTTTCCGGACATGTGCCTGGCTCTCCAGGTGTAGGCGGCGGCCTACAATGCGCGGCTTCTTTCCAGCGTTCGACGACAGGATTCCCCGTGCAGATCTCGCCCACCATCTTCAAGGCCTACGACATCCGCGGCATCGTTCCGAGCACCCTGAACGCCGCCGTGGCCCTGGGCCTGGGGCGCGCCTTCGGCACGGCCGCGCGGGCCCAGGGGCAGACCGTGGTGGCCGTGGGGCGCGATGGCCGCCTTTCGGGGCCGGAGCTGTCGGCCGCGCTGATCCAGGGCCTGGTGGAAAGCGGCGTCGAGGTCATCGACATCGGCCTGTGCACCACGCCCATGCTGTACTTCGCGGCGGCCACGCTGTGCCAGAGCGGCATCCAGATCACGGGCAGCCACAACCCCAAGGACTACAACGGCTTCAAGATGGTGCTGGCCGGCCGCGCCATCCATGACGAGGACATTCAGCAACTGCGCCGCACGATGGAAGCGGAGTCCTGGCAGCTCGCCCCCGGCGGCAGCGTGCGCCAGGCCGACGTGCTGCCCGCCTACGTGCAGCGCATCGTGGGCGACGTGAAGCTCGCGCGCCCGATGAAGATCGTGGTGGACTGCGGCAACGGCGTGGCGGGTGCGTCGGCGCCCGGCATCTTCCGTGCGCTGGGCTGCGAGGTGGTCGAGCTGTTCTCCGAGGTGGACGGCAACTTCCCCAACCACCACCCCGACCCGAGCAAGCCCGAGAACCTGCGCGACCTGATCGCCGCGCTGCAGGGCACCGGCGCCGAGCTGGGCCTGGCCTTCGACGGCGACGGCGACCGCCTGGGCATCGTCACCAGGGACGGCCAGAACATCTTCCCCGACCGCCAGATGATGCTGTTCGCGCAGGACGTGCTCTCGCGCGTGCCGGGCGGCACCATCCTGTTCGACGTGAAGTGCACGCAGCGCCTGGCGCCCGCCATCCAGGCGGCTGGCGGGCAGCCGCTGATGTACAAGACGGGCCACTCGCTCATCAAGGCGCGCATGAAGGAGGTGGATTCGCCCCTGGGCGGCGAGATGAGCGGCCACATCTTCTTCAAGGAGCGCTGGTACGGCTTCGACGACGGCACCTACGCGGGCTGCCGCCTGCTGGAAATCCTGAGCCGCAGCAACGACCCCAGCGCCGTGCTCAACGCCCTGCCCACGAGCCACTCCACGCCCGAACTCAACGTGCAGTGCGCCGAGGGCGAGCCGCACCAGCTCACGGCCGCGCTGCAGGCTCTTGCGGGCGAGGCCTTCGCCGCGCCCGCGCAGGTCAGCACCATCGACGGCCTGCGCGTGGACTGGCCCGACGGCTTCGGCCTGATCCGCGCAAGCAACACCACGCCCGTGCTGGTGCTGCGCTTCGAGGGCCACACGGAAGAGGCGCTGCAACGCATCGAGGCGCACATGCGCGCGCTGCTGGAGCGCGTGAAGCCCGGCGCGCAGGTGGGCAGCGCCGCACACTGACCTGGCCCTTGCCGTGCGCTGGCTCTACAGCACCCTGACCTGGGCCGCACAGCCGTTGCTGCGCCGTAAGCTGCGCCGCCGCGCCGTGGCTGAGTCGGGCTATGCCGTGGCGGTGGAGGAGCGCTTCGGCCGCTACGGCCAGCCCGCGGGTTCCGGCTTCGTCTGGGTGCACGCCGTCTCGCTGGGCGAAACGCGCGCCGCCGCCATCCTGCTGGCCGCGCTGCGGCGCGCGCTGCCCGGCATGCGCCTGCTGCTGACCCACGGCACGGCCACTGGCCGCGCCGAAGGCGCCAAGCTCTTGCAGCCGGGCGACGTACAGGTCTGGCAGCCCTGGGACACGCCCGCTGCCGTGCAGCGCTTTCTGCGCCAGTTCCGCCCGGCGCTGGGCATCCTCATGGAAACCGAGGTCTGGCCGAACCTGGTGGCGGCGTGCCGCCGCCAGGGCATTCCCCTGGCGCTGGCCAATGCGCGCCTGAACGACACCTCGCTGCGCAAGGCGCAGCGCCTGGGCTGGCTGGCGCGCCCGGCCTACCGGGGCCTGGTGGCGGTGTGGGCGCAGACCGAGGCCGACGCCCAGCGCCTGCGCACGCTGGGCGCGCCCGTGCAGGGGGTTTTCGGCAACCTGAAGTTCGACGTCGAGCCCGACGGCGCCCAACTCGCGCAGGGCCGCGCCTGGCGCGCCATGCAGGCGCGGCCCGTGGTGCTGCTGGCCAGCAGCCGCGAGGGCGAGGAAGCCCTGTGGCTCGAGATTTTCAAGCAAAAAACGGCTCCAGCCCTTATGGGGCAAGCGCCAGCAGCTATCAATTCGGAAGTGCAGTGGCTCATCGTGCCGCGCCATCCGCAGCGTTTCGATGCCGTGGAGGCGATGCTGCGGGCGGCGGGCCTGTCGGTGGCGCGGCGCAGTCGCTGGCAGGGCGCGCCGCCGCAGGCCGACGTCTGGCTGGGCGACAGCCTGGGCGAAATGGCGCTGTACTACGGCCTGGCCGACGTGGCCTTGCTCGGCGGCAGCTTCGCGCCGCTCGGGGGGCAGAACCTCATCGAAGCCGCGGCCTGCGCCTGCCCCGTGGTGCTGGGGCCGCACACCTTCAACTTTGCCGAAGCGGCGCAGAAGGCCTGCGCCGCCGGAGCGGCCCGCCGCGTGGCCGGCATGGCGCAGGGCGTGGATGCCGCGTACATGCTGGCGTGCGATGCCGGGGCGCTGGCCGCGGCGCGCACAGCCGCCCTGGAGTTTGCCCAGGCGCACCGCGGGGCGGCGCAGGCCACGGCCGACGCCGCGCGCCGCCTGTTGGGCCGATGAGCCATGCGCACACGGTTTTCGCGCAGGCTGGCGCCTTGCGGCATGGGCCCGTTTCTTGCGGTACCCCGGTTCCCGTATTTCCCGTGCACCAGGCAACACCATGATCCCCTTGCATGACATAGTGGTCGCCACCGTGGCCATGCTCGGGGTCGCGTTTCTCGTCTGCTGGAACGCCGCGCGGCAGAACCATGCCGCCTTGCTGTGGGGCATCGCCCACCTGGCGCTGGCGGGAGCGTCCTGGACGGGCTACCGTTTCATGCTGCAGCCGCAGGCCTGGCTCGGCCTGGTATCCACCCTGCTGACGGGGCTGTTCATCGCCACGCTGCACGCGGCCGCGGAGTCGCTGCGCGGACGGCTGCGCGGCTGGCGGGTGCTCGCGCTGCGCGCGCTGGGCATCGCGCTGGCCGTGGCCGCCGTCGGTTTCGGCGGCAGCCAGATGGCCGGGCGGCTGCTGGTGCTGGCCTTGATGGTGCTGGCCTATGGCGTCTCGGCCCGTTTTCTCCTGGCCATGGGCTACAAGGCGGCGGGCATGGCGTTCGCCGTCAAGGCACTGGCGTGCCTCGCCGCGGTGGCCGAGCTGCACACCGTCGGCACGCCGTTCCAGAGCCCGCTGGCCGTGGTGGTGAACGGGGTGTCGAGCGCGCTGCTGGGCCTGGCGCTGATCGACGCCACCATCCACCTGTCGAGCCAGCGCCTGCGCAACGTGCTGCGCCACCTGCCCGATGCGCTGGTGGCGCGCAGGCTCGACGGCAAGGTGGTGTTCTGCAACGAGCGCTTCGCGCAGCTCGCCGGTGTGGCCTCGCCCGCCAGCCTGGTGGGGCGCAGCGTGCCGCTGCTGGCCGCCGACCAGGGCGAAGCCGATGCCATTGCCCGCAAGGTGAATGCCTTGGCTGAGTCCACCCCGCTGCACGAACCCATCCGGCTGGAGCGCTCCATCACACCGGCGCAAGGGGCGCCGTTTCCCGCGGAGGTGATCTTGTCCAGCCACATGGACCTGGGCTACCGGGTAATCCTGGCGCAGATCCGCGACCTGAGCGAACGCAAGAAGGCCGAGGAGGAGCGGCTGCAGCAGGCCAACACCGACCAGCTCACCGGGCTGGCCAACCGGCGCTTCCTGGAGCAGCAGCTCGATGCCCTGCTGTGGGCGGGCCGGCACCAGGGCACGTACTGCGCCGTGCTGCTGATCGACCTGGACCATTTCAAGAAGGTCAACGACACGCTGGGCCATACCTTCGGCGACCAGGTGCTGTGCGAGACCGCCCAGGCCCTGCTGGCGCACCTGCAGCCCGGGGACCTGCTGGCGCGCCTGAGCGGCGATGAATTCGCGCTGGTCATGCCGCGCCTGCAGTCGCTGGCGAGCGTGCTGGAGGTGGAGGCGCGCGCGCAGGCCATATTGCACGCCGTGCGGCGGGACTTCCGCCATGCGGGCATGGCGTTCAAGCTCGACGCCAGCATCGGCGTGGCGTTTCCGGGCAAGGAGGCGCTGGCGGCCAGCGTGCTGCTGCAGCGCGCCGAAGTCGCCATGTACGAGGCCAAGGCGCGGGGGCGCAGCGGCTGGTGCTTCTTCGACGCGGGCATGGACGAGCGCCTGGCCGGCTCGCTGCGCATCGAGGCCGCGCTGCGCCAGGCCGTGGCGCAGGGCGAGCTGCGCCTGTACTACCAGCCCATCTACTGCGCCCGCACCGGCCGCCTGACCAAGGCCGAGGCGCTGCTGCGCTGGGAGAGCCCGCAACTGGGCTGGGTGTCGCCGGGGCGCTTCATTCCCGTGGCCGAGGAGTCCGCGCTGATCCTGGAGGTCGGCGCGTGGGTGCTCGAAGAGGCCATCCGCCAGGTGGCGCAGTGGCGCGCACAGGGCTGGGACGCCCCGGTGGTCAGCATCAACGTCTCGGCCCGCCAGTTCGCGCACCCGGGCTTCGAGGCCTTGCTGCACATGCTCCTGCACCGCCACGGACTGCCGCCGCGCGCCATCGAGCTGGAACTGACCGAGACCCTGCTGGCCAGCGACCAGGAGAACCTGCCCGCGCTGCTGCACCGCCTGCATGATGCGGGCGTAGGCCTGTCGCTCGACGACTTTGGCACCGGCTATTCATCGCTGAGCTATCTGGCGCGCTTCCATCTGAATACGGTGAAGATCGACCGCAGTTTCGTCATGAACCTGCAGGAGGGCAGCCGCAACCACTCGCTGGTGCGGGCCATCATTTCCATGGCGCACAGCCTGCACCTGCAGGTCGTGGCCGAGGGGGTGGAGTCGGCGCTGCAGCGCGCCATCCTGCAGGCCGAGGGCTGCGATTACCTGCAGGGCTACCTGCTGGGCCGCCCGATGCCCGCGGAGCAGCTACAGGCGCGCCCGCTGGCGCTGACCGAGGAACAGGCGCCTACTGTGCCAGGAACGCATTGATGGCCTTCACGTCGTCCAGCGCGAGCGTGCCCGCCGCTTGGCGCAGCTTCAACTGGCCCATGAGCAGGTTGTAGCGTGCCACGGCCAGGTCCCGCTTGGTCTGGTAGAGCTGGCTCTGGGCGTTGAGCACGTCGATGTTGATGCGCACGCCTACCTGGTAGCCGAGCTTGTTGGCGTCCAGCGCGCTCTGGCTCGACGCCTCGGCGGCCTCCAGCGCCTTGACCTGGCTGCGCAGCGACTGCACGCCGAAGAACGCGGCGCGCGTGCCCTGGGCCACGGCGCGGCGCGCGCCCTCCAGGTCGGCGCGGGCCTTTTCCTCCAGCGCCAGGGTTTCCTGGATGCGGTTCTGCACCGCGAACCCGGCGAACAGCGGCAGGTTCAGCGCCACGCCCACGCTGGCCGTGGTGTTGCGCTGGTTCAGGCCCTGGGCCGTCATGGTGCCCTTGGGGTAGTGGTTGATGGCGTAGCCGGCCTGTAGGTCCACCGTGGGCAGGTGGCCGGTGCGGGCCTTCTGCGTTTCCAGCTGGGCGATGTCGAGCGCCACGGTGGCCTGGCGCACGGCGGGCTGCTGCGCCTGCGATTTCTCCACCCACTCGGCCACGTCGCCCGCTGCATCGGTAGGCAACTGCACGGGCTGGGCCAGGGGCAGGGGGGCGATGCCGGTGCGGCCCACGAGCTGGTCGAGCGCCAGGCGCTTGACGTGCAGGTCGTTCTCGGCCGCGATTTCCTGCGCGACGACGATGTCGTAGCGTGCCTGGGCTTCGCGCTGGTCGGTGATGGTGCTGGTGCCGACCTCGAAATTGCGCTTGGCCGCCGCGAGCTGTTCCTCCACCGCGGCCTTTTGCGCGCGCACGAAGGCCAGCGTGTCCTGCGCGGCCAGCACGTCGAAATAGCCTTGGCTCACGCGCACCAGCAGATCCTGCGTGGCGGCGTCGAGCTGCGCCTGGGCCACGTCGATGCCGCGCTGCCCCTGCGCGTAGCCGATGCGGTTGGCCGGCCGGTACAGCGGCTGCGAGGCCGACAGCGTGACGTTGCGGTTCGGCGTGGTGAGGTTGATCTCCGGGCGGCTGACCTCGGTGCGCGCGGTGGACACCCCGGCCGACAGGCCGGCGCTGGGCAGCAGGCCGGCGCGCGCCTGTTCGGCGCGGCTGGCGGCGGCGTCCATCTGCGCCTTGGCGGACTGCCAGGCGGCGTCGTAGCCACGGGCCTGTTCCACCAGGGCCAGCAGGCTTTGCGCCTGTGCGGAGCAGGCCAGCGCGGCCAGGGCCAGCACAAGGGGGAGACGGCGGAACGGGGTCATGGAGGTCCTTCCAGCGGAAGAGGTCAGTAGTGTCAGTAGCAAGGAACGGAAGGGTCGCGCTCCAGCGCCCAGGCGTGGATGCCCCCGGCGATGTTGGCGACCTGCGCGAAGCCCTGGTGCGCAAGGAAGGCCGCCACCTGCATGCTGCGGCCGCCGTGGTGGCACAGGCAGGCCACCGGGCGATCCGGGTCGAGTTCGCCCAGCCGCACCGGCAGCACGCCCATGGGGATGTGCACGAAGGCGAAGCCGCCGGGCCGCACGCTGGCGGTTTGCAGCTCCCAGGGCTCGCGCACGTCCAGCACCAGCGGCTCGGTGCCGCTGGCTGCGCGGGCCTGGGCCAGCCAGGCTTCGAGTTCGTTGGGGCGGACCTGCGCAATCATGCTCAGAACGTGAAGCGCGAGGGTTCGGCGAAGCCCTGCAGGCGCGGCGCCACGGTGTCCCACGGCTGGGTGGTCTCGAACTGGCTGCCCGTGCGGCGCACGAAGGTGGCGCGCATCATCGGCTCCTGGCCCACGATGGCGCCCAGGCGCCCGCCCTCGCGCAGCAGCGCGAGCAGGCCTTGCGGCACTTCGGCCACGGAGCCGCTGAGCAGGATGACGTCGAACGGGCCGTCGGGAATCGGGTCGCGCGCGCCGTCGGCCTGGCGCACGTCGGCGTTCTGGATGCCGGCGCGGCGCAGGTTTTCGCGCGCGGTCTGCGCCAGGGCGGGGTCGATCTCCAGCGACACCACGCGCTCGGCGCGGCTCGCCAGCAGGGCGGCCATGTAGCCCGAGCCGGCGCCGATCTCCAGCACGCGGTCGGTGGGCTGCACCTGCAGGTCCTGCAGCAGGCGGGCCTCGACGCGCGGCGCCAGCATGCAGTGGCCCAGGCGCAACGCCTCGTCGGCCTGGCCCAGCAGGGGAATTTCCATGTCCATGAACGCCATGCCGCGGTAGGCCGCGGGCACGAACTCCTCGCGCGGCAGGCGCGACAGCAGGTCGAGCACTTCGCTGTCCGACACGTCCCAGGGGCGGATCTGCTGCTCGATCATGTGGTAGCGGGCCACCGTGGTCAGGTCATCGGGGTGGGTGGCGGTGGTGTTCAGGGGCAGGCTCATGGCGTTCTCCAGGCGGATGTGGGCAGGTGTGGGGGAGGTGAGGACAAACCCTTGAGTTTAATGGGCCTGGCCGCTGGCGCCGCCGCCATGGCCCAGGCGCCGGCGCACCCATTGCGCCAGATCGTCCATGTAGCAATAGACCACGGGCACGACCACCAGGGTCAGCAGCGACGAGGTGACGACCCCGCCGATGACCGACTGGCCCATGGGCGCGCGCTGCTCCGAGCCTTCGCTGAGGGCGAAGGCCAGCGGCACCATGCCGAAGATCATGGCCAGCGTGGTCATCAGGATGGGGCGCAGCCGCACGCGCGCGGCCAGCAGCAGGGCCTGCTCGCGCGGCAGGCCGGGCACGGTCTGGCCGGCGTCGTCGTGGTGCTCCTCGCGCGCGCGGATGGCGAAGTCCACCAGCAGGATGGCGTTCTTGGTCACCAGGCCCATGAGCATGACCACGCCGATGATGGAGAACATCGACAGCGCCGAGCCGAACATCATCAGCGCCAGCACCACGCCGATCAGCGTCAGGGGCAGGGCGGTCATCAGCGCCAGCGGCTGCAGGAAGCTCTTGAACTGGCTCGCCAGGATCATGTAGATGAAGACGATGGCCAGCACCAGCGCCGACAGCGCGTAGCCGAACGATTCCTGCATGTTCTTGGTCGAGCCGCCGAACTGGTAGCGGTAGCCGGGCGGGAAGGCCACGGTGTCGAGCACGCGGCGGATGTCGGCCGAGATCTCGCCCACCGAGCGCTGGTCGGCGTTGCCGTTGATGGCCACCTCGCGCATCAGGTCGCGGCGGTTGATCTGGTTCGAGCCGGTGGTCTCGCGCACGCTGGCCACCTGGTTCAGCCGCACGATGCGCGTGCCGCCATCGGCGGCGGCCAGCGCGAAGGGCAGGCGCTCCAAATCTTGCGGCTGGTTGCGCGCCTCGGGCGCCAGGCGCACGTTCACGTCGTAGGTCTGGTCGTCGGCGGCACGCCAGTTGCCCACGGTCTGCCCGGCCACCAGCGTGCGCAGCGAGGCCGCCATGGAGGCCACGGACAGCCCCAGGTCGGAAGCGGCGTCGCGCCGCACCTCGACGTCGATCACGGGCTTGTCGGGCTTGAGGCTGGAGTCGAGATCGACCAGCCCGGGAATGTCGCGCAGCTTCGCCGTGACCTGCGCCGTGAGGCGCTCCAGCTCCTTCAGGTCCGGGCCCTGGATGGAGAACTCGATCTGCTTTTGCCCGCCCACGGGGTCGAGCAGGCCGACGTGGGTCACGGTGATGCCGGCCACCGCGCTCAGGCGCTCGCGCAGCACGACCGACATGGCGTCCACGTTGCGCGTGCGCGCCTTGCGGTCCACCAGGCGCACGTAGACGCTGGCGTACATCTTGCCCTGGGCGCTGCCGGTGTTGATGGTGGTGAGGGTGTAGCGCACTTCGGGCAGCTCGCGCACCAGCGCCTCCACCTGGCGCGCCTTGGCCTCGGTGGCCTCCAGCGACGAACCCACGGGGGTGTAGAAGTTGATGGTGGTTTCGGAATAGTCGGCTTTGGGCACGAATTCCGTGCCCAGCAGCGGCACCATGAGCACGCTGACCACGAAGATCGCGGCGGCCAGCGCCAGCGTGGCCAGCTTGTGCGCCAGCGACCAGCGCAGGATGCGCTGGTAGAACTCCGCCAGGCGCTCGGTGGCGCCGTCGAACCAGCCGGTGACGCGGCCGATGGTCTTGTCGTACAGCGTGCGCGGTGCGCCGCCGGGCTGGCCGTGGGCGTGGATACTCGGGTCGTGCCAGATGCTGGAGAGCATGGGGTCGAGCGTGAAGCTGACGAACATCGAGATCAGCACCGCCGCCACGATGGTGATGCCGAATTCGTGGAAGAACTTGCCGATGATCCCTTCCATGAAGCCGATGGGCAGGAACACCGCGACGATGGACAGGGTGGTGGCCAGCACCGCCAGGCCGATTTCCTGCGTCCCGTCCATGGCCGCCTGGTAGGCCCCCTTGCCCATCTGCACATGGCGCACGATGTTCTCGCGCACCACGATGGCGTCGTCGATCAGCAGGCCCACGCACAGCGACAGCGCCATCAGCGTGATCATGTTCACGGTGAAGCCGAACCAGTGCATGAACAAAAAGGTGCCGATCAGCGCGATCGGCAGCGTCAGCCCGGTGATGACGGTGGAGCGCCACGAGTTGAGGAACAGGAAGACGATCAGCACCGTGAGCAGCGCGCCCTCGATCAGCGTCTGGCGCACGTTGTCCACGGCCACGCGGATCGGGCGCGAGCTGTCGCTCACGGTCTCCAGCCGCACGCCGGGCGGCAGCTCGGCCTGCATCTCGGCCACGGCCCGGTTCAGGCCATCGACGACCTCGATGGTGTTTTCGTCCTGCGACTTCTGCACCGACAGCATCAGCGTGCGCGCGCCGTTGAACAGCGCCAGGCTCTCCAGCTCCTGCGCGCCGTCGTTCACCCGCGCCAGTTGCTCCACGCGCACCGGCGCGCCGTTCTTGCGCGCGACGATGATGCGGCCGAAATCCTCGGGGCGCTGCATGCGCGCGTCGATTTGCACCACGCGCTCCTGCGCCAGCGAGCGGATGGCGCCCAGCGGCAGGTCCTGGTTCTCGTTGCGCACGGCGGCGGCTACCTGGTCCGGCGTGATGCCGAAGGCTTCCAGCGCGCGCGGGTCGAGGTAGATGTTGATCTCGCGCTTGGTGGCGCCCACCAGGTTCACGGCGCCGACGCCGCGCACGTTCTCCAGGCGCTTCTTCAATGTCTGGTCGGCCCAGCTCGTCAGTTCTACCGCGCTGAGCGGCGTGCCGCGCGCATCGTCGGGCAGCACGGCCATGGTCCACACCGGGCGGCTGGCCGGGTCGAAGCGCACCACGCGCGGCTCCTTCACCTCGGTGCGCAGGTTGGGGCGCACGGTGGCGACCTTCTCGCGCACGTCCTCGGCGGCCTTGCGCCCGTCGATGTGCAACTGGAACTCGATGATGACGACCGACGAACTCTCGTAGCTGCGCGAGGTGACGGCCTTGATGCCCGCCACCGAGTTCACGGCCTCCTCGATCTTCTTCGTGACCTCGCTCTCCACGATCTCGGGCGAGGCGCCGGGGTAGTCCACCATGACCACCACTACCGGGAAGTCGATGTTCGGGAACTGGTCGACCTTCAGGCGCTGCAGGGCGAACAGGCCCAGCACCACGAAGGCGAGCATCACCATGGTGGCGAAGACGGGGTTGCGCAGGCTGACTTTGGTGAACCACATGGCGGGGGCGCTTTCGTCGGCGGGAAGTCAGCGGGAAATCTGCACGGCCGTGCCTTCACGCAGCGCGCCGAGCGCGCCGGTGGCGATCAGCGCGCCTTCGGCCAGGCCTTCGGCCGCCACCCAGGTGGCGCCCTCGTGCTGCGCGCGCGCGCCCAGCCGCACGCCGCGGTGCGCGATGCGGCCGTTTTCCACCGCCTGCACGTAGGGCAGCGGCTTGTCGGTGCGCACGGCTTCCAGCGGCACGGCCAGTACCTCGGCGCGGCCCGTCTCCAGCGTGCCCTGCACGAACAGGCCCTGGCGCAGCACGGGCACCGCCGCGCCCGCGCGGCTGGTGTCGATCTCCAGGTACACCGGCACGGCGCGGCTGCCCGCCTGGGCGCTGGGGTTGATGCGCACCACCGTGGCTGCCACCGGCAGGGTACTGCCCTCGACCTGCAGGCGCGCCTGCTGGCCCACGCGCACCTGGGCCGCGTCGGCGGGAGCCACCAGCGCCTCCAGCTCCAGGCGCGAGAGGTCCACCACCTCCACCACGCGGGCGTCCACCGCCAGGCGCTCGCCGCTTTGCGCCAGGCGCTGTGCCACCTGGCCCGCCAGCGGGCTGCGCAGGGTGGTGTCGTCCAGTGCCTTGCGTGCCACGTCGGCGGCGGCTGCCGCCGCCTGGTAGCTGGCCTGGGCCGCCTGCAGGCTCGATTGCGCAGCCTCCAGCGCCGTGGCCGAGATGAAGCCCTGCGCCACCAGGGCGCGGTTGTTGGTGTACTGGCGCTCGTTGATGGCCACCTGGGCCTTGGCCGCGTCGGCCTGCTGCTGCGCCTGGCGCAGGCGGGCGGCGCTTTCGGTGGGGTCGATACGCGCCAGCACCTGGCCCGCGCGCACGGTGTCGCCCTCGCGCACCGCGAAGTCCTGCAGCTCGCCGGCCACACGCGCCTTCACCACCGCCGAGCGCAGCGCCCGCAGCGTGCCCGAAACGGGCAGGTCCAGCGCCAGGGCCTGGCGCTGCACGGCGACCGTCTCGCCGGGCTGCAGCGCCAGCACGGTTTCGGCGCGTTGCTGCGTGGATTGGGCCAAGGCCTGCTGCTGGGCCTTGCGCGCCGACATGGCGCGCCACGCGCCGCTGCCCAGCAGGCCGATCACGATGGCTGCCGCCACCCAGGGGATCCAGCGTTTCATGGAAGGGTTGTCAGAAAGTGGGGGGAGGGGAGGAGGGCGGCTGGCTGGCGCACAGCCCGTGGAGCATGTTGTCGACCTGCACGCGGATGTACTCCTCGGGCGTCAGGCCCAGTTCGTCGGGCACGCACATGCCGACGGAGTGGCGCCAGGTCATGAGGAAAATCATGGGCGCCAGCACGATGTAGATCGCGTAGTCGAGATCGACGGCGCGGAATTCGCCGCTGTCCATGCCGCGGCGCAGGATCCGGCGAATGAGTGCCAGTCCCGCCTCGATCACTTCCTGGCGGTAGAACGACGCAACCTCGGGGAAATTGCCGGCTTCGCTCAGGACCAGCTTGGTGATGCCCGAGGCCTTGGTGGAGCCGATGCGCTCCCACCACACGAAGAAGCAGTAGTGCAGCAATTCGCTGGAGCTGCCCTCGAAGGTCTGCATCTCCAGCTTCCATTCGTCGAAACGGCCGGCGATGTTGTGGCGCACCACGGCCTTGAAAAGCTCCAGCTTGCTCGGAAAGTATAGGAACAGCGTGCCCTTGGAGACGCCGGCCCGCGCAGCCACTTCCTCGACGCGCGTGGCGGCAAAGCCTTTCTCCACGAACAGGTCGAGCGCCGCGTCGAGCAGTTCGCCGGGGCGCGCTTCCTTGCGGCGGCTGCGCTTGCCCGATTCGGCGGAAGGAGGTGGGGTGGGAGTGGACACTGTTTTTAATGACTGACTGGTTAGTAATATTAGCCCGCAAGCGGGCCGGGCGTCAACGCAAAGGCGCTACCCGTGTGTCCGAAAAGCGCTACGGCTCGACCGCCCGCACCGCAGGAAGGCGCACCGCCGCCATGCCTGAACCTGACGACCAAGCGCACGCGCAAGCGCGAGTTCCTGGCGGAAATGGAGCGTGGGGTGCTCTATTGCAAAGTGCGGCGCGTGAAAAGGGATAGCATTCCTCTTGTGCAGTCTTATTGCTTGCTTTACTGAAGGAGAAAAGCCATGTTCAAGCACATTCTGGTTCCCGTGGATGGCTCCGAGACCTCGACCAAGGCCGTGGCCAAGGCCGTCGGCCTGGCCAAGGTTTTTGGCAGCGTGGTCACGGTGCTGTATGTGATCGACCCCTATCCCTTCACCGGCGTGGGCGCCGATTTCGCCTATGGCCAGGCCCAGTACCTGAGCGCGGCGACGGCCGAGGCGAACCAGGCACTGGATGAGGCCAAGAAGGTGTTCGAGGACGCTGGCGTGCAAGTGAACACCCTGGTGGGCGAGGGCCATGCCGTGCACGAGGGCATCGGCCGCGTGCTGTCGAGCGTGGACGCCGACCTGATCGTCATGGGCTCGCACGGCCGCCGCGGGCTGGAGAAGCTGATGCTGGGCAGCGTCACCCAGCGCGTGCTGGGCGTGGTGCACGTGCCGGTCCTGGTCGTGCGTGATTGAGGCGGTTCTTTTCCGCAAACGGCAACGGCTCCCTCGGGAGCCGTTGTTCATTGGGGGGGCCGTTCAGCGCGACAGCAGCCGGGCCAGCCAGCCTTTCTTCTGCTGGCGCTGCTCCAGCTCCTGCAGCAGCTCGGCCTTGAGCCGCTCCCTTTCCGCCTGCTCGTTGCCGCGCGCCATGCGCAGGTAGGTCTTGGCGGCATCGACGTAGCCGTGGTCCTCGTTGCGGATGTGGTTGAACAGCCAGCGTGACAGCATGCCGTGCAGTTCGGCGGCCACGTCCTCGCCGGCGTCGAAGCGGGTCTGCATCTCGGACACGCGGCGCGTGAACAGCTCGTGCACCTTCTTGTGCGGTCCGGCGAACATGTAGCCCGCGTTCTCGATCAAGGTTTCCTCGAAGACGAAGTGCGAGAGGGTGTAGTCCACCATCTCGCCGATCACGTCGCCCAGGGCTTCCCGGTCCGGCGATTCGCGCAGTTCGTAGAGCTTGTTGATGTAGTCCACGATGCGCCGGTGCTGCCGGTCGATCTCGTCGATGCCGGTATCGAGCTCTGGTACCCAGGCCAGGATTGCCATGGAGTTCTCCAAAATCCAAAGATATTCTGGAAGTATGGAAGCCGTGTGACAGCCGTGTCTTGATGCACATCACGTTTGCTGCACTGCACACGTCAAGTCCATCCTGGCCTGGCAGGGCGTTACATGCGCTCGAAGATCGCCGCGATGCCCTGGCCGCCGCCGATGCACATGGTCACCAGCGCATAGCGGCCCTGGATGCGCTGCAGCTCATACAGTGCCTTGACGGTGATCACGGCACCCGTGGCGCCGATGGGGTGGCCCAGCGAGATGCCCGAGCCGTTGGGGTTGACCTTGGCGGGATCGAGCCCCAGGTCCTTGCTCACGGCGCAGGCCTGGGCGGCGAAGGCCTCGTTGGCCTCGATCACGTCCAGGTCCTGCACCGTGAGGCCTGCCTTCTTCAGCGCCATCTGCGTGGCCGGCACGGGGCCGATGCCCATGTACTTCGGATCGACGCCCGCGTGCGCGTAGGCCACCAGGCGTGCCAGCGGCTTGGCGCCGCGCGCCTGGGCGGCCTTGGCGTCCATCAGCACCACGGCGGCGGCGGCGTCGTTGATGCCCGAGGCGTTACCCGCCGTCACCGTGCCGTTCTCCTTCACGAACACGGGCTTGAGCTTGGCCATGTCTTCCAGCGTGGCGTTGGCGCGGAAATGTTCGTCGGTGGCGTAGGCCACCTCGCCCTTCCGGCTCTTGAGCATCACGGGCACGATCTGCTCCTTGAAGTAGCCCGCCTCGGTGGCCTGCTGCGCGCGGCGGTGGCTCTCCACTGCCAGTTGGTCCTGCTCCTCGCGCGTGATGCCCCATTTGGCGGCGATGTTCTCGGCCGTCACGCCCATGTGGATGGTGTGGAACGGGTCGTGCAGCGCGCCGATCATCATGTCGATCATCTTGGTGTCGCCCATGCGCGCGCCCCAGCGGCTGGCGAGGCTGGCGTAGGGCGCGCGGCTCATGTTCTCGGCGCCGCCGCCGATGGCGATGTCGGCATCGCCCAGCAAAATGGCCTGCGAGGCCGAGACGATGGCCTGCAGGCCCGAGCCGCACAGGCGGTTCACGTTGAAGGCGGGCGTGCCCTCGGCGCAGCCGCCGTTGAGGGCGGCCACGCGCGAGAGGTACATGTCCTTGGGCTCGCTGTTGACCACATGGCCGAACACCACGTGGCCCACGTCCTTGCCCTCGACGCTGGCGCGCGCGAGGGATTCGCGCACCACGGTGGCGCCGAGTTCGGTGGGGGGCACGTCTTTGAGACTGCCGCCAAAGGTGCCGATGGCGGTGCGCACGGCGCTGACGACGACGACTTCACGGGTCATGGTTTCTCTCCTGTCGAGGGTGGTGGGTTGCAAGGAAAATCAGGCTCCAGCCCTTGCGTGGCAAGCGCTGGCAGCTATCGAGGGCATAGCGTTCTCACGGCTGGCGCACGTCGGCCACCGGCTCCGCGCCAAAGTCCGGGCGCTGCAGCCAGGCCAGCACGCGCGCGGCGGCGTCGTGCGGCGAGGTGAGCATGCCCGTGGCCTGCAGCTGGGCGAAGTTGGGCTGGTTCGGAAAGGCCGCATGGTCTGCGCCGCGCAGCTGGACCTGCATGCCGGTGTCGATGACCCCCGGCGCCAGCGCGCACACCCTGGCCCCATGGGGCTTGGCCGCCTCGTCCAGCGCCAGGCAGCGGGTGAAGTGGTCCATGCCCGCCTTGGCCGCGCAGTAGGCGGACTGCGAGGCCATGGCCCGGCGCCCCAGGCCCGACGAAATATTCAGCACCTTGCGCGGCACGGCCCAGCCTTCGGTGGCGGCGAGGAAGGCGGCGGTGAGCTGCATCGGCGCTTCCAGCCCCACGCGCAGTGCGTGGGCCAGGCCGGCCAGGCCCTCGGCATCGGCGCACTGCGCCAGTGGCGCGATGCGCGGGATCACGCCCGCGTTGTTGATGAGCGTGGCGCTGGCGTAGGCGCTGTCGGGCTGGGCGTGGAGCCAGTCGGCCAGGCGGCGGGCAGCGGTCGCGCCGTCGGCCAGGTCCAGCGTCCACTGCGCCAGCGTGGCGCCCTCCGGTGCCTTGAGCGCGGGGCTGGCGTTGCGCGCCATGCAAATCAGGCTGTGGCCGGGTTGCAGGAGCTGCTGCGCCATGGCCAGACCCATGCCGCGCGAGCCGCCGGTGAGGATGTAGAGATGCAGAGGCATGGGGCAATGGTAAACGCGCGCCGCCCAGGCGCTGGCACGCGGGCGGCGCCGGGCATCGCGGGCACATTCCGCTTGGCCGGATTTCTGCGCTTTTGCTCCTGAAAAGAGAGCTATTAGCGCTTTACTATAAAGGCTTAGAGGCCTGTTTCGCCAAAATCCGGCGGCAGCGCGAAGCGGCAGTCCTGGCCGCCCATGGGGTGGGCAAAGGCCAGCGCGCAGGCATGCAGCAGCAGCCGCGGCGCCATGGCCTGCGTGGCGGCGTCGGCGTACAGCGTGTCGCCCAGGATGGGGTGGCCGATGCTGGCCAGGTGCAGGCGCAGCTGGTGCGAGCGGCCGGTGAGCGGCTCCAGGTCGAGCAGCGTGACACCGCGCGCTGCGTCGTGGCGCACGCTGCGCCAGCGCGTCTGGCTGGGTTTGCCGTGTTCCCGGTCCACTTTCTGCAGGGGGCGGTTGGGCCAGTCGGCGATCAGCGGCAGGTCGACCAGGCTCCAGCCGCTAGTGCCCGCGGCACTGGCATCCGGCCGGGGCAGGCCGCGCACCACGGCCTGGTAGCGCTTGTCCACGCGCCGTTGGGCGAAGGCGTCGCCCAGGCGGCGCTGGGCCTCGGGGTGGCGCGCCATGAGCACCAGGCCTGAGGTGGCCTGGTCGAGCCGGTGCACCACCAGGGCGCCGGGCCAGCGCGCCTGGGCGCGGGCGCTCAGGCAGTCCTGCTTGTCCGGGCCGCGCCCGGGCACGCACAGCAGGCCGGGGGGCTTGGCCAGCACCAGCAGGTCGCTGTCCTGGTACAGGCATTCGACGCCGCCGGGCGGCGGCGCACCGGCCGGGTCAGGGCGCGTCATGCAGCAGGCGGTCCACGGTGGCGCACAGCTCGTCCACGTCGTTGGGCTTGTGGATCAGCGCGCGCGCGCCGGCGGCCAGCGCGGCCTGCTCGATCTCGGTGGTGACGTAGCCCGAGGCCAGCGCCACGGGCAGGTCGGCGCGGATGGTGCGCGCGGCGTGCAGCAGGTCCACGCCGGAGTAGCCGGGCATGTTGTAGTCGGTCACCAGCAGGTCGTAGCGCTGCGGGTCGGCCTGCAGCGCGGCGGTGGCCTCGTGCGGGTCGGTGAAGCCGCTGACCTGGTAGCCGCGCCGCCCCAGCAGGCGCTTGACGAGGAAGACCAGCGCCTGGTCGTCGTCCACGTACATCACGTGGTGCTGGCGCGCCGAGGCGGGCGGGCTGGCCAGTGCGGGCGCGGCGGGCGCCGGCGCGGGCAGGGCGCGGGCCTGCTCGGCCTCGGACGCCACCGGAAAGTACAGCGTGAAGCACGCGCCTTCGCCCGGGCGGCTGTGCACGTCGATGCCGCCGCCGTGGCTGCGCATCACGCCATGCACCACGGGCAGGCCCAGGCCGGTGCCCTGGCCCACCGGCTTGGTGGTGAAGAACGGCTCGAAGATGCGCGAGAGGGTGCCCGCGTCCATGCCCGGGCCGCTGTCGCGCACGTCCAGCGCCACGTAGGCGCCCAGGGACAGGCCCAGGCGCTCGCACTGGCGCTGGTCCAGGTGCACCTGGCTGGCCTGCATGAGCACGCTGCCGCGCGCGTCGCCGATGGCGTGGACGGCGTTGGTGCACAGGTTCAGCAGGGCCTGCTCGATCTGCGTCACGTCGGCCAGCACCGGGGGCAGGTGGGCCGGGGCCTGCACCTGCAGGTCGATGGTGGGCGGCAGCGTCACGCGCAGCAGGCGCTCGGTGTCGTGCATGACCTCGGCCATGCGCACGGCGCCGCGCTGCAGCGGCTCGTTGCGGCTGAAGGTGAGGATCTGGCGCACCAGGTCGCGCGCGCGGCGCCCGGCCTTCTCGATCTCGCGCAGGCTCTCCAGGATGGGCGACTGCGGGTCCTGCGCCAGCGCGTCGCCCTTGGCCAGCTCGACGTTGCCCAGGATGGCGCTGAGGATGTTGTTGAAGTCGTGCGCGATGCCCCCGGCCAGCGTGCCCATGGCCTGCATCTTGTGCGACTCGCGCAGTTGCACCTCCAGCTCGCCGCGGCGCTCCTCGGCCTTCTTGCGGCCGGTGAGGTCGCGTGCGAACACGGTGGTGGTCTCGCCCTCGCTGTGGCGCTCGAACGAGACGCTGACCTCCACCGCCAGCTCGCGCCCGGCGGCGGTGCGCGCGGTCATCTCGCCCAGGATGGCCTGGGTGGCGAGCTGGTTCAGCTCCAGCGCCCGCGCCGCCTCGGGCAGGAAGCGCTGCAGCGGGCTGCCCAGGGCGTCGCTGGTGGCGCACTGGAACAGCGCCGCCGCCGTGGGGTTGAACACGGTGATGCGCTGGTGCTGGTCGACGCAGATGATGGCGTCCAGCGCCGAGTTGATGACGGCCTCCAGGCGCCGCTCGCTGGCGTGCAACTGCTCGTTGCGCTGCTGCAGCGTCTGGCGCTCGGCGATCAGCGGGCCCTGGTCGATCACCGCGCACAGGTACTGGCGCAGCGGCAGCAGGCTGCCTTGCTGGGCCTCGATGCAGGCGATGTGCAGGTCGCCCGTCATGCGCGCGTGCTCGCCGATGTTGAACACCACCTCGGAAGTGTCGGCGCGCCCCTGCGTGCGCGCGGTGAGGAAGGCGCGGCGCACGCGCTCGGCGTCGGCCTCGCTGACGAAGGGCATGAGCGAGATGAGGTGCGGGTCGCGCTCGGTGGGCTGGAACGAGCGGTGCGCCATGGAGTTGGCCTGCACCACCATGTCGTGCTCGTCGATCACCATCAGCGCCAGCGGCACGCTGGAGAACAGTGTCTCGAAGCGCTCGGACGCACTCTCGGCCGAGGCCTGGCTGAAGCGCAGCACCTTGTTCTGCGTCTCCAGCTCGAACTGGTAGTTGCGCAGCTCGTTCACCAGGTCGTCCATCGGGTCGCGCGGGCGCCTGGGCGGGCGCGGCGCCAGCGGGTCGTCTCCGGCCAGGGGCTGCTCCGGCTCCGGCTCGTCGGGCGTCCAGTTCTGGAACAGGAAGGAAAGGTCGGGGCGGCTCATGGCGTGGAGCGGGGATGGCGCTGGGCGGTTCGGTTCGTTGCAGGGATTGTCTCCGAGAACGCCCGGTGCCTGCGGCGCCAGGCCGCGGGGGCAATGCGCAACCGGCCACAATCCAGCGCCATGACGGTTCCCGCTTCTCCCATGCCCCAGGCGCAAGACCTGTGGATTGATACCCCCCTGGGCGCGCTGTACGCCTGCCGCTGGCAGCCCGCCAGCGCGGCCCAGGCGCAAGCGCCCATCGTGCTGTTCCACGATTCTCTGGGTTGCGTGGCCCTGTGGCGCGACTTTCCGGCGCGGCTGTGCGCCGCCACCGGGCGCGCCGTGCTGGCCTACGACCGGCTGGGCTTTGGCCGCTCGGCGCCGCGCGGCGATGCGCTGGCGCTCGACTTCGTGCCCGCCGAGGCGGCCCAGGTGCTGCCGCTGCTGCGCGCGGCCTGCGGCGTGCCGCGCTTCGTGGCCATGGGGCACAGCGTGGGCGGGGGCATGGCGGCCCATGCGGCGGCGCAGGCGGGCTCGGCCTGCGTGGCGCTGGTGACCGAGTCGGCGCAGTGCTTCGTCGAGCCGCGCACGCTGGCTGGCATCCGCGCCGCCGAGGCCGCCTTTGCCGACCCGGCGGAAATGCAGCGGCTGGCCCGCCACCACGGCGAGCGCGCGCCCTGGGTGCTGCAGGCCTGGACGCGCACCTGGCTTTCGCCCGCGTTCGCGGACTACAGCCTGAAGCCCGCGCTGGCCGCGGTGCGCTGCCCCACGCTGGTGCTGCACGGCGAGGAGGACGAGTACGCCACCCCGCGCCAGCCCGAGCGCATCGCCGCCAGCGTGGCCGGGCCGGCCGAACTGGCGCTGCTGCCGGGCTGCCGCCATGTGCCGCACCGCGAACAGCCCGAGGTGGTGCTGGCGCGCATCGCGGCATTTCTGCGGGCACTGCCGTGAACTCCTGAAACCATAGCTGCTGGCGCTTGCTGTATCTCGCTTTGGCGGAATAAACTGCCTGAAAACGGGCTGTGGAAAGCGCTGGCAGCTATCAAATTTGCACTACAGCCTGCGCAGCCGCTCCAGCGCCGTGCGCAGCGTCTCGTCCTTCTTGGCGAAGCAAAAGCGCACCACGCGCTGGTCGAAGCCGTCGCCGTAGAAGGCCGACAGCGGAATGGCGGCCACGCCGATCTCGCGCGTGAGCCACTGGCAGAAGTCGGCTTCCGGCAGGTCGCTCACGGCCGAGATGTCCACGCACTGGAAGTAGCTGCCGGTGCTGGGCAGCAGCTTGAGGCGCGAGCCCTCCAGCCCCTGGCGGAACAGGTCGCGCTTGGCCTGGTAGAAGGCGGGCAGCTGCAGGTAGGGCGCGGGGTTGCGCAGGTATTCGGCCAGGCCGTGCTGCATGGGCGTGTTCACGGTGAACACGTTGAACTGGTGCACCTTGCGGAACTCGGCCGTAAGCAGCGAGGGCGCGGCCACGGTGCCCACCTTCCAGCCCGTGACGTGGAAGGTCTTGCCGAAGCTGGAGACGATGAAGGCGCGCTCGGCCAGGCCCGGAAAGCGCGCGGCGCTCTGGTGCGTGGCGCCGTCGAAGACCATGTGCTCGTAGACCTCGTCGCTGATGAGCAGCACGCTGGTGGGCGCGAGCAGTTCCTCCAGCGTGCGCATGTCGGCTTCCGTCCATATGGTGGCGCTGGGGTTGTGCGGGCTGTTGATGAGGAGGAGGCGCGTGCGCGGCGTGATGGCGGCGGCGATCTTGCTGAAATCCGGGCGGAACGTGCCGGGTGTGAGCGCCACGCGCACAGGCACGCCGCCCGCCAGTTCGATGCCTGGCACGTAGCTGTCGTAGCAGGGTTCGAGCACGATGACTTCGTCGCCCGGGTGCACGCAGGCCAGGAGGGCCGTGAGGATCGCCTGCGTGGCGCCCGCGGTGATGGTGATTTCGCTGTTGGCGCAATACCGGCGCGCGTGGAGTGCTTCTATTTTTGAAGCAACGGCCTGGCGCAACGCGGGCACGCCGGGCATCGGCGGGTACTGGTTGTGGCCGGCCTGCATGGCGCGCGCCACGGCATCGGCCAGGGCCGGGTCGCAGTCGAAGTCGGGAAAGCCCTGGCCCAGGTTGACGGCGCCGTGCTCGGCCGCCAGCGCGGACATGACGCTGAAGATGGTGGTGCCCACGCGCGGCAGGCGGCTGGGGAAGGCGGGAGTGGTCATAGCTCGTAGTCGTTCACGTGCCCGGTCATGGCGCGGGCGACCAGGTCGCGGCTCAGGCGGTCGCTCAGCAGCTCGGCGAATTTGTAGACGAAGTTGCGCAGGTAGGCGCCGCGCTTGAAGGCCACGCGCGCCACGCTCTGGCCGAACAGGTGGCCCACCGGGCGCACCACGAGGTCGCCCACCGGGTCGTCGCGCATCGCCATCTCGGCCACGATGCCGATGCCCAGGCCCAGGCGCACGTAGGTCTTGATGACGTCGGAGTCGATGGCTTCGAGCACGATGCGCGGCTGCAGCTTGCGTGCGGCGAAGGCCTGGTCGATCTTGCTGCGGCCGGTGAAGGTGGGGTGGTAGGTGATGAGCGCCTCGTGCGCGATGTCCTCCAGGCCCACGCGCTCCTTCTGCGCCAGCGGGTGGCTGGTGGGCATCACCAGCACGTGCTGCCATTCGTAGCAGGGCAGGGTGACGAGGTCGGGGTATTCGGCCAGCGACTCGGTGGCCATGCCGATTTCGGCCACCTCGTCGATCACCATGCGCGCCACCTCGTGCGGCGTGGCCTGGTGCAGGCTGATGGTGACCTTGGGATAGGCCTCGCGCAGCCGCGCCACGGGCGGCGGCAGCACGTAGCGCGCCTGCGTGTGCGTGGTGGCGATGGAGAGGGTGCCGCTGTCCTGCGCGCTGTACTGCTCGCCGATGCGTTTCAGGTTGCCGACCTCGCGCATGATGAGCTCGATGCTTTTCAGCACGTGCTGGCCCGGCTCGGTGATGCGCTTGAGCCGCTTGCCGTGGCGCGCGAAGATGTCCACGCCGAGTTCGTCCTCCAGCTCGATGATGGCCTTGGAGACGCCGGGCTGCGAGGTGTGCAGCGCCTTGGCGGCCTCGGTCAGGTTCAGGTTGCGGCGCGCGGCTTCCTGGACGAAACGGAATTGGTGCAGATTCATACTGAAATGCGGCTAAAAAGTCGCATCATTATGCTGCATTCTTTATAACGATGTTTCCGTGGCGATGTGTGCCATGAGGGCCGTCATGCGCGGGTCTTCGCCCACGGGGCTTTGCACCGCGAAGGCCACGCCGGGGTGGTTCTGGCGCAGCGCCTGCACCAGTTCGGGCAGGTCGTTGCGGGCGTGGCGGCCGGTGCCCAGGAACATGGGGACCACGGTGAGGTGGTCCACGCCCAGCGCCACCAGCTCGGCACAGGCCTGCGGCAGGTCGGGCGCGCACAGCTCCAGGTAGGCGCAGCGCACCGGCAGGCCGGGCTGCTGCGCGGCGATGTGGGCGCGCACGGCCTCGATGGGCGCGCGCCACAGCGGGTCGCGCGAGCCATGGGCGAACAGGACGACACCGGGGCGCATCAGCGTCGGAGCACCAGCCAGCCGAAGGCGGCCAGCGACGCGGCGGTGTAGATCAGCCCGGGCGCGGCGGCGGTGAGCCAGGGCGACCAGTTCTGCAGCGTGCCGGCATAGCCGAACACGGTGTTGAGCAGGAAGAAGCTGATGCCCGCCATCACGCCGCCGAACACGTAGGCCGCGAGGCCGCCGGAGCGGAAATGCAGGTAGGCGAAGGGCAGGGCCAACACCACCATGACGAGGCAGCTCAGCGGGTAGAACACCTTGCGCCAGAACTCGATCTGGTACTTCTGCGCCGACTGGCCGTTGGCCTGGAGGTGGCTGATGTACTGGAACAGCTCGATGGTGGGCATGCGCTCGGGCTTGAGCAGCGCGGCGGAGACCATTTCCGCGGTGATGCCCGTGGGCCAGGGCATGCTGGCGGCGTCGGTCTGCTCCACATGGGCCTGGTCGGCGCCGCGCAGCACGAAGCGGCGCTGCTGCGCCTGGGCCAGCACCCAGCCAGATCCGTCTTCGGCGACCTGGGCGGATGCGGCCTGGATCTGTGCGCTCAGCCGTCCCTGGTCGTCGAAGTCGAAGATGCGGATGCCGATCATCTGCCCATCCGGGCCGAGCGCGCGCACGTTCACGGCCAGCGAATGGCCGTCGTCCTTGCGTTCCTTGAGCCAGCCGCCGGTGGCGCCCGTGGTCAGCTGCCCCAGGTAGCGCGCCTTCAGCATCTGCCCCGCGCGGTCGGCCATCGGGGCCACGTAGTCGCCCATGGCGAAGGTGAGCGCCACGAAGGCGCAGCCCAGCACCAGCAGCGTGCGCAGCGCGCGCCCCGGGCCCATGCCGCTGGTGCGCATGATGGTGAATTCCGAGGTCTGCGCCAGGCTGGCCATCACGTAGATGGTGCCGATCAGCACGGTGATGGGCAGCAGCTCGTACAGGTAGTTGGGCAGGCGCAGCACCACCGTGAGCAGCGCGTGCGAGAGCTGGTAGCCCCCGGGCGCGCGGCTGACCCAGCGCAGCTCGTCGATCATGTCGAAGAAGAAGAACAGCGCCAGGAAGGCCACGGTGACGTAGGCCACGGCCAGCGAGGCCTCGCGGTAGATGAGGCGGCGCAGGATCTTCATGCCGTGCCCCCGGCGCCCGCCCGCGCCCACAGCATGCGCGGCGACCAGCGGTTGTGGCGTGCGGCCAGGGCCGCCAGCGTGCAGGCCAGCACCCCGCCGTGCAGCAGCGCCATGAAGGGCAGCAGGCCGATGCGGCCCAGGGCGATCCAGCTCTGGCCCAGCGTCATGAGGTTGTAGTACACGATGAAGGCGAACAGCGCGAACACCAGGCTGCTGCTGCGCCCGGCGCGCGGGTTGACGCTGGCCACCGTCAGGCCCAGCAGCACGAAGTTGAACGAGCCCAGCGCCAGCCCCAGGCGCCAGCCCAGTTCGGCCAGGTGTTCCGGGTCGGGGCTTTGCAGCAGGGACAGCGTGGGGCGTGCCTTGGCGGCGAGCTCGCCTTCGGCGGCCTGCGATGCCTTGCCCACGCGGGTGCTGTATTCCTCGAACTCGCTCAGGCGCAGGCCGGGCGTGTCCTGCGCGGTTTCCATGCGCGCGCCGTGGAACAGGTAGGCCACGCGCTCGCCGGCCTGGATTTCCACGCGGGCGCTGCGCGCCGAGGTGACGGATTCCTTGCCGGGGTCGGAGGCCGCGATGAACACGTTGCTGGCGGAGCGGTCGTCCGGGCTGTCCTTGTCGATGAAGAACACGCGCGTGCCGTTGGCCGACTCCTGGAACTGGCCGGGGGCGATGCGGTCCACGTCGCTGCGCTGCTCGTACTGCGTCTTGAGCGCCTGGATCTGCTGGTTGGCCCAGGGCCACACGCCCAGCGCCAGCACGCCGATGACCAGCATCACCGGCCAGGCGAAGCGCAGCAGCGGGCGCAGCAGGCTCGCCAGGCCGCGCCCGCTGGCGAACCAGATGACCATCTCGCTGTCCCGGTACATGCGCGAGAGCGAGCCGACGATGGCGATGAACAGGCTCAGGCTCAGGATGGTGGGCAACTGCCCCACCACGGTGAAGCCCATGATGAGCATCACGTCGGACGGGTTGACGTTGCCGCGCGAGGCCTGGCCCAGGGTGCGGATCAGCATCATGGTCATGACCACCGTGACCAGCACCACCAGCGTCGCGCCGAAACTGCGGGCCAACTCCTTGCGGATGGATGAATCGAATAACATCGGTGAGAGCCTGCCCGGCGGGCTCTTGAAGGAAAATGCTGATTATGAACTTTGAATTGAAGGCCCTGGGGCTGCCCGAAGCCGCCACCGAGAAATGCGATCTGCTCGTGCTGCTGGTGGCCGAAGGCTTCGACGCGGGCAGCGACGCCCTCTCGGCCGTGGTGGCGCGCGCGCTCAAGGCCAAGGACTTCGAGGCCCAGCCCGGCAAGACCCTGGAGCTGTACCAGCTGCCAGCCGTGGCGGCGCGGCGCGTGGTGCTGGCCGGCGTGGGCAGCGGCACGGCCAAGGCGGCGCACAAGGCCGTCGTGGCCTGTGCGGGCGCGCTTAAGGGCAACGGCGTGCAGCAGGCCGTCGTCTGCTTTGCCGGGGCGGCCCAGCCCGACGCCGTGGCGGCGGCGGTGCAGGCCGTGGCCGAAGCCACGTATGTGTACACCGCCACCAAGCCCCAGGCGAAGGCGCCCGCCCTGGCGCGCGTGACGCTGGCCGTCGCCGACAGGAAGGCCGCGCAGGCGGCCCAGGCAGCCTTCGCGCGTGGCAAGGCGCTGGCGGCCGGGGTGGGGCTGGCGCGTGAGTGGGCCAACCGGCCGGCCAACCACGCCACCCCCACGCTGCTGGCCGAGGCGGCGCAGGCGCTGGCCGATCTGCCCAAGGTGCAGTGCAAGGTGCTCGGGCCCGCCGAGGTGGAAAAACTGGGCATGGGCGCCTTCATGGCGGTGGCGCGCGGCTCGCACGAGCCGCTGCGCTTCATTGAGCTGCGCTACCAGGGCGGCGCCAAGTCCGAGGCGCCGGTGGTGCTGGTGGGCAAGGGCATCACGTTCGACGCTGGCGGCATCTCGCTCAAGCCCGCCGCCGAGATGGACGAGATGAAGTTCGACATGGGCGGCGCGGCCAGCGTGCTGGGCGTGTTCCGCGCCCTGGGCGAGCTGCAGCCCGCGATCAACGTGGTGGGCCTGGTCCCCGCCTGCGAGAACCTGCCCGATGGCCGTGCGCTCAAGCCTAGCGACGTGGTCACGAGCTTGCAGGGACAGACCATCGAAATCCTCAACACCGACGCCGAGGGGCGCCTGGTGCTGTGCGATGCGCTGGCCTATGCCGCGCGCTTCAAGCCGGCGGCGATGATCGACATCGCCACCCTGACAGGGGCCTGCGTGGTGGCCCTGGGCGGCGTGCGCAGCGGCCTGTTCGCCAGCGATGAGGCCCTGGCCGCCGGCCTGTACGCCGCGGGCGAGGCGGCGCTCGACCCGTGCTGGCGCATGCCGCTGGACGACGAGTACGCCGAGGGGCTCAAGAGCAGCTTCGCCGACGTGGCCAACGTGGCCGGCCGCGCAGCCGGCGCCGTGACGGCGGCGAAGTTCCTGCAGCGCTTCGTGGGCGGCACGCCCTGGGCGCACCTGGACATCGCCGGCACGGCCTGGAAGAGCGGCGCGGCCAAGGGCGGGACGGGCCGCCCGGTGCCCCTGCTGGTGCATTACCTGCTGGAGCGCGCAGGCAAGGCGCCCGCCGCAGCACCGGCCAAAGGCAAGGCGCGCAAGACGGCCGCCGACTGACATGCGCCATGCCTGAAGTCGCCTTCCACTTCAACGCGCCCGACAAGCTGGCCTATGCCTGCCGCTTTGCGCGCAAGGCGCTGCGCAGCGATGCGCGGGTCGTCATCGTCGGGCCGCCCGAGGTGCTGCAGCCGCTGGACGGGATGCTGTGGAACATGGCGCCGCAGGATTTCGTGGCCCATGCGCTGCAGGGCTGCGATGCCGAGCTGTGGAGTGCCTCGCCGGTCGTGCTGGCGCAGGGCACGCAAGGCGCTCCGCACCAGGACGTGCTGCTCAACCTGGGCGCGCAGGTGCCCGAGGGCTTCGAGCGCTTTGCCCGGGTGGTGGAAGTGGTCAGTGCGCACGACGAGACCGACCGGGGCATGGCGCGCCAGCGCTGGCGCCAGTACCAGGCGCAGGGCCATGCCATCGTGCGCCACGACCTTGTTCTCAAAGATTCCTGAACACCATGGCACAGCCACCCCGGACTCCGCCGCGTTTCGTTCCCACCCTGACCGAAGTGGTGCAAGGGGCGGCGGTGCCGCCGGCATCTCCTGTGCCGGCGCATGGCGCGGGCGTCCCTGCGTCCCCGGCGCGGCCGCCGGCATCTGCCGCGCCGGTTTCTCTCGCGCCTGCTCCGGTGGCGGCGTTTGCGGTGCCACCCAAGGCGCCAGCGACCCCTGTGGCCCCTGCGGCGCCCGTGGCCTTGCAGTTGCCGGAGGGCTTCGAGGAGCACCTGGTGCACCGGGTGATGCAGCGCGTGGACGTGGAACTCGATCTGCGCCTGCGCGAGGCCATCGCCACGGTGGTGCAGGAGCAGACGCGCTCCATGGTGCCGCGCCTGCGCGAGGAGGTGGAATCGGTGGTGCGCCACGCCGTCTACGAGGCCGTGGCGCAGGAGCTGGAAGCGCCGCGCTGAGCAGCTTCCTCAGCGGCGTACCTGGAGCGCGCCGGGGTTGACGATGTTCGTCGGTGTGCCGCGAATGTAGTTGACCACGTTGTCGAAGGCCGAACCGAAGTACAGCTCGTAGCTGTCCTGCTCCACATAGCCGATGTGCGGCGTGCAGATGCAGTTCTCCAGCCGCAGCAGGGCGTGGCCCTGCAGGATGGGCTCGCTCTCGAACACATCGACCGCGGCCATGCCGGGGCGGCCCCGGTTGAGGGCGGCGATCAGGGCGTCGTGCTCGATCAGCTCGGCGCGCGAGGTATTGACCAGCAGCGCCGTCGGCTTCATCAGCGACAGGTCCTGCAGCGTGATCATTCCCTGGGTTTCTTCCGACAGTCGCACGTGCAGCGAGAGCACATCGCACTGGGCGAAAAAATCCTCGCGCGTGCTGGCCACCTGGTAGCCATCGGTCAGCGCCTGCGCGCGCGAGGCCTCCCGGCCCCAGACGCGCACGTTCATGCCGAAGGCCCGCCCATAGCCGGCCACGATCTGGCCGATGCGCCCGTAGCCCCAGATGCCCAGCGTCTTGCCGCGCAGCACGTTGCCCAGGCCGAAGTTGGGCGGCATGGAGGCCGCGCGCATGCCCGACTGCTGCCAGGCGCCGTGCTTGAGGTTGGCGATGTACTGCGGCAGGCGGCGCATGGCGGCCATGACCAGCGCCCAGGTCAGCTCTGCCGGCGCCACGGGCGACCCGACCCCCTCGGCCACGGCGATGCCGCGTTCGGTGCAGGCCGCGACGTCGATGTGCGCACCGATGCGCCCGGTCTGGGCGATCAGCTTGAGCCGGGGCAGTTTTTCAACGAGTTGCCGCGTGATGTGGGTGCGTTCGCGGATCAGGACGATGATGTCGGCATCGCGCAGGCGCACCGCGAGCTGTCCGAGACCCTTCACCGTGTTCGTATAGACCTTGGCAGCGTAGGCATCGAGCCGGGATGCGCAGTGCAGTTTCCGTACTGCATCTTGGTAGTCGTCAAGGATCACGATGTTCATCCCGCCATTGTGCCCTGGCGGTACCCCGTGGCCGTTGCAACAGCAGGTAAGTCAGTGGGACATGCCGGGTATGGCCGCCGCCTTGCGGGCCATGCGCCGTTCAGCCCTGTTCGCGGCGCACCATGCGTTCGAGTTCGGCGCACACATCGGCCATGCGCCCGGAGATGACGAGGCGCCCCGCGCAGCCCGGCGCGCTGCTGTCGAGTACGCGCACCACGCGCACCGCGCGCGCTCCCTGGGTTGGGGTGCGCCAGCGCGGCAGGGCGGGAGCGGCGGCGGCTGGAATCGAGGACAAGGCAATTGGCATGTGAAAACTCCAATGAGGAAAAGGGGTGAACACAGGCAGGATTGCGAAGGGGGGTGTGCATCATCCAGGGTTGGCGGGGAAGGCCCGCCAGACGCCCGCCACCTGTATGGCGCGCGGCGGTGCGCTACATCAGCATGGTGTTGCGGATCAGGCCGACGGCCAGGCCTTCGATCTCGAAGGGCTCGCCGGGCTGCACGGTGATCACCGGGTAATCGGGGTTTTCGGGCAGCAGCTCGATGCCTGTGGCCGTGCGGCGCAGGCGCTTGACGGTCACGTCGTCGCCCAGGCGGGCGACGATGATCTGGCCGTTGCGCGCCTCGCGCGTGGCTTGCACGGCGAGCAGGTCGCCGTCCATGATGCCGGCGTCGCGCATCGACATGCCGCGCACCTTGAGCAGGTAGTCGGGCTTGTGCTGGAACAGGCTGCCTTCCACGCAGTAGGTCTGGTCCACATGCTCCTGCGCCAGGATGGGCGAGCCCGCGGCCACGCGGCCCACCAGGGGCAGCACGAGCTGGGTGATGCCCGGAATCGGCAGGCTGAACTGGGTGCCGCGCGCGGCGTTGATGTTGCGCACGGTGTTGCCGCACAGGCGGATACCGCGCGACGTGCCGCTGACCAGCTCGATGACGCCCTTGCGCGCCAGCGCCTGCAGGTGCTCCTCGGCGGCGTTGGCCGACTTGTAGCCCAGCTCGGCCGCGATCTCCGCCCGCGTGGGGGGCGCGCCGGTGCGGGCGATGGCCGTCTGGATCAGGTCCAGGATCTGTTGCTGGCGGGCGGTGAGCTTGGGGTGGTCGAACATGGCGGGTTCCCTTGCTGTACGATGAAATGGGATATGGATTTAAATCCAGTAACTGTATTTTTAACCAGTTTTCGGGAGGTGGCAAGTGCAGGCCAACAACATCGTGGTGCTGGGCATGGGCGGAACCATCGCGGGGACGGCCGTGCGGGCCGGCGACAACGTCGGCTACCAGGCGGCCCAGCTCGGCGTGCAGGCGCTGCTCGACGCCGTGCCGGGGCTGGCCCAGGCGGCGTGCGGGCCTCTGCTGGCCGAGCAGGTGGCGCAGGTCGACAGCAAGGATATGGATACCGACGTATGGCGCGCGCTGGCGGCGCGCTGTGCCGCGCTGCTGGCCGATGCGCGGGTGCGCGGCATCGTCATCACCCACGGCACCGACACGCTGGAGGAAACCGCCTGGTTCCTGCACAGCGTGCTGGCGGCGCGCAAGCCCGTGGTGCTGACCTGCGCCATGCGCCCCGCGACGGCGCTGGCGCCCGACGGCCCGCAGAACCTGCGCGATGCCGTGGCCGTGGCGGCGGCGCCGGGCGTGCAGGGCGTGCTGGTGGTGGCCGCCGGCACAGTGCACGGCGCGCGCGAGGTGCAGAAGGTGCACCCGTACCGCGTCGATGCCTTCGGCTCGGGCGACGCGGGGCCGCTCGGCTGGGTCGAGGAGGGCACCGTGCGCTGGGCAAGAAATATGCCTCCAGCCCTTTGCCAGCAAGCGCTTGCAGCTATGGAAAGCGTAGTGCGGGAGCGCGCCTGGCCGCGCGTGGACATCGTGTTCAGCCATGCGGGCGCCGATGGCGCCATCGTCGATGCCCTGGTGGCCAGCGGTACGCAGGGCATCGTGGTGGCGGCCACGGGCAATGGCACGCTGCACCATGCGCTGCAGGCCGCGCTGGCGCGCGCGCAGGCGGCCGGCGTGCCGGTGCGCGTGGCCTCGCGCTGCCCGCTGGGGCAGGTGCTGCCCCGGCCGGACAGCCCGTTTCCCGATGCAGGGGGCCTGAGCCCCGTGAAGGCGCGCGTGGCGCTGCTGCTGGAACTGCTGGCACGGCAGCCTTGAGCGCGGCGCGTTCCATATCAGCAAAAATGGCCTCCAGCCCTTTTCTGTAAAGCGCAAGCAGCTATCAAATGGTGAGCGAATGCGCCTGCTTCGCCGATGGCGCGCTCACACCCAGGCCGGGCCGCCTTGTCAGCGGAAAGACCGGCCGCGGCGTGGCCAGCAGGCGATGCCGGCCACCAGCGCCACCGCCGCCACGCTGAGCCAGCCCAGCCACAGCATCAGGCCGAAATGCGCCCGCCAGCCCCAGGCGCACAGCCACAGCGCCAGTGCCAGCACCAGCCAGCCCAGGCAGCGCAGCAGGCGCTTCTGCGCGGCGGAGGCAGCCCGGCGCAGCAGCAGCGCGCCCTCGCGCTCGCTCGCCAGCGCCAGCAGGGCCAGGCCCGCCATGTTCAGCAGCAGGGCCGCCAGATGCCAGCCCCAAGGCAGATCGGGCATCATGCCGCGCTCCCTTTCACCAGCCACCACGCCAGCAGCGCCGCCGCGCCGCTCCACAGCAGCAGCCAGCCCCAGGCGCGCGCCGCGCTGCGCGTGTGGAACGTCCACAGCAGGATGGGCACGTAGAGCAGGAAGCCGAGGTCCATCCCGAGGCTCACCGCCTGCGCGCGCGCCAGCGGCAGCAGCAGCCCCAGCAGCACCGCCAGCGCCGAAGCCAGCGCATAGCCGCCCAGCGCCGCCGCCAGCACGCGCGATGCCACGCTCCAGCGGTGGCGGGCGTCGGGGCTCTTGAATTTGCTCATGGCGTGTTCCTCCGCATGGCTGCGCCAAACCACTTGCGCCGCAGCCGCCATGCCGCTGCCCCCAGCAGCAGCGCCAGCACGAGTATGGAAAGGTCGAACCCGGCCAGCCCCCCATCGCCGGCGGGCAGCGTCACGCCCAGGTGCCGGTCGGTCGTCAACGCATTCAGCAGCGGAACCAGCCCGAAGGCCAGTGCCGCCAGCGACAGCACTTCGGTCCAGGCGCGCTTCTCGGGCCGCAGCAGCCCGTACACGATCGCCACCAGCCAGACGGCGAACAGGCCGTGGATTTCCCACGCCGCCCGGCCCTCCAGCCCCACCGGCAGCAGGCGGTTGGCCCAGAAGAACGCTGCCATGCCCAGCGGCAGGCCGGCCAGCATGCCCACGTTCAGCCGCGCCACCAGCTCCACGCCCCAGGGCGCGTCGCCGCGCCGGGCGTGCCTGTCGCGGCGCTTGACCACCCACAGCACCATGCCGGTGGCGATCATGAAACAGCCCAGCAGGCCCGAGAGAACGTAGAGCCACAGCAGCATGGGCCGGGCGAACCAGCCATCGTGCAGGGTCAGCATGACGAAACGCAGGCGAATACCCGGGCCAAGTACCGGTGTCGCCAGCAGCACCCCGGTTGCGGCGTCGAAGCGGAATTCCGTTTCCGGCGTTTCATGGCGCGGCAACTCGCTGCCATAGGGGCGGCGCATGCGTACCTGCAGGGGCTGGCCCGCTGGATGGGTGATGGTGATCTGCCCCACCTCGCCCGTGCCCAGCGTGCGTTCGGCCTGCTCCACCATCGCCATCAAGGGCGCCTTGGGCCGCTGAACGGGCAGGTGGCGCTGTTCCCGGTGCAGCAACTCCGTGTAGTAGCGTTCCACCGCGCCCTGCGACGTGCCATAGGCCACGGCCACCGGCGCGGGCAGGCTCTCACGGTCGAAGTACACCAGCCCGCTGTAGACGATCATTACGAAGAACGGCAGCGCCATCACGCCGGCCACGTTGTGCGCATCGAGCCAGCTGCGTGGCCCCTTGCCAGGGCGGAAAGTGAAGAAGTCCTGGAAGATCTTCTTGTGAACGATCACCCCCGTCACGAGCCCGAGCAGGCCCAGCAAGGCCGCCGCCGCCACGATGCGTTTGCCCAGTCCTTCGCCCAGGTAGTGCAGTTCGCTGTGCAGTTCCAGGAAGGCACGCCCGCCTTCGGTGTCGCGCACGGCGGGGCGCGGCACTTCGGCGCCCGTGTGCGGATCCAGATCGGCCTGGCCCCGCAGATCGCCACGCCAGCCCACGGCCAGCAGCGTGCGTTTTTCCTGCCGGTGGCGATGCCGTTCGTGCGGCAGATAGATATCCCACCGGGACTGGCCTGCCGCATGCTGCTCCAGATAGTCCAGCGCATGTGCCAGTGCCGTTGCACGGTCCACGGGCTGCACCGGCGCATCCAGGGGCCGCTCCGGCTGCATCCAGCGGCTGATCTCGATGTGGAACACCGTCGCCGTGCCCAGCAGGAAAATGAAAAACAGCAGCCACCCGGCCACCAGGCAGCCCCAGGTGTGCAGCCATGCCATGCTTTGGCGGAAATAAGCCTTCATGATCTTGATCCGGACAGCCATCGAGAGGCCCCATTGGCGTGGCCTCTCGATGCAATGGCTTAATCAGAAGGCGTATTTCAGGTTCACGGCGACGCTGCGCGGAGCGCCGTAGAAGTTCTCCAGATTCGTGCCGTAGCTGCCAATGGACTCGTAATAGCGGTGGTCGAACAGGTTGTTGACCGTCATGCCCACTTCCGCCTGCTTGTTGATCCGGTACTTCGCCATCAGGCCGACGATGGTGTAGCCGCCCTGCTCGATGCGGAATCCCGAGCCTTCCGTATACATCCCGCTCTGGGCACGGACATTGCCGCCCACTGTCCAGTCGGTGCCGGGTATCAGGTACGCCGTGTAAGCCCGGAGAATCTGCCGCGGCATATAGGTGCCATAGGCTTTCCCCTGGTTGGCGCCACTGCCGTATTCGCGGTGGACCCAGGTATAGCCGACGCCGGCTTGCCAGCCTGGCAGCAGTTCCCCGTTCAGGCCCAGATCAACGCCCTTGCTGACGACCAGCCCCGCCGCCGTGTAGCACCGGCCGCCATTGCAAGCCGTTTCCGGGACGCTCGTGTCCACTTGCGGCAGATTGGTCTGTTCGAGCCGGAAAACGGACGCCGAGGCATTCAGGCGGCCTTGCAAGAGTTCGCTTTTAACGCCCAGTTCGTGGTTTTTTCCGGCAATGGGGTCGATCGTGCCGCCGCCGAATTTCAGGTTGCTCTGCGGTTTGAAAATGTCGGAATAGCTGGCATAGACCGAGGTGCTTGTGCCGATGTCGTAGACCAGACCGGCATAGGGGGAAACGACGGCGTCCTCTTTCTGCTGCCGGACACCAGCCGCTTCGTACGCATACCAGCTGACCCGGGTGCCGAGAATCAACTTGAGCGTGTCGGCAAGGTTCAAACGGACCGCGCCATAAACGCCGCGTTGCATCGTCTTGTTGGCAACCGGCCATGCGGGAAAATGGCCCGAAGGCTGAAAAGTGGATGCACCCTCGTAGCTGTGGATATTGTCGATGGGGACATAAACAAAAGGCGACGTCAGGCGGCTTTTGTCTTTCATCCGGGCACTGGATGCCCCCAAAATCAGTTCATGCTTCCGCTCCAGAAGCTGGAATGGTCCGCTGGCATAGACATCGAGCACATCGGATTCGAATTCGCGCTGCTGGAGCGCGCTGGATACACGCAAGCCGCCGCCGGTGACGGGGTTCAATGTCCCGCTCAGGTTGTTCACCACGTTGTCACCCGTGATGCCGGTATGGGTATAGGCGGCTTTCAGCAACCAGTCCGCCGGCAATTTCTGATCGAGGTTCAGGGTGTAGCCGGTGAGTTCCTTGGTGCTGTCGCCGTTGGCCAGGCCATAGAACGCCGATCGGGGCAGCCCGAGGTCGGCGCCATTCGGATTCCTCGGTACGCCATAGTGCATGTTGAAGTCGTTCTTCTGGTACATGGCACTGGCGCTCGCGGTCGCCGTTGCCGTCACGTCCGCCTCGACGATGGCGTAGAAGCCCTGGCGGTTGTCGTACACGTGGCCGGTGAAGGCATCGCCGTGGTCCCGCAGCGCAACCGCCCGGCCGCGAACCCTGCCGGACGCGACCAGCGCGCCGGAGACGTCTGCCACCAGCCGCTTCTTGTTCCACGAGCCGAGTTGGGATTCGACATGGGCCTGAAATTGCTCGGTCGGCCGCTTGCGGACCAGGTTGATGGTGCCGCCGGGGTCGCCCGCGCCACCCATCAGGCCGGAGGCGCCTTGCAGTATTTCCACCTTGTCGAGAAACGCGGTATCCGGCGCCGGGCCACGATTGTTCTCGCCAATGCCAATGGGGTTGGGGATGCCATCGAATTGGCTCTGGAGCGCGAATCCTCTGCTGTAGTACGCCGCGCCATCGCCCCCGCGCCTGAGTACCGAAATCGTGCTGCTGCTTTCCAGCACGTCGTCAATGTTGGCCAGCCCGAAGTCGTCCATCTTCTGCCGCGTCACCACAGTCACCGTTTGCGGCGTTTCGCGCAGGCTCAAATCGAGCTTGGTGGCCGTGCGGCTGCTCGTGGTGGTGTACGAGCCGGTGCTTTCGGTCATGCCGTCTTTTACGGGCTGCGCGCTCACCTGCATGGCGGGCAGCGTGGCCTCGGCGTGGGGCGCCGCGCCGGGCGCGGGCGCGCCGGGGTGGGTGGCGCGCAGGCTGTAGCTGCCGTTGGTTTCGCGCGTGGCCTGCAGCGCGTGGCCGCGCAGGATTTCGGCGAAGCCCTCGCGCACGGCGTAGCTGCCGTTCAGCCCGGCGCTCTGGCGGCCTTGCAGCAACTGCGCGTCCACGGTCAGCTCCAGGCCCGCGGCGCTGGCGAAGGCGTTGAGCACCTGGCCCAGTGGCCCGGGGGCGATGCGGTAGCCCTGCCGCGCCTCGGCCGCCGGGCTGGCGGGTGTCTGCGCCCGGACGGGCAGGGCGGTGTACAGGGTGCCGAGGGCCAGGCCCGCCGCCATCGCCAGGGTGCGCGTGGCGGCTGCCGTGCGGGTGAGGGTGCTGGGGGCGGGAAGGCCAGGGGTGCGGCGGTTGCGCATGTTCGGGGCTTTCAGGGGAAGGTTGGTGAATGCAATGAGCGGGTTCACCTTGTTTTCCGAACGAGCGCGGGAAATCCTCAATGCCGGGGCAAGAAAGTGCGCCGCGCCTGCCGCCGCCGGGGCGGAAATCTCAATAAAAATGGCCTCCAGCCCTTGTGCAGCAAGCGCTGCAAGCTATCAAAACAGGAGTTTTATGCCTTATCTGGCGTGCACGCTGACCCAGTAGCGGGTGCGGTAGGTGACGGCCACGGGCAGGCTCAGCGTGAGGTTGTGCAGCGCGCGGTCGGTGTCGTGCAGCGAGAACACGCCGCTCACGCGCAGGCCGGCCACGGCGGGGTCGCAGCGCAGCAGGCCGGGGCGGTAGCGCGCCAGTTCGGCGGTCAGCTCGCCCAGGGGCATGGCGTCCGCCACGAGGATGCCGCGGCTCCAGGCGGCGGCGCTGTCGGGGACGGTGGCCGGGGGCTGCACGCCGCTGGCGGTGAAGCTGGTGCGCTGGCCGGCGGCGATGCGCAGGGGGGCGGCGCCAGCCTGCGCGGGGCGGATGTCCACCGCGCCCTCGAACACGGCGACGTGCGATGCCCCGGCGTCCTGGCGCACGCTGAAGCGCGTGCCCAGCGCCTGCACGGTGCCCTGGCGGCTGCGCACGCGCAGGGGCGCAGCGGGCGCGGGGCCGGGCGCCGAAGTGACGAGGATTTCACCCGCGCGCAGCACGATCAGGCGCTCGCCGGCGGTGTAGCGCAGATCGACGGCGGAGGCGCTGGCCAGCACCATCTGCGTGCCGTCGGGCAGGGTGACGCTGCGGTTTTCGCCGGTGCCGCTGCGCAGGTCGGCGGTGGCCAGGGTCCAGGCTTCGCTTTCACGCACCACGTAGCCGATGCCGCCCACGGCAAGGCCCAGGCCGAGCAGCCGCATGGCGCGGCGGCGCGCGGCACCGGGGGCGGGCGTGCGCAAGGCGTGGCGGGCCATGGCGGCGGGCACGCTGGCGAGCTGGTGCTCGAACGCCAGCAACTGCTGCCAGGCCTGTTCGTGCCCGGCATGGGCCGCGCGCCAGGCGGCGCACGCGGCCTGGTCGGCGGCGCTGGCTTCGCCCGACCACAGGCGCGCCATCCATTCGGCGGCACGCTGGACGGTGGCGGGGTCGGGCGCCGGCGTCTCCGTGGGCGCATCGGCGGGCGCGTTGGTGGGCGTATCGGCCAGGGGGCCTTCGGGCGGGCGCATGGCGGTTCAGCGTGCCGGCGTGGCGTGCAACGCCTGGTGGCAGGCCACCAGGGCGGCGGCGATGTATTTCTCCACCGACGACACCGATACGCCGAGCCGGGCGGCGATGTCGCGGTAGCCCATGCCGTCGAGCTTGCACAGCAGCAGGGCTTCGCGGGCCTTGGCGGGCAGGCCGTGCAGGATGGCGTCGATCTGGATCAGCGCCTCGATGGCCAGGGCGCGCTCTTCCTCCGACGGCGCCAGGGGCTCGGGCAGCAGCGCCAGGGCCTGCAGATAGGCCGATTCGATGTGCCGCCGGCGGTGCAGGTCGATCACCAGGCCATTGGCGATCTGGGCCAGGTGCTGGCGCGACTGCTGCGCCTGCGGCACCTGGCCGGTGCGCAGGATGCGCAGGTAGGTGTCGTGCGCCAGGTCGGCCGCGTCGCAGGCGTTGCCGAGCTTGCGGCGCAGCCAGCCCCGCAGCCAGCCGTGGTGGTCGGTGTAGAGGGCCTCGATCCTTTGCTGCAGCGCGAATTCTGTGTGGGTCATGGCATCCCCGGGGGCGCGGCGGGCGCACGGGCTGGGGCGTTTGGATGGGAATTGTTCTTATTCTATGGGCATGCCACGGGGACGGCTGCGGGAAAAACAAAGGCCCGCGCTGGGCGGGCCTCGGTAGCGTGGGCGCGGCAGCTTCAGCCAGCCAGGGCGGCCAGCGCGCGCTGCGTGATTTCCTCCACGCTGCCGGTGCCGCTGATGGCGCGGTATTGGGGCGCGGCGGCAGGCTCGGCCTGGGCCCAGTTGCTGTAGTAGTCCACCAGCGGGCGGGTCTGGGCGCTGTAGACCTCCAGGCGCTTCTTCACGGTGTCTTCCTTGTCGTCGTCGCGCTGGATCAGGTCCTCGCCCGTCACGTCGTCCTTGCCGGCCACCTTGGGCGGGTTGAACTTGACGTGGTAGGTGCGGCCGCTGGCCGGGTGCGAGCGGCGGCCGCTCATGCGCTCGATGATGGCGTCGAACGGCACGTCGATTTCGAGCACGTAGTCGAGCTTGACGCCCGCCGCCTTCATGGCTTCGGCCTGGGGAATGGTGCGCGGGAAGCCGTCGAACAGGAAGCCCTGGGCGCAGTCGGCCTCGGCGATGCGTTCCTTCACGAGGTTGATGATCAGGTCGTCGCTCACCAGCTGGCCCGCGTCCATCACCGCCTTGGCCTTCAGGCCCAGGGGGGTGCCGGCCTTCACGGCGGCGCGCAGCATGTCGCCGGTGGAGATTTGCGGAATGCCGTATTTCTGGCAGATGAAGGCCGCTTGCGTGCCTTTCCCGGCGCCGGGCGCGCCCAACAGGATCAGTCTCATGGAGTTCCTCGGATGGTGTTGAAATCTCGGGGCGGCGCTGGCCACGGGCCCGCAGGGCCGGGCTGCACCGCTCTTATATAGGACTTGCGAGGATAGCATGGGCATGTCGTCGCCTGGCTTACGCCCCCGGCGGCGGCCCGCGCGGCCGTTTTCCCGGCCGTTTTTCAGCGCGTGGATACGCGCGGGCGCTCAGCCGAAAAGCGCGCGCACCCGGGCCAGGTCTTCGGGCGTGTCCACGCCCGGGCCCGGGGCCTGGGCGCTCACGTGCACGGCGATGCGGTGGCCGTGCCACAGGGCGCGCAGTTGCTCCAGCGCCTCGATGGCTTCGGTGGGCGCGGGCGCCAGGCGCGGGAACTGGCGCAGAAAGCCCGCGCGGTAGCTGTAGATGCCGATGTGGCGCAGCGGCGCGAAGCCCGCCAGCGCGGGGACCGCGGCGGGCGCCTCCCACCACGCCTGGCCCGCATGGTCGCGCGCGTGGGGAATGGGGGCGCGGCTGAAGTAGTGCGCCATGCCCTGCGCGTCGCACACCACCTTCACCACGTTGGGGTTGGCATAGTCTGCCAGGCGGTCGATGGCGTGCGCCGCCGTGCCCATGCTGGCGCCGGGGTGGGCCTGCAGCAGCGCGGCCACGGCGTCGATCAGCGCGGGGTCGATCAGCGGTTCGTCGCCCTGCACGTTGACCACCACGGCGTCGCCGTCCAGCCCGAGCTGCTCGCAGGCTTCGGCCAGGCGGTCGCTGCCGCTGGCGTGGTCGGGCCGGGTGAGCAGCGCGGGTACGCCGTGGCTGTGGCAGGCCGCCTGGATGCGCGCGTCGTCGGTGGCGACGACGGTGCGCGCGGCGCCGCTCAGGCCCGCCTGGCGCGCCACGCGCACGACCATGGGCAGCCCGGCGATGTCGGCCAGCGGCTTGTCGGGCAGGCGGCTCGATGCCATGCGCGCCGGGATCAGCACCGTGAAGCCGGTGGCCGCGGCAGCGGCGGGCGCGCTCATTTTTCGAGTTCCTCGTCGCTCAGCGGGCGCGCCTCGTTCTCCAGCAGCACGGGGATGCCGTCGCGCACCGGGTAGGCCAGGCGCGCGCTGCGCGACACCAGCTCCTGGCGTTCGCGGTCGTAGGTCAGCGGGCCTTTGGTGACGGGGCAGACCAGCAGTTCGAGCAGTTTGGTGTCCATGGCAGGCAAGGGGGTTGGGGCAAATCAGGGCGCTGATGATAGCGAGGCGTCGAGCCGCGCGAAGAATTCCGGCGGCAGGCCCAACTGCAGCGGCACGGCCAGCGCGCCGGGGTGGGCGGGCCAGAGCTTGACGGCGTCTTTTTCGGTGCAAATCAGGGTCTGGCCCTTGTCTGGCAAGCGCTGCCAGCTATTGAAATCGTAGTGATCGGGCAACGCCTCGCAGTGCGCCAGCGTCAGCCCTCGCGCGCGCAGCATGGCGAAGAAGTCCTCGGGCCGGGCGATGGCGGCCACGGCGTGCAGCGGCTGGCCGCGCAGGCTGGCCAGCGGCACCTGGCGGCCTTGCGCGTCGATGGCGCAGGGCGCGAGCTGCCGCGCGAGCCGGAAGGCCGGGGCGCGGGTACCGCGCGGCGGCTGGGGTGCGGCGTGCAGCACGGCATCCACCGCGCGCGGCCAGGGCTCGCGCAGCGGGCCGGCGGGCAGCAGGAAGCCGTTGCCCACGCCTTCGTCGTTGAACACGCAGATTTCCACGTCGCGCGCCAGCGCCAGGTGCTGCAAGCCGTCGTCGCAGACGATCACGTCGGTGGCCGGATGGGCGGCCAGCAGCGCGCGGCCCGCCTCGGCGCGGCGGCGCGCGACGAACACGGGCACGCTGGCCGCACGGGCGATCAGCAGCGGTTCGTCGCCCGCCTCGGCGGCGGTGCTGGCGGGCAGCACCTCGCGGCAGCCATCGCCGGCGCGCCCGTAGCCGCGCGAGACCACGCCGGGTTGCCAGCCCGTGGCCCGCAGGTGGCGCACCAGCGCCAGCGTCACGGGCGTCTTGCCCGCGCCGCCGGCGATCACGTTGCCCACGACGATCACGGGCACCGGCAGCCGCTCGCTGCGCAGCACGCCCTGCCGGTAGAGCGCGCGGCGCAGCGCGGCGAGCGCGCGGTAGGGCAGAGACAGCGGCCAGAGCGCCAGCGCCAGCGGCCCGCGCTGGCGCCAGGCGCTGCGCAGGCGGGCGGACAAGGGCATGGATCCTTAGCGTCCGGCGCTGGCCGAGGATTGGGTGGCGAAGGTGATGCGCGACAGCCCGGCGCGGCGCGCGGCTTCCATCACCGTGATCACGGCCTGGTGCGGCGCCTGCGCGTCGGCGCTGATGATGACGACGCTGTCCGGCCCGGCCTTGGCGGCGTCGCCCAGCACGCGCGCCATGGACTCGACGCCGCCGCCTTCCACCGCTGCCTTGTTGACGGCGTAGCGCCCGTCGGCGGCCACGGCCACGACGATTTCCTTGGGGTAGTCGCGCTGCTGCTCGGCATCGGCCACGGGCAGCGTGAGCTGCAGCTCGGTGAACTTGCTGTACGTGGTGGTGAGCATCAGGAAGATGAGGACCACCAGCAGCACGTCGATGAACGGGATCAGGTTGATCTCCGGCTCATCCTTGGGGCGGGGGCGGAAGTTCATTTCGCTTTCAGCCGCAGCAGGTGGCGCACAAACTGTTCGGCCGACAGCTCCAGCGTGAGCAGGTAGGCATCGACGCGGCTGCGGAAGTAGCGCCAGAAGATCAGCGCCGGAATGGCCACGATCAGGCCGAAGGCGGTGTTGTACAGCGCGGTGGAGATGCCGTGCGCCAGTTGCGCCGGGTTGCCGCTGCCGACGGCGCCGCCGCCCGTCTGCGCGCCGAAGATCTCGATCATGCCGATCACCGTGCCCAGCAGGCCCAGCAGCGGCGCGGCGGAGGCGATGGTGGCCAGCGCGTTCAGGTACTTCTCCAGCCGGTGCGCCACGGCGCGGCCCGTACCCTCCATGGCGGCGCGCAGGTCGGCCTCGGTGCTCTGGGGGTGCAGGTGCAAGGTGCGCAGACCGGTGGCCAGCACTTCACCCAGGGCGGAGTTCTGCGCCAGCTGGTTCACGGTGTCGGGCGCGGGCAGGCCCTTGGCGGACACGGCCATGGCCTCATCGAGCAGCTTCGGGGGAGCGACGCGGGCGGTTTTGAGGGACAGGAAGCGCTCGACAATCAGCGCCAGGGCCAGGATGGAGCAGGCAACCAGGGGCCAGATGGGCCAGCCTGCGGCTTGTATGATCGTCAGCAATTCTCTCTCCGCGCGAATGGGTGCAGCCCACGATTATGGCCTACACCACCGCGCCCGCCGCCGCTGGGCGGGGCTCGGTTGCAGACGGTTGCACAGGCCGGCGCGAAACCCACAAATCCTGTGGATAACTTTGTGGGCAAATGCGTGGACAGCCGCCGCCAGACGGCGCCAATACACGCTTGCGACAGATTGATGAAAAATTGGTCAGTGAAAAATCCTTTAAAATCAATGGCTTGTACGTACTTGCTGGCGTTTCGGGCGGTTTCGGCATGGCGCTGCCGCGCTGCGTCCGCGCTGTGGAGTAATGCCCGCCGCATGGGGCCCGCAAACCCTTTCAGCGCCTATGTTTGAGCCCGAAAACCCTGTATTGGCGCCGCGTGTGTGGGAGGTTGGCGCGCTGTGCCGCGCCGTTGCTGATGCCTTGCAGGCGCGCTTCAACCCGGTCGCGGTGCGCGGCGAGATCACGGGCTTCATGCGCGCGTCCAGCGGGCATTGCTACTTCTCCATCAAGGACGCGCAGGGCCAGATCCGCTGCGCCATGTTCAAGCGCGCGGCGGGCCTGCTCGACTTCACGCCGCGCGACGGCGAGCTGGTGGAGCTGCGCGGCCGCCTGGGCGTGTACGAGCAGCGCGGCGACCTGCAGCTCATCGTCGAGAGCCTGCAGCGCGCGGGGCAGGGCGCCTTGTTCGAGCAGTTCCTGCGCCTGAAGGCGCAGCTGGAGGCCGAGGGCTTGTTCGACGCCGCGCGCAAGCGCCCGCTGCCCGCCATGCCGCGCGCCATCGGCCTGGTGACCTCGCCCGGCGCGGCGGCGCTGCACGACGTGGCCACGGCGCTGCGCCGGCGCGTGCCGCACATTCCGGTGGTGCTGGCGCCGGCGCTGGTGCAGGGCGCACAGGCGCCCGCGTCGCTGTGCGAGGCGCTATCGAAACTGTATCTGCTGGCGCGCTCTGGGCAAGGGCTGGAGGCCGAAAAGGCTGAAAATCCTGGCGTACCGCCGATCGACGTGATCCTGCTGGTGCGCGGCGGCGGCTCCATGGAGGATCTCTGGGCCTTCAACGACGCCCAACTGGCGCGCACCATCGTGCAGAGCCCGGTGCCCGTGCTCAGCGGCGTGGGGCACGAGACGGATTTCACCATCGCCGATTTCTGCGCCGACCTGCGCGCGCCCACGCCCACCGCCGCGGCGGAGCTGGTGGCGCAGCCGCGCGACTTCTGGCTGGGCGCGCTGCAACTACTGGCGCAGCGCCTGGACGACGGCGTGCAGCGCCAGATCGACCTGCGCCACCAGCGGCTCGACGGTGCCGCGCAGCGCCTGGGCCGGCCTTCGGGCAGCGTGGCGCGGCAGGAGCTGCAACTTGCCCGGCTGGCGCAGCGCATGCGCCATGGCGTGCTCCTGAAAACGCAGCGCCTGGCGCAAGCCCAGCAAGCCTTGCAGGCCCAATTGCCGCAAACCCTGCAGCGCAGCCTGGCAGGCCAGGCGCAGCGCCTGGAGCGCGCCGCGCTGCGCCTGGAGCTGCTCGACCCGCGCCTGGTGCTGCAGCGCGGCTACGCGCTGCTGGCCGATACCGAGGGCCGCAGCGTCACCAGCGTGGCGCAGGCGCGGCCCGGCGCGCCGCTGCGCGCCACGCTGGCCGACGGGGTGCTGGACCTCACGGTGGTTCCGCCCCGGCTGGTGTAGGGGCTTGGCGCGCGCCCTCCCTGCACGCGCGGCGGGTTCTTCCTACAATGCTCTTTTGCCCCTTGCCAGGGGAGGGCTACCGCCCGGCCGCCTGCGCATTCCGACAATTTCAACCACGAGGAATACACCATGGAACACACCCTGCCCCCGCTGCCCTATGCCATCGACGCCCTGGCGCCGCACTACAGCCAGGAAACGCTGGAATACCACCATGGCAAGCACCACAACGCCTACGTGGTGAACCTCAACAACCTGCAAAAGGGCACCGAGTTCGAGTCCATGGCGCTCGAAGAGATCGTCAAGAAGTCCAGCGGCGGCATCTACAACAACGCGGCGCAGATCTGGAACCACACCTTCTTCTGGAACTGCATGGCCCCCAATGGCGGCGGCGAGCCTTCCGGAGCGCTGGCGGACGCCATCAACGCTAAATGGGGCAGCTACGCCGCCTTCAAGGAAGCCTTCGTGAAGAGCGCCGTGGGCAACTTCGGCTCGGGCTGGACCTGGCTGGTGAAGAAGGCCGACGGCAGCGTGGACATCGTCAACACCGGCGCCGCCGGCACGCCGCTGACCACCGCCGACAAGGCGCTGCTGACGGTGGACGTGTGGGAGCACGCCTACTACATCGACTACCGCAACCTGCGCCCCAAGTTCGTCGAGACCTTCCTCTCCAACCTGGTGAACTGGAAGTTCGCCGAGGCCAATTTCGCCTGATTCCACCTGGCAGCAGGCCACCCCGAACAGGGCCCGGAGAGCGATCTCCGGGCTTTTTTTTCGGCCGCGCGGCAAAGAAAGTCCGAGACAAGCCTGAGTCTTATAGAAGACTTACGAAAAAAATCGCGTTTCGCGGATAGAATTTTGTATTGTGATAGCGCATTGCAAATGACGTGAAAAGCACGTAGCCTGTGGCGCGCTGTTGCAGCGAACGCCTCAAGCGCCATCCCCGCCCATCCCATCCGGTGGCGGGTCGCAGGTCGGCGGCATGACCTCTGTTTTTTGACCAAAGAGAGACAAGATGAGCACCCAACAACCCACCATCATCTACACCCTGACCGACGAGGCCCCGCGCCTGGCCACGGCATCGTTCCTGCCCATCGTGCGCGCGTTTGCCGCCCAGGCCGGCATCAACGTGGCCGAGAGCGACATCTCGGTGGCCGGCCGCGTCCTGGGCCAGTTCCCCGAAGCCTTGAGCGAGGCGCAGCGCGCGCCCGACAACCTGGCCGAACTGGGCCGGCTCACGCTGCGGCCCGAGGCCAACATCATCAAGCTGCCCAACATCAGCGCCTCCGTGGCCCAGCTCAAGGCCGCCATCAAGGAGCTGCAGGACAAGGGCTACAAGGTGCCCGACTTCCCCGAAAACCCGGCGACCGAGGAAGAAAAGGACATCCGCGCGCGCTACAACAAGTGCATCGGCAGCGCGGTGAACCCGGTGCTGCGCGAGGGCAACTCCGACCGCCGCGCGCCCAAGGCCGTGAAGGAATACGCGCGCAAGAACCCGCACAGCATGGGCGAGTGGAGCCAGGCCTCGCGCTCGCATGTCTCGCACATGCACCATGGCGACTTCTACCATGGCGAAAAGTCGATGACGCTGGACAAGGCGCGCGACGTGAAGATGGAACTCCTCACCAAGAGCGGCAAGGCCATAGTGCTCAAGCCCAAGGTCAGCCTGCTCGACCGCGAGGTGATCGACAGCATGTTCATGAGCAAGAAGGCGCTGCTGGCCTTCTATGAAAAGGAAATCGAGGACGCGCGCAAGACCGGCGTGATGTTCTCGCTGCACGTCAAGGCGACGATGATGAAGGTCTCGCACCCGATCGTGTTCGGCCACTGCGTGCGCATCTTCTACAAGGAGGCGTTCGAGAAGCACGGCAAGCTGTTCGACGAGCTGGGCATCAACGTCAACAACGGCATGGTCGATCTGTACAACAAGATCGCCACGCTGCCGCAGAGCCAGCAGGACGAAATCAAGCGCGACCTGCACGCCTGCCATGAGCACCGCCCCGAGCTGGCGATGGTCGATTCCGCCAAGGGCATCACCAACTTCCACTCGCCCAACGACGTGATCGTCGATGCCTCGATGCCCGCCATGATCCGCAACAGCGGCAAGATGTGGGACGCCAACGGCCGCCTGAAGGACGTGAAGGCCGTGATGCCCGAATCGACCTTCGCCCGCATCTACCAGGAGATGATCAACTTCTGCAAGTGGCACGGCGCGTTCGACCCCAAGACCATGGGCACCGTGCCCAACGTCGGCCTGATGGCCCAGCAGGCCGAGGAGTACGGCAGCCACGACAAGACCTTCGAGATCCCCGAGGACGGCGTGGCCAACATCACCGACCTGGCCACCGGCGAGGTGCTGATGAGCCAGAACGTGGAGCAGGGCGACATCTGGCGCATGTGCCAGGTCAAGGACGCCGCGATCCGGGACTGGGTGAAGCTCGCCGTGAATCGCGCGCGCAACTCCGGCATGCCCGTGGTGTTCTGGCTCGACCAGTACCGCCCGCACGAGAAGGAACTCATCACCAAGGTGAAGATGTACCTGCACGAGCACGACACCACCGGCCTGGACATCCAGATCATGAGCCAGGTGCGCGCCATGCGCTACACGCTGGAGCGCGTGATCCGCGGCCTGGACACCATCAGCGCCACCGGCAACATCCTGCGCGACTACCTGACCGACCTGTTCCCCATCATGGAGCTGGGCACCAGCGCCAAGATGCTGTCCATCGTGCCGCTGATGGCCGGCGGCGGCATGTACGAGACGGGCGCGGGCGGCTCGGCGCCCAAGCACGTGCAGCAACTGGTGGAGGAAAACCACCTGCGCTGGGACTCGCTGGGCGAGTTCCTGGCGCTGGCCGTGTCGTTCGAGGACCTGGGCCTGAAGAACAACAACGCCCGCGCCAAGCTGCTGGCCAGGACGCTGGACGCCGCCACCGGCAAGCTGCTCGACAACAACAAGGGCCCGAGCCCGAAGACCGGCCAGCTCGACAACCGCGGCAGCCAGTTCTACCTGTCGCTGTACTGGGCGCAGGAACTGGCCGCGCAGACCGAGGACAAGGAACTGGCCGCCCGATTCGCGCCCCTGGCCCAGCAACTGACCGACAACGAGCAGAAGATCGTGGATGAGCTGAACGCCGTGCAGGGCAAGCCCGCCGACATCGGCGGCTACTACCTGCCCGACGCCGCCAAGCTCGACGCCGTGATGCGCCCCAGCGCCACGTTCAACGCCGCGCTGGCTGCGTTCGCCTGAACGCCGTTGGCGCCGCCGCGCGCCACGCCCACGCCAAAAGGCCACCCGCAGGGTGGCCTTTTTTATACAAAATCGGGCTCCAGCCCTTGTCCAGCAAGCGCTGGCAGCTATCGTTTGAAGAGCGATCCGCCGAGCTTGCTGCCGGCCTTGATGCCGCGCTTGGCGAACCAGCCCTGGTTCATCTCCAGCACATAGCGCACGGGCTTGGCCGAGCAGTGCGAATCGTCGGTCTGCGGCTTCATGTCGGCCAGGTTGACGATGGTGCCGTCATCGGCCACGAAGGCGGCCGTCAGCGGCAGCAGGGTGTTGCGCATCCAGAAGCACTGGGTGGCGGGCTGCTCGAAGACGAACAGCATGCCCTCCTGCGCGGGCATGTCCTGGCGGAACATCAGGCCCGTCTGGCGCGCCGCGTCCGACGCGGCCACCTGGGCGTCAATGCGGTACATGCCGGCCGTCAGCTCCACGCGCGGCAGGTTCATTTGCGGGCCGGGCTGTGCCGGGGCGGTGCTGCACACCAGGGCGAGAAGAAGGGGCGCAAGGCGCAGGGCAGGCTGTGGCATGGGATGTGGTGCAAAAAAGGCGCGGACAAGGAAAAGCCCGCAAAACGGCTATTTTGCGGGCTTTTGCGTGCACCCATGGACTGGGCGCGATCGGGCGCGGATCAGGCGGCCGACTTCTTCTTGGAGCGCTTCTTGGCGTGCTTCTTGCCAGCCTTGTGGGCCTTGGCGGCCTTGGCTTCGGGGGCCGGGGCGGCTGCGGCGGGAGCGGCAGACACGGCCGGAGCCAGGGGGGCGGCGGGAGCGGCAGGGGCTTGTGCGAATGCACCAGCGCAGAGCAGGCCCGTCGTCAGGAGCGCGAGGAGTTTTTTCATATATGCCATTTCCTTGACAGACTAGGAGGAGGGAGGAGGTGAAGTGCGGCGCGTAGGGCCGCGCTGCCTTTGCATAACGGCGCTTTTCGCTGCGCCGTTGACAGAGGGAGCCCTTGTATTTTGTCGCTAGAATTTCCCCGCTCCGGGGAAGAACGGCCCTGTGGCGTTTCTTTTTTTGCCTGCCACGAGGAGACACAAGCGCATGACCAGCTACCAGCACATCAAGGTACCCGCCGAGGGCCAGAAGATCACCGTCAATGCCGACATGTCCCTGAACGTGCCGGACCAGCCCATCATCGCCTACATCGAGGGCGACGGCACGGGCCGCGACATCACGCCCGTCATGCTCAAGGTGGTGGACGCCGCCGTGGCCAAGGCCTACGGCGGGCGCCGCAAGATCCACTGGATGGAGGTCTACGCCGGCGAGAAATCCACCCAGGTGTACGGCCCCGACGTGTGGCTGCCCGAGGAGACGCTGAACGCCGTGCGCGACTACGTGGTCTCCATCAAGGGGCCGCTGACCACGCCCGTGGGTGGCGGCATCCGCTCGCTCAACGTGGCGCTGCGCCAGGAGCTGGACCTGTACGTCTGCCTGCGCCCGGTGCGCTATTTCAAGGGCGTGCCCTCGCCGCTGAAGGAGCCCGAGAAGACCGACATGGTGATCTTCCGCGAGAACTCCGAGGACATCTACGCCGGCATCGAGTTCGAGGCCCAGTCCGACAAGGCGAAGAAGCTCATCCAGTTCCTGCAGACCGAGTTCGGCGTGAAGAAGATCCGCTTTCCCGAGACCTCGGGCATCGGCGTCAAGCCCGTGTCGCGCGAAGGCACGCAGCGCCTGGTGCGCAAGGCCATCCAGTACGCCATCGACAACGACAAGCCCAGCGTGACCCTGGTGCACAAGGGCAACATCATGAAGTTCACCGAAGGGGGTTTCCGCGACTGGGGCTACGAGCTGGCAGCGCAGGAGTTCGGCGCCGAGCTGATCGACGGCGGACCGTGGATGCGCCTGAAGAACCCGCGCACCGGCAGGGACATCACCATCAAGGACAGCATCGCCGACGCCTTCCTGCAGCAGATCCTGCTGCGCCCGGCCGAGTACAGCGTGATCGCCACGCTCAACCTCAACGGCGACTACATCTCCGACGCGCTGGCGGCGCAGGTGGGCGGCATCGGCATCGCCCCGGGCGCCAACCTGTCCGACTCGGTGGCCATGTTCGAGGCCACGCACGGCACGGCGCCCAAGTACGCGGGCAAGGACTACGTCAACCCCGGCTCCGAGATCCTCTCGGCCGAGATGATGCTGCGCCACATGGGCTGGTCCGAGGCGGCCGACACCATCATCAGCGCCATGGAGAAGGCCATCCAGAGCAAGAAGGTGACCTACGACTTCGCACGCCTGATGGAAGGCGCCACGCAGGTCAGTTGCTCGGGCTTCGGCAACGTCATGATCGACCATATGTGAAGCCGCACCACGACGCCTCATGGCATCTTGTAAGCCCTTGATTTTTCTGGAGAAATTAGGGGTTTCCGTTTCATGGCGTTCCACGGCTGTTTGCGAAATCCGGCCCTTTTGGAGCCAGATTCGGAGCGACAGCGCCGGATCTTTGCTCCAAATTGCTCCATTTGGGGCAGGCAAGAACCGACACCGTGAGGACGCTATGCGAGCACTTAGGATTTATCCGTAAATTAAACTATGTCCCTGAGTTGCCCGTGATGCGACGCAGGAGACCGGGATGGCCAAGGCGCATGCCAATTCATGGGAAGTGACGGACGCGTTCTGGAAGCGGGTCGAGCCACTGATACCGCAGCCAGTGCGCGATCCTGACAAGCAGTACAAGCGCGCTGTCGGGGCGGGTCGGCCGACGAAGCCGCTACGGCTGGTGTTCGAGGCCATCATGTATGTACTGCGCACCGGCTGCCAGTGGAAGGCGCTGCCAACGGCTACTTGCCGCCATCTCGCTTCGAGGCGCAGGCAGCCACTGAACAGCCTTGACCGCAAGATTCCGCCTATCGGCGTGACTTGACCACGACACATTGCCCCAGCGGGCAGTTGCTCCTCAACCCGTTCTCTCAGCAGGAACGCGTCCAGCGGTGTTGCAGAGCCAGTGCCCCGAGCTGAAGCGGCCGCATGCAGTTCTGGGGCGAGCCATCCTCCAGTTCCTCGCGAAACGTCAATGCGGAGCCGGTCAGGCCGGCCAGCACCAGAAAAGCCGATACCGCGAGCCCCACCCGCCGGTGGCGCCGCACGATGACCTGTCGGACGGTGGCCGCCTTGATGCGCCTCATCCCGTCAGAAGCGGTACTTGGCCATCAGCGTGAAGTTGCGTTCGGCCCCCAGGTAGTAACCGCCATAGGCGCGGGATGCGACGTAGTGCTTGTCGAACAGGTTGGCGATGTTCAGGGCGAAGCGCCACGGGCCGTTGTCATAGCGCAGCGCGGCATCCACCAAGGTGAACGAGGGAGTCGATTGGGTGTTGGCCGGGTTGTCGTAGCGTCGGCCCACGTGGCGCACGCCCAGGCCGGCGCTGACGCCCTGCAGGGATCCCGTGAAGGCGTAGTCAAACCCCGCCGAGGCGAGGTGGCGCGGCACCTGGATCGGTGTCTTGCCCATGTCGGCATCCTGGCTGGCCACCACCTTGACGTCGTTGTAGGTGTAGGCGGCATAGGCCTGCAGGCCCGGGGCGAGCCGTGTCTTGGCTTCCAGCTCCAGGCCGCGCGAGCGAATCTTGCCGGTCTGCACGTAGTCGTCGGTGGAAGGGTCGTAGGTCTCCACGTTGGTCTTGGTCAGGTCGAACAGAGCAGCGGTGAACAGGCTGTTACCGCTTGGGGGCTGTACCTTGACGCCCAGCTCCCACTGCTTGCCGCGTGTGGGCCGGTACGGGTCGCCGCTGGAAGTCCGCAGGTTCTGCGGCATGAACGAGGTGGCGTAGCTGGCGTAGGGGGCAATGCCGTTGTCCGCCAGGTAGGTCACGCCTGCACGGCCGCTGAACGCCTGGTCCCGCTGCTTGTCCTGCCGGTCGGTCAGTCGATTGGATGATTGGTTCTCGACCGTGTCCTGGCGCCCGCCCAGTGTCAGCAGCCAACGCTGGTCGACGCGGATCTGGTCTTGCAGATACACGCCGAGTTGTTGGTTGGTGATGCGGTTGCTCGTGCGCAGCACGCTGGGCGAGGGGAAAGCCATGCCGTACACCGGCGCATCGAGGTTCAAGGGGGGCGTGGCGCCAGCGGCGGCATGCCATTCCTTGTAATCGGCGCGCACGTTGCTCCAGTCCAGGCCCATCAGCACGGTGTGCGACAGCCGGCCTTGGCCGAACCGGGCTTGCAGATGCGTGTCCAGCGCCGTTTGGCGCAAGCTGTCGTCCGCATAGCGCGCGCTGCGTGGCAGCAGGTTGCCGGTGATGGCACCGGCCGGGTTGATGTACCAGTTGTCCACCGAGGCGCTGGCTTGGCGGAAGTTCTGCCTCACGGTCCAGGTGTCGTTGATGCGATGTTCCAATTCGTAGCCCAGCTGTGCCTGATCCTGTTCATAGCTGAGGTAGTTGGGGTCGCCGCGCAGCAGGCCGGTGTTCTGGCCATTGCGCACCACGTAGAGCGAGAACCCCTTGTTGACGTTGCGCAGCCATTCGGCACGCACGGTCAGGGTCGTGTCGGCGCTCGGGCGCCAGGTCAGCGATGGAGCGATGAACTGGCGCTCATTGCTGCCCCGGCCGCCGCCCGCAAAACGCAACTGGTTGTCCGTGTCCAGCGCCAGTCCGACCACGCGGTAGAGCAAGGTGCCATCGGCATCGAGCGAACCACCCACATCCGCCGCCAGCTGCTTGCGGCCGTAGCTTCCCGTCTGCAACTCGATTTCGCGCACGGCGTCCGCTTGCGGACGCTTGTTGATGCGATGGATGGTGCCGCCGACCTCGGTCTGCCCATAGACCACGGAGGCCGGTCCTCTCAGCACCTCAATGCGTTCAATCCCATAGGCCTCGGTCTGAAAGTTGATCCAGGTGCTGCGCGCCAGGCGGATGCCATCGACCAGGGCGCTGGTGGCGTTGGAGTCGAAGCCGCGCATCAGCGCCCATTCGCTGCCGCGGGTTTCCACGCCATAGCTGTCGACCGTCACACCGGGCACGTAGCGCAGCGCCTCCATCACGCTTTGCGCACCGCGCGCGTCCAATTCGTCCCGGCCGATGACCGAAACGGACTGCGGCACCTCGATCAAGGCTGTGTCGGTCTTCATGCCCGTGGCACTGCGCCGCGCGACGAATCCATGCACCGGCCCCGATGCCGTTTCTGCTTCCTGCGTGGCGGTGACCCTGACCAAGGGCAGTGTCTGGACACCGTCTTGCCCGCCTGGTGGAGCAACGGCTGGAGCGGCGCGCAGCACGTAGCCCCCGTTGGGCTGGGGAGTGGCGGCCAAACTGGTGTCCGCGAGAATCCGCTTCAAGGCGTCGGCGGCCTCGTGGCGGCCCGTCAGGCCCGGGCTGTGCTTGCCCGTGATGTCCTCCGAGCGGTAGGACAGCATCAGTCCGCTTTCCAGCGCAAAGCGGGTCAGCACGCCTTCCAGTGTTCCAGCCGGGATGGCGTAGGTTTTGGCGCTTGCCGGGACCTGTGCGGCGCTGGGGGCGGCCAGCAGGGCCGTGCCCAGCGTGGCAAGCATCAGTGCCTGGCTGGCGGCCAGGGAGGCGGCATGCCGCTGGAAGGTGTGCACGGCGCGGCGGCGGTGTTTCTGCATGGAGGGTGTCCTTTCCCGATAAAAATGTGGCTTCTCAAGGACATGCCACGCGAGAAAGAAAAACACCTCAACGTCCGCTCAAATTTTTCTCCGGTCCAGCCATGCTCAGGTGCCACGTGGTCTGAGGGTGATCCAAAACCGCGTCATCGTTCGGGCTTCGACAGGCTGCGTGCGCAGCAGCATGTCGATCACCCGGTCCGTGTCGTCCAGCGGATAGATGCCCGAGACCTTCAGGTGGGCGATCCCGGGGGCACAAGCCACGCGGCCCGGCCGGTAGCGCTCCAGCTCGGCGACGAATTCCGCCAGGGGCATGTCGCGGGCGACGAACATGCCTTTTGCCCAGGCTGGCTCCCCTGCGGTCAACGGCTGTGTGGGGGTGATCTCCAGGCGGTCAAAGCGGGTTTGTTCCCCAGCGCGCAGGACGCGGGTCCCAGAGGGCGCAAGGGCCGGTTGGATTTCCACCGCACCGTCGAAGACGGCCAGGTGGGTCTCGCTGCCGTATCGGCGCACCGAGAAGCGGGTGCCCAGGGCGCGCAACCGGCCATCGGGCGTGTCCACCAGGAACGGCCAGAAGGGCGCTGCCGTGTCACCGGTGGCATCGGCGCCGGTCGTGATCAGGATCTGCCCGTGCAGCAGTTCGACCAGGCGCGCTCGCGGAGAAAAGCGCACGGCAATGGCGCTGGCCGTGTCCAGATCGATGCGGGTGGCATCGGCCAGCGTGACCGTGCGGCGTTCGCCGGTGCGGGTGCGGTGGTCGGCAGTCCAGTCTTGCCATCCCGTGTGCAGCGGGTCGCGGGCCAGCCAGGCTCCGCTGCCGGTGAACAGGGCCACGGCCAGGTAGCGGATGGCGCGGCGCCGCTGGCGCGATGCCGCTTCGCCCCGTTCCAGCGTGCCGTGCACGAGGGGCGCATCCAGCCCACGCAACTGGGCCGAAAACGATTCGATGTGCCGCCAGGCGCGTTCATGGTCGGCATGCGACGTGCGCCAGTGCTGCCAGGCTTGCTGGGTCGCCTCGTTCGCGCCCGGGGCTTGCAGGGCCACCATCCATTCCACCGCCTGGGTGCAGACCTCCTCGGGAAGGGCCGGCCCCTGCAGCGCCGGCAGGAGGGTAGGGGAAACGTCGGATGGGGACATTTGGGAGGCCCAGGAGGGTTTCAGACGTCCAGGCCGAAGAAGCACATGCGCGCCGCTTTCGCGATGTGACGTTGCACCGTGGCGAGCGAGAGGTTCAGCTCGATGGCGATGTCCGCCTGCTTCATGCCATCCAGTTGCGAGAGCAGGAAGGCCTTGCGCACGGGGACGTCGAGCGCGTCGAGCCGGCGGTCCAGTTCGACCAGGGTCTCCAGCAATATGGCGCGGGTCTCGGGGCTGGGTGCCGTGGGCTCGGGCAGGGATGCCAGGGTGGCGAGATAGGCTTCTTCAACCCGGCGGTGGCGATGGAAGTTGGACACCACCCCCTGCGCCACGGTGGTCAGCAAGGCCCTGGGTTCACGGATGGCAGGAAGGTCATCGCGGCGCAGCAGCCGCAGGAAGGTGTCGTGCGCCAGGTCGGCGGCGTCGAAGGAGTTGCCCAGGCGCCGCCGCAACCAAGCCTTCAGCCAGCCATGGTGATCGGCGTAGAAGCTCTCGATGCTCTGCTGCAGTGCGATTCCGGTCGTCGGCATGAACCCTCCAGGGAACGCTGGGCGTGGAGGCGTGAGCACCGGCGTGAATGGGAATGCGTCGCATTATATTCAATGACGGGTCGGCGCCATGCTGAGCACCTGGGCAGCAGCCCTCTATGGCAGTTCCATCGTCCAGGGTCAGCTCGGCAGCTAGGCGGAGTGGTCGAACCAATCGCAGCGGATCTCGGGTTGGGCCGCACGCAGCGCCAGAAACTGATCCTGCGAAAAGTTCTGCCCGCAGTGCAATGCACGCAACTGCCCGAGACGTTGGAGGGGCGCGAGGGACTTGTCTGGCACCTGGCAGTTGATGGGCGACAGGCACTGCAACCGATCGAGTCCGGCCAGCGGCGTCAGCGAATCCAGTTGCAGGGGCGTCCAGGTCCCTCCGTCGCGCGCGAGTCCCCGCAACTGGGTCTGCGCCGCCAACGCGGTGATGTCATGCAGCAGGGGCCAGTTCTCGAGAGACAGCACCTCCAGCGTTCGCCGCTCACCGAGCCAGGACAGGTGGCCGATGGCGGGCACGCCGTCCAGCGAGAGGTGCCTGAGGGCCTTTGCGTCCTGCAGCAGGGAGAGATCCTGCGCTGTGACCTTCTCCATGAACAGCACCTCCAGGTTGGGCAGCGCGCACAGGCCATGGAGCAGGTCCTGGTCCACGCCGTGCACCCATATCCGGCGCAGGCTGGTGCGCGCGGCAATGCCCTTGAGCGACTTGCCCTTGCGCAGCTAAGCGGGCGTCCCGGCCGTAGGGCCGTAGGGCCATAGGGCCGGGCAGGGCGCTTGTCTTGCATATTGGAGGCGAAAAGGCCCGCGCTGCACGCGGTATGCAGCGCGGGCCTGCTCCTGCCCGTGGTTCAGTGCCCCCTGCGCTGCGCGGCGGGGGGCGTGTTCAGATGCCGAGCACCTTGGCCACGTAGTCGGCGTCCTTGTCGCCCCGGCCCGAGAGGTTCACCAGGATGTGCTGGTCCGGGCGCAGCGTGGGCGCTACGCGCATGGCCCAGGCTACGGCGTGGGCGCTCTCCAGCGCGGGGATGATGCCTTCCACGCGCGAGAGCTGCATGAAGGCGTCCAGGCACTCCTTGTCGGTCACCGATTCGTACTGCACGCGGCCGATGTCCTTGAGGTAGCTGTGCTGCGGCCCCACGCCGGGGTAGTCCAGGCCCGAGGCGATGCTGTGCACCGCGGCGGGCACGCCCGGGGCGTCTTCCAGCACGTAGCACTTCATGCCGTGGATCTCGCCGGGCTTGCCCATGGTGAGCGTGGCGGCGTGGCGCCCGGGCTTGTCCGTGCCTTCGCCCGAGGGCTCCACGCCCACCAGCTTCACGTCCGCGTCATTCAGGAAGGCGGTGAACATGCCCATGGCGTTCGAGCCGCCGCCCACGCAGGCCGTCACGTAGTCCGGCAGGCGGCCATGCCTGGCCTGGAACTGCTCGCGCGCCTCGCGGCCGATGATGCTCTGGAAGTCGCGCACCATCATCGGGAACGGGTGCGGGCCGACCACCGAGCCGATGGCGTAGAGGTAGTCGGTCGGGTTGGTCAGGTATTCCTCGAAGGCGCTGTCCACGGCTTCCTTCAGCGTGGCGGCGCCGCGCGTCACCGCCACCAGCTTGCAGCCGAGGATGCGCATCTTGGTGACGTTGGGGTGTTCCTTCTCGATGTCCACCTGGCCCATGTGGATCTCGCACGGAATGCCCACCAGCGCGCAGGCCGTGGCCAGGGCCACACCGTGCTGGCCGGCGCCGGTTTCGGCGATCACCTTCTTCTTGCCCATGAACCTGGCCAGCAGCGCCTCGCCCAGGCAGTGGTTGATCTTGTGCGCGCCGGTGTGGTTCAGGTCCTCGCGCTTGAGGTGGATTTGCGCGCCGCCGAGCTGCGCCGACAGGCGCCGGGCGTGGAAGATGGGGCTGGGCCGGCCCACGTAGTCGGCGAACAGCTGTGCCAGCTCGTCCTGGAAATCCTGGCGCTGGGTGATTTCGGCATAGGCGGCGTTGATGTCGTCCATGGCCTGCTTGAGGTGCGGCGGCACCAACTGGCCACCGTAGGGGCCAAAGAAACCGGCAGCGTCAGGCATGGGGGCGAAGGAGGTAGAAGCTGTCATCGCTATGCAAAGGAGTGGTTGGGAATTCGGTTTTGATAGCTGCCAGCGCTTGCCTGGCAAGGGCTGGAGGCCATTCGATGCCTGGTGCGGCGGCCCATGCCATGGAGCGCCCGCGGCGGCGTGGAGCAATATACGCGCAGATGCGGGGGCTGGATCCCATTGGCGCATCAGGGCTTGCCCCAGCGCAAGGCCCGAGGCGGTCGCGCCGCATGGTGGAGCGACTTCATGAAGGGTGTCTTTTTGTTTTTATAACTTGTTGTATTGAAAAGAGTTTCGGTATAAAAATTGGAAACTTTAAAAAATACCGAAATGCAAGAAATCAGCCCCGCAGCAGCCCGCCAGTACATTGATGCCGTTGCCGTCTTCGAGGCGTGGGAAGAAGCGCAGCAGGACGCGGCCCAGGTGCGCGGCGGCATGTACTGGCACGCGGGCCCGCCGTCCGCGCCCGAGGCGCGCTATCTCGTGCGCACGACCCCTGCCGGGGCACAAACCAGCCTGGGGCCGCAGTCCCCCGAGAACCAGGCCATCTATGACCGTTTCATGCAGCGCAAGCAGGAAAGCGCGGAGCGCATGGCGGGCCTGAAGGCCGCGCTCGACCAGCACCGGCGCCTGAACCGCGCCCTGCGCGTGGGCCGGGTGGAGCCGCTGGTGGTGAGCTTGCTGGCGCGTCTGGCCGACACACAGCTCAGCCCGCACTTCCGCGTGGTGGGCACGCACGCTCTGTATGCCTACGAGGCCGCGGCCGGCGTGCGTCTGGACGCCGATGCGCTGGCCACGCGCGACACCGACCTGCTGTGGGACACGCGCAAGCGCATCCAGTTCGCCACCCAGCTCGCGCGGGTGGACAGTTCCATGCTCGGGGTACTGAAGAAGGTGGACGGCACCTTCCGCATGCGCAGGAGCCAGCAGTACACCGCCGTGAACAAGGATGGCTTCGAGGTGGACATCATTCGCCGCGAGCAGGTGGAAGACGATCCGCACCCTATCAAGCTCAGCGGCGAGGATGACGATTTCTGGGTGGCCCAGGCGCGCCGCGCCAACGTGCTGCTGGACGCGCCGGGATTTTCCGCCGTCGTCGTGGCGACCAATGGCACCATGGCGCGCATGAACACGGTGGCGCCAGGCACTTTCGTGGCATTCAAGCGCTGGCTGGCGGATCAGCGCGACCGGGATGCGCTCAAGCGGCGGCGGGACGTTCTGCAAGCGGCTGCGGTGGAGAAACTCATGGATGAGTTTTTGCCATGAAGGGCCGCAGCGCGCCACAAGCCCCGCCCCCCGCAGATCACCCTTTTTTCTGCAGCATCTTGATCACGCCGGAGAAATCCTCCCCCCCGTGCCCGGCGATGCTGTGCGCCGCGTAGATCGCGCGCGCCAGCCCGCCCAGCGGCGTGGCGGCTTTCACGGCCATGGCGTTTTCCTGCGCCAGGCCCAGGTCCTTGAGCATCAGGTCGGTGCCGAAGCCGCCCGCATAGCCCTTGCTGGCGGGGGCGTTCTCGTGCACGCCGGGGAAGGGGTTGTACTTCTCCAGCGCCCAGTTGCCGCCGGAGCTGCGGCGCATGATCTCGCTCAGCACCTTGGGGTCGAGGCCGTTGGCCACGCCCAGGGCGATGGCTTCGCTGGTGCCGGCCATGAGGATGCCCAGCAGCATGTTGTTGCAGATCTTGGCCGTCTGGCCCGCGCCCACGCTGCCCGCGTGGAAGATGTTGGCACCCATCTTTTCCAGCAGCGGGCGCGCGCGCTCCAGGTCGGCGCTGCTGCCGCCTACCATGAAGGTGAGGGTGCCGGCAATGGCGCCGCCGGTGCCGCCGGAGACGGGCGCGTCGATGAAGGCGATGCCCGCCGCTTCGGCAGCCTTGGCCACCTTCTGGCTGGTGGCGGCGGCGATGGTCGAGCTGTCGATGACCAGCGCGCCCTTGGCGATGCTGGACAGCAGGCCGGGCTGGCCGTCGCGGCCGAGGAACAGGCCCTCCACGTGCTGGCTGGCGGGCAGCATGGTGACGACCGCCTCGGCGCCTTGCACGGCAGCTTGCGCGCTGGCCGCGGCCTGGCCGCCTTCGGCGACCACTTTGGCCACGGCGTCCTGGCTCAGGTCGAAGGCCTTGACGCTGTGGCCGGCCTTGACCAGGTTGATGGCCATGGGGGCGCCCATGTTGCCCAGGCCGATGAATGCGATTTGCATGGTGCTGTCTCCTGTGGTGTGTGAAAAGAAACTACGGTTTTGATAGCTGCTCGCGCTTGACTGGTAAGCGATAGAGGCTAAAAACACTGAAAATCATGCGGCGCGCTCCTTGCGCCGCCGCGGCGTTGCCTTGGCCTGCGGGTTGTAGGCGAGGGCGGTGTCCACCCAGTGCTGCCACTGCGCGCGCGTGGCGTAGCCCGAGGGTTCGACCCAGAAGTAGCCGGGCATGCCGCCGCGCGGGTCCAGCTCGCGCACGCCGGGCTGCTCGGCCACGGCGGCGTGCTGCGCGGGCGGCAGGCGCACCAGCAGGTCTTCGCCCTTGACGGCCAGGCACAGCTTGCCGTCCACCATGAAGGCGTGGCAGCCGAACAGCGGCCGTTCCTCCACCGTGGCCCGCGCGCCCAGGCGCTCTGCCAGTGCGTCTTGCACGGCGGCGATGAGCTGCAGGGTTTCTGGCATGACGGGGCGGGCGGGCATGAGGAAAATAGGCCTCCAGGGCTTGTCCAGCAAGCGCTGGTAGCTATTGTTTCGCTAACGGATCACGTCCGGCGCATCGCCGTCGAGCATGCGCCGCCCGATGATGACGCGCATGATCTCGTTCGTCCCTTCGAGGATCTGGTGCACGCGCGCGTCGCGCAGCAGGCGCTCCAGCGGGTATTCGCGGATGTAGCCGTAGCCGCCGTGCAACTGCAGCGCCTCGTTGACCACGGTGAAGCCCGCGTCGGTGGCGAAGCGCTTGGCCATGGCGCAGTAGGTGCTGGCGTCGGGGGCACCAGCGTCCAGCTTGCTGGCGGCCAGGCGCACCATCTGGCGTGCGGCGACGAGTTCGGTCGCCATATCGGCCAGCTTGAACTGCAGCGCCTGGAAGCTCGCCAGCGCCTTGCCGAACTGCTTGCGCTCGTGCATGTAGCGCTGCGCGTGGCCGAGCGCGCCTTGCGCAGCGCCGACCGAGCAGGTGGCGATGTTGATGCGCCCGCCGTCCAGGCCCTTCATGGCGATCTTGAAGCCCTCGCCTTCGCGGCCCAGCAGGTGGCTGGCGGGAATGCGTACGTTGTCGAAGCTGATCTGGCGTGTGGGCTGGCTGTTCCAGCCCATTTTTTCTTCCTTCTTGCCGTAGTGGATGCCGGGCAGGTTCGCCGGCACGGCGAAGGCGCTGATGCCGCCCGCGCCCGACTGGGCGTCGCCCGTGCGCGCCATCAGCACCAGCACGTCGGTACTGCCCGCGCCGCTGATGAAGGCCTTGCTGCCGTTGATCACGTATTCGTGCCCGGCCTGTTCGGCACGGGTCTTGATGGAGGCGGCGTCGGAGCCGCTGCCGGGTTCGGTCAGGCAGTAGCTGGCCAGCTTCTGCCCGCTAGTGAGTTGCTCACCCCATTCGGCGCGCACTTCATCGGTGGCCCAGGTGCCAAGCATCCAGGTCGCCATGTTGTGGATGGTGATGAAAGCGGTGGTGCTGGGATCGACGGCGGCCAGTTCCTCGAACACCAGCGTGGCGTCGAGCCGGGGCAGGGCCAGGCCGCCGGCATTCTCGGGCGCGTACAGGCCGCAAAAGCCCAGCTCGCCCGCACGGCGAATAGCCTCGCGCGGGAAGGTGCCCTGGGCGTCCCACTCGGCGGCGTGGGGGGCCAGCTCCGCCTGGGCGAATTGGCGTGCCGTGTCGGCAAAGGCGCGCTGGTCTTCGGTCAGTTCAAAGTCCACGGGCAGTGTCTCCTGCTTTTGTTTTGATAGCTTCCAGCGCTTGCTGGACAAGGGCTGGCAGCATATTTTTTCAAAAAAGGCTGGCCTCCGTGCGGCAGGCCAGCCGGGCGCCTTACTTCAGACTGATGGTGGTGTTCACGCCATGGCTGGCGGTGCTGTCGTCGAACCAGCGCGCCGTCACCGTCTTGGTCTGCGTGTAGAACAGCACCACCTGCTTGCCGTAGGGGCCCAGGTCGCCGAGCTTGGAGGCGCGGCTGCCGGTGAACGAGAACAGCGGCACGGGCACGGGCACAGGCACGTTGATGCCGACCTGGCCCACATCGATCTCCTCCTGGAACTTGCGCGCCGCCGCGCCCGACTGCGTGAACACGGCGGTGCCGTTGCCGTTGGGGTTGGCGTTGATGAATTCGATGGCTTCGTCCAGCGTGGCGGCGCCGACCACGCACAGCACGGGGCCGAAGATTTCCTGGTCGTAGATGCTCATGCCGGGCTTGACGTCGCTGAAGATCGTCGGGCCGACGAAGTTGCCCTTCTCATAGCCGGGCACGCTGGGCTTGCGGCCGTCCAGCGCCAGCGTGGCGCCCTCGGCCACGCCGCGCTCGATCAGGCCCTCGATGCGCGACAGCGCGGCGCACGAGATCACCGGGCCCACGTCGGTGCCGGGCTCGGTGCCGCCGCTGACCTTCAGCGACTGGGCCTTGGCCACCAGGTCGGGCAGCCACTGCTGCGCCTCGCCCACCAGCATCACCACCGGCAGCGCCATGCAGCGCTGGCCCGCTGCGCCGAAGGAGGCGCCGGCGATGGCGTTGAGCGTCTGCTCCTTGTTCGCGTCGGGCAGCACGATGGCGTGGTTCTTCGCGCCCATCATGCACTGCACGCGCTTGCCGTTGAGGCTGGCGCGGTTGTACACGTGCGTGCCCACGCGGGTGGAGCCGACGAAGCTGATGGCCTTGATGTCCGGGTGGTCGCAGATGGCGTTCACGGCGTCCTCGCCGCCGTGGATCACGTTCAGCACGCCCGGGGGCACGCCGGCTTCCAGCGCCAGTTCGCACAGGCGCATGGTGACGATGGGGTCCTGCTCCGAGGGCTTGAGCACGAAGGTGTTGCCCGTGGCGATGGCCATGGGGAACATCCACAGCGGGATCATGGCCGGGAAGTTGAACGGCGTGATGCCCGCGCACACGCCCAGCGGCTGCAGCACGGTGTAGGTGTCGACGCCGTTGGCCACGTTGTTGGCCAGCTCGCCGAGCTGCAGGTTGCCGATGGCGCTGGCGTGCTCCACCACCTCCAGGCCGCGGAACACGTCGCCCTCGGCGTCGGGCAGGGTCTTGCCCTGCTCGGCGGTCAGCAGCGCGGCCAGTTCCTTCATGTTCTCGCGGATGAGCTGCTGCAGCTTCAGGAAGATGCGCGCGCGCGCGCCGATGGGCGTCTTCTTCCAGGTCTTGAACGCTTCCTTGGCATTCGCCACGGCGGCGTTGATCTCATCGGGCGTGGCGAAGGGCACGCGCGCCAGCACTTCCTGCGTGGCGGGGTTGACCACGTCGCGCCACTGGGTGGTCTGGGATTCGACGAACTGGCCGTTGATCAGCAGCTTGACGGTAGGAATGGGTGCGCCCATGGTGCGTGTCTCCTTGGTAGGTGGTTGAAACGATCGGCGTCCATGGTATGTGTGCGAAATTCATCATGCAATAGCTAAACTTGCACCTTGGCTTTGCAAATTTGCACAAAGAGGCATGCATGGACTGGGACCACCTGCGCTACTTCCTCGAACTCGCCCGCGCCAGCACCCTGGCCGCCGCCGCGCGCCGCCTGGGCGTGGAGCACACCACCGTGGCGCGGCGCATCCAGGCGCTGGAAAAGCAGCTTGGCGGCGCGCTGTTCGCGCGCGAGGCCGCGGGCCACCGCCTGACCGAAGCGGGCCGCCACCTGCTGCCCGCCGTCGAGGCCATGGAGGCCGCCGCGCTCGGCGTGGAGCGCGCCACGCCCGTGCCGGGCGGCGGCCCCTCGGGCCTGGTGCGCGTGGGCGTGACCGAGGGCTTCGGCACGCTGATCCTGGCGCAGCACCTGGCGCAGCTCACGCAGCGCTACCCGCAACTGTCCATCGATCTGCTGGCGCTGCCGCGCCTGCTGCACCTGTCGCGGCGCGAGGCGGACATCGTCATCTCGCTGGAGCGGCCCAAGCGCGGCGCGGTCATCGTCACCAAGCTGGCCGACTACAGCCTGCACCTGTACGGCCAGCGCGAGTACCTGGCGCGCCGCCCCCTGGTCACGCGCCGCGAGGACCTGCGCCACCATGACTTCATCAGCTACGTGGACGACCTGCTGTTCACCAAGGAGCTGCAGTTCATCGACCAGCTCTACCCGCCCGAGCGCTTCGCGCTGCGCAGCACCAGCGTGAGCGCCCAGTACGAGGCCGTGCGCGCGGGCGCGGGCCTGGCGGTGCTGCCCGCGTTTCTGGCCGACCGCGACCCCATCCTGGCGCGCGTGCTGCCGCAGGAGGCGCGCTTCACCCGCACTTTCTGGATGAGCATGCCCGGCGAGGCCAAGCACCTGGCGCGCATGCAGGCCGTGTGGGGGTTCCTGAAGGAAGTGGGGCAGCAGGAAGCCGGGCGGCTGATGCCCGGGTGACCGCCTCCATTACAGTGCACGGCTTTGGAGACGCCCGCCGCGATGAAAACCGAAACCCTGCTGCTTTTCCTGCCCGCCTGCTTCGCCCTGAACATGGCGCCGGGGCCGAACAACCTGCTGTCGGTGTCGAACGCCACGCGCCATGGCTTTGGCGTGGCCTGCCTGGCCGGGGCAGGGCGGCTGCTGGCCTTCGCCGCGATGATCGCCATCGCGGCCACCGGGCTGGCGGTGGTGCTGCAGGCGTCCGGGGCGCTGTTCCTGGCCATCAAGGTGGCGGGCGCGCTGTACCTGTTCTATCTCGCGCTGCAACTGTGGCGCGCGGCGCCCGCCGAAGCCGAGGCACCCGTGGCCTGCCGCCGCACGCGCTGGGGCCTGGCGCGGCAGGAGTTCTGGGTGGCGGCGGGCAACCCCAAGGCGATCCTGATCTTCACCGCCTTCCTGCCGCAGTTCATCGACGCCACGGCGCCCGCCATGGCGCAGTTTGCCGAGCTGGGCGCGTGGTTCCTGCTGCTGGAGTGGGTGGCGATCGCGGCCTACGCCGCCATCGGCAGCCACCTGCGCCGCTGGTTCGCTGCGCCCCGGCGCCGCCAGTGGTTCAACCGCGTGTGCGCCGCGCTGCTGGGTGCCGCCGGTGCCGGCCTGCTGGCCGCGCGCCGTTCCGCCGGCGGGGCGTGATTCAGCGTCGTTTCAAGCAAATTCCTCGATGAGTAAGTCCTGTCGGGGTATCGCGCGTCTGGAGCTGGGCGTGGTGGCACTGCTGGGTTCCTCCGCCCGGTGACGGCGGTCTTGCTGGGCGGTATCTGGCTGGGGCAGCTCGGTGCTTGAAATTTGATAGCTGCCAGCGCTTGATGGATGGGCGCTGGCAGCACTTTTGGCCGCATCGCCAGCGTGGGATAAAGTGCGTGGTTTCTGGACATTGGTTTCAGCGATGGCCGTTTCACATGCTTCCATTTTGAAAACCGCCATGTTGATGTATGGCGTAGCCGGGGCTTCCCTTGGGTTGCAGTATGGCGGCGCCATTTGTCCTGTTTTTTGCGTTTATCAGTTGGGCTGGTTCTTGTGGCTGCTGTAGCCTGTGGCTGCTTTCGTGACGGGCACTGTGTTGATGCTTTGGTATGCATGGTGCCGATGCTGGGCGCATTGAATCGACGCGACAAGGCAAAACGGAGGGGCAGGAGGCGTGCTTGAATGACTGAATCGGAGGCGCTTGTGCTGGATGAGCTTGCATGGTCGTTGGCGGAGCCCGTTCCTCCAAGAATGAGCCAGTATGTAGAGGCGCTTCGTGCGTATGCAGAGGACGTAGGCGTTTATTTCGATGAGAAAGCGCTGATAAGGAAATTCTCCGGTCAGAGCCTGGATGTCGAGTACACCATCTGGGTGCGCGAGGAGGTGGGTGGTGACTGGCATCCCTTGAAGAAAACCGTTTTTCTGCGCTTCCAAAAACGGCCGACCTATATCGAGTTGCTTTACGAATTTCATGTTGCTGCTTTTGATGATTTGTCAAGCCAGGACCATCATTTCTTTGAGGGTTTTGATTTTGTCCGGGAGAATCCCGAGAGCGGCGTGCCTATCTATCAGGTGCGGCTTGGGAGTTGAAACGGGTGTGGTTGGTGTTGCAATTGCATGGAGCATGGGATGAAAGCCAGGATTCTTGCTGGTGTGTTCGCTGCTAGTTTATTGATGGGATGCGGCGATGCGCCTCTTTTGATGACGCCATTGCAAAATGGTTATACGTTTGATTCCAATGGTGGTTATTATGGATTCATACGCAATCCATCAGGGCAGTGGCTTTATATGTACTTTGGAATGCAGGATGGTGGTGTTGAGTATTGGTGCAATGAGTTCGGCTGGAAGGGGGATGCTGTCGTTTGTGCCATGGGAAAAATCGTCCGGGGCAATAGCAAGGAAATCTCCGCAGGGTATTTCATACTGAACACCCGGTCCGCCGAGACGTGGCTCGTGCCCGATGAGGCGCGTGCCCTGGAGGTTTTGCGCACCCAGTCCGTGTCTGAGCTGCCCAAGATGGCCAGGCGCCACCCAAGTACCTCGAGGAAATGGTTCGTGGGATTGCGTTGACATGGCCTGAAGGGACGGGAGGGCGGCGGGGCCGTGGCGCATGTCGTTCAGGGTTTTCCCTGGTTTATGCTCGCCCCTTGCTCGTTTCGCCGGTGTTCGCCGCCAGGAACGGGCGCCTGTTCATTTCCATCTACGAGAGCCTTTGCCATGACCCACAAGGTCCCCTCCGACGCAAGGCGCACGCACGGCCAAGACGACCTGCAGCGCAACCTCACCAACCGCCACATCCAGCTCATCGCCATCGGCGGCGCCATCGGCACGGGCCTGTTCATGGGCTCGGGCAAGACCATCAGCCTGGCCGGGCCGTCCATCGTGTTCGTCTACGCCATCATCGGCGTGATGCTGTTCTTCGTGATGCGCGCCATGGGCGAGCTGCTGCTGTCGAACCTGCAGTACCGCTCGTTCATCGACTTCTCCGACGACCTGCTCGGCCCCTGGGCCGGTTTCTTCACCGGCTGGACCTACTGGTTCTGCTGGATCATCACCGGCATCGCCGACGTGATCGCCATCTCGGCCTACGCGCAGTTCTGGTTTCCCGGCGTGCCGCAATGGGCGCCGGCCATCGCCTGCGTCGGCCTGCTGCTGGCGCTGAACCTGCTCACGGTGAAGCTGTTCGGCGAGATCGAGTTCTGGTTCGCCATGATCAAGATTGTCGCCATCGTCACGCTGGTGGGCACGGGCCTGTACATGGTGGCCACGGGCTTCACCGCGCCCACGGGGCGCCAGGCCAGCCTGGCGAACCTGTGGAACGACGGCGGCATGTTCCCGCACGGGGCCATGGGCTTCTTCGCCGGGTTCCAGATCGCGGTGTTCGCCTTCGTCGGCATCGAGCTGGTGGGCACCACCGCCGCCGAGGCCAAGGACCCCGAGCGCACGCTGCCGCGCGCCATCAATTCCATTCCGGTGCGCATCATCGTGTTCTACGTGTGCGCGCTGCTGGCCATCATGGCCGTCACGCCCTGGCGCGACGTGGTGCCGCACAAGAGCCCGTTCGTCGAGCTGTTCGTGCTCGCCGGGCTGCCGGCGGCGGCGGGCATCATCAACTTCGTGGTGCTGACCTCGGCGGCCTCTTCGGCCAACAGCGGGGTCTTTTCCACCAGCCGCATGCTCTACGGCCTGGCGCTCAAGGGCGACGCGCCGCGCGCCTTCCACCAGCTCTCGCGCGCCAGCGTGCCCTCGCGCGGGCTGCTCTTCTCGTGCGCCTGCCTGCTGGGCGGGGCGTTCCTGATGTGGGTGATCCCCGATCTGGTGCAGGCCTTCACGCTGGTCACCACGGTGTCGGCCATCCTGTTCATGTTCGTGTGGTCGCTGATCCTGCTGTCGTACATCGCCTACCGCCGCCAGCGCCCGGTGCTGCATGCGGCGTCGCGCTACAAGATGCCCGGCGGCGTGGCCATGTGCTGGGCCTGCCTGGCGTTCTTCGCAGGCATCCTGGTGCTGCTGACGCTGGAGGCCGACACGCGCCAGGCGCTGCTGGCCACGCCGGCATGGTTCGTGCTTCTGGCTGTGGCGTACCGGGTGATGCGCCAGCGCGCGGCGGCCTGATGGCAGGGTAGCTACCCACGCGCTGCGGCGCGAAGCACGCTATTCTCGGTTCCCAGTACCAAGGCGACAGCAAGGACGAAGACCAACCGGGGAGTGGTTCACGGCATGGGCGCGACGGCATCTTCTGCATTCAGATCCTGGATACCGGGCATCGTGGTGGCGCTGGTGGGCCTGGCGCTGACCCATGCGCTGGTGCAGCAGCAGCGCAGCGCCAGCGAGGCCATCGCCAGCGTGCGCTTCACCGAGGAGGTGCGCTCGTCGGCCAACGCCATCGAGCAGCGCATCGTCGCCTATACCGAGATCGTCTCGGGCATGCGCGACCTGTTCCTGGTGAACCCGGGCCTGGGCTACCGGGATTTCGAGCGCGTGGCAGCCGAGCGTGCGATACGCCAGCGCTACCCCGAGATCCGCAACCTCAACTTCTCCCGCTGGGTGCCCACGCAAGGGCTGCCCGCGTTCGCGCAGCGCCTGCGCGCCCAGGGACGCACGGGCGAGCGCGCCCAGCAGGAGATACTGCACCGGCTCACGGACGGCCCGGACCACTACGTCATCGAATACCTCTGGCCCTGGGAGGGCAACGAGCGCATCTGGGGGCTGGACATCGGCTCGCAGCCCGCCAACCTGGCGGCCGTGGTGGCAGGGCGGGCCACGGGGCAGGCCACGGTGTCGGCGCCGTTCGAGCTGCTGCAGGAGAAGGAGCAGCGCCTGGGCTTCATCCTGCGCCAGCCCCTCTTCGCGGCGGATGCGGGCGCGGGCTTCGTCGGCTCGGTGGGTGTTTCCGTGCGGGTCAGCGCCATGCTCGATGCCATTGCGTCGGCGGGCTTCTTCAACGGCGTGGCGCTGCGGCTCGAAGACGTGGGCAGCGTGGCCGGCAGCGCCGCGCCCGCGCTGGCGCTGCTGGGCCAGTTCGGCGCCTGGCCCGAGGCCTCGGCCGCGCGCGAGCTGCGCGTGCTGCAGGTGCATGACCGGCGCTGGCGCCTGACCTTCGTGCCCACGCGCTCCATGCTCTCGGGCGTGGAGCGCCAGTTGCCCTGGTGGATGGGCAGCGCGGGCGTGGCGCTGACGCTGCTGCTGGCCGTGCTGGCCAGCCTGCTGGTGCGCCAGCGCGCGCTGGCGCTGGGCGAGGCGCAATCCTCCAACGAGGCCCTGGAGCAGAGCGAGCAGCGCTTTCGCGCGGTGTTCAACCAGGCGGCGGTGGGCGTGTCGCTCACGCGCGTGGACACGGGCCAGATCCTGCGCGTGAACCAGCGCTACTGCGACATCATTGGCTACAGCGCCGAGGAACTGCTGCAGCGCGACGTGCACAGCCTGTCCCACCCCGACGACCACGCCGCCAACCTGGCGCAGCTCGCGCGCCTGAAGGCAGGCGACATCACCGCCTTCCACATGGAAAAGCGCCTGCTGCGCAAGGGCGGCGACACGGTCTGGGTCGATCTCACCGTCTCGCCCATCTGGCGGCCCGGCGAGGCGCCGGTCTACAACGTCAGCGTGATCCAGGACATCACCGGGCGCCGCCGCATGCAGGACCAGCTGCGCGAGAGCGAGCGCAACCTGCGCAACATCCTCGACCACCTGCCCGTGGGCGTGCTGCTGGTGCAGGGAGGCGAGCGCATCGTGTTCCGCAACCGCAGCTTCGTGCAGATCACCGGCTACACCGAGCAGGACGTGGGCGGCACGCAGCGCTGGTGGGAGCGCGCCTACCCCGACGCGCAGATGCGCGAGCGCACGCGCCGCCATTGGGACGCGCTGTGCGACACCGCGCGCCAGGGCGACGGCTGCATCCGCGCGGGCGAGTACGACATCACCTGCCGCGACGGGCAGTGCCGCACCGTGGACATCTCGGGCGTGCTGCTCGGGCCGGACCACCTGGTGTTCTTCGAGGACCTGAGCGAGCGCAAGGCCGCCGAGGAAGAGGCCACCTACCTGGCCTACTACGACCCCCTGACCGGCCTGCCCAACCGGCGCATGCTGCTCGACCAGGTGCGCCAGGCCATGGCGACGAGCGCGCAGTCGGGGCGCAGCGGCGCGCTGCTGATGCTCGACCTGGACCATTTCAAGACCATCAACGAAACGCGCGGCCACGACTGGGGCGACATGCTGCTGCGCCAGGTGGCCGAGCGCCTGCGCGCCTGCACGCACGAGGAACACACCGTGGCACGCCACGGCGACGATGAATTCGTGGTGGTGCTGGAGTCGCTGGCGGACAATGCCGCCGACGCCGCCGTGCAGGCGCAGGAGGTGGCGCAGCGCATCCAGGCGGCGCTGCGCGCGCCCTACATGCTCGGCGGCGAGCCCTGGCACGCCAGCGTGAGCATGGGCGCGGCCATCTTCCGCGGGCTGGGCGAGAGCGTGGACGACCTGCTCAAGCGCGCCGACGTCGCCATGTACCAGGCCAAGGCCGCCGGGCGCGACACGCTGCAGTTCTACGACCCGCGCATCCAGGCCGTGGTGCATGCCCGCGCCGCGCTGGAGCTGGACATGCGCGCGGGCCTGGAGCAGGGCCAGTTCGAGCTGTTCTACCAGGCGCAGATGGACCGCGGCCGCATCACCGGCTGCGAGTGCCTACTGCGCTGGCGCCACCCGCGCGACGGCTTCGTCTCGCCCGCTGCCTTCGTGCCGCTGGCCGAGGAAACCGGCCTGATCCTGCCGCTGGGCGAATGGGTGCTGCAGGCGGCCTGCCGCCAGCTCGCCGCCTGGGCGCGCCAGCCCGCGCTGGCGCACCTGACGCTGGCCGTCAACGTCAGCCCGCGCCAGTTCCACCAGGCGGCGTTCGTGTCGCAGGTGCTGGCGGCGCTGGCGGGCTCGGGCGCCGACGCGCGCCACCTCAAGCTGGAGCTGACCGAGGGGCTGCTGCTGCAGGACGTGGAGGACACCATCGCCAAGATGGCGCAGCTCAAGGGCTACGGCGTGGGCTTCTCGCTCGACGACTTCGGCACCGGCTACTCGTCGCTGTCGTACCTCAAGCGCCTGCCGCTGGACCAGCTCAAGATCGACCAGGGCTTCGTGCGCGACGTGCTCACCGACCCCAACGACGCCACCATCGCCCGCACCATCGTCGCGCTGGGCACCAGCCTGGGCCTGCACGTCATTGCCGAGGGCGTGGAGACCGAGGCGCAGCGCGAATTCCTCGCGCGCAGCGACTGCCACGCCTGGCAGGGCTACCTGCTGAGCCGCCCCGTGCCCGTGGCAGAGTTCGAGGCGCTGGTACTGCGCCAGCAGGCCGGCGGCCGAAACTCCTGAAAGCATAGCTGCCAGCGCTTGCCTGCAAAGGGCTGGAGCCGGATTTTTACCTGAATGTCAAAACCCGCGCTGGGCCGGTGCGCGCAGGGCGGTCACGGTATGATTCAGGGCTTTCCCGACCACGCGCCTCCTCCACCCCTACCTGCCCCGTGCGTCTCCAGTCCATCAAGCTCTCCGGCTTCAAGTCCTTCGCCGAGCCCACCAACTTCATGCTGCCCGGGCAGCTGGTGGGCGTGGTGGGGCCGAACGGCTGCGGCAAGTCCAACATCATGGACGCCGTGCGTTGGGTTCTGGGCGAGAGCAAGGCCAGCGAGCTGCGCGGCGAGAGCATGCAGGACGTGATCTTCAACGGCACCACCAGCCGCAAGCCCGCCAGCCGCGCCAGCGTGGAACTCACGTTCGACAACAGCGACCACCGCGCGGGCGGGCAGTGGAGCCAGTTCGGCGAGATCGCCGTCAAGCGCGTGCTCACGCGCGACGGCAACAGCAGCTACTACATCAACAACCAGCCGGTGCGCCGCCGCGACGTGCAGGACGTGTTCCTGGGCACGGGCCTCGGCCCGCGCGCCTACGCCATCATCGGCCAGGGCACCATCAGCCGCATCATCGAAAGCCGCCCCGAGGAACTGCGCCTGTTCCTGGAGGAAGCGGCCGGCGTCTCCAAGTACAAGGAGCGCCGCCGCGAGACGGAAAACCGCCTGTCCGACACGCGCGAGAACCTCACGCGCGTCGAAGACATCCTGCGCGAGCTGAACGCCAACCTGGATCGGCTCGAAAAACAGGCCGAGGTGGCCGCGCGCTACCACGGCCTGCAGCAGGACGTGACGCTCAAGCAGCACCAGCTCTGGTTCCTCAAGCGCGCCGATGCCGAGGAGGAACAGAACCGCGTGCGCACCGAGGGCCTGCAGGCCGTGAACGACCTGGAAGCGCGCATGGCCGAGCTGCGCCACGTCGAGGCCGATCTGGAGGCCATCCGCCAGGCCCACTACGCCGCGGGCGATGCCGTGAACCAGGCCCAGGGCCAGCTCTATGAGGCCACGGCCGAGGTCGGCAAGCTCGAAGCCGAGATCCGCTACGTGGTCGAAGGCCGCCAACGCGTGGAGCAGCGCCTGGCACAACTGGCCGAGCAGGCCGCGCAGTGGGCCACGCGCCGCGAGGAAGCCGCCGCCGAGATGGAAAACCTCGAAGGGGCGGGCATGGACGCCGAAGAGCAGGCCGAGATCCTTGCCGCGCAGGTGGAGGAACAGGCCGCGCGCCTGCCCGACCTGGAGGACGCGCTGCGCCAGGCGCAGTCGCGCGCCGCCGCGCAGCGCGCCGCCGTGGTGCAGGTGCAGCAGCAGATCCAGGTGCTGGCCGCCGAGCAGCGCAGCATCGACGAGCAGCGCCGCCAGCAGGAGGCGCGCCACGAGCGCCTGCGCGCCGACCGCAGCGCCCTGGCCGTGCCCGACGAGGCCCGCCTGGCCGATCTGCAGGAGCAGCTTGCCAATGCGCAGGAAGGCGCAGAAATGGCCGAGGCCGTGCTGTTCGAGCTGCAGGAATCCGTGCCCCAGCTCGACGAGGACCGCCGCGCGCGCCAGCAGGCCGTGAACCAGGAGAGCGCGCGCCAGGCCGACCTGTCCGCGCGCATGGAGGCGCTGAAGGCGCTGCAGGAAAAAGTGAAGGTCTCCGGCAAGCTCCAGCCCTGGCTGGCGCAGCACGGGCTGGACGGGCTGCCGGGCCTGTGGAGCCGCATCCACGTCGAGCAGGGCTGGGAGAACGCGCTCGAAGCCGCGCTGCGCGAGCGCATGGGCGCGCTCGAAGTCGGGCGGCTGGAGAGCGTGCGCGGGTTTCTCGGCAGTGGCGGGCACGGCGCGCCGCCCGCGCGCCTGGCCTTCTACAGCCTGCCGCCTGGCGACGGCACCGCAGAGCCGCCCGCATCGTGGCAACGCCTGTCGGCCCTGCTGCGCGTGAGCGACGGCGGCCTGCGGGCGCTGCTGGTGCAGTGGCTGCACGGCTGCTACACCGCCGCCACGCTGGATGAAGCGCTGGCCCAGCGCGCCAGCCTGCAGCCGGGCGAAACCATCTACGTGCCCAGCGGCCACGCCGTCGGGCCGCACAGCGTGGGCTTTTACGCGCAGGATTCCGAGCAGGCCGGGCTGCTGGCGCGCGCGCAGGAGATCGAGCACCTGGACAAGGAGCTGCGCGCCCAGGCGCTGATCTGCGACGAGGCGCGTACCGCGCTGGTGCGCGCCGAGAGCCAGTACGCCGACGCCGCGCAGCGCCTGGTGGCCGCGCGCCGCGAGGCCAGCGAGGCGCAGGCCCAGGCGCACGCCCTGCAGGTCGAAACCCTGCGCCTGGCGCAGCAGGCCGAGCAGATGCGCGCGCGCAGCCAGCAGATCGACGGCGACCTGGCCGAAGTCACGGCGCAGCTCGACGACCTGCAGGAGCGCAGCGTGGCCGCCGAGGCGCGCTTCGAGGAACTCGACATGCAGCTCGCCGACAGCCAGGAGCACGAGGCGCAATTGGGCGATGCCGTGATCGAGGCCGAGCGCCGGCTCGGCGAATGCCGCGAGCAGCAGCGCGCGCTGGAGCGCCAGGCGCAGGAGGCCACGTTCTCGCAGCGCAGCCTGCAGGCGCGCCGCGCCGAGCTGTCGCGCACCATCGAGACGGCGCAGCAGCAGGCGCGCGCCCTGCAGGATGAGGAGCAGCGCGCGCGCGAGGAGCAGTCGCGCCTGTCCGCGGCCGCCGCGCAGGGCGGCCTGGAAGACGCGCTGGCGCTGAAGCTGGCGCGCGAGAAGGCGCTGGGCGAATGCCGCAGCCAGTACGACGGCCTGACGGCGCAGCTGCGCGCCAGCGACGAACGGCGCATGCAGGCCGAGCGCACGCTGGACCCGCTGCGCCAGCGCATCACCGAATTCCAGCTCAAGGAGCAGGCCGCGCGCCTGGGCCTGGAGCAGTACAGCCAGTTGCTGGCCGACGCGCAGGCCGACCTGGCGGCAGTGGCGCAGTCCATCGCCGAGGGCAACGTGCGCCTGCACGGCCTGCAGGGCGAGATCGACCGGCTGCACCGCGAGATCCAGGCGCTGGGCGCGGTCAACCTCGCGGCGCTCGACGAACTCACGCTGGCGCGCGAGCGCAAGACCTTCCTCGACGCGCAGACCGAAGACCTGACGCTGGCCATGAACACGCTGGAGGCGGCGATCCAGAAGATCGACGCCGAGACGCGCGAGCTGCTCTCGGGCACCTTCGAGACCGTCAACGGCCACTTCGGCCGCATGTTCCCCGAGCTGTTCGGCGGCGGGCAGGCGCGGCTCATCATGACGGGCGACGAAATCCTTGACGCTGGCGTGCAGGTCATGGCCCAGCCGCCGGGCAAGAAGAACCAGACCATCCACCTGCTCTCGGGCGGCGAGAAGGCACTCACCGCCATCGCGCTGGTGTTCGCCATCTTCCAGCTCAACCCGGCGCCGTTCTGCCTGCTCGACGAGGTGGACGCGCCGCTGGACGACGCCAACACCGAGCGCTACGCCAAGCTGGTGTCGGCCATGAGCCGCGGCACGCAGTTCCTGTTCATCAGCCACAACAAGATCGCCATGGAAATGGCCCAGCAGCTCATCGGCGTGACCATGCAGGAGCAGGGCGTGTCGCGCATCGTGGCGGTGGACATGGAGTCGGCCCTTTCCATGGCGGAGCTATGAGGCCCGGCGTGCGCCGCACCACTACAGAGAACCACTTCCTATGAGTACCTTGCAACTCAGCCTGGCCATCATCGGCGGCATCGTGCTGGCGGTCGTCGTGGCCTACAACGCCTGGAACAACCACCGCAACACGCCCCGGCGCGCGCAGCCTGAAAGCCGCGAGGGCCGGGACGGGCATGCGCCGGCGCTAGCGCCCGAGCCGGCGCTGCGCCAGGAGCCGTCGTTCGACGGCGCCGTGGCGCCCGCGCCCATGGCGCTGGACGAGCCGGGCCTGGATGGCGCCGATGCCGAGGTGCTGGCGCAGCAGCACGTGCCGACGGTGGACGCGCACGATGCGCTGCACATTCCCGCTCCGGCGCCGGCGCACGAGCGCCGCCTGCAGCTCGACCCGCTGATCGACGCCATGGCTTCGCTGCTGGTCGAGAGCCTGGTCTCGGGCGACGCCGCGCTGGCCGCCGTGCCGCCCACGCGCCGCGCGGGCAGCAAGCCCTTCGGCATCGAGGGCTTCAACGCCACCACCAAGCTGTGGGAGCCGCCGCAGCCGGGCCAGCGCTACATGGCCTTTCAGGCCGGGGTGCAGCTGGCCAACCGCACGGGCGCGCTGAGCCAGATCGAGTTCTCCGAATTCGTCGGCAAGGCCCAGGCCTTCTGCGACGCGGTGAATGCCGCGCCCGAGTTCCCCGACATGCCGCACGAGATCGCCCGCGCGCGCGAGCTGGACCAGTTCGCCAGCGAGCACGACGCGCAACTGTCCTTCGTGCTGCGCGCGCGCCAGGCCGCCTGGAGCCCGGGCTACGTGCAGCAGTGCGCCGCGCGCCTGGGCTTCGTGCCCGGCCCCATCGCCGGGCGCCTGGTGCTGCCCAGCTCCACCCCCGGCCAGGCGCCGCTGCTGCACCTGGCCTGCGACCAGCACGCCGCCCTGTCCGACGACCCGGACCAGGCCGCCGTGCGCGACCTGGCGTTGAGCCTGGACGTGCCCCAGGTGCCACGCGGCGAGCAGCCCTTCGCGCGCCTGCGCGAAGTGGCCACGGCGCTGTGCCAGGCCATGGACGGCGTGCTGTGCGACCAGGATGGCAACCCGCTGCCCGCCATGGCCATGGACGCCATCGCCGCCGACCTGGAGCAGCTCTACGACGTGCTCGACCAGCGCGAGCTGTCCGCCGGCTCGGCGCTGGCGCGGCGGCTGTTCAGCTGAGCAGGCGGCCAGCCATGATCGACCTGCAGGCCCAGGGGCTGCGCCCCTTCGTCCCCGCGCGGGATTTCGCGCTGTCCCAGGACTTCTACACCGCCCTCGGCTGCACGCTCGAATGGGCCGACGACCGCCTGGCGCTGTTCAACCTGGGCGGTTCGCGCTTCTACCTGCAGGGCCACTACGTGCGGGAATGGGCGGAAAACTGCATGCTGCACATCGCCGTACAGGATGCCGCGCAATGCTTCGCCGACATCTCGGCGCTGACCGCGTCGGGGCGCTTTCCCGGCGCCAGGGTGGCAGCGCCGCGGCGCGAGCCCTACGGCGCCTGGGTCACTTACGTGTGGGACCCGTGCGGCGTGCTGCTGCATCTGGCCCAGTGGGACTGAGCATGGCTGAACAATCCGACCTTTTTTCGGCGCCAGCGCCCGCGGCGCCTGCGCTGGTAGCTACGAAAGTAGAAGCATTGCGTGCCCAGCTCAACGCCTGGGCGCACCAGTACTACGTGCAGGACGCGCCCAGCGTGCCCGACGCCGAGTACGACCGCGCGTTCCAGCAACTGCAGGCGCTCGAAGGCGCGTACCCCGGCCTGGTCACGCCTGACTCGCCCACGCAGCGCGTGATCGGCGCGGTGATGGACGGGCTCACGCCCGTGCGCCACCGCGTGCCCATGCTCTCCATCCGCACCGAAACCGACACCGAGGCCACGGGCGCCGAAGCGTTCGACGCGCGCATCCGGCGCGAGCTGAAGCTGGCACCAGAAGAGCCGCCCGTCGAATACGTGGCCGAGCCCAAGTTCGACGGCCTGGCGATGAGCCTGCGCTACGAGGCCGGCCGCCTGGTGCAGGCCGCCACGCGCGGCGACGGCGAGGTGGGCGAGGACGTGACGCACAACATCCGCACCATCCGGCAGATTCCGCTGGCGCTGGCGGATGCCCCGCCCGTGCTGGAGGTACGCGGCGAGGTCTACATGCGCCGCGCGGACTTCGACGCGCTCAACGAGCGCCAGCGCGAGCAGGGCGGCAAGACCTTCGTCAACCCGCGCAATGCCGCCGCCGGTGCCGTGCGCCAGCTCGATTCGGGCATCGCCGCGCAGCGGCCGCTGTCGTTCTTCGCCTACGGGCTGGGCGAGGTGGAAGGGGCGGAATTCGCCACGCACTTCGAGGTGCTGGAAAAGCTCAAGGCATGGGGTTTTCCGGTCGCAGCCCAGGCGAGTATTGCGCAAGGCGCTCCTGAACTAATAGCATTCCACCAGCGCATCGGCGCGCAGCGCGACCAGTTGCCGTATGACATCGACGGCGTGGTCTACAAGGTGAACAGCCTGGCGCTGCAGAAACAGCTCGGCTTCGTGACGCGCGAGCCGCGCTGGGCCGTGGCGCACAAGTACCCGGCGCAGGAGATGATGACGCGCGCCCTGGGCATCGACGTGCAGGTGGGCCGCACGGGCAAGCTCACGCCCGTGGCGCGGCTCGCGCCCGTGTTCGTGGGCGGTGTCACCGTCACCAACGCCACGCTGCACAACCTGTTCGAGCTGCGCCGCAAGAAGGTGCGCGTGGGCGACCAGGTGATCGTGCGCCGCGCGGGCGACGTGATTCCCGAGGTGGTGGGCGTGGTGCCCGCGCCGCGCGAAGCGTATGTGCCGAACTTCCGCATGCCCGCGCAGTGCCCGATCTGTGGCAGCGCCGTGGTGCGCGAGCCGGGCGAGGTCAACCACCGCTGCTCGGGCGGCCTGTTCTGCCCCGCGCAGCGCAAGCAGGCGGTGCTGCACTTCGCCCAGCGCCGCGCGATGGACGTGGAGGGCCTGGGCGAGAAGCTGGTCGATCAGCTCATCGACGGCGACGTGATCCGCACGCTGCCCGACCTGTTCCGGCTCGGCCTGCCCGCGCTGGCGGGGCTGGACCGCATGGCGGAGAAGTCGGCGCAGAACGTGCTCGACGCGCTGGAGCAGTCCAAGCGCACCACGCTGCCGCGCTTCCTGTTCGGGCTGGGCATCCGCCACGTGGGCGAGGCCACGGCCAAGGACCTGGCGCGCCACTTCGGCGCGCTCGACGCCATCATGGATGCCAGCGTCGACCAGCTCCTGCAGGTGAACGACGTGGGCCCCGTGGTGGCGCAGAGCATCCACACCTTCTTCGCCCAGCCGCACAACCGCGAGGTGGTGGCGCAGCTGCGCGCCTGCGGCGTGGCCTGGGAGGAGGGCGCGCCCGTCGAGGGCGCCACACTGCCGCTGGCGGGCAAGACCATCGTGCTGACCGGCACGCTGCCCACCCTGGGCCGCGACGAGGCCAAGGACCTGCTCGAAGCCGCGGGCGCCAAGGTGGCCGGCTCGGTCAGCAAAAAAACCTATTGCGTGGTGGCCGGGGCCGAGGCCGGCAGCAAGCTGGACAAGGCGCAGGCCCTGGGCATTCCCGTGCTGGACGAGGACGGCCTGCGCGCGCTGCTGCAGGGGCAGTTGCCGGGCGGTGCGGCGTCCTCCTGATTTGATAGCTGCTGGCGCTTGCCCAGCAAGGATTTGCGGCCTTTTTAGTGCTTGTGGCCGTGTGCGTCGTGCGGCGCGGCGGCGGGGGTATTCAGCGCGCGCGCCGGGGCCTGTACGTTGACCGTGCTGCGCTGGCCATCCTTGTCCTCGAACACCAGGGCCAGCGGGATGTTGTCGCCCGCCTTGACCTGCTGCTGCAGGTTGAGCAGCATGATGTGGTAGCCACCCGGCTTCAGATCGACGGGCTTGCCCGCGGGCACTTCGACAGCGGGAACCTCGCGCATTTTCATCACGTTGTCCTGCATCAGCATCTCGTGCACCTCCACCGTGGCGGTGAGCGGGGACGATGCGCCGACGAGCTTGGTGTCCTGTGCCGACTCCAGGCGCATGAAGGCGCCGGTGGCCTTCTGCTGCGCCACGGTGGCGCGGACCCAGGCGTCCTTGACGGTGACCTGGGCCTGGGCGGCACCGGCGGCGGCCATGGCGGCGGCCAGGGTGAGGGTGCGGATCAGATGCTTCATGGTGTTGCCTTTGCAAAAAGAAATGGAAAGGGAGAGGGCGGGGCGGCGCGTCATTCGATGTCGATGCAGTGCACGCCGAACTGGCCCGCGCGGCGGTCGGCGAAGTAGCGCAGCAGCGTTTCGCGCACGGTGCGGAAGGCCAGTTCGTCCCAGGGCACCTCTTCCTCGGTGAACAGGCGCGCCTCCATGGTTTCATAGCCCGGCGCGAACTGGTCGCTCAGCAGCGTGGCGCGGTAGAACAGGTGCACTTGCCCCACGCGCGGCACGTTCAGCAGCGAGAACAGCGGCCCCAGCGTGAACTGGGCGCCGGCTTCTTCCACGGTTTCCCGGGCCGCGCCCTGGGAACTGGTTTCGTGCAGTTCCATGAACCCTGCCGGCAGCGTCCACTTGCCCTTGCGGGGCTCGATGTTGCGCTTGCACAGCAGCACCTTGCCGTCCAGCACGGGCACGGTGCCCACCACGTTGAGCGGGTTCTCGTAGTGGATGGTGTGGCAGGCCGGGCAGACGGCGCGCTCGCGGGTGTCGCCGTCGTCGGGAATGCGGTATGCGACGGCGCTGCCGCAGGTGCGGCAATGCCGGATGGTGCGTTGGAACATCATGGGTGGATTGTGCCGTTGTACGATGCTGCGTTTTGCAAACGGTGAAGCAAGGAGCGTTGGCTGTGATGGCTTTGGGAATGCCGGTGCGGTGGGTGCGCGCCATGGCCGTGCTGGCCCTGTGCGGAGCCGTGGCGGGGTGCTTCCAGCGCCAGGCGGCGCCGCTGGTGCGTTTCGAGCCCGAGGCCTTCAGCGCCGCGGCGGGCTTTTCGCGCTTCTACGAGACCTCGCCCGCCCTGGCCTGCGAGGCCGCGCGCCGCACGCTGCTCAGCCAGGGCTATGTGATCGGCAGCGCCAGCGACGAGCAGGTCACGGGACGCAAGTTCTTCCAGCCCAACGCCGAAACCCATGTTCCGCTGGAAATGCGCGTGGTGTGCGCCACCGAGGCGGGCGACGCGGCCGTGGTCTTCGCCGTGGCGGTGCAGGAGCTGCATGCCGTGCGCAAGGCCAACCATTCGGCCTCGCTCGGCGTGGGTGGATTGGGCTCGCTGTCGCTGCCGGTGGAGGGCAGCAACGACGGCATGGTCAAGGTCGGCACGCAGACGGTTTCCGACCCGCATTTCTATCGCAGCTTCTTCGACCTGCTGGGCGAGCACCTGGCGCAGTGATCAGACGATCTGCAAACGGAGGCTGCCCAGGCCGTCGATGCCGCCTTCGAGCAGGTCGCCGCGCTGTACGGCGCCCACGCCTTCGGGCGTGCCGGTGAAGACCAGGTCGCCCGGCTGCAGCTCCCAGGCGCTGGAGAGCTGCTCCAGCGTCTCGCCGATGTTCCAGATCAGCCGGTCGATGCGGCTGTGCTGGCGCTCCTGGCCGTTGACCTGCAGCCAGATCGCGGCGCTGGCGATGTCGCCGGCCTGCGCCGCAGGCGTGATGGGCCCGATGGGGGCGCTGTGCTCGAAGCCCTTGCCGATGCACCAGGGGCGGCCCTGCTTCTTCATGTCGTTCTGCAGGTCGCGGCGCGTCATGTCCAGGCCCACGGCGTAGCCGTAGATGTGGCGGGCCGCGTCGCGGGCGGCGATGCGGCTGCCGCCCACGCCGATGGCGACGACCAGCTCGATCTCATGGTGCAGGTTGCCCGTCAGGCTGGGGTAGGGCATCCGGCCGGTGCCGCCGGAGGGTACGGGAACGACCGTATCGGCAGGCTTGAGAAAGAAGAACGGCGGCTCGCGGCCGGTGAAGCCCATTTCCTGGGCGTGCTCGGCGTAGTTGCGGCCGACGCAGTAGATGCGGTGCACCGGAAAGCGGTCTGGCGTGCCCAGCACGGGCACGCTGGCTTGCGGGGGAGGGGCGATCACGTAGGACATGGCGGCACCAGGGCAAAAACCCGCAGTTTGCCATGCGCACAGCCCGCCGCAGGCCGCGCTGCGGGCAGCGCATCCCTGGGGCTACACTGCCGCCATGACACGAGGCTACGACTTCCGGCAGGCGCCGGGCCATCTGGTGCGGCGCGCACACCAGCGTTCCGTGGCGATATTCGCCGAGGAGATGGGGCGCTTCGACGTCACGCCGGTGCAGTTCGCCATCCTCATGACGCTGATGGACAAGCCGGGGGTGGACCAGGTGACGCTGGCAGCCCACGTGGCGCTCGACGCCGCCACCTCCGGCTCGGCCATTGGCCGCCTGGAGGCGCGCGGCTGGCTGCGGCGGGAGTGCGACCCGCGCGACCGGCGCCGCAAGCTGCTGTGGATCACCCCCGAAGGCGCGCAGGCCGGGGCCGAGATGGCGCTGGCGGCGCCGCGCATCCAGGAGCGCCTGGTGGCGCCGCTGGCGCCCGAGGAGCGCGCGCAGCTGAGCCTGCTGCTGTCCAAGCTCGAAGAGGGTACGCCATGAGGCTCTACAGCTACTTCCGCTCCTCGGCCGCGTACCGCGTGCGCATCGCGCTGCAGCTCAAGGGGCTCGATTACACCTACGTTCCCGTGCACCTGGTGCGAGGGGAGCACCTGCAGGCCGCGCATGCGCAGCGCCAGGGCGACGCGCTCGTGCCCCAGTTGCAGACCGGCGACGGGCACGTGCTGGGCCAGTCCATGGCCATCATCGAATACCTGGAGGAAGCCTACCCCGAGACTCCCCGGCTGCTGCCCGCCAGCGCCGTGGCGCGCGCGCGCGTCCGGGGCCTGGCGCAGATGGTGGCCTGCGAAATCCACCCGCTCAATAACCTGCGCGTGCTCAAGTACCTGGTGCACGGCATGCACGCCAGCGAGGAGGCCAAGACCGCCTGGTACCACCATTGGGTGCGCGGCGGCCTGGAGGCCTTCGAGCGCCAGCTCGCGCTGCTGGCCGGGGAGCGCGCGCATGAAGGCCTGGCGCCTTCGCGCTACTGCTGGGGCGACGCGCCCACGCTGGCCGACTGCTGCCTCGTGCCGCAGCTCTTCAATGCCCAGCGCTTCGAGGTGCGCCTGGACGGCCTGCCGCTGACGATGGGCGTGCATGCCGCGTGCATGCAGCTGCCCGCCTTCCAGCGGGCGCAGCCTTCGGCCTGCCCGGACAGCGAAGCCTGATGCACCCCGGCTGGATCGTTCCCGACTGGCCCGCGCCCGCCGGCGTGCATGCGCTGTGCACCACGCGCGCCGGCGGCGCCAGCGCCGCGCCCTACGACAGCCTGAACCTGGGCGACCACGTGGGCGATGCGCCCGGGGCCGTCGCGGCCAACCGCGGGACCCTGCAGCAGGCCCTGGAGCGGCAAAGCCCTGGCGCGCGCGCGGTGTTCCTGCGGCAGGTGCATGGCGTGCAATGCCTGCATCTCGGGGCATCGACCCCCGACGGCGCGCCTGCCGATGCCTGCGTCAGCAACGCGCCGGGCCGCGTGTGCACCATCATGGTGGCCGACTGCCTGCCGGTGCTGCTGGCGCACCGTGGCGGCGGCGTGGTGGCGGCGGCGCATGCGGGCTGGCGTGGCCTAGCGGGTGCTGCGGGGCAGGGGGTGCTGGAATCCGTTTTCAAGGAATTTTCGGCCTTGGCCCTTGCTGGGCAAGCGCTAGCAGCTCCTGAAACCATAGCGCGCGACACGCTCGCCTGGCTGGGGCCGTGCATCGGGCCGCAGGCGTTCGAGGTGGGGGGCGAGGTGCGTGCGGCCTTCTGCGACCATGACCCGGGTGCGCAGGCGCATTTCAGCGCGCAGGCCGGGGGCAAGTTCCTGGCGGATCTGCCCGCCCTGGCGCGGCGGCGGCTGGCCGCGCTGGGCATTGCCGCCATCCATGGCAACGACGGCAGCGCGCCATGGTGCACGGTGGCGAACCCGTCAAGGTTCTTTTCGCACCGGCGCGACGGTGCCGCCCTCGGCGGCAGCGGGCGCTTCGCCGCCTGCGTCTGGATCGCCTGACGCCTGCGCGGCCTGCCACGCCTGCTGCTCGGCCTGGCGGCGCGCCTGCAGGGCCCGCTTGCGCCCCGGGGTGCCCAGGATGTAGGCGACGATGGCCATGGGCAGCAGCCCGTACAGCACGAAGGTGACGATGGCGCCCAGCACGCTGCCGGTGCTGCTGGTGGCCTCCGCCAGCGCCATCATCAGCGTGACGTACAGCCATGCAATGATGACGAGGTACATGGGAAAACGTGAAAAAGCGGCAAATGGGCGACTAGATTGCGATGCAATCGTTGCTTTTGCCATTCGCGCTGGGCAACAATGGGAAAACCATCAAGGCATTCCACACAAAGAGACCGAGGCATGAATTCTGAAGCAATCTGGGCCGAAGGCGCCCAGCAATTCCAGCAAATGTTCGCCAATGGCTGGACCCAGGCCCTGGAATCTTTCCAGAAAATGGATTTGGGCAATGCCAAGGCCCCCATGCCCCTGCGCCTCGCGCCGGAGAAATTGCAGGCGCTGCAGGCCCAGTACCTGCAGGAAGCCACCGATCTCTGGCAAAGGGGGCTGCAGCAGGGCCCTTCGGCGGCGGGGGACAAGCGGTTTTCCGGCGAAGGCTGGGCGCAAAATCCGGTCGCGGCATTTTCGGCCGCGGCCTATTTGCTCAATGCGCGCACGCTGATGCAGTTGGCCGAAGCGGTCGAGGCGGACGAAAAAACCCGCGCGCGCATCCGTTTCGGCGTCGAGCAATGGATGGCGGCCATGGCGCCGAGCAATTTCCTCGCGTTCAATCCCGATGCGCAGAAAAAAGCCCTGGAAACGCAGGGCGAGAGCATTGCCAAGGGCATTGCCAATCTGCTGCACGACCTGCGCCAGGGCCATGTGTCGATGACCGACGAGAGCCTGTTCGAGGTGGGGCGCAACGTCGCCACCACCGAGGGCTCGGTGGTGTTCGAGAACGACCTGTTCCAGCTCATCGAATACAAGCCGCTCACGGCCAAGGTGTACGAGCGGCCCTTCCTGATGGTGCCGCCGTGCATCAACAAGTTCTACATCCTCGACCTGCAGCCCGAGAACTCCCTGGTGCGCTATGCGGTCGAGCAGGGCCATCGCACCTTCGTGGTGAGCTGGCGCAACCCCGATGCATCGCTGGGCCACAAGACCTGGGACGACTACATCGACGAGGCCGTGCTCACGGCCATCGCCACGGTGCAGAAGATCGCCGGGGCCGAGCAGATCAACGCCCTGGGCTTCTGCGTCGGCGGCACCATGCTGGCCAACGCCCTGGCCGTGCTGGCGGCGCGCGGCGAGGCGCCGGTGGCCAGCGCCACCTTCCTGACCACGCTGATCGATTTCGCCGACACCGGCATCCTTGACCTGTTCATCGACGAGGCCTTCGTGCGCTTCCGCGAGATGCAGATGGGGCAGGGCGGGATGATGAAGGGGCAGGATCTGGCCTCCACCTTCAGCTTCCTGCGGCCCAACGACCTGGTGTGGAACTACGTGGTGGGCAACTATCTCAAGGGCGAGACGCCGCCGCCGTTCGACCTGCTGTACTGGAACAGCGACAGCACCAACCTGCCCGGCCCCTACTACGCCTGGTACCTGCGCAACTTCTACCTGGAAAACAAGCTGGTGCAGCCGGGCGCCCTCACGGTGTGTGGCGAGAAGATCGACCTGGGCCGCGTGGATCTGCCGACCTACATCTACGGCTCGCGCGAGGACCATATCGTCCCCATCACCGCCGCCTATGCCTCGACCCAGGCGCTGCCGGGCGACAAGCGCTTCGTCATGGGGGCGTCGGGCCACATCGCGGGCGTCATCAACCCGCCCGCCAAGGGCAAGCGCAGCCACTGGATCCGTGCCGACGGGCAGTTGCCGCCGACGCTGGACGAATGGCTGGCGGGTGCCACCGAGCACAAGGGCAGCTGGTGGTCCGACTGGGCCGCCTGGCTGCAGGGCCATGCCGGCAAGCAGATCGCCGCGCCCAAGGCCTATGGCAAGGCGCCGCGCTTCAAGGCCATCGAGCCAGCACCGGGCCGCTACGTGAAGCAGAAGGCCTGATATTCCCTTGCTCCCGCGAGCGTTTCTTCATCAGCGCCGCGCGGCTGCCGCCGCAGCGGCGCATGCATCCCTGTCGTAACTAGAAAGACTGCCATGGAAGACATCGTCATCGTTTCCGCCGTTCGCACGCCCGTGGGCAAGTTCGGCGGTTCCCTCGCCAAGACGCCGGCCTCGGCGCTCGGCGCCATCGTGATCCAGGAAGCCCTGGCACGCGCCCAGGTCGGGCTGGACCAGGTCGGCGAGGTCATCATGGGCCAGGTGCTGGCGGCAGGCTGCGGCCAGAACCCGGCGCGCCAGGCGCTGATGAAGGCCGGCGTGGCCAAGGAGACCCCGGCGCTGACCATCAACGCCGTGTGCGGCTCGGGCCTGAAGGCCGTGATGCTCGCGGCCCAGGCCGTCGCCACCGGCGACAGCGAGATCGTGGTGGCCGGCGGCCAGGAGAACATGAGCCTGTCGCCCCACATCCTCAATGGCTCGCGCGACGGCCAGCGCATGGGCGACTGGAAGCTGACCGACACCATGATCGTCGATGGCCTGTGGGACGTGTACAACCAATACCACATGGGCATCACCGCCGAGAACGTGGCCAAGCAGTACGGCATCACGCGCGACATGCAGGACGCGCTGGCCCTGGCCAGCCAGCAGAAGGCGGCCGCCGCGCAGGACGCGGGCCGCTTCGCCGATGAAATCGTCGGCGTGAGCCTGCCGCAGAAGAAGGGTGACCCGATCCTCTTCAACGTGGACGAATACCTCAACCGCAAGACCAACGCCGAGGCGCTGGCGGGCCTGCGCCCGGCCTTCGACAAGGCCGGCACGGTGACGGCGGGCAACGCCTCGGGCATCAACGACGGCGCCGCCGCCGTGGTGGTGATGAGCGCCAGGAAGGCCGCCGCGCTGGGCCTGAAGCCGCTGGCGCGCATCGCCGCCTACGGCACATCGGGGCTCGATCCGGCCACCATGGGCATGGGTCCGGTGCCCGCCTCGCGCAAGGCGCTGCAGCGCGCGGGCTGGAACGTGGCGGACGTCGATCTGTTCGAGCTGAACGAAGCCTTCGCGGCGCAGGCCTGCGCGGTGAACAAGGAGCTGGGCATCGATCCGGCCAAGGTCAACGTCAATGGCGGCGCCATCGCCATCGGCCACCCCATCGGCGCCTCGGGATGCCGCGTGCTGGTCACGCTGCTGCACGAAATGCAGCGCCGCGATGCCAGGAAGGGCCTGGCCGCGCTGTGCATCGGCGGCGGCATGGGCGTGTCGCTGGCCCTGGAGCGCTAGGAAAACGCACCGGGGCCCTGCGGCCTTGGTGTTTGCCACAGCATGGCAATGCACGAATCTTGGTTAGAGTGACCAAGCCAACTATCACAACAGGAGCAAGAGAATGAGTCAGAAAGTAGCGTATGTCACTGGCGGCATGGGCGGTATCGGTACCGCGATCTGCCAGCGTCTGCACAAGGAAGGCTTCAAGGTCATCGCGGGTTGCGGCCCGACGCGCGACTTCCAGAAGTGGCTGGATGAGCAGAAGGCCCTGGGCTACACCTTCCACGCCTCGGTGGGCAATGTCGGCGACTGGAATTCCACCGTCGAGGCCTTCGCCAAGGCCAAAGCCGAGCACGGCAGCATCGACGTGCTGGTGAACAACGCCGGCATCACGCGCGACCGCATGTTCCTGAAGATGACGCCCGACGACTGGGCGCAGGTGATCGACACCAACCTGAACAGCATGTTCAACGTCACCAAGCAGGTGGTGGCCGACATGGTGGAAAAGGGCTGGGGCCGCATCGTCAACATCTCCAGCGTGAACGGCGAGAAGGGCCAGGCCGGCCAGACCAACTATTCCGCCGCCAAGGCCGGCATGCATGGCTTCACCATGGCGCTGGCGCAGGAGCTGGCCACCAAGGGCGTGACCGTGAACACCGTGGCGCCGGGCTACATCGGCACCGACATGGTCAAGGCCATCCGCCCCGACGTGCTGGAGAAGATCGTCGCCACGGTGCCCGTCAAGCGCCTGGGCGAGCCCAGCGAGATCGCCTCCATCATCGCCTGGCTGGCCAGCGACGAGGGCGGCTACGCCACCGGCGCCGAATTCTCGGTCAACGGCGGCCTGCACATGAACTGAGCGCCATGTGCCCACAAAAAAACCCGCCTCGGCGGGTTTTTTTGTTTGACGATGACTCCAGCCCGGTACTTCGCTGGACTGCGCCGTAGCTCGATACAGCAGGTTTATCAAGAACTTACGCGCGTCCATCATATGCCGGTGCTTTCTGAAACTTGACCCGGTTTTCCCTCGCGCCGCTCCTATCTGGCTCTTGGAATTCGGGTCGTTCCAAGGAGTCATCATGGCAAAGATCAAGCTCACCAAGACCGCCGTAGAGTCGGCGCAACCCCAGGCCAAGGACATCGAACTACGGGATACCGTGGTGCCGGGTTTCCTCTGCAAGATTACCCCGAAGGGCCGCCGGGTGTTCATGCTCCAGTACCGCACGAACTCCGGGCAGCCCCGCAAGCCCTCGCTGGGCCTGTTCGGGGAACTGACCGTGGAGCAGGCCCGCGTCATGGCGCAGGACTGGCTGGCCGAGGTTCGCCGGGGCGGTGACCCCGGCGGCGCCAAGGCCGAGGCGCGCAAGGCGCCCACGGTCGAAGCGTTGTGCAAGAAGTTCATGGAGGACTACTCCAAGAAGCGCAACAAGCCCAGCACGCAGCGCGGCTATCAGGCCGTCATCGACCGCTGCATCGTCCCGCTGATCGGCCGCAAGAAGGTGCAGGACGTGAAGCGGCCCGACATTGCCGGGCTGATGGAGAAGCTGGCCTACAAGCCGGCCGAGGCGAACAACGCCTTCGGCGTGCTGCGCAAGATGTTCAACCTGGCCGAAGTGTGGGGCTACCGCCCGGACGGCACGAACCCATGCCGCCACGTCCCGATGTACCCGCCCGGCGAGGAAACCCGGCTCATCGTGGACGACGAGCTGGCGCTGATCTTCCGCCATCTGGAGAAGCTGGAGGGGGAAGGACTGGAGAACTACGTCATCCCGCTGGCGATCCGTCTGCAATTCGAGTTCGCCGGCCGTCGCTCCGAAATCTGCATGCTCGAATGGGATTGGGTCGATCTGGAGAACCGGCGCGTGGTCTGGCCCGACAGCAAGACCGGCGGCCTTTCAAAGCCCATGAGCGCGGAAGCCTACCGGCTGTTTTCGACGGCGCCGCGCCGGGAGGGTTGCCCCTATGTCCTGCCGTCGCCCAATGACCCGACCAAGCACCTGACCTTTGGCGAGCACTACGGCGGCTGGTGCCGGGTGCTCAAGGCCGCCGGCGTCCCGCACGTCGGCACGCACGGCATCCGCCACCGCTCCACGACCGACATTGCCAATTCGGGCGTGCCGACCAAGGTAGGCATGAAGCTGACGGGCCACAAGACCGTGGCGATGTTCATGCACTACGTCCACACCGAGGACAAGCCGGTGCGGGAGGCAGCCGAACTGGTGGCGAGCCGGCGGCAGGCCATCACGGGCGTGCGGCAACCAACGGAGGCCCTGGCATGAGCAAGCGCAAGGCATCCATCACATCAACCGCAGCGCCGACGGCGCTGCTGGGGGATATTCGGGCACTGATCGAAGCATCGAGCCAGCGCGTCGCCTCAACGGTCAATGCGGAGTTGACCATGCTGTTCTGGCGCATCGGCCAACGCATCCATACGGAGGTGCTGGCCGGACAGCGGGCCGGGTACGGCGAAGAAATCCTGCCGACCCTGGCCGAGCAGCTTGCGCGCGACTATGGGCGCGGCTTCGGGGAAAAGAATTTGCGCCGGATGGTCAAGTTCGCCGCCACGTTCCCTGACGAACCAATTGTCGCGACACTGTCGCGACAATTGAGCTGGTCGCATTTCGTCCTGCTGCTGGCACTCAAGGAACCGCTCCAGCGGGACTACTACGCGCAGATGGCCGGTGCCGAACGCTGGAGCGTGCGCACGCTGCGCGAGCGCATCGACTCGATGTTGTACGAGCGCACGGCACTATCCAAGAAGCCGGACGAAACGATTGCGCAGGAGTTGGCGACCCTGCGCGATGCGCAGCGCATGACACCGGCGCTGGTCATGCGCGACCCGTACATTCTCGACTTCCTAGGGCTACGGGATACCTGGCAGGAAGGCGACCTGGAGGCGGCGATCATCCGCGAAATGGAATCCTTCCTACTGGAACTGGGCGCGGGCTTTTCCTTCCTGGCCCGGCAAAAGCGCATCCAGATCGACGACGAGGATTTCCACCTTGATCTGCTGTTCTACAACCGCAAGCTGCGGCGGCTGGTGGCGGTGGAGTTGAAGATCGGCGAGTTCAAGGCGGCCTACAAGGGGCAGATGGAGCTTTACCTTCGCTGGCTCGACAAGCATGAGCGGGAGCCGGAAGAAGCCTCGCCTCTGGGGATCATCCTCTGCACTGGCAAGAAGTCCGAGCAGATCGAGTTGCTGGAGTTGGACAAGTCCGGTATTCACGTCGCCGAGTACCTGACTACCTTGCCGCCGCGCGCCGTCTTGGCGCAGCGGCTGCACCAGGCGACGCAGAGGGCGCAGTTGCGGATCGAGCAGCGCCGCTCAGACTCCAAGGAGAGCGAGTCCTAGCCGATCAGTTCGCATGCGTGATGGGATGCCCTTGCGCAACCGCTGGATTCTTCCGGCCCTGACGTCTGACATAGACCACGCCCCAGGCCATGCCAAGCAGCGCAGCTACAAGTGAACCCATCAGTACCCCCAGCTTGGCCGCGCCCAAGAGGGTGCCGTCTGTGAAGGCCAGCATGGCGATGAAGATCGACATGGTGAAGCCGATGCCTGCCAGCAGGCCGATGAGCCAGATGCCACCCCAGGACACGCCGGGCGGCAGGCGGCACCACCCTAATCGCACCATCAGCCAACTTACAGTGACCACGCCCAGCGGCTTGCCGAGCACCAGAGCCAGCATCACGCCCGCCACGACCCACTGCGCCCCGCCGGCGGACAAGTCCATGCCACCGAGGCTGACGCCTGCATTCGCCAGCGCGAATAGAGGCATCACGCCATAGGCCACCCATGGATGCAGCGCGGACTGCACGCGGACCACCGGTGGCAGCAGCTCACGCTGAGCCAGACGAAGTTGTCGTAGCGGCTGCGCCAAATGGTTCGGGTCCGGCCTGGCGTTGGCGTCCGTTCCGGTCAGTTCTGCGGCAATGCGAGAAAGCACGTCCAACGGCCGCTCGCGCATGCGCACGGACACCACAGGCGTCATTAGGCCAAGCACCACGCCGGCCAAGGTGGGATGGGCACCGGTCATCAGCAGGCCGATCCAGACGATCGCCCCCGGAACCACATAGGCGAAGGCCGAGCCGATTCCCATCTGCTGCAACCCGAGCACCAGCACGAGCCCCGCGCCAGCCACCGCGAACCCGGAGTAGTCAAGCCCGCCCGAGTAGAACAGCGCGATGATGAGCACCGCGATGATGTCGTCGATGATGGCCAGCGCGAGCAGGAAGACCCGCACATTGCCAGGGATCGAGCGCCCCAACAGTGCCAGCACGCCCACTGCGAAGGCGATATCGGTGGCCGTCGGCACAGCCCAGCCATGCCGGCGCACGGCGTCGCCGTTCAGCGCCAGATAAATCAACGCCGGTACCACGACGCCGCCGAGGGCCGCCGCGATGGGCAGGCTGGCTTGCCGCAGGTTGCTCAGCGCGCCTTCGTGCATCTCTCGCCGGATCTCCATGCCGACAACCAGAAAGAACACGGTCATCAGCGCATCGTTGATCCAGAAATGCAGCGACTGGGAAAACACGAATCCACCGAACCCGAACGACAGCGGTGTGTGCCAGAGGTGATGGTAGCTGTCGGCCAACGAGGAATTGGCCCAGATCAATGCGATGGCGGCAGCGACCAGCAGCACGATGCCGCTGACGGCTTCGATGTGGAGGAAACGTTCGAGCGTGGCGAAAGCGCGTTCGGTCAAACGCTGCGCCCGCGGCAAATCCTGCCGTGAGGGGTGTTGATTCATGGTCGTGCAAACTCCGCGTGGCGGCCCGACCAGCGCATGAACCTGTCTCGCTGCAACGCGCAGCTAACACCCAGCTTTCATTTTACCTGATGACAGTCGGGAGAGCGACGGCGGCTCCTACGCTTCTACATCGCCATTACCCAACCCGCCAATCCGGCCAGCAGCACGACGAGGACTGGAGAGACATGCCCATAGACCAACAGCCCAAAGGCGGCGAGCGCCAGCCCGAAATCCGCCCGGCCATGAATGGCACTGGTCCACACTGGGTCGTACAGGGCCGAGAGCAGGATGCCGACCACGCCGGCGTTGATGCCCGCCATCGTGGTTTGGATGCCCTCGCGGTGGCGAAGACTCTCCCAGAACGGCAGCGCACCGACGAGCACAAGGAATGCCGGCAGGAAGATGACGCCGAGCAACACCAATCCGCCGCTCCAGCCGCTCAGCGGTCCTTCTGCGATGGCGCCGAGATAGGCCGCGAACGTGAACAGCGGCCCCGGCACAGCTTGGGCTGCACCATAGCCCGCAAGGAAATCGGCATTGCTCACAGCGCCGCTGGGCACGACCGTTGCCTGTAACAACGGCAGCACAACGTGGCCCCCACCAAAGACAAGCGCGCCGGAACGGTAGACGCCTTCGAGCAAAGCCAGCGTGGACGAGCCGCTGGCCGCTGCCCACAGCGGCAGCGCGATGAGCGGCGCCGCGAACAGCAGCAAGGCCGCGATACCGAGCTTGCGCGTGACGGGATAGGCATGGGCCTGGCCGCCAGCGGGTTGCATGATCTTCAATCCCCATCGACCCACCAGGCCGGCGACAACGATGGCGGCGACCTGGCCTGCGGCCGATGGCAGGAACAAGGTCATCAGTGCTGCCAGGAGCGCCAACGCGGCGCGTGGACGATCGGGGCAGAGCGACCGGGCCATGCCCCACACGGCCTGCGCCACGATGGCCACGGCCGCGACCTTGAGCCCATGTACCCAGCCCGATTCAGCCAGGCCCTGGTACTGGGCGATGCCAAAGGCGAACAGGATCAGCGCGATGGCCGACGGCAAGGTGAAACCCGCCCAGGCAGCCAGCAGCCCCGGCCAGCCCGCGCGTCCCAGGCCCAGCGCCATGCCGACCTGGCTGCTGGCCGGCCCCGGCAGGAACTGGCACAGCGCGACCAGATCGGAGTAGCTGCGGTCATCCAGCCAACGGCGGCGCTCGACGAACTCCGTGCGGAAATAGCCCAGGTGCGCGATCGGCCCACCGAACGAGGTCAGACCCAGACGCAGGAAGACCAGAAAGACGCGCCCGGCGCTGTCGCGGTTGTCGGAGTCTCGGGCCAGCGTCAGATGGCCTCCTGTCGCATGCGTCTGGACAACGCCTCGGCGCTCTCCTTGCGTTCGCTGTACCGATCGACCAAGTACGGTGCCACGTCGCGCGTCAGCATCGTGAACTTCATCAGTTCTTCCATCACGTCCACCACGCGGTCGTAGTAGGCCGAGGGCTTCATGCGTCCGGCCTCGTCGAACTCCTGGTGCGCCTTGGCGACCGAGGACTGGTTCGGGATGGTCAGCATCCGCATCCAGCGGCCCAGCACGCGCATCTGGTTGACGGCGTTGAACGACTGCGAGCCGCCCGATACCTGCATCACCGCCAGCGTCTTGCCCTGGGTCGGGCGCACCGCGCCGACCGACAGCGGAATCCAGTCGATTTGGGTCTTCATCAGGCCGGTCATCGCGCCGTGGCGCTCCGGCGAACTCCACACCATGCCCTCGGCCCATTGCACCAGTTCGTGCAGTTCCTTGACCTTCGGGTGATCGGCCGGCGCATCGTCCACCAGAGGCAGCCCGGACGGATTGAACAATCGGGTCTCGCCGCCCAGCGCCCGCAGGATGCGTGCGGCTTCTTCGGCTGCGAGGCGGCTGAACGAGCGTTCGCGCAGCGAACCATAGAGCAGCAGGAAGCGCGGCGCGTGCGTGGCCCGTGCCGGCGCGAACAGATGTTCGGTGTCCGGTTGCTGGAACAGCGCCGTGTCGATGTTCGGCAGGTCGAGACGGGATTCAGACACGGCGACCGTCCTGATCGACCACCGGCTCGCCGTCTTCCTTGTTGAACGCGCCGCGCTGCGGCTGCGGCAGCAGATCGAGCACGGTTTCCGAGGGCCGACACAGTTTCGTGCCCAGCGGCGTGACCACGATCGGCCGGTTGATGAGAATGGGATGCCGGAGCATGAAACCGATCAGGTCGTCATCGCTCCACTTCGGATTGCCCAGGTCGAGTTCGGCATAGGGTGTGCCTTTCTCGCGCAGCACAGCGCGCAGCGGCACGCCCATCGCGGCGATCAACGCCTGGAGCGTGTCGCGGTCGGGCGGCGTTTTCAGGTACTCGATGATGGTCGGTTCTTCGCCGCTGTTGCGGATCAGTCCGAGCACGTTGCGCGAGGTGCCGCAGGCGGGGTTGTGGTAGATCGTGATGGTGCTCATGGGATGACCTTGAAGATTACGAAGCGGTCGCGCGGCGTTCGTACCAGCCACGCGAGCGGTTGACCACGCGCACCACCAGCAGCATCACCGGCACCTCGATGAGCACGCCGACCACTGTTGCGAGTGCTGCGCCGGAATGGAAGCCGAATAGGCTGATCGCGGCGGCCACGGCCAGCTCGAAGAAATTGGATGCGCCGATCAGCGCCGAGGGGCCGGCGATGCTGTGCTTCTCGCCTACCTTGCGGTTGAGCCAGTACGCCAACCCGGAGTTGAAGAACACTTGGATCAGAATGGGCACGGCCAGCATGGCAATCACCAGCGGTTGACGCAGGATGGCTTCGCCTTGGAAGGCGAACAGCAACACCAGCGTCAGCAGCAGCGCCGCGATCGACAGCGGGCCGATGCGTTCCAGTGTCCGGTCGAACGCGGCTTGGCCCCGGCGCAGCAGCGCACGACGCCAGAGCTGCGCGAGGATGACCGGGATGACGATGTAGAGCACCACCGACACCAGCAGCGTGTCCCACGGCACCGTAATGGCCGACAGGCCCAGCAGCAGGCCGACGAGCGGCGCGAAGGCAAACACCATGATGGTGTCGTTCAAAGCCACCTGTGAGAGCGTGAACACCGGATCGCCGCCGGTCAGCCGGCTCCAGACGAACACCATTGCGGTACATGGGGCAGCGGCCAGCAGGATCAGGCCGGCGATGTAGCTGTCGAGCTGGTCAGCCGGCAGCCAGTCGGCGAAGACCTGACGAATGAAGATCCACGCCAGCAGCGCCATCGAGAACGGCTTGACCGCCCAGTTGACGAACAGGGTGACGCCGATTCCGCGCCAGTGCTGCCCGACCTGGCCGAGCGCGCCGAAGTCCACTTTCAGTAGCATCGGCACGATCATCACCCAGATCAACAGCCCGACCGGCAGGTTGACCTGGGCGATTTCCATGCGGCCGATGGCCTGGAACACGCCCGGCACGAACTGGCCGAGCGCGATGCCGGCAACGATGCACACCGCCACCCACAGCGTCAGGTAACGCTCAAAGCCGCTCATTGCGGAGGTGGCCGGCGCGGGGCCGGCGGTATCGGTTGCGGTCATCGGGGGGCCTCACTGGCGGCCAATGTCGCGCAGCTCGCGCTGCAACGACATGGCATCGAGACGCTGCAATGGCAGCGACAGGAACAGCTCAATGCGCCGACGCAGCGTGATCGCCGCATCGAGGAACGCTTTGCGCTGCTGTTCCTCGGTGCCTTCGACCGCAACCGGGTCGGGTACGCCCCAATGGGCCGACACGGGCTTGCCCGGCCACAGCGGACACGCCTCGCCGGCGGCGTTATCGCAGACGGTGAAGATGAAATCGAACACCGGCGCGTCGGGTTTCACGAACTCGTCCCAGCTCTTGCTGCGGTAGCCGGTTGTCGGCAGGCGCAGCCGCTCCAGCGTGGCAAGCGCCAGCGGGTGAACCTCGCCCTTTGGGTGACTGCCGGCGGAATAGGCATGGAAGCGACCTTGGCCTAGCTCGTTTAGCAAGCCTTCGGCAAGGATGGAGCGGGCGGAGTTGCCCGTGCAGATGAACAAGGCGTTGTAGGTGGTCATGGCGTCAGCAGTCGCAGCGGGTGGTTGTGTCGGAAACCTCGCAGACACCGCCTTGGCAGCAGTGCTCGGTCATGTAGCCGAGCAAACCGTTCATCCGGGCGAAGTCGGCGCGGTAGATCAGATTGCGGCCCTGCTGCTCGATGGTGACGAGCCCGGCATGGGCCAATTCCTTCAAGTGGAAGGACAGGGAGTTACGGGCCACGTCGAGCTGGTCGGCAAGGACGCTGGGCGTCAGTCCCTCGGGGCCGGCGACCACCAGGGCGCGAAATACGCGCAGCCGCTGGGTGTGAGCCAAGGCACCGAGGGCGGAAACGGCTTGATCTTCATTCATTATTCGATAATACAACATTTATTGAATCATTGTGCGAGTGAGCAACACACAAAGGCTCATGGCGTCCCGGTGTGCCGCCGTCGCGCTGTCGTGCTGCGCATCGAGCCTCGCTGCGCGAGTCTCGCCCCATTCGGGCTTCCATCGTTCCCTCGCTTCGCTCGGCTGACGCCTCCGGCCCGGCTCGATGATCCGTGCCTGCGCGCTTCGCTTGCCCAAAGACGGGTGTGTGCAGTGGGCGGGGTGTGGGCGGTCTTGCTGTTCCCTGCACCGTATCACGGCGTTCTCGCCGTCAAGGGCTGCACGCGCCTTGCGCGCTTGCGTCCTGGCGGCCGTCTGCGACCCCTGACTGCTTGCGCTGCGCCGTGCTGGCGACGGTTCCGGGCAATTCCGCCCGTGCAACCGGAGATCGTCATGAACGACAAATCGCACGTTTCGCTTGAACAACACGTTTGCCTTGTCTGCGGTACTCGCTTCGACACCGGCGCCGTCCTGCTGGATCGCCGCCTGCGCGCGAGCATGGAGCGCCACACGGCAACCGGCTGGGGCTTGTGCCCCGAACATCAGAAGCTGTCCGACGATGGCTTTGTCGCGCTGGTCGAGTGCGACCCGCAGCGCAGCGGCTCACCGGCGGGCGGTGGCCGCGTGAAGCCCGAACAGGCATACCGGACGGGCCGCCTGGCGCACCTCAAGCGCGAAGCCTTCGCGCAGGTGTTCGACGTGCCGATCGCGGCCGACCAGCCGTGCGTCTTCGTCGAACCCGGCGTGATCGAGCAGTTGCAGACGATGACGGCGAACTGATCGCGCCTGGTGCCATCCGGTGCGCTGCCCTGCGGGGCGGCGCACCTTTTTTTCTGCTGCGCCCTGGTGCCGATGACTTCGCGCCCGCGGCGCTGCGCGCTGGCGCTTGCACTCCAGGGGAAGTGCCTTTGGCACATCCCCGCCGCGCTTCGCTTGGCGCCCCTACAACACCGCCGCCCCGGCTGCGCCGGCGCGGCAATACCGATGCCGCAAAGGCTGCTTGTCCACCACAGAAGATCCACGCTGCATCTCCATGACTGCATGGGCGTCCCCGGCCAAAAAGCATGGCCGGTCGCGCTGTCGTGCTTCGCATCGAGCCGCCTGCAGCGTCTCGCCCCCTTCGGGCTTCCATCGTTCCCTCGCTCCGCTCGGCTGACGCCTTCGGCCCGGCTTCCAGCTTCGGGCCTGCGCGCTTCGCTTGCGTGCGGTCGGCACAAAGGGACGGCCGTTGCCATGTCCAGCCGTCTCCCCTGACTTCATCACCTTACCCGCGACCGTAGCCCGCTCCCGTGTGCCGTCAAGGCGCGCAGGGCCGTGTCCTCGGCTGCGCCTGCGGGCCGCACCAACCCTGCGCTTGTCTCCTTGACGGCCCCCGTCCGCGCGCTCCTTTGGCCGCGGGCGATGAACTCAGGAAAGACGGTGGCAACAGGGCCAACCGGGTTCCTCGTGCCGACCGCACCGAACAGCCGAAAGGCTGGGCTCCGAATCTAGGAATCCGGTGTGCGGTTTGAACAGCAAACCCTTTTCGTCAGGAGAAATGCAATGCAACTCGCATCCCGATTCGCTTCCCGTTCCCCGTCGCTGCGCAGCGATTACCCGCTGTCCGACGATCAAATCCGCAAGGTCGCGCCGTCCATCTTCGCGGACGCCCCGCACGAAAGCCGTTCCGAACGGTACGCCTACATCCCCACCGCCGCCGTGCTGGCAGAACTGCGCAAGGAAGGGTTTGAACCCTTCATGGCAGCGCAAACCCGCGTGCGCCACGACGACCGCCGCGACTACACCAAGCACATGCTGCGCCTGCGCCACGCCAGCCAGATCAACGGAGCGGAAGCCAATGAAATCGTGCTGTTGAACTCGCATGACGGCACGAGCAGCTATCAGATGCTGGCCGGAATGTTCCGGTTCGTGTGCAGCAATGGCCTTGTCTGCGGCGACACGGTGGCAGACGTGCGCGTGCCGCACAAAGGCGACGTGGCCGGTTCCGTCATCGAAGGCGCTTACGAAGTCTTGCGCGGCTTCGACCGTGTGCAGGAATCCCGCGATTCCATGCGCGCCATCACCTTGAACGATGGCGAATCCGAAGTGTTCGCCCGCGCCGCGCTGGCCCTCAAGTACGACGACCCCGACAAGCCCGCGCCCATCACGGAATCGCAAATCCTGATGCCGCGCCGCTTTGATGACCGCCGCCCGGACTTGTGGAGCGTGTTCAACCGCACGCAAGAGAACCTGACCCAAGGCGGCCTGCGCGAGCGCAGCGCCAACGGACGCCGCCAGCAAACCCGCCCGGTGCAGGGCATCGATCAAAACATCCGCCTCAACCGTGCGCTTTGGCTGCTGGCCGACGGCATGCGCCAGTTGAAAGCCTGAATCCCCACGCGGCAGGGGCAGGCAGCAGCCCTTGCCGCTTCTCTCGCTGCTGCATCCCTAACCGCAAGGAGTCATCACCATGAACGCCGTCCTGAAAACCGAAACCATCGCCACCGAAACCGCCCCGCCGCTGGAAGTGGCCGACCCGACCAAGAACCTGATTTTGGTTCCGCTCTCGCAGTTGCTGCCGCGCCGCTCCAAGCGCAACGCGCGGACGACCTCGCGCATGTCCATCCCCGAACTGGCCGCGAGCATTGCCCGCGTCGGCCCGCTGCAAAACCTCGTCGTCATCCTTGCCGCTGATGGCGAGCATTACGAAGTGGTGGCTGGCGACCGCCGCCTGACCGCCTTGAAGCTGCTGGCGAAGAAGAAGCGCATCCCTGCCGACTACGAAGTGGCGTGCCTGCTGGTGCCCGACGCTTCGGCCCGTACCGTCAGCCTCGCGGAAAACCTGCTGCGCGAGCAGATGCACCCGGCCGACCAGTTCGAGGCGTTCGCCGCACTGGTCAAGGAAGGCCGCCCCATCGAAGACATTGCCGCCGACTTCGGCGTGACCCCGCTGGTGGTGCAGCGCCGTCTCAAACTCGCCAACGTCTCGCCGCGCCTGCTGGCCGACTACCGGGGCGGAGCCGTCACGCTGGAACAGTTGATGGCCCTGACCATCACCGACGACCACGCCGCGCAGGAAAGCGCGTTCTACGGTGCGCCCGAATGGCAGCGTGGCGCGTCCGCGCTGCGCGAACGCCTGACCGAACGCGAAATCGACGCCACGCATCCGCTGGTGCGCTTCGCCGGGCTGGACGCCTACACGGCGGCGGGCGGCGGCATCCGCCGCGACCTGTTCGCGGAAGGCGATGCCGGAACCTACCTGACCGACGCCGCGCTGCTGGAAACGCTGGTGCGTGGCAAGCTGGATGCGCTGGCCGGGGACGTGCGCGCCGAGGGTTGGGCGTGGGTCGAAGCCGTGCCGCACATGAGCTACGCCGAGCGGCAGGCGTTCCAGAACGCGCCGCGCCAGCGCCGCGAACCGAACGCCCGCGAAGCCCGCCGCATCGCCTCGCTGCAAACCCGCCTCGACAAGATCGACGCCGAACTGGAAGAAGCCTACGACGCCGAGGACGAGGACAAGACCGAAGCGCTGGAACCGCGCCGCGAACAGGTTGCCGGGGAACTGCAAGCCGTGGAGGAAGCCTTGCAGGGCTACGCCCCGGATGTGCGCGCCGTGGCCGGTGCCATCGTCACCCTCGACCGCAGCGGCGAAGCCGTGATTCATCGCGGGCTGCTGCGCGAGGCAGAGGCCAAGGCGCTGCGCACGCTGGAACGCTTGCGGCAGGGTTTCGGCAGCGCGGAAGGCGAAGCAGGGAACGACGACGAAGGCGAGGACACCGAGCAGCCCAAGGCCGCGAGCCTGTCCGACCGGCTGGCGCAGCGCTTGAGCGCGCACCGCACCGCCGCGCTGCAAATCGAAGTCGCCCGCCATCCGCAAGTCGCGCTGGCCGCGCTGGTGCATGGCATGGTGCAGAGCGTCTTGCAGGACAACCACTACGGCCACGACTTGCCGCTGGGCGTGAGCCTGAAAGTGCAAGACCGGCTGGAAGGCATGGCCCCCGACTGGCCCGAGTCGCCCGCCGCCGTCGCCCTGCGCGAGTTGCAGCAGGTCGCGGGCGAAGCGCTGCCGCAGGACAGCGCCGAACTGTTCGTCGCGCTGCTGGCGATGGAGCAAGGCGAACTGGTGCGGCTGCTGGCGGTATGCGTAGCGGCGACCGTGGACGTGGTGACGCCTCGCGCCACGGCTCACCAGCCGGGCGCGGAACTGGCGCAGGCTGTGGGGCTGGACATGGCCGCATGGTGGCAGCCCACCGCAGACGGGTATTTCCAGCATGTGCCGAAGGCCGCGATTCTGGAAGCCGTGGGCGAGTTCGCACCGTCGCACGCTGCCCGGCTGGCGAAGTTGAAGAAGGCCGACATTGCCAGCGAAGCGGAACGGCTGGCCGATGGTACGGGCTGGATGCCCGCCATCTTCAACACCGAAGGCCCGGAAGCTGCGCCGCAGGAAACGCAGGCGCAGGACGCCCCGGAGGATGCCGAGGCAATGGCGGATGAACCCGCCGAGGCACTGGCCGCTTGACCCGCGCCGAAGGCAAGCGCCCCGGCACTCGACCGGGGCGCTCGCTTGAAGGAGAAGCCCCCATGACCCGCACCACCACCAGCCGCCCACGCATGGCGGCGATCTATGCGCCCGGCGCAGTACGCGCCCGCCGCTGGCACGGCGAAGGCGACGTGCGCGGCTACCGCCCACCCTCGGGCTGGTCGGCCCGTGCCGACCTCATCGACATTCACCCCATCACGGGCCGCGCCTTGCCGCGTGCCATGTGGTGGATTATCGAAACCAAGGAATAACGAGCCGCACCGGCCCCAAGCCGTTCCGCCTTGGGGCCGGTGGTCGGAAATCCGGGCGCGGCGGTGGCCGCGCCCGGTTCCAGCGTCCAAAGCAAAATCGCCACGTCGCCGCCTTCGACCAGGCGGCGACGTGGCGGACGTGCAAGTGCCTTGCACGCGGTACAGCGATCGGCGCCCGCTGGCGCGGGCAAGGTTTCGATGGCGCCCCGCCGCAATGGGCGGGGCTTGTGGGGCTACGCCCCCGCTTGCTGCGGCAGGTTGTGCCAAAGCGTGCCGTCCTCGACGCTGGCGGTTCGCGCTTGTACGTCACGAAGGACGGTTCACCGACACGCCCCCCGGCTTCGCTATGGAGCATCCACGCCACGCCTCAACCACGTCGTCGCAATCTGCGGCAAGAAGCGTTCTCGCTCGTCGTTGGGGTGTTGGCCTTGCCAGTGTCAGGGCGCAAGCCGGTGAAGCCGTCACGCGGGGATGCCGAGTCGGCCACGTCTCCATTCGGGAGCGGGCGGCCCGTGCGTCCTTGGCTTGTCGTGAATCGTGGCGAGGGAACGGCTGCGCCTTGGGCTTCATGGCCGCAACCTTCCAGCGAAAACAATTTCCCCTGCGCTGCGCGCATTCCTCGCGGGACAAATTCTTTTCGCTTCCAGGCTCTCCACGGTGTTGCGACCGCTGCGCGGTGCGGCCAGCCCATCCCCCGCCGGACGGTTCACAACAAGGACGCACTGGCGCGACCTTGTTCAACCCGAAAGGAGAAACATCATGGCCAACATCGGCACCTTCACCGCAGAGAAAGACGGCTTCACCGGCACGCTTCGCACCCTGACGCTCAACGTCAAGGTCAAGCTGGTTCCCAACGACAAGGGCGACAGCGAGAACGCCCCCGACTTCCACCTTCAGGCGGCCGGCCACGAGATCGGCGCGGCATGGAAGAAGACCAGTGAGGCCGGGCGCGAGTACCTGTCCGTGAGCATCGACGACCCTTCGTTCCCGGCGACGGTCTATGCCCGCCTGATCGAGAACGAGGACGGCACGCACGACCTGATCTGGTCGCGCAGCAAGCCCAAGGCGGCCTGACGGCCACCCACCGCGCCCCGCCCATTGCGGCGGGGCGCCTTTCGCTGACAGCCTACGTCTCGGACACGGACGCGAGCTGGCTTTCCGTCGCGGCCATCAGCACGGCGGTACTGCAACTAAGCGCGCTGGCGATCTTGAAGATGATCGCCAGCGTGGGCATGTGCTCGCCACGCTCGACCTTGCCCATATGGGAACGCTCGATGCCAGCCAGGTTGGCCAGCGATTCCTGCGCAATCCCGCGTTCCATCCGCAGCGCACGCACCGCCGCGCCGAAGGCTTGCGCCAACTCGGCATCGAAGGTGGTGGCACCGGCCGGTCGGCCAGGTTGTACGGATCGCTTCTGCATAGACAGAAGCGTCCAGTCGCGGGACAATTAAAACCACGTTATCTTTAACTCATGACAGTAATTTAGTCCGCTTCCGTGCTTTTACTGAAATCCGCAACTGCGGATTTCACCAGACCCGGGGAGCCGCATCCGTGTCTTTCCTGACCTGCGTAATTCCGCTTCTGCGTTTCCGTGCATGTACGGATTCGATGGCTTGCGCCTTCGTGCTTTCCCGCCAAAGCACGCATCCGCTTCGGCGGTTCCGCGCTTCGATGGAAAATCGTATCCGTGCATCCTCGGATGCGTGGGGATTCGGGCCATGACCCAGCCGCTCGTCACCGCTGAACAGCGGGCGCAACTGCTCGCCGTCGGCGCGGCACGCGCCGCTGATCGGGGCATTGACCCGATGCCGGCGGTGCGACTGTTCACCCCTGACGCGCACGCCACCTGGTTGCTGGCCGCGCTCGACCCGGCCGATGGCGATACGGCATGGGGGCTGATCGACCTGGGAATAGGCATGCCCGGCCTGGGCCATGTGAAGCTGTCCGATCTGGCGTCCATCGTCGGGCCGCATAAGCAAACTGTGATGCGCGATCGCTACTTCCAGCCCGTGCGGCTGCTGTCGGAGTACCTGCGGCTGGCCGAGGAAAACGGCTCGATCACCGACTGAGCAGTCCCAGCCAACGACGGCGCATTCTGACTATTTCAGTCTTACCCAAGACCTGCGCAGTCTGAATCCACACTCTTGCACCGAAGCGGTGCGCTTCTGATGCAAACAGTCATGATCTTTGGCGCGGGCTGCTGCACGGTGCTCCACGCTGCGCACCATTTTCGTGGCGGCGCAGCCGTCGCATTCAGACGATTTCCGCAATGCCCTGGAGCGAATCAGTCTTGACACCAGCAGTTACAGCGTACCCCGATTTCGATGACGACTTGATGGCGACTCGATAGCTCCCGCACGGCGGAATCCGTGGCGACGTTCCTGCTGAATGACAGGAGGTTGCGTCATGGCCGACCCGAGCGCCGAACACTGGTATCCGACCGCCGCGTATCTCTACACGCTGCACCTCGACGGCCCCGCGCTGGCGTGGGAATACCTGCGCCGCCACCCCGACTACCGCCGCGACTGGCTGCGCCGGCGCCGCCGGCCAGAGGCTGCCGCGCGCTGGGGACTGCGCCTGCTGGAAGATCCCGCCCTGGATGCGCGCGACGCGCACCCGGCCTGGTTCCCCGATCACGATGCGGTGGTGCAGCTCTACCCGGACGCCGACCCGCCGCCCGACGCGGTGGCCTTCGCGTTCTGGTGCCTTCCCGGCCAGAAGCGTCTGATCCACGACGGCAAGCGCCTGGTGCTGCTGACACGCTGGCCGGGCTGCTGCCTGCGGCTGGTGATCGCTCCCGGCTTGGCCGACGGCATGGCCTACGCCTACGCCATTCGCGCCTGCGCCGCATCCTGCGGGCGCTATCAGGCGCTGGCGGCCGAACTGGACAAGCTGGCCGCCGCTGGCGATGCAGCGCCAGCGGGAACGGCACGGTCGCGGCCGGCCCCCGCGGCGCTGCTGGAGTTGAACACGCTCCAGGCGCTCGACGGCACCCTCGCGGGCGCGTCCCTGCGCGACGTGGCCGAAGGGCTGTTCGGCGTCGATGCCGTCGCCGACGACTGGTACGCCGACAGCGCCTTGCGCGCCCGCGTTCGCCGGCTGGTGCGCCGGGGCGATGCGCTGATGCGCGGCGGCTATCGCCGCCTGGCACAGCTTCCGCCCGTTGCACAGGGACGCGCTGCATCCTCTGCAAAACGTCCCTGAGCAGGAAGCCTTGCTTTCTTGAAAGTGCCTCTATCCGGCCGCGTGGTGTGGCCGGGCTTGATGGAGGTACATCCCATGCGACCCGCTCCCTTGCGGCCTGCCGCCGCTGCTGTCGCTGCGCCCGTGCAGCCCCAACGCTACCTGACCAACGACGAAGCCGCCGAATACCTGCGCCTGTCGCCGCGCACGCTGGAGAAACAGCGCGTGATCGGCGGCGGCCCGAAGTTCCGCAAGTTCGGCCGCCGCGTCATGTACGCGGTGGCCGACCTCGATGCCTGGGCCGACCAGCGCAGCTACGAGGCCACGTCCGACCCGGAATATGCCGAGCGTCACGCGGGCGACTACCGTGATGGCCGCTGATCGTCGGCTCGCCGGTGGCTATCGTCATGTCCAGCCCATCGCTGCCGTCGGGGCAGCGATCGCAGCAGCGGGAACAGCTCGACCTGTTCCGCGCGCTGCCGGGCGACGGCATGGCGCCGCGCGACAGCCAGGACTTGATGGCCTTTCCGTTCTTCTCGCTGGCGAAGTCGCGGCGCACGGCGCCGATCGACTTCCGCAGCGGGAACATCACCATCCGCGTGGAAGGCACGGCCGAGCACGGCATCGCCACGATATGGGATGCCGACGTGTTGATTTGGGCGGCCTCGCAGATCGTGGAGGCGCGCGACGCAGGCATTCGCCCGTCGCGCTGGATACACGCCACGCCCTACGAAATCCTGCGCTTCATCGGGCGCGGCACGTCCCTCAACGACTACCAGCGCCTGAAAGCCGCGCTCGACCGGCTGCAATCGACCAGCGTGGCAACGTCCATCCGCGAAACCACCGGGAGGCGCTTGCACCGCTTTTCGTGGGTGAACGAATGGCGCGAGCTGGCCGACGCCAGCGGCACGCCGCTGGGCATCGAGCTGATCCTGCCGGACTGGTTCTATGCCAGCGTGCTCGATGCCGCCCTGGTGTTGACCATCGACCCGGCCTATTTCCGCTTGAAGGGCGGTATCGAACGCTGGCTGTATCGCCTGGTGCGCAAGCACGGCGGGCGGCAGGAACACGGCTGGCAATTCGACTTCCGGCACCTGCACCGCAAGTCCGGCAGCGCGGCGCGCTTCTCGGACTTCGCCTACGACCTGCGCGTGCTGGTCGCGCGTCAGTCGCTGCCCGGCTACGTCCTGGGCATCGAGCCGATACCGGGCGAAAGGCTGGAACTGCTGACCTTCCGGCCCGTGCCGTTCACGGCACGGGGATAACTGCGGGAAAAGATGTGGACGGCCTCGTGCTATCAGGAGTACGGGGTATCGTGCTATCGGGAGTACGACCCTCGTGCTATCAGGAGTACGAAAACGCCGCAAAGCCAGTAACGGCGCGGGTTTGCGTCCCCTCTAACTTACCTAACTATAAATCTCTAACTTTTGGTAGAAGCGCGCCGTTTCGGTGGACAACCACGAAACGGCACGGCCAGGCCGGCTTTCCAGCAGGGAGGGCCGCGCCATGATCTTCGCGTTTCTCAATCAAAAAGGCGGCGTCGGCAAGACCACACTCGCTACCCACATCGCGGGCGAGCTGGCGATGCGCGGGCTGCACGTCATCCTGCTGGACGCCGACCCGCAGGGTTCATCGCTGGACTGGACGCAGCGCAGAAGCCAGCAGGGCTTGCCACGGCTGTTCAGCGCCGTGGGTCTCGCCCGCGAAACGCTGCATCAGGAAGCGCCGGAGCTGGCCCGCCGCGCCGATCACATCATCATCGACGGCCCGCCGCGCATCGCCGCCCTGGCGCGTTCCGCGCTGCTGGCGGCCGAGCGCGTGCTGATTCCCGTGCAGCCCAGCCCGTATGACCTTTGGGCCAGCGCCGAGATGGTGGCGCTGATCCGCGAGGCACTGGTGTTCCGGCCTGCGCTGCGCGCGGCCTTCGTCATCAACCGGCGCGTCAGTACCACCATCATCGGCAGGGAAGCACGGCAATCGCTGGCCGAACAGCCGCTGCCGGCGCTGCACAGCGAAGTGCGCCAGCGCATCGTCTTCGCCGACAGCGTGGCCGCTGGCCGGCTCGCCCGCGAAACCGCGCCCGACAGCGCCGCCGCACGCGAGATCGCCGTGCTCACCGATGAACTGCTGCGGTGGCCGACATGAGCAGCCCGCGCAGCAAGCGCGTCGGCATCGGCGCACGTCCGCCCGCGAATCCACACGCCGAGGCGTGGATTCGCCAGGGCGATGCCGATGCACTCAACAAAGGCGACCTCTACACCGCACGCCTGACCCTCGACATCACACCCGCGATGCGTGCTCGCATCAAGGTGTCGGCCTTCACGCGAGGCGTGACCGTGGCCGAGTTGCTGCGCGGCTTGCTGGAACGAGAGTTCCCCGACAACCGCACGGAGAACCTGCCATGAACGCATCCGCCTTGCCTGCCGCTCACGCGGCGACGGCTGCACCGGCTGCTGCGCCGCCGCCTTCACTTTCGACGCCCGCCGGCCAGGCTGGCAGCGTGCCGCTGACTCGCGTATCGCTCGCCTACATCGAACCGCGATTCAAGCTCTACCTGCGCTTCGGCGAGCCGGCGCGCTCGCTGCGGCTCGACCGCTGGCGGCGCTGCGCGGTGTTCCTGCCGCGTGCAATGTTCTGCCGCGTGCGCTGGGAAGCAAACGACTACGGCACGATCCGCTGGCAGCTCATGGTGATGCAAGCCGCCACGCCGCTGGACGACATGCAGCGCATCCCCGGCGTGCGGCCGGGCGCACGCCTGCTGCTGTACGCCGAAGGCGAAAACGCGGTGCGTGCCGTGCTGGAACGCATCGACGGCATCGAAGGGCAAGGCATCGCCGCCATCGACGTGTCGCCCGCGTACTGGCGCACGCTGGGCAACCGTCTGGCGGCCCGCCTGGCGCTGCCCGAATACACCGCCGAGCGGCACGCCGCCTGGCTGGCCGGAAGGGCGCTGCCATGACGACCCAATCCAACACCACATGCACGCACGAAGTCGCGCCGCATCCTCGCTCGCGCCTGCGCGTTCGCATCGTGCTGGCGGGCTTCGCCGCCGTCGGCCTCGCTGCGCTGGCCTGGGCGGCTTTCGTGTCGCCGCTGCCGCGTCTGACCTACAACCCGTCCGACAGCGTGGCGGTCGGCTGGTATCGCATCGAACCGTTCGACCCGCGCACCGCCTCGCTGCCACGTCCGTTGTCCGTGGACAGCATCGTGCTGGTGCCGCTGCCCGACAGGGCCGCCATGCTGGCTGCGCAGCGCGGCTACCTGCCGACCCGCGTTCCGCTGCTCAAACGTGTGGGCGCAGTCGCGCCGCAACACGTTTGCATCGTCGCCGGGCAGGTACGCATCGACGGCGTGCCTGCGGCCGCCGCGCTGCCTGCCGACCGGCTGGGCCGGCCACTGCCATCCTTGCAGCTTTGCCGCCGCCTCGAACCAGGCGAGCTGTTCCTGTTGAGCGTGACCAATCCGGCGTCGTTCGACAGCCGCTATTTCGGCCCGGTCAGCGCATCCGCCGTGATCGGCGTCGCGCAACCGGTCTGGCTGGAGACACGCCCATGATGGCCGCCGATTCACTGCACGTTGCCGTGCCTCTCATCGTGCCAACGGGCATGCCGTTCCGGCTGCCGCCGCCGTGTCGTCGCGCGTGCAGCGCGGGCGCATTCGCGCCGCGCTTCGCGCAACATCCGGCGCAGCCGTCCAGCGTGCAGGCGTCTTGCCTCGAACGCGCACGGCCTGCGGCCCCCATCGCGTCCATCTGCGCGTTCGCCGGCGGGCTGGCTGCAAGCAGCGCAGCGCCGCCGGGCCGCCGACGCCCGGAGCGACAGCGAGGGGCAAAGGCGGAAGGCAAGACAAAAGGACGCGGCACCGGGCCGCGTCGAAAGCCAGTCTGCACGTGGGGTTGGCGCAGCACGGAGCGGCTTCGCCGCCGTGCCGTTTGTGGCGCGAGGCCCGCGCCAATGCAGGCATGTCCGCGTGCTTCGCACGACCGGACACGCCAGAGCTTGCAGAGGGCACAGCCATGACCGACCGCCGCGACGACGATTTCCGCATCCGCCCCAGCGCCCCGAAGAATCGCGGCCAGGGCTTTGTCTCCAAGGTGCTCAAGCAGGCAGGCAAGGCCAGCGGCGGCAAGTCCTCGGTGCGCCGTCCTGGGACGGCTGGCGGCACCGGGAGGGGCACCGGCCAGCGGCCCGGTTCGCGCCTGGGGCGCGGCCACACGGCGGCGCGCTTCGCGGGGGCGAAGCTCACGCCCATGTCGCGGCGCGTGACCATCAAGACGCTGCTGGTCAACCAGCGCCAGGCCAGCCCGCAGTCGCTCGCCAAGCACCTGCGCTACATCGAGCGCGATGGCGTGGGCCGCGATGGCGAGCCGGGCCAAGCCTACGGGCCGCAGACCGATGCCGCCGACCTCGACGCCTTCAAGGAACGCTGCGCCGACGACCGACACCATTTCCGCTTCATCCTCTCGCCCGAGGATGGCGCCGAGCTGGAAGACCTGCGCACCTACACGCGGCACCTCATGGGCCGCATGGAAGCCGACCTGGGCACGGGCCTCGATTGGGTGGCCGTCAACCACTGGAACACCGACAACCCGCACACGCACATAGTCGTGCGCGGGCGCGACGACACCGGCAAAGACCTCATCATTGCGGGCGACTACATCGCCGATGGCTTCCGCCATCGCGCCGCCGAGCTGGCGACCGAATGGCTGGGGCCGCGCACCGAGCTGGAGATCCAGCAGACCTTGCAGCGCGAGGTGGAGCAGGAGCGGTGGACGAGCCTGGATCGCACCCTGCAACGCGAGGCCGGCGACGACGGCCGAGTGCAGATCGAACGCTTCAACGAACCGAGACTGCAACGCCAGCGCCTGTTGCTGGTTGGCCGGCTGCAACGCTTGCAGCGCCTGGGCCTGGCCGACGAAATGCAGCCCGGCACCTGGGCCGTCCACGCCGACGCGGAAAAGACCCTGCGCACCCTGGGCGAGCGTGGCGACATCATCCGCACCATGCAGCGGGCCATGCGCGGCGAGCCGCGCGAGCTGGCAGTGTTCGAGCCGGGCGACGATGGCCGAACCATTCTCGGCCGCGTAGCCGCGAAGGGGCTGGCCGACGAGCTGCGCGACCGGGGCTATCTGGTCATCGACGGCGTGGACGGCAAGGCCCACTACGTCGCGCTCAATGCCCGCGACGAGCTGGCGAACTATCCGACCGGCGCCGTGGTGGCGGTGAAGGGATCGGCCGACGTGCGTGCGGCCGACAAGAACATCACCGCACTGGCGAGCGGTGGCCTGTACCGCACCGACCATCATCTGGCCGTCGCGCAGGGGCAGACAGTGCCGGGCCGTGATCCGCAGGAAGTCGTCGCGGTCCACGTCCGCCGGCTGGAAGCCCTGCGCCGCGCCGGCATCGTGGAGCGCGTGGCCGAGGGACTTTGGAAGGTGCCGGACGACCTGGCCGAACAGGGCCGCCGCTACGACGCGCAGCGTCTGGGCGGCGTGGCGGTGGAACTGAAATCGCACCTGCCCATCGAGCGGCAGGCCCGCGTGATTGGGGCCACTTGGCTCGACCAGCAATTGATCGGCGGCGGCTCGGGCCTGGGCGACCTCGGCTTTGGCAGCGAGGCCAAACAGGCGATGCAGCAGCGCGCCGACTTCCTGGCCGAACAGGGATTGGCCGAGCGGCGCGGCCAGCGCGTGATCCTGGCGCGCAACCTGCTGGGCACACTGCGCAACCGGGAACTGGCGCAGGTCGCCAAAGACATTGCGGCCGAAACTGGCTTGGAGCATCGACCCGTGTCCGATGGGCAGCGCGTGGCCGGCATCTACCGGCGCTCCGTCATGCTTGCCAGCGGGCGCTACGCGATGCTCGATGACGGCATGGGGTTCAGCCTGGTGCCGTGGAAACCGGTGATCGAGCAGCGAATGGGGCAGCAGCTTGCCGGGACGGTGCGCGGCGGCGCGGTGTCATGGGAGATTGGGCGGCATCGGGGGCCAACCATTTCTTGAGTCAAGGTAATGCCACAAGCCGGTGGGAAAAATTAGATCCTATTTATTGATGGTTGATCAATCCAAAGCATTACCAAAGGTTGGGATTCCAGAATTAAAATTTTCTGTAATTTCGGATACATGGCCACATTCAAAGGCACGCTATCGCGTATCTGGATTGATGGTTTCAGACCAATACCGCATGCGCCTTCCGCAGAATTTAGGGCAAATCCACGATGAAGAGAATAATTTGGACGTTCTGGTTTTTTGCGCTGGCATTGAGCGCTCTATGGCTTTTTACCGATACGCTCTGGCCTGCACAGTCCAACTACTTCGCCCTGCGAACGGTATGGATTCAATACAGCGGCGTACTGGCCATCGGCACGATGTCCGTGGCGATGGTGCTGGCCACGCGCCCTGCGTGGCTGGAGCCCAGCTTGAACGGACTGGACAAGATGTACCGCCTGCACAAGTGGCTCGGCATCGCCGCTCTGGCCGCTGCAACAATACACTGGCTGTGGGCGCAGGGTACTAAGTGGGCCGTAGGCTGGGGCTGGCTGACGCGCCCGGCGCGCAAGCCCCGCGCAGCGGCTGATTCAATGGGCTCCATTGAATCGGCGCTGCGTGGCTGGCGCGGACTGGCCGAGGACTTGGGCGAATGGGCCTTCTACGCCGTCGCGGTGCTACTGGTACTGGCTTTGGTCAAGCGCTTTCCATACCGGCTGTTCGCCAAGACGCACCACTGGATGGCAGCGATCTACTTGGTGCTGGCCTTCCACACCTTGGTGCTGGTTCAGTTCTCCTACTGGGCGCAGCCCGTGGGCTGGGCTTTGGCTATGCTGCTGGCGAGCGGCACGGTATCGGCGGTGTGGGTGCTGCTGGGCCGGGTCGGTGCGCAGCGCACCACGCACGGTGTCATCGAATCGCTGCAGACCTACCCTGCGCTGAACGTGCTGGAAACCACCCTGCGAATGGACCCGGCCTGGCCCGGCCACCGGCCCGGACAGTTTGCCTTCGCCATGTCCAACCCGAAAGAAGGCCCGCATCCCTACACGCTGGCCTCAGCCTGGGTGCCGGAAGACCGGCGCATCACCTTCATCACCAAGGCGCTGGGCGACCACACCCGCCGGCTGCCGGAACGCCTGCAAGTTGGCGACCGGGTGACGGTCGAGGGGCCTTACGGCTGCTTCACTTTCGACGACGGGCGTGCCCGCCAGATCTGGATCGGTGCTGGCATCGGCATCACGCCGTTCATCGCGCGCATGAAGTTCCTGGCGCAGCACGAGGGCCAAGACGCACGTCCCATCGATTTGTTTCATCCGACGAGCGACGTTGATCCGCAGGCCATCGAGAAACTGAGCGCCGACAGCGAGGCGGCCGGCGTTGCGCTACACCTGTTCATCGACAAGAAGGACGGTCGCCTGACAGGTGAGCGCCTGCGTGCCATGGTTCCCGGTTGGAAAGACGCCAGCGTCTGGTTCTGCGGCCCCACGGCCTTCGGCAGCGCGTTGCGCGCCGACCTGCTGGCCCAGGGGTTGGAGCCGGAAGCCTTCCACCAAGAGCTTTTCGAGATGCGCTGAATGGAAGAAAGCATATGCGCGTATTGATCGTGGAAGACTCGCAAACGCTGGCCGAAGCCCTGAGCCAGAGCCTTCAGTCGGAAGGCTATGCCTGCGATACAGCAGCCGATGGCGTGTCCGCGCTGAAGTTTCTTGCCAGCTACCGGTACGACGCCATCATTCTGGACTTGATGCTGCCCCGGCTGGACGGCTTTGGCGTGTTGCGCGCATTGAGCCGGGAGGCCCATGCCGCTCCGGTATTGGTGCTCTCCGCGCGCGAACTGCTTGACGACCGGGTGCGGGCCTTGGATGCGGGTGCCGATGACTACCTGACAAAACCCTTCGAGCTGGCCGAACTGCTGGCTCGCCTGCGGGCGCTGGTGCGGCGTCCGCCGCAACGGGACGTTCCAGTTCTGCGCCACGGCGATCTGGAGGTCGATCCGCGCTCGCGCACCGCGAGGTTCAAGGGCATTGATCTTGGGCTCACGCCGAAGGAATATGGACTGCTCGACTTGCTGCTGCGTCGGCGCGGCGCCACGCTGTCGCGCCCGCAGATTTTTGAACATTTGTACGACAGCCGCAGCGATGCATCGGACAAGGTGGTGGAGGTGATCGTCAGCACCTTGCGAACCAAGCTCGCCCAGTGCGGCCTGGATGAACTGATCGTGACACGACGTGGCTTCGGCTACATACTGCCCTGAACGATGGTACGTCCCGATTCCGAAGCCCTCTCTGATGCGAGTCAAGGCAGATCCTGGTCCTTGCAGCGGCGGCTGGCTGCCAGCCTGGTGATCTGCATTGGAGGAACCTTCGCCATCCTGTTTCCCGTCCTCGACTACTGGATCGACCACGAAATCTACCGACGGATGGATACCACCCTGATGCAACGATCAGCGGCGGTGGGGCGCGTGCTGCAGGAGTTGGATGCGAGAAAGCTCGAAAGCCTCATGCCGGAATACGAGCCTGGCGGGCATACCGAGTTCTTCACGGTCTTCGATTCGCAGACCCACCGGACCTTGCTGCGTTCGCCCAGCAGTGCTGGGGCCGAGCTGGCGCTTGGACCGGTGGAGCAAGGCACCCCACGCTACTACGACGTGATACTCCCGGACGGCCACGCGGGCCGCGCGCTGGCGACGCGCGTGCCGGTAAGAGGTGAGGAATCTCGATTGCTGGTTGTGGCAACAGAACGTCGGGATTGGGATCAAACCGAACGGCGCATCCACTTCACGCTCCTGGGCGGTATCGTTCTGGCGACGCTCCTGGCCACAGGCCTGGCGCTGCTCATGGTTCGGCGCATCGTGGTCATGCTGGAGCGCGTTGGCGTGCAACTGGCCGACCTGCGTTCGGATCGGCCGATTGCGCGGATCGGAGCGGACTTTCCACGCGAACTGCGGCCGTTTGCCGAAGCCTTCAATCAGGGCTTGCATCACCTGTATGCGGCCATTGCCCGCGAGCGCCGCTTCTCCCGCGACGTGGCCCACGAGTTGCGCACGCCCTTGGCAGAAATCCGCATCAGCGCAGAAAGCGCTTTGATCGATGCCGACCCGACCCGAATCCAGCGCGCCCTGAATGCAACGATCCAGGCCAGTTCACGCATGCAGCGCAGTGTGGACACTCTGCTGTTGTTGGCGCGGCTTGAATCCGGCCAACACACACTTGCGCTTGATCCTCTGGATCTAACAGCTTTGCTGCAAGAGTTGCTGGCGGGATTCAACGTCCAGCAAATGGCACCCAAGTCACCTATCCGTGTGACTTTGCCTGAATCGGCATGGGTGCAAAGCGATCAGGGCGTGATCGAACGCATCGTCTCCAACCTCTTGCGCAATGCCATCGAATACGCGCCCGAAGGCGACGACATTCAATGTAGGCTGGAGCGCGCGGCTTCCGGCTGGATGTTGACCATCGTCAACACAGCTCCCAATTTGCAGGCATCCGATCTGGATCAATTCGGACTTCGCTTCTGGCGCAAGGATTCCGAAGGTGGCACGGCGCACCACGCCGGGCTGGGACTTGCACTGGCCCTGGCGCTCGCGCATGCCATAGACCTGCCGCTGGCGTTCTCACTGGACAACGGTCGGCTGTCCGCGCGGCTTGGCCCTTGGCCACCGCTGCTCTGAGATTGACGCAGATCTACACCGCAGTGCCGAACATGGCTCCCACGCCCGCTGTCACCGCCATGGCAAATGTGCCCCAGAACGCGACGCGCAGCGCACTTTTGAAGAGCGGCGTACCACCCACGGCAGCGGCCGCAGCGCCGAGAAGGGCCAGGAAGACAATCGCCGTCGCGACGATCCAATAGAGCAGGCTCTGCTCCGGCGCCAACAGAACCACGGCCAGCGGCATGGCCGCACCCATCGCGAAGCTCCCAGCGGACGCCATGGCGGCTTGCAGCGGGCGAGCGCTCAAGGTTTCAGAAATGCCCAATTCATCGCGCGCGTGCGCGCCCAGCGCATCATGCGCCATCAATTGCGTGGCGACCTGATCCGCGAGTCGATGATCCAGGCCACGCCGGACATAGATGGCCGTTAGTTCCCGATGCTCTGCTTCCGGACTGTTTTCCAGTTCATCACGTTCCCGCGCCAAATCCGCCTTCTCCGTATCAGCTTGTGAATAGACCGACACGAACTCGCCTGCAGCCATGGACATGGCACCGGCTACCAACCCCGCGATGGCCGTGGTCATGATGCTGGCATGGCTTGCATGGGCAGCAGCCACGCCTGCAACCAGGCTGGCCGTGGAAATGATGCCGTCATTGGCACCCAGAACAGCGGCGCGCAGCCATCCGATATGTTCAGTGCGGTGACTTTCAGGGTGGGCGCGGTGGTGAAATTTGGTCATTGGAGATTCGAATCCATATAAAGCAGCCTGAGGCCAGTAGGTCAGGGGCGACGACCGGGAAGCATGCGAACCAGTGTGTTGTCACGCATGACGTAGTGGTGCAACAGCGCCGCCATCGCATGCGATCCGATCAAGACATAGCCCAATGTCGCCAGCGCCTCATGGACATCCTTGAGTTGGCGCGACAAAGCAACGTCGGTGCCGATCAGAGAGGGAATGGGCAAGCCAAACAGAACAACCGGCTTGCCCGCCGCACTCAAGGTGAGCCATCCGAGCAGCGGCATGGCGAGCATGAAGCTGTAGAGCGCATAGTGCATGACATCGGCGAGCGTGGCCTGCCAGCGTGGCATGGGTGGTTGGATCGCGGGCTTCACGCCCGCCTGGATGCGCACCCCGATACGGATCACGACGATAACCAGAACGCTGAGGCCCAGCAGGTAGTGCAAGGACTTCATGGCGTCTCTCAAGGCTCCCTTGGGTGCCAGTCCGCGCAGCTCCATGCTCGCATAGACCGCGATGATGAGAAGCACGGTCAGCCAATGCAGTCCTATGACCAAAGGACTGAAGCGGTATTCGGAATTCCTGACATTCATGGTGTATGGCTCCGATGTTTGAGGTAGCAAAGGCGCACCGCTGGCATATCAGAGCAAGTTACTGAAAAATCAGTTTATCGATTGCTTGCTGCTCAAAGCAGGCGTTTCGCCGAAATACATCGTACTGAGCAAATTTCGCTTTCTCCAAAGCTTTCTCAAAGCTTCACCGAAGAACATGAGCCGATCTTTTACAAGAGATCGACCGCATGTTTCGCCTCATTAACCTCGCGCACCGCTTCATATGCGACGGATTTTCAATCCGCGCTGTGTGCTCGCTACTCTGCTCTACGTCGTTTGGAGCAGCACAAGCATGAGCTTCCCGACCTTGAAAGCGGCGGGTGCCTCCAGCCGAACCAAGACTCTGGCCCTGTCCGCTATCAGCGTGGCGGTTCTGGTTGCCGCAGGGTACGGCTGGTGGGCCTGGACAACGCCGCGGACAACCGTAGCCGATAAAGACGCGAGCGAGGCTGTCGCCCAACCGAGCGCTGGCGGCGTTCAGCTCAACGCTGCTCAGCTTCGCGCGCAGGGTGTGGAAACCGCGCTCGTCAAAGACACCGCAGTGATACCGCTGGATGGCTTGCCCGCGCAGACCGTAGCGCCGCTCTCGGCCAGCGCGCACGTCGTAGCGCCCTATGGCGGTGTGGTGACGCGTGTTTTGGTCGATGAAGGCGCTGCGGTGCGTCAAGGACAAGCTCTGGCGCACATCCAGAGCAAGGACGTTCTGGCGGCGCAGGCCGATCTGGCGCGTGCCCGCACCGAAGCGGCGGTGGCCGCGGCGCAGGCCCGGCGCGATGCCTCGCTCTTGGCCGAGGGCATCATCCCAGCCACGCGCAACGAGCAAACCCAAGCGCGCGCGGCGGTTGCGCAAAGTACGTTGCAAGAGACCAATGGCGCCCTCGCACGGCTTCGACCCGTTAGCGGTGGGCAGGCGGGCGAGTATGAATTGCTGGCGCCTTTGTCCGGGCGGGTGATGCGTCGTCACCTGAGCCTCGGGCAGGCGGTCGCGCCGCTCGACATCGCCTTCCTGGTGGCTGAGCCTGGCCCGCTGGATGTCAGCGTCACGGTTCCGCTGCGGTGGCGCTCGGATCTCCGCCCGGGCTTGGAAGTGCGTCTTCCCGATGGCACGATCGCTCGGGTGACGGCCGTTGGTGGCGACACTGACCTCAGTAGTCAGAGCCTGCGGGTACGTGCCCGCGTCGATGCAGATCAGGCAGGGGCAGACCGCTATGCGGCCGGGCAGCAGATCAGTGTCGCGCTGTTGCTGCCAGCACCGCATGGCACCTTGAGCGTGCCATCGTCCGCACTGCTGCCAGCGGGCAGCGCCCACGTGCTCTACGTTGCTGAGCCGTCATCGCAAGACAAGCAAGGCGACCTACGCGTCCGCGCTGTTCCGGTGCAACTGCTGGGGCAAGACGAATCAGAGGCGTCAAGCGCCGTGCGTGCCGTCTCGCCAGACACTGCGCCGCTTGCGGCAAGCATGCAGGTCGTCGTGCGCGGCACGGCACTGCTCAAATCCATGATTCCATTGCAATGAGGGGCGACCACGCATGTTGTCCCGTCTGATTGAATTTTCCCTGCGCCAACGTGCGCTGGTGCTACTCGGCGTGCTGGCTTTGGCAGGTGCGGGCTTGGCAGCCTTCCTGCAACTGCCGATCGATGCCTATCCGGATATTTCCCCCACGCAGGTCAAGCTGATCATCAAGGCCCCCGGCATGACGCCCGAAGAGGTGGAGTCGCGCGTGATCACGCCGCTGGAGATGGAGTTGCTCGGCGTGCCGCAGGGCGTGATGCTGCGCTCCACGGCCAAGTATGCCATCGCCGACATCACGCTGGACTTCGCCGAAGGCAGTGACATCTACTGGGCGCGTCAGCAGGTGGCCGAGCGCTATGGCGGCGTTTCGGGCAGCCTACCCGAAGGCGTCAGCGGCGGACTAGCGCCGATTTCGACACCACTGTCGGACGTGTTCATGTTCACCATCGAAGGCGGTGGCCTCACGCTGAGCGAGCGCCGCGCTCTGCTGGACTGGACGCTGCGCCCGGCCCTGCGCACGCTGGCCGGTGTTGCCGATGTCAACGTGCTGGGTGGAGAAGCCAAGAGCTTTGCCGTGGTGCCGGATCGCGCACGGCTTTCCGCTGCGGGCCTCAGCTTCTCTGATGTCATCACGGCAATCGGCCGCAACAACCGCAATGACGGTGCGGGCCGCCTGGATGCAGGCGAAGACACGCTGATCGTGCGCGCCGAAGGCGCGATCCACACTTTGGACGATTTATCCCGTCTGATCCTGCGCGCGGGGGCCAATGGTACGGCCCCAGTTCGCCTGGGCGACGTGGCCCAGGTGCGCATCGAAGGCGTGACGCGCTATGGCGCCGTCACCCGGGACGGCGCGGGCGAAGCGGTGGAAGGCATCGTGGTGGCGCTGCGCGGGGCCGATGCCTCGGCGCTGGTCAAAGCCATTCGAGCCCGGCTGGACGAGGTGACTCCCAGCCTGCCGCCCGGCGTCAAGGTGGTGCCATTCTATGACCGCAGCACGTTGATCGAGCGCGCTGTGGGCACGGTGGAAAGCGCCTTGCTGGAAGCCACGGTACTGGTCGTTATCCTGCTGCTTCTGTTCCTCGGCGAGCTTCGCGCCGCGCTGGTTGTGGCGGTGATGGTGCCTTTGGCGGCACTGGGCACCTTCCTTCTGATGCGTCTGGTCGGCATGAGCGCCAACCTGATGAGCTTGGGGGGCCTCGCGATCGCCATCGGCATGCTGGTGGACGCTGCCGTAGTGGTGGTGGAAAACGCCGTCAGTCGGCTCGACCCGCACGCGCCCAGTGCGCACCAGCCGCGCCTGCACCGCATATTCGCCGCGGCGCGCGAGGTCGCCATGCCTGTGGCCTCGGGCATCCTCATCATCTGTCTGACCTTCATGCCCCTGCTCACGCTGCAAGGGTTGGAAGGCAAACTGTTTGTGCCGGTGGCGCTGACCATCGTGTTCGCCCTGGGCGTCTCGCTGCTGCTGTCGCTCACGCTGGTGCCGGTGCTGGCCTCGCTGCTGCTCAAGGAACACGCGCACACCGAGCCGTGGGTGATGCGCTGGGCCACGCGCCTGTACCAACCGCTGCTGGAGGCTGCGCTTCACCACCCGCTACGCGCATCGGCGGTCGCCATCGCGGCCCTGACATTGGGTGTGGTGGCCTACCTCGGCACGGGCAAGGCGTTCATGCCGACGATGGACGAGGGCGATATCCTGCTGCAACTGCAAAAGCCGCCGTCCATTGGGTTGCAGCGCTCGCTGGAGATTGACCTGGCGGTGCAGAAGGCCATCGGTGCGGCGGTGCCCGAGGTGCGGCACAGCATCGGGCGGGTGGGCTCGGACGAGCTGGGGCTCGACCCGATGGGCCTGAACGAAACCGACCTGTTCATGCAGCTCGCACCGCGCAAGGATTGGCATGCAGCCGACAAGGACGCGTTGAGTGCCGAGATACGCAAGGTGATGGATGCCTTCCCCGGCCTGGAATTCGGCTTTACCCAGCCCATCGAGATGCGCATCTCGGAAATGCTCACCGGCAGCCGGGGCGACGTGGCCGTCAAGCTGTTCGGCCCTGATCTGCAAACGCTGGGCGATCTGGCGCAGCGCATGGCCGCTCGCATCGAGAAAGTGCCCGGTGCGCGCGACGTGCTCACCCAGGCCAGCGACAGCGTGGAATACCTGCAGGTGAAGGTGGATGCGCAGGCGGCCGGTCGCGCCGGACTGGCCGTGACGCAGGTTCAGGACGAGCTGCGTGCGCAGCTCGAAGGCGTGCCGGCCGGGCTGGTGATCGAGCCGGACAGGCGCACGCCCATCGTGGTGCGCGGGGATGCCCGGCTGCGCGGATCGGCCGAGCGGTTCAAGGACTTGCAGCTCGCCCGTGGCGATCAGGGCGAGATCCCCCTAGCCTCGCTGGCGCGCATCGCCACCACCGATGGCCCCGTGCTGGTGCGGCGCGAGAACGGTTCGCGCTTCGCGCTGATCCAGTCCAGCGTGAGCGGGCGCGATCTGGTCGGCTTCGTAGATGAAGCGCGCGAAGCCGTGGCGCTCGACGTGCCGCTGCCGCCCGGCTACCGCGTCGAATGGGGCGGGCAATTTGAGAACCAGCAACGTGCAGCGGCCCGCCTAGGCATGGTAGTGCCGGTGGCCCTGGGGCTGATTTTCTTCGTGCTGTTCATGACCTTCGGCTCGGTGCGGCAGGCCGCGCTCATCCTCGGCAACGTGCCGTTTGCCATGGTCGGCGGCGTGGCGGCGCTGTGGCTGTCGGGGCAGTACCTGTCGGTGCCTGCTTCGGTCGGCTTCATCGCGCTGCTGGGCATCGCCGTGCTCAACGGATTGGTGCTGGTGACGCACTTCAACCACCTGCATGCGCTAGGCCTGCCCATGGAACAGGTGGTGCGCGAAGGTTCGCTGCGACGGCTGCGCCCCGTGCTGATGACGGCTTCCATCACCGCCTTTGGCCTGGTGCCCCTGCTGCTGGCCAGTGGCCCTGGCTCTGAGATCCAGCGCCCACTCGCCATCGTGGTGATTGGCGGACTGGTCAGTTCCACGGCGCTGACCCTGGTCCTGCTGCCGGTGCTGTACCGGCGATTCGGCCAGGCCATCTCCTCACAACAAGGAGTCCACGCATGAACGGATTGAAAGAAGCGCAACTGGTGCGCCTGAATCTGGTGTTTCCACCCACGCTCGAAGACGCCGTCACCGATGCCCTGATGGCCGACCCGGTGCTGCCAGGGTTCACCCTGTTGCACGCCGAAGGGCATACCGGCGACTTCGCGCGCGCGTCCATTCGCGAGAAGGTTCGCGGCCGTGTGGATCGGCGCGTCATCTGGGTGTTGATCGAATACGAACAACTGGAACAGGTCCTGGCGCATCTGCGCCAGCGCATCGCGTCTAGCGATGTCCGCTGGTGGGTGGAGTCGGTGTTGGCAAGTGGAAGACTGGTATGACGAGTAAAAACAAAGGATGCAGCCTGGTACTACCGGCTGGTGCCGTCATGGTGGCTATCGCGGCTTTGACATTTCATCCCGCGCAAGCGCGCGCCGATGATCTTTCGTGGCTGCCTGCGCAGGCGCAAGTCGAAGCGGCGATAAAAATCCAGCCGGTCGTGAATGCCGCAGCCGCTCGCTTGGACGCGGCGGCCGCCACGCAAAGCGCCCTTGAAGCCGGTAGCCACGAATTTGAATTCAGTAGTGGCCTACAACGTCGCAACGTGACCAACGAAGCGCGTCGCTACAACGAATGGGAAATCCAGCTCAGCCGTGCTGTTCGCTTGCCAAACAAGGCGCGTATAGATCGGGACATCGGCAGCCGCACCCGTAGGGTGGCCGATATGCGCCTTGAAGATGCCGAGCACCAAATGGCAAGGCGACTGTTGGAAGTCTGGGCCGGATGGCTGCGCAGTTTCGTCGTAGCCGACGAGATGCAAGCTCAGGAAAAGTTGCTTAGACGTGAGCAGGAAGCAATGGCCCGCCGCGTGGCCCTGGGCGATGCAGCGCAGCGGGACAGCGACGTTCTGCAAGCCGAACGCGCGATGCTTGCAGCCCAGGTTAGCGCTGCGCGCGACGCAGAACGGGCAGCACGACAAACGATGGTGATCGAGTTCCCGGGCATTGAGATTCCCGCGCGGCCATCCACGCTGCCAGATCCCGATCCTTTGCCGGGCGGGGTACAGGAGTGGCTGGCGCGAATTGTGCGACAAAGCGTCGAAATCGGCATTGCCGATGGAGAGGCAGCGCGCCTTGCCAAGGTGGCCGAGCGAGCTCGCGCCAACCGCACGCCCGACCCCACAGTCGGGGTACGGATGATGTCTGAACGCGGTGGGACGGAACGTGTCATTGGCGTTGTCCTGACGGTGCCATTTGGCACTGACTATCGCAGTGCAATGGCTGCCACGGAAAGCGCCAACGCAGCTGCCGCAGAGGCAGAGGCGCTCGGCGTGCGGCGCGCGGTGGAGCAAAGTGCGTGGGTAGCCGCGCAGGCAGCTGAAAGTAAGCGCACGCAGTGGCAGTCATTCGCGCAGGCGCTGGCCGCGCAGACCACGGCCAGCAACCGCACGCGGCGAGCTTGGGAACTGGGAGAGGCCCCCTTGGCCGAATACCTCTTGACGTTGCGAAACCTGCGCCAGACACGCCTCGGTGAGGCACAGGCTCGCATCGATGCGCTGCAAGCGTCAGCACTGGTGCGTATCGATGCGCATGCGCTGTGGCATTCGAAGGAGGCACATGCCGATGCCCCTCAATGAATCCCGACTACTGGGCAACGCCCCACTATCCAACGCACCATTCGCACCTCGATTCTTAATCACTCATTTAGCGCTACCAGCGGGTGCGGCGCTGATCATCAGCAGTCTATTGATGGATGGCGGTGGGGACTTCTGGGTCGCCGATCATCTCTATCGCTTGCAGGGCAGCCGATGGGCTTTGCGGGATGCCTGGCTAACCAGCAACCTGCTGCATCGTGGTGGGAAGAATCTTTCCACCTTCCTGGCAATTGCGGTTGCAGCAACGTGCATCTGGGCTTGGAGAAAAAAACGTAGCAACAAATGCTCGGCATACCTACGCTGGCCGCTACTGTATCTTTTTTGTGCGTACTTGATCGGGGCACTGACGGTTTCGGCGCTGAAATCGTTCACTAACATGGATTGCCCCTGGAACTTGGTGCGCTATGGCGGAGCGCGAGTGTTTGTGGGCCTGTTTGAAACACGCCCGCCCGGTATGCCGCGCGGTGTGTGCTTTCCCGCAGGGCATGCAAGTGCCGGATATGCATGGGTCAGCCTATATTTCTTTACCTTGATGGTTCGTCCTGCCTGGCGTTGGATGGCCTTGGCTGCAAGTTTGATGATAGGTGCCATCTTTGGATGGACCCAGCAGGTGCGCGGAGCCCACTTCCTTTCCCATGACTTGTGGACGCTCCTGATTTGTTGGGTCGTTGCCTTGGGTCTTTTCATGGTCTGGCAACGCTGGTTTGTTGATGGCTCAGGCGATGTCTATTCATCGGGGTTCCAAGCATGAGAACTTTCAAACAGGCTCTCGGTCTGATGCCGCGATTCAGAACTGCAAACCTCAAGGACCTAAGCCATTGGCGACCACAATGCAGCGTCGAGTGGCTGATCTTGATGACCAGTATTTTCTTTGCACTAGCCTGCAATGGTCTATTTTGGAGTAGCGCCTTAGGCGTCCAGTCCAGCTTACGCATGGGTACATCCGTACTGCTGTTTCTGGTGGGCATTCACAGTCTGCTGTTGAGTTTGGTTGTGTGGCGCTGGAATGCCAAGGTTTTACTTGCGGTGCTTTTTGTTGCCTCTGCCCTCGCAACACATTACATGCGCAGCTTTCATATCTACCTCGATTCGAGCATGTTGCGCAATGTTCTAGCCACAGACTTCAAGGAAAGTCGCGAGCTACTGACGCCTGCATTGATTGCTCCACTAAGCCTACTGGCAGTAGTTCCGATTATTTTTCTTTGGCGAATCCGATTGCTCGGGCGTACTTGGCTGAAAGCAACCGTGTGGCGTATGGGATTGATGCTGCTTTCGACACTGATGATTTCGGGCGGTGTCATGCTGTCATTTCAGGACATGTCCGCACTGATGAGAAATCATCGCGAAGTGCGATACTTGATTACACCGGGAAACTATCTGGTGGGTTTGCCGAAGGCACTGACAGGTTCCTCTATCACGCAGTCCGCCGAAAAAATACCCATTGGAGCTGATGCCGTTGCAACAGTCAGGCCCGAAGGCAGTCGGCCACGTTTATTAGTCTTTGTCGTAGGCGAGACGGCTCGCGCCCAAAACTGGGGATTGAACGGCTATGCACGCGAAACAACGCCTCAATTGACTCAGATGGGTGTGATCAATTTCTCCGACGTGCACTCCTGTGGAACTAATACCGAGGTTTCTGTGCCTTGCATGTTCTCGTCCTTTGGTCGCCGAAACTACGATGAAGACAAGATTCGCTCACACCAATCCTTACTGCATGTTCTGGAGCGCGCCGGTATTACCACATTATGGAGAGATAACCAGTCAGGTTGCAAAGGGGTGTGCGATGGTCTCGAATATCAAAGCCTAGGGAATGCACAAAGTCCCTCTTTATGCGTTGATGGTCGGTGTTTCGATGAGATTTTGCTTGAAGACTTACCAGCTCAGGCTCGCAAAAATCCCGGTGATCGTGTGATTTTTTTGCACCAGCTTGGAAATCATGGCCCCAGCTACTTTCAACGATACCCAGCAGCGTATCGAAAATTCATCCCAACATGCGACACACCGGAAATGGGGAAATGCACCCGCGAACAGATTGTGAATAGCTACGACAACGCTATTCTCTACACAGATCATTTCCTAACCCAAGTCATTAAAAAATTGCAGGGCCTTTCCGACTACGACACAGCTATGATATTCGTCTCGGATCACGGCGAATCCCTGGGCGAGAAGGGACTTTTTCTGCACGGCATGCCTTATGCGATTGCTCCACAAGAGCAGACTCGTGTTCCTTTGGTTATGTGGTTCTCTTCAACGTTTACTCAAAGTCGAGGGCTGAATATTGGCTGTTTGAGTGAGCGAGCCCGCTCTTATGCGAATCACGACGCATTGTTTTCGTCTGTCTTGGGGCTAATGCAGGTTAAAACAAGTGAGTACGATAGGAATTTCGATTTTTTCTTTGGCTGTGATGATGAGAATATATAAGAGTTGTTCTCATGAAAGATAAAAAACACACAATCCCAGCTGAGTCGCATGCCCGCATTCGAAAATAAACAAAAATCTCGCCGAGGAATATTGAGAATTTGGCATGCGTCCCATTACTCAATTCAGGGATTGCGCGCTGGATGGAATGAGCCGGCTTTTAGACTTGAGTCAGTATTTTCCTTTGTGTTGGTCCCATTGGCCTTCTGGTTGGGGCAGGGATGGGTCGAAGTCGCTCTTCTCTCAGGAAGTATCCTTATTTTGATGATTGTGGAGCTACTCAATACTGCTGTGGAATCGGCGATTGATCGTATTGGCCCTCAATGGCATGAGCTATCAAAGCGTGCAAAGGACATGGGAAGCGCTGCCGTGCTGTTAGCCACTTTGCTGACCGGGGGGGTTTGGCTGTCAGCACTCTGGCAAAGGCTGATTAATTAGCCGCGCAAATGAAATTAGACGAATTAAAGTGGAGTGAGCACAATGGAGCTTCGACATCTTCGCTGCTTTCTCATCGTTGCGGAGGAACTTCATTTCGCTCGCGCCGCTGAACGACTACATATCGACCAATCTCCACTTTCACGCACTATCAAAGAATTAGAAGAGGAACTTGGTGCTCGTTTATTCATTCGTACTACCCGAAGCACTCAACTAACCCGTGCCGGGCGACAGCTTTTGGAGCATGTCCCGCGCATTTTTACCGCATTGAATCAGGCCCGTGATGGCGTCAAGTCTGCCGCCAACGGATTTTGCGGCCAGTTGCGCATTGCCTTGTCTGACGGTGTAACTCCCTCACGCTTGCCAACTTTACTGGCGCAATGCCGTGAAGAGGACCCCGAAGTTGAGATACGTCTGTTCGAGGTGCCGCTCGGGCAACAGATCAAGGGTTTGCATGAAGATCTGTATGACGCAGGTTTTTCAATGGCCGAAGACGGAGGCGATGGCATCTTGGCCACGCCCGCCTGGGAGGACGAGTTGATGGTTGCGGTGCCAACTCGCCATTCTCTGCTCGCCCATAAGCGCGTTCCGTTGGAGGAAGTACTACGTCATCCGTTGGTGCTCGGCGACCCAGCAGTATGCGAAGGCCATGCACGGCAAGTCGATCGTTTTCTCCGCAAGCTCGATCAGGAGCCATTGATAGTCCAGCGCGTGGCGACCTTTGACGTGATGATGACATTGGTTTCCGCCGGTTTGGCTTTGGGCCTAGCAGGCGCAGCGCATATAGCTTCTTGTCGAGAGTCAGGCATCGTGGGTCGCCCCTTGGCAGGCAAGCCGCCAATGCTGACAACCTATCTGTTGCGCCGTGATGCCGCACCTTTCGAGATGTTGAACCGATTCATTGAACGAGTCGCCTTTCTTGAGGCAAGGGGTAATCTGAACCTGGCCGAAGATTCCTGACTTACTCGACGAAAGGACTGGGAACCATGAACAAAGTGCTGCTGATAATGGTCATCACCCTAACGGCATGTGGTCAATCTCGACCCTCGGAAACCGTGGACTTCCTTGTGGCCCACCCCGACCGCATCAAGGAACTCCAGCGCCAATGCAAGGAGGATCGCGCAAGGGTCGGCGATGAACTCTGCGTGCGCGCGGCCGAGGCCGCCAATCGGCGCTTCTTCGGTGATCGGCCGGAGCAAAAGACGAAGTAGCGTCCGCCGCTGTTGCTTCGCTACGACGAAGCTCTCGCTACTACCTCCATACGCCGCAACGCGCCCGCGCTCGCGGCGTTTTTATTGTCTTCGCCATTGCAAGAAATCTGGCTTTTTTGGCCTAAATCACAGCCATAACGGCCTTTGACCGGCCTGTACGCACGCCTTGATCCTCAGTGCTGCGGCACCTCCGTGTGCCGTGATCGGAGGCGAGGTTATGCAAGGGACGAACGTGCTGTTCGGTCAGATCGCCGTGGTATTCGGCATCGTGATCGCCGGTGTGTGGAGCGCCACACAATGGACGGCAGCGGCCCTGGGCTATCAGCTACGCCTTGGCTCGCCGTGGTTCGATTTTCTAGGCACGCCGGTCTATCACCCGTGGCGACTGTTCGAGTGGTGGTTCTTCTTCGATGCCTACGTGCCCCGCGTGTTCGACATCGGCGGCGCTATTGCGGGCGGCAGTGGTCTCGCCGCCGTGCTGGTGGCGATTGGCATGTCGATCTGGCGCTCGCGGCAATCGCGCCTGGTCACGACTTACGGCTCGGCCCGCTGGGCGAACGCGGATGACATTCGCAAGGCTGGCCTCACGCAGCCGGCCGGCGTGTTCCTGGGCCAGCACGACCGTCAGTACCTGCGGCATGAAGGCCCGGAACACGTCCTGACCTTCGCACCCACGCGCAGCGGGAAAGGCGTTGGCCTGGTGGTGCCGACGCTGCTGTCCTGGCCCGCGTCCGCCGTGATCCACGACATCAAGGGCGAAAACTGGCAGATCACCGCCGGCTGGCGTTCGCGCTTCTCGCATTGCCTGCTGTTCAACCCGACCGATGCGAAGTCGGCCGCCTACAACCCGCTGCTGGAGGTGCGACGCGGCGCGCATGAGGTGCGCGACGTGCAGAACATCGCGGACATTCTGGTCGATCCCGAAGGCGCGCTGGAGAAGCGCAACCATTGGGAAAAGACCTCGCACGCGCTGCTGGTCGGGGCCATCCTGCATGTCCTCTACGCGAGCGAAGACAAGACGCTGCGCGGCGTCGCCAACTTCCTCTCCGACCCGGCCAGCCCGTTCGAGCTGACCTTGCACCGGATGATGACCACGCCGCACCTCGGCGATGGGCCGCATCCGGTCGTCGCATCGGCGGCGCGTGAAGTGCTCAACAAGAGCGACAACGAACGCTCGGGCGTGCTGTCCACGGCCATGTCGTTCCTCGGCCTGTACCGCGATCCCACGGTAGCCGAAGTCACCTCGCGCTGCGACTGGCGCATCGCTGACCTGATCGCGGCCGAGCATCCGGTGTCGCTGTATCTGGTGGTGCCGCCCTCAGACATATCGCGGACGAAGCCGCTCATTCGCCTGATCCTCAACCAGATCGGGCGGCGCCTGACCGAATCGCTCGATGGCTCCGACGGCATCGAGCGCCGCCACAAGCTGCTGCTGATGCTTGACGAGTTCCCGGCGCTGGGGCGCCTGGACTTCTTCGAGACGGCGCTGGCCTTCATGGCCGGCTACGGCATCCGCAGTTTTCTCATCGCCCAAAGCCTGAACCAGATCGACAAGGCGTATGGGCAAAACCATTCCATCCTCGATAACTGCCACGTCCGCGTGACGTTCGCCACGAACGACGAACGCACGGCCAAGCGTATTTCCGAAACGCTCGGCACCGCCACCGAGCTGCGCGCGCAGCGCAACTATGCGGGCCACCGGCTCGCGCCGTGGCTGAGCCATCTCATGGTGTCGCGTCAAGAGACGGCCCGCCCGCTGCTGACGCCGGGCGAAGTCATGCAGCTTCCGCCCGACGAGGCGGTGGTGATGGTGTCCAGCGTGGCGCCGATCAAGGCGAAGAAGCTGCGCTACTACGCGGACGCCAATTTCAAGCGGCGCGTGCTGCCGTCGCCCACGCTGACGGACGGACAGTACGCCGACGCGCCGCCGCTGCGCCCTGACGACTGGAGCGGGATGGCGATTCCTGCCGTGCCCGCCGCGCTTGCGGCCGATACCGCCGAAGGCTTCGGCGCCGCAACCGACGACGGCGGCCCGCGCCGTCAGCCCGAACTCTCGCAAACCGTCGCCTACGACCCCGAGCTGGCCGCGCCCGCAGCCGACCTCGGGCTGCTCGATGACGACGACGACCTGCCGCTTCCCCTTCCTCGCCAGCTCGATCCGGCCATGCAGCGCACGGCCCGGCTGGCTTCCCTCGACCCCAACGACGGAATCGAGCTATGAGCCACTACCGCCTGAACCTCTTTATCCAGCCCGAGCACGCCCAGCGGCTCGATGAACTGGCCGCCAAAAAAGGCGTGTCCAAGTCCAGCATTGTCGCTGCCGCCTTGGCGTCCTGGCTGTCGCCGGACGCGGCCGACCAGCGCGAGGCGGCCATCGCCAAGCGGCTGGATCGCCTGTCGCGGCAGGCCGAGCGCCTGGAGCGCGACCAGAACATCGCCATCGAGACATTGGCGCTGTTCGTTCGCTACTACCTGACCGTCAGCACACCGGTGCCCGAGGCGCACCAAGACGCGGCCCGTGCCCAGGGCAAGGCGCGCTTCGAGCAGTTCGTCGAACAACTCGGGCGCCACCTGCTGCGCGGGCGCAGCCTGGTACGTGACGTGGTGGAAGAACTGCATCCCGACCCGATGCGGATGGAGGACGCGGCGGCAGCCGCGCAAGCGCAGGAGCGCGCGTCATGAGCGCCACATCGCTCGACCGCCGCATCCAGATGCTGCGCACGGCGATGGGGCCGCTGATCGCCACTGCGCTCGAAGACCCGGACGTGGTGGAAATCATGCTCAACCCCGATCGCACCCTTTGGGTGGATCGGCTGTCGTCGGGCCGCGCGCCGATGGGCGTGGAGCTGTCCGAAGCGGACGGCGAGCGAATCATCCGCCTCGTGGCCGCCCACGTCGGCGCGGAAGTGCATCGCGGCCAGCCGCTGCTGTCGGCAGAGCTGCCCGAAACGGGCGAACGCTTCGAGGGCATCTTGCCGCCTGCCGCGCCGGGGCCGGCCTTCGCGCTGCGCAAGCGTGCCATCGGTGTGATCCCGCTGGAGCGGTATGTCATCGACCGGGTGATGACCGCCGCGCAGGCAGCCTTTCTCGTTCGCGCCGTGCGCGAGCGCAAGAACATCCTCATCGCCGGCGCTACCAGCAGCGGCAAGACCACGCTTGCTAATGCCTTGCTGGCGGAAATCGCCGCCACCGGCGACCGCGTGCTGGTGCTCGAAGACACGGTGGAACTGCAATGCTCGGCCCGCGACCACGTTCCGCTGCGCACGCGCGCGGGCGTGGTGTCCATGACCGAGCTGGTGCGCTCGTCCATGCGCCTGCGGCCGGATCGCGTCGTCGTCGGCGAGGTGCGCGGCCCCGAGGCGCTGGATCTCATCAAGGTGTGGGGCACGGGCCACCCCGGCGGCATTGCCACGATCCACGCGGGTTCCGCACTGGGTGCGCTGCTGCGCATGGAGCAACTAATTCTCGAAGTGGCGGTGAACCCGCCCCGTGCACTGATCGCCGAGGCCGTGGACGTGGTGATCCACATCGCCGGGCGCGGGCACAAGCGCCGCATCGAGAGCATCGCCCGCGTCGTCGGCTTCGACGGCGTGGGCTACCAACTGGCGGACGCGCTGGACGCGCCGTTTCCCGAGCTGCCTTCGCAGTCCGACCTTTCTTCCCCGTCCCTCAACCACTCTGGAGAACTGCCATGACGCAGATGCACATTCCTGCTTTCCGTGTTTCCGTAAATCCGCCCTCGCGGCTGCCGAGGCTGGCCCGGCTGCACAGCCTGGCCCGCCCTGCGGGGCAAGGGCTGCTGCTGTCCGCGCTGCTGTTGTTCCTGGCCGGCACCGCGCAGGCCGCTGGTTCCTCAATGCCGTGGGAAGGCCCCTTGCAGTCGATCTTGGAGTCGATCCAAGGGCCGGTGGCGCGCATCGTGGCAGTCATCATCATCATCGCCACGGGCCTCGCTCTCGCGTTCGGCGACACGTCGGGCGGCTTCCGCAAGCTGATTCAGATCGTGTTCGGCTTGAGCATCGCGTTCGCCGCGTCCTCGTTCTTCCTGTCGTTCTTCAGCTTCTCCGGCGGGGCTGTCGTATGAGCGCCCCGGATAGCTTCGCGGCGGGGTTCGAGGTGCCTTTGCACCGCTCGCTCACCGAGCCGATCTTGCTGGGCGGTGCGCCGCGCACCGTGGCGATTGCCAACGGCACGCTGGCTGCCGCTGTGGGGCTGGGCCTGCAACTCTGGATTCCCGGTGCCGTGCTCTGGATCGTCGGCCACTCGCTGGCGGTGTGGGGAGCGCGCGTCGATCCGCAGTTCATGCAGGTCTTTGCGCGACACATCAAGCATCGCCCGCTGCTGGACGTGTGAGGGGACGCCGCCATGCTGAACCTCGCCGAATACCGCCAGCGGCCTGCGCTGCTGGCCGACTGGCTGCCCTGGGCCGGGCTGGTCGCGCCGGGCGTCGTCTTGAACAAAGACGGCAGTTTCCAGCGCACGGCCCGGTTTCGCGGGCCTGACCTCAACAGCGCCACGCAAAGCGAGTTGATCGCCACGTCAGCGCGATTGAACAACGCGCTGCGGCGGCTGGGTTCGGGCTGGGCGCTGTTCATCGAAGCCGAGCGCTGCGCTGCCGCCGACTATCCGCACTCGGAGTTCCCCGAGCCGCTTTCGTGGCTGGTGGACGAGGAACGCCGCGCAGCGTTCGAGGAATCGGGCAACCATTTCGAGAGCGGCTATCACCTGACGCTGGTGTACCTGCCGCCCGAGGAATCGCGCGCGCGTGCGGCGGGGATGCTGTACGAGAACCGGCCCACCGAAGGCGTGGATTGGCGTGAGCGCCTGCAAGCCTTCGTCGCGGAGACGGATCGCGTCTTTGACCTGCTCGATGGCGTGATGCCGGAAATCGCATGGCTCGATGACAGCCAGACGCTGACCTACCTGCACGCCACCATCTCGACGCGGCGCTATTCGCTGGCGGTGCCCGAGGTGCCGTTCCACATCGACGCGCTGCTGACCGATTCCGTGATGGTCGGCGGCCTCGCACCGATGCTGGGCGACCAGCACCTGCGCGTGGTGTCGGTGCGGGGCTTCCCGACCTCGACCTGGCCAGGGATTCTGGACGACCTCAACCGCCTGGGCTTTGCGTATCGCTGGAGTACGCGCTTCCTGTGCCTGGACAAAGCCGAGGCGGAAAAAGAACTCACCCGGCTGCGCCGCCAGTGGTTCGCAAAAAGGAAGAACGTCATCGCGCTACTGCGCGAAACGATCTTCCAGCAGGAAAGCCCGCTGGTCGATACCGATGCCAGCAATAAAGCCGCCGACGCGGACGCGGCGTTGCAGGAGCTGGGCAGCGATCAAGTCGCCTTCGGCTACCTCACCGCCACGGTGACGGTGCTCGATGCTGACCCAGCCGCAGCCGACGAGAAGCTGCGCATGGTGGAGCGCGTCATCCAGGGGCGCGGGTTCGTGACCATTCCCGAAACGCTCAACGCCGTGGATGCGTGGCTGTCCTCGCTCCCCGGCAACGCCTACGCCAACGTGCGCCAGCCCATCGTCTCGACGCTGAACCTGGCGCACATGATGCCGGTGTCGGCGGTATGGGCCGGGCCGGAGAAGAATGACCACTTGGGCGGCCCGCCGCTGATCGTCACGCGCACCGATGGCGCGACGCCGTTCCGGCTGGTGACGCACATCGGCGACGTGGGCCACACGCTGGTCGCCGGGCCGACCGGCATGGGCAAGTCGGTCTTGCTCGCCACGCTGGCGATGCAGTTCCGCCGCTATCGCGGCTCGCGCATCTTCGTGTTCGACATGGGGCGTTCCATGCGCGCCACGATCCTCGGGCTGGGCGGCGAGCACTACGACCTGGGCACGGATGGCGAAATCGCCTTCCAGCCGCTCGCCCGCATCGACCGCGAGGGCTACCGCACCTGGGCCGCCGAATGGATCGAAGGCCGCTTGCTGCATGAGGGCGTGGCGGTCGGCCCGGACGAGAAGGCCGCCATATGGTCGGCACTCGGCAGCCTCGCCGGTGCTCCGTTGGAGCAGCGCACGATGACGGGCTTGTCGGTACTGCTGCAATCGAACGCGCTGCGTCAGGCGCTCGCGCCCTATGTGCTCGGCGGCGCGCACGGCAAGCTGCTGGACGCCGACCACGACCGGCTGGGCAACGCCGACGTGCAGGGCTTCGAGATGGAGGAGCTGATGCACAGCAAGGCCGCCGTCATGGCCGTGCTGCATTACCTCTTTGCGCGCTTCGATGAACGCTTCGACGGCGCGCCCACGCTGCTGATCCTCGATGAAGCGTGGCTGTTTCTGGATGACCCGGTGTTCGCGGCCCGCATCCGGCAATGGCTCAAGACGCTGCGCAAGAAGAATGTCTCGGTCATCTTCGCCACCCAGAGCCTGGCCGACATCAAGGATTCGAGCATCGCGCCCGCGATCATCGAAAGCTGCGCCAGCCGCATCTTCCTGCCGAACCCGCAGGCGACCGAGCCGCAGATTCGCACGATCTACGAGGGCTTCGGCCTCAACCGGCGGCAGATCGAAATCGTCGCCACCGCGCAGCCCAAGCGCGACTACTACTACCAATCCCGCCTCGGCAACCGTCTGTTCGACCTCTACCTGGGGCCGGCGACGCTGGCCTTCGCGGGCGCTTCCACGCCGCAAGACCAGCGCGCCATTGATGACGTTCTTGGCCGCGTGCCGCCGGACGCCGGCGCACCCGGCTTCGCGGGCGCCTGGCTGCGCCATCGCGGCCTCGATTGGGCGGCCGACCTGCTGCCCTCGTTTCCCGGCCTTGTGCCGGGTTCCCTCCGTACTACCGACCACCCACAGGAGAGCCTGTCATGAAGAAGCGCCTGATCGCCGCCGCCGTCGCGGCCATGCTTTGCACCGCCACCGCCCATGCGCAATGGGTCGTGATCGACCCCACCAACCTCGTGCAGAACACGCTGACCGCGATCCGCACGCTGGAGCAGATCAACAACCAGATCCAGCAGCTCCAGAACGAAGCGCAGATGCTGATGAACCAGGCGCGCAATCTCGCCAGCCTGCCGTCCAGCGTGGTGGGCCAGTTGCGCGCCAATCTGGCGACGACCGAGCGGCTGATCGCCCAGGCTCGCGGCTTGGCCTACGACATGACGAACCTCGATCGGGAGTTCGCGCGCCTATATCCCGAGCAGTACGCCGCCACCGTCAGCGGTGACCAGATGTACCGCGACACGCAGGAGCGTTGGAAGAACACGCTCAACGGCTTGCAAACCACCATGCAGATGCAGGCGCAGGTGTCGCAGAACCTGGGCGTTGACGAAAGCGTGCTGGCCGACCTCGTGGGCAAGAGCCAATCGGCCGAAGGCGCGTTGCAGGCGATGCAAGCCATGAATCAGTTGCTCGCCTTGCAGGCCAAGCAGTCGATCCAGTCGCAGCGGCTCCAGATCACGCAAGACCGAGCCACCGCACTGGAGCTGGCGCGGCAGGCCGCAGCCACCGAGCGCGGGCGCGAAGTGACGCGGCGCTTCCTGGGCAGCGGCACGCCGTACACGCCGCAGTCCGTCGATTTCTACAACCACTGACGGGTGCGGCCATGAAGAACGCGCCCGTCCTGTTCGCTCTCGCGTCCCTGCTGACCGGCTGCGACCGGCCGCCTTCGGCGGATGCGCTGGCCGCCGACCCGTCCCGGCTGCACGCGCTGCTCGCGCAATGCCGCGCGGGCGAGCACGACGGCGCGTTCTGCGCACACGTGGCCCAAGCCGACCTGCGCCGCTTTCTCTCCGGCAAAGCCGGCCCCGGCGAGTACCAGACGCTCGCCGACCTGCCGCCGATTCCACCCAGCTTCGATGAACCCGCCGATGACAACGGGCCTGGGCAGGAGAACTCGCCATGAATGACGTGACCATCATCGACCGCTTCCTCGATACGTTCTCGCGCTACATCGACTCGGGCTTTGGCCTCCTGCATGGCGAGGTGGCGTTTCTGACCGCCACGCTGATCGTCATCGACATGACGATCGCCGGGCTGTTCTGGGCAATGAGCCATGCCACCGGCCAGGGCGAAGACGTGATCGCCAAGCTGATCCGCAAGGTGCTCTACGTCGGTGCCTTCGCCTACATCATCGGCAACTTCAACTGGCTGGCCGGCATCGTGTTCCGCTCGTTCGCGGGCCTGGGCCTGACGGCCAGCGGCTCGACCTTGAGCATGGAGAACTTCCTGCATCCGGGAAGGCTGGCCAAGATCGGCATCGACGCCGGGGCGCCGATCCTCGACCAGATCGGCGACATGGCGGGCTTTCCCGAGGTGTTCGTGAACATCACGCCCATCGTCGTGATGTTCCTCGCGTGGCTGATCGTCCTGCTGTGCTTCTTCGTGTTGGCGATCCAGCTTTTCATCACGCTGATCGAGTTTAAATTGACGACGCTCGCGGGCTTCGTGCTGGTGCCGTTCGCCCTCTGGAACAAGACCGCGTTCCTCGCCGAAAAGGTGCTGGGCAACGTGGTGTCGTCGGGCATCAAGGTGCTGGTGCTGGCCGTCATCGTGGGCATCGGCTCGGGCTTGTTCGCCGAGTTTCAGGTGCAACCGGCCGAGCCGTCCATCGACCATTCGGTCGTCGTGATGCTGGCCTCGCTGACGCTGCTGGCGCTGGGCATCTTCGGGCCAGGCATAGCGACCGGGCTGGTGTCGGGCGGCCCGCAGCTCGGAGCGGGCGCGATGGCCGGTGCCGCGCTGGGCGCGGCGGGCGCTGCCGTTGCCGTGGGCGCTGCTGCCACGGGCGTCGGGGGCGCTGTCGCTGCCGGCGCACGCATGGCCCCGGCTGCCGCCAAGCTGGCCGGCAGTGGTGCGCGTGCCGCCGCCGGGGTCGCCGGCAGCGCGAAGTCGGCGTTCCAGGCCGGCTCCGCTTCCGCTGGCGGCGGCCTCAAGGGCGCTGCCGCCGGTGTGGGCAATGTCGCCAAGACCGGCGCGCAGGCGGCCGGGCAGAAGGTGGCGCAAGGCGCGCGCTCGATCCGCGAACGTGCTGCCGCAGCGTTCAGCGCAGACGCGCCCGCGTCCGCATCCACAGCGGGGAGCGGTGCCCCCAGCGGCGACGCGCCGCCGTCCACGCCGCAGGAGCAGCCCGCCTGGGCGAAGCGCCTGCACCGACGCCAGCAGCTCACCCATGCCGCCACAACTGCCGCCCACACGCTGCGCGGTGGCGATGGCGGCGGCTCCGGCCAGGGGCCGAGCCTGCGCGATTCTGATTCATAAGGAGAACTGACCATGCGATTCAAGAAGCCGCAGGTGCGCTACGCCGACACGCCGCAGCCTGCCACGCCGTATCAAGCTGCCGGCCAGGTGTGGGACGACCGTATCGGCTCGCCGCGCGTGCAGGCGAAGAACTGGCGGCTGATGGCCTTCGGGTGCCTCACGCTCGCGCTGCTGATGGCCGGCGGCCTGGTGTGGCGCTCGGCGCAGTCCATCGTGACGCCCTACGTGGTGGAAGTGGACAACGCGGGCCAGGTGCGCGCCGTCGGCGAAGCCGCCACGCCGTACCGGCCCAGCGATGCCCAGGTGGCCTATCACCTGGGCCGCTTCATCGAGCTGGTGCGCTCGCTGTCCATCGACCCCATCGTCGTGCGCCAGAACTGGCTCGACGCCTACGACTACACCACCGACAAGGGCGCCGTGGTGCTCAACGACTACGCGCGCACCAACGACCCGTTCGCGCGCATCGGCAAGGAGTCGGTGACGGTGCAGATCACCAGCGTGACACGCGCCAGCGACACGTCTTTCAACGTGCGCTGGACGGAACGGCGCTTCGTCAACGGCGCCGCGGCGGGCACTGAACGCTGGAACGCCGTGATTTCCATCGTGCAGCAGACCCCGCGTACCGAACAGCGCCTGCGCAAGAACCCCCTGGGCATCTACGTCAACGGTCTGTCGTGGAGCCGCGAACTGGATTCTTCCGAAGGAGCCAAGCCATGAATCCGCTTTTCCGTAAATCCGCCTTGCCGTTGATCCTGCTTGCTTCGGCTGTCTTGTTCTCCGGCTGCGCCACGCAGGGCAAGCCGCCGCCGGCCATCTCGCTCGATGAGCCGGTGCAGGCCCAGCCGCTGCCGGAGCCACCCGCGCCGGTGGAAGTGGTCAAGGTGCCCGAGCCGCTGGCGCTGCCGGCGCAGTTGAAGCCATTGCCCGAAGCCGAGGGCGCCAAGCCCGCGCCGGAACCGGCCGACGAAACCGTGCGCGTCTCGCGCGCCAACGCGGAGGCCCGCATCGCGCCCACGCGCGAGGGCTATGTCAATGCGATTCAAGTGTGGCCCTTCACCGATGGCGCGCTGTATCAGGTCTATGCGGCCGTGGGCCGTGTGACCGTGATCGCGCTCCAGCCGGGCGAGGAACTGGTGACGGTGGCCGCAGGCGATACCGTGCGCTGGATCGTGGGCGACACGTCCAGCGGCAGCGGCGATGCGCTGCGCGTCAATGTGATGGTCAAGCCCATCCGCTCGGGCCTCAAGACCAATCTGGTCATCACCACCAGCCGGCGCACCTATCTGCTGGAGCTGACCTCGACCGAAAAGACGTGGATGGCCTCGGTGTCGTGGGAGTACCCGAAGGACAAGATGCTGGCCTTGCAGCGCCAGGCGCAGGCGGCCAGCGCCGCCGCGCCGGTCGATACCGGCTTGTCGCTGGAGAAGATCCGCTTCCGCTACGCGATCAGCGGCAGCAATCCACCGTGGAAGCCGCTGCGCGCCTTCGATGACAGCGAGAAGGTCTATATCCAGTTCCCCGCCGGCATCGCGCAAGGCGAGCTGCCACCGCTGTTCGTGATCGGTGCGCAGGGCGACGGGCAACTGGTGAACTACCGCTTCCGAGCGCCGTACTACATCGTGGATCGCCTCTTTGGCGCGGCGGAGCTGCGCCTGGGTGGTGACAAGGGCGACGTGGTGCGGATCGAGCGCACGGACGGCACGCGGAGGAACTGACCATGAGCCAGGATGACACTCCCGACCTCGCCACGCCGCAGGCGGGCAAGGTCGCGCCCGAGGCGGTGGCGCTGCGCGCCCAGCCGCGCCCGGTCACACGCTTGAACCGGCGCACGTTGGCGATGCTCATGGGTGGCCTATCGGTCGCCGTGCTGGGCGCGACCATCTGGTCATTGCAGCCGCAGCGGCGCGGCGGGAGCGAGCAGACCGAGCTTTACAACGTCGATCGCGTCTCGAAGTCCGAAGGGCTGGACGGCCTGCCGGCCGACTACTCGAAGCTGCCGCCGAAGGTGCCGGAGCTGGGGCCGCCGCTGCCGGGCGACCTTGGCCCGGCCATCGTGAACTCGCAGCAGCCCGTGACGCCGACCTATGCGCCGCCTGGGCATAACCCCGAGGACGCCTTGCGCAAAGAGGCGGACGCGGCGGCGGCCTCGGCGGTGTTCTTCCGCTCGGGCCAGCAGGGCAAGGCCGCAGCGCCTGCCACAGCCCAAGCCGCTGCGGCTGTGCCGGGCAGCGCCTTCGACCCGCTGGCGGCCGGGCCGGCCTCGACGGCGGCACAGCCTGCCGATCCGACCGCCACGCAGAACCGGCAAGACCAGAAGGAGGCGTTCTTGAAAGGCGGTTCTACGGAAACTCGCAATTCCGGCAATCTGCAAATGCCGGCCTCGCCATATCAGGTCATGGCCGGAACAGTGATCGCCGGGGCGCTGGTGACGGGCATCAAGTCGGACTTGCCGGGCGACGTGATCGCCACGGTGACGGAGCCGGTCTATGACTCGGCGACGGGCAAGTTCCTGCTGATCCCGCAGGGGTCGCGCATCCTCGGCAAATACAACAGCCAGGTCAGCTACGGGCAGAGCCGCGTGCAGGTGGTATGGAACCGGATCATCCTGCCCGACACGTCTTCGCTGACCATCGACAACCTTGTGGGCACCGATCCGGCGGGCTATTCCGGCCTTGAAGATGGCGTGGACTACCACTGGGGCCGCATCGTCGCTGGCGCGGCGCTGACGACGCTGCTGGGCGTGGGCGCGGAACTGGCTGCGCCGGAGAACCGGCAGGACGGCAACCGCATCGTGATCGCGGGGCGCGACAGCGCGCAGGACAGTATCAATCAGGTCGGACAGGAGATGACCCGGCGCAATATGAACATCCAGCCGACGTTGACAGAGCGGCCTGGGCTGCCGGTGCGGATCATCGTCAACCGCGACTTGGTGCTGCGGCCTTATCAGCCGATGTTCTTCAACAGGGGAGCGATGCGATGAGCACGGGTAAGAAGCTGCGGCTCGGGCCGCTGCCGAAACTGGAATCCACCAAGATGACCTTCGCGTGCCCGGCCGGCCTGCGGGCCGATCTTGACCGCTACGCGGCGCTGCACGCGCAGACCTACGGCGAAGCGGTCGATGCCATGACGTTGATCCCGCACATGCTGGAGGCATTCATGGCGGGGGATCGGGGATTCAGGAAGGGCACTGCAACACGGAGCGTGCCGTCGAAGCCGACATGATGGCGTCGCCTACCATCCAGCGGCATCCATCCAACGCGCAGCCCCAGGGCTGCGCGTTCTTCGTTCTGGATGCTGGGCTATGATGATGAAACAGGCCCGCTGTTCCTCGACAATCCAGCACGACACCGTGCGATGCGGCTTTCCCTCCCGACGCTCCTATGTGGCTCCTAGCCCACGAGGCAACACTTCTGCGAAGTGGCCTGAAAAAGAGCTAACCTACTGTCCCATATACGGTTTCAAGCCCCGCGTGATTTACACGGAGGACTTGACACCAGAACTTTTTTGTGGGTCAAAGAACGATGGACCGCGATGCAGCCTTCGCGCTGCCCGCGCTCAGAGGCGGGCGGGTGCGCGCTTGCGATCACGTTCGTCTTCGGGCCAGGCAGACAGGATAGCGGTGGTGTTCATGGCAAATCACTCCTTTGATGAGTGAACAACGCCCCGGCTACGCGGGACGTTGACAGCAGAACGCAAAAAATTGTTCGCTACTAAAGTAATAGCTTCCAGCGCTTTCTCAGCAAGGGCTGGAAGCCATTTTCATGCGGAGGCATGGGCCGCTTCGAGGGCCTCGATCTCGGAGGACAGCACCAGCCAGCGCTCTTCCAGGGCCTCGATTTCGTCGCCGCAGGCCTTCAGGCGCCGCCCGCAGTCGGCGATCTCCGTGGGGGGCAGCGGCTCGGCCAGGCGCTGTTCGAGCTGCTGCCTTTCCGCGCCGAGCTGCGCCAGGCGCTTGTCCACCTGTTCCAGCTCGCGCTTGAACGGTTTGGTTTTCTCGGCCAGCTGCTGGCGCGCCAGGGCGCTGGCCTTGCGCTGCTCGCGGCCATCCTTCGGGGCTGGCACGGCGGCGGTGGGGGTGTTGTTGGGCTCGGCGGTGGCGCGGGCCTGCTCGCGCAGGCGCCGGGCTTCTTCCAGCAGGTAGCGCTGGTAGTCGTCCAGGTCGCCGTCGAACGGGCCGACCTGGCCCCGGCCGACCAGCCAGAATTCATCGCATACGGCGCGCAGCAGGGCGCGGTCGTGGCTGACCAGCATGACGGTGCCCTCGAACTCGTTGAGCGCCATCGACAGCGCCTCGCGCGTGGCCAGGTCGAGGTGGTTGGTCGGTTCGTCAAGCAGCAGCAGGTTGGGGCGCTGCCAGACGATCATGGCCAGCACCAGGCGCGCCTTTTCGCCGCCGCTCATGCTGCCCACGGCCTGCTGCACCATGTCGCCGCTGAAGTTGAAGCTGCCCAGGAAATTGCGCAGGTCCTGCTCGCGCGCGTCCACGCCCAGCGTGCGCGCCAGCCGCACCATGTGGCCCAGCGGGTGGTCGTCGCCGTGCAGCACGTCCAGCTCCTGCTGCGCGAAGTAGCCAATCGACAGGCCCTTGCCCTCGGTCACCTTGCCGCCCAGCGGCGGCATCATGCGCGCGATGGTTTTCACCAGCGTGGACTTGCCTTGGCCGTTGGCGCCCAGGATGCCGATGCGCTGGCCCGCCAGCACCGTGCGGTTGACGCCGCGCAGGATGGTGGTGGGCGCGCCGCCGTCCGCGGGCGGGTAGCCGAAGGCCGCGTCGCTGATGGCGAGCATCGGGTTGGGCAGGTTCGGCGGCTCCTTGAACTCGAAGGTGAAATCGGCGCTGGCCAGCACGGGCGCGATTTTCTCCATGCGCTCCAGCGCCTTGACGCGGCTTTGCGCCTGCTTGGCCTTGGTGGCCTTGGCCTTGAAGCGGTCGATGAACTTCTGCAGGTGCGCAATCTTCGTTTGCTGGCGCTCGTAGGCCGCCTGCTGCAGCGTGAGCTGCTGCGCGCGCAGTTCCTCGAACTGGCTGTAGTTGCCGCCGTAGCGTGTGAGCTGCGCGTTGTCGATGTGCAGCGTGACCTGGGTCACGGCGTCGAGGAATTCGCGGTCGTGGCTGATGACGACCAGCGTGCCCTCGTAGCGCTGCAGCCAGGCTTCGAGCCAGACCAGCGCGTCCAGGTCCAGGTGGTTGGTCGGTTCGTCGAGCAGCAGCAGGTCGCTCGGGCACATCAGCGCGCGCGCCAGCTGCAGGCGCATGCGCCAGCCGCCCGAGAAGCTGTTGACCGGGCGTTCCAGCTCGTGCACCTGAAAGCCCAGGCCCAGGATCAGTGCCTGCGCGCGCGCGGCGGCGTCGTGCGCGCCCGCGTCGTGCAAGTCGGAATGCGCCTGGGCAATGGCCATGCCGTCGCCCGCCTGTTCGGCTTTTTGCAGCGCCAGGCGCAGCGCCAGCAGGCGCGTGTCGCCGTCGAGCACGAAGGCGGTGGCCGGCTCGGCGGTTTCGGGCATGTGCTGCGCCACCTGCGCCATGCGCCACTGCGGCGGCAGGAAGAAGTCGCCGCCGTCTTCGTGCAGCGAGCCGTTGAGCAGCGCGAACAGGGTGGATTTGCCGGCGCCGTTGCGGCCCACCAGGCCGACTTTTTCGCCGGGGTTGATGGTGGCGGAAACGCCATCCAGAAGCACCTTGGCGCTGCGGCGCAAGGTGACGTTCTTCAGTGTGATCATCAGGGAGAGGGAAAGTCGGCCAGAGCGCTGCGGGTGATGAGCAGCACCTGGTCTTCGCCCGCGCTGGTTTCGAGCCAGAACACGGGCAATTGGGGAAAGGCCGCCTCGAAATGCGCGCGCTCGTTGCCGATTTCGAGCACCAGCACGGCGTCCTCGCGCATGCAGGCCGGGGCGGCGCGCAGCAGGCGGCGGATGAAGTCCATGCCGTCGGCGCCGCCGGCCAGCGCCAGTTCGGGCTCGGCGCGGTATTCGGCGGGCAGTTGCGCCATGCTGTGGGCATTGACGTAGGGCGGGTTGCACAGGATCAGGTCCCACGGGCCGGGCACGCCGGCCAGCGCGTCGGACGGCACCAGGCGCACGCGCTCCTGCAGGCCGTGGCGCTCGACGTTGATGCGGGCCACGGCCAGCGCATCGGCGGAAATGTCGGCGCCGGTGACCTGCACCTCGGGCCAGGCCATGGCCGCGAGCACGGCCAGGCTGCCGTTGCCGGTGCACAGGTCGAGCACGTCGCGCGTCTGGTCGCTGAGCCAGCCGTCGATGCTGCCGTCGGCCAGCAGCTCGGCGATGAAGCTGCGCGGCACGATGGCGCGTTCGTCCACGTAGAACGGCACGCCCACCAGCCAGGCCTCGCGCGTGAGGTACGCGGCAGGCTTGCGCGTGGCGCTGCGTTCTTCAAAAAGCGTAGCTACCAGCGCTTGCTGGGTGGGCGTTACGGGCTGATTTGCCACGGAATCGGGTTCGTCGCCCAGGGCGCTGTCGAGCGGCAGGCCGAGGCGCCACAGCACCAGCCAGGCGGCCTCGTCGCGCGCGTTGGCGGTGCCGTGGCCGAAGCCCGCGCCCGCGGCCTCCAGGCAGGCCGCGCCGCTGGCGATGAGTGCGCCCACGGTGGCGCCTTGCACGGCGGCGCTCATGCCGCGGCCTGGGCGTTGAGGTTTTCGAGCGTGCGGCGGTAGATGTTCTTCAGCGGCGCGATGTCGGCCAGCGCGATGTGCTCGTCGATCTGGTGGATGCTGGCGTTGGGCGGGCCAAGCTCGATGACCTGCGGGCAGATCTGCGCGATGAAGCGGCCGTCGCTGGTGCCGCCGGTGGTGGACAGCTCGGTGTCCAGCCCGGTTTCGGCGTGGATGGCCTGCTGCACGGCGCTCAGCAGATCGCCCGGCTCGGTCAGGAAGGGCTGGCCGCCAAGTGTCCACAGCAGCTCGTACTCCAGGCCATGCCGGTCGAGCAGGGCGTGCACGCGCTGCTTCAGGCCTTCGGCGGTGGATGCGGTGCTGAAGCGGAAATTGAAGTCGATCACCACATGGCCCGGGATCACGTTGGTGGCGCCGGTGCCGGCGTGGATGTTGCTCATCTGCCAGCTCGTGGGCGGGAAGAAGGCGTTGCCAGCGTCCCAGGGGGTGGCCGCCAGTTCCGCCAGCGCCGGCACGGCCTGGTGGATGGGGTTGCGCGCCAGGTGCGGGTAGGCGATGTGCCCCTGCACGCCGCGCACGGTGAGCTTGCCCGAGAGGGTGCCGCGGCGGCCGTTCTTCACCATGTCGCCGGTCTGGCGCACCGCGGTCGGCTCGCCGACGATGCACCACGACAGCGCCTCGCCGCGCGCGCGCAGGCGCTCGACCACGACCTTCGTGCCGTCGACTGACGGGCCCTCCTCGTCGCTGGTGAGCAGGAAGGCGATGGCGATGGCCGGGTCGGGGTGCGCGGCGAGGAATTCCTCGACGGCCACGACGAAGGCGGCGATCGAGGCCTTCATGTCGCTGGCGCCGCGGCCGTAGAGCTTGCCGTCGCGCTGCGTGGGCGTGAACGGGTCGCTGCGCCACTGCTCCACGGGGCCGGTGGGCACGACGTCGGTGTGGCCCGCGAAGACCAGCGTTTTTGCTACGGTTTCAGGAGCGTCTGGCGCTTGATTGGCGGGCGCTGCGGGCCGTTTTGCCCATAAATTGCAGACGTGGAAGTGGGGCGGGCCGCTGTCCATGCGTTCGCAGACGAAGCCCAGGGGCTCCAGGCGGCTGGCCAGCAGTTCGAGGCAGCCTGCGTCCTCGGGGGTGACGGAGGGGCGGGCGATCAGCTGTTCGGTCAGCTGCAAGGTGAGGGGCATGGCGTGTGCGGGGGGCGGTTCAGTTGGGCTTGACGTCGAGAACGATCTCGGTGAACGACGGCATGTCTTCGTCCTGGGCGGCCTCGTTGGCCTCCTTCTGGGCCTGGGCGGCCTTGCCGGCCATGGCGAAGTCGTTCTGCAGGCGCCACATCAGGTTGGTGGGCGAATCGGCGTAGGCGATGCCTTCCTTGCGGTCGATGCGGCCTTCGCGGATCAGGCGCGCCAGGTCTTCCTCGAAGGTCTGCGAGCCTTCGGCCATGGATTTTTCCATCGCCTCGCGCACGCCGGAGAAGTCGCCCTTCTCGATCAGCTCGCCCACCAGCTTGGTGTTGAGCATGACCTCGCAGGCGGGCACCCGGTTGCCCGACTGGGTGCGCACCAGGCGCTGCGAGACCACGGCCTTGAGCGCCGAGGCCAGGTCGCCGAGCATGGTCGGGCGCACCTCGACGGGGTAGAACGACAGGATGCGGTTGAGCGCGTGGTAGCTGTTGTTGCCGTGCAGCGTGGCCAGCACCAGGTGGCCGGACTGGGCGTAGGCGATGGCGGCCGACATGGTTTCGCGGTCGCGGATTTCGCCGATCAGGATGACGTCGGGCGCCTGGCGCAGCGCGTTCTTCAGCGCGGTCTGCAGCGACTGCGTGTCGCTGCCGATCTCGCGCTGGTTGACGATGGATTTCTTGTTCTTGAACTGGAATTCGACCGGGTCCTCGATGGTCAGGATGTGGCCGGTCAGCACGGCGTTGCGGCTGTCGAGCAGCGAGGCCAGCGTGGTGCTCTTGCCCGAGCCGGTGGCGCCCACCATGAGCAGCAGGCCGCGCTTTTCCATCACCAGCTCGCCCAGCACCGGCGGCAGGTTCAGCGTAGCCAGCTCGGGGATGTGCTGCGCGATGAAGCGCACCACCACGGCGTAGCTGCCGCGCTGGCGCATGGCGCTGACGCGAAAGCGCCCCACGCCCGACAGCGGCACGCCCATGTTCAGCTCGCCCGTTTCCTCCAGCTCCTCTATGCGGTTGGGCGGCACCACCTCGGCCAGCAGGTTCTTGGGGGCGTCGGGCGGCAGGATCTGGTTGTTGATCGGGACGCACTCGCCGTTGATCTTGATCAGCGCCGGAGCGGCCGCCGAAAGGTAGACGTCCGAGGCCTTTTTTTCCGCCATCAGGCGCAGGATGCGCTCCATGGTGCTCATGAGGGATGTCTCCTTTCGGGGGCGCTGGGGGGGCGGGGCGCGTCAGTCGCGCAGCAGGTCGTTCAGGCTGGTCTTGGCCCGGGTCTGCGCATCGACGCGCTTGACGATGATGGCCGCATACAGGCTGTACTTGCCGCCGTCCTTGGGCAGGCTGCCGCTGATGACCACCGAGCCCGCGGGCACCCGGCCGTAGCTGACCTCGCCCGTGGCGCGGTCGTAGATCGGGGTGCTCTGGCCGATGTACACGCCCATGGAGATCACGGAGTTTTCCTCCACGATCACGCCCTCGACGATTTCCGAGCGCGCGCCGATGAAGCAGTTGTCCTCGATGATGGTCGGGTTCGCCTGCAGCGGCTCCAGCACGCCGCCCAGGCCCACGCCGCCCGACAGGTGCACGTTCTTGCCCACCTGCGCGCAGGAGCCGACGGTGGCCCAGGTATCGACCATGGTGCCTTCGTCGACGTAGGCGCCGATGTTCACGTACGAAGGCATGAGGATGGCGCCCTTGGCGATGAAGCTGCCGCGGCGCGCCACGGCGGGCGGCACCACGCGCACGCCGGTGGCGGCCAGTTCCTCGGCGCTCAGGCCGGCGAACTTGGTCGGCACCTTGTCGTAGAAGCCCAGGTCGCCGGCGTTGATGGCCACGTTGTCGTTCAGGCGGAAGGACAGCAGCACCGCCTTCTTGATCCATTGGTGCACCGTCCACTGGCCCACGCCTTCGCGGGTGGCCACGCGCAGGCGGCCGGCGTCGAGTTCGCGGATGACGTGCTCGACGGCGTCACGCACTTCCTGCGGGGCGGACTGGGACGAAATGGCGGCGCGCTGCTCCCAGGCAGCGTCGATGATGGTTTGCAGTTGTTGGCTCATGGGAGCGGCTCAATGGGTGTGGGATTGGATGAATTGCACGATGCGTGCAGCGGCCTCGACGCATTCCGAGGTTTCGGCCACGAGGGCCATGCGCACGCGTTGCGCGCCGGGATTGATGCCTGCGCTGTCGCGCGCCAGGTAGCTCCCCGGCAGCACGGTGACATTGTATTGAGCCAGCAGCGCGCGGGCGAATTCGGCGTCGCTCATGCCCAGGTGGCCGGGCACCTTGGCCCAGAGGTAGAAACCGGCGTCGGGCAGCGCCACTTCCATCACGGCGGACAGCATGGGCGTGACCTGGGCGAACTTCTCGCGGTACAGCGCGCGGTTTTCCGCCACGTGGGCCTCGTCGTTCCAGGCGGCAATGCTGGCGCCCTGCACGGCCGGGCCCATGGCGCTGCCGTGGTAGGTGCGGTACAGCAGGAAGGCCTGGATGAGCGCGGCATCACCCGCGACGAAGCCGCTGCGCAGGCCCGGCACGTTGCTGCGCTTGGACAGGCTGGTGAACGCGATCAGGCGGCGGTAGTCGGCGCGGCCCAGTTTGGCGGCGGCTTCCAGGCCGCCCAGCGGGGGCTCGCCCTGGAAATAGATTTCGCTGTAGCACTCGTCGGAGGCGATCACGAAGCCGTAGCGGTCGCTCAGCGCGAACAGCTTTTCCCATTCGGCCAGCGGCATCACTGCGCCCGTGGGGTTGCCAGGCGAGCAGACGAAGAGCAGTTGCGTGGCCTGCCAGACGGATTCGGGCACGCTGTCCCAGTCCACGGCGAAATTGCGCGCCGGGTCGCTCGGGGCGTACCAGGGCGTGGCGCCGGCCAGCAGCGCGGCGCCTTCGTAGATCTGGTAGAACGGGTTGGGGCACACCACGGTGGCGCCGGGGCGCGAGGCGTCGATCACGGTTTGGGCAAAGGCGAACAGCGCCTCGCGCGAACCGTTGATGGGCAGCACCTGCGTGTCGGGGTCCACGGCCACGCCGTAGCGGCGCTGCAGCCAGCCGGCGCAGGCCTGGCGCAGGCGCGGCTCGCCCGCCGTGCTGGGGTAGTTGGCCAGCCCGGCCAGGCTCTGCACCAGGGCTTGCTGGATGAAGGCAGGAGTCGGGTGGCGCGGCTCGCCCATGCCCAGGCTGATGGGGCGGTGCTGGGGCGCCGGCGTGACCCCCGCGAACAGTTGCCGCAAACGCTCGAACGGGTAGGGCTGGAGTTTGGAGAGCAGGGGATTCATGGGCCGCCATTATCGTGGCAATGGCGGCCCGCCCCGGCTGCGTGCAGCTGCGCGGCGGCGTGTCAACCGGCACCGAGAGCCCCTAGGCGCAGCAGTCGTGTCAAGGCGGTGTAAGCGGTACACCCATAGCATTGCCGATGCACATGACCAGGCGCTTGCGAGGCGCCGTGGCAAGGAGACATCAACGATGGCTGGTTTTTTTGTCCTGCGGCCAGGGGTATGGCTGATGCGGCGCTTGCCCCTCGCGGGCAAGCTGGCACTGGTGGCGGGCGTCTTTGGCTGCGCGCTCGTGGCGGCGGCCTGGCTGCAGGGCGCGGCCGCATGGGGCGCCGCGGGCGTGGGCGCGGCGCTGGCCGCGTACCTTGTGCTGGCGCTGTATGCCAGCCAGGCCAGCAGTCTGGCGCGCATCACGCGCGCCATGGAGCAGGTGACGCGCGGCGACCTGCGCGCCCGGGCGGCGATCCGCGGCGATGACGAACTGGCCCGGATGGCCGGCCTGCTCGACGGCATGGTGCTCACGCTGTCGGCCATGGTGGCCGACATCCGCAGCAATGCCGCGCTGGTGGCCCATGCCGGGCAAAGCCTGGCGCACGACAGCCGTGCCCTGGCCGAGCGTACCGATCAGCAGGCCGCAAGCCTGGAGCAGACGGCAGCCAGCGTCGATGCGCTGTCGGCCGCCGTGCAAAACAATGCCGAGACGGCCCAGAGCGCCGACCAGCGCGCCGCGCAGGTGCGCGATGCGGCCCAGGCCGGCACCGAGGCCATGGAGCGTGCCGTGCACTCGGTGCAGGGCATCCAGCAGGGCGCGCGGCGCATGAACGAGATCATCGGGGTGATCGACAGCATCGCCTTCCAGACCAACATCCTGGCGCTAAACGCGGCGGTGGAGGCGGCGCGCGCGGGCGAGCAGGGCCGTGGGTTCGCCGTGGTGGCGTCCGAGGTGCGCTCGCTGGCCCAGCGCTCGGGCGAGGCGGCGCGCGAGATCCGCCAGCTCATCGGCAGCTCGGTGCAGCAGGTGGAAGCCAGCGCGGGCCTGATCCGCACGGCGGGCGAAGGCATCGCCAGCATGGCGGGGGGCATCCGCGTGGTGGCGGCGAACATGACCGACATCGCCGAGTCCGGGCGCAAGCAGAACCAGGGGCTGGCCGAGATCGGCACGGCCGTGCAGCAGCTCGACCAGATCACCCAGAGCAACGCCCGCATGGTTGGCGAGGCCGTGCACCGCGCCGAGGCCCTGGAGCAGCGCGCGGCCACGCTTTCCAGCGCCGTCGCGGCCTTTCAGCTGCAGCAGGGCACGGCCGAGGAAGCGCAGGCCCTGGTGCTGCGCGCTGTGGCGCTGGGGCGGCAGGCGGGAACGGGCGCGACGCTGCTGCGCAGCATCACCGACAAGGCGCAGGGCTTCCACGACCGCGACATGTATGTCTTCGCGCTGGACCGCGAGGGCGCCTACCTCGCCTTCGGCGGCAACGAAGCCAAGGTGGGCACGCGGGTGCAGGACATCGCGGGCGTGGACGGTGTGCGCCTGCTGGCCGACATCTGGGAGCAGGCGGACCGCGGGCCGGGCTGGGTGGAATACGACATCACCAACCCGCTGACCGGGAAGGTGCAGACCAAGATGTCGTTCGTGCACACCCTGGGTGAGTGGGTGCTGGGCTGCGGCGTGTACAAGTCGTTCTCGGGGTAGGGCGCAGAGCGCACATCTCAGGTGTCTCAGGCGCGGCGGGCCCGGGCACGCGCCAGCGCTGCGGCGATCACCGATTGCTTGGCGGCGGTGCCGTCTTCCGGTGCCACGGGGCTGGCCTGCGGTGCCTGGCGCTGTGCCATGCGCCGCTGGCGCCGCGCGTAGCGCATGCGTGCCGCATCGGCCTGCGCGGGCGACCAGGCGGCCCAGCCGGTGGCCCCGGCGCTGGCTTCCTGCAGCGCGATGCAATCGACGGGGCATACCGGAACGCACAGTTCGCAGCCCGTGCAGTGGGCAGCGATCACGGTGTGCATGTGCTTGTTGGCGCCGAGGATGGCATCGGTCGGGCAGGCCTGGATGCACAGCGTGCAGCCGATGCACCAGGTTTCGTCGATCACGGCCAGCGTGCGCGGCCCTTCCCGGCCGTGCGCCGGGCTGATCGGCAGGGCGGGCTGGCCCGTCAGCGCGGAAAGGCGTTCCACGCCTTCCATGCCCCCGGGGGGGCACTGGTTGATGGGAACGCCTTCGCTGGCAATGGCCTGCGCGTAGCCCGCGCAGTCAGGGTAGCCGCAGCGCGTGCACTGGGTTTGCGGCAGGGCCGCGTCCAGACGGACCGCCAGCAGGCCAGCGGATCCGCCGAAGCGCCCCTGGCCGGGGCCGTTCACGCCTTGCGGGCCGGGCGCCGGGCGCGTGCCTGGGGGGCCGCCGTCACGGCGGCGGCGGGCAGCGGCTCTTCTTCCACGGCCGGGGCGCTGGGGGCGGCGCCGGTGGCGGGGCGCTGCGTGGCCTGTGCGCTGGTGTCGTTGGCGCGGATGAAGTCACGCACCTGGGGATAGACGGTCTCGCGCCAGCGGCGGCCGCTGAAGATGCCGTAGTGGCCCGCGCCCTTGACTTCTAGGTGGCGCTGCTCGCGGTCCTGCAGCCCGTTGCACAGGTCGTGCGCGGCGCGCGTCTGGCCCGAGCCGGAAATGTCGTCCAGCTCGCCCTCGATGGTCAGAAGGGCGGTGGCGCGGATGTCCTGCGGGCGCACGCGCTCGACCTCGCCCTCGGGCGAGCGCACGTCCCAGGTGCCGTTGACCAGCTTGAAGTCCTGGAACACGGTGGCGATGGTCTCCAGGTAGTAGTCGGCGTCCATGTCGAGCACGGCGTTGTACTCGTCGTAGAACTTGCGGTGCGCTTCAACGCTGGCGTCGTCGCCCTTGACCAGGTCCTTGAAGTAGTCGTAGTGGCTGGTGGCGTGGCGGTCGGGGTTCATGGCCACGAAGCCTGTGTGCTGCAGGAAGCCGGGGTACACGCGGCGGCCGGCACCGGGGTAGTTCTCGGGCACGCGGTAGATCACGTTGTTCTCGAACCACTGGAAGCTGCGCTGCACGGCCAGATCGTTCACCGCCGTGGGCGAGCGGCGCGCGTCGATGGGGCCGCCCATCATGGTCATGGACAGCGGCGTTTTCTCGCCCCGGCTGGCCATCAGCGAGACGGCGGCCAGCACCGGCACCGTGGGCTGGCACACGCTCATGACGTGGCAGTTGCCATAGACGCCCTGGAGGTGGCGGATGAATTCCTGCACGTAGTTGACGTAGTCGTCCAGATGGAACTCGCCGTCCTCCATGGGCACCAGGCGCGCGTTCTTCCAGTCGGTGATGTAGACCTTGTGGTCCTTGAGCATGGCACGCACGGTGTCGCGCAGCAGCGTGGCGTAGTGGCCCGACAGCGGCGCCACGACCAGCACCACGGGCTGAACCTTGAGCTTGGCCAGCGTGGCCGGATCGTCGGAAAAGCGCTTGAAGCGGCGCAGTTCGCAGAAGGGCTTGTCGATCTCGATGCGCTCGTGGATGGCCACGCCCACGCCGTCAACGTCCACCGTGGTGATGCCGAAGGCGGGCTTTTCATAGTCCTTGCCCAGGCGGTACAGCAGGTCGTAGCCCGCAGCCACGCGCTGCGCGAGCGGGGTCTGGCCCAGGGGCGAAAGGGGGTTGCTGTAGAGCTTGGCGGCGGCCTGCGCGAAATCGGCGAACGGCTCCATCAGCGAGCGCTGGGCTTCATAGATCTGGTACAGCATGGGGTCTCGGAGTGTGTTTATGTTGCACTGCAATATAACAGCAGAAGCCGGTTTGTGTCATGTTGTATACGTGACACCCACGCAGCGCGGCTGCGCCCGTTCGGGGCATTGGTGAATGTGCCAGCCTGGGCGCGCCCGCGTGCCACGGTCCCTGCAAAAACTGCGCTGGCAACAGGGTAGGGAGAACCCCAGGCACTCGCCGCCGGGGCTTCTTGCTTCACTTTCCATAGCTGCTGGCACTTGACCACAAAGGGCTAGGCCACGATTTGGCTCATATTCCGGCACAGGGTGCCGCAACGGGCCGGGTGCGTGCCAGCGCCATGACCTCGCGTGCCGGCAACTGCTTCATGCGGTGGTCGCTCCAGACCTGGCGCCAGCGCCGTGCGCCCGGCAGGCCGTTGCGCAGCCCCAGCATGTGGCGCGCGATGGCATACCAGGGGGTGCCATGGGCGCGTGCCTCGCGCTCCATGTAGTCCACCATGGCTTCCTCCACGCCCTCGCGCGTCAGGGCGCGGTCTGGCCCGCCCAGGTGCAGCGCGTCCCAGCGGGCGAGCCACCAGGGGTTGTGGTAGGCCTCGCGTCCGACCATCACGCCGTCGAGCAGCGCCAGCTGCTCCTGCACGGCCGCGTCGGTCTGGAAGCCGCCGTTGATGGCGATGGTGAGCTGCGGAAAGTCGCGCTTGAGCTGCGCCGCCACGGCGTAGCGCAGCGGCGGGACCTCGCGGTTTTCCTTGGGCGACAGGCCCTTGAGCCAGGCATTGCGCGCGTGCACGATGAACACGCGGCAGCCCGCCTCGGCCACGGTGCCGACGAAGTCGCGCACGAAGCCGTAGTCCTCGTTCTGGTCGATGCCGATGCGGTGCTTGACCGTGACCGGCACGCTCACCGCGTCGGCCATGGCCTTGACGCAGTCGGCCACGAGCCGCGGCTCGCCCATCAGGCAGGCGCCGAAGGCCCCGCGCTGCACGCGCTCGCTCGGGCAGCCGCAGTTGAGGTTGATCTCGTCGTAGCCCCACTGCTGGCCCAGGCGCGCGCACTGCGCCAGGTCTCGCGGCTCGCTGCCGCCCAGCTGCAGCGCCACCGGGTGTTCGGCGGCATCGAAGCGCAGGTGCCGCGCCACGTCGCCATGCAGCAGTGCGCCCGTGGTCACCATCTCGGTGTAGAGCAGGGCGCGCTGCGACAGCAGGCGGTGCAGGTAGCGGCAGTGGCGGTCGGTCCAGTCGAGCATGGGGGCGACGGACATGCGCCAAGGGGTGGGGAGGGTGTTTTCTGGCATGCGGGTTCTGGGGAAATTCCGGCCGTTGCCGCCGGGGTGCGGGGCCTTGTCAGCGGCGTGTAATGTTTTGTTAAGCTCTCACCCATGCCGCGAGGGGGGGCGGGTCACCACCAGAGGCTATAAGGAAGAAAGAAAGGGCGTTCCGCCATTTTAGAAATCCTGGGGCGCACCATCACGTCCCCAGGCTGGCGGACGGGGCGCAACCAGCGCCGGGCTGCACTGCTTTTTTCCTGCCCCTGTCCCTTGCCGTACGCAAGTTCCGCTGCGGGCCTTGCACCAGGATCACCCCAATTTTAGGAAACGTCTCATGCAAACCGACCCTACTCCACCAGTGCAGTGCATTGGCATCCCCAGGGAAACCTTCCCCGGCGAGAAGCGCGTGGCCACCGTGCCCGACGTGGTGGAAAAACTCACCAAGCTCGGCTTCAAGGTCGCCGTGCAGGCTGGCGCCGGCGAGGCCGCCAACTTCAGCGACGATGCCTACCGCGCCGCCGGGGCCGAGGTCATCGACGGCGCAGCGGCCCTCTGGGCCGCTGCCGACATCGTCTTCAAGGTGCGCCCGCCCAGCAGCGAGGAAGTGGCGCTGATGCGCGAAGGCGGCGCCTTGATCGGCTTCGTCTGGCCCGCGCAGAACCCGGCGCTGATGGAGCAGCTCGCCACCCGCAAGGCCACGGTGCTGTCCATCGACTGCCTGCCGCGCACGCTGAGCCGCGCGCAGAAGATGGATGCGCTGACCTCCATGGCGGGCGTGTCCGGCTACCGCGCCGTCATCGAGGCGGCCAACGCCTTCGGCCGTTATTTCAACGGCCAGATCACGGCGGCGGGCAAGGTGCCCCCGGCCAAGGTGTTCATCGCCGGCGCCGGCGTGGCGGGCCTGGCGGCCATCGGCACGGCGGCCAACCTGGGGGCCATCGTGCGCGCCAACGACACGCGCGCCGAGGTGGCCGACCAGGTCAAGTCGCTGGGCGGTGAGTTCGTCAAGGTCGATTACGAGGAAGAGGGCTCGGGTGGCGGCGGCTACGCCAAGGTCATGAGCGAGGGCTTCCAGGCCGCGCAGCGCCAGATGTACGCGCAGCAGGCCAAGGATGCGGACATCATCATCACCACGGCCCTGATCCCCGGCAAGCCCGCACCCAAGCTCATCACCGCCGAGATGGTGCAGAGCATGAAGCCCGGCAGCGTGATCGTGGACATGGCCGCCGAGCAGGGCGGCAACTGCGAACTCACGGTGCCCGGCGAGGCCGTGGTGCGCCATGGCGTGACCATCGTCGGCTACACCGACCTGGCCTCGCGCCTGGCCAAGCAGTCGTCCACGCTGTACGCCACCAACCTGCTGCGCCTGGCGGAAGAACTGTGCAAGGCCAAGGACGGCCATGCCGTGGTCAACATGGAGGACGATGCGATCCGGGGCCTGACCGTCATCAAGGACGGTGCGGTCACCTGGCCTGCGCCGCCCCTCAAGCAGGCGCCCGCGCCTGCCCCCAAGGCCGCCGCCGCACCCGTGGAGCAGAAGAAATCGGGCCACGGCCATGGCGCGGGTGCGCCCATGTCGGCCAAGGCCCTGGTCATCGTCTTCGCTGTCGCGGCCGTGCTGTTCGCGCTGATCGGCGCCTATGCGCCGGCGGCCTTCCTGGGCCACTTCACGGTGTTCGTGCTGGCCTGCTTCATCGGCTACATGGTGGTGTGGAACGTCACGCCCGCGCTGCACACGCCGCTGATGAGCGTCACCAACGCCATCTCCAGCATCATCGCCATCGGCGCGCTGGTGCAGATCGCGCCGCCCGAGGCAGGCCTGAACGGGCGCCCGGACAGCCTGATCCTCTGGCTGGCCTTTGCCGCGCTGGTGCTCACGGCCGTCAACATGTTCGGCGGCTTTGCCGTCACGCGCCGCATGCTGGCCATGTTCCGCAAATAACGACAAGAACGACGAGGAAACAGAACCATGTCCCAAAGTCTCGCTACGGTGGCCTATCTGGGCGCCGCCATTCTTTTCATCCTGAGCCTGGGAGGGCTCTCCAACCCCGAAACCTCGCGCCGTGGCAACCTGTTCGGCATGGTCGGCATGGCGCTGGCCGTGCTGGCCACCGTGTTCGGCCCGCGCGTGGGCTCCGGCGGCATCGCCTGGATCGTCGGTGCGCTGGTCATTGGCGGCGGCATTGGCCTGTATGCGGCCAAGGTCGTGAAGATGACGCAGATGCCCGAGCTGGTCGCGCTCATGCACAGCCTGGTGGGCCTGGCGGCCTGCCTGGTGGGCTTCGCCAGCTACGTGGACACGTCCATCCAGCTCACGGGCGCGGAAAAGGCCATCCACGAGGTGGAGATCTACGTCGGCATCCTGATCGGCGCCGTCACCTTCTCGGGCTCGCTCATCGCCTTCGGCAAGCTCAACGGCAAGATCGGCGGCAAGCCGCTGCTGCTGCCCGCGCGCCACTGGCTCAACCTCGTGCTGCTGCTGGTGGTGATCTGGTTCGGCCGCGAGTTCCTGCGTGCCGAAACCGTGGAGCAGGGCATGCTGCCGCTGGTCGTGATGACGGTGATCGCGTTGCTGTTCGGCATCCATATGGTCATGGCCATCGGCGGTGCCGACATGCCGGTGGTGGTGTCCATGCTCAACAGCTACTCGGGCTGGGCGGCGGCGGCCACGGGCTTCATGCTCTCCAACGACCTGCTGATCGTCACCGGCGCGCTGGTGGGCTCCTCGGGCGCGATCCTGTCCTACATCATGTGCCAGGCGATGAACCGCAACTTCATCAGCGTGATCGCGGGCGGCTTCGGCTCCGGCGCGCCCGCCAAGAAGGGCGATGCCGCCGCCGCCGAGCCGCAGGGCGAAGTGACGCCCGTGAGCGCCACGGAGACGGCCGAGCTGCTGCGCGAATCCAAGAGCGTCATCATCGTGCCCGGCTACGGCATGGCCGTGGCGCAGGCGCAGCACACCGTGAACGAGATCGTCAAGACGCTGCGCGACAAGGGCGTGCAGGTGCGCTTCGCCATCCACCCGGTGGCGGGCCGCATGCCCGGCCACATGAACGTGCTGCTGGCCGAGGCCAAGGTGCCCTACGACATCGTGATGGAGATGGACGAGATCAACGAGGACTTCCCCGAGGCCGACGTGGCCATGGTCATCGGCGCCAACGACATCGTGAACCCGGCGGCGCAGGACGACCCGGCCAGCCCCATCGCCGGCATGCCGGTGCTGGAGGTGTGGAAGGCCAAGCACTCCATCGTGATGAAGCGCTCCATGGCCTCGGGCTACGCGGGTGTGGACAACCCGTTGTTCTACAAGGAGAACAACCGCATGCTGTTCGGCGACGCGAAGAAGATGCTCGACGAAGTGCTCTCGGCCCTCAAAGGCTGAAAATGCTCCTGCTTCGATAGCTGCCAGCGCTTGCCTGGCGGGCGCTGGAGGCCGATTTGACCCGTATTGCCGGCAAGGGCATGCGGGGCTGAAATGGCCGAAGGCGCATCCGTCCGGCCTGCGTTACATTGGCGGCTTCCTTTTTTGGCGCCGCCGCCAGTTCCCGCTGGCGGCGGCGCATTGCATTCGCACCATGATCGACCTCCGGGGTATCACCCAGATTTACCAGGGCCCACAAGGCCCGGTCGAGGCCTTGCGGGGCATCGACCTTTCCATCGCGCCGGGCGAGGTGTTCGGCATCATCGGGCGCAGCGGCGCGGGCAAGAGCTCGCTGGTGCGCGTCATCAACCTGCTCAACCGGCCCACCCAGGGCGCCGTCGTGGTGGCGGGGCGCGACCTCACCCAGCTCGACGGCGCGCAGTTGCGCGCCGCGCGGCGCGATATCGGCATGGTGTTCCAGCACTTCAACCTGCTGTCCTCGCGCACCGTATACGGCAACGTGGCCCTGCCGCTGGAGCTGGCGGGCATGGCGCCGGCGGCCATGCGCGAGCGCGTGGGGCCGCTGCTGGAGCTGGTGGGCCTGTCGCACCTGGCCGACCGCTACCCAGCGCAGATCTCAGGCGGGCAGAAGCAGCGCGTGGGCATTGCCCGGGCGCTGGCCAGCCGCCCCAAGGTGCTGCTGTCCGACGAGGCCACCAGCGCCCTCGACCCGGAGACCACGCGCTCCATCCTCGACCTGCTGCGCCAGGTGAACCGCGAGCTGGGCCTGACGGTGGTGCTCATCACGCACCAGATGCAGGTCATCAAGCAGATCGCCGACCGCGTGGCGGTGATCGACGCCGGGCAAATCGTCGAAATGGGGCCGGTGCTCGACGTGTTCACGCGCCCGCGCCAACCCATCACCAAGAGCCTGATCGACGAAATCGTGCCGCAGGAACTGCCCGCCAGCGTGCTGGCGCGCGTGCGCAGCCTCGCTGCGCGCCTGGCGCCGGGCGACAGCGGCCAGCTGCTGCGCCTGTCGTACGCGGGCGAGCAGGCGTACGAGCCCATCCTGTCGCACCTGATCCGCGAGCTGGGGCTGGACCTGTCGATCCTGCACGGGCAGATCGACGAGATCCAGGAACAGACCTTCGGCTCGCTGGCGGTTTACGCCAGCGGCTCCATGGCGCGCATCGGCGCGGCCATCGACTATCTGCGTGCCCAGGGCGTGGTGGTGCAGACCGTGGAAGTGAAGGGGTGACGCGATGTTCGAGAATTTTTCCGAAATGATGCTGGAGCTGTTTGCCACCTCGCTGTGGGAAACGGTGCTGATGGTGGGGGTCTCGGGCATCGTGGGCGGCCTGGTGGGCATTCCGCTGGGCGTGTTCCTGCGCCTGACCGACAAGGGCGGGGTGCTGGAGCATGGCCTGGCCAACAAGGTGGTCGGCGGCATCGTCAATGCCGTGCGCTCCACGCCGTTCATCATCCTGCTGGTGGCCATCATTCCGTTCACGCGGCTGGTCACCGGCACCTCGATCGGCACCTGGGCCGCCGTGGTGCCGCTGACGCTGGCCTGTGCGCCCTTCATCGCGCGCCTGGTGGAAACCGCGTTGCGCGAGGTGGACCACGGCCTGGTGGAGGCCGCGCAGTCCATGGGCGCCTCGACCTGGCAGATCGTGTGGAAGGTGCTGCTGCCCGAGGCGCTGCCCGGCATCGTGGCGGGCCTGACCATCAGCTTCGTCAGCCTCACCGGCTATTCGGCCATGGCCGGCGCGGTGGGCGGCGGCGGCCTGGGCGACCTGGGCATCCGCTATGGCTACCAGCGCTTTCTGCCCGACGTGATGCTGGCCGTGGTGCTGCTGCTCATCGTGTTCGTGCAGGCCATCCAGAGCCTGGGCGACTGGGTGGTGCGGCGTCTGTCACACCGCTGAATACTCATTTTTCCATAGCTGCTGGCGCTTGATGGGTAAGCGACAGCAGCCATTTATGCCATATACCGAAGGAACTCTCATGCGCAAGCGCACCGCACTGCAATCGCTGGCCCTGGCCATCACCCTGGGGTGGATGGGCACCGCCCTGGCCCAGGAAAAGCCGCTCAAGATCGGCGTGACGGCCGGCCCGCATGCGCAGATCTTCGAGCAGGTCAGGAAAGTGGCGGAAAAGCAGGGCCTGAAGATCCAGGTCGTCGAGTTCAGCGACTACGTGCAGCCCAATGCGGCCCTGGCCGCCGGCGACCTGGACGCCAACAGCTACCAGCATAAGCCCTACCTGGACGCGCAGATCAAGGACCGCGGCTACCCCTTCGCCGTGGCGGCCAACACCGTCACCTTCCCGATCGGGCTCTACTCCAAGAAGGTCAAGAAGCTGGCCGACCTGAAGGAAGGCGCGCGCTTCGGCCTCCCCAACGACCCCACCAACGGCGGCCGCGTGCTGCTGCTGTTGCAGAGCCTGGGTTTGATCAAGCTCAAGGATGGCGCAGGCCTGAAGGCCACGCCGCTGGACGTGGTAGGCAACCCCAAGAAGCTGAAGTTCGTCGAGCTGGATGCTGCGCAGCTGCCGCGCTCGCTGGACGACCTGGACGCCTCTGCCATCAACACCAACTTCGCCATCTCGGCCGGGCTCAACCCCAAGACCGACGCCATCGCGCAGGAAAACGCCGACGGCCCCTACGTGAATATCCTGGTCGTGCGTGAGGCCGACAAGAACAAGCCCTGGGTGTCGCAGCTCGTGAAGGCCTACCATAGCGACGAGATCCGCCGCTTCATCGACACGCAGTTCAAGGGTTCGGTGGTGGCGGGCTGGTAATTCCTCCACTCCGCTCCGAAAGGACTTTCCATGGGTACGTACAGCATCGCCGTCGTCGTCGGCAGCCTCCGCAAGGACTCCTTCAACCGCCAGCTGGCCACGGCGCTGGCGCGGCTGGCACCGCAGGGTTTCGCGTTCCAGCAGGTGCGCATCGACGACCTGCCGCTGTACAACCAGGATGACGACGGCGCCCCGGCCGAAGCGGTGCGCCGCTTCAAGGCCGAGATCGCGGGCGCGCAGGGCGTGCTGTTCGTCACGCCGGAATACAACCGCTCCATCCCGGGCGTGCTCAAGAACGCGCTCGACCAGGGCTCGCGCCCTTATGGGCAGAGCGCCTGGGCGGGCAAGCCTGCGGGGGTGATCGGCACCTCCATCGGCGCCATCGGCACGGCGCTGGCGCAGCAGCACCTGCGCAACGTGCTGGCCTACCTGGACATGCCCACGCTGGGCCAGCCCGAGGCCTTCGTGCACGCCAAGGACGGCCTGTTCGATGCCGAGGGCAACATCGGCGAAGCCAGCCGCGCCTTCCTGCAAGGCTGGGTGGACAAGTACGTGGCCTGGGTCAAGCGCCACGCCTGAGATTGCTCCTGATTCGATAGCTTCTAGCGCTTGCTGGATAAGCGCTCGGGGCATTTTCGATGCTTTAAACCGAGGTGGTGCGCTAAAATCCTGATTTTGAGAATTTCTCTCATCAACAGCCAGCGAGCACGACGGACACCACTTCGATGAGGTGCTGGACATGCACAACACCGGGCGCAGCGTGCACACGGAGAGCCGGCAGATGCTGAAAGTGCTGGGCTTCGTGGACGCGATGCAGCGCCGGGCCCAGCCGGGCCAGCCCCTGAGCGAGTGCCAGAAGCGGCGCAACCAGCGCATTGCCAGAAAGCGTGCCCGGGTCGAACATGCGTTTGCCGGCATCCGGCACCTGGGCGGCAAGTTCGTGCGCACGATCGGGCAGGCGCGCGCCACGGTGGCAATGACGATGATGGCCGCCTGCTTCAACATGAAGCGCCTGGCGTCGTTCCTGCATCGGGGAGTGGATGCGTTCTTCAACGCCTGAACCCGCTGCAGGCTGAACCAGAGTTGAAGGCTATTTAGGTCCTCTGGAGGCGGACAACCACTCGTGTCGAAGAAGAGCGTACTGCATGGTGTTCTCATAAATCGGAGCGCCACTGGCATCATTCCTGAAAGAGATGAACTCCATGAAAACGCCCTCCTGCCGCATGCCTAGTCGTTCACATAGTCTTTGAGAGGACGTGTTCGTATCCTCCACATAGGCATACAGCCGACGTGCTGCCCGTTTTTTGAACAGGTGAATGAACAGTGCAGTAGCAGCTTCATGGGCATAGCCCTTACCGCCGAAGTCAGGATGAAAGTTCCAGCCAACCGAAAAGGTATCGCCCTCCGGCTCAGCGAACAAATCGCCGATGAGTTTGTCAGATGTGCGCAAACACACGGCGATACTCGCGTCGTGCGTGCTGCGCTCCAGTGCTTCGCGCTCCGCGTCTCGGATATCGGCCAGCGCTAGCGACAGAAAGCAGCTTGCCACGGGCTGGTGCAAATACTCGAAAAGATCGGCTGCGTCCCCCTGGACAAATCGCCTCAAGACAAGGCGTTCGGTTTCGATGGCTTCCATTTGCTTCCTTTCTGATCCCTTCAGCTGGCCCATGGCATCGCAGTAGCGTGCCGGCCAAGACGAAGACTTATGCGGGGGATTGGCAGGATTATTGGATTGGCCGTGATGACACCATTTCATGTGAACGCGGCAGCAGGGCCTAAACTACGCGATGTGCGCTTGATCCCGGCGCCCGCGACAGCAAGGGCGCCATCACCTACCGACTCTTGAGCGTCAAGTGGCTGCGGGCCACGGCGGCGCCCTGAGCCCTTCTTCCCAACTCACATTCGCCCAGATTCCGATGAACCACACCACGTCAACCGATCCTAACCGGTACTCGGCAGCAATGCGCTGGCTGCATTGGCTGCGCGCTGGAGCTGTGTTGGGCACGCTGGCCATCGGCCTGATCATGGTGAACCTGCCAGATGAGCTTCAGGCCAAGTTCGATGTGCTGTACCCCAATCACAAGCAGTTCGGCCTGCTCGCGTTGTTGCTGGCCGCCGCCGCACTCATCGTGCGTGCCTGCACCCACGTGCCCAAGCCTCCTGCCAGCTTGGCGCCATGGGAGCGCACTCTCTCCAAGTTCGTGCACTGCGCGCTCCTCGTCCTGCTGATAGCCGTGCCGCTGTTGGGCTATTCGATGTCCAGCACCTTCACGCAAAGTGACGGGGTTCCCTTCTTCTTTTTTGGCCACTTGCCCGAACTACTCCCAAAGAACGATCGCTGGTTCGAGCGCTTCCAGTGGCTGCATCGCGTACTCGCGTACGCACTTTTAGGCTTGCTGGTGCTGCATGTCGCCGGGGCACTCAAACACCGCTTCCTGGACAAGGATTCTCAGGCCGATGTTCTGCGACGCATGCTGTAGCAGGCACTGGGGTGGCGTACACGATCGCCCGGGATGCGACACCTAGTGCCTCAAAGAAAAGAAAAGGGCTGGAAGTCAGGTTCTTTTTCCGGCATGGTTCTGAATTGCACTCCTTATGGTTGATGGTATTTCATCATTGAACGAGTGAGACATGATCATCCAGGGCCTTGGAAGTACCACTTCACTGTATAGCACCCTCACCAAATCAAATGTTCAGCGGCAGGAATTGCCAAGCGCAGCGGCAAATTCTGCCGCCACAGTGACTATTTCAGAGGCGGCCAAAGCGCTTGCCTCTTCTGGCAGCGATGGTGCGACGCAATCCACGACAGCAGCGCAGCAACGAATTTTGAAATCTGCGGGCAGTGACTCTCAGAGTGCTGGAAAAATTGCTTATGAAATGGCAAATACCAACAGCACCATTTTTTACGACATCCGCGACTCCCTTCAATCCGGGAAAATGGATGATATAAAACTATCGTCAACAGGAAGGAAGATTGACGATGCATTCAAGGAAAAATTCACCAAAGAAGCCGCAGAGATTGATGCAAAGCGGCTGGAAATATACAACACAGAAAAAGCCAAAGGCACCAACCCGGTAGAGATCATTGCCAAAATGATTGGCTTCACGAACTCCCAATCAAGAGATTATCTTGAGGGTTCTGCATGGTTGGGGTAGATTGAAATTTCCCGCAAAAAAGCCCATCGAACAGCTGGCCTTTTTTGGTTTTCTGGGATTGATGCAAAAACCATGGAGACACATGGGCTTCGTAATGCACGGCGCAGGTAGCCCGCCAGCAATCCTTGCTTGAGGGCGCAGATGGTGATCTCTGCCTCCCTGGCAATGGAAGCAAGCCGGACCCAGGCCAGTTTTCGCGCAAAATAAGCCGTTGGTCAAATATTGGAAAACAGCCTCCATGGAAAGACTCGTTGAAACTCAACAGAACAGAAAGCTTGAGACGATAGTTTTGGGCGGCGGCTGCTTCTGGTGCACCGAGGCGATTTTCGGCCGCGTGCGCGGCGTGACCGATGTGCAGAGCGGGTACGCCAACGGCCATGTGCCGCACCCTTCGTACGAGCAGGTCTGCACCGGCAGCACGGGGCATGCCGAGGTGGTGCGGCTGCGCTTCGATCCCGGGCAGATCGGCCTGCGCGCCATTCTGGAGATTTTCCTGGCCACGCACGACCCGACCTCGCTCAACCGCCAGGGCAACGATGTCGGGACGCAGTACCGCAGCGGCATCTATTACAGCGATCCGGCGCACGAGGCCGTGGCCCGCGCCGTGCTGCGCGAACTGGCGGAAAACGGCGCCCATGGCGCGCCCATCGTGACCGAGGTGGCGCCGCTGGCGGCGTACTGGCCCGCCGAGGACTACCACCAGGACTACTTCGTGAAACACCCCCACCAGGGCTACTGCGCCTTCGTGGTCGGCCCCAAGGTGGAGCACTTCCAGACGGCCTTTGCGCGCTACTGTCACGAAACCAGCGCCGATCGGCGTTAAGCTTGCGGCCCACGGCGCCCCGCGCGCCGCATTCCTGCCATGCCGCCGTCCATTTCTTCCTTCCTGCTCCCGCGCCCACGCCTGGCACGCCGCCTGGCGCTGGCGTGGCTGGTGCTCGCCCTGGCGCTGGCACCGGCCCTGGGGCAGATGCACCGGGTGCTGCACCTGCCCGGCGCCCTGGGGCTGGCCCAGCCGGCAGCGCATGACCACGGCCTGGGCGCACTGTTCGGCGGACACAGCCCGGCCGACTGCCAGCTGCTCGACCAGTTGCACCACGGCGGGGCCGCCGTGGCGGAAAGCCGCGTGCCGCTCGCCCAGCCCGACGGCCAGCGGGTGGCATCGCCCGCTGCGCAGCCGCTGCGCGCCGCGCCGCCGCTGCCTTTCCAGGCCCGCGCGCCGCCCCTGGCCTGAACCTCCTTTACTCCTGATTCCATAGCTGCCAGCGCTTGCCAGACAAGCGTTGGCGTTGTTTTTCGCCTTGAATTCCGTGGGTCTTCAAGGCGCGCTGCGCCTGCCTTCCTGCAAGGGGGCAGGGCGGCGCATCCCCTTTTTTCCGACCATGAAGCACATTCCGAACCTCGTTTCCTTCCACGGCGCCCGTTCCGGCGCGCTCCACGCGGCGCAGACGGCCGCCGCCCTGGCCGTGGCCCTGCTCATCACCACCCTGGCGCAGGAGGCGCAGGCCCAGCCGCAGGGCGCAGCCGCTGCGCTGCCCGAGGTCACCGTCTCCGCCAGCGGCCTGCAGCTCGGCAGCGACGACATGGCCACGCCCGTGAGCGTGCTGGAGGGCGATGAACTGGTGCGTCGGCGCGAAGGCACGCTGGGCGAAACTCTGAACAGCGAGCCGGGCATCCAGTCCAGCCACTTCGGCGCAGGCGCCAGCCGCCCGGTGATCCGCGGCATGGACGGGCCGCGCGTGCAGGTGCTGTCCGACGGCTCGCAGGTGCAGGACGCCTCCACCGTCAGCCCCGACCACGCCGTGGTCGCCGAACCCCTGCTGGCGCGCCAGGTCGAGGTGCTGCGCGGCCCCTCGGCGCTGATCCACGGCGGCGGCGCCATCGGCGGCGTGGTCAACGTGCTGGACGACAAGATCCCCACGGCCATTCCTCAGAAGGGCTACGAGGGCAGTGCCGAGCTGCGCCTGGGCAGCGCCGCGAGCGAGAAAACCGGCGCCTTCCAGCTCACGGGCGGCGCGGGCAACCTGGCCGTGCACGTCGAAGGGCTGGCGCGCGATGCGGGCGACTACCGCGTGGGCAGCGGCTGGGAGGGCGGGCGCAAGGTGCCGGGCAGCTTCAACCGCACCGACTCCGGCAGCCTCGGCCTGTCGTGGATCGGCGACCAGGGCTACCTGGGCGTGGCCTACACGCGCCAGACCGCCAAGTACGGGCTGCCAGGGCACAACCACAGCTTCGAGGGCTGCCACACGCACGGCGACCACCTGCACTGCGGCAGCCATAGCGGCCACGACGGGCATGACCACGGGGACGACGACCACGACCATGACCATGGCGCGGAGGACGTGCCCGTGGTGGACTTGCGCAGCGAACGCTGGGACGTGCGCGGCGAGCTGCGCAACCCCTTCGCCGGCTTCTCGGCGCTGCGCCTGCGCGCGGGCGTGACCGATTACCAGCACGACGAAGTGGAAGACGGCGCCGTCGCCACCACCTTCCGTAACAAGGCGCACGACCTGCGCGTGGAACTGCAGCACGAGCCGCTGGCCGGCTGGCGCGGCGTGTTCGGCGTGCAGGCCACGCAGCGCAAGTTCAGCGCCGAGGGCGAAGAGGCCTACGTGCAGCCGACCGAAACGCGCCGCACCGGCCTGTTCCTGCTGGAGGAATACCAGTGGCAGCAGTGGCGCTTCGCCGCCGCGCTGCGCCACGAGCGCCAGACGGTGGACGCGCTGACCTCGGGCCTGTCGAACAGCCACAACGGCACCTCGGCCTCGCTCAGCGCGGTGTGGAAGTTCACGCCCGGCTACGCGCTGTCGGCCTCGTGGACGCAGGCGCGCCGCATGCCCACGGCCGAGGAGCTGTACGCCAAGGGCCTGCACATGGCCACCAGCACCTACGAGCGCGGCGACCCGAACCTCAAGCCGGAAACGGCCCAGTCCATCGACCTGGCCCTGCGCAAGACGGCGGGCGACACCACCTTCGGCGTGAGCGTGTTCCACAACCGCGTGAAGGACTACATCTACGGCCGCACGCTGGACGAACTCGACGGCCTGCAACTGCTGCAGTACAGCCAGGCCGACGCCACCTTCACCGGCCTGGAGGCGCAGGTGCGCCAGCGCCTGACCCGCAACCTGGGCGTGACGCTGTTCGGCGACGTGGTGCGTGCCAGGCTGGACGCGGGCGGCAACCTGCCGCGCATTCCCGCCGCCCGCGCGGGCCTGCGCCTGGACGCCAACTGGCAGGCCTGGGACGGCCAGGTGGAATGGGTGCAGGCGGCGCGCCAGGACCGCGTGGCCGACTTCGAGACCGCCACGCCCGGCTACGGCATGCTCAACCTGGGCCTGGCCTACAGCAGCCGCCTGGCCGGCGGCACGCCGTGGCAGCTCTACGTGAAGGGCAACAACCTGACCGACCGCCTGGGCTACGCCCACACCTCGTTCATCAAGAACGCGGCGCCGCTGATGGGGCGCAACGTCACGGTGGGCGTCAAGGTGTCGTTCTGATGCATTGATCTCCCCGCCAGGCGCCCGGACGCCTGGCGGGGACGTGGTGCCCGTGCCATAAAGTAAGCGCTTTGGGCGGGTTCCTTGCGGCCCCGCAGGTGTCGAACACACAGCCGCATCGTGGCGACAGGGTTTTCAATGAATGGTCCCCTTCCTTCCGAAATACACCCGATGGCCGGATTCCCTCAGGTGTGCTTCATCAAGAACATCATCACCAATCCGCATATCGTGGTGGGCGATTACACCTATTACGATGACCCAGACGGTTCGGAAAACTTCGAGCGCAATGTGCTTTATCATTTTCCCTTCATTGGCGACCGGCTGGTGATTGGGAAGTTCTGTGCATTGGCCCGGGGCGTCAAATTCATCATGAATGGGGCCAATCACAAGATGTCGGGAATTTCCACCTATCCTTTCCAGATTTTCGGAAATGGGTGGGAGAAGGTCATGCCCGGCATGGACGATTTGCCCTACAAGGGCGATACCATCATTGGCCATGATGTATGGATTGGATATGACAGCGTCATCATGCCAGGCGTGAAAATCGGCAACGGCGCCATTATTTCGGCGCGTTCCGTGGTGGCAAGCGATGTGCCGGCCTACACCATTTATGGCGGCAATCCCGCCAGATGCATCAGAGAGCGTTTTCCCGAAGCAACCGTGGCCATCCTGGAAGAAATCGCCTGGTGGGATTGGTCCATTGAGAAAATATCCAGAAATCTGGCGCTGATTGTTTCTTCGGATATTGAGGCGCTCCAGGCTTGCGCTGCGGCTTCGTCGTGAATGCCTTTGAACTCCATGCGCTGCTGACCGGCCCGGCTGGCCTGGTGCCGGAGCCCGCTGACAACCGCATCGCACGAACCTATTTTCACGAACGGGTGGAATGGCATCCGGGCCGCAGCACCCGCGTGCTGCGCGTGATCTATGGCGCGCAGGGCGAGCCCGAGCGAATTCAGCGGTGTGTCTCGTCCGACAACAATAATGCGGTGCTGCTGAGCGGTCCATTCGTGAAACGGCAGGTGCTGGACGCTGCGGCCCAAGAGGTCGCCAGCCTCCTGGCGCGTAACGTGCGAACCGAAGGATGTGATGAGGGCGCGAACGAAAAGTGACGCCAGGGCTTATCCAGCAAGCGCCAGGCGCTATTCTTTCAAGAGCGCCACTGGTCTGCCGGGCCTGTTGTGGGCGAGCTCCACGCAAAACGCTGCCCGGCGGATAATGCCCGTTTACCTGCCGGCCACAACGTCCGCGCTTCTGCTTTCGTGGATTCCCCCGTCTTCTCTTCCCTCATCCCGGTCATCCTGTGCATCGGCATCGGCTTCTTCGCGGCGCGCATGGGCTGGGTGCGCGCGGCGGCAATTCCCGATTTCTCCAACCTCGTGTTCCTAGTGCTCACGCCCGCGCTGCTGTTTCGCACCATGGGCGCGGTGCGCATCCAGGAACTGAACTTCCGCCCCGTGGCGCTGTACTTCCTGGCGGCGGGGCTGATGTTCGCGGTGACGATGGCGGTGTCGGGCTTTTCCACGCGCGCGGCGGCGCGCGGGCTGGCGCACATGTTCAGCAATACGCTGATGATCGGCGTGCCCCTGGTCGGGCTGGTGTACGGCAAGGAAGGGCTGGTGACGCTCATCACCCTGATCTCGCTGCACTCGCTGATCCTGCTGACGGGCGTCACCATCGTCTTCGAGCTGGCCGAGGCGCACGAGCGCCAGAAGTCGGGCCAGAGCGCGCCGCGCCCCATGCTGCACACCGTGCTGCAGGCGGTGCGCAGCGGCATCCTGCACCCGGTGCCGCTGCCCATCCTGGCCGGGCTGGTGTTCGCGCAGACGGGGCTGAAGCTGCCCGGCGTGGTCGATCACTCGCTGCAGGTGCTGGGCCAGGCGCTCGGCCCCATGGCGCTGCTGCTGGTGGGCGTGACGCTGGCCTACACCCCCGTGGGCCAGCACCTGCGCAGTGCCTGGGGCATTGCCCTGGCCAAGACGGTGCTGCACCCGCTGCTGCTGGCGGCGCTGGCCTGGCTGTTCGGGCTGTCGGGCCTGCCGGTGGCGGTGATGTTCATGGCCGCCTCGCTGCCGGTGGGGGCCAATGTGTTCCTGTTCACGCAGCGCTATGGCGTGCTGCAGCAGGAGGTGTCGGCCAGCATCGCCGTGTCCACGGCGCTGGCGCTGCTCACGGTGCCGCTGATGCTGGCGCTGGCGCAGCGCTTCCTCGCCTGATGCTTCGCTTTCAATAGCTGCTAGCGCTTGCTGGGCAAGGGCTGGAGCCGTTTTTCATGCGATTTTCAAGGCGCTTCAAGGCGCCAGGCGCTCGCGCAGCCACGCGCCGCTTTCCAGGCGGTAGCGCAGCCGGTCGTGCAGGCGGCTTTTGCGGCCTTGCCAGAATTCCCAGCGCTCGGGCACCAGCCGGTAGCCGCCCCAGTGCGGCGGGCGCGGCGGCTGCAGCAGGAATTGCGCGCCGTACCTGGCGGCATTGGCCACCAGCACGCTGCGGCCGGGAATGACCTGGCTCTGCGGGCTGGCCCAGGCGCCGATGCGCGAGTCCAGCGGGCGGCTGGCGTAGTAGGCGTCGCTGTCGGCGGCGTCCACCTTTTCCACGCGGCCCTCGATGCGCACTACGCGCTCCAGCTCCACCCAATGGAATTGCAGCGCGGCAAAGGGGTTGCCCGCCAGTTCGCGGCCCTTGCGGCTGCCGTAGTTGGTGTACCAGACGATGCCGCGCGCGTCGTAGCCCTTGATGAGCACGATGCGCGTGCTGGGGCGCAGGCTGCCGTCCACGGTGGCCAGGGTCATGGCGTTGGGCTCGGGCACCTGGGCTGCCAGGGCTTCGTGGAGCCATTGGTCGAATTGCTGCAGCGGGTCGGCGTGGGAGGCGTCTTCGCTCAGTTCCGCGCGCTCGTAGCTCTTGCGCAGGTCGGCGATGGAGGAGGGCGTTGCGTTCATGCGCTCATTGTGCCGCGCCGTCCGGCGCGGCGTAGGCCAGCAGGCGACCGAGCGCGCGGTCGTGGATGCCCAGGCGGCGCAGTTCGTCGTAGGTGGCCCGGGCGTAGTCGTGCGTGCTGCCGTAGATGCCGCGCGCCTGGTTGAAGATGCGGCGGTACTGGGCCTCGGTGAGTTCGCCGGTATGGCTCGGGCTGCGGCGCGAGAGCGTGAAGGCCAGCGCGCGCACCGTGCCCTGCACCGCGCCACCGGCCGTGATGCGGCAGGGCAGCCAGCGCGGGTCGTACACGCCGAGCACCATTTCGCGCTGCCACAGGGGCGGCAGGATGCGCGCCACCTGCGCGCGTTCGATGCGGAAGGCCATGCCCTGGCAACTGCCCCCGGGCAGCAGGGCCAGCACCAGGCCGGGGCACTCGGGCGTGCCCCGGTTGACCCGGCTCCACATCTTGAGTGCGCGGTGCCAGCCGTGCACGCGCGCCGGGTGCCGTTCGGCGAAGGGAAACTCGGGGCGCCAGATGAGCGACCCGTAGCCAAAAACCCACAGATCCTGCTGGCCGCCCCATTCGGCCAGGGTGCGCGCGAGCATCGGGGCGGGGTCGCGCAGCGGCGCGGGCAGGGCAGTCATGGCTTCACTCTACAATGACGGGTTTTGTCCAACGCCCTCATTATTCACCTTACGGAGTTTCAAAAATGTCCAGTTCCGACGACGATAGCCAGCAGCGTTTTGCCCTCGGGTTCCTGTTTGCCCTGATTGCGCTGGTGGTTTCCACCGTGGTGGGGGTCGTGGTGTTCAAGCGCGGCATCGCCCATGCGCCGGCGGCGCCCAAGGCCGCCGTGGTGCAGGCCGTCGAGGCCGCCGCGCCCGGGGTGGCCGTGGTGGAAGAAGCCACCGTGGTGGTCGAGGGCGGCGTGGTCAAGTTCTACTTCGCCACCGGCAAGGCCGACCTGGCCACGGGCGCCAAGCAGGCCCTGGCGGACGTCATCAAGGGCGTGCTGCAGGGCAGGAAGGCCGTGGTGTCGGGCTTTCACGACGCCACCGGCGATCTGGCCGTGAACCAGGAACTGGCCAAGCAGCGCGCCTTCGCCGTGCGCGACGCGCTGCTCTCGCTGGGCATCACCGAAGAGGGCATCGAGCTGAAGAAGCCCGAGCAGACCCTGGCCGATGGCAGCAACGCCGAGGCCCGCCGCGTGGAAGTGACGCTGGCGCCCTGATCCCCGGTTTTTTTCCGCCCAACAACGCCGCGCTGCTTTCAGTAGCGCGGCGTTTCGTTTGGGCGCAGGTCGAACAGCAGCACCTCGGCCTGCTCGCCCTGGGCGAATTCCACCTCGCGCACCTGCCGCAGCTTGACGGCATCGCCCGCCGCCAGGCGCTGGCCGTTGACCTGCAGCGCCCCGCGTGCCACGTGCACGTAGGCAAAGCGGTTTTCCGGCAGCACGAAGCGCTGCTGCTCGGCCCCATCGAACAGCCCGGCGTAGACGCGCGCATCCTGGTAGACCGATAGCGCACCGTCGGCTCCGTCGGGGGTGATGATGGCGCGCAGGCGGCCACGCTTTTCCTCTGCGCCGAAGTGGCGCTGCTGGTAGCGCGGCGCCACGCCCTTGCGGTCGGGCACGATCCAGATCTGCAGGAAATGCACCGGCGCCTGGCGCGAGGCGTTGTATTCGCTGTGGCGCACGCCGCTGCCGGCGCTCATCATCTGCACGTCGCCCGGCTGGATGGCCGAGCCCGTGCCCATCGAGTCCTTGTGCTCCAGGGCGCCGTCGAGGACGTAGGAAAAAATCTCCATGTCGCGGTGGCCATGCGGGTCGAACCCCCGGCCCGGCTGCACCCGGTCCTCGTTGATCACCAGCAGGTCGGAGAACCCCTGGTGCTGTGGATCGTAGTAGCTGCCGAAGGAGAAGCTGTGCTGCGAGTGCAGCCAGCCCAGGTTGGCGATGCCGCGCTGCGCGGCGGGGCGGAGTTCCATCATGTCCTTGTCCTCGGGCGCCGCTGGGGCGCTACGTTCAGTTCTTGATTGCTTCGAGGGAAACGGTGATCGTCACCTCGTCACCCACGTTCGGCGCATACTTGCCGGCGTTGAACTCGGTGCGCTTGATGGTGGTGGTGGCGTTGGCGCCGATGGCGTCCTTCTTCAGCATGGGATGGGGCATGTTCACGAAATGCGTCACCTTCAGCGTCACGGGCTTGGTCACGCCCTTGATGGTCAGGTTGCCGTCGATCGCCACCGGCTTGTCGCCCTCGAATGTCACCTTGGTGGACTTGAACGTGGCCGTGGGGTACTTGGCGGTGTCGAGGAAGTCCTCGCCCTGGATGTGGCCGTTGAACACGTCGAAGCCGGTGTTCACCGAGGTCATATCGATGGTGATGTCCACGGCGCCGGTCTTGGCGGCCTTGTCCAGCGTCACGGTGCCGGTGGTCTTGTCGAACTTGGACAGCTGGGTGGACAGGCCGAAGTGGCTGTACGAGAAACGCGGGAAGGTGTGCGTGCCTTCCACGTTGTAAACCTCGGGCGCGGCCAGCGCAGGGGAGGCGGCGGCAAAGCTGACGAGCAGGGCGGCGGAGAGCTTGGCGATACGGTTCATGGCAAGGGTCCTTTCAGGATGGAGGGAAAAACAGGGGATCAAACGGAGGTACCGGGGGCTTACTGGGCCGCCGCGGTGAGGCGGAACTGGATCACCACATCGTTGGCGACGATGTCGAAGGCCTTCCAGGCACCTTCGCCGATGGAGAAGTCGCCCCGGCGGATCGTCAGGCGGCCCTCGAACACGCCGGTCTTGCCCTGGGCGGCGAAGGTGGCGGGCACCACCACGTCCAGGGTCTTGCCCTTGATGGTGAGCTTGCCGGCCACTTCGTACTTGTTGCCGCCCAGCGCCTTGACGCTGCTGGACTCGAAGCGCGCCCGGGGGAAGGCCTTGGTGTCGAACCAGGTCTTGGTGGCGACTTCGGTATCGCCTTCGCTGCTGCCGGTGTCCACGCTGGCCAGCTCCACCTCGATGGTGCTCTTGGCGGCGGCGGGGGCGGCGGGGTCGAAGCGCAACTGGCCGGCGAACTTCTTGAACGCGCCTTGCATGGCCACGCCCATCTGCTGGTAGGCGAAGGTGATCTGGCTCTTGTCGGGCTGGACCTGCGTGTACTCCACGGCGTGTGCGGCAGTGGCCAGCGAGAGGGCCGAAAAGAGGGCGAGGGCGGTACGTTTCATGGTGAACGGTCCTTTCAGGGGAAAAATAGCGGATCAGGCGCGGCGGGCCAGCATGCGGGTGAGCACGTCGTCCTTGTCGATGAAGTGGTGCTTGAGCGCCGCGCCGACGTGGCCCAGCAGCACGGCAACCAGGGTGAAATTCAGGCCCATGTGCACGGTCTGCAGCAAATCGCCCAGCGCCTTGTCCTTGCCCAGCAGGTCGGGAATCGGCAGCACGCCGAACCACACGGTCTGGAAGCCCTTGGCCGAACTCATCAGCCAACCCGACAGCGGAATGGCGAACATCAGCACGTACAGCAGGTGGTGGCCCGCATGCGCCGCCAGGCGCTCCAGCGGGCCCATGTGCTGCGGCAGCGCCGGCGGGCGGTGCGTGGCGCGCCACGCCAGGCGCGCGGCAGCCAGCAGGAAAACGCTGACGCCGGCCCATTTGTGCCACGAATACAGCTGCAGTTTGCTGGGTGAGAGAGGCAGGCCGGTCATGTAGAAGCCCAGCCCGAGCAGGCAGAAAATCAGGGTGGCGATGCCCCAGTGCAGGGCTTTGGCGGTCGTGGTGTAGTGCGTGGTCATGGGGGTTGTCCTTCACGGCAGGCATGGCGATGCATTGCCGATGGGTGAACTGTAGGCGGATGCTTTGTGGCGAAATAGGGGACAATCAAGAAATCTTTATTGCCAATACAGCAACAATGAACCGGCTCGACGCGATGACCCTCTTTGTCCGCGTGGCGGACCTCGGCAGCTTTGCCGCGGCGGCGAACCATATGGGCGTGGCGCGCTCGGTGGTCACGCGGCAGATCGCCGCGCTGGAAGAGCACCTGGGGGTGAAGCTCATCGTGCGCACCACGCGCAAGCTGACCCTGACCAGCGCCGGCGCCGATTACCTGGACAAGTGCCGCACCATCCTGGACCTGGTGGAGAGCGCCGAGGCCGATGTGATGGAGGCGCGCCTGACGCCGCGTGGCAATCTGCGCATCGCGTTGCCACTGAGCTTTGGCCTCAAGCGCATCGCCCCCGTGCTGCCGCGCTTTCTGCAGAGCCACCCGGAAATCACCCTGGCGCTGGACTTCAACGACCGCCAGCAGAACCTGATCGACGAGGGCATCGACATGTCGATCCGCATCAGCGCGCGGCTCGACCCCGGCATCGTGGCGCGCAAGCTGGGCGAAACCCGGCTCATCACGGTGGCTTCGCCCGGCTACCTGCGGCAGCACGGCCACCCGCGCCATCCCGATGAGCTGGTGGCGCACCAGGCCCTGGGCTACACGGCCAAGGCCAGCAACCGCCCGCTGGAGTTCTGGGTCGAGGGCAAGCCGTACAGCGTTTACGTGCCTTTTCGCATGCAGGCCAACAACGGCGACGCCCTCGTGGAAGCCGCGCACCAGGGCATGGGCATCACGGTGCAGCCCGATTTCATCGTCGCCAAGTACATCGAGCGCGGCACGTTGGTGCCGCTCCTGGAGGACTATGCACTGCCCCCGCTGGGCATTCATGCGGTGCTGCCCAGCAGCCGCTATATGCCGCAGCGCCTGCGGGTGTGGATCGAATTTCTGGCGGCGGAGCTGGGGCAGGGCCGTGGCAAAGGATTAGAGTGAAAATGGCTTCCAGGGCTCGCCAGCCAAGCGCTGGAAGCTATCAATAGCAGAGCAAGTCAACGCAGGCCGCTGCCCGTGGCGTTCTCTGCCCGCTGGATCAGCTCGATCTTGTACCCGTCCGGATCCGTCACGAACGCGATCACCGTCGTGCCGCCCTTCACCGGCCCGGCCTCGCGCGTCACCTTGCCGCCGGCGGCCTTGATCTTCTCGCAGGCCGCGTACGCATCGGGCACGCCCAGGGCGATGTGGCCGTAGGCGTTGCCGTGGTCGTAGCTCTCCACGCCCCAGTTGTAGGTCAGCTCGATCTCGGCCTGGCCGGGGTTGCCGCCCTCGAAGCCGAGGAAGGCCAGCGAGTATTTGTATTCGGGGTTCTCGGACTGGCGCAGCAACTGCATGCCCAGCACCTGGGTGTAGAAGTCAATCGAGCGCTGGAGGTTGCCAACGCGCAGCATCGTGTGGAGGAATTTCATCCCTTCGATTGTGCAGGGATGAGGCGCCCCTGTGTGAATCGACTCTCCATTCGGCTGGCCTCTGCCCGGTCCATCTGCAAAAGGCCCTGGAGAAGGCGGATACGTCTCGATAGCCCAGCAGCGAGGCCACTTCCTTGACGGATTGATCGGTAAGCCGAAGTGTGCGCTGCGCGATGTCGCTGCGCGCTTCATCCAGCAGCTTCTCGAAAGTGGTGCCCTGCTGCGCCAGTTTCCGATGCAGCGTGCGCCGGTGCATGGCGAAGAGGTCGGACACCCGTTCGATCGTGCAGTTCCCCGATGGCAGCAATGAAGGCAGCACCCGCCGGATCTGGCCTGCCACGTCGCCCCGATGCTGCGCATCCAGCCGCAGCATGCACTCCCGCATGGCCTGTTCGATCTCCGGATTGGCGCTCACGACGGGCTGGCTGAGCCAACTGGCAGGGAAGGTGAGCGTGCTGCATGATTGTTCGTAGCGCACCATGGGGCCGAACAGATCCCGGTAGGGCGCTTCATCAGCGGGTTTGCTGCGGGCGAGCAGTGCGGTCTCAGGGCGCCATGCGCTCCCGCACGCCAGCTTCATGAAACTGACGAAGCTGGCCATGGACAAGTCGTGTATGTGATCGCTGTCCGGGCCGTAAGGGGTTTCAAGCTCGAAGCTGAAGCTGGCGACGTCCTGGGCCACGGAAAGATGCACGCGCACGCCCGCCGCGCGCAGATGCAGGAAGCGGTCGAGGTATTCACACGATGCCTTGACCGTGGGGGCGTGCAGCATCAACAAGCTGATGGGGCCGAGCAGTGCATGCTCAAGATGCATGCCGAGCGACAGGCCCAAATGCGGGCAGCCAACATGCATTGCAGCCAGCGAAAGCAAGGTGACCGCCTTGCTCAGCGGCAACAGACGCTGGCGATGGACGGCTGGGGCGCAAGCAAACAGGCTGGCGTCGATGCCGCAATGCCGGAGCACTTCGTGGGGATTGCCGCCCAGGTTTGAAATGAATCCCGGGATGCGGGCCAGGCCGGCTGCGTCGATGAATCCGGCTTCGTGAACTGCTGGCATGGATGCTGTGTCGCTGAATGCTAACGCGGGGGTCAGGGGTAACTCGATCAAGGAAACGCGTGTGCCGTTTTTGACGAGTAACGCATAAGCCAGGCAGGCAGGGCTTGCGTTCGGTCAATTCTGGGGGGCTGGCGTATTAAGTGTTATCCCGCATGCGCCTGGACGCCGCCCCCAAGTGCATGGCAGGTGTCACGAAATGCATGCCGGCCGGCAGCGCCAGCCGCGAAACTGCCTTCCACCCACCGAATGGATGCGAAGTACAGGAGTAGCAAGGATGCAAAGCACAGGTATGCGGAGACGGGAATTTCTGGCCGGCAGCGGGGCCGGCATGCTGGCCCTGTCCCTGCCTTCACTGGCGCCCGGCGCCCAACAGATGGAGCGTTTGCTTGAAAACGCGTTCAAGCCAGGTGCCGCCCCCACCTATGCGGTCTGGGAAGACCTCTACCGCATGAACTGGACCTGGGACCGCACGGCGTTTGGCTCCCACCTCAATATCTGCTGGCCGGTCGGCTCCTGCCTGTTCCACGTCTATGTGCGCAACGGCATCGTCTGGCGCGAAGAGCAGGCGGCCCGCACGAAGGCTTGCAACCCCGACTACCCCGACTACAACCCGATGGGCTGCCAGAAGGGCGCGGCCTTCAACAACAACCTCTACGGCGACGAGCGCGTGCTGTATCCGCTCAAGCGAGCTGGCGAGCGGGGCGAGGGCAAGTGGCAGCGCATCGGCTGGGACCAGGCGCTCGAAGAAATCGCCGACGCCATTCTCGATGCCCATCAAACGGATGGGACGGACGGCTTCGTGCTGGATGCGCCCCACCACCACTGCGGCTCGATCGGCTGGGCCGGCTCGATGCGCCTGAACTACCTGCTCGACGGCGTGCAGCCCGACGTCAACATCGACATCGGCGACGTGTACATGGGTGCGCTGCAGACCTTCGGCAAGATGCAGGCCGGCTACTCGGCCGACAACCTGATGGACGCCCAGCTCATCTTCATGATGTGCAGCAACTGGTCGTACACCTATCCCTCGGGCTATCACTTCCTGACGGAGGCGCGCTACAAGGGCGCGGAGGTGGTGGTCATCGCGCCCGACTACAACCCCACGATGCCGGCGGCCGACATCCACGTGCCGGTCAAGGTGGGCGCCGATGCCGCGTTCTGGCTCGGCTGCTGCCACGTGATGATCGAAGAGGGGCTGGTGCACCGCGACTTCGTGTGCGAGCAGACCGACATGCCGCTGCTGGTGCGCGACGACACGGGCAAGTTCCTCTCGGCGCAGGAGGTGGATGGCGGACGCGCCGACCAGTTCTACCACCTCGATGCCGCCACGCAGCGCCCGCGGCCGGCCAGCCGCGCCACCCTCGCGCTCGACTACACGGCGCAGTTGGAAGGCGCGGTCGAGCTGACGCTCAAAGATGGCCGGCGCGTTGGCGTGCGCCCGGTGTTCGACCGGCTCAAGACGCAACTGGCGCGCGACTACACGCCCGAGCTGGCAGCCCGCAAGAGCGGCGTGCCCGCTTCGCTGATCAAGGAGCTGGGCCGCAAGATCGCCACCAGGCGCACCTGCACCTACATCGGCTTCACCGTGGGCAAGCACTACCACGGCGACCTGATGGAGCGTGCCCACCATCTGGCCATGGCGTTCAGCGGCAACTGGGGCAAGCCGGGCACGGGGTTCTCGATCTCGACCACGCCCGAAGAGCACATCACCTACCTGGTGGCGATGAGCAAGCCGGTCAGGCAAGGCGGCATCGAGGAGGTGGAGGAAATGGAGCAGATCGCCCTGCAGGGGCTGCTCAAGACCGATCCGCACACCAACGACGAGCTCGCCGGCCTGACCACCGCCGAGGACAGCACCAAGCTGATGGGCTTTGTCACGCCCTCGCTGTGGCTCTACAACCACGTGGGCTACAAGTCGCTCTACGACCACCCCTCGGTGGCCGACCCGATCACCAAAAAGGTCTACGGCGACTACCTCAAGGACGCGGTCGACAAGGGCTGGTGGGTCAAGGACTCGCTGCGCCCGGCCGAGGGCAAGACGCCGCGCGTGCTCATGCTCATCAACCACAACCCGCTGCGGCGCAAGCGGGCGGGCATGAAGATGTACCCGGAGCATCTCTTCCCCAAGCTGAAGATGATCTTCACGCTGGAAGCGCGCATGTCCACCTCGGCCGTGTTCTGCGACATCGTGCTGCCCTGCGCGTGGTACTACGAGAAGCACGAGATGACCAACGGCACCTCGGGCAACCCGTTCTACACCTTCGTCGACCGCGCCGTCGCTCCGCCCGGCGAGTGCAAGGAGGAGTGGACCATCATGGCGCTGCTCACGAAAAAGCTCGGCGAGCGTGCGAAGGCGCGGGGCATGGCCGAATACACCGACCAATTCGGCATGAAGCACCGTTACGACGCGCTCTACGACGACTTCACGATGAAGGGCCACCTCGTCACCAACGAAGACTGCCTGAAGGAGCAGATCCTGGTCTTCGAGCACTTCGGCGTGATGCCCAAGGGCTACACCTACGACCAGTTCCGCAAGGAAGGGCAGGTGCGCATCCACGGCCTGGGCGGCAGGCCGCTGCTGGCTGCGGCCAACGAGTTCGACCCGGCGAAGCCCTTCTACAGCTTCGCCTGGCACGTGGACAAGAAGAAGATATTCCCCACGCACACCCGCCGCGCGCAGTTCTACCTCGACCACGACTGGTACATGGAGGCGCAGGAAGCGCTGCCCGTGCACAAGGACGCGCCGCCGATGGGCGGCGACTACCCCTTCCTGCTCACTGGCGGCCACCCGCGCGTGAGCATCCACTCGGTGCACCTGTCCAACTCCTTCCTGTCGCGCCTGCACCGCGGACAGCCGGTGGTGCACATGAACGACCAGGACGCCCACCGGCTGGGCATCAAGGACGGCGAGGAGGTCGAGCTGTTCAACGACCTGGGCGACAGCCGCCTGATGGCGCGCCTGAGCGGCGCCGTGCAGCCGGGGCAGCTCATCGTCTATTTCTGGGAAACCTACCAGTACAAGAACTGGAAGCCCTACGACTCCCTGCTGGTCGGCCTGCCCAAGCCCCTGCACCTGGCCGGCGGCTACACGCAGTTCCGCTATTACCTGATGAACGGCGGCCCCCAGCCGGCCACCGACCGCGGTGTGCGCGCCGGCATGCGCAAGGTGGCCTGACCGCACCGGCCGACCCCCCCGAAAAGGACTCTGAACCATGACCTATAAAGCCGGCGGCAGCAAGAACGAGCTGCGCCACGCCAAGCGGCAGCTCGTCACCGTACTGGACCTCAACAAGTGCATCGGCTGCCAGACCTGCACTGTGGCGTGCAAGAACATCTGGACCAAGCGCCCGGGCACCGAGCACATGCGCTGGGCCAACGTGACCACCTACCCGGGCGAGGGCTACCCGCGCAACTACGAGAAGAAGGGCGGCGGCTTCAGGGACGGCAAGCCGCAGCGCGGCGTGATCCCGATCTACACGGAGACGGGCGACAACTTCCAGTTCAACCAGAAGGAAGTGATGTTCGAGGGCAAGGGCCAGCGCGCCCACATGCAGCCCAGGCGCTACCTGGACGGCAAGGCCCCCGACTGGGGTTACAACTGGGACGAAGACCAGGGCGGCGGCGAATGGCCCAATGCCTTCTTCTTCTACCTGGCGCGCATGTGCAACCACTGCACCAAGCCGGCCTGCCTGGAGGCATGCCCGACCCAGGCCATCTACAAGCGCGAGCAGGACGGCATCGTGCTGGTCGACCAGACCAAGTGCAAGGGCCACCGCCATTGCGTCGAGGCCTGCCCGTACAAAGCGATCTACTTCAACCCGGTGTCGCAGACCAGCGAGAAATGCATCATGTGCTTTCCTCGCGTCGAGCAGGGCATCGCCCCCGCATGCAACCGCCAGTGCCCGGGCCGCGTGCGCTGCTTCGGCTACATCGACGATGAGACGGCCTTCGTCCACAAGCTCGTGCACAAGTGGAAGGTGGCGCTGCCGCTGCACCCGGAGTACGGCACCGAGCCCAACGTGTTCTACGTGCCGCCCATGGGCTCGCGCGCCTTCGGCGGCGATGGCGAGATCACCGACAAGAGCCGCATTCCCGACGAGAAGCTGATGGAGCTGTTCGGCCCGCGCGTGCTCGACGCCCTGGCCGTGCTGCGCAGCGAACGCGAGAAGCAGCACCGCGGCGAGGGCTCCGAGCTGATGGACATCCTGATCAGCAACAACTGGAAGGACCGCTTCGGCGGCTTCGACAAGGACCCGCTCACGCAGGCGTCCGCAGGGGAGTGGTGATCATGCAGGCCCTCAGAACTTCCGCCAGCGACGCCGCCTTGCTCGACCCCGCATCGTCGGCATGGTCGGGCGCGCGCTGGACGTCTTTTGACATGATGCCGGCGCCGCTGGCGATGGTGGAGCCGGCCTCGGCCTTCCTGGCGCTGAGCGCCGACCACGGCGCCGTGAGCAAGCTCGATGCGGCCTTCCTGCACAACGGCTCGGCCTTTGCCGTGGCCCTGCGCTGGGCATCCGCGCGCCACGACCGGATCAAGGACCTCGACCAGTTCGCCGACGGCGTGGCGGTGATGTTCCCGCTGGCGCGCACCTCCATCGCGATGACGATGGGCAGCCCGGGTGCGCCGGTCAACGCCTGGCTGTGGCGTGCCGACAAGCCGGTGCCCTATGGCGTGATCGCCGAGGGCTTTGCCGCAACGCGGCGGCTGCCGGCCGACGAAGCGGGCGACCTGGCGGTGAGCGCCCGCCACGACGGCAGCCGCTGGACCGTGATCCTGCGCCGCGCGCTGCAGGGGCCGGCAGGCCACGCCCGGCTCGTGGCGGGGCAGAGCACCAGGGTGGCCTTCGCCGCGTGGGACGGCGGCAACCGGGAGCGCTCGGGGCGCAAGGCGTTCTCGGGCGACTTCATCGACCTCGACATCGCCCGCTGAAGGAGCAGCACATGAACGCACCCACCGACGCAACCATCGCCCCGGCCGTCCACGTGCCGGTCTCCGAGCGCACCCGGGCCGTTGCCGCGCGCTCGCAGGTCTACCAGCTTTTCGGCCAGTTGTTCATCTACCCTCGCGCGGCCGGGCAGCAGCAGTTCGTGCATGCCGGCGCGCTGGAGCAACTGCGCCGTGTGCGCGCGCTGCTGCCCTACCGCGTGGATGCGTTCCACACGCTGCAGGCGCCGCCGCCCGACCCCGATCTGCCGGTGACCTACACGCGCCTGTTCGACAACTGCACGGGCCGCTCCCTGATGTCGCTCAACGAGAAAGACCACCTGGGCGAGCCGGCGCAGAGCATCTGGGAAGACCTGATCCGCTTCTACGAGCACTTCGGCATCCGCTACGAACTGGGCGTGAACAAGGAATGGCCCGACTGGATCGGCATCGAACTGGAGTTCATGCACTACCTCGCCGCGCTGGAAGTGGCGGCGACAAGCGAGGCGGACGCCCGCAACTTCATCGCCGCGCAGGCCGACTTCATCGACCGCCACCTCGCCCGCTGGGTGCCCCGGCTGTGCGAGGCCCTGCAGAAGAAGGCGGCAAACACCGCTTATGGCGCCTGGGCCGAGGCGCTGGGGGCGTTCGTACAGGCCGAACAGCAGTTCAACCGGCAACGCCGCCCGCTGGCCCAGGCGGCCTGAGCCAATCCCCGTTCCAACCAGCACGAGAGAAAACACATGGAAAAATTCAACTTCACGCACATTCCCCTGCCCGAGCTGCCGCTGGGCGGGCTGGAAACCCCGCTTACCGACGACGAACGCATGATCGTCGATGCCGTCGCCGCGTTTGCCCAGGAGGTGATGCGCCCGCTGGGCCAGCAGCTCGACCGCATGACGCCCGAGGAGGCCGCCGCGCCCGAATCGCCCATCCACGGCTTCCTGCAGCAGCTCAAGGACATGGGCATCGGCCCGGAGGGCCTGGTGACGATGGCGCCGGAGCAGATGGCGCGCATGCTGCCCATGATCCAGGGCATCCTGGGCTGGGGCGATGCGGGCCTGGCCATCCTGGCGGGCAGCACGGGCTTCGCCGGCTTCGCCGCGCACCAGACGGGCAACGCCGAGCTGATCGAGCGCTTCGGCTCGGCCCCGGGCTGCTGGGTGGGCACGCAGCCGGACCGCGGCTCGGACTGCTCCGACATCGAGGGCAAGGAGATCCTCCCCGGGCGCCGCCACGGCAAGCCCAACCTCACCGCCCGCGTGACGGCCGACGAGGTCATCCTCAACGGCCAGAGCTCGGCCTGGGTATCCGGCGCGCCGATCGCGCAATGCGCGCTGGCCTACGTGCCGGCCGACTATGGCGACGGCCTGTACGACGCCAACGGCCTCATGCGCGGCGTGGCGCTGTTCATCTCCTTCGACGAGAAGGGCGTGAAGAAGGGCCGGCCGCTGGACAAGATGGGGCAGCGTTCGCTGCCGCAGGGCGAGGTGTTCTTCGACGAGGTGCGCGTGCCGCGCCGCTACGTGCTGGCGGACGAAGGCGCGTTCAACGGCAGCTTCTTCGGCGCCTTCACCCTGGCCAACATGGAAATGGCCTGCGTGTTCTCCGGGCTGGCGCGGGCCGCCTACGAGGAGGCGCTGGCCTACGTGCACCAGCGCCGCCAGGGCGGGGCGGTGCTGATCGAGCACCAGTCGGTGCGCGCGCGCCTCTACAAGATCTGGGAGAAGGTCGAGCTCTGCCGCGCCATCACCCAGCGCGCGTGCAACTTCAACGTGCTGGGCCAGCCGCACGTGCTGGCCTCCATCACGGCCAAGGTCTCGGTCACCGAGCACGCGCTGGCCGCCGTCAGCGAAGCGCTGCAACTGTTCGGCGGCAACGGGCTGACGCGCGAATACCCGCTCGAAAAGATGTACCGCGACGCCCGCGCCGCCACCATCGAAGACGGAGAGAACCATGTGCTGGGCCTGGTGGCAGCCGGGCACCTGAGCAAGTGGTATCGCCAGCACCATGAATGACGGATCGATGGGAGTACACGAGATGAACACGACTTCAAATACAGAGGGCCGGCGCGTGCTGCCTGATCTCCGTGGCCTGGTTGCCGTCGTCACGGGCGGGGGCAGCGGCATTGGCCTGGCACTTGCGCTGCGCGCTGCCCGCGAAGGCATGAAGATTGCCATCGCCGATATCGAAGCTGGAGCCGTCGAGCGCGCGGTCGAGCGCGTGAAGCAAGCGGGCGCGCGGCAGGTCATCGGCGTGATCACCGACGTATCCCGGCTGGAGTCCGTGCGGCAGCTGTCGCAGACGGTGCATGCGCAACTGGGCGCCCCCTGGCTGGTCGTCAACAACGCGGGCGTGGCGAAGGCGGGGCTGTCCTGGGTGCTCCAGGACAAGGACTGGGACTGGATGCTCGGTGTCAACCTGGGCGGCGTCGTCCATGGCATCACGACCTTCCTGCCGGGCTTGGTCGAACGCGATGCTGGCTACATCGTCAACACGGCGTCGGCCGCTGGTTTGATGGGGGTGCCCGGTGGCGCGCCCTATGTGGCATCCAAGCACGCCGTGGTGGGGCTGTCCGAGTCGATCTACCGGGAACTGCAGGCCGTGAAGGCTGGCGTGGGCATCTCCGTGCTCTGTCCGGCCACCGTGGACACCCGCATTGCGTATGCCGACCGGAACCAGCCGGGCGTCGAGCACTACGAGGCGCCCACGGAGGGCCTGCCGCCCATTCCTTTCGAGGAGCCCTTGCATGTCCTGTCCCCGGAAGCCGTGGCCAATCAGGTATTTGGCGCCATCGCGCAGCGCCGGTTCTGGGTGCTCCCCCACGCCGGGCTGATCAGCCCGGCCGTTCGGGCGCGCGCGGACCAGATCACGAGCCAGCGAAATCCTGACACCTTCAGCATCGATCAGGACTCCGCACGCATCCACAGCATGGCGACCGGCGTGGATTTCATTGAATGACCTTCTTTCTGGAAAGGGGAACGAAATGCGCAAGAAATGGATAGCCGCCGTGTTGGTCCTGGCCGCGGCCGTGGGCGCGGGCGGATGGCTGCTGGGCTTTTGGCCAGGCACCCAGGGGGAGCCTGACGGGGAGCGCTTCAGCGTCGACACCACCCCATTGGGCCGGCTGCTGGACACGCCCTGCACGCGCGCGCTGTTCATCGACAAGTTCGGTGCCGCCGCAATGGTCGATGCGCCCCAAATCAACCTGGCCCGTCATCTCACGATGAAACGCCTGGCGGCCTTCCCATTGGCGGGTATCAATGATTTCAAGCTGCGGGCGATGCAGGCCGAGTTCTTCAAGTTGGATCCGAAGTCGCCGGATTGCCAGCGCCCGGCGGTTTGACGCCATCCAGTAATCCAATAGGAATCGCTTATGTTTTCAAACATTGCCAAAGGCCTGCGCGCATTGCGTCGCTATGGCGTACTGCAAAAAGGTCCGTGGTGGACCAACGCGCGCATGGTGTTCGCCGATGTGCCCCTCGAATACGAAGTGGTCAAGGAGTGGGTGCCTTTTCCGCTGACCATCCCCAAGCAGCCGGTGGCCACCGTGTTCATGGCGCACTATCCGCATTGCGCGTTCGGAGTGCCCTATCTCGAAGTCGGGGTGATGGTCCAGGTCAAGCTGTTCGGCATCTTCCCGATGCTGCATTGCCCCTGGATGCTCGTCGACGACGATCTGCACCTCATCAATGGCCGCGAGCTGCTGGGATACCCCAAAAAGATGGCCCAGATGGAGTTTGAGGAAAAGGATGGGCGCTTTGTCGGCTCGGCCACCCGGCGCGGGCAGGAAGTCTTCCGCATCGAGGGCACGATCGGCAAGCCCCTGACCAACCCACGGCCTGGAGCAGGGCAGTGGTGGATCAACATGCGCCACATGCTCACCTTCTTCCCGGGCCACCTGGTGGCGTTCCGTCCTCAGGAAACAGTGCATCACGCCAACGAGATGCCCGACATCAAGGTCACGTTCTCGCCTTCGGAGTTCGACCCCATCGGCCACGTCACGGGGCCGGCACGGCACGGGTCGATCCGCACCTGCGACTTTACCGGCAACATCACCCTGCCTCCTTTGCGCGTCTGGCCCGTGGGCCCGTTCTTTCAATCCAAGCTGCTCCCGCTGCGTACGCGCTGAGCCGCTGATTTCCCTTCCTTTCACAACAGGAGCAACGCCATGAGCGTCAACGACATCATCAATCGCTTTCCCGCAGCCGTGCGGGGTAGCGCTGCAGCCAACGTCAAAAAGACCTGGCAATACAACATCACCCGCCCGTGCTACGTGGTGCTCGATCACGGCAAGTGCGAAGTTCACGAAGGTGCGACCGACCAGTTCGATGTCCGTTTCACCATCTCGGACGACAACCTCGTCGCCCTGTTCAAGGGAGAGCTGTCGGGCATGGCCGCCTTCATGTCCGGCAAGCTCAAGGTAGAAGGGGACCGCATGTTCGCGCAGCGCATTCCCTCCTTGTTCAACACCGACATCCTGCTTGGGCGCGCTTGAATACCGGGCCTGAAAAAGACATGGACGCCGCTGTGCCGCTGACATTGACGATGCCCGTTGTCCGGTGCGCGTCGGTCATGTGGCGCAGGTTCGTCGCAATCCTACAGGCATGAAACATGACCGACATCCGTACACCGCGGCGCATCGACGTCCACCACCACATCATTCCGCCGGCGCTCGTGCAGCGCATGGACGAACTGGGCATCAACGCCGTGGCCAATGCCCCGCTGCCAGGCTGGACACCTCGGCACTCCCTCGACGTAATGGACATCAATGACATCGAGACCGCCATCACCTCGCTGTCTGCTCCTGGCGTCTACTTTGGCGACAAGGACAAGGCAGTCAGCCTGGCACGTGCCTGCAACGAGTTCGCGGCGAACATGGCGCGGCGGCATCCGGGCCGGTTCGGCAATTTCGCCGTGCTGCCCCTGCCGTTCACCGACCTCGCCTGCAAGGAGGCGATCCATGCACTGGAACATCTGGGCGCGGACGGCGTGACGCTGCTGGGCAGTTCGGAGGGCTATTTCCTGGGGGATGACCGCTTCGACGAATTGCTGGACGAACTGAACCGCCGGCAGGCCACGGTCTTCGTGCACCCCAATGTCCATGCATCCAGCGAGACGCTGAAACTGTCGATTCCGGAGTTTTTCGTCGAGTTCCTGTGCGATACCACCCGTGCGGCCACCAACCTGATCCTCAACGGCAAGATCGAGCGCTATCCCCGCATCCGATGGATCCTGGCCCACGCAGGCGGCTTTCTGCCCTACGTCGCATGGCGCCTGTCTTTGTCGAACGTGATACCCAAATTTGCGCGCAAGGCGCCGCAGGGCTTTCTGCACTACGTCAGGCGCTACTACTTTGATACGGCCCTGTCTCCTTCCCCCTTCGCGCTGGCCGCGCTGCAGCAACTGGTGGATCCGTCCCACATCCTGTTCGGCAGCGATTTCCCGTTCGCACCAGCGCCGGTTACGGCCCTGCAAACCCAGCAGCTCGGGCAAATCAGCTTCATCGATGACGCCACCCGGCAGGGCATCAACAGGAACCATGCGCTGGCGCTCTTTCCGCGCCACGCGGATCCCACGGATTCCTTTGGCGTAGCCCCCACCCACGGCCGGGCGAGCCTTCGCACGCGGCTGGGGCGCATGGCGCTTCAGCCCATTCTTGCCCTGGCGGACCGCACCCGCAACCGCTGAACCCAGCCGATGGCTGCGCGGGCGTCGCGCGGCATGGCCTGCATCCGCGTTAAATTTGTATGTACAACTATTGCATATACAATCAATCGCATGCAAGCCGAAACCACCCCGGTGCTTCCGCAAGGCTGCACCAACTTCAAGCTGCGCCAGCTGATGCGCCGCGTGGCCCACCACTACGACGCCGAGATGGCGCGCTGCGGGCTCAAGACCACGCAGTATTCGCTGCTGTCGCATGTGCTCAAGCTCGGGCCGATCCGCCCGGGCGATCTGGCGGCGGCGATGAAGATGGACGCCTCCACGCTCACGCGCAATCTGCGCCCCCTGGTGGACGCGGGCTGGGTCACGCTGGAGCCGGGCGCCGATGCGCGCAGCCGCCTGGTGCACATCACCGATGCGGGCCGCGACAAGCGCGCCGAGGCCCAGCATTGCTGGAAGGTGGCGCAACGGTCGCTCAACGAGGCCCTGGGCGTGGAGCGCGTGAACGCCCTGCACGCGCTGGTGGACGACGCGCTGGCGCTGCTGGCCCCGGCGCAGGAGGTGGAACATGGCGACGCCGCCTGATACCCGCAGCGCCCCGACCTTGTCCCTGTGGCTGGTGCTGCTGGCGGCGGCGGGCGCCTTCGCGCTCACCATGGGCACGCGGCAGACCATGGGCCTGTTCCTGTCGGCGCTCAACACCTCCACGGCGCTGGGCATTGGCAGCATCAGCCTGGCCTTCGCGTTCGGCCAGCTCTGGTGGGGCCTGACGCAGCCTTTCGCCGGGGCCGTGGCGGACCGCATCGGCACGGGGCGCGTGATTGTCATCGGCGCGCTGCTGGTGGCGTTGGGCACCTTCATCACGCCGCTGATGACCAGCACGGCCGGACTGATTTTCGCCATCGGCGTGCTGGCGGCGGGCGGGGCGGGCATGGCCGGCCCCTCGGTGCTGATGGCCGCCACGGCGCGGCTGGTGCCGGCGCAGCGGCGCGGGCTGGCCACGGGCGTGGTCAACGCGGGCGGCTCCTTCGGCCAGTTCGCCATGGCGCCCATCGCCATCGGCCTGACGGCCGCCGTGGGCTGGGCCAGCGCCATGCAGTGGCTGGGCGTGCTGGTGCTGCTGGCGCTGCCCGCGGCGTGGGTGCTGCGGGGCAACTCGCGGGCGCTGGCCGCGCAGGCCGCCGCCGCGTCGGGCCAGAAGGCGCTGAACGCGCGCGAGGCCATCGTCCAGGCCCTGCGCACGCCCAGCTACCGCTATCTGGCGGCGGGGTTCCTGGTCTGCGGCTTTCACGTGGCCTTCCTGGCCACGCACCTGCCTGGCGTGATCGCCGCCTGCGGCCTGCCGCCCGAAGTGGGCGGCTGGGCGCTGGCCGTGATCGGACTGTTCAACATCGCGGGCAGCCTGCTCATGGGCTGGGCCGTGGGGCGCTGGCGCATGAAGTCGCTGCTGGCGCTGCTGTACGCCACGCGCGGGCTGGCGGTGCTGGTGTTCCTGCTGGCGCCCAAGACGGCGGCGGTGGTGCTGGTCTTTTCCGCCGTGATGGGCGTGACCTTTCTCTCCACCGTGCCCCCCACGGCCGGGCTGGTGGCCAAGATGTTCGGCACGGCCAACATGGCCATGCTGTTCGGCATCGTGATGCTGGCGCACCAGGTCGGCGGCTTCTTCGGCGCCTACCTGGGCGGCAGCGTGTTCCAGGCCACGGGCAGCTACGACTGGGTCTGGTACGCGGACATCGTGCTGGCTGCGGGCGCCGCGCTGGTCAACCTGCCCATCCGCGAGGCGCGGCCGGTGCGGCCGGCGCCGTCGGCCGCCTGAAACCAACAACGCAAGGAGAGCCTTTCATGACCACCCCCCTGTACTTGGACGACCTCGCCGTGGGCGACCAGTTCCAAAGCGGCGAGCACGCCATGGACGAAGGCCAGATCAAGGCCTTCGCCGCGCAGTTCGATCCGCAGCCGTTCCACCTGGACGACGCGGCCGCCCAGGCCACGCTGTTCGGCGGGCTGGCCGCCAGCGGCTGGCACACGGCGGCCGTCACCATGCGGCTGCAGGTGACCAGCGGCCTGCCCATCGCGGGCGGCATCATCGGCGCGGGCGGCGAGCTGAGCTGGCCCCGGCCCACGCGCGCCACCGACGTGCTGCACGTGGTGAGCGAGGTGGTGCAGGTGCAGCCCTCCAAGTCCAAGCCGGACCGGGGCATGGTCACGGTGCGCAGCGAAACCCGCAACCAGCACGGCGACGTGCTGCAGGTGTCCACCGTGCGCGTAGTGGTGCCGCGCAGGCCAGGGCAGGGCGGCTGAGGGTTTATAGGTGAAATAGGCCGCTAGCGCTTACCAGGCAAGCGCTGGCAGCTATCGATTTCATACCGGCACCGTGTAGTTCAGCGTCATGCGCCCGCCGTCCACGGTGACGATCTCGCCGGTCACGTAGCTCGCGGCGTCGCTGGCCAGCCAGGCCACCACGTCGGCAATCTCCGAGGGCTCGCCCAGGCGCTTCATGGGCGTGCGGCTCATGATCTTGTGCTTGGCCTCGTCGCTGGTCAGCACCGCCTTGGCCGCCAGCTCGGTGGCGATGGTGCCGGGCGCGACACCGTTCACGCGGATGTTGCGGTCGGCCAGCGCCAGCGCCATCACGCGCGTGAGCTGGTTGATACCGCCCTTGCTCACGTTGTAGCTGGCGATGTTGGGAATGGCCAGCACGCCGTTGACCGAGCTCATGTTGACGATGGCGCCGCCACCCGCATCAACCATGGCCCGCGCCACGGCCTGGCCCGCGAGGAACGCGCCCTTGAGGTTGACGCGCAGCACGGCGTCGAAGTCCGCCTCGGTCACGTCCAGGAAATCCGCCGCGCGGAAGATGCCCGCGTTGTTCACCAGTACGTCGATGCGCCCATGCGCCGCCAGCACCTGGGCCACCAGCGCGTCCACCTGCGGCTTGTCGCCCACGTCGCAGCGCACGTAGAGCGCGCCCAGCTCCTGCGCCAGCGCCTGGCCGCGTGCGTCGTCCACGTCCACGATCACGGGTTTGGCGCCATCGGCCGCGAAGCGGCGCACGCAGGCCTCGCCGATGCCCTGGGCGCCGCCGGTGACGATGCAGACGCGGCCTTGCAGGCCGAAGTGGATGGAGGATGGCTTGGGGGTGTTCATGGGCGAGGATGGTAGCGGCTGGTGGTGCCGCTTCTTAAATTTATACGATGTATATTATGTTAAATAACAAATATACTGTACGGCGCAGTACCGCCACCCTCCGCACTACACCACGACGATGACGTCCGGATCTGCTGCCTGGGGCGGCAGCGCCTCCCCCAGCATCTCACGCAAGGTCGCCTCAATCATGTCCGACATGGCATGCAGCGCCAGGTCATTCGGGGCCGTGCCGAATGGCTCTTCGATCTCCGAGCCGATGGCTTCGAGTGCGAAGAATGTGTAGGTGATGAAGGCCACGATCACCGGTGTCATGACGCCGATGGCATCGACCAGGCCGAACGGCAGCAACAGGCAATAGAAATAAATGGTCCGGTGGATCAGCACGACGTAGGTGAAGGGAATCGGTGTCGATGCAATGCGTTCGCACCCTCCCAATGCCTCGCTCAGCCGGTTCAGCGGCACCTCCATGGCCGGCACCAGCACGGGCGCCAGGCTTCCTTCGCGCCGCCGCTCGCTGATCCAGCGGCCGGCGAGCAGCAGCAAGACCGCAGGCTTGTAGCGCGCCGCCGCGATCTGGGCACACACCTCTGGGGGCAACAGGCGCCGCATGTCCTCCCTGGGGTCGGTGCCGCGCAACTGGTGGCGCAGCGCATGCACGAACGCGGCCAGGCACAGAGCGAATTCGCGGGCCTTTTCCGGCGTGTCCGTCAGCGTCAGCGCCTGCCGGACCAGGGAGCGGGTTTCATTCAGCAGCGTTCCCCACAGGGTGCGTGCTTCCCAGTAGCGCGCATAGCTGGTGCTGTTGCGAAAGCCCAGGAAGATGGCCAGCGTCAGCCCGATCAGGGAAAACGGGACGAAGTTGAGCTGCACCTTCCAGTCGAGCACCCTGCCGTGCAGCACCGTGACCAGGATGGCGAACAGCGTGGCGGCGCCCAGTTGCGGAAGAATGCCGGGCAGGACAGAGCCGCGCACGACGAACAGCATGCGCAGCCAGTTGGGACGGGGGCGGACGATCATCGAAGGAGGCTGTGCAAGTGGCGGTCACGCCGGCATCGGGGGAAAAGCGCCTGCCTACAATGCGGCGCACACGCCCATCCCATGCCGTCCACGCCCATCCCATGCCGTCCACGCCCTTCCCTGTCCGTACCGAATGCCCTCCGGGCGCATGCGTATGCGAGCGCGAGGCGCTGGTGCATGCGCATGATGCCGATCTGCGGGTTCTGTGGCTCACGAGGGAAGAAGAAAAGCGCCTGTTGCAGCGCCTTGAGAATCTGGCCAGTCTACAGGATCTGCGCCATATGCAAAGGCGCATGTTCGAGCAGCTTGGCATACGGATCAGCGTCCATGCCAGCGCGGTGGAGGTGCGCACGCTGCGGGGCATCACCGTCCTGGTGCACCCTCAGCCAGGGCTGTGCCGCAAGACGCGCCAGGCCATTCCCGCCGCCATCAAGAAGAGCATGGAGCAGCATCCGGACATCGTGTACGCGCTGCTCGACGAAGACGGGCTTTTCGCCTAGCTCCGGGCTTTCTCGGGTGCGCTGAACAGTGCGCGCTGCTGGGCCTCGCGGTCAAATTGGCGGGCCAGGCTGCCGCACACCAGATCGCACAGCGCATACACCGATGCGTCCTCGATGCGGTAGTACACGCTGGTGCCCCGCCCTTCGCGCGCCACCAGGCCATGCTTGGTGAGCAAGGACAGGTGCTTGGACACGTTTGCCACCGTGTAGCCGCACTGCTGCGCCAGGTCGCTCACGTTGTGCTCGCCGTTGCGCAGCAGGTTCAGGATGCGCAGGCGCGTGGGTTCGGACAAGGCCTGGAAATAGGCCGCGACCTGCTCCAGTGCTTCGGGCGGCAAGTCTTTCATAGGGGGAATCCTTCGGAAATGGCCTGATCGGCTGCATGGATTGTAGTGTCGGTTGACTATTCAATCAATTGGTTAAATAATCAATAAATGCACTACGCCCCGCCCCCTCCCCGCTTCCTCTCCAGGACTGGCCTGGCGCTGGCCACGGCCCTGCTGGCTGGCTCCGGCCTGGCTTTCGCGGCTGACATCGCCGCCGTACGCGTGCAAGCGCCTGCCCATGCCGCGTGGGCCAGCGCCGATGCCGTGGTCGAAGCCGTGCGCGACACCACCGTGGCCTCCCAGGTTCCGGGGGCCGTGGTGCAACTGCTGGTGCGCGTGGGCGACCGCGTGCAGGCCGGACAGGCGCTGGTGCACCTGGACGCCCAGGCCGCGCAGCAGAACACCGCCGCCAGCGTGGCCCAGGCCGAGGCCGCGCGCACCCATGCCCGGATCGCGGAAAAGGAACTCGCGCGCCAGCGCCAGCTTTTTGCCAAGCAGTACATCAGCCAGGCGGGCCTGGAGCGTGCGCAGGCGCAATACGACGCGGCGCAGGCCCAGGTGCGCGCGGCCCAGGCCCAGGCCCAGGCGGCTTCGGCCCAATCGGGCTTCTACGTGGTGCGCGCGCCCTACGCCGGGGTGGTGAGCGAAGTGCCTGTGGCGCTGGGCGACATGGCGGCGCCTGGGCGTCCCCTGGTGCGCATGTACGACCCGCGCGCCCTGCGCATTACCGCCACCGCGCCGCAGGCGCTGGTGCAGGCGCTGGCGCAGAACCTGGGCACGGCCGGCCAGGCCGCCATCGAGCTGCCGGGCACGGGGCGCATCGCCATCGAAGCGCGCCAGATCCAGCGCCTGCCTACGGTGGACAGCGCCACGCACACCATGCAGTTGCGCGCCGACCTGCCCGCGGGGCTGGAGGGTGCGGTGCCGGGCATGTTCGCGCGCCTGTGGCTGCCGGGCGCGGGCATGGCGGCGGCGCTGCCCGCCGTTCCCGCCAGCGCCGTGGTGCGCCGCGCCGAGATGACCGGCGTCTACGTGCTCGATGCCCAGAACCACCCGCGCCTGCGCCAGGTGCGCCTGGGCCGCACGCTGCCCGCGGCCGAGGGTGCCGCGCCGCAGATCGAAGTGCTCAGCGGCCTGCGCGACGGCGAGCGCGTGGCCCTCGACCCCCAGGCCGCCGCACAGGTGCGTTGACATGAGCGACACCTCCCCAAAAATGGGTATCTCGGGCCGCATCGCCGCCCTCTTCCTGCAGGCGCAGATCACGCCGCTGCTGGCGCTGCTGGCATTCCTGCTGGGCGCGTTCGCCGTGCTGGTCACGCCGCGCGAGGAAGAGCCGCAGATCAACGTGACCATGGCCAACGTGCTGATCCCCTTCCCCGGGGCCAGCGTCGCCGACGTGGAGCAGATGGTGGCCACCCCGGCCGAGCAGCTGCTCTCGGGCATGGAGGGCACGGAGCACGTCATGTCCGTCTCGCGCCCGGGCCTGGCCGTGCTCACGGTGCAGTTCAAGGTGGGCGTGCCGCGCACCGAGGCGCTGGTGCGCCTGCACGACCAGTTGCGCAGCCACGCCGACTTCGTGCCCGAGGGCCTGGGCGTGCTGCAGCCGCTGATCCGTCCCAAGGGCATCGACGACGTGCCCATCGTCAGCTTCACGCTGCACGGCAAGGACACTGGCAAGGCTGAAAGCGCCAGCGCCTTCGACCTGGAGCGCGTGGCGCACAGCGTCGAGGCCGAGCTCCAGCGCGTGCCCGGCACGCGCGAGGTGCGCTCCATCGGCGGCCCCGGGCGCGCCGCCCTGGTGCGCCTGCAGCCCGAACGCATGGCGGGCACCGGCATGACGGTGCACGAGTTGCGCGCCGCGCTGCAGTCGGCCAACCTGGGCCTGCCGGTGGGCGACCTGCTGGCTGGCGAAAAGACCATTGCCCTGGAGGCCGGGCCGTTTCTTTCGTCCGCCGACGAAGTGGCCGAACTGGTCGTGGGCACGCGCGGCGGCAGGCCCGTCTTCCTGAAGGACGTGGCCGAGGTACGCGACGGCCCGCCCCCGGCCCAACGCATGGTGTGGCTGGGCCAGCCCGGCAAGGACGGCCCCGAGGAATTCCCGGCCGTCACCCTGCAGGTCACCAAGAAGCCTGGCGAGAACGCCATCGACGTGGCCAACGCGCTGGCGGCGCGCATGGCGCAGTTGCGCAACACCGTCATCCCCGACGGCGTGCAGGTGGTGGAAACGCGCAACTACGGCGAAACCGCCAACGACAAGGCGCAAAAGCTCATCCAGAAGCTGCTGTTCGCCACGGCCTCCGTCGTCGCCCTGGTGTTCATCGCCCTGGGGCGGCGCGAGGCGGCCATCGTCGGCCTGGCCGTGGTGCTCACGCTCACCGCCACGCTGTTCGCCTCGTGGGCCTGGGGCTTCACGCTCAACCGCGTGTCGCTGTTCGCGCTGATCTTCTCCATCGGCATCCTGGTGGACGACGCCATCGTGGTGGTGGAAAACATCCACCGCCACCAGCAGCTCGAACCGGGCGTGGGCCTGCTGCAGAGCATCCCCAGGGCCGTGGACGAAGTGGGTGGCCCCACCATCCTGGCCACCTTCACGGTGATCGCCGCGCTGCTGCCCATGGCCTTCGTCTCGGGCCTGATGGGGCCGTACATGGCGCCCATCCCCATCAACGCCAGCATGGGCATGCTCATCTCGCTGGCCATCGCCTTCGTCGTCACGCCCTGGCTGGCACGGCGCTGGATGAAACCCCACGCAGGCGATGGCGCGGCGGACGGCCACGCGGGCCTGGCGGCCAAGCTGGAGCCGCGCCTGCAGCGCCTGTTCGGCCCGCTGCTCGACGAGCGGCGCGGTGCGCGCAACCGGGCCCTGCTGGGCCTGGCCGTGGCCGGGCTGATCGCGCTCTCGGTACTGCTGCCCGTGGTCGGCTGGGTGCAGCTCAAGATGCTGCCGTTCGACAACAAGTCCGAGTTCCAGGTGGTGGTGGACATGCCCGCCGGCACCCCGCTGGAGGAAACCGCCGCCGTGCTGCGCGAGCTGGGCGCCCATTTGGCCACCGTGCCCGAGGTGCGCGACTACCAGGCCTACGCCGGCACCGCCGCGCCCATCAACTTCAACGGCCTGGTGCGCCAGTACGACCTGCGCGCCGCCAGCGAGCTGGGCGACATCCAGGTCAACCTGGTGGACAAGGAGCACCGCAAGGACAAGAGCCATGCCATCGCCATGCGCGTGCGCCCTGCCCTGCAGGAGATCGGCAAGCGCTGGAGGGCCAATGTGAAGGTGGTCGAAGTGCCGCCCGGCCCGCCGGTGATGGCCCCCATCGTGGCCGAGGTCTACGGCCCCGAGCCCGCTGGCCGCCGCCAGGTGACCGAGGCCGTGCGCGCCGTGTTCGAGACAACCGATGGCGTGGTGGACGTGGATTCCACGACCATCGCCGCCGCGCCGCGCAAGCTGCTGCTGGTCGATCGCCGCAAGGCCGCGCTGGCCGGCGTGCCGCAGCAGGCCATCGTCGCCACGCTGCGCGCGGGCCTGGCGGGCGACGCCGCCACCTACCTGCGCGACGCGAGCAAGGTGCCCGTGCCCGTTTGGCTGCAACTGCCCGACGACAGCCACGGCAGCCTGGACGCGCTGCTGCAGCTCACCGTGCGCGGCGCGGCGGGCCAGGCGGTGCCGATCCGCGAACTGGTCACCGTGAGCGACACGCAGCGCGAGCAGCCGCTCTACCACAAGGATCTGCTGCCCGTCGACTACGTGCAGGGCGACATGGCCGGGCGCGTCGACAGCCCGCTGTACGGCATGTTCGCCATGCGCGGCGCCATCGCGCAGATCCAGGCCCCGGGCGGCACGGCGCTGAAGGAGACCTTCGTCGCCATGCCCGAGGATGCGCTGCGCGACTACACCCTGCGCTGGGACGGCGAATGGCGCATCACCTACGAGACCTTCCGCGACATGGGCGCCGCCTATGCCGTAGGCCTGGTGCTGATCTACCTGCTGGTGGTGGCGCAGTTCGGCTCGTACCTGGCGCCGCTCATCATCATGGCGCCGATTCCGCTCACCATCATCGGCGTGATGCCGGGCCATGCCCTGCTGGGCGCGCAGTTCACCGCCACCAGCATGATCGGCATGATCGCGCTGGCCGGCATCATCGTGCGCAACTCCATCCTGCTGGTGGACTTCGTGCGGCTGCAGCAGGCCGCGGGCGTGCCCATGGCCCAGGCCGTGGTGCATGCCGTGGCCACGCGGGCCCAGCCCATCGTGCTCACGGGCGTGGCGGCCATGATCGGCGCCTTCTTCATCCTCGACGACCCGATCTTCAACGGCCTGGCGATCTCGCTGATCTTCGGCATCCTGGTCTCCACGCTGCTCACGCTCGTCGTCATCCCCACGCTGTACTACGCGGCCTACCACCGGCGCGCGGAAAAACACGGCCAAATCGGCACTTGAGGCTTATGCAGCAAGCGCCAGCAGCTATCTAACCCATAGCAAAAACCTTTACCCCCCATCTTCAAGGAGCCATTGCCATGTTGCCCAGCTACCAAGACATCATCAAGGACACCAGCGCCGAGATCGCCAAGCTGCGCGGCGAGATCCCCGACGCCCTGCGCGGCTTCACCGCCATGGCCCAGGGCGCGACCAAGCCGGGCGCACTGGACGCCAAGACCAAGGAGCTGATCGCCACCGCCCTGTCCGTTGCCGCGCGCTGCGACCCGTGTGTCGGCTACCACACCCAGGCGCTGGTCAAGCTCGGCTGCACCCGCGCGGAACTGGCCGAGACGCTGGCCATGGCCGTGTACATGGGCGGCGGCCCGTCGCTGATGTACGCCGCGCGCACCAGCGCCGCCTTCGACGAATTCACCCAGGCCGGCCAGAAATGAAACACCCCCTGAGTCGCTTCGCGCCTTCCCCCTCTCTCTACGCGCTTCGCGCTATGGGAGGGGGACGCAGCCAGCGGCCTGGCAAAGCCAGCTCCGCGGCTGCCTGGCCTGGGCCGCTCCGGTTTCATGGGGCGTGGGTGGCGCGCAGCGCCAGGGATCATTGACATGCGTACATATCTCCGTCCCCTGGCCCTGGCGGGCGTCCTGGCCGCCCTGCCCAGCCTGGCCGCCGCCACCGATCTGCTGCAGGCCTGGCAGGCCGCCCAGCAGCACGACCGCGAGCTGTCTGTGGCGCGGGCCGCGCATGCCGCCGCCCAGCCGCAGCGCGACCAGGCGGCGGCGCTGTGGCGCCCCGGCGTGGCGCTGACGGCCGCGGCCGGCGTGGCGAACGGCGAGACCGAAATGCGCGGCGCGCAGTTCTCCGCCCCGGGCATGGGGCCCACGAATGGTGCCAACGTCGCCACCTCCGTCACCGGCGGCACGGCCACGCGCTGGCAGTTGCAGGCCAGCCAGCCGCTGTACAACCCGCAGCGCCGCGCGCAGCAGCAGCAACTGCGCCTGCAGGCCGACATGGCCGACCTGCAGTGGCAGGCGCAACAGCAGCAGGCCATGCTGCGCACCGCCCAGCGCTACCTGGACGTGGCCGTGGCGCAAGAGGCGCTGCGCGTCACCGGCCAGCAGCACGCGGCCGTGCAGAAGGCGGCCGAGGAAGCGCAGGAGCGCTACCGCGTCGGCAGCGCCCCCATCACCGACACGCACGAGGCCAACGCACGCCTGGCCGCGCTGCGCGCCAGCCAGGTGGCGGCGCAGGTGGACCTGGACGTCAAGCGCCGCCTGCTGGCCGACGCCACCGGCCTGCCCGCCGCCACGCTGCAGGCCCGCCTGCCCGCCGCCCCGGCGGCCGAACTGCTCGCCACTGCCCTGGCGCTGGAGGCCTGGCAGCAGCAGGCCGAGGACGGCAACCCCGGCATCCGCCTGCAGACGCTGGCCGCCGAAACCGCCCGCGCCGAGGCGCGCAAGCACGGCCTGGGCGCCGCGCCCAGCGTGGACCTCGTTGCCCAGGCCGGGCAGGAGCGCCTGCATGGCAGCGGCGCCTACGGCCCGGCGCAGAACAAGAGCCTGAACGCCATGGTGGGCGTGCAGCTCACCGTGCCGCTGTACACCGGCGGCTGGCGCAGCGCCAAGGAAGAAGAAAGCCTGCGCCTGCAGGACAAGGCCGAGGCCGAGGCCCTGAACACCCGCGAACAGGTGGCGCAGCAAGTCCAGGCCGCCTGGCTGGGCCTGCGCATGGGCGCGCAGCGCGTGCATGCGCTGGAGCAGGCCCAGGTGGCCAGCCGCGCCCGGCTGGACGCCACGCAAACCGGCCACGAGGTGGGTGACCGCACCCTGCTCGACCTGCTGAACGCCCAGAGCGACGACGCCGCCACCGCCCTGGCGCTGGCCCAGGCGCGCAGCGCGCTGCTCATCGACCACCTGCGCCTGGCCCTGCTGGCCGGTCAGCTTGACGAGGCGCGGCTGCGCGCCGCCAACCAGGTGCTGGGCGCAGCCCCCTGAAAAGCATTCCCCCCCAAAAAAGATCCCAACAGAGGCAATTCCAAGGAGACAACCATGGCCCATATCGTGATCCTCGGCGCTGGCACGGGCGGCATGCCCGCCGCCTATGACCTGCGCGCCGCCATCGGCAAGGAACACCGCATCACCGTCGTCAACGCGGTGGACTACTTCCAGTTCGTGCCTTCCAACCCCTGGGTGGCCGTGGGCTGGCGCGAGCGCAAGGACACCACGCTGCCCATCGCGCCGAGCCTGGCCAGGAAGGGCATCGACTTCATCGCCCAGCGCGTGGACCGCATCGACGCCGAGGGCAACGCCCTGGAGCTGGCCGACGGCCAGCGCCTGGGCTACGACTACCTGGTCATCACCACCGGCCCCAAGCTCTCGTTCGACGAAGTGCCCGGCGCAGGCCCGGTGCAGGGCCACACCCAGTCCATCTGCAGCGTGGACCACGCCGAGAAGGCCTGGGCCGACTACCAGGCCTTCGTGCAGGACCCCGGCCCTGCCATCATCGGCGCCATGCCGGGCGCGTCGTGCTTCGGCCCGGCGTACGAGTTCGCGTTCATCTTCAACAAGGACCTGCAGCGCCGCAAGCTGCGCCACAAGGTGCCGCTGACCTTCGTGACCAGCGAGCCCTACATCGGCCACATGGGCCTGGGCGGCGTGGGCGATTCCAAGACGTTGCTGGAGAGCGAGCTGCGCAGCTTCGACATCAAGTGGATCACCAACGCCAGGGTCACGAAGGTCGAGGCCGGGAAGATGTTCGTCACCGAGATGGACGAAAACGGCCAGCCGAAGAAGGAGCACGAGCTGCCCTTCAAGTACAGCATGATGCTGCCCGCCTTCAAGGGCGTGGACGCCGTGGCCGCCGTCGAGGGCCTGTGCAACCCGCGCGGCTTCGTGCTCATCGACGAAAACCAGCGCAGCAAGAAGTACCGCAACATCTTCTCGGCCGGCGTGTGCGTGGCCATACCGCCCGTCGAAGTCACGCCCGTGCCCACGGGCGCGCCCAAGACCGGCTACATGATCGAGACCATGGTCTCGGCCATCGTGCACAACATCGCCGCCGAGCTGGCGGGCAAGCCCCAGGACGCCACCGCCAAGGCCACCTGGAACGCCATCTGCCTGGCCGACATGGGCGACACCGGCGCCGCCTTCGTGGCGCTGCCGCAGATTCCGCCGCGTAACGTGAACTGGTTCAAGAAGGGCAAATGGGTGCACCTGGCCAAGGTGGCATTCGAGAAGTACTTCATGTACAAGATGAAGAACGGCACAGCCGAACCCGTTTACGAAAAACACGTGCTCAAGGCCCTGGGTATCGTGCGGCTGGAGAAATGACCCTGCGCGCTGGGAGCTACTGAATCCATAGCTGCCAGCGCTTTATCCACCTACGTTTCTGGCATTTTTCATGACATTCTGGGACCAGGCCTTCGGCAACGCGGGCTACAAGTACGGCACGCAGCCCAACGCTTTCCTGCGCGAGCAGGCCCACCGCCTGCCCGCCCACTGCCAGGCGCTGGTGCCCGGCGACGGCGAGGGCCGCAACGGCGTCTGGCTGGCCGCGCAGGGGCACACCGTGCTGTCGGTCGATGGCTCGGCCGTGGGCCTGGCCAAGGCCCGCGCCCTGGCCCTGCAGCAGGGCGTGCCCCTGGCCACCGAGCAGGCCGACCTGACCGAGTGGACGCCTGCCCGTGGCGGCTACGACGCCGTGGTGCTGACCTACGTGCACTTTCCCTCGGCCCAGCGCGCCGCCATCCACCAGCGCCTGCAGCAGGCCCTGCGCCCTGGCGGCTGGCTGCTGCTGGAAGCCTTCCACCCCCTGCAACTGCACCACGCCAGCGGCGGCCCCAAGGACCCCGACATGCTCTACACCCTGGAGCAACTGCGCGGCGACTTTGCCGGGCTGCTGCACGAAACGCTGGGCTGGGAAGGCCCCCTCACCCTCGACGAAGGCCCCGGCCACCAGGGCCCGGCGCATGTCGTGCGCTGGCTGGGCCAGGCCCCTCACTTGTTTTCATGAAAGGAACCACGCCATGACCTCCTGGCAAATCGTGCGCATCATCGCCGGCATCTTCATCCTGCTCACGCTGGCCCTGGGCCTGCCCGGCAGCCCGCTCTACATGAGCCAATGGTGGCTCGCCTTCACCGCCTTCGTGGGAGCCAACCTGCTGCAAAGCGGCTTCACCAAGTGGTGCCTGCTGGAAAGCATCCTGCGCAAGCTGGGCGTACAGCCCGGCTGCTGATCCACCCGCGAGGAAGACCACCCATGAAAACCGCTCTCGATCTCGTGGCCGCTGCCAAGGCGCGCATCCAGGAAGTGCCCGTGGCCGCCGCCGAAGCCGCCATTGCCCAGGCCGACGTGCTTATCGACGTGCGCGAGCCCGACGAATACCGCCAGGGCCACCTGCCCGGCGCCGTGAACATGCCGCGCGGCCTGCTCGAATTCCAGATGAGCGGCCAACCCGCCATGGCGCCGCGCGACCTGGCCATCGTGCTGTACTGCAAGACCAGCGGCCGCGCCGCCCTGGCTGCCTGCGCGCTGCACGACATGGGCTACCTGAACGTGCGCTCCATCGCTGGCGGCTTCGACGCCTGGGCCACCGCGGGCAAGCCCGTGGCCGCGCCGAGCACGCCCACATTCGGCTGATTCACTTTCCCAACCCCAAGGAGGAACACACCATGAAATTCAATGTTGGCGGCATCGACCGCATCCTGCGCATCGTCGTCGGCCTGGTACTGATCGCCCTGGCCGCCACCGGCACCGTGGGCTGGTGGGGGTACATCGGCGTGGTGCCGCTGCTGACCGGCATTTTCCGCTTCTGCCCGGCGTATCCGCTGCTGGGCATCAGCACCTGCCCGATGAAGAAGAACTGACGCAGCGGCCGCGACGCGGCTGCCTGTTTTTCGCCACTGCTTTCCATGGCGGCATCCCATGCCATAACGGCGTGGATGCCGCTTTTTTTTGCGGATAAGGCTTGCGTGGGGAGAGGTGTTTCGCTGGTGCTTTTTGGGCGACAAGGCATCGTGCTACATTGTTTTATCCGGCCGGTATTCTTCTGGCACCGGCCGTCCATGACCCATATGCCCTCTTGAAAGAAGCGCCGTGATAACCTGCTATCTGAGATACATCATCGATCCATTCAAGCTCAAGGAATTCGAGCATTATGGAAAGATATGGATCCCGCTGGTCGAGAAATTCGGCGGCAAACACCATGGTTACTTCCTGCCATCCGAAGGAGCGAACAACGTTGCACTTGCCATGTTCACCTTTCCCAGCATGGCGCTCTATGAGGAGTACCGCACTCAGTCATTCCAGGACGCCGAATGCCAAGCCGCCTTCAAGTATGCGGAGGAAACTCGTTGCATCATCAGCTATGAGCGAAGCTTCTTCCGCCCGGTGTTTGAATGAGCCCGGGGCTTTGGGGGACAGTGCCAACATGCCGCTACTGATCCAGGAAGTTTCTGCGGCAGAGGCCCCCATGGAACTGCTGCTGCTTGCCGATCCCTCGGAAGACAAGGTCCGTTCCTATCTTCCCAGATCAAAGTGCTTTATTGCCTTGCGCCATGGCATTACGGTGGGCGCATGTGTTGTTCAACCGCTTGGCGCGGGAGCGCATGAAATAATGTGCATTGCCATACAGCCAACCCATCAAAAATCCGGCCATGGCTCGGCGTTGCTGCAATGGGTCATTGGTTTCTTCCGTAAATCTGGCGCGCGCCAAATGGAAGTGGGCACCGGCACATTCGGCTATCAGCTCGCCTTCTACCAGCGGCATGGTTTTCGGGCCGAACGCATTGACCGCGATTTCTTCGTCAGAAACTACCCTGCGCCCATCTTCGAGAACGGGATACAACTGTTCGACATGCTGCGTCTCACGCTGAAATACCGCTAGGCGGAGCGCCTTTTATTGCACGCACCAGCGCGCTTCATGCATAAAAAGGCCTCCAGCCCTTTGCCATCAAGCGCTAGCAGCTCTCATTACAGGAGCAACCAGCCCCCTCTTCCTGCCCATGGCCATGCGCAGCGGTTGCCGTGGTGCGGTGGCCGCGCAGGCCCAGCTTGGCGAGCAGTTGTTCGTCGGCCGCCACGTCGGGGTTGCCCGTCACCAGCAGCTTGTCGCCGTAGAAGATGGAATTGGCCCCCGCCAGGAAGCACAGCGCCTGCACGGCGTCGCCCAACTGCTGGCGCCCGGCGGACAGGCGCACGCGCGCGTGCGGCATGGTGATGCGGGCCACGGCGATCACGCGCACGAAGTCGAAGGGGTCGATGGGGGCGCTGTCGGCCAGCGGGGTGCCTGGCACGCGCACCAGGCTGTTGATGGGCACGGACTCGGGGTACGGATTCAGGTTGGCGAGCTGCGCGATCAGGCCCGCGCGGTGCACCGGCGCCTCGCCCATGCCCACGATGCCGCCGCAGCACACGCTGATGCCCGCCGCGCGCACGCTGGCCAGCGTGTCGAGGCGGTCCTGGTACTGGCGCGTGCTGACCACGTCGGTGTAGTACTCGGGGGCGGTGTCCAGGTTGTGGTTGTAGTAGTCCAGGCCGGCCTGCTTGAGGGCCAGCGCCTGGTGCGGCTGCAGCATGCCCAGGGTGGCGCAGGTCTGCAGGCCCAGGCCCTTCACGGCGCCGATGAGTTCGCTTATCTTCTCGATGTCGCGGTCCTTGGGCGCGCGCCAGGCAGCGCCCATGCAGAAGCGCGTGGCGCCCGCCTCCTTGGCGGCCTGGGCGGCGGCCGTGACCTCCTGCACGCCCATGAGTTTTTCGGCCTTCACGCCGGTGTCGAACTCGGCGGACTGTGGGCAGTAGCCGCAGTTCTCGGGGCAGCCGCCGGTTTTCACCGACAGCAGCGTGGCCAGCTCGATGTCACCCGCGGGCCAGTGCTGGCGGTGCACGGTCTGGGCCTCGAAGAGCAGGTCCATGAGCGGCTTGTCGAGCAGCGCCTGGATGGCCTCCACCTGCCACGGGCCCGCGGCCAAGTCTGCGGGGGCGCTGGCGCGGCGGTGCAGGTGCACGGGCTGGACGTCTGGCGTGGTGCCGGTGGCGACGGGAGCGAGGGAAGGCATGGGCGTGGGTCCTTGGGTGACTGGTGGCAATGCAGCGGATTCTGGGTCTAAAGAAGCCGCAAATGCACACCACGGAGTCACAAAAAACGCCATTGCACATGTTGCGCTAACTTGGGCTATTTTTCGATTTGCGTTACGCGAAGATGAAATATTTTGAATGCATTTGAAGGAAAGTTACCGACACTCTTGTGCAGCGTGCCACCCGCGTTTGCAATTGCACTCTTTCGCGCTCGTTCATCGCCCATCTCTCATTCAAAATCCATGAAGATCGGCCATAGATGCAGAATCCAGCGTCCGTCGGCGCCCGGTACGAGAAGGCAACAAAAAAGGGGGCTCATGCCCCCTTTTCCACCCAGGCCGCCTTTGGCCCAGAACTCGTTGTCGTCAATCAGGCGCGGGCGGTTCAGCCCAGCGCGGCGATGACCTCGGGCGGTGCTTGCACCAGCTCGATCAGCACGCCCTCGCCCGCAATGGGGAATTCGTCGTTGCTCTTGGGGTGCAGGAAGGTGATGTCGTAGCCCGCCGCGCCCTTGCGGATGCCGCCGGTGGCAAAGCGCACGCCTTGCGCCGTGAGCCATTCCACCGCCTTGGGCAGGTCGTCGATCCACAGGCCGATGTGGTTCAGCGGCGTGGTGTGCACGGCGGGTTTCTTCTCGATGTCCAGCGGCTGCATGATGTCCACCTCCACCTTGAAGGCGCCCTGCCCCATGGCGAGGATGTCTTCGTCCACGTTCTCGCGCTCGCTCTGGAAGGTGCCGGTCTGGGCCAGGCCAAGCATGTCCACCCACAGGGTTTTCATGCGCTGCTTGTCGGTGCCGCCGATGGCGACTTGCTGGATGCCCAGCACTTTGAAGGGGCGTTGCTTGCTGTCGTTCATTTCATGCTTTCAGTGAGCGGGAGGGCGACTGCCAGCGCCGCAGCTCCCAAAGGGCCAAGGGCTCCGCGCCGGCGAGCGCCCTCGCCTCGGCGATGATGTCGCGGTACCCGTTCCAGTCGTCCAGTTCCGTCCAGCGGATGTGGCGCATGCTGGGAATGTGGCTCAGGATGACGCCATCCACCGGAAAATGCGGGGGCGGCGGCGCCTGGGTGCCGTGGCACCAAAGGTATTTGAGCCACAGGTTGATGAGCTTCTGCGCCGAGCCGACGCGCCAGCGGCCGTTCTGCATCACGGCGGCGGTTTCCTGCCAACCGCCCACCTCATCGTGCAGGCCGCATAACCATGCGATGTAGTGCGCATCGGCCATGGACGCAACGGCGGCCGTGTCGATGGCGCGCAAGCGCTCGAAAACGCGGCGGCGCCATGCTTCTTTCCGGGCCGCATCGGCCTCGGCGCGGTACAGGTGCCCGCGCTGCGCCATGCCCTGGAAGCTGAGGCCGAACAGTTGCTCGCGCAGAAAGCTTTCCTTGAGAGCGGCTTCCATGGGCAGGCGTCGGTCCGGCGATTGCTCTTTGTTTCATAGCTGCCAGCGCTTGCTGCACAAGCGCCAGCGGCCTATTTCATGCAAATTCCAGAATCACCTGGTCCACCGCCAGCGATTCGCCCTTGCCCGCCACGATCTTGCCCACCACGCCATCCTGGGCGGCGAAGAGGATGTTTTCCATCTTCATGGCTTCGATCACGGCCAGCTTTTCACCGGCCTGCACCTTCTGGCCCGGCTGCACCGCCACGTCGACCAGCAGGCCGGGCATGGGCGAGAGCAGGAACTTGGACAGGTCCGGCGGCGCCTTGTAGGGCATGAGCGCGTGCAGGCGCGCGCCCAGGGGCGAGAGCACCATGGCCTCGATCTGCGTGCCGTTGTGCTGGATGCGCAGGGCCAGCGGGTTCTTGCCCGCGCCGCGCTCCACCTGGGCGGTGAAGCCCATGCCGTTGCACTGGCCTTGCACGCGGATCTGGCCCAGCGTGGCGGTGCTGCTGATTTGATAGCTCTTGCCGCCCACCGCGACAGCGCTGGAGCCCGATTTGTCTTCAAAGTCGGTCACCGTCACGGTGTGGTGCTGGTTCTGGCCCTCGGCGCCCAGGGTGATGACGACGAACGCCTCGCCCACCTTCACCTCGTGGCCTTCGAGCTGGCCGCTGATGGCCGAGGCGCGCGCGCGGTAGCGGCGGTTCATGTAGGCGGCCAGGGCCACCAGGAACAGCGGGTCGTCGTGCGGCACGTCCTCGGCGGCAAAGCCCTTGCTGTAGTGCTCGGCGATGAAGCCGGTGTTGAACTGGCCCGACACGAACCTGGGGTGTGCCAGCAGCGCGGCCTGGAACGGGATGTTGCTGTTGATGCCACGGATCACGAAGCCGTTGAGCGCTGCGCGCATCTTGGCGATGGCGTCGTTGCGGTCGGTGCCGTGCACGATGAGCTTGGCGATCATCGAGTCGTAGTACATCGGGATCTCGCCGCCTTCGTACACGCCCGTGTCCACGCGCACGCCCAGCTTGCGGCTGGTGTCGGACTGGAACATGCTCTCTTCCGGCGGCTGGAAGCGCACCAGGCGCCCCGTGGAAGGAAGGAAGTTGCGGAACGGGTCCTCGGCGTTGATGCGGCACTCGATGGCCCAGCCGTCGCGCTTCACGTCGGCCTGCGTGATGGCCAGCTTCTCGCCGGCGGCCACGCGGATCATCTGCTCCACCAGGTCCAGGCCGGTGATGCACTCGGTCACCGGGTGCTCCACCTGCAGGCGAGTGTTCATCTCAAGGAAGTAGAAGTCCTGGTCCTTGCCGACCACGAACTCCACCGTGCCCGCGCTCTGGTACTTCACGGCCTTGGCGAGCTGCACGGCCTGCTCGCCCATGGCCTTGCGGGTGGCATCGCTGATGAAGGGCGACGGCGCCTCCTCGATCACCTTCTGGTGGCGGCGCTGGATGGAGCATTCGCGCTCGTTCAGGTACACCACGTTGCCATGGCTGTCGCCCAGGATCTGGATCTCGATGTGGCGCGGCTCCTGCACGAACTTCTCGATGAAGATGCGGTCATCGCCGAAGCTGTTGCGCGCCTCGTTCTGGCAGCTCGCGAAGCCCTCGAACGCTTCCTTGTCGTTGAACGCCACGCGCAGGCCCTTGCCGCCGCCACCCGCCGATGCCTTGATCATCACGGGGTAGCCGATGCCCTTGGCGATCTCCACGGCCTGCTCGGGGCCTGCAATCGCGTCGTTGTACCCAGGGATGGTATTGACCTTGGCCTCGTTCGCCAGCTTCTTCGAGGCGATCTTGTCGCCCATGGCGGCGATCGAATGCGCCTTGGGGCCGATGAAGGCAATGCCTTCGTCCTCGCAGCGCTGGGCAAAGGCCTCGTTCTCGCTCAGGAAGCCATAGCCGGGATGGATGGCCTGCGCGCCGGTCTGCTTGGCGGCGGCAATGATGCGGTCGGCCAGCAGATACGACTCGCGGCTGGGCGCGGCGCCGATGTGCACGGCTTCGTCGGCCAGCTTGACGTGGCGGGCTTCCTTGTCGGCGTCGGAATAAACGGCAACGGTGGCGATGCCCATTTTATTGGCCGTGGCAATGACGCGGCAGGCGATTTCGCCACGGTTGGCGATCAGGATTTTGGTGAACATGACGAGTTCCTCAAAAGGGAATTCAAAAACCGGTAACTAAAACGGCAGGACAGTGCTGGCGCAGGCTGTCGATGAAGCGCTGCTTTTCGCGCGGCGACACCAGGATGCTGCGCCCCGCGCCATAGCGGATGCGCACACGGTCCAGCGACAGCGCGGGGGAAGACACCCAACTGCGCGACGGCGACACCTCGCGCACATCGCTCAACGCAATGCGCCAGCGAAAGGGGCCGCTGCGAATCTCCAAGGTGTCTGCGGTCACGGTGTAGTTGGTGTCCAGGAGCAGCCACAGGGGCAGCGCCAGCGTGAGCGCAACGACCATCGCCAGCAAGGCGAGCGTCGTCTTGTCTGGCATGGCTCCAGAATTCAGCGCAAGCGGCACCACCGCAGTGGCAACGCAGGCCGTTGCCACCAGCCCCGCCAGGGGACCGATGGCAAGGAGCCATGAATCCACGCGGGAGGTGAAGAATGCGCGAGCTTGGGCCATGTTCCAAGAGTCGTTGCCCAGAGACTTACAGCGGGATGTTCCCGTGCTTGCGCCACGGGTTCTCAAGCTTCTTCTCGCGCAGCATGACCAGCGAGCGGCAGATGCGCTTGCGCGTCTCGTGCGGCAGGATCACGTCGTCGATGAAGCCGCGTGCGCCGGCCACGAACGGGTTGGCGAAACGCTCCTTGTATTCGGCTTCGCGCGCGGCGAGCTTCACCGGGTCGTTCTTGTCCTCGCGGAAGATGATTTCCACCGCGCCCTTGGCGCCCATCACGGCGATCTCGGCGTTGGGCCAGGCCAGGTTCACGTCACCGCGCAGGTGCTTGGAAGCCATCACGTCGTACGCGCCGCCGTAGGCCTTGCGCGTGATGACGGTGATCTTGGGCACGGTGCATTCGGCATACGCGTACAGCAGCTTGGCGCCGTGCTTGATGATGCCGCCGTACTCCTGGCTGGTGCCGGGCATGAAGCCGGGCACGTCTACGAAGGTGACCACGGGGATGTTGAACGCATCGCAGAAACGCACGAAGCGCGCGGCCTTGATGGAGCTCTTGATGTCCAGGCAGCCGGCCAGCACCAGCGGCTGGTTCGCGACGATGCCCACGGTCTGGCCTTCCATGCGCGCGAAGCCGATGAGGATGTTCTTCGCATACTCGGGCTGCAGCTCGAAGAAGTCGCCGTCGTCCACCGTCTTGACGATCAGCTCCTTCATGTCGTACGGCTGGTTGGGGTTGGCCGGCACCAGGGTGTCCAGGCTCAGGTCCATGCGGTCGGCCGGGTCGTGGCTCTTGCGCACCGGCGGCTTTTCGCGGTTGTTCAGCGGCAGGTAGTTGTACAGGCGACGCAGCATCATCAGCGCCTCCACGTCGTTCTCGAAGGCCAGGTCGGCCACGCCGCTCTTGGTGGAGTGGGTGATGGCGCCGCCCAGTTCCTCGGCCGTCACTTCCTCGTGCGTCACGGTCTTGACCACTTCGGGGCCGGTCACGAACATGTACGAGCTGTCCTTGACCATGAAGATGAAGTCCGTCATGGCGGGCGAGTACACGGCACCACCGGCGCAGGGGCCCATGATCATGCTGATCTGCGGCACCACGCCGCTGGCCATCACGTTCTTCTGGAACACGTCGGCATAGCCGCCGAGCGAGGCCACGCCTTCCTGGATGCGCGCGCCACCCGAGTCGTTCAGGCCGATCACCGGCGCGCCGACCTTCATGGCCTGGTCCATGATCTTGCAGATCTTCTCGGCATGCGCCTCGGACAGCGCGCCGCCGAACACGGTGAAGTCCTGGCTGAACACGAACACCAGGCGGCCGTTGATCATGCCGTAGCCGGTGACCACGCCGTCGCCGGGGATCTTGTTGTCCGCCATGCCGAAGTCGGTGCAGCGGTGCTCGACGAACATGTCCCATTCCTCGAACGTGCCGTCATCAAGCAGCAGCTCGATGCGCTCGCGCGCCGTCAGCTTGCCCTTCTTGTGCTGCGCGTCGATGCGCTTCTGGCCGCCGCCCAGGCGCGCAAGCTCGCGCTTTTTCTCCAGTTGATCGAGGATGGTTTGCATGGTTCGTCCTTCGTATGAATCTATTTGCTATGTATTCGAGAGCTGCCAGCGCTTACCCAGACTGGGCTGCGAGCAGATTTCTTGCCGCAGTGCTGGCCGCGATGCGGCCCGAGGCCACGTCGGCCTGCATCTGCGGCAGCAGCGCCCGCACCCCGGGGTGCTGGCGGAAGGCCTGCTTGAGGCCGTAGTCGATGCGCTCCCACATCCAGGCCAGCGCCTGGCGTTCGCGCCGCGTGGCCAGGCGGCCGTTGGCCGTTTGCAGCTGGCGGAATTCGCTCACCGCTGCCCAGAAGCCATCCACGCCCTCGCTCTTGAGCGCGCTCAGGGTGATGACGCGGGGCTGCCACAGCGCGGCGTCGTGGTGCGCGTGCTCGGGGTTGCCGTGCATCGACAGCAGGCGCAGGCTGGAGGTGATTTGCGCCTGCGCGCGCGTGGCGGCGTGCGGATCGATGTCGGCCTTGTTGATGACCACGAGGTCGGCCAGCTCCATCACGCCCTTCTTGATGGCCTGCAGGTCGTCGCCGGCGTTGGGCAGCTGCAGCACGCAGAACATGTCGGTCATGCCCTGCACCGCCGTCTCGCTCTGGCCCACGCCCACGGTCTCGACGATGACCACGTCGTAGCCCGCCGCCTCGCACACCAGCAGGCTCTCGCGCGTCTTCTCGGCCACGCCGCCCAGGGTGCCGCTGCTCGGGCTGGGGCGGATGTAGGCGCTTTCCTGCATGGAGAGCTGTTCCATGCGCGTCTTGTCGCCCAGGATGGAGCCGCCCGACACGGTGGACGATGGGTCGATGGCCAGCACCGCCACGCGCAGGCCCTGGGCAATCAGGTGCAGGCCCAGCGCCTCGATGAAGGTGGATTTGCCCACGCCCGGCACGCCGCTGATGCCCAGGCGGAATGCGCGCCCGGTGTGCGGCAGCAGCGCGGTGAGCATCTCATCGGCCTGCGCGCGGTGGTCGGGGCGCGTCGATTCCAGCAGCGTGATGGCCTTGGCCATGGCGCGGCGCTGCACGGCAGGCTGCGTGCGCTGAACAATCGCGCCAACGCGCTCTTCTACGTTCATGGTCTGTGCAACTTTCAATCCCGTTTCCGAAAACGCCTTAGCGCCAACCACACCATCACCAGCAAAGGCACCGTGAACACCCACAGCGCCAGAAAGAAAACCAGCCAATCGCTCTGGGCGCCGTAATGGCTATACAGCCACGGTATACCCAGGACAAGCCACAGCAGCGCGAGCCCTTGCGCGGCCAGGAACCCCAGTTCGGCTGCGACGGCGATGAGAAAGCGCCTCACACCCAGGGGGCCTGTGCGTTCAGGCGGCAACGGCCTTGCGGATCTGCTCCAGCACGTCCTTGGCGCTGGCCGGGATCGGCGTGCCGGGGCCGTACACGCCCTTCACGCCCGCGTTGTACAGGTACTCGTAGTCCTGCTGGGGAATCACCCCACCGACGAAGACGATGATGTCGTCGGCGCCCTGGCGCCGCAGCTCGGCGATGATGGCCGGCACCAGCGTCTTGTGGCCCGCCGCCAGGGTGGAGACGCCCACGGCGTGCACGTCGTTCTCGATGGCCTGGCGCGCGCATTCCTCGGGGGTCTGGAACAGCGGGCCCATGTCCACGTCGAAGCCCAGGTCGGCAAAGGCCGTGGCCACCACCTTGGCGCCCCGGTCGTGGCCGTCCTGGCCGAGCTTGGCGATCATCACGCGCGGGCGGCGGCCCTGTGCGTCGGCGAAGGCGCTGATTTCGCCCTTCAGTTTTTCCCAGCCTTCGGCGGAGTCGTATGCGGCAGCGTACACACCGGTCACCTTTTGCGTATCGGCGCGGTGGCGCCCGAAGGTCTTCTCCAGCGCATCGGACACCTCACCCACCGTGGCGCGCAGGCGGATGGCCTGGATCGCCAGGTCCAGCAGGTTGCCCTGGCCGGATTCTGCTGCGGAAGTGAGAGCAGCCAGCGCTTGATCCACCTGGGTTTGATCGCGTTTTGCCTTGATATTGTTCAGGCGGGCGATCTGGCTGTCGCGCACCTTGAGGTTGTCCACCTCGAGGATGTCCACGGGGTCTTCCTTGGCCAGCTTGTACTTGTTCACGCCGACGATGACCTCCTTGCCCGAGTCGATGCGCGCCTGCTTCTCGGCGGCGGCGGCCTCGATCTTGAGCTTGGCCCAGCCGCTGTCCACGGCGGCGGTCATGCCGCCCATGGCCTCGACCTCCTCGATGATCTTCCAGGCAGCGTCGGCCATGTCCTGGGTGAGCTTCTCCATCATGTAGGAGCCGGCCCAGGGGTCGATCACGTTGGTGATGTGGGTCTCTTCCTGAATGATGAGCTGCGTGTTGCGCGCGATGCGGGCCGAGAACTCGGTGGGCAGCGCAATGGCCTCGTCGAGCGCGTTGGTGTGCAGGCTCTGCGTGCCGCCGAACACGGCCGCCATGGCCTCGATGGTGGTGCGCACCACGTTGTTGTACGGATCCTGCTCGGTCAGGCTCCAGCCCGAGGTCTGGCAGTGCGTGCGCAGCATCAGGCTCTTGGGGTTCTTGGCGCCCGTGGCCTTCATGATGCGGCACCACAGCAGGCGCGCGGCGCGCATCTTGGCGATTTCCAGGTAGAAGTTCATGCCGATCGCCCAGAAGAACGACAGGCGGCCCGCGAACTCGTCCACGTCCATGCCCTTGGCGATGGCGGTCTTCACGTACTCCTTGCCATCGGCCAGGGTGAAGGCCAGCTCCAGCGCCTGGTTGGCGCCGGCTTCCTGCATGTGGTAGCCGCTGATCGAGATCGAGTTGAACTTCGGCATGTTCTTGGCCGTGTACTCGATGATGTCGCCGATGATGCGCATCGACGGCTTGGGCGGGTAGATGTAGGTGTTGCGGACCATGAACTCCTTGAGGATGTCGTTCTGGATGGTCCCGGACAGCTTGTCCTGCGAAACGCCCTGCTCCTCCGCCGCCACCACGTAGCCCGCCAGCACGGGCAGCACGGCGCCGTTCATGGTCATGGAGACCGACACCTTGTCGAGCGGAATGCCGTCGAACAGGATCTTCATGTCTTCCACGCTGTCGATGGCCACGCCGGCCTTGCCGACGTCGCCCGTCACGCGCGGATGGTCGCTGTCGTAGCCCCGGTGCGTGGCCAGGTCGAACGCCACCGACACGCCCTGCCCGCCCGCCGCCAGGGCCTTGCGGTAGAAGGCGTTGGACTCCTCGGCGGTGGAGAAGCCCGCGTACTGGCGGATGGTCCAGGGGCGCACGGCGTACATCGTGGCCTGCGGGCCGCGCATGTAGGGCTCGAAGCCCGGCAGCGTGTTGGCGTAGGGCAGCGCCTGCGTGTCTTCGGCCGTGTACAGCGGCTTGACGGTGATGCCGTCGGGCGTGACCCAGTTCAGGGCGTTCACGTCACCGCCCGGCGCCGACTTGGCGGCGGCCTTGGCCCAGTCAGCAAGGCTGGAAGTCTGGAAAGTGGGTTCGGATGGGCTGCTCATGGCGGTGATGCTTTCGCAAATTTGGCAAGAAGGGGCGGATTTGCTCGCTGCTGTTCGCAAGATTGCGCGAGTTTACCCGATCTGTAATTATTAATTCTTAGTTTTTTGCACTACAGTTCCGCCATGTCCGCAGTCACCCTCACCCCCCGCGCGCTCTATGAACAGGTGGCGGAACAGTTGCGCCAGCGCATCTTCCGCCGCGAGCTGGAGCCGGGCGGCTGGATCGACGAACTGAAGATCGCCGAGGAGTTCGGCATCAGCCGCACGCCGCTGCGCGAGGCGCTCAAGGTGCTGGCCGCCGAAGGGCTGGTGACGATGAAGGTGCGGCGCGGCGCCTACGTGACGGAGATGAGCGAGAAAGACCTGCGCGACGTGTACCACCTGCTGTCGCTGCTGGAGAGCGACGCCGCTGGCGTGGTCGCGAGCCGGGCCACCGATGCCCAGCTGCAGGCGCTGCAGGCGCTGCACGACGAGCTGGCCGCCTGCACCCATGACCGCGAGAAATTCTTCGCGGTGAACGAACGCTTTCACCTGCAGCTCCTGGCGCTGGCCGACAACCGCTGGCGCGACCAGATGGTGACCGACCTGCGCAAGGTCATGAAACTCAACCGCCACAACTCGCTGCTCAAGCAGGGGCGCATCGAGGACTCGCTGGCCGAGCACGACGCCATCATGGCGGCGCTGCGCGCACGCGACGCGGCGGCGGCGGCGCAGACCATGCAGGCGCATTTCCGCAACGGGCTGCAGGCGGCTGGATAAAAATCTGTTGGAATCCTGCAAGCTTCCCGCCCTACACTGGACGGCCATGGCACCAAAGCGGCACGGGAGGTAGCGCTGCCACGACTGTCCACGCGATCTTGAGGGGGGCCTGATGCTGGAGCGGTACTTTTTATTCGACCCGTCGTCCGCGCCATTGCTGCACGGCGACCACCACCACGGGCTGATGCTGCTGTCGGTGGCCGTCGCCATTGCTTCATCCGCTCTGGCGCTGTACCTGTCCAAGCTGGCGCGCCAGCCCACGGCGGCCTCGCGGCGGCAACTCACCCTGGCCAGCGGCGGCGTCGCCATGGGGGTCGGCATCTGGGCCATGCACTTCATCGGCATGCTGGCGTTCGATCTGCCCGTGCGCGTCACCTACCACCTGCCCCTCACCCTGCTGTCGCTGTTGCCGGGGCTGGCCGCGTCATGGCTGGCCTTGTGGCTGCTGGCGCAGCCGAACGTGCGCTTTTCGCAGCTGCTGCTGGGCGGAACACTGATGGCCCTGGGCATCGGCGCCATGCACTACAGCGGCATGGCGGCCATGCAGCTCACCCCGCTGCTGCGCTACGACCCGCTGCTGTTTGCCCTCTCCCTGGCCGTGGCTGTCGTGCTGGCCGTGCTGGCGCTGTGGCTGCGCTTTGCCTTGCCGCAATGGATACAGCTGCCTGACTGGCAAACGACCCTGCTGGCCGCCATTGCCATGGGCCTGGCGATTTCCGGCATGCACTACAGCGCCATGGCCGCCGCCCGCTTCATCGGGGAGCCCGACGCCCTGCATCCGGGCGACGATGCCTGGAAACTCACCCTGGCCCTGGCCGTGGCGCTGACCACCGCCGGCATCAGCAGCCTGATGGGCGCGCTCAATGCCCTGCTGCGCTACCGCGACCTGTACCGCCAGATCGACCAAAGCGAGGCGCGCCTGCGCGCGCTGGTCGATACCGCCGTGGACGGCATCATCACCATCAACCAGCGCGGACTGGTGCGCAGCTTCAACCGGGCCGCGCAGGGCATGTTCGGCTGGACGCCCGGGGAAGTGCTGGGCCGCAACATCACCATGCTGATGCCCGAGCCCTACAGCAGCCAGCACGACGGCTACCTGGAGCGCTACATGCACACCCAGGTGCCGCACATCATCGGCACGGGCCGGGAAGTGCTCGGCCTGCGCAAGGACGGCTCCACCTTTCCCATGCGCCTGGCCGTGGGCCGGGCCGATTCGCGCGGGGAACTGCTGTTCGTCGGTTTCGTCGTCGACTTGACCCTGCTCAAGCAGGCACAGGAGCAATTGCGCATCGCCGCCAGCGTGTTCCACCACAGCTACGAGGCCGTGCTCATCCTCGACGCCCGGCACTGCATCCAGGAACTCAACCCGGCGTTCGAGCGCATCGCGGGCCTGCCGCGCGCCGATTGCCTGGGCCGCTCCGTGGAGAGCCAGCACCCCGGCACCGACTTCGGCCCCATCTGGCAGACCGTGGCCAGCGCAGGGTATTGGCAAGGGGAATTGACCACCCCCAGCGCCAACGCCGCGCTGCAGGTGCGCCGCGTCTCCATCGCCGCGGTGCGCGACGGCGGGTCCGATGCGGCCCACCATTTCATCGTCGTCATCAGCGACATCACACAGGCCAAGGCGTACGAGCGCGAGCTGGAGCGGATCGCGATGTATGACAGCCTCACCGGCCTGCCCAACCGCCGCCTGCTCACCGACCGGCTCGAGCAGGCCGTACACCATGCGCAGCGCAACCAGCACCTGCTGGCAATCTGCTACCTCGACCTGGACGGCTTCAAGCAGGTCAACGACCAGTTCGGGCACGAAGCCGGCGACCAGCTCCTGATCACCGTGGGGCAGCGCATCCTGGCCCAGTTGCGCGCCGAAGACACGCTGGCGCGCCAGGGCGGGGACGAAATGGTGCTGCTGCTGGGCGACCTGCACGCCCCCGACGACAGCCTGCCGATCCTGCAGCGCATCCTGGAGGCCATCTGCCTGCCCATCGACCTGCCCGGCGGCCAGGCCCGCGTGTCGGCCAGCATGGGGCTGGCCATCTACCCGGTCGATGCCGACACGCCCGACCTGCTGCTGCGCCGCGCCGACCACGCCATGTACGAGGCCAAGCAAGCTGGCAAGAACCAGTGCCGCCGCTTTGGCGCCACGCTGCAGGGCGCGTGAAGACAGGCCACGGCGCTATCATTTGAAGATCGCCCGGGCCACCCCGGCCTGGCGCACTCCTGATACGTCTGCCTGCATGACTGCCTCCGCCCCCGACCTGCGCACCATCCACACCCTGCCCGAACTGCTGGCCTGGCGTGCCGCCCAAACCCCGGACGCCGAGGCCTACCGGCATTTCGATCCCGCCGCCGGGCAATGGACCAGCCTGAGCTGGGCGCAGACCCGGGAGCGGGTGGCCCGCTGGAGCCGCGCCCTGGCCGCATCGAACCTGCCCCTTGGGGCGCGCGTCGCCATCCTGCTGCCGAATGGGCTGGATGCCATGAGCATCGACCAGGCCGTGCTGGCAACGGGCTGCGTGCCAGTGCCGCTGCACGCCATCGACAACCCGGGCAGCATCGCCTACATCCTGCAGGACGCGCAGGTCGCGCTGCTCGTCGTCGCCGAGCCGCAGCAATGGGAACGCATCCGCGACGTGGGCACGCCGCTGCCGCACCTGCAGCAGGTGGTGGTGACCGACCCGGCCCAGGCGCCCGCCCCCGGCGCGTCCACACAGGCGCCCACGCCAACGCCGGCCCTCACGGCGCTGGCCACCTGGCTGGCCCAGGCGGCGCCCACGCAGGCACTGCCCCCCGCGCCCGCTGCCGGGGACCTGGCCGCCATCGTCTACACCAGCGGCACCACCGGCAAGCCCAAGGGCGTGATGCTCACGCACGGCAACGTCATCGCCGACGTCAAGGCGGTGCTGGCACGCATCACGCCGGTGCCTGAGGACGTCTTCCTGTCCTTCCTGCCGCTGTCGCACACCTTCGAGCGCACCGGCGGGTACTACCTGCCCATGGCGGCGGGCAGTTGCGTGGCCTATGCGCGTTCGGTGGCCCTGCTGGGCGAAGACCTGAAGACCGTCCAGCCCACGGTGCTGGTCTCGGTGCCGCGCATCTACGAGCGCGTGCATGCCAAGCTGATCGAGACGCTGTCGCCCTCGCCCTTCAAGCTGCGGCTGTTCGAGGCGGCGCAAGCCGTGGGCTGGCGGCGCTTTCGCGCCCGGCAGGGCCTGCCGGCGGCCGCGGACGACGGCCAGGGCGGCTGGCTGCGCCTGCTGCCGTGGCCGCTGCTGCGCGCGCTCGTGGCCCAGCCCTTGCTGGCGCAGTTCGGCGGGCGCGTGCGCGTGGCCGTGAGCGGCGGCGCACCGCTGTCGCCCGCCATCGCCCGCTGCTTCCTGGGCCTGGGCCTGCCGCTGGTGCAGGGCTACGGCATGACCGAGACCGCGCCCGTGGTCAGCGCCAACACGCTGGAGGACAACGACCCCGCCACCGTGGGCCGCGCCCTGCCCGGCGTGGAGGTGCGCATCGGCGAGAACCGGGAGCTGCAGGTGCGCGGCCCCATCGTCATGAAAGGCTACTGGAACCGCCCCGAGGACACCGCCCGCACCATCGGCCCCGAGGGCTGGCTGGGCACGGGCGACCAGGCCGAGATCGCCGATGGCCGCATCCGCATCCTGGGGCGGATCAAGGAAATCATCGTGACCTCCACCGGCGAGAAAGTGCCCCCGGGCGACCTGGAGCTCGCCATCACGTCCGACCCGCTGCTGGAGCAGGCCTTCGTCGTGGGCGAGCAGCGCCCGTTCATCGCCTGCATCGCCACGGTGCGCAAGGACGAATGGCGCCAGCTCGCCGAGGCGCTGGGGCTGGACCCCGACGACCCGGCCAGCCTGGCCGACCCGACCGTGCAGCGCGCGGTGCTCGACCGCATCGAGCGCCGCACGTCCAGCTTCGCACGCTACGCCGTGCCGCGCGCGGTGCACCTGGTGCGCGATGTCTGGACGATCGACAACGGCCTGATGACGCCCACGCTCAAGCTCAAGCGCAACAACCTCATGGCGCATTACGGCCCGGTGATCGAGGCCATTTACCAGAAGCGCTGAAATACCAGCCAAATCGGCTTCCAACGCTTGCCAGGCAAGCGCTGGAAGCCATCAAAAAGAGAGTTATCAGCCCTTCGGGGGCAAAGCGCGCAGGCTGCCCTCGGCCATCAGCTTGTCGCACATGCGCCGCGTCATGGACTGCGTGCTGCCATCCGGCGCGGTGAACAGGAACAGCGTCTGGTGCGGGCTGGCCCAGGTGAGCTGCGTGCGTACGGCGCGGCGCTGGCTGAGCAGCTCGAACCAGTCGCCGATGCTGAACGCCGCAGTGGCCTGCGCCACCGGCTGCGCGGGCGCGCCGGCGTCCATATCCAGGTCGATGTCCACATGCTGCGGCGCAGCCTCGGCCTCGGCCGGGGGCGCCTGCTCCTCGGCGGCCGCCGCGGCGGCGGCCTGGGCCAGGGCCAGGACTTCGTCGTGGCGCTCCTGCAGCCGCGCCAGGAAGGACTGCACGTGCTCCTCGGAACGGCCGATGCCCAGCAGCCCGTGGCGCAAGGTCTCGCGCATGCCCGGCAGCGCCGCCGCCAGGCGCTGCGCATCGCTGCCCACCTGGCCGGGCTGCACGCTCCAGAACAGCTCCGGCACCAGTGCCAGATAGCCGCCCGGATCGTCCTCGGCGGGCGCATGGATCTGCGCCCACGCTGCCACTTCGGCCCAGGGCCCGGTGGCGAAATCCACAATGTCGGCGGGCACCTGCCCGGTGTCCGCAAGCTTGCCGATGCCCTGCGCGATCTGCGCGGCCAGCTTGGCGCGCTGCTCCACCTGGCGCAGCGCCTGCGCCTTGGCCTCGCGCTGGGCGCGCTCCTTCCTGGCCTGCGCCTCCCAGGCGGTTTCAAGGGCCGTCAGCACCGAGGCGAAAGGCGCCGCGTCCTGGATGTTCTGGCCCGACAGGTGCACCACGGCCTCGTTGACCACGCGCATGAAGCGGCTGAAGCCCGTGGCGTCCTCGGACGCGAAGGAACGGCTGCGTTCGGTCACTTCGTCGAGCAGGCGCCGCGCGGGGTGCGTCTCGTCGTTGAAGAAAACGGGGTCGTGGCGCACCAGTTGCTGCAGCGCGGGCTCCAGGCTGCGCACGGCCCGCTGCACCGAGGGCAGCAGGCGCGCGTCCTGCACCAGGTGCGCCACCATGCGGCTCACCACCTCCTGCGCCGCCATGCCCGGATCGGCCGCCGGCGCGCCCGAGGGCACGGCGTACACCATGCCCGGCGCCAGCACCGGCACCGCCTGCACGCCGCCCGCGCCTGGCCACGCCACCAGGGGCGCCCCCTGGCTGGCCTGGGCCGGATGCGCCTGGGCCAGGCGGCCGACGATGCGCTCCAGCTCGGCGATGTCCTCCATGGCCTCGCTGGCCGCCATGGCCTGCTGCGCGTAGACACCGCCCTGCAGGCTGGGCTGCTGCGCCGCCAGGGCCCCTTGCGCGCTGACGGCGACCCGGTGCGGGTCCATGGGCTGCGACGCCAGCATCTGGCGCAGCATGCCCACGGTGAGCAAGGCCTCCTCGGCCTCGGCCGCGGGGGAATAGCCCGAGCCCCAGCCGGTCATCGCACCGCTGCGGCTGTAGCCCGTCACGGCCAGGTCCGCGGCCATGCTGTGGCCGTACCCGGTGCCGTAGCCGCCGCCCTGCTGGCTGGCCGCGTAGCCGCCACCTTGCTGGCTGTGGCGCGCCATGCCCGGCCCGGCGGCCACGGCATAGCCCACCGGCTGCACGCCCTGCTCGCGCAGCGCCTTGGCGGTGCGCTCGTATTCCTCGGTGAGCAGCCGCCCCAGCGGATCGCGCAGGTGGCGCATCCACACCTGGCGCACGGCGCCGGACACGCCGGTCTCGCCCACCACCTGCTGCAGCGCGCGGATGTAGTTGTCCGGGCGCAGCGGATTGCGCTCGGGCTGCACGTTGCGCAGGCCCTGGGCCGCGCTGACCAGGGTGTTGAGCTCGGCCAGCGTGGCGTCGGTGGCATGCACAGCCAACTGCTGGGCGCGCGAGAACTCCACCTGCGCCTGCACCTGCGCATCGTCCATCAGCGAGAGTTCGCCGAAATCCATGCCCGTGGCCGTCGCGGGCATGGCCTTGGCGGGGGCCGGCCCCTCGGCGAAGATTTCCAGCAAGGCCATGGGATAGGCCTTGACCAGCGCGGGCGCATGCGCGCGCAGCAGGCGCAGGGCATCGGCCAGCTCGGTGCGCTGGTGCACGTCGCGCGTGGCCGCCTCGTCCGCCGTCAGCGCCGCCGCCGTGGCCTGAAGCAGTTGCTCCATCAGCGCCTCCCCCCTGCGGACGGCATTGACGACGCATGCGCGGAAAACCGTTCTGGCGCTGGTCGCTGGAAGGGACATGGTGGGGGAATGCAAAAAAAGCGAAGGAAACTGCCCGATGCTACTACCTGCAAGGGATTCTTTGCGTGTGTTGTGGCACGGCTGCCAGTTGGACGCCTTCTTCTCTCACAAATCGGCAATGTCCCGCGCCACGATCAGCGATGCCTGCGCATCGGGCTCATGGGCCAGACGGCTGGCCTGGGCCTCCTTGACCCGCTCGAAAAGATTGCGCACCGTGCGCCCATTGCCAAAATGGGCGTCGCGGCGGCGGTGCATGTCTTCCAGCAAGGCCTGGGCACGGGCCAGGGCTTCGCCGTCGAGAACGAACCCCTGGGCCGCGCAGCACTGCTGGAAGATGCCCGACAACGCATCCGGCCCATAGTCCTCGAAGTGGATGCGCCGCATGAAGCGCGATTCCAGCCCCGGATTGGCGCCCAGGAATTCCGCCATCTGCCCGCCGTATCCGGCCACGATCACGGCCAGCCGCTCGCGCTTGTCTTCCATGTGCTTGAGCAGGGCGTCGATGGCCTCGCGCCCGAAGTCCTGCGCGCCGCCCTGGGCCAGGGTGTACGCCTCGTCGATGAAGAGGATGCCGTCGAGCGCGTCCTTGACCTTCTCCCCGGTCTTGATGGCCGTTTGGCCCACGTACTGGCCGACCAGCGCGGCACGGTCCACCTCCACCACATGGCCGCTGCGCAGCAGGCCCAGGGCCTGGTAGATGCGGCCGATCAGCCGCGCCACCGTGGTTTTGCCCGTGCCGGGGTTGCCGCTGAAGACCAGGTGCAGGTTGACCGCCTGCGCCCCCTGCGGCTGCCCCTGTGCGGCCCGGCGCGCATTGGCCTTGACCAGGTTCACCAGCTTGGCGACTTCAGCCTTCACTTCATCGAGGCCGACCATGGCGTTCAACTGCGCCAGCACCTGGTCCAGGCCATCCTCGGGGGCCAGTTGCAGCGTGGGAATGTCGGCGGGCAGCAGTTCCTGGATGTCGGCATGCTCGTCCTCGGCCACGCGCATGGCCTGGTGCTCAACCATGCTCTCGAACAGCTTGCGCATGTCGCGGGCATTGCCAAAGTTCTCGTCGCGCCGGCGGTGCAGGTCGGCAATGTGGCGCGTCAGCGCTTCATCGGCCGGCGTGCCGAAGTGATAGGCGTGTTCGTGCAACAGCTTGACCAGGATCTGCTTGAGCGCGGACGGGTCGTAGTCCTCGAAATCCAGGTAGCGCGTGAAGCGCGAGGCCAGGCCGGCATTCGCCTCGATGAAGCGGCGCATCGGCCCCGCGTAGCCCGCCACCACCACGGCCAGGCGGTCGCGGTGGTCTTCCAGGGCCTTGAGCAGCGCGTCGATGGCTTCGCGGCCAAAGTCCTTCTCGTTGCCCGGCTGGTTCAAGGCATAGGCCTCGTCGATGAAGAGCACGCCGTCCAGCGCTTCCTCCACGTGTTTCGCCACCAGCGGCGCGGTCTGGCCGATGTAGGGGGCCACCAGCTTGCCGCGGTCCACTTCCACCAGATGGCCTCTTTGAAGCAGCCCCAGTTCGGCATACACCTGCCCCAGCAGGCGCGCCACCGTGGTCTTGCCGGTGCCGGGGTTGCCGGTGAACACGCAGTGCAGCGTGACGGGCGCCACGGGCAGGCCCTGCTCCTTGCGGCGCCTTTGCACCGTGGCCAGGCGCGCCAGCTTGCGGATTTCGTCCTTGACGCCCTGCAGGCCGACCAGGCCGTCGAGCTGGGCCAGGGCATCGCCCGGCGCATCTGCGGGCGCGGCCGGTGCCACGGCAGGAGGCGCGGACGGCGCTGCGCCCTCGGCCTCGGCTGCGGCCATCTGCGCGAAGGTGCAGCGCGAAGGGGCAATGGCGCTGTCCTGGTCCGCCTTCCAGGCCCGCTTTTCATCGGCCTGCGCGAAATCGCAGCGCATCAGCATGGCGGTGCCGCCCTGGCGCGCCTCCACGTACGGCGGCTCGCCCCGGAAGGCTGCGTTGTGCACGCTGATCTGGCTGGCCTCGCCATGGACGAACGCGCCGCTGGCGCCGCAGTTCCACAGTGCGCCGCCATGCATCTCGATGCGCCCGCCACTTTGGGCCGCCGCGCCATTGCCCGCCGTGTCGTGCAGCTTGCTGCCGTGCATCTGTACCTGTGCCCCTTCCATCGCCATGACGCATGGGTACTGGGCATCCTGGCCGCCGCTGAAATCGCAGTCCTCCACCATTGCCTGTGCCTGGTTTCTGGCCAGGAGCCCATGGCGCGCCGTATCCCGCACCCTGCTCTTGCGCAGGGCCAGGCGGCTGGCGGCGTCCTGCACGTCCAGCGCGCTCACGCCGCAGCCCCACAGTTCGCAGTCCGCCACCTCGGCGCTGCCGCCTTCCTTGACCCAGACGCCATGGGAGCCGGTATCGTGCAGCTTGCTGGCATGCACCTGGGCCTGTGCGCCCGTCCCAACGATGACCGCTGGATAGTCTTCTCCGCAGCGACTGAAATCGCAGCCTCTGATTTCCACCTGGGCCTGGGCATGGGCGAAGACAGCGTTCCGCGCCGTATCCCGCACCTGCGTCTGGTGGACGCGAAGAACGCTGCCCATGTCCTGGACCTCCAGCGCGCTATGGCCACACCCCCACAGTTCGCAGTCCGCCACTTCGGCGCTGCCGCCCTCGGTAACCCAGACGCCGCAGGAGGCGGCGTCATGCAGCTTGCTGCCACGCACCTGGAGCAGCCCGCCCTTCGATGCCAGCAGCACGGTTTTCTTGCCGTTCGAGGAACCGCCCAGATCGCAGTCCTGCACCGCCACCCGCGCCTGGGCGTAGGCCCAGGCGGCAACGTCTCCCATGTCCCTGGCCTGGGTGCGCCGGAGGGTCAACTGGCTGTCGGGATCCTGGGCCATGAACGCGGGTTTTCCGCTCGCCATGGAGATGCAGTCCTGCACTTCGGCCTGCCCGCCCCTGGACACGAACACCGCATTGCTTTCCCGGCTGCGGAAGGTGCAATCGGCCAGCCGGCTCCAACCCTGCACGCTCACGCAGGCACCGTCGGTGCTGGCCATATCGCAGCCCAGCACGGTCGCCTGCGCGCCCGGCGCCACCCACACGGGGTTGCCGGATCCTTGCGCACTGTCGAACGACAGGTTTTCCAGCACCGCCCGCCCCTTGATGCGCAACTGGAAATACAGATGGACCGTGCCGCGCGCGGCGGCGCAGATCTTGATGTCCTGGTGCGGCACGTCCAGCCCCTGGCCGACGTACGTGCCAGGCGCCATCAGCACCGTGTCTCCCGGCCGGGCGCGGCCCAATGCATCCTGCAGCGTGACCTTGCCCAGCCAGCCGCTTTTCACCTCGATCGTCGCCATGGATGGAGTTCCCCCTGTGTGCCGCCTGCTTTATTTTGATAGCAGCCAGCGCGCGCAGGGCGCCATTTCAGGCTGGTTTATTGCCTGAAAATGGCGCCCTGCGCGCGCTGGCTGCTATGTTTTCTGAAGTTCAGGTTACTTCAGCGCCTTGTAGCGCATGCGCTTGGGCTTGGCGCCCTCCTCGCCCAGGCGCTTCTTCTTGTCGGCCTCGTATTCCTGGTAGTTGCCGTCGAAGAACACCCACTGGCTGTCGCCCTCGGCGGCCAGGATGTGCGTGGCGATGCGGTCGAGGAACCAGCGGTCATGGCTGATGACCAGCACCGTGCCGGCGTATTCGAGCAGCGCGTCTTCCAGCGCGCGCAGGGTTTCCACGTCGAGGTCGTTCGAGGGTTCGTCGAGCAGCAGCACGTTGCCGCCCTGGATCAGCGTCTTGGCCAGGTGCAGGCGCCCGCGCTCGCCGCCCGAGAGCAGGCCCACCTTCTTCTGCTGGTCCTGGCCGTTGAAGTTGAAGCGGCCGCAGTAGGCGCGGCTGGCCATCTGGAACTTGCCGATGTTCAGCATGTCCAGGCCGCCCGAGACGTCTTCCCACACGGTCTTCTCGTCGGACAGCGCATCGCGCGACTGGTCCACGTAGGCCATCTTCACGGTCTGGCCGATGACCACCGTGCCCTCGTCGGGCTGCTCGCGCCCGGCGATCAGCTTGAACAGCGTCGATTTACCCGCGCCGTTCGGCCCGATGATGCCGACGATGGCCCCGGCGGGAACGGTGAAGCTCAGGTTGTCGATCAGCACGCGGTCGCCAAAGCTCTTGGTGACGTTGTGGAACTCGATGACCTGCGTGCCCAGGCGCTCGGCCACGGGAATGAAGATTTCCTGCGTCTCGTTGCGCTTCTGGTATTCGTGGTCGCTCAGCTCCTCGAAGCGGGCGATGCGCGCCTTGCTCTTGGCCTGGCGGCCCTTGGCGTTCTGGCGCACCCACTCCAGTTCCTTCTTCAGGGCCTTGGCGCGCGCTTCCTCGCCCTTTTGCTCGGCCTCCAGGCGGTTTTGCTTCTGCAGCAGCCACTCGGAATAGTTGCCCTTGTAGGGAATGCCGTGGCCGCGGTCGAGTTCGAGAATCCACTCGGCCGCGTTGTCGAGGAAATAGCGGTCGTGGGTGATGGCCACCACGGTGCCAGGAAAGCGGTGCAGGAACTGCTCCAGCCACTCGACCGACTCGGCGTCCAGGTGGTTGGTGGGCTCGTCGAGCAGCAGCATGTCGGGCTTGGACAGCAGCAGGCGGCACAGCGCGATGCGGCGCTTCTCGCCGCCCGAGAGCACGCCCACCTTGGCGTCCCAGGGCGACAGGCGCAGCGCGTCGGCGGCGATTTCGAGCTGGTGCTCGGAGTCGGTGCCTGCCGTGGCGATGATGGCTTCGAGGCGCGCCTGCTCGGCGGCCAGGGCGTCGAAGTCGGCATCCGGCTCGGCGTAGGCGGCATACACCTCTTCGAGCTTGGCCTTGGCGGCGAAGACCTCGCCCATGGCTTCTTCCACGCTCTCGCGCACGGTGTGCTCGGGGTTGAGCTGCGGCTCCTGCGGCAGGTAGCCGATCTTCAGGCCCGCCATGGGGATGGCCTCGCCCTCGATCTCCTTGTCCACGCCGGCCATGATCTTCAGCAGCGAGGACTTGCCCGACCCGTTGAGGCCGAGCACGCCGATCTTGGCGCCGGGGAAGAAGGACAGCGAAATGTCTTTCAAGATCTGCCGCTTCGGGGGCACGGTCTTGCTGACACGGTTCATCGAATAGACGTATTGGGCCATGGCGCGTTGTGAAAAAAACTGCAAAAAAAGGAGCGCCGGATTTCGGCGCGCAACCTGGGATTATCGACGCATGCGACAATACCCCCTGCCATGGGTTCCAGTTGCCCTGGCAACAGCGCTGAAGCTGGGGACGACGGGAAAGCCTTTTTCCCAAGCTCCCACCCTTGAACCCCATCTGCCTGCATAACTGGCGTGGCGCCCCCCAAGGCGCTGCGCAAGGCCGATACCCAGCGCCCCGGATGGGCGCACTTCCTAAATTTCATGACATTCGACGAACTGAAGCTGGCTCCGGCCATTCTCAAGGCCGTGCAAGAACAGGGCTATGCCCAGCCGACGCCGATCCAGGCCCAGGCCATTCCGCTGGTGCTCGCCGGCCACGACCTGCTGGCCGGCGCACAGACCGGCACCGGCAAGACTGCCGCCTTCACGCTGCCGCTGCTGCAGCGCCTGGCCGAAGGCCAGGCCCCGCGCAGCCAATTCGGCGGCAAGGGCATCCGCGCCCTGGTGCTGACGCCCACGCGCGAACTCGCGGCGCAGGTCGAGGAGTCCGTGCGCGACTACGGCAAGTACCTCGACCTGAACTCCACCGTGATCTTCGGCGGCGTGGGCATGAACCCGCAGATCGAGCGCATCAAGCGCGGCGTGGACGTGCTCGTGGCCACCCCCGGGCGCCTGCTGGACCTGCAGCAGCAGGGCTTCATGGACCTGTCCAGCGTCGAGGTGCTGGTGCTCGACGAAGCCGACCGCATGCTCGACATGGGCTTCATCCACGACGTGAAGAAGGTGCTGGCGCTGCTGCCGCGCACCAAGCAGAGCCTGCTGTTCTCGGCCACGTTCAGCGACGAGATCCGCGAGCTGGCGGGCAACCTGCTCAAGGACCCGCAAAGCATCCAGGTCACGCCGCGCAACACCACGGTGCAGCGCATCAGCCAGGTCATCCACCCCGTGGGCCGCGGCAAGAAGAAGCAGGTGCTGCTGCACATCATCCAGCAGCACGACTGGAGCCAGGTGCTGGTGTTCACGCGCACCAAGTTCGGCGCCAACAACGTGGCCGACTACCTGACCAAGAACGGCGTCACCGCCATGGCACTGCACGGCAACAAGAGCCAGAGCGCGCGCACCCAGGCGCTGGCCGGCTTCAAGAGCGGCGAGATCCGCGCCCTGGTGGCCACCGACATCGCCGCGCGCGGCATCGACATCGACGACCTGCCGCACGTCGTGAACTACGAGATCCCCAACGTCCCCGAGGACTACGTGCACCGCATCGGCCGCACCGGCCGCGCCGGCAAGGAAGGCCAGGCCGTGAGCCTGGTGTGCATGGACGAGGAAGGCTTCATGATGGAGATCGAGCGCTTCACCAAGCAGGAGATCCCGGTGCAGATCCTCGAAGGCTTCGGCCCCGAGGAAGGCGAGAAGGCCGAGCCCATCGCCATGGGCCGCCAGACCATCTGGGGCGGCGCCGGCAAGCCGCCGAGCCGCGACGTCATGCAGGCCGCCGCCAAGGCCGCGCGCCAGGAAATGATGGAACGCATCCGCACCAGCAAGACGGCCCAGAAGGAGCGCGGCGGCAAGGCCGGCGGCGAAGCCGGCCAGGGCGGTGAACGCGGCGAGCGCGCCAGCCAGGGCCAGCGCCAGGGGCCGCGCCAGGCACAGGGCGGCCCGCGCAGCAACGCACAGGGCCCGGCAGGCCAGAACCAGGGCCGGGGCCGCAGCGGCGGCGGCGCACGCGGCGGCCGTGGCGGCAACGGGCGCAGCCAGGGCGAGCGCCCGCCGCGCGACGACGACTTCGACGACCACCGCCAGCCGCGCGCCGACGCCCACCTGGGCACCCAGTTCGGCCATCCCAAGCCCGCGCGCCACTCCACGCCCGGCGGCGGCCAGCCCGACCCGATGCGCACCAGCGTGGACAGCATGGCCAACCGTGGCGGACGCGGCGGTGGCGGCGGCTTCCGTGGCGGCTTCGGTGGTGGTGGTGGCGGCGGACGCGGCGGACGCGGCGGCTACGGACGCTGACACCCGGCCCCCCCGCTGCGCGCGGCACCCGCGGGGCCGCGTCGCATTGCCTTAACATCGCACGCTTCGGCGAGGGCAGTCCGGCCCTCCCCTGGACGGAGCCGTGGCGCGCCTTGCCGGCGCGGTGCGCGGGCCGTCCCGAGGTGAGACTTCGTACCCCAGGCATACCGCGACCATGACGACTCCGCCCTCCACCCCCCTCGCACCCTCGCCCACACGCGCTCCGGCCGCCGTGGCGCATCTCACCGCGGCGTGTGCCGCGGCCCTGCTGGCCGCCTGCACCAGTACCCCGCTGCCGCCCTGGCCCACCACGCCGGGCACAGCCACCGCGCCGCGCCCGGCGGCACCGGCACCCCTGCCGCCCCGGGCCCAGCCAGGCGTGGTGGTGGCTGCGCCGCCGGCCAGCCCCGGCGGCGTCACCATCAACCCGCTGGGAACGTCGGCCCAGCCCGCCCCGCTGGCGGCCCTGCCCTACGGGCCCGCCGTGGCCGCGCGCTTCCCGGACCCGATGGTGCGCTACCAGACCCCGGGCCTGGCCGACAACCGCAGCGCCTACACCACGAATGCCGAGCTGGCGCAATGGCTGCGCCAGCTCGAAATCCCCGCCACCCCCGGCGGCACGCGCCTGGCCGTGCAGGAGCTGGGCCTGTCGCAGGCGGGCACCCCCATCCTCGGCCTGGTCGCCACGCGCGCCCAGGGCGCGGACGCCGCCAGCCTAGAGGCCCAGGGCCACCCGACGGTGGTGCTCGTGGGCCAGCAGCATGGCGACGAGCCCGCCGGCAGCGAGGCGCTGCTGGTCCTGGCGCGCGAGCTGGCGCCCGGCGGCCTGCTGGAGCCGCTGCTCGAACGCCTCAACGTCATCCTCGTGCCGCGCGCCAACCCCGACGGGGCCGAGCGCGGCCAGCGCACCACGGCCAACGGCGTGGACATGAACCGCGACCACCTGCTGCTGGCCACGCCCGAGGCGCGCGCGCTGGCGGTGCTGGTGCGCAACTACCGCCCCGTGGCCGTGATCGATGCGCACGAGTACACCGTCACGGGCCGGTTCCTGCAGAAGTTCAACGCCATCCAGCGCTACGACGCGCTGCTGCAGTACGCCACCACGGCCAACCTGCCCGAGTTCGTCACCAAGGCCGCGCACGAGTGGTACTACACCCCGATGACCGACGCCCTGCGCGCCCAGAAACTGAGCAGCGACTGGTACTACACCACCTCCACCGACCCGCAGGACCTGCGCGTGTCCATGGGCGGCGTGCAGCCCGACACCGGGCGCAACGTCAACGGCCTGAAGAACACCGTGAGCCTGCTCGTGGAGACGCGCGGCGTGGGCATTGGCCGCGCGCACCTGCAGCGCCGCGTGCACACCCAGGTCACGGCCATGGCCAGCGCGCTGCGCAGCACGGCCGAGCGTGCCCAGAGCCTGGCGCAGGTGCGCTCGTTCGTGGCGCGCGACATCAGCGCCCAGGCCTGCCGGGGCGAGGTCACCATCGAGGCCGGCCCCACGCCCGGCCAGCATGAGCTGCTGATGCTCGACCCCGTGACCGGCGCCGACCGCAGCGTGCAGGTGCAGTGGAATTCCGCCCTCACCCTGCGCCCGCTCAAGACCCGCGCGCGCCCCTGCGGCTACTGGCTGGCGGCCAGCGCCGGCCCCGCCGTGGAGCGCCTGCAACTGCTGGGCCTGCAGGTGCTGCGCGTGGCCGAGGCCGGCTCGGTGCTGGCCGACACCTACACCGAGACCAGCAGCAGCACCGGCGTGCGCGAGGACGTGCGCGGCAGCGTGGCCGGTGGCGGCGACATCGTGCGCGTGGAGGTCGGCGCCACGCGCGCCGCCATCGACGTGCCTGCCGGCAGCTACTACGTTCCGCTGAACCAGCCGCTGGCCAACCTGGCCGTGGCGGCGCTGGAGCCCGACACGCAGAACAGCTACTTCGCCAACCGGCTCATCCACCAGCTGGGCGATGCCGCGCGCGTGATGGCATCGCCGTCACTGGTGTTCGAGGAACAGGATTAACTCCTGTATTGATAGCTGCCAGCGCTTTCCACGCAACGGCTGGCAGCCGATTTGGCAGTTATTTCTCCGCGTCCTGCAGCAGCCGCCACATGACCTTGCCGCTGCCGCTCTTGGGCAGCGCGTCGGCGAACTCGACGATGCGCGGCACCTTGTACGCCGCCATGTTCTCGCGGCACCAGGCGATGACGTCCTCCTCGCTCACCTGGCCCTTGTGCGACGGGCGCAGCACCACCACGGCCTTGACGGTTTCGCCGCGGTAGGCGTCCTTGGCGGAGACCACGCAGGCCTCCTGGATGGCGGGGTGGCGGAACATCAGCGCCTCCACTTCGGCCGGCCAGACCTTGAAGCCGCTGGCGTTGATCATGCGCTTGAGGCGGTCGGTGATGAAGAAGTAGCCCTCTGCGTCCATCCAGCCCAGATCGCCGGTGCGAAAGAAGCGCTTGCCGCCGCGCTCGAAGAACGCGGCGCGCGTGGCGCCCTCGTTGCGCCAGTAGCCCGAGAACACCTGCGGCCCGCTCACCACGATCTCGCCCTGCTCGCCCTGGGGCATGGGCTCCAGCGTGTCGGGGTGGGCAATGAACGACTCGGTGCCGATGAACGGCATGCCCAGGCACTGCTGCTTGCTGTGCTGCGCCGGGTTGTTGTGCGAGGGCGCGGCGGTTTCGGTCAGGCCGTAGCCCTCCTGGTAGGTCAGGCCATATTCATCCAGCAGGCGCTGCGCCACCGCCTGCGGCATGGCTGCGCCGCCGCCGCCGATGTAGGCCAGGCTGTGCAGGTCGAACTGGCGGAAGTTCGGACTGGCGAACAGGTCGATCACCATCGTCGGGATGTTGGTCCAGTTCGTCACCTGGTAGCGCGAGATCAGTTGCCCGGCCAGCTCGCGGTCCCAGCGCGGCATCAGCACCATGGTGGCGCCCAGGTAGATGCTGGCATGCATTACCGACACCATGCCGGTGATGTGGAACATGGGGATGACGGTCAGCGTCACGTTCTCGCTGCTGCCCTGGCCCCACAGCGCCGAGGCCACGGCGTTGTGCATGATGCTGCGGTGCGTGTGCATGCAGCCCTTGGGCAGGCCCGTGGTGCCGCTGGTGTAGGGCAGCACGCTCAGGTCCTGCGGCCCCACCGTGAGCGGCGGCATGGGGGTGGTGCAGGCCAGCGCGTCCTGCCACGCCGCCGTGGCGCCGCCATCCAGCGCAGGCAGCGGGTGCTGCGCGGTCAGCCACGCCTGCCAGGCGGCCGGAATGGCGTCGCCCTGCCCTGGCGGCGGCAGGTACTCGCCGGGCTGCGTGACCAGCAGGTGCGCCAGGCGCTGGCCGGGCGGCAGGGCGTTGCTGGCCTTGGCCAGCTCGGCGCCCAGGTCTGCGCTGGCGATGGCCACTTTCACCTCGCCGTCGGTGATGTAGTGTTTCAGCTCCTCGGCCAGGTTCATGGGATTCACCGGCACCACCACGGCATTGGCACGCAGGATGGCGAAGTGCCCCGCCACCAGTTGCGGCAGGTTCTGCATCAGCAGGATGACGCGGTCGCCCTGGCGCACGCCCACGCTGTGCAGGTAGGCGGCCAGGCGCTCTGCCGTGTGCGCCAGCTCGCGGTACGGCACCTGCCGGCCGAAGAACACCAGCGCCGCCTTGTCGGGGTAGCGGCGCGCGCTGGTGTCGAGGTTGTCCGGCAGCGCGGTGGCAGGCACCGTGATGGACTGGGGCAGATGGCTGGGCCAATGGGCGAGATGGGGTGGCTGCATAGCGAAAGCGGTTGGAAAAGTTGCCAAGCCGCTGACGCTAAGGCTTGCGCGCCCCGCTGGCGCGGGGGAAAGCCCTGAGCCGGGGTCACCTGGGCGACGCCGGGGATGGCTCGCGTTCAGTGCTGCAACTGCTGCCACACCTTGTCGAGCCGCTTGGTGCTGACCGGGTACGGCGTGCGCAGCTCCTGCGCGAAGAAGCTCACGCGCAGCTCCTCCAGCATCCAGCGGTATTCCTGCAGGCGCGCGTCCTGCTGGCCCTTGCGCTCGGCCAGCAGGCGCCCGTAGCGCTGCTCCAGCGGCTGCAGCTCCTTGAGCTTGGCGGCGTCGCGCGCCGGGTCGGCGCGGTACTTGTCCAGGCGCACGCCGATGGCCTTGAGGTAGCGCGCGTAGTGCTGCAACTGCGCCCAGGGGGCCTGGGCGATGAAGTTCTTTGGCATCAGCTTTTGTAGCTGCTCGCCCGCGTCCCGCGTGGCTTCGGGAGCGTTTTTGGTGTCCTTGATCTTGCGCTGCGCGGCGGCGTATTCCTGCAGGATGGCGCCGGCCATGCGCGCCACCTCGTTGGCGATCAGCGTCAGGCGGCCGCGGCCCTCCTGCACGCGCTGCTTGAAGGCGTCCTCGGTGGCGGGCAAGGGGTCCTGCAGGAAGGCGCGGTCCATGGCTACGGCGATGATCTGCGCGCGCAGCTCCTCCTGCGTGCCCAGCGGCATGTAGGCCACGGCCATCCTCTGCAGGTCGGGAATGTTTTTTTCCAGGTACTTGAGCGCGTCCTTGATCTGCAGCGCGAACAGGCGGCGCAGGCCCACGCGGTGGCGGGCGGCGGCCACCTCGGGTTCGTCGAACACCTCGATGGCCACGGCCTCGCCGTGGTCGATGAGCGCCGGAAAACCAAGCAGCGTCTGGCCGCCCTTCTTGATTTCCATCAGCTCGGGCAGCTCGCCAAAGCGCCATTCGGTGTAGCGCGCGTCGTGCGGGGCCACGGCGGGCGGTGTGGCCTGCGCTCTCTTTTCAGGAGCTGCTGGCGCTTGTTCCTGGCTGTTTTTCTGCTGTTTTTTATCCGAATCCGTTGCTGGCTGTGCGCTGCCAGCTATCTTTAATGAAGCAAGCGCCTGGAAGGCGCCGCGCGCCTTGCTGCCCCATTCGGCCTTGAGCGCAGCCAGGTTGCGCCCCTGTCCGAGCTGGCGGCCGTGCTCGTCGGTCACGCGGAAGTTCATGAACAGGTGCGGGCTGAGCATGTCGGGCTTGAAGTCGGCGCGCTTCACGTCGAGCGAGGTTTCATCGCGCACCTGCTTGAGCAGCGTGTCGATCAGCCCAGCCTTGCCGGTGGCCTCGGCCCAGCGCCCGTCCGCGGTGAACAGCGCGGCCAGGCGCGCGGCGTTCTCGGGCAGCGGCACGAAGCGGCTGCGCGGGCGCTGCGGCAGGCTTTTCAGGAGCGCCTGGATCTTGTCCTTGAGCATGCCGGGCACGAGCCATTCGGCGCGCTCCTCGCTCACCTGGTTGAGCACGAACAGCGGCACCGTGACGGTCAGCCCATCGCGCGCGTCGCCCGGGCTGTGCAGGTAGGCGGCCGAGCAGTCAGCGCCGCCGAGCTTGACGGTCCTGGGGAACTTCTCGGTGGTGATGCCCGCCGCCTCGTGGCGCATCAGCTCGTCGCGCTTGAGCAGCAGCAGGCCGGCATCGGCCTTGCTGGCGGGGCGGAACCACTTGTCGAAGGTGGCGCCGCTGTAGATGCCCTCGGGAATGTGCTGGTCGTAGAAGGCGTAGATCAGTTCGTCGTCCACCAGCACGTCCTGGCGGCGGCTCTTGTGCTCCAGCTCCTCCACCTTGCGCACCAGCTTGTGGTTGGCGGCGAGGAAGGGCCAGTGCGTCTCCCACTCGCCCTCGACCAGCGCGCGGCGGATGAAGAGCTGGCGCGCCTCGTGCGGGTCGATGCGGCCGTAGCTCACGCCGCGCCCGTTGTAGACCACCAGGCCGTACAGCGTGGCGCGCTCGTAGGCCACCACGTCGGCCTGCTTCTTGGACCAGTGCGGGTCGAGCAGCTGCTTCTTCAGCAGATGGCCGCCCACCTCCTCCAGCCACTGGGGCTCGATGGCGGCGATGCCCCGGCCGTAGAGGCGCGAGGTCTCGACCTGCTCGGCCGCGACGATCCAGCGCCCGGGCTTCTTGCCCAGGTGCGCGCCGGGGTGCGGGTGGAAGCGGATGCCGTGCGCGCCCAGGTAGGCCTCGCTCTCCTCGCCCTTGAAGCCGATGTTGCCCAGCAGGCCCGAGAGCATGGACAGGTGCACCGCCTCGTAGCTGGCGGGCTGGGTGTTGACCTGCCAGCGGTGCTCCCTGACCACGGTGAGCAGCTGCGAGTGGATGTCGCGCCACTCGCGCACGCGGCGGATGTTGATGAAGTTCTGCCGCAGCAGCTGCTCCCACTGGCGGTTGCTGAGCTTGTGCGTGGCGTCGGGCTCGGGCGCCGTGCCGGCGGGGTGAAAGGCTGCGGGCCGCTGCTCCGGCGCCTGCGGCGCCTGGGCGCCGCTGCCGCGCTGGGCCACGGGCAGGAAGGCCGTCTGGCGCGCGTTCTGGCGCTGCGCCGGGGCGCTGTGCGCGGCCATTTCCTTGCGGCTCATGGCCACCACCTTGCCGCCGCGCGCGTCGTGCAGCCACTGCCACAGGCGCAGGTAGCCCGAGAACTCGCTCTTGTCGTCGTCGAACTTGGCGTGCTGCTGGTCGGCCTGCTGCTGCGCCTCCAGCGGCCGGTCGCGCACGTCCTGCACCGACAGGGCCGAGGCGATCACCAGCACCTCGGCCACCGCGCCGCGCGCGCGCGCCTCCAGGATCATGCGGCCCACGCGCGGGTCCAGCGGCAGGCGCGACAGCTCCTGGCCCATGGGCAGCAGATTGCCGCGCTCATCGACCGCGCCCAGCTCCTGCAGCAGTTGGTAGCCGTCGGCGATGGCGCGGCCCGAGGGCGCTTCGAGGAACGGGAAGTTCACCACGTCGCCCAGGCCCAGCGCCTTCATGCGCAGGATGACGCCGGCCAGCGATGAACGCAGGATCTCGGGGTCGGTGAAGCGGTCGCGCTGGTTGAAATCGTCCTCGCCGTAGAGGCGGATGCAGATGCCGTGGGCCACGCGCCCGCAGCGCCCGGCGCGCTGGTTGGCCGCCGCCTGGCTGATGGGCTCGACCAGCAGTTGCTCCACCTTGCTGCGGAAGGAATAGCGCTTGACGCGCGCCGTACCTGCATCGATCACATAACGAATGCCAGGAACGGTGAGCGATGTTTCCGCCACGTTGGTGGCCAGCACGATGCGCCGGCCGGTGTGGCCGTCGAAGATGCGGTCCTGCTCCGCCTGCGACAGGCGCGAGAACAGCGGCAGCACCTCGCTGCTCCGCAGCACGGGCGAATGCTGCAAATGCTTGCGCAGGTGGTCCGCCGCCTCGCGGATCTCGCGCTCGCCGGGCAGGAAGACCAGGATGTCGCCGCCCCGCCCGCCCTGCCAGAGTTCGTCCACACCGTCGGCGATGGCGTCGTTCAGGTCGTAGTCCTTCTTTTCCTCGAACGGGTGGTAGCGCATCTCCACCGGGTAGGTGCGGCCCGAGACCATGATGACTGGCGCGGGGCCGCTTTGGCCCGCGAAGTGCCTGGCGAAGCGCTCCGCGTCGATGGTGGCCGAGGTCACCACCACCTTCAGGTCGGGCCGCTGGGGCAGGATCTGCTTGAGGTAGCCCAGCAGGAAATCGATGTTCAGGCTGCGCTCGTGCGCCTCGTCGATGATGAGCGTGTCGTAGGCCTTGAGTAGCGGGTCGGTCTGCGTCTCGGCCAGCAGGATGCCGTCTGTCATCAGCTTGACCGAGGCGCCCTTTTGCAGCGTGTCCTGGAAGCGCACCTTGTAGCCCACCACCTCGCCCAGCGGCGTCTTCAGCTCCTCGGCGATGCGCTTGGCCACGCTGCTGGCGGCAATGCGGCGCGGCTGCGTGTGGCCGATGAGGCGGCCCTTCTGCCCCTCGGGCGCATTGCGGCGGCCACGCCCCAAGGCAAGGGCGATCTTGGGCAGTTGCGTGGTCTTGCCGGAGCCGGTTTCACCGCAGACGATGATGACCTGGTGTTTTCGCATCGCCTCGGCGATTTCGTCGCGCCGGGCGGAAACGGGAAGGGATTCGGGGAAAGTGATGGACAGGGGCACGGGGCGCGATTATCCGCGCGCGCCAGAGCGTTCAGCGCAAAAACAAGCAAAAACAGCCTGCAACCCTTGCCATGCAAGCGCAAGCAGCTATTGAAACAGGAGCACCTGCGCAAGTGGCATTTGCTGCGAAATCACTCTCCGGGTGTGCCCTGAGACCTCTCCTTGGCGCTGTAGTCATACCCCCAATAGACCACTCGCGATGGCGCAGGCGTTTCCCTGAAGCAGGATTCCGCTGGCATGGAGCCGAGTCCGTGTCGCGCCTCGGCCAATGCCTGGCACGCCGATCCCATGCCGGATTTCAGCGCTTCGCACGCCCGGACGGCTTCGCCAACGATATGCCGGCCCAGTTCCGACTTCATGGGCCAGCCTGCCTCGCCTTTCACGCAATAGGCATCGCCGGCGCGCAGCAAGGCGGCCGCGAGCTTGTTCGCGGCCCCCGACGGGTCACTGGAAGCCGCCGTGGACGACAGGCCTCCCCAGAGATCGGAAATATTCGCCATGGCGGCGCGCTCGCCAGCGGTGCGCTCGGCCTGGTCCGTGCGGTATGCATCGAAAGACTGCCAGGCAGCAATGGCGACCGAGATGACCGCGCCCGCACCCAGGGTCGCGCCGACGGCGCCTGCCTGCGGCCCCCAGATACTTCTTGACGCCGGGGCCGCCGCGGGCTGGTCGTCCGTGGCCGCGCTGGGCGTGGCGGGCAAAAGAGAGGCCGGCCCACTGCCGCCCAGGTCGAATACCGCATCGAGGTGCGTCCGCAATGGGGCCAGCAAATCATGGGAAAGGTGCTTGCCAAGGTCGGTGCCCAATGAGAAATAGGACTCCCACTGGTTTTCGCTGAAGAATTGATCGCCCGTGGATTCCTGTGGAAACCGCGGGTGCTGGCGCTTGTAGTTCGCCACATCCAGCGCCACCGATGTGCAGGTATTGGGCTTGACCAGAACGAGAATCCCCGGCGCCTGCGAGGCCACGTCTGGATAGTCGACCGTGGCGAGCGCCAGGCAGGCGCTGCCGCCGTCCTGCGCAAGCTCCTGCAGCGAACCGAAGTACCTGCGACTTTTGCGCCAGGCATTGAAAAGGCTGAAAGGCACCGTCGGCGGAACAGACGACAGGTCGCGCGGCTGGCGAAAGGTGATGGTGACGCCCAGGTCGATGCGCGCCTTGCGCACCAGGTTTTCCACATCCTCGAACGAATAGCCGGGATCGGCTCCGCAGTCTGCGAGAACGATCACGCTGGCACGTTCGAGAAGCAGCGCGTACACAGCGGTGTTCTCGAAGTGCCCGCCGTCGCTGAGGAACCAGTCGTCCGTGGCGCCCGCGCTGAATGTCGCGGACATTTCCCGGAGCAGCGCACGCGGCTTCTCTTTCGCCCTGGCCAATAGGGTGTAGATGGAGGGGCGTTCTCCTGCCCGCTCGTATTGCGACAGCCAGTATCCCAGCCGCACCCCCGCAAAGGTGAGCAGCGCCGCCAATCCCCGCTGGGTGCGGTAACCCAGGCCCGGTGCCGCCGCAGCGCCGGAGATGGCGGCCCATCCGCCGACGCTGAGCTTGCCAATCCCCTTGAACTCATCTCTCCAGCCCTCTTGGCTGAGCCGTGAAGCGCCGCCGGAACGCACGCTCAGGAGCAAGCCCTTGCGGTCACGGTTGAACAGCCTGCCCTTGGGGTCCGCCGTCTGGTTCACGCAGGTGTTGATGATGTGGACGGGGCCGCCGGCGAGGTGCGGCGCGTAGTCCTTGAGCAGGATGTCATCCCCTGCGGCGACCTTGCCGACATTCTCCACCTTGCTCGTGGTGAGTTCGTTCGCATGGATGGTTTGAAGGGCCGAAGCGACGCCACGGTCCCGGAACCGCTCCGGGTTGGTCGCGCCGAACCAAGTGCGAACCAGCCGTGCCTTGTAGAAGGTGTGCAGGGAAGACAGGTTCAGAAACCCCAGGTTCGATCCCGTGGCCACGACATAGAGTGCAGGCGGGACAAAGACGCAGAGCAAGGCCAGCCAGCCCGCGCCGAAGTGCAGCGGCTGCGGTACGCCACCGGGCTTGCCAAGGTCTGGAAACACCGGGCCGAAGCTGATTTTCAGCACCAGCGACACCCAGCAGACAAAAAGCGCCGCCGTGAACAGATAGCCGACCCCTTGCAGAAGATAGAGCGCGAGGGGGCTGGACTGCTCCGCGCGCTGCTGCTCCTGGGTCTTGCGCTTGCCAAGGCTTGTCACCACGGCCTGCGCGGCGCCAGCCAAAACGGCCAGCACGATGCCGAGGTCAAGCGTCTGGAAAATTCTCGACTCGAATGCCAGCAGCCATGCCAGACGCTCGGCAACGCCCAGCGCCAGAATGAGTGCGCCGATTCCGAGGCACCACATCAGCCGCGAGGTCAATTGGTTGCGCATCTCCGCCAAGACATCATCCACCGGCGCGTCACGGGCTTGCCTTACCAAACCGCGCCAGGTGCACCAGGCATCCAGCGCAGAAGTGGCCAAGAGCAGAACGACCACGAACGCCACGCCAGGCAGAAGGCGGAAAAGGGTCACGGTCCCCTGCCCTGCGGATGGAGCGGCCAGGCCGCAGATGGTCAGCGCCGCAGCCAGCAGCGCCACGCACAAAGCCGCTTTCCAGGCAAAGTACCGGCCAAACCGCTTGGCAACCCACTGGGTGTCCCAGTAGGCGAACACCCAGTGCAGCGCGAACAGCAAGACAACCGGAAGCAGCAGCCATGCCGTAGGAAGCCACGGTTTCAGAAGTGGCGTGACCGTGCCGAGCGGATAACCGTTTGCCGCAATGCCCTGCCATACACCGAGATCCACGGCGGCCAACAGGCATCCGGCCAGCACGGCCAGGAGTCCGAACTCGAAGTGCAATGCCAGGAGGTTGCGCAGGCAGATGGTGATGGCGAACAGCCGGTCGGTGAATCCAGCGGGCGCCAGGTAACGTCCGTTGGATCTCAGCCACCAGCCGAACCAGGTGCGTTCGACATGGGCCATCGCCGCTTCCACCCGGTCGGCCACCGGAGGCGCGGGCGCCGCAGAGGACGGCTGCGATTGCGCGGCCTGGCTCTGTTGCTCGCGCACATAGAGCCGGCCGAGCGCGCTGCCGACATAGCCTCCGCCCGAAACGGTTGACAGCACGTCGAAGCGGTTGAGCAGTTTCTGTTGCGCCAGCCCGCGCAGCAAGCCCAGGCTGAAAGTCGCACTGCGGATGCCGCCCCCGGAAAGCGCCAGACCCCAGACATCGCTGCCATCGGTGGGGAGTTGCGCGGCAATCGCCGCCTTGCCTTTGACAAGCTTTCGCCTTCGGTCGGCAATCAGGTCGCTTGAGTCATTCGGTGGAGGCTTATCCATGGCATTCGCCGGCGGAGCAGGCCCCAGTTGAATACTTTCCGGTCATCGCTCACCCCTCCTTCTGCAAACGGCTCACCCCATGGAGCGGCCTTGCTTCACCCCTTCGATGCGACGAATCCACTGGCGTTGTAAACAATGCAGGCGCATCCGTGAGGAACCGTCCCAACCTTCTGGATGTGTAACTGAGGCACGCAGACACGTCACTAGGTGTAACCCATAGGTGGTGATGCAGGCCGCAGCGGCGGAGGCACCCGCGCCCGTCGCCCTTGTTTACACATTCTTGACACGATCTGACTACAATCCGCCGCTTTCGGGTTTACCCGAATGGGCATGCGCCAGCCGCATGCCGGAAACCCCTGGCGGCAGTTGCCGCCACTCCCCCGCTCCCGGTGTCGTTCCTGCGCTGCAGCGCCGCCCGGGCATCCATCCCACGATGTTTTCAGGAGGTGCCAGGTTTTGGCCGAGGTTCCACAGTCCCCTCCCCCGGGCCGCATCGGGCTGCCCTACAACCCCGCACTGGACGGGCTGCGCGCCGTCGCCATCGTGCTGGTGCTGCTGTCGCACGCCCATGCGCCGATGTTCGAGGGCGCCTTCTACGGCGTGGACATCTTCTTCGTGCTCAGCGGCTACCTCATCACCTCGCTGCTGCTGCAGGAGCTGCAGGGCACGGGCCGCATCGACTACCTGCGCTTCTTCCGCCGCCGCTTCCTGCGCCTGATGCCGGCGCTGCTGCTGTTCCTGGCCGTGTACTGCCTGGTGGCGCCGCTGCTGTGGCCCGGCCTGGACGACATGTACGCCGACGCGCTGGTGGCCGTGCTCTACCTGGCCGACTACGGCATCGCCTTCTTCGACCAGCCCGACAAGCTGCTGCACATGTGGTCGCTGTCAGTAGAGGAGCATTTCTACCTGCTGTGGCCGCCGCTGCTGGCGCTGCTGGTGCGCCGCGTGCCCCCGGGCAAGGTCTGGCGCCCCGTGCTGCTGCTGTGCGTGCTGGCCTGGGCCTGGCGCGTGCTGTGGGTGGAACAGGGCCAGCAGTTCTACGAGGTGTTCTTCCGCTTCGACACGCGCGCCTCGGGCCTGCTCATGGGCAGCCTGCTGGCCTGCCTGCTGCGCGAGCAGCCCGCCTGGTTCGGCGCGCTGCGCCAGCGCATGGCGCACGGCATGTGGCTGGTGTTCGCGGTGCCGCTGCTCATGGCCCACTCGTGGGACAACATGGACGCCATGGTCTGGGGCATCACCGTGGTGGAAGGCGGCACGCTGATGGCGCTGCTGGCCGTGCAGCGCGAGCACACGCTGCTGCACGAGATGCTGCGCGCCCCGGCGCTGGTGTGGGTGGGCAGGCTCTCCTACGGCGTCTACCTGTGGCACTACCCGGTGGTGCGCTACCTGCGCACCGACCTGCACTGGTCGCTCACCGTGGCGCTGGGCTTGGCGATTTCGCTGGCGCTGGCGGCGCTGTCGTTCTACACCGTGGAGCGCTGGGCCCTGCGCTGGCGCGACGCGCGGCCGGCCCCGCGCACGCCGCCGCGCCAGCGCCCCGCCGGCCCGCCTGCGCTCTCTTTTCGATAGCTTGTAGCGCTTGTCCATCGCGGATTTTGGTGCCAAAAGCACCTGGAATGCCCGCGTGGCAAGCGCCAGCAGCTACATTTTTCGCAGCACTGCCCCCAGCGCCCTGCGCACCCGGCACACTGCCGCTACACTGCGCGCTGAACCTGCCTGCCATCCCCGCACCAAGCCTGCTGGCGCGCGGAGCGCAGGCATTTTTTCCGCCTTTTTCCGTTGCCCACGCCGTTCACGCCGCCCATGTCCGCCGTCTTCAACTTCACCTTCGTCCCCTGGTTCCGCTCGGTCGCGCCGTACATCCACAAGTTCCGCCACCAGACCTTCGTCATCGGGCTGCCGGGCGAGGCCATCGCCGCGGGCAAGCTGCCGGTCATCGCGCAGGACCTGGCCATGATCCAGGCCATGGGCGTGAAGATCGTGCTGGTGCACGGCTTCCGGCCCCAGGTGAACGAGCAGCTCGCCGCCAAGGGGCACGAGGAGCGCTACTCGCACGGCATGCGCATCACCGACTCGGTGGCGCTGGACTGCGCCCAGGAGGCCGCGGGCCAGTTGCGCTACGAGATCGAGGCGGCCTTCAGCCAGGGCCTGCCCAACACGCCCATGGCGGGCTCCACGGTGCGCGTGATCTCGGGCAACTTCATCACCGCGCGGCCGGTGGGCATCCTCGACGGCGTGGACTTCCAGCACACCGGCGTGGTGCGCAAGGTGGACGTGGCGGGCATCCAGCGTGGCCTGGACATGGATGCGCTGGTGCTGATCTCGCCCTTCGGCTTCTCGCCCACCGGCGAGGCCTTCAACCTGGCCATGGAGGAAGTCGCCACCTCGGTGGCCACGGCACTCAAGGCCGACAAGCTGCTGTTCATGGCCGAGGTGCCCGGCATCCGCATGCGCCCCGAGGAGCCGCCCGGCGAGGACAACCCCATCGACACCGAGCTGCCGCTGGCCCAGGCGCGCCGCATGCTGGCCAGCGTGCCCGACAGCCACAAGCCCACGGACACGGCCTTCTACCTGCGCCACTGCGTCAAGGCGTGCGAGGGCGGTGTGGAGCGCAGCCACATCATCCCGTTCGCCGTGGACGGCGCGCTGCTGCTGGAGATCTACGTGCACGACGGCATCGGCACCATGGTGGTCGATGAGAAGCTGGAGGAGCTGCGCGAGGCCACGGCCGACGACGTGGCGGGCATCCTGCAGCTGATCGAGCCGTTCGAGAAGGACGGCACGCTGGTCAAGCGCGACCGCACCGAGATCGAGCGCGACATCGCCAACTACACCATCATCGAGCACGACGGCGTGCTCTTCGGCTGCGCGGCGCTCTACCCCTACCCCGAGGCGCGCACGGGCGAGATGGCGGCCGTGACGGTCTCGCCGCACAGCCAGGGCACGGGCGACGGCGAGAAGCTGCTCAAGCGCATCGAGCAGCGCGCGCGCAACCAGGGGCTGCAAAGCCTGTTCGTGCTCACCACGCGCACCATGCACTGGTTCCTCAAGCGCGGCTTCGCCCCCGTCGATCCCAACTGGCTGCCCGAGGCGCGCAAGCGCAAGTACAACTGGGACCGCAAGAGCCAGGTGCTGGTGAAGCGGCTCTGAACACGCGCTGGGCGCCCACACGCTTCAAGGGCGCCCAGGGCAAGCCCCGGCGGGCCCTGCAGCACACACCTTCATAACACATGCCTTTTCATTGGTTGGGCCGAAAATGCCAAAAGACCATTGAATTTTCATAGTTTAGTCAGCTTCATCTTCTCTTTACCAGATGAGACATAAACTATAAAATTGCATAGCTTCATGGAAAAGTCCGCTATGAACTCTGCATTTCCATCCCTTACGAATATCAGCTCGACACCTGCCGAGCTCGAATCCTGGCTGGGCGAGCAACTGCGGGCGGAGCGGTTGCGCAAGAACGTCACGATGGCGGATCTGGCCCTCCGGGCCGGGGTTTCCGACCAGACCATCCGCGCCCTCGAGACCGGGCGCGGCGGGCGCGTGGAGTCGCTCATCCGGGTGGTCGTCGCCCTCGGGCGTGCGGACTGGCTGGCCAGCCTGCGCCCGCCCGTGAAGATCAGCCCCCTGCAAATCGCCCAAGGCAAGCCCCGGCGCCAGCGCGGCAGCCGCAGCGTGCTGGCGCCCCTCCAGTCCAAGGACCGGTAGATGGCCTCGTTCAAGCCGGTGCAAGCCGTCAGCGTCGAGATCTGGGGCAAGAAGGTCGGCGCCGTAGCGCTCAACCCCGATTCCGGGTTCTACGCCTTCGAGTACGAGCCTGCGTTCCTGCGCTCGGGCATCGAGCTCGCTCCGCTGCAAATGCCACTGGCGCAAGGCACCGAGCCCTTCGAATTCCTGAACCTGCCCGTCGAGACCTTCCAGCGCCTGCCGGCCCTGATCGCCGATGCCTTGCCAGACAAGTTTGGCAATGCCCTGATCAACGCCTGGATGGCCGACCGGGGCATGGGCAGCGCCAGCATCACCGCGCTGGACCGGCTCGCCTACATGGGACAGCGCTCCATGGGGGCCCTGACGTTCAAGCCCAGCCGCGGCCCCTCGAAAACGCCGCCCTCGGCGCTGCAGATGTCGCACCTGGTGGCGCAGGCGCGCAGCGCCATCCACGGCAGCTTCGACCGCAGCGACCACGCGGGCGAGGCCCTGCGCCAGATCATCCAGGTGGGCACCTCGGCGGGCGGCGCCCGCGCCAAGGCGGCCATCGCCTGGAATCCGCACACGCAGGAGGTGCGCACGGGCCAGTTCGACATTCCCGAGGGCTTCCAGGCCTGGCTGCTCAAATTCGACGGCATCGGCGCCGACGCGCAGTTGGGCGAGGGCCGCAACTACGGACGGATCGAATACGCCTATTCCCTCATGGCCAAGGCGGCGGGAATCACCATGTCCGAGTGCCATCTGCTGGAGGAAGAAGGCCGGGCGCATTTCATGACCCGGCGTTTCGACCGCAGCGGCAACGAGCGCCACCACATGCAAACGCTGTGCGCGATGGCCCACCTGGACTTCAACCAGATCGGCGTCCACAGCTACCACCAGTTGTTCCAGACCGCGCGGGCGCTGGGCCTGGGCCGCCCTGCCCTGGAAGAGATCCTGCGGCGCATGGTCTTCAACGTGCTGGCCGCCAACCACGACGACCACACCAAGAACTTCTCCTTCCTGCTGCGCCAGGGCCACGCCTGGGAGCTGGCCCCCGCCTACGACATCACCTTCGCCTTCAACCCCGGGAACAAGTGGCTCAAGCAGCACCTGATGTCGGTGAACGGCAAGTTCGAGGGCATCACGGAGCAGGACTTCCGTGAAGTCGCCGACCGCTACGAACTGCTGGGCGTGTGCAAGGACATCGTCGCCGGCGTGCGGGCGGCGGTGGCGCAATGGCCCCGCTTCGCGGCCGAGGCAGGCGTGCCGCAAACGCTCGCCGAAGGCATCGCACAGGCGCTTGCCGTGAAGTGAAACACCATGCCTTCTCAAGCAGGCATTGAGGCCACCCACTGCGCCACGCGCCGCCCCACCTCGGCAATGGCCGCATCGCGCCGCGCGCCATCGGCCGTGCTGCCGGTGAGGTAGCAGGCCAGCGCCACCGGGGCGCGGCCCGGGGGCCAGAGCACGCCGATGTCGTTGCTGGTGCCGCGCGGGCCGGTGCCGGTCTTCTCGCCGATGCGCCAGCCGGGCGGCATGCCCGCGCGCAGGCGCTGGTCGCCCGTGCGGCAGCCCAGCATCCAGCCCTGCAGCCGTTCGCGCGAGGCGGGGGTCAGCGCCTCGCCCAGCGCCACGGCCTGCAGCGTACGCGCCATGGCCTCGGGCGTGGTGGTGTCGCGCACGTCGCCCGGGGGCACGTCGTTGAGCGCGGGCTCGCTGCGGTCCAGCCGCGTGGCGGGGTCGCCCAGCGTGCGCAGCCAGTCCGTCAGCGCCTGTGGGCCGCCCTGGCGGGCCAGCAGCAGGTTGGCGGCGGTGTTGTCGCTCCAGGCCATCGCGGCCTCGCACAGTTCGGCCACCGTGAGGCCCGCGCCGCTGGCATGCGCCCGCGTCACCGGGGCGTATTCGAGCAGGTCGGCCTGGCCGTAGGCGATGCGGTGCTCCAGTTGCTCCACCCCGCGATCCACGCGGTGCAGCGCCTGCGCCGCCAGCAGCAGCTTGAAGGTGCTGCACAGCGCAAAGCGCTCGCCGCCCCGGTGCGCGGCCAGGCGGCCCGTGCCGGTGTCGAGCGCCGCCACCCCGAGGCGCCCGCCCACGCCCTGCTCGATGCCGCGCAGTGCGCGCAGCAAGGCGCGCGTGGCGCGGTCCTGGCCGGCCTGCGCGGTCCCTGCCAGGCAGGCGGCGGCGGTGATGAAAGTTCGTCTATGCATGCTCAATCCAGTGGCATAGCGGGGTGCAGCAGCCGCTGCACGTCCACCGCGTCGATCTGGCCGGGGTCGAGAAAACGCTCGGCATAGCGCAGGTACACCTGCTGGCGCAGGAACACCGTGAACAGGTCGGGGTCGATGTGGCCGCCATCGGCCATGCGGCGCATGATGGCCAGCGCCTGCGACAGCTTCATGCCCTGCTTGTACGGCCGGTCGGCGGCGGTGAGGGCCTCGAAGATGTCGGCGATGCCCAGCATGCGCGCCTGCCACGACATCTGCTCGCGCGTCAGGCCGCGCGGGTAGCCTCGGCCGTCCATGCGTTCGTGGTGCCCGCCGGCGTACTCGGGCACATTGCGCAGGTGGCGCGGCCAGGGCAGGCTCTCCAGCATCTTGATGGTGGAGACGATGTGGTGGTTGATCACGTCGCGCTCCGCCTGGGTCAGCGTGCCCGAGCGGATCGTCAGGTTGTGCTGCTCCTCGGCGGTGAGCAGCGCCGTGGTCACGCCGTCGGGATTGCGCCACTGCCGCGTTTGCCCGATGGCGCGCACGCGCTGCTGGTCGGCCTCGGGCATGGCCTCCACGCCACGGTTGCAGCGGCGCAGGAAGTCGCGTTCCTCGTCCAGCGCCTGCAACTGCCGCTCCAGCGTGGCCTGCAGTTGGGCTTCGGCGTACGCATCGGCCACGGGGCGCAGCGCCAGTTGGCGACGCAGCATGTCGATGCGCGCATCGCGCTTGAGCACCTCGAAGCGCGTATCGACCAGGCCGATGCGGTCGTACAGCGTCTGCAGCTTGGTGGCCTTGTCCACCACGTGCACGGGCGTGGTGATCTTGCCGCAGTCGTGCAGCAGGCCGGCCATTTTCAGCTCGTAGCGGTCGCGCTCGCCCATGGCGAATTGCGCCAGCGGCCCCTCGGTGGTGGCGTGCGCGGCCTCGGCCAGCAGCATGGTCAACGCCGGCACGCGCTGGCAGTGGCCCCCGGTGTAGGGCGATTTTTCGTCGATGGCCAGGTTGATGAGCTGGACGAAGGACTCGAACAGAGTCTCAAGCTGCGTGATGAGCTGGCGGTTGCTCAGCGCGATCGCGGCCTGCGAGGCCAGCGACTCGGCCAGGCGCTGGTCCTGCGCGGTAAAGGCGCGCACCTGGCCCGTGGCCGGGTCGGTGGCGTTGATGAGCTGCAGCACGCCGATGAGCTCGTTCTCATGGTTCTTCATCGGCACCGTCAGGAACGACCGCGAGCGGTAGCCGGTGCGCTCGTCGAAGGCGCGCGTGCCGGAGAAGTCGAAATGCTGCTGGCAATAGGCGTCGGCGATGTTGATGGTGCGGTCGTGCACCGCCGCGTGCACGGCCACCAGGCTGTCGTTCGGGGCGCCGCCGGGCAGGCACAGCGGCAGGTCGGGAAACTGCGGCGCATCGTCCGACGCACCGCCCAGGCGCAGGCCCAGCGAGTCGGTGCGCACGATGGCGAAGCGCAGCGCCGCGCCATCCTCGGTCACGCGGTACAGCGTGCCGCCGTCGGCCCCCAGCAGCCGCTTGGCGGCCTCCAGAATGCTTTCGAGCAGGCGGTGGATGTCACGCTCGCGCGACAGCGCGGCGCCAATGCGGTGCAGTTGCTCCAGCCGCTCCAGCAGGTGTTGTGTCGAATCCATGGCGCTCCCCTCCCCTGGGAATGCAGCCTGCCATGGTAGGGGAAAAAGCAAAAAGCCCCCGGCATGCCGGGGGCCCGGGGGCCCGGGGGCGCGATATGGGAGTGGTGGAATCAGGCCTTGCGGCTGCGTGCCAGCAGGGCCAGCAGCACCACGCCGATGAGCACGAAGCAGACGAAGGACCAGTTGGCGATGGAGCCGCCGAGGAAGGTCCAGTCCACCGCCGTGCAGTCGCCGGAACCACGGAAGATCATGGGAATGGCGCGGCTCAGGGAGTAGTTCTCGATCATGCCGTAGAAATCGCGCCCGCAGGTGGCGAACTCGGGCGGGAACCACTGCAGCCAGCTCTGGCGCGCGGCGGTAAAGGCGCCGAACCCGGCGAATGCCAGCGCCAGCACGCTCCAGGACGCCCGCCAGCCCTTGCCGGCCCGGGCGCTGGCCAGGCCGGTGAAGATAGCCACGGCAATCAGCGCGTAGCGCTGCACGATGCACATGGGGCAAGGCTCCAGCCCCACCCCGTACTGCAGGTACATGCCGAAGGCCAGCAGGCCCACACAGGCCACGCTGATGAGCGCCAGCAGGCGGCGCGGGCATTTGTCCAACAAACTCAACACGGTATCGATTCCTTCAAGGCACCGGACGGGCCGGCCGTGCGGTGGGTCAGATACCGGCGGCCTCGTCCAGAAAAACACGGGCCCGGCGCGGCGTGACCACGACGGTTTCCCCCTCCTGCAACCCCATCTCCCTGAACTGCTGCGCAGCGATTTGCGCTTCGATCAGGGTCTGCGGGCCTGCATTGTCCGTTGCTTTGGGGCCCCCGGCGGCCAGAAGTTCCAGCCGCGCGATCGGGCCGACGACGATGGCGCGCTCCAGCCGCGCCACGATGCCCTGCCCCGGCGCCTGCCCGGGCTGGTGGCGCTGCACGTCCAGGTCGTGCGGGCGCACGTAGGCCAGGGCGCTGGCGTTCTGTGCGCCGGCATGCTCGGGCGAGTCGATGGCCATGCCGCCCTGCACGTGCACAGTGCCCTCGTGCGCGCGGCCATGGAACAGGTTCACGTCGCCCAGGAAGCCGTAGACGAACGGGCTGGCCGGGTTGTCCCACACCTGCTGGGGCGTGCCCTCCTGCTCGATGCGGCCCTTGTTGATGACGACCACGCGGTCGGCCACCTCCAGCGCCTCCTCCTGGTCGTGCGTGACGAAGATGCTGGTCACGTGCAATTCGTCGTGCAGGCGGCGCAGCCACCTTCGCAGCTCTTTTCTCACCTTGGCGTCGAGCGCGCCGAAGGGCTCGTCGAGCAGCAGCACCTTGGGCTCCACGGCCAGCGCGCGCGCCAGGGCAATGCGCTGGCGCTGCCCGCCCGAGAGCTGCGAGGGGTAGCGGTCGGCGATCCAGTCGAGCTGCACGAGCTTCAGCAGGTCCATCACCTTCTGGCGGATCTGGGCCTCGCTGGGCCGCTCCTTGCGCGGCTTCATGCGCAGGCCGAAGGCCACGTTGTCGAACACCGTCATATGGCGGAACAGCGCGTAGTGCTGGAACACGAAGCCCACGCCGCGCTCGCGCACGTGCACGTCGGTGGTGTCTTCGCCGCTGAAGTGGATGGTGCCGGTGTCGGGCGTTTCCAGCCCGGCGATGATGCGCAGCAGCGTGGTCTTGCCGCAGCCCGAGGGGCCGAGCAGCGCGATGAGTTCGCCCGAGTCGATGTTCAGGCTGACGTCCTTCAGCGCCTGGAAGTCGCCGAACTGCTTGCTGACGTTGCGGATTTCGATGCTCATAAATTAATAGCTTTCAGCGCTTTATCCATAAGCCCTAGGGGCCATTTTCATGGGGTATTCGGGCGTTCGGGCGGCAGCGCGGCGGCGGCCTTCATCTCTTGCTCGTTCTTCCACTCGGCCACCGTCTTGATGAGCAGCGTGACCAGGGCCAGCAGCGCCAGCAGCGAGGCGGCGGCGAAGGCCGCCACCGACTGGTACTCGTTGTAGAGAATCTCCACGTGCAGCGGAATGGTGTTGGTCTGCCCGCGGATGTGGCCGGAAACGACCGACACCGCGCCGAACTCGCCCATGGCGCGCGCGTTGCACAGGATCACGCCGTACAGCAGGCCCCACTTGATGTTGGGCAGCGTCACGTGCCAGAAGGTCTGCCAGCCGCTGGCGCCCAGCACCACGGCGGCCTGCTCCTCGTCGTTGCCCTGCGCCTGCATCAGCGGGATCAGCTCGCGCGCGATGAACGGGAAGGTGACGAACACGGTGGCCAGCACGATGCCCGGCACGGCGAAGATGATCTTGATGTCGTGCGCCGCCAGCCAGGGGCCGAACCAGCCGTTGGCGCCGAACACCAGCACGTACATCAGGCCCGCCACCACGGGCGAGATGGAGAACGGCAGGTCGATCAGCGTGGTCAGCAGCGCCTTGCCCTTGAACTCGTACTTGGCGATGGCCCAGGCCGCCGCCACGCCGAACACCAGGTTCAGCGGCACGGCAATCAGCGCCGTGACCAGCGTGAGCCGGATGGCCGACCAGGCGTCGGGCTCGCGCAGCCCGGCCAGGTAGGCATCCAGCCCCTTGCGCAGCGCCTCGGTGAACACCGCCGCGAGCGGCAGCACCAGGAACAGCAGCAGGAACGCCAGGGCCACGCCGATGAGCAGCCACTGGACCCAGCGCGCCTCGGTCGTGCCGGCCTGGGCGCGGCGGCGCGGCGCCGTGTGCCCGCCGGTGGCGGCGGCTGGCGCGCCCGTGGGCAGCGCGGTTGCGGTGTCGATGCCACTCATGCCGGCATCCCCGCGTGGCGGCGCTGCCAGGCCTGCAGCGCGTTGATGACCAGCAGCATGACGAAGGAGATGACCAGCATCACCACGGCCACGGCGGTGGCGCCGGCGTAGTCGTACTGCTCCAGCTTGCCGATGATGATGAGCGGCGTGATTTCGGAAACCATGGGCATGTTGCCTGCGATGAAGATGACCGAGCCGTACTCGCCCACGGCGCGCGCGAAGGCCATGGCGAAGCCCGTGAGCAGCGCGGGCGTGATCGCCGGCAGGATCACCTGGGTGAAGATCTGCCAGCGCGTGGCGCCCAGGCTGGTGGCGGCTTCCTCCAGCTCTTTCTCGGTGTCCTCCAGCACGGGCTGGACGGTGCGCACCACGAATGGCAGGCCGATGAAGATCAGAGCGATCACGATGCCGTTGGGGTTGAACGCCAGCTGGATGCCCAGCGGCTCCAGGTACTGGCCGATCCAGCCATTGCCCGCCAGCAGCGCGGTGAGCGAGATGCCGGCCACGGCCGTGGGCAGCGCGAAGGGCAGGTCCACCAGCGCATCGACCACTTTCTTGCCCGGGAACTGGTAGCGCACCAGCACCCAGGCGATGAGCAGGCCGAACACCAGGTTGACGCAGGCGGCGATGAACGACGCGCCGAACGTCAGCCGGTACGAAGCCAGCACGCGCGGCGCGCTGATGGCGGCCCAGAACTGCTCCCAGGTGAGCGAGAAGGTCTTGAACACCAGCGCCGACAGCGGGATCAGCACGATGACGCTCAGGTAGAACAGCGTGTAGCCCAGCGTCAGGCCGAAGCCGGGCAGCACGCGCTTGGGCGCGCGCTTCGGGAGCTGGGCCGTGCCCAGCGCTAGCGTGGTCATGGCGCGCTTACTTGCCGGGCGTGTAGAGCTTGTCGAACTGGCCGCCGTCGTTGAAGTGCACCTTCTGCGCTTCAGACAGCGAGCCGAAGTACTTGGCCACGGTGAACTGTTTGATGGGCTTGAACTGGTCGGCGTGCTTCTTCAGCACCGCCTCGGAGCGCGGACGGATGGCGTGCTTGGCCGCGATTTCCTGCGCCTCGTCGGAGTACAGGTAGTCCAGGTAGGCCTTGGCCAGTTCGCCCGTGCCCTTCTTGGCCACGGTGCGCTCGACCACGGCCACGGGGTTCTCGGCCGTGATGCTGACCGAGGGGTACACGGCATCGACCTTGCCCTTGCCGAATTCGCGATCCACCGACACCACTTCCGACTCGAAGGTGATGAGCACGTCGCCGATGTTGCGCTGCAGGAAGATGCTGGTCGCGTCGCGCCCGCCCTTGGCCAGCACCGGCACGTTCTTGTAGAACTTGCCGACGAAATCGGCCGCCTGCGCATCGCTGCCGCCCTTCTCGCGCACCGAGCCCCAGGCGGCCAGGTAGGCGTAGCGGCCGTTGCCGCCGGTCTTGGGGTTCACCACCACCACCTGCACGCCAGGTTTGATGAGGTCGTCCCAGTCCTTGATGTTCTTCGGGTTGCCGTTGCGCACCAGGAACAGCATGGTCGAGGTGGTGGGCGATGCGTCGTTGGGAAAGCGCTTGGCCCAGTCCTTGGCCACCACGCCGTTGTTCGCCAGGAACTCCACGTCGGTCGTGGTGTTGAACGTCACCACGTCGGCGTCCAGCCCGTCGTTCACGGCGCGCGCCTGGGCGCTGGAGCCGGCGTGCGACTGGTCCACCTTCACGTCCTTGCCGGTGGTCTTCTTGTAGTGGGCGGCGAAGGCGGCGTTGTAGTCCTTGTAGAACTCGCGCGCCACGTCGTAGGAGACGTTGAGCAACTGGTTTTGCGCAAAAGCCGCGCCGCCGAGCGTCAGGGCCAGGGCGGCCACCAGGGTCTTGAGTCGGGAGGAGTTCATGCAGGTATCGCCAAGGGATTGCTAAGGATCGGGCATTGTCCCGGGCGCTGCATAAAACTCAAACGAATATATTTTTGTTAATTAATCGAAATTTGGAATAAAGAACCATGCGGCGCAGTGGAAATATGTCAAAAATCGGCTCAAACCCTTTTGCAGCAAGCGCCAGAAGCTATCAATACAAGAGCAAGAAATCCCGTCAGCGCCCCACTGCGTCCAGCGCCGGATGCAACTGGTCGATCCAGTGGTCCAGTTCGTCGCGCGACACCTGCAGGAAGTCCAGGCACGCCTGGCCGTACTGGTGCCACTCGCGCGCGGGCTCCAGGCCCTCGTGCTGGTACACCAGGAAATCGGCCAGCGCCCCCAGCGCCACCAGCTGGCGCACCACCAGCGGGAAGCGTTCGTCCTGCAGGCAGGCGAAGTCGTGGTGCAGCCAGATGGCCTGGGCCACGTCCCCGGGCAGGTGCCAAGTGCGCGCCACGATGGCGCCGACCACGGCATGGTCGGTGCGGTGGTTGGCGTTCTCGGTCTGGGTGAAGGTGCGGTCCTTGCGCGCCAGCGCCTCCGTCACGGTGCTGGCGTAGCCGCGCACGGCCTTGAGCAGCACCGGAAAGCCCACATGGCAGAACAGCCCGAAGCTGTAGCCCAGGCCCGGCGGCAGGTTGTAGAGCTGCGCGCCGATGTGCTCGCAGGCGATGGCGCGGCGCTGCGAGCTTTCCCAGAAATGCTCCAGCAGCGGCGAACGCACCTGCAGCGCATGGCGGGTGATGAACGCCGTCATCAACTCCAGCGCCGGCCGCAGCCCGAGCACGGTGAGCGCCATGCCCACGGTCTGCACCGGCTGCACCAGCCCGTGCAGCGGGCTGTTGGCCTGGCGGATCAGCGCGGCGGCCAGCGCCACGTCGGAGGAAGCGAGCTGGTCCAGCGGCCCCATCTCGGGCTCGCCGCTGTGCACGATCCGCATCAGCTTCTGCAAGGCCTCGGGGCACGGCGGAATGATGATGGCGCGCACGGCGGGCAGGTTGCGGGCCTGGGCGATGTCCTGGTCAATGGGGTGCGTGGTCACGATGGCTGCGGCACTCATGTAGCAATTTGTTGCATTGTCGCCGCAAAGAAAGCCCCGCACTCCGATAAGCAGCGCGGGGCGCCGGTATTCAGCGCAGTTTCACGTTTGCGGGGCCGCCGCCGCGCGCATGGCCCAGCTGCTGCGCCCGGGCATGGTCTCGCCCAGGAAGTCGAGAAAATGCCGCACCGCCGGCGCCAGGCCGCGGCGCGAGGGAAAGACCGCATGCACGATGCCCTGCTGCGGCTCCCACTCGGGCAACACGTGCACCAGCTGGCGCGCGCGGATTTCCTCATGGCACATGTAGTCCGGCAGCCAGCAGATGCCCGTGCCCGCCAGCGCCGCGAACTTGAGCGTGAGCAGGTCGTCGGCCACGTAGCGCGGGCTGTGGTGCACCGTCTGCTGCGCCCCGTGCGGGCCCGAGAGCACCCAGACGGCCTTGCCATCGGGCGCCGACATGGCGATGCTGTCCATGCCCGCCAGATCGTCGAGGCTGGCGGGCAGCCCCTGGCGGGCGATCAGCTCCGGGCTGGCCACCAGCACCTGGCGGGCGCTGTCCAGCCGTTTCACGACCATGCTGCCGCTGTCGTCCAGCGTAGGACGCACGCGCAGCGCCACGTCGATGCCCTCCTCCACCAGGTTCACCGCGCGGTTGCTGACCTGCATGTCCACGCGCACCTGCGGGCAGCGCGCCAGGAAGTCCGGCATCAGCTCGCCCAGCACGGTCTGCGCCAGCGTAACCGGGCAGCTCACGCGCACCGTGCCGCGCGGCGCGGTCTGCACCTGGGCCACCAGGTCGGCCGCGGCCTCGGCCGACTCGCGCATGGCCTGGCAGTGGCGCAGGTAGGCCTCGCCCACCTCGGTCAGCGCCAGGCGCCGCGTGGTGCGCTGCAGCAGGCGCACGCCCAGTTGCGCCTCCAGCTCGGCCACGCGACGCGACAGGCGCGACTTCGGGATGCCCAGCGCGCGCCCGGCCGCGGCAAAGCCTCCGCGCTCGGCCACCTCGGCGAAATACAGCATGTCGTTCAGGTCCTGCATGGCCATGTACCTTCATCGTTCCACTAGCAGAACAATCTATCGCATCAAAGCCTACTTATCAACAGCAGCGGGCCAATCCACAATCCATCCATCGCCACACCACCGTGGCCTTTTTCTTTCAGGAGCCACCATGCAACTGCTGCACATCGATTCCGCCATCACCGGCGCCCAGTCCGTTTCCCGCCAGCTCTCGGCCCAGATCGTCGAGGCCTGGAAAGCCAGCCACCCCGGCACGCAGGTGCAGTACCTCGACCTGGTGCAGGACGCCCCCGCCCACTTCACCATGGACGCCATGGCCCCACGCACCGGCCAGACCGAGGGCCTGAGCGAAGCCCAGCAGCGCGAGAACGCCGTGTCCGAACGCCTGGTGGCGCAGTTCCTGGCCGCCGACGTGGTGGTGATCGGCGCGCCGTTCTACAACTTCACCATTCCGACCCAGCTCAAGGCCTGGATCGACCGCATCGCCCAGCCGGGCCGCACCTTCCGCTACACCGCCAACGGCCCCGAGGGCCTGGCCAAGGGCAAGACGGTGATCGTGGCCTCCAGCCGCGGCGGCATGTACTCGACCAGCGACGCGGGCCGCGCCATGGAGCACCAAGAGAGCTATCTGCAGACCGTGCTGGGCTTCTTCGGCGTGACCGACGTGCGCTTCGTGCGCGCCGAGGGCGTGGGCATGGGCCCCGAGGCCAAGGCCAAGGCCCTGGAAGCCGCCGCCCAGGTGATCGCGACCGAAGTGCATGGCGGCGCCGCCAACCAGGCGCGCGTGACGCAAGCCGCCTGAGCGGGGTACGTCCATCAAGTGACCTTGCCCCCGAAAGACGTATCCCTTGCTGAGTGTTTCAATGCAAGCAAGGAAGACGTAAATGACGAAGACGGCAAGAGCGCGCTACACGCTCGAATTCAAGCAAGAGGCAGTGCGGCTGGTTGAGGGCGGGCAGAGCATCGCGGCGGCAGCGCGCACCTTGGGCGTGGTCGAGCAGACCTTGTTCAACTGGGTCAAGGCGCAGCGCGAAGGCAAGCTCAGTGGCGCTGACAGCAAGCCTGTGAGCGCCGAGCAGATGGAGATCAGCCGGCTGCGCGCGGAACTGGCGCGTGTGAAGATGGAGCGCGACATCCTGGAAAAAGCGACGGCGTACTTCGCGAAAGCGCAGCGGTGAAGTACGCCTTCGTCCAACGCCACCGACGCGTGTGGCCGATCTCGGTGCAATGCCGGGTGCTGCGAATCAGCATAGCGGGCTACCACGAGCACTTTGTGCGCAAGGCCAGCCCGACGAGGGCTGGTTGTTCCTGGCGGTGGTGATCGACCTGTTCAGCCGCCAGGTGGTGGGCTGGTCGCTGCGGGGTGACATGACGCGCGACATCGTGATCGACGCGCTACGCATGGCGTGATTCAAGCGCCACCCGCACAAGCAGGCCGGGTTGATCTTCCACAGCGACCGGGGCAGCCAGTACGCCAGCCACGACTTCCAGGACGCGCTCAAGGCGTGCGGCATCACCAGTTCGATGAGCCGCAAAGCCAACTGCTGGGACAACGCCTGCAGCGAGACGCTGTTCGGGTCATTGAAGGTGGAGCGGCTGCACGGCCAGCGCTTCAAGACCAGGCGCGAGGCGAAGGACGAAACCATAGCCTGGCTGCTCTGGTACAACCGTGCTCGATTGCACTCGACGCTGGCCTGCGTCAGCCCAATGCAGTTCGAGCAGGACTGGCTTGCCAATCAACCACGGCAAGCCAACTCATGAGATCAGCTATGGGATACGGATTCCAGGGGCAAGGTCAGTCCAGGCCCACGCGGCCAGCGCAGCATCGCGGGTTGATCTGGGCGTAAGGGCGAGACATGGGCTAATTTTAGCCAATATCCATAAAGCAGCCGCGCAGCCCTTGCAGGACATGCGCGGCCAGCTACGGATTCAGTAGCGTTTATTTGCGCTGCGGCGGCACGTCCGTGCAGCTTCCGTGCGCGATCTCCGCCGCCATGCCGATGCTCTCGCCCAGCGTGGGGTGCGGGTGGATGGTCTTGCCGATGTCCACCGCGTCGGCACCCATCTCGATGGCCAGGGCGATCTCGCCGATCATGTCGCCCGCATGCGTACCCACGATGCCGCCGCCCAGGATCTTGCCGTGGCCGTGGGCCTCGGGGCTGTCGTCGAACAGCAGCTTGGTATAGCCCTCGTCGCGGCCGTTGGCGATGGCGCGGCCGGAGGCGGTCCAGGGGAACAGGCCCTTCTTGACCTTGATGCCCTGGGCCTTGGCCTGGTCCTCGGTCAGGCCCACCCAGGCGACTTCGGGGTCGGTGTAGGCCACGCTGGGGATCACGCGGGCGTTGAAGGCTGCTGCCGCCAGTTCCTTATTGCCCTGCAGTTCGCCGGCGATGACTTCCGCCGCCACGTGCGCCTCGTGCACCGCCTTGTGCGCCAGCATGGGCTGGCCCACGATGTCGCCGATGGCGAAGATGTGCGGCACGTTGGTGCGCATCTGGATGTCGACGTTGATGAAGCCCCGGTCCGTGACGGCGACGCCGGCCTTCTCGGCAGCGATCTTCTTGCCGTTGGGCGTGCGGCCCACGGCCTGCAGCACCAAGTCGTACACCTGCGGCTCGGGTGCGGTGCCGCCCTCTTCCGCTGGCGCGAACGTGACCTTGATGCCCTCGGCCGTGGCTTCGGCGCCCACCGTCTTGGTCTTCAACATGATGTTGTCGAAGCGGTGGGCGTTCATCTTCTGCCAGACCTTGACGAGGTCGCGGTCGGCGCCCTGCATCAGGCCGTCCATCATCTCCACCACGTCCAGGCGCGCGCCCAGGGTGCTGTACACCGTGCCCATTTCCAGGCCGATAATGCCGCCGCCCAGGATGAGCATGCGCTTGGGCACGCCCGCCAGCGCCAGCGCGCCGGTGGAATCCACCACGCGCGGGTCGTCGGGCATGAAGGGCAGGCGCACGGCCTGGCTGCCGGCAGCGATGATGGCGCGCTGGAAGGCGATGACCTTCTTGCCGCCCGTCTTCTCCTGGCCGGTGCCCGTGGTTTCCTCCACTTCGAGGTGGTTCGCGCCCACGAAACTGCCCAGGCCGCGCACGGTGGTCACCTTGCGCATCTTGGCCATGGCGGCCAAGCCGCCGGTCAGTTTGCCGATGACCTTTTCCTTATGGCCGCGCAGCGTGTCGATGTTGACCTGCGGCGCGCCGAACTCGATGCCGGCCGCCTTCAGGTGGCTGACTTCATCGACCACCGCCGCCACGTGCAGCAGCGCCTTGGAGGGGATGCAGCCCACGTTCAGGCACACGCCGCCCAGGGTGGCGTAGCGCTCGACCAGGACCACCTTGAGGCCCAGGTCCGCCGCGCGGAAGGCAGCGCTGTAGCCGCCGGGGCCGCCGCCGAGCACGAGCACGTCGCACTCCAGGTCGGCGTTGCCGCCAAAGCTGGCTGCTTCTATTTTAGGAGCTGTTGGCGCAGCTGCAGCGGGCGCTAGAGCCTGTTTTGGTTCGGAAGGAGCCGGGGCCGCTGCCGCGCCCGAGGCTTCGAGCGTGAGCACCACCGTGCCCTCGCTCACCTTGTCGCCCAGCTTCACCTTGAGCTCCTTGACCACGCCCGCGTGGCTCGACGGGATTTCCATCGACGCCTTGTCGGACTCCACGGTGATGAGGCTCTGCTCCGCCTTGACGGTATCGCCGGGTTTCACCAGCACTTCGATCACGCCGACTTCGTCGAAGTCGCCGATGTCGGGCACCTTGATGTCGATCACTGCCATGTCAGTCATCCTTTCACAGCAGGATGCGGCGGTAGTCCGCCAGCACTTGGCCCAGGAAGGCGTTGAAGCGGGCTGCCGCAGCGCCATCGATCACGCGGTGGTCGTAGCTCAGCGAGAGCGGCAGCGTCAAACGCGGCACGAACTGCTTGCCGTCCCACACGGGCTTCATCTGGCCCTTGGACAGGCCAAGGATCGCCACCTCGGGTGCGTTGATGATGGGCGTGAAATGCGTGCCGCCGATACCGCCCAACGACGAGATGGACATGCAGCCGCCCTGCATGTCGGCCGCGCCGAGCTTGCCGTCGCGCGCCTTCTTGGCGAGGTCGCCCATCTCCTGGCTGATCTGGATGATGCCCTTCTTGTCGGCGTCTTTCAGCACCGGCACCACCAGGCCGTTGGGCGTGTCGGCTGCGAAGCCGATGTGGTAGTACTGCTTGTAGACGAGCGTGTCGCCGTCCAGGCTGGTGTTGAACTCGGGGAACTTCTTGAGCGCGGCCACCACGGCCTTGATCACGAAGGCGAGCATGGTCACCTTCACGCCCGACTTCTCGTTCTCCTTGTTGGTGGAGACACGGAAGGCTTCCAGGTCGGTGATGTCGGCCTCGTCGTTGTTGGTGACGTGGGGGATCATCACCCAGTTGCGGTGCAGGTTGGCGCCGCTGATCTTCTTGATGCGGCTGAGGTCCTTGCGCTCCACGGTGCCGAACTTGCTGAAGTCCACCTTGGGCCAGGGCAGCAAGTCCAGGCCCGCGCCCGATCCGCCGCCAGAACCCGCTGCGGGGGCCTTGGCGGCCTGGGCCTGGGTTTGCAGGGCTCCGGCCATCACGGCGCGGGTGAAGCCCTGCACGTCGTCCTGGGTGATGCGGCCCTTGGGGCCGGTGCCCTTGACCTCGGCCAGCGGCACGCCCAGCTCGCGCGCAAACTTGCGCACCGAGGGGCTGGCGTGCGGCAGGCCTGCCGTGGGCGTGCCGGGCTGGTGGGCGGGCACAGCGGCGGCGGCTGAGGCGGGAGCCGCTGCTGCGGGTGCGGGTGCGGGTGCCGGCGCAGCGGCGGGCTGAGCTGCAGGCGCGGCGGCAGTCGCAGCCGGCGCGGAAGCGCCTGCAGCGCCTTCGAGCACAGCCACCAGGTCACCGATGTTCACTGTGTCGCCGATCTTGACCTTGAGTTCCTTGAGCACGCCGGCGGCGGGCGACGGGATCTCCATGGAGGCCTTGTCGGACTCGACGGTGAACAGGGACTGCTCGACCTTGATGGTGTCGCCCACCTTGACCAGCAGCTCGATCACGGCGACGTCCTTGAAGTCGCCGATGTCGGGCACGCGCACCTCGATGGTGGCGCTGGCTGCGGGTGCGGCCGCAGGCGCTTGCGTTTCGATAGCTGCCGCCGCAGGCGTGGCGGGCGCTGGAGCCGTTTTGGGCTCGGAAGCCACGGCAGCCGTTGCGGCCGCCTCGGCCGCCTCCAGCACAGCGATCACGCTGCCCTGCCTGACCTTGTCGCCGAGCTGGACCGTGATCTCCTTGACCACGCCGGCGTGACTCGACGGGATTTCCATCGACGCCTTGTCGGACTCGACCGTGATGAGCGACTGTTCGGCCGCCACGCGGTCGCCTGCCTTGACCAGCAGTTCGATCACGCCGACTTCGTCGAAGTCGCCGATGTCGGGAACCTGGATGTTTACCAATGCCATGACTGTGTCTCCCGGGTCTTCAGGCGTGCAGGGGGTTGCTCTTCTCGGTGTGGATGCCGTACTTCTGGATGGCCTCTGCCACCTTCGCCAGGGGCAGCGTACCCTCTTCGGCCAGGGCCTTGAGCGCGGCCACGGCGATGTAGTGGCGGTTGATCTCGAAGTGCTCGCGCAGCTTGCTGCGGAAGTCGCTGCGCCCGAAGCCGTCGGTGCCCAGCACCTTGTAGGCGCGGCTTGAACCGTCCTGATGGGGGGGGATGAAGGCGCGGATCTGCTCGGCGTAGTTCTTCATGTAGTCGGTCGATGCCACCACCGGGCCACTGCGCTGGCCGAGCTGCTGCGCCACGAAGGGCACGCGCGGCGCCTCCATCGGGTGCAGCAGGTTCCAGCGCTCGGCGTCCTGGCCATCGCGGGTCAGCTCGTTGAAGCTCGGGCAGCTCCACACGTCGGCCTGCACGCCCCAGTCGGCGGCCAGCAGTTTCTGCGCCTCCAGGCTCTCGCGCAGGATGGTGCCGGAGCCCAGCAACTGCACGCGCTTGTCACCTTCGGCGCCGGGCTTGCACAGGTACATGCCCTTGATGATCTGCTCCTCGGTGCCGGGCGTGAGGCCGGGCATGGCGTAGTTCTCGTTCAGCAGGGTGATGTAGTAGAAGACGTTCTCCTGGCGCTCCACCATGCGCTTGAGGCCATGGTGCATGATCACCGCCACCTCGTGCGCGAAGGTCGGGTCGTAGCTCACGCAGTTGGGGACGGTGCCGGCCAGGATGTGGCTGTGGCCGTCCTCGTGCTGCAGGCCCTCGCCGTTGAGCGTGGTGCGCCCCGACGTGCCGCCCAGCAGGAAGCCGCGCGCCTGCATGTCGCCGGCCGCCCAGGCCAGGTCGCCGATGCGCTGGAAGCCGAACATCGAGTAGTACACGAAGAACGGGATCATGATGCGGTTGTTCGTCGAATACGACGTGGCCGCCGCGATCCACGAGCACATGCCGCCCGCCTCGTTGATGCCTTCCTGCAGGATCTGGCCGGCCTTGTCTTCCTTGTAGTACATCACCTGGTCCTTGTCGACCGGGGTGTAGAGTTGGCCCTTGGGGTTGTAGATGCCGATCTGGCGGAACAGCCCTTCCATGCCGAAAGTGCGCGCTTCGTCCACCAGGATGGGCACCACGCGCGGGCCCAGGGCCTTGTCGCGCAGCAACTGCGTGAGGAAGCGCACGTAGGCCTGGGTGGTGGAGATCTCGCGCCCCTCGGCGGTAGGCTCCAGCACGGCCTTGAAGGTGTCGAGCGCCGGCACGGTGAAGCTTTCGTCGGCGTGCGTGCGGCGGTGCGGCAGGTAGCCGCCCAGGGCCTGGCGGCGCTCGTGCAGGTACTTCATCTCCGGCGTGTCGTCGGCCGGCTTGTAATACGGGATGTGGGGCAGCTCGCTGTCGGGGATCGGGATGTTGAAGCGGTCGCGGATGTACTTGATGTCTTCGTCCGCGAGCTTCTTGGTCTGGTGCACGGTGTTCTTGCCCTCGCCGGCCTTGCCCATGCCGTAGCCCTTCACGGTCTTGACCAGCAGCACCGAGGGCTGGCCCTTGTGCGCGTTGGCGGCGTGGAAGGCGGCGTACACCTTGGCGGGCTCGTGGCCGCCGCGGCGCAGCTCGAACACCTCCTCGTCGGTCATGTGCTCCACCAGCTTGAGCGTCTCGGGGTACTTGCCGAAGAAGTGCTTGCGCACGTAGGCGCCGTCGTTGGCCTTCATGGCCTGGTAGTCGCCGTCCAGCGTTTCCATCATCAGTTGCTTGAGCTTGCCGCTCTTGTCGCGCGCCAGCAGTTCATCCCAGCCGTAGCCCCACAGCAGCTTGATGACGTTCCAGCCGCTGCCACGGAACTCGCCTTCGAGCTCCTGCACGATCTTGCCGTTGCCGCGCACCGGGCCGTCCAGGCGCTGCAGGTTGCAGTTGATGACGAAGACCAGGTTGTCCAGGTTCTCGCGCGCCGCCAGGCCGATGGCGCCGAGCGATTCGGGCTCGTCCATCTCGCCATCGCCGCAGAACACCCAGACCTTGCGGTTCTCCGTATTGGCAATGCCGCGCGCGTGCAGGTATTTCAGGAAGCGCGCCTGGTAGATCGCCATCAGCGGGCCCAGGCCCATGCTGACGGTGGGGAACTGCCAGAACTCGGGCATCAGCTTGGGGTGCGGGTAGCTGGAAAGGCCCTTGCCGTCCACTTCCTGGCGGAAGTTGTCGAGCTGCTCCGCGGTCAGGCGCCCTTCGAGGAAGGCGCGGGCATAGATGCCGGGCGCGCTGTGGCCCTGGATGTAGAGCAGATCACCGCCGTGGTTCTCGCTCTCGGCGTGCCAGAAGTGGTTGAAGCCGGCGCCGAACATGCTGGCCACCGAGGCGAAGGAGCCGATGTGGCCGCCCAGGTCGCCGCCGTCGGCGGGGTTCAGGCGGTTGGCGCGCACCACCATGGCCATGGCGTTCCAGCGCATGTAGGCGCGCAGGCGCTTCTCGATCTGGATGTTGCCGGGGCAGCGGGCTTCCTGCGTCGGCTCGATGGTGTTCACGTAGCCCGTGTTGGCCGAGAACGGCAGGTCGATGCTGTTCTGGCGCGCGTGCTCCAGCAGTTGCTCCAGCAGGAAGTGCGCGCGCTCCGGGCCTTCCTTCTCGATGACGGCGGACAGCGCGTCCATCCACTCGCGGGTTTCCTGCAGGTCCTGGTCGTATGCGCTCATGCCGTTGCCGGCCTGTGGGTCGGGTTGTACCGCCATGTCTTGTCTCCTAGGGGTGGGGATGGGTTGGCATCAGGTCAGGTTAGCCCGAGGGCGCACGCGCGCACCAGCGGGAAAACTTGCATGCGAGTTTCGCACAGATTTTTGAAATTTCAAATTACGCCATTTGATTTCATATTATGGAATTTTGCTGCAACTGCACAAATCCAGCCAGGGCGTGGCATGGCGCTCCCCTACACTTGTGCCATGCAACCCACCCCCTTGGAAGCCGAGCCCGCGCCCGCCTCGCGCAGCCTGTGGCTGCGCTGGTGGCGCAGCCTCCCGCCCGTGCGCCAGGACCGCTTCGCCGCCCTGGCGCCGCTGGCGGCCGTGCTCATGTTCCTGGCCGCCATCCTCACGGCGTTCTGGTACCTGCGCATGGAAGAACTGGACCGCGAGCAGGAAGCCCTGCGGCGCGACGTGGAATACGCCCAGCAGCGCGTGCGCCTGCGCCTGCTGGAGCGCCAGGAGCAGCTCATGCGCGTGGCGCGCGACCTGTCCAACCGCGACCTTGACCGCAACGAATTCGCCAACCGCACCGAGGACCTGATCAGCCAGTATCCCGAGCTGCAGGCCATCACCTGGGTGGACGAACAGCGGCGCATCCGCGCCAGCCAGGCCGCGCCCACCGTGGCCAGCAGCCAGCTGCGCATGGCCGGCGAGGTGCTGCGCAACGGCGAGGCGGCCGAAATCTTCGGCCTGGTGCGCCAGCTGCAGCAGCCGGTGTATTCCCAGCCCGTGGCGGCGCCGGGCGAGCCCGCGCCGCTGCTGCAGTTGCAGGTGCCGCTGGCGGCCCGGGGCCGCTTCAGCGGCGTGCTCATGGCCGAATACTCGATCGACAGCCTGCTGCGCTACGGCACGCCCACGGAGGTGCTGGCACGCTACGCCCTGACGCTGCTCGACGCCCACCGCCAGGTGCTGGCCGGCACGCCACTGACGCAGGACGGCCCGGCCCAGTGGTGGGCGCCCTGGCGCACGCGCACCAACGCCTACGATGTCTCGGTTTCGCCCGTGGGCAACAGCCTGGTGCTGCGCGCGCAGGCCTACCGCACGTCGCTGGGCGTGGTGGGCAGCGGCCTGTTCTGGCTCGTGGGCACCCTGAGCGCGATGACCTCCTGGCTGCTGATCGCCACCTGGCGCCACACGCGCCGGCGCATGCGCACGCAGGAGGCGCTGATCGCCGAGACCAACTTCCGCCGCGCCATGGAGAACTCCATCCTCACCGGCATGCGCGCGCTCGACCTGCAGGGGCGCATCACCTACGTGAACGCCGCCTTCTGCCAGATGACCGGCTGGAGCGAAGCCGAGCTGGTGGGGCAACTGCCGCCCTACTCCTACTGGCCCGAGTCGGACCACGAGAACCTGCATGCGAAGCTGCGCGAGGAGCTGTCGGGCAAGACCATTCCAGGCGGCTTCCAGGTGCGCGTGCGCAAGCGCAACGGCGCGCTGTTCGACGCGCGCCTGTACGTCTCGCCGCTGATCGACGCGCATGGCCAGCAGACGGGCTGGATGACCTCGATGACCGACATCACCGAACCCAACCGCATCCGCGAACAGCTCTCGGCTTCGCACGAGCGCTTCACCATCGTGCTGGAAGCCCTCGACGCCTCGGTGTCCGTCGCCCCCCTGGGCAGCCAGGAGCTGCTGTTCGCCAACAAGCTGTACCGCCAGTGGTTCGGCTCGCACACGGGCGGCCACCTGCAGCTCGTGGCCCAGGCCGGCGTGCTGCCCGGCAGCAGCGGCGACGGCGGCGAGGACGAGGACGGCCTGATGGGCCTGCCCACGGACAGCCTGACCAGCGCCAACGCCGAAAACGCCGAGATCTACCTGCCCGAGCTGAACAAGTGGCTCGAAGTGCGTTCGCGCTACCTGAGCTGGGTGGACGGGCGCCTGGCGCAGATGGTCATCGCCACAGACATCACGCCGCGGCGCCTGGCCGAGGAACAGTCTGCGCGCCATGCCGAGCGCGCGCAGTCGGTGAGCCGCCTCATCACCATGGGCGAGATGGCATCCAGCGTAGCGCACGAGCTGAACCAGCCGCTCACCGCCATCAGCAACTACTGCAACGGCATGATCTCGCGCGCCGAGAGCGGGCAGTTGACGCAGGAAGCGCTGCTCACCGCGCTGCAGAAGACCAGCCACCAGGCCCTGCGCGCTGGGCAGATCATCCAGCGCATCCGCGCCTTCGTGAAGCGCAGCGAGCCCAACCGCCAGCGCTCCGACGTGGCCAGCATGGTCAACGAAGCCGTGGAACTGGCCGACATCGAGCTGCGCCGCCACAACGTGCGCCTGCGCCACTACGTGGCCGCGCGCCTGCCGCCCGTGATGGCCGACACCATCCTGATCGAGCAGGTGCTGGTCAACCTGATGAAAAACGGCGCCGAGTCCATCGCGCAGGCGCGGCGCCCCGCCCCTGACCGCAGTGTGGAATTGCGCGTGGTGCCCAAGCAGATCGAGGACCGGCCGGTGATCGAGTTCACCGTGCAGGACACGGGCCGCGGCCTGGCCCCGGAGGTGCTGGAGCGCCTGTTCGAGGCCTTCTTCTCGACCAAGAGCGAGGGCATGGGCATGGGCCTGAACCTGTGCCGCAGCATCGTCGAATCCCACCAGGGGCGCATGCGCGCGGAGAACCTCTACAATGGATCGGAGGTCGTCGGTTGCCGATTCTCCTTCTGGCTACCGCTGGATCAGCCTGCGGACGCCACTATAAATACCGTAGCAGAAGCAACGAAACCCTAGGACTGGCGCATGAGTTTGATTCCGAAAAAAGGCACTGTTTATGTAGTGGACGACGACGAGGCCGTCCGTGACTCCCTCCAGTGGCTGCTGGAAGGCAAAGACTACCGGGTACGCTGCTTTGATTCGGCCGAATCCTTTCTGTCCCGCTACGACCCGCGCGAGGTCGCCTGCCTGATCGTCGACATCCGCATGGGCGGCATGACCGGCCTGGAGCTGCAGGACCGCCTGCTGGAGCGCAAGTCGCCGCTGCCCATCGTCTTCATCACCGGCCACGGCGACGTGCCCATGGCCGTGAACACCATGAAGAAGGGCGCGCTCGACTTCATCCAGAAGCCCTTCAACGAGGACGACCTGCTGGCCCTGGTCGAGCGCATGCTCGACCACGCGCGCGAAGCCTTCGCAGGCCACCAGCAGGCCGCCAACCGCGACGCGCTGCTGTCCAAGCTCACCGGGCGCGAGTCGCAGGTGCTGGAGCGCATCGTCGCCGGCCGCCTGAACAAGCAGATCGCCGACGACCTGGGCATCAGCATCAAGACCGTGGAAGCGCACCGCGCCAACATCATGGAAAAGCTCGGCGCCAACACCGTGGCCGACCTGCTCAAGATCGCCCTGGGGCCGTCGGCTGCCAAGGCTTGAACTTCTGTTTCGATAGCTGCCAGCGCTTGCCCAGCAAGCGCTGCAGTGCTTTTTGACTGGTAATTTTCAAACATGACCGCCCAACTGATCGACGGCAACGCCCTCTCGCGCCAACTGCGCGCCGAAGTCGCCACGCGCACCAGCGCCCTGAAAAGCCGCGGCATCACCCCCGGCCTTGCCGTGATCCTGGTGGGCGACAACCCGGCCAGCCAGGTGTACGTGCGCAACAAGGTCAAGGCCTGCGAGGACGTGGGCTTCCACTCCGTGCTGGAAAAGTACGAGGCCACGCTGACCGAAGCCGAACTGCTCGCGCGCGTCGAGGCGCTGAACAACGACCCGGCCATTCACGGCATCCTGGTACAACTGCCGCTGCCCGCGCACATCGACGACCACAAGGTCATCGAAGCCATCTCGCCGCTGAAGGACGTGGACGGCTTCCACGTCGCCAGCGCCGGTGCGCTGATGGTGGGCGAGGTCGGCTTCAAGGCCTGCACGCCCTACGGCTGCATGAAGATGCTCGAATCCATCGGCATGAAGGACTTGCGTGGCAAGCATGCCGTGGTCATCGGCCGCAGCAACATCGTGGGCAAACCCATGGCGATGATGCTGCTGGCGCAGAACGCCACCGTCACCATCACCCACAGCGGCACCGCCGACCTCGCCGCCATGACGCGCCAGGCCGACATCGTGGTCGCCGCCGTGGGCAAGCGCAACGTGCTCACGGCGGACATGTGCAAGCCCGGCGCCGTGGTCATCGACGTGGGCATGAACCGCAATGACGAAGGCAAGCTCTGCGGCGACGTGGATTTCGACGGCGTGAAGCAAGTGGCCGGATACATCACCCCCGTGCCCGGCGGCGTCGGCCCCATGACCATCACCATGCTGCTGGTCAACACGCTCGAAGCCGCCGAGCGGCTGGCGGCTTGAGGCAACGCTGAACAAGTCCCCGCGTGTCGCGCATCCCTGCTTTGAGACGGTCTGCGGCGTTGCAAATCCTCGCCATAGCGATGGCTATGGCTGCGGTTTACGCCTTGCATCCCATCCCAAACCAGGGCGCGCACCATCGCGGCGACTTATTCAGCGCCGCCTTGAACCTTTTCCCTGGCGCCACCATCTGACTGCGCATGAGCAACCCTCTCCTCGATTTCCAAGACCTGCCGCTGTTCGACCGCATCGCCCCGGACGACGTGGCCCCGGCGGTGGACGCCCTGCTGGCCGCCGCCAACGCCGCACTGGAGCGCGTCACCGCGCCGGACTTTCCGGCCGACTGGAACGCCATCGCCCGTGAACTCGACGTGGCCACCGAGCGGCTGGGCCGTGCCTGGGGCGCCGTCAGCCACCTCAACAGCGTGGCCGACACGCCCGCGCTGCGCGCGGCCTACAACGAGGCATTGCCCCGGGTCACCGAGTTCTGGACGCGCCTGTCCTCGGACGAGCGCCTGTACGCCAAGTACAAGGCCATCGCCCCCGCCTCGCTCAACGGCGAGCAGCGCCAGGCGCTGCACAACGCAGTGCGCAACTTCGTGCTCTCCGGCGCCGAGCTGCAGGGCACGGCCAAGGAGCGCTTCGCCCAGATCCAGGAGCGCCAGGCCGAGCTGAGCCAGAAGTTCAGCGAAAACGCGCTCGACGCCACCGACGGCTACGCCTACTACGCCAGCGCAGCCGAAATCGCCGGTCTGCCCGCCGACGTGGCCCAGGCCGCGCGCGCCGCCGCCGAGGCCGACGGCCAGGACGGCTACAAGCTGACGCTGAAAATGCCAAGCTACCTGCCAGTGATGCAGTTCGCCGACCACGCCGCGCTGCGCGAGCGCCTGTACCGCGCCTACGTGACGCGCGCGTCCGACCAGGCCGAGGGCGAGGCCCGGCGCTTCGACAACACGGCGCTGATCCAGGAAATCCTGGCACTGCGCCAGGAAGAGGCGCGGCTGCTGGGCTATGCCAATTTCGCCGAGGTGTCCCTGGTGCCGAAGATGGCGCAGTCGCCCGCCCAGGTCATCGCCTTCCTGCGCGACCTGGCGCGCCGCGCCCGCCCCTACGCCGAGCGCGACGTGGCGGACGCGCGCGCCTTCGCCGCCGAGCACCTGGGCATCACCGGCCCACAGGCCTGGGACTGGCCCTACATCTCCGAAAAGCTCAAGGAAGCGAGCTACGCCTTCAGCGAGCAGGAGGTCAAGCAGTACTTCACCGCGCCCAAGGTGCTGGCGGGCCTGTTCAAGATCGTCGAGACCCTGTTCGACGTCGCCATCCGCCCCGACGCCGCCCCAGCGTGGCACCCCGCCGTGGCGTTCTACCGCATCGAGCGCGGCGGCCAGTTGCTGGGCCAGTTCTACCTCGACCAGCCCGCGCGCGCCGGCAAGCGCGGCGGCGCCTGGATGGACGACGTGCGCACACGTTGGCTGCGCCCCGACACCGGCGCGCTGCAAACGCCCGTGGCGCACCTGGTGTGCAACTTCGCCGAGGGCGTCGATGGCAAGCCCGCGCTGCTGACGCACGACGACGTGATCACCTTATTCCACGAATTCGGCCACGGCCTGCACCACATGCTCACGCAGGTGAGCGAGCGCGACGTTTCCGGCATCGGCGGCGTGGAATGGGACGCTGTGGAACTGCCCAGCCAGTTCATGGAGAACTTCTGCTGGGAATGGGACACGCTCAGGCACATGACGGCCCACGTTCATACTGCCGAGCCGCTGCCGCGCGCGCTCTACGACAAGATGATCGCGGCCAAGAACTTCCAAAGCGGCCTGGCCACGCTGCGCCAGATCGAGTTCGCGCTGTTCGACATGCTGCTGCACACCGAGCATGACCCTGCGCAGGACGTCATGCCCCTGCTGTGGCGCGTGCGCGAGGAAGTGGCGGTGCTGCAGCCGCCCGCGTTCAGCCGCACGCCGCACACCTTCAGCCACATCTTCGCGGGCGGCTACGCGGCGGGCTACTACAGCTACAAGTGGGCCGAGGTGCTCTCGGCCGACGCCTATGCCGCCTTCGAGGAAACGGTGCGCCCCGACGGTACGCCCGACCCGGCCACCGGCCGCCGCTACCGCGAGGCCATCCTCGAAGCCGGCGGCAGCCGCCCGGCCATGGAATCGTTCAAGGCCTTCCGGGGCCGCGAGCCTACACTGGATGCCCTGCTGCGCCACCAAGGCATGGCGGGCTGAACGCAGCGCAGAGAGGTCCACCCCATGATGCACATCTCCTTCCCCCTGGCGGCCGTGCTGGCCGCGTCGGCGCTGGCCGGCACGGCGGTGCAGGCCCAGCAGGTCTATCGCATCGTCGGCCCGGACGGCAAGGTCACATTCTCCGACCGCGCCCCGGACACGCAACTGGCCCCGACCGCCACGCGCGGCGGCGGCGCGCCCGCGGCGGACGCGGGCCTGCCCTACGAGCTGCGCCAAGTGGCCACGCGCTATCCGGTCACGCTCTACACCAGCAACGACTGCCAGCCCTGCAACAGCGCCCGCAACCTGCTCGTGGGCCGGGGCGTGCCGTTCAGCGAACGCACCATCACGACCAGCGAAGACGTCGAAGCCTTCAAGCGCATCTCGGGCGGCACCAGCTTGCCGTTCGGCACCATCGGTGGCCAGCAATTGCAAGGCTTCTCCGACGCAGAATGGACGCAATACCTCGACCTGGCCGGCTACCCCAAGCAGTCGCAACTGCCTGCCAGCTACCGCCGCCCGGCGGCAGCGCCGCTGGTCGCTGTCGTGGAGAAAAAAGCCCCGGCGCCTGCACCGGAAGCGGCACCGCGGCCTGAGCCAGCGCCTGCAGCACCCGCTAGGACACCGGCCAACCCCGCAGGCATCATCTTTTGACAAAAGCGCCTCTTGCAGGCGCTTTTTTCTCCGGGGTGGAAGGGCTCAGTATTCCAGCGTCTGCACGCCCTGCGCCGTGCCCATCAGGCACACCGCGGCCTTCTGGTGCGCGAACACGCCGACCGTCACCACGCCAGGCCACTGGTTTACCTCGGATTCGAAAGCCAGCGGATCGGCGATGGCCAAGCCACGCACATCCAGGATGTGCTGGCCGTTGTCGGTGACGAGCGGCTGGGCGTCCTTGAGGCGCAGCGTGGCTTGCCCCCCCATGGCGGCGAACCGGCGTGCGATCTGCTGCGCGGCCATCGGAATCACCTCGACTGGCAGCGGGAAGCGCCCGAGGGTTTGGACCCGCTTCGATTCGTCCACGATGCACACGAACCGCCGGGCCAGCGCCGCGACGATCTTCTCGCGCGTGAGCGCCGCGCCGCCGCCCTTGACCATGAAGCCATGGCCGTCGATCTCGTCGGCGCCATCGATATAGACCGACAGGCTCTGCACCGCATTGGCGTCGAACACGGGAATCCCCAGTGCCTGCAGGCGCTCGGTGCTGGCCACGGAGCTGGACACCGCGCCCTTGATCTGCCCTTTCATCGCGGCCAGGGCGTCGATGAACTTGTTGACCGTGGAGCCCGTGCCCACGCCGACGATCTCTCCGGGCACCACGTAGCGCAGCGCGGCCTGGCCTACCAGGGCCTTGAGTTCGTCTTGGGTCAGGGAGGAAGAGGATGCAGGTGTCGTCATGGGGGAGAATCGCGGCAAAGCTTTGAATTATCTCCATGTCCCTGATTCCTTACGCCCTCACTCGCCCTCTTCTCTTCGGTATGGATGCCGAGGCCGCGCACGACCTCACCATGGACATGCTGGCGCGCGGCCAGCGCACGCCGCTGCAATGGGCCTGGTGCAACGAAACCGTGCAAGACCCCATCCAGCTCGCGGGCCTGACCTTTCCGAACCGCGTGGGCCTGGCGGCAGGCCTGGACAAGAACGCCCGCTGCATCGACGCGCTGGGCGCGATGGGGTTCGGCTTCGTCGAGGTTGGCACCGTGACCCCCAAGCCCCAGCCAGGCAACCCCAAGCCGCGCATGTTCCGCCTGCCCGAACGCCAGGCACTGATCAACCGCTTTGGCTTCAACAACGACGGGCTGGAGGCCTTCCTGCGCAATGTGCAGCAAGCGCGCTTTCGCACGGCGGCGCGCCAGCATTCCATGCTGCTGGGCCTGAACATCGGCAAGAACGCCACGACACCCATCGAGGACGCCACCCGGGACTACCTGACCTGCCTGGATGGCGTGTACCCGCATGCCGACTACGTGACCGTGAACATCAGCTCGCCGAACACGCAGAACCTGCGCGCGCTGCAAAGCGACGCCGCGCTTGACGCCCTGCTTGCCGCAATCGCCGAACGGCGCGAAACCCTGGCCGCGCAGCAGGGACGGCGCGTTCCGGTGTTCGTGAAGATCGCGCCGGATCTGCAGGACGGCCAGGTGGCCGTGATCGCCGCCACGCTGCAGCGCCACGGCATGGATGGCGTGATCGCCACCAACACCACCATCGGCCGCGAGGCCGTCAAGGGCCTGCGCCACGCGGAAGAAGCCGGCGGGCTCAGCGGCGCGCCGGTCTACGAGGCCAGCAACCGCGTGATTGCCCAGCTGCGCGCAGCCCTCGGCCAGGGGTTCCCGATCATCGGGGTCGGCGGCATCCTGAGCGCGGAAGACGCCGTGGGCAAGATACGCGCTGGCGCCGACGTGGTGCAGATCTACACCGGGCTGGTGTACCAGGGGCCGGCCCTGGTGGCACAGGCGGCGCGGGCCATCCAGAAGATGGCCGGGCGCTGAAAGCGCCAGAGCCGCCTGCCGCCGTCAGCGGCGGCTGCGCAGCAGCAAAGGCAGCAGCACACCGGCCCAGCGCACCAGCCGGCGTGGCCCTGCGGCCATTGCCACAGCCGCGGCCGCGCTTGCGGTCACGCCAGGGTGCTCGCGCGCGAAGAGCACGGCCTTGGCCAGCCAGGGCATGTCGGCCGGCACACCCGTGTCCGCCACCGCCTGGGCCTCGGCCTGCTCATGGGCCGCCCGGCGTGCGCGCAAGCGCTCGCGCTGGGCGGCAATGCGCTCCAGCACCGCCTGCTGCTCAGGCGTAGGCGTAATGGAAGGAGGTACGAACGAATGGCTCACAACCGCTCCTTGCAGCTCTGCCAGTCCTGCCCCAGCTCGCGCCGGGTCAACGCGAAGCCCTGGCCCACCTGGCGCAACACGGAAAGCAATGCAGCGAGCGCGGCCACCCAGGCCAGGAGCCACGCAATGGCCAGCCCCCAGGCCACGGCCATGCGCTGCGGCGTATCCCAGAACTGGGCAATCAGCGCCAGCGACAGCAGCAGCAGCGCTACCACCGTCAGCCCTCCGACGGCCAGCGTGAGCAGCAGCGCGTGCAGCAGGTGGCGCTTTTGATCGCGCCACTCCAGCCGCGCCAATGCAACGCGGTCATCGAAGGCAATGGCACCTTCGATGACGGCGGCCTGCCAGCGCGCACGCAAGGCATCCAGCCCCAGCAGCGACAGCCAGTTCATGCGCGCGCCGCCTTTGCCACGGTTTGCACGGGGAGCGCCGCTCAACGGCGTGCCAGCAGGAAGCCCACCAGGGCCCCCACGGCCAGCGCAGCGCTGGCCACACGCCAGGGTTCGTCGTGGGCGTAGCGGTCGGCGGCCTGGGCCGCCTCCTTGGCCTGGCGCGCTGCCTCCTGGGCCGCGCGCACAGCGGAATCGCGGACCGTGGACATGCCGTCGTCAATGCGCTGGCGCAGCAGCTTGATTTCGGGAATGGTGTCGAGGTCCTTGTTCGCCAGCAGGCCGCGCAGGTCGCTCACCAGCTTTTCCAGTTCGGTCTGCGCGGTGGATACGGTATCGGTAACAGAAGCAGTCATAGCAGCCTTTCATAGCAGAAAACTCAATGAATGCGCGCCATGCAGCATGGTCGCGCTGCGTCCATGCCATCTTAGCAGTGCATCGGCGGCATGGTTGCATACGCCGGTAATGTTGCCCTGCTACCGCGCCACTGCGGCATCTCCGGAGGGTGCCGGGATACCCCGCCCGGAAACGCCCGCATGTAATGAAAAGCGCGCCAAAGGCAATACAGTCAAGCGCCAGGCGCTCCTTGAAAAATAGCAAACATCGAAGCGGACGGGGCCATGGCGTACACGCTTTGCTTTCTTGGCACATACAGGCGACTGGATGGCGAAGTTTTTTGTATCCAACTGTGGCTTGCCGCTACATTTGGCAAGGTCGCCATCCTCCGCACCCCATGCCACTGCACCCCAGCCACCAGCCCGAAGCGCGCCGCGCGCTGCGCACGGTCCTCATCCTGGCAGCCCTGCTGCTGGTGGCCTTGCTGGCGCCCTTGTCCACGCCATTCGGCGGGACTGCCGGTTACCTGCCGCTGCACATGGCACTGGAGACCCTGGCCATCGCCGTCACCGCGCTGGTCTTTGGCGTGGTGTGGAGCCTGCGCCGCGAACGGCTGCCCTACAACGCGCTGCTGCTGGCCTGTGCCTTCCTCGGGGTGGGGTTGCTGGATTTTTCGCACATGCTTTCGTACGTGGGCATGCCGGACTTCATCACGCCAAGCTCCCCGGAGAAAGCCATCCAGTTCTGGTTAAGCGCACGGCTGCTGGGCGCCTTGGCGCTGCTGGCAATCGCCCTGCCCTGGGGCACGCGCGACATGCCATGGCCCGCCTGGGCCGTGCTGTCCGCGGTACTGGCCCTCGTGATGGCGCTGCACGGGCTGTTTTTCATCTACCCGCAGGTGCTGCCGCGCACCTTCGTGCCGGGCCAAGGACTGACGGCGTTCAAGATAGGCTTCGAGTACACGCTGATTGCCCTGAACCTGATCGCCGCCGCACTCTTGTTGCGCCGCATGCGGCAGCCGCGCAGCTTCAATGCCAGCGGCCTGTTCGCCGCGGCCTGCACGATGGCCATGAGCGAGTTCTTCTTCACGCGCTACGCCGGTATCACCGACGCCTGCAACCTCGCCGGCCACGTCTACAAGGTGCTGGCGTATGCACTCCTGTACCGCGCGGTGTTCGTCGAGGCCGTGCAGCGCCCCTACACCTTGCTGCACGATTCCCGCAGGCAACTGGCGGCAACGCTCGACGCACTTCCGGATCTCCTGCTGGTGATGGATGCGCAGGGCCGCTACCTGGAAGTGCATGCAGCCCGCGCCGGCGACCTGACCACACCCGCCGAGCAACTGCACGGGCGCACCGTGCATGAAACCCTCCCCACCAAGGCGGCCGACACCCTGCTGGCGGCCATTGCACAGGCACGCGAACAGGGGAGTTCACGCGGCAAGGTCATCGAGCTGGCACTCGGAACGGAGAAAAAGGCCTGGTTCGAGCTTTCCGTGGCGCGCAAGGCGGCCCAGCCGGGCGAGGACGAGCACTTCATCATCATCTCGCGCAACATCACGGACCGGCAGGAGGCCGAGCAGACCCTGCGCAAGCTGTCCCTGGTCGTGGAGCAGAGCCCGATTTCGCTGGTCATCACCGACCTGCATGCGCGCATCGAGTACGTCAACGCGGCCTTCACCCGCACCAGCGGCTACGGTGCGCACGAGGCGGTGGGACAGAACCCGCGCATCCTGCAGTCGGGCAAGACGCCGGGATCGACCTACCAGGCCATGTGGGCCCAGCTGACCCAGGGCAAGCCGTGGCAGGGCGAGATCATCAACCGCAACAAGGCGGGCCAGGAGTACGTCGAGTCGGTGCTGATCTACCCCGTGCGAGACAACGAGGGGCAGGTCACGCACTATCTCGCCCACAAGGAAGACATCACCGAGAAGAAGCGCACGGCCGCGCGCATCCAGCAGCTCTCGCGGCACGACCAGCTCACGGGGCTGCCCAACCGCAGCCTGCTGCACGAGCATTTCCGCCATGCCACGGCCAGCCGGCAGCCCCTGGCCGTGCTGTGGATCGACCTGGACAACTTCAAGGACGTGAACGATTCCCTGGGCCACAGCATGGGCGACATGCTGCTGCTGGAGATGACGCGCCGCCTGCGCGCCAGCCTCCAGGCCCAGGACATCCTGTCGCGCCACGCCGGGGACGATTTCATCGCCCTGCTGCCGGCCAGCAGCCAGCACGCCGCAGCCGCGATGGCCGAAGAGCTGCTCGCCACCCTGTCCCAGCCGGTGCAACTGGCGGGGCAGGAGGTCTCGTGTACGGCCTCCATCGGCATCGCGCTCTACCCCACCGACGCCGAACCATTCGAGGCCCTGCTGCACAAGGCGGAAACCGCCATGTACCGCGTGAAGGAGGATGGCCGCAACAGCTACTGCTTCTTCACCCCCGCCATGCAGGAACGCTCGGCGCGCATCCTGGCGCTGGGCCACGCGCTCAAGCAGGCGCAGCAGCGCGGCGAGTTGCACCTGGTGTACCAGCCGCAGATGTCGCTGGCGGACGGCCGCATCGTCGGCGCCGAAGCGCTGCTGCGCTGGAACTCGCCGCAGTGGGGCGCCGTCTCGCCTGGGGAATTCATACCCATCGCCGAGGCCAACGGGCTCATCGTCGCCATCGGCGAATGGGTGCTGCGCAGCGTGCTGGCGCAGCTGCGCGCCTGGATGGACCAGGGCCTGGCGCCGGTCACGGTGGCCGTCAACCTCTCGGCGGTGCAGTTCAACCAGCCCGACCTGCCCGAGCTCGTGGGCCGCCTGCTCGAAGAAGCGGGCGTGCCGCCCTCCTGCCTGGAGCTGGAACTGACCGAAGCCATGGCCATGAAGAACCCCGAAGCGGCGGCGCAGCAGATGCGGGAACTCAACCAGCGCGGCATCCGGCTGTCGATCGACGATTTCGGCACGGGCTATTCGTCGCTGAGCTACCTGAAACGCTTTCGCATCCACAAGCTCAAGATCGACCAGTCGTTCGTGCGCGACATCGGCAGCGATGCCGACGACCAGGCGATCGCGACCGCCATCGTGCAGATGGCGCACAGCCTGGGCCTGTCCACCATCGCCGAAGGCGTGGAGACGGCCGAGCAGCTGGCCGGCCTGCGCTACCGCGGCTGCGACGAAATCCAGGGCTACTACTTCAGCCGCCCGCTGCCGCCGGCGCAGTTCGAGCAGTTCGTACGCGCCCAGGCGGTCGCATCGGCCCAGGCGTGACGAAGGCGCCGAGGCAGCAAAAAAGAAGGGCCTGGAAAATCCAGGCCCCTCTTGGTTTGGTGGGTGATACATGGATCGAACATGTGACCCCTGCCGTGTGAAGGCAGTGCTCTACCGCTGAGCTAATCACCCCTGAAGCCGCCACCTTGCAATGGCAACTTCATGGAAACGATGGTGGGTGATACATGGATCGAACATGTGACCCCTGCCGTGTGAAGGCAGTGCTCTACCGCTGAGCTAATCACCCATTGCCGCAAACATTGCGTTTGCGGCAGCCTTCTATTATGGCACAGCTTTTTCGCCGCTCTCGAAAGCGCGCCAAATTGTTTTGCCGCCGCTGGCCTTGTCGATCTGCGCCAGCACGTCCTCGTGCGCTGCCAGCTCCTGGGCGCTGGCGCGCAGCACCGGCAGCTGGAAGCCGCGCAGGTCGATGTGCGCGGCCTGCAGGCCCGGGGCGCCGCTGTCTGGCGCATCATCCGTCATCAGCAGCGCATCCTGCCCGCGCGTGAGGTTGATGTAGACGTCGGCGAGCAGCTCGGCATCGAGCAAGGCGCCGTGCAGCGTGCGGCCGGAATTGTCCACATCCAGGCGGTCGCACAGCGCATCGAGCGAGTTGCGCTTGCCCGGGAACATTTCCTTGGCCATGGCCAGGGTATCGATGATGCCGCTCACGTAGGTGGTGAACGGCGGCCGCCCGAGCCGCTCCAGTTCCTTGTTGATGAAGCCGACGTCGAACGCCGCGTTGTGGATGATGATCTCCGCGCCCTGCATGAAGTCCAGGATCTGGTCCGCCACCTCGGCGAACTTGGGCTTGTCGCGCAGGAACGCGGTAGTCAGCCCGTGCACGCGCAGCGCGTCCTCGTGGCTGTCGCGCTCGGGGTTGATGTACAGGTGCAGGTGGTTGCCGGTGAGCTTGCGGTTCAGCAGTTCCACGCAGCCGATCTCGATGATGCGGTCGCCGTTTTCGGCCGACAGGCCGGTGGTTTCCGTATCGAAGACGATTTGGCGGCTCATACGCTCCCCCTCAAAGAGGCGCGAGCTTGTTTGGAGCGGGCGCTCATCAGTGGTTTTCCTTGGCGTGGTTGATCGAGTACTTGGGAATCTCCACCGTCAGGTCCTTCTGCGCCACGATGGCCTGGCACGACAGGCGCGACTGCGGCGTCAGGCCCCAGGCGCGGTCGAGCAGGTCCTCTTCCTCTTCCTCGGCCTCGTTGAGCGAGGCCAGCCCTTCGCGCACGATGACGTGGCAGGTGGTACAGGCGCAGCTCATGTCGCAGGCATGCTCGATCTTGATGCCATTGTCGAGCAGTGCTTCGCAGATCGAGGTGCCGGCGGGCGCGGCGATCTCCGCGCCCTCGGGGCAGTACTCGGCATGGGGCAGGACTTTGATGGTCGGCATGTGGGGGAATTCGGTTCGTTAGAAGGATTGCACGCTCTTGCCCGCCAGCGCGTCGCGGATGCCGCGGTTCATGCGCTGGGCGGCGAACGCCTCGGTGCCCTTGGCCAGGGCTTCGGTGGCGGCTTCGATGGCGGCGGCGTCCTGCGCCTCCAGCACGGCGCGCACGGCCTGCATCAGGGCGTCGATGGCGGTGCGCTCGCCCGCCTCCAGCAGGTCGCCGTCGGCGTCGAGCGCGCTCTGCGTGGCCAGCAGCATGCGCTGGGCGTCCACGCGGGCCTCGACCACGGCGCGCGCCTGCATGTCGTCCTGCGCGGTGGCGAAGCCCTCCTGCAGCATGCGCGCGATCTGTGCGTCCGACAGGCCGTAGGACGGCTTGACGTTGATGTGCGCCTCCACGCCGCTGGTCAGCTCCTTGGCACCCACGGACAGCAGCCCGTCGGCGTCGATGGTGAAGGTGACGCGGATGCGCGCCGCGCCCGCCGCCATGGGCGGAATGCCGCGCAGCTCGAAGCGCGCGAGGCTGCGGCAGTCCTGCACCAGGTCGCGCTCGCCCTGCACCACGTGAATGGCCAGCGCGGTCTGGCCGTCCTGGTAGGTGGTGAAGTCCTGGGCGCGCGCGGTGGGAATGGTCTCGTTGCGCGCCACGATGCGCTCGACCAGCCCGCCCATGGTCTCGATGCCGAGCGACAGCGGAATCACGTCGAGCAGCAGCAGGTCGCCCGCCCCGCCCTCATCGCTTCGGTTGCCCGCGAGCTGGTTGGCCTGGATGGCAGCGCCCAGGGCCACCACTTCGTCGGGGTTCAGGTTGGTCAGCGGCGTGCGGCCGAAGAATTCGCCCACGGCGCGCTGGATCTGCGGCATGCGCGTGGAGCCGCCGACCATGACCACGCCCTGCACTTCGTCCTTGGTGAGCTGGGCGTCGCGCAGCGCGCGGCGCACGGCGGCCAGCGAGCGCTGGGTGAGCGCCGCCGTGGCGGCCTCGAAATCCGCGCGGGATACATCGAATTGCACGCTATCGCCCGCCAGGCAAGCGCTGAAAGCTACCATTTCAGTAGCAGTCAGCGCCTCCTTGCAGGCCCGCGCGGCCATGCGCGCGGCCGCCTTGTCAGTGGGGGTGTCGGCGCTGCGGCCCAGGCGCTGCAGCACCCAGTCGGCCAGCGCGGCGTCGTAGTCGTCGCCGCCCAGGGCCGAGTCGCCGCCGGTGGCGATGACCTCGAACACGCCCTGCGTCAGGCGCAGGATGGAGATGTCGAACGTGCCGCCGCCCAGGTCGTACACCGCGTAGACGCCCTCGGCGGCGTTGTCCAGGCCGTAGGCGATGGCGGCGGCCGTGGGCTCGTTGATGAGGCGCAGCAGGTGGATGCCGGCGAGCCGCGCCGCGTCCTTGGTGGCCTGGCGCTGCGCATCGTCGAAATACGCGGGCACGGTGATGACGGCGCCGTACAGGTCGGCGTCGAAGCTGTCCTCGGCGCGCTGGCGCAGCGTGGCCAGGATCTCGGCGCTGACCTCCACCGGCGACTTCACGCCATCCGCCGTGGCGAGGCCGACCATGCCGCCCTGCCCGCTTTCCTGCACGAAGTCGTAGGGCAGCTTGTCGGCGCCAGCGATGTCGGCCAGCGCGCGCCCCATGAAGCGTTTGGCCGAGGCCACGGTGTTGCGCGCGTCCTGCGCCTGGGCCAACACGGCCTCGTGGCCGATCTGGCGGCCGCCGCCCTGCAGGTAGCGCACCACCGAGGGCAGTAGCAAGCGGCCCTGGGCATCGGGCAGGCATTCGGCCACGCCGCTCTTCACGGCAGCCACCAGGGAATGCGTGGTGCCCAGGTCAATGCCGACCGCGATGCGCCGCTGGTGCGGGTCGGGGGACTGGCCGGGCTCGGAAATCTGCAAAAGCGCCATGGAATCTCGGAAGGGGTGAAAAGGAAAGGCAACCCGTTATTGTCCCAGTTGCTCCCGGCGGCGATCGACATCCTGCGCAAATCGCGCAAGGAACATGAGGGCTCTGACCTGCTGGGCAGCGCCCGCCCAGTCCTGCTGGCCGTCGATCAGCGCGCCCACGCGCGCCAGCGCGGCGGCGCGCGCCTGCTGCACCTCGTCGTCGAGCGCGTCGATGGCTGCCGCGCCGCCGGCCTCCTCCAGCGCCTCGCGCCACGCCATCTGCTGCATCAGGAAGGCGGTGGGCATGGCGGTGTTGTCCTCGGCGCGGATGGGCGCGCCGTGCAGCTCGCACAGGTAGGCCGCGCGCTTGAGCGGGTCCTTGAGGCGCTGGTAGGCCTCGTTGATGCGCACCGACCACTGCATGGCCACGCGCTGGGCCGCGGCGCCCTCTGCGGCGAAGCGGTCGGGGTGCGCCTGGCGCTGCAGGTCCTTCCAGCGCGCGTCGAGCGGGGCGCGCTCCTGCGCGAAGCGGCGCGGCACGCCGAAGAGTTCGAAGTCGTCGGATTGCAACTGCATGGTGAAGCTATGCTCTGGAAAAGTGAGCTGCTAGCGCTTGTCCGGCAAGGGTTTCCGTATCTTTCGATGCGATAAACCTTGCCAGTCAAGCGCTGCCAGCTATCGTTTTTGATGCCCTGCCCCGCGCTCCGGCAGAAAAAAACCGCCGGCAGGGCATGCGGGCGGTCGGTGGTGCCGGGGCGCAGCGTGGCCCGCATCCGTTCAGACGCGGAAGCTCTCCCCGCAGCCGCAGCGGTCGCGCTCGTTGGGGTTGTTGAACTTGAAGCCCTCGTTCAGCCCTTCGCGCACGAAATCCAGCTCGGTGCCGTCGATGTAGGCCAGGCTCTTGGGATCGATCAGCACCTTCACCCCGTGGTTCTCGAACACGATGTCCTCGGGCGCCGCCTCGTCCACGTACTCCAGCTTGTACGCCAAGCCGGAGCAGCCCGTGGTCTTGACGCCCAGGCGCACGCCCAGGCCCTTGCCGCGCCGGCCCAGGTAGCGGGTCACATGCCGTGCCGCAGCTTCCGTCAGCGTGATGGCCATGGCGCTCACACGGCCTCGGCGGCGGCAGCGGCGCCGTGCTTGGCCTTGTAGTCGTTCACCGCCGCTTTGATGGCGTCTTCCGCCAGGATGGAGCAGTGGATCTTCACCGGCGGCAGCGCCAGTTCCTCGGCGATGGCGCTGTTCTTGATCTGCGCCGCTTCGTCCAGCGTCTTGCCCTTGACCCATTCGGTCACGAGCGAACTGGAGGCGATGGCCGAGCCGCAGCCGTAGGTCTTGAAGCGCGCGTCCTCGATCACGCCGGTGTCGGGGTTCACCTTGATCTGCAGCTTCATCACGTCGCCGCAGGCCGGGGCGCCCACCATGCCGGTGCCCACGGTGTCGTCGCCTTTTTCAAAAGAGCCCACGTTGCGGGGGTTCTCGTAATGGTCGATCACTTTGTCGGAGTAAGCCATGTCGGTTCCTTTGGATTCTGGTCAGTGCGCTGCCCACTGGATGGTGCTGAGGTCCACGCCATCCTGGTACATCTCCCACAGCGGGCTGAGCGCGCGCAGCTTGGCGACGTTTTCGCGGATGGTGGCGACGGCGTAGTCGATCTCTTCCTCGGTCGTGAAGCGGCCGATGGTCATGCGCAGGCTGCTGTGCGCCAGTTCGTCGCTGCGGCCCAGGGCGCGCAGCACGTAGCTGGGCTCCAGGCTGGCCGAGGTGCAGGCCGAGCCGCTGGAGACAGCCAGGCCCTTGATGCCCATGATCAGCGATTCGCCTTCGACGAAGTTGAAGCTCATGTTCAGGTTCTGCGGCACGCGGTGCTCCATGCTGCCGTTGATGAACACCTGCTCGATGTCCTTCAGGCCGTCCAGCAGGCGCTGCTGCAGGGCGCGGGCCTTGGCGTTCACCTCGTTCATTTCGAGCTTGATGAGGCGGAAGGCTTCGCCCATGCCCACGATCTGGTGCGTGGGCAGCGTGCCCGAACGCATGCCGCGCTCATGGCCGCCGCCGTGGATCTGCGCCTCCAGGCGCACGCGCGGCTTGCGGCGCACGTACAGCGCACCCACGCCCTTGGGGCCATAGGTCTTGTGCGCGGTCATGCTCATCAGGTCGATGGGCAGGACCTTCATGTCGATCTCGACGCGGCCCGTGGCCTGCGCGGCATCGACGTGGAACAGGATGCCCTTCTCGCGGCAGAGGGCGCCGATGGCAGGGATGTCCTGGATCACGCCGATCTCGTTGTTCACGAACAGCACGCTGACCAGGATGGTGTCGGGGCGGATCGCGGCCTTGAACGCGTCGAGGTCGAGCAGGCCGTCTTCCTTGACGTCCATGTAGGTCACCTCGAAGCCCTGGCGCTCCAGCTCGCGCATGGTGTCGAGCACGGCCTTGTGCTCGGTCTTGAGCGTGATGAGGTGCTTGCCCTTGCCCTGGTAGAAATGGGCCGCGCCCTTGAGCGCGAGGTTGATGGATTCGGTGGCACCGCTGGTCCACACGATCTCGCGCGGGTCGGCGCCGATCAGGTCGGCCACCTGGCCACGCGCCTGCTCGATGGCCTCCTCGGCTTCCCAGCCCCAGGCGTGGCTGCGCGAGGCGGCATTGCCGAAGTGCTCGCGCAACCAGGGGATCATGGCATCGACCACCCGGGGGTCAACCGGGGTGGTGGCGCCGTAGTCAAGGTAAATCGGAAAATGGGGTGTCATATCCATGGCTGGCTCTATAGCGGAATCTGGCTGGCGTACGAACGCGAAACGGTCACCGGAAGGACGGCCGGGCACGCGGGCCCCGTCGCTCAGGACTTGGCGAACGCGTTGCCCAGGGCGAACACGGAATTGGGCGCGTTCACACGGATGGGCTTGACCACCGGCGTGGTGGAGATGGCGCGGCGCACCACCGGCTTGTCCTCGATCTGCACGCCCTTGGCGAGCTGCTCATCCACGAGCTTTTGCAGCGTGACCGAATCCAGGAACTCGACCATGCGCTGGTTCAGTGCGGACCACAGGTCGTGCGTCATGCAGCGGCCCGAGTCGCCCAGGCAGTTTTCCTTGCCGCCGCACTGGGTGGCGTCGATGGGTTCGTCCACCGAGACGATGATGTCGGCCACGGTGATGTCGCCCGCCTTGCGGGCCAGCGTGTAGCCGCCGCCCGGGCCGCGCGTGGACTCCACGAGTTCATGGCGGCGCAGCTTGCCGAAGAGCTGCTCTAGGTACGACAGCGAGATCTGCTGGCGCTGGCTGATGGCAGCCAGGGTGACGGGGCCGTTGTTCTGGCGCAGGGCCAGGTCGATCATGGCGGTGACCGCAAAACGGCCTTTGGTGGTGAGACGCATCGTGGAGCTCCTTTGGTCAGGATGTATTCGTTGCAGGGATGGCCGCGACGTCCGGCAAGGACGTGCCCGGCGCGCCGGTAGCTCTTGCACCGCCCCGGATCAGAGCGACTCCCTCGCAATAAGCTGATTTGTTGACTGTTTTGTAGGAGTATAACACAAAGCCCTATTGATTTTGTCGGGCAAGCACGACACAGGCCCGGCACCCCTGCGCAGCCTACGCCAGCACATCCCCGCCGTGCGCGCCGAACGCGCGGTCCTTGAGCAGCGCCAACTGGTCGCGCACCCGCGCCGCCTGCTCGAACTCCAGGTTGCGCGCGTGTTCCAGCATCTGCTTTTCCAGCCGCCGGATCTCCTTGGCGATGTCCTTTTCCGGCATGTCGGCCACCTTGGCACGCTGCAGCGCATCCTGTGCCAGGCGCTCGGCTTCCTTGCCCGCCTTTTCGCTGTAAACGCCATCAATCAGGTCTTTCACCTGCTTGACAATTGCGCGCGGCTGTATTCCGTGCGCCGCGTTGTGCGCGATCTGCCTGGCGCGGCGGCGTTCGGTCTCGCCCATGGCCTTCTTCATCGACTCGGTGATGCGGTCGGCGTACAGGATGGCCTTGCCGTGCAGGTTGCGCGCCGCGCGGCCGATGGTCTGGATCAGGCTGCGCTCGGCGCGCAGAAAGCCTTCCTTGTCGGCGTCGAGGATGGCCACGAGCGACACCTCGGGAATGTCCAGCCCCTCGCGCAGCAGGTTGATGCCCACCAGCACGTCGAACGCGCCCAGGCGCAGGTCGCGGATGATCTCCACGCGCTCCACCGTCTCCACGTCGGAATGCAGGTAGCGCACCTTCACGCCGTTGTCGGTCAGGTAGTCGGTGAGCTGCTCGGCCATGCGCTTGGTCAGCGTGGTGATGAGCACGCGCTCGTTGCGCTCCACGCGGATGCGGATTTCCTGCAGCACGTCGTCCACCTGGTGCGTGGCCGGGCGCACCTCCACCTCGGGGTCCACCAGGCCGGTGGGCCGCACCACTTGGTCCACCACCTGGCCGGAATGCCGCTTCTCGTAGTCCGCCGGCGTGGCCGAGACGAACACCACCTGGCGCATGCGCTGCTCGAACTCCTCGAACTTCAGCGGCCGGTTGTCCAGCGCCGACGGCAGGCGAAAGCCATATTCCACCAGCGTGGTCTTGCGCGCGCGGTCGCCGTTGTACATGGCGTTGAGCTGGCCGATCATCTGGTGGCTCTCGTCCAGGAACATCAGTGCGTCCCTGGGCAGGTAGTCGGTCAGCGTGCTCGGCGGCTCGCCCGGCGCGGCGCCCGAGAGGTGGCGCGTGTAGTTCTCGATGCCCTTGCAGTGCCCCACCTCGCTGAGCATCTCCAGGTCGAAGCGCGTGCGTTGCTCCAGGCGCTGGGCCTCGACCAGCTTGCCCTCGGCGACGAAGAATTTCAGCCGCTCGGCCAGCTCCTGCTTGATCGTCTCGACGGCCGCCAGCACCACGTCGCGCGGCGTCACGTAGTGGCTGCTGGGGTAGACGGTGAAGCGCGGGATCTTCTGCTGGATGCGCCCCGTGAGCGGGTCGAACAGCTGCAGGCTGTCCACTTCGTCGTCGAACAGCTCGATGCGCACCGCCAGTTCGGAATGCTCGGCCGGGAACACGTCGATGGTGTCGCCGCGCACGCGGAACTTGCCCCGGCTGAAATCCTGGTCGTTGCGCTGGTACTGCATGCGGATCAGCTGGGCGATGGCGTCGCGCTGGTTCAGGCGGTCGCCGGCGCGCAGCGTCATCACCATGCGGTGGTAGCTCTCGGGCTCGCCAATGCCGTAGATGGCCGACACCGTGGCCACGATCACCACGTCGCGCCGCTCCAGCAGGCTCTTGGTGCACGACAGGCGCATCTGCTCGATGTGCTCGTTGATCGCGCTGTCCTTCTCGATGAACAGGTCACGCTGCGGCACGTAGGCCTCGGGCTGGTAGTAGTCGTAGTAGCTGACGAAGTACTCCACCGCGTTCTTCGGGAAGAACTCGCGGAATTCGCTGTACAGCTGCGCGGCCAGCGTCTTGTTGGGCGCGAAGATGATGGCCGGCCGCCCCAGCCGGGCGATCACGTTGGCCATGGTGAAGGTCTTGCCCGAGCCCGTCACACCGAGCAGGGTCTGGAAGGCCTCGCCGTCGTTCACGCCTTCGACCAGCTTGGCGATCGCCTCGGGCTGGTCGCCGCCGGGCGGATACGGCTGGAACAGCGCGAACGGCGAATCCGGGAAATGCACGAACTGCCCCGCCGCAGGCGTGCCGTCCGTGGGCTGCGTGACAGGGGGCGTGTTCATGGGCGACTCCGTGCAATGGGCAAACGGCTGAGTTTACGAGCGGCGGTAGGTGGCCGGCGTCATCCCCGTCCATTGCCGGAAAGCGCGGTGGAATACCGCGACGGAGCTGAACCCCACCGCCTCGGCGATGGCCTCGATGCTCTTGTCCGTGTGGCGCAGGTCGCGGATGGCCATGTCGCGCCGCAAGCCATCCTTGATCCGCTGGAACGAGGAGCCCTCCGCCGCCAGTTGCCGGATCAGCGTGCGCGGCGAGCGGTGCAGCGCCTGGGCCGCCTGGTCGAGCGTGCAATCCATGCCCCCGCCGGTGTGCAGCAGCTCGCGCACCTTCAGCGGCAGCGCGTGCTCCTTGCCCGCCGTGAAGATCCAGTCGCGCGGCGCGCGCACGAGGAATTCGCGCATCTCGGCCGCCCGGCGGCCGACCGGCAGCCCGTCCACCGCAGGCGCGAAGCAGATCGCGGAATGCGGCGCGTCGAACCGGATGGCGGCGGGAAACAGGATCGGGTAGTCCTCGGCAAAGGCCGGCCGCGCGAACGCGAAATCCACGCAGGCCAGCGGCACCTCGCGCCCGGCCAGCCAGGAGGCGATGCCGTGCGTGAGCTTGAGCAGCAGCATGTGGCCAAAGCGGTGCAGCGGCACGGCCGCGCCGCGCGCCTCGAGCTGGATGCGGATCGTCCCATCAGCCTCCTGCGCCATCGCCAGGCAGAAGTCGTCGAGCAGCAGGTTCCAGAAGCGCGTGAAGCGCCACAGCGCGGTGCGCATCGACGGCGCGTCCACCACCGCCGCGCACAGCGCCTTGAGCGCGCCCGAGCGGATCGGGCGGCTCCACAGCCCCATCATTTCGTCGCCCGTGCCGACGGCCACCTCCTGGTACAGCCGCACGATCTGGTCGTGCGTGACGCGCCCGCCCGCGCCCTGCGCGTGCGCCATGAACCCGGCACGCGCCAGGAAGGTGGCGTACTGCGGCGCGCTGCAGCAGGCGCGGATGCTTTGCAGCCAGTCATCGACGAAGGCACGCGAGACGGTTGCGAGGTACTCACCTTCCAGCGGTTTGGCGGTTTTTGCAAATTCCTCGTCCATATTTGCAAGAAGTTTCCCATGAATATTGGGTCTCAATGGTATCCATGACGAAACGCCTTGAGGGAAAAATGGCATTTTTTGCCAATTCCACGTCACCCCAGGCCATGGCGCAAGGGCGGGCCGCTCCCTAGCATCGGAGCATTCCCTTTGACTTTCCTGCAAGGAGCGCCCATGCCCTACTCCAGCCTCAAGACCACGGAAGCCGGCCCCGTCGGCATCGTCACCCTGGCACGCCCGGAAAAGCGCAACGCGCTGGACGAACAGGCCATCGCGGAGATCGACGCCTACTTCTCCCGCATTCCCGCGCACATCCGCGCGGTGCTGCTGCAGGCCGAGGGCGCGCACTTCTGCGCCGGCCTCGACCTGAAGGAGCACCACGACAAGGCGCGCAGCGGCGTGGAATTCATGCGCGTGTGCCAGGGCTGGCACCGCGCGTTCGACAAGATCCAGCACGGCGGCATTCCCGTGGTGGCCTGCCTGCAGGGCGCCGTGGTGGGCGGCGGGCTGGAGCTGGCCAGCGCGGCCCACGTCCGCGTGGCCGACAGCGGCGCCTACTTCGCGCTGCCCGAGGGCACGCGGGGCATCTTCACCGGCGGCGGCGCCACGGTGCGCACGGCGCGCATCCTCTCCGCGCCCCGCATGGTCGAGATGATGCTGACCGGCCGGGTCATCGACGCCCACGAGGGGCGCCAGCTCGGCCTGGCGCACTACCTGTGCGATACCGCCCGGGGCGACACCCCGGCCTCCGAATTCGCGCTGGCCCTGGCGCAGAAGATCGCGGGCAACGCGCCGCTGTCGAACTACGCCATCGTCAGCGCCATCAGCCGCATCGCCGACATGTCGGCCACCGACGGCCTGTTCACCGAAGGCCTGGTCATGGCCATGGTGCAGCAGGGGCACGACGTGCAGGAGCGGCTGGCGGCCTTCGTCAACAAAACCGCCGCCAGGGTCAGGCCCGCGTGAAACAGGGGCGGCGCTAGAATCCCAGGCTTCGTCTCTAACCGCTTGCACACGCATCATGTCCCTTTTCTCTGCCGTCGAAATGGCCCCCCGCGACCCCATCCTGGGGCTCAACGAGCAATTCAACGCTGACTCCAACCCCAACAAGGTCAACCTGGGCGTGGGCGTGTATTTCGACGACAACGGCAAGCTCCCCCTGCTTGCCTGCGTGCAGGCCGCCGAGAAGGCCATGATGGAAAAGCCCGCCGCGCGCGGCTACCTGCCCATCGACGGCATCGTCGCCTATGACAACGCCGTCAAGGGCCTGGTGTTCGGCGCCGATTCCGAGCCCGTCACCTCCGGCCGCGTGGCCACCGTGCAGGCCATCGGCGGCACCGGCGGCCTGAAGATCGGCGCCGACTTCCTCAAGAAAGTCAGCCCCGATGCCAAGGTGCTGATCTCCGACCCGAGCTGGGAAAACCACCGCGCCCTGTTCACCAACGCCGGCTTCACGGTGGACACCTACGCCTACTACGACGCCGCCAAGCGCGGCGTGAACTTCGGCGGCATGCTGGCCAGCCTGAACGCCGCCGCGCCCGGCACCATCGTCGTGCTGCACGCCTGCTGCCACAACCCCACGGGCTACGACATCACGCCCGCGCAGTGGGACCAGGTGGTGGCCGCCGTCAAGGCCAAGGGCCTCACGGCCTTCCTCGACATGGCCTATCAGGGCTTCGGCCACGGCATCGCCGAGGACGGCGCCGTGATCCAGAAGTTCGTCGCCGCCGGCCTGAGCTTCTTCGTCTCCACCTCGTTCTCCAAGAGCTTCAGCCTGTACGGCGAGCGCGTGGGCGGCCTGTCGGTGCTGTGCGCCGACAAGGAGGAAGCCAGCCGCGTGCTGAGCCAGCTCAAGATCGTCATCCGCACCAACTACAGCAACCCGCCCACGCACGGCGGCGCCGTGGTGGCCGCGGTGCTCGGCAGCCCCGAGCTGCGCGCCCTGTGGGAAAAGGAACTGGGCGAGATGCGCGCGCGCATCAAGGCCATGCGCCAGAAGCTGGTCGACGGCCTGAAGGCCGCCGGCGTGCAGCAGGACATGTCGTTCATGACGCAGCAGATCGGCATGTTCAGCTACTCGGGCCTGACCAAGGAGCAGATGGTGCGCCTGCGCAGCGAGTTCGGCGTGTACGGCACCGACACCGGCCGCATCTGCGTGGCGGCGCTCAACAGCAAGAACATCGACTACGTCTGCCAGGCCATTGCCAAGGTCATCTGACGGTGCCGCGGCGGCGCTGCGCCGCCGCTTCGTGAGCCAAGCGCTCCAGAACCCGCACAACGCGGCCATTCTGGAGCGTTTGCCGCTTCTGGGCCTGCCCGACGCCTGGCTGGTGGCGGGCTGCCTGTTCCAGACCGTGTGGAACCTGCGCTCGGGCTGCGCGCCCACGGTGCACATCAAGGACTACGACCTGTTCTACTTCGACGCGGCGGACCTGTCCGCACACGCCGAACAGGCCGTGCAGGCCGGGGCGAGCGCGCTCTTCGCCGACCTGCCCATCGCCGTCGAGGCCAAGAACCAGGCACGCGTGCACCTCTGGTACGAGGACTGGTTCGGCCACCCCTACCGCGCGCTGCGGTCGTCGCGCGAGGGCATCGAGCGCTTCCTCATCCCCTGCACCTGCATCGGCCTGCAACCCGGCGCGAACCGCCACGCGCCCACGCTGTATGCGCCCAACGGGCTGGAGGAGCTGTACGCGGGCCTGCTGCGGCCCAACCCCCTGTGCCCGCACCTGGCGCTGTTCCGCGCCAAGGCGCAAAGCTACCAGGCGCGGTGGAACTGGCTGGAAATCCGGGAACCGGCCAGCGTGCGGGAATAAGCATGTTTTAGGCCTCCAGCCCTTACCCATCAAGCGCTGGAAGCTATCAAAAGCAGAGCTGCCCGCGCACCGCGCCCGCCCCCTCCCCGGCCGCCCGTGCCCATGGCCTGTCATGTAGGTTACTCCGCGGCCCCCTGATTGGCGGGGGTTTACCCGCGCCGTTCCGCTGTGCAGAATTTCCGGGTTGTCCGGCGTTCGTCCATCGCCCAAAGTTGGCTCCAGCGGCACGTTTTCCGGCGTGCCCGCAGCAGTCAAGGAGGCATGCATGAACCACGGCGGCAAGGAGGCGTGATGGACACGCTCCTGCAACAAATCCTCAACGGCCTGACCCTGGGCGGCATCTACGGCCTCGTGGCCCTGGGGCTGACGCTGGTGTACGGCATCCTGCACGTGCCCAACTTCGCGCACGGCGCCTTCTACATGGTGGGCGCGTTCGTCTCGTTCCACGCCATGAACGCCTGGGGCTGGAACTACTGGGTGGCCATGGCCGCCTCGGCGCTGGCGGTGGCGGCGCTGGCCGTGGCCAGCGAGCGGCTGGTGTTCCACCCGCTGCGCAAGGCCTCGGGCATCCACCCGATGATCGCCGCCATCGGCGTGCTGCTGTTCCTGGAGGCGGCGGCGCAGGCGCTGTGGGGCGCGGACTTCCAGCGCATGCAGACGCCCTACACCGCCATCGTGGACCTGGGCGGCATCACCGCGCCAGCGCAGCGCCTGCTCATCATCGCGGCGGCCTTCGCGCTGATGGTGGCGCTGCACCTGTTCCTCACGCGCACCACCATGGGCGCCACCATCATCGCCATGGCGCAGAACCGTGAGGGCGCCTCGCTCGTGGGCATCGACGCCCACCGCGTGGCCATGCTCACCTTCGCCATCTCGGGCGCGCTGGCGGCGGTGGCGGCCACGCTGTACGCGCCGATCAACCTGGTCTACCCGGCCATGGGGCACCTGGTCATCACCAAGGCGTTCGTCATCATCATCCTGGGCGGCATGGGCAGCGTGCCCGGCGCCATCGCGGGCGGCCTCATCATCGGCTTCGCCGAGAGCTTCGGCGCCTACTACGTCTCCACCGACTACAAGGACATCATCGCCTTCGTGCTGCTGGTGGTGATCCTGTCGATGCGCCCGCAGGGCCTGTTCGCCAAGAGGGGGCACTGAAGCCATGCGCAGATTCATCGACAGCCACGCCGCCTGGGGCCTGCTGCTGGCCGCGGGCCTGGCCTTTCCCTGGGCCACGGGCAACGACTACCACCTCACGGTGATGAGCACGGCCTACATCTTCGCCATCGCCACGCTGGGGCTGAACCTCATCACCGGCTACACCGGCCAGCTCAACCTGGCGCACGCGGGCTTCATGGCCGTGGGCGCGTACACGGTGGGCATCCTCACCGTGGACCACGGCTGGACCTTCTGGGGCGCGCTGGCGCTGTCGGGCGCAGCGTGCGTGGCGCTGGGCTGGTTCATCGGCATCGTCTCGCTGCGGCTCAAGGGGCACTACTTCTCGATCTTCACGCTGTGCGTGGGCTACATCATGTTCCTGGTGATCGAGAAGTGGGAGAGCCTCACGCACGGCACGGTGGGCATCATGGGCATCCCCGCGCCCGAGCCTATCGGCACGCTGGCGTTCGAGTCGCCGCTGGCGCTGTACTACCTGACGCTGGCCTTCCTGGTGCTGGCCGTGTGGGTGATGCGGCGCATCGTCAAGTCGCTGCTGGGGCGCACTTTCATCGCCATCCGCAACGGCGACGAACTGGCCGAGGCGCTGGGCATCAACCTGATGCGCAACAAGGTGCTGGCGTTCCAGCTCAGCGTCTGCTACGCGGGCCTGGCGGGCGGGCTGTACGCGGGCTTCGTTCGCTTCATCGGCCCCGGCGTGGCAGGCGTGGAACACACCTTCGACATGATGATCTTCATGCTCGTCGGCGGCCTGGGCACGGTGCTGGGGCCGCTGCTGGGCGCGCTGGCCATGCCGTGGCTCACGCAGTCGCTGCAGTTCCTGCAGGAGTACCGCTTCATCGTCTTCGGCCCCATCCTGGTGGCGCTGGTGATCTTCCTGCCCCACGGCGTGGTGGGCAGTTTTCTCGCGTGGCAGGCACGCCGCGACGCCAAGGAGGGCAAGCCCCATGCTCAAGATTGACCGGCTGACGAAGAAGTTCGGCGGGCTGGCCGCCGTGAACAACGTCAGCACCACCATCGAGGAAGGCAAGATCAACGCCATCATCGGCCCCAACGGCGCGGGCAAGACGACGTTCTTCAACCTCATCGCCGCCACGCACCGGCCCACCAGCGGCACCATCACCTTCGGCGGGCGCGACGTGACCGCGCTGCGCCCCGACCAGGTGGCGCGCCTGGGCATCGCGCGCACCTTCCAGAGCACCACGCTGTTCGACCACGCCACGGTGCTCGACAACCTCATCGTCGGCCACCGCCTGCGCACGCGCGCGGGCCTGTGGGACGTGCTGCGCGGCTCCAGCCTGCTGCGCGAGGAGGAGCGCGTGTGCCGCGAGAAGGCGCGCGAGGCGCTCGACTTCGTCGGCCTGTCGCACATCGCCCACCGCCTGGCGGGCGACGTGACGCAGGAGGAGCGCAAGCGCGTGGCCTTCGCGCTGGCGCTGGCCACCGACCCCCGGCTGATGCTGCTCGACGAACCCGCCGGCGGCGTCAACCCCGAAGAGACCGAGGGCCTGGCCGCGCTGATCCGCAAGATCGTGCGCCACGGCATCACGGTGGCGCTGATCGAGCACAAGATGAACATGATCATGCGCCTGGCCGACAAGATCCTGGTGCTGAGCTATGGCGAGAAGATCGCCGAGGGCACGCCCGAGCAGATCCGCCGTGACCCCGCCGTGATCGACGCCTACCTGGGGAGCGAGCATGCTGAAGTTTGAGAATGTCTCGCTGCGCTACGGCAGCTTCCTGGCGCTCGACCAGGTGAGCCTGCACGCCGCCCCGGGCGAACTGGTGGTGCTGCTGGGCGCCAACGGCGCGGGCAAGAGTTCTCTGTTCCTCACGGCCAGCGGCATCCACAAGGCCGCGGGCGGCGCCATCACCTGGAACAGCCAGGCGCTGACGGGCCGCAAGCCCTCGGCCATCGTCCAGGCCGGGCTGGTGCAGTGCCCCGAGGGGCGCAAGCTGTTCCCGCAGATGAGCGTGCGCAAGAACCTGGAGCTGGGCGCCTACGTGCACCGCCGCGACCCCGGCCCGAGCGCGAAAACGCTCGAAGAGGTGCTCGACCTGTTCCCCATCCTGCGCCAGAAGCAGCACGACCCGGCCGGCTCGCTCTCGGGCGGGCAGCAGCAGATGGTAGCCATCGGCCGCGCCATGATGGGCCGCCCCCAGGTGCTGCTGCTCGACGAACCCTCGCTCGGCCTAGCGCCGCTGGTCATCAAGCAGATGTTCGAGACCATCCAGCGCATCAACCAGGGCGGCACCACCGTGCTGCTGGCCGAGCAGAACGCCTACGCGGCGCTGCGCATCGCGCACCGGGCCTACGTGCTGGAGAGCGGCCGCATCGTGCGCGAGGGCCGGCCCGCCGAGCTGCTGGCCGACGACTCGATCCGCAAGGCGTACATCGGCGCCTGACCTTTTCCCCCCATTTCTTTCCCCGTTTTTACCCCCGTCACTTCCCAAGGAGACAGACATGCGCGCATTCCCCCTGTTCACCCGCCGCCGCCTGACCGCCGTGGCCCTGGCCAGCGGCCTGCTGGCGGCCGGTCCCGCCATGGCGCAGGAGGTGGTCAAGATCGGCTACTCCGGCCCGCTCTCGGGCGGCGCGGCGCAGTACGGCAAGAACGTGCTCGACGGCATGCAGCTGGCCGTGGCCGAGCTCAACGCCGCCGGCCCCGAGATCGCGGGCAAGAAGGTGAAGATCGAGATCGTGCCGCTGGACGACAAGTACAACCCGTCCGAAACCGCCATCAACGCCCAGCGCCTGGCGCAGCAGCACAAGACGCCCGCCATCCTGGTGCCGCACTCGGGCGGCATCTTCGCGCTGCAGACCACCAACGAGCGCAACAACTTCATCGTGCTGGCCTACAGCTCGGTGCCGCAGATCACCAGCCGGGGCAACAAGCTGACGCTGCGCATCCCGCCCGAATTCACCAGCTACATCGAGCCCTTCTCCAAATACACCATGGAGCGCTTCGGCAAGAAGGTGGCCATGGTGGGCGCCGACCACGACTACGCCAAGGCCTGGGCCGCCCTCTTCAAGCCCGGCTGGGAAAAGCTCGGCGGCACCGTGGTGGCCGAGAACCCGATGAGCTACAACCGCGCCACCGACTTCTACAGCGGCGTGAGCAAGGCGCTGGCCGAGAAGCCCGACGTGCTGTTCGTCGGCGGCGCCTCCGAGCCCACGGCGCTGGTCGTCAAGCAGGCGCGCGAGCTGGGCTTCAAGGGCGGCTTCGTGGTCATGGACCAGGCCAAGCTCGACGAAATGGCGCGCGTGGTCGGCGGCTACGGCCCGCTCGAAGGCGCCATCGGCGTCATGCCCGTCTCCGAGGACGGCAAGGCCGAAACCAAGGCCTTCGTGGAGCGCTTCGGCAAGGCCTACCCGGGCCGCATCCCCGGCTCGGAGGCGCAGTGGAACTACACCGCCGTCCATGCCACCGTGAAGGCCATGCAGCTCGCGGGCACGGCCAGCGACGCCAAGGCCATCCAGGCCAGGCTCGACGAAGCCTACAAGGCCCTCGCGCCCGGCGTGAACCCCGGCGGCATCAAGGGCGTGGACGAACGCGGCGGCACCCTGTCCGAGGAGCGCGGCGCGGGCGTGCGCGGCGGCAAGATCGAGGTCGTCAAGACCGGCGCGTGAGCGGCACGGCCGTCTTTTTCGCCATTTAGCTATTAAAAATGGAGCTTCCAGCGCTTGCCCAGCAAGGGCTGGAGGCCATTTTCACCCTACACGGCCAATCGCCTGCTGCAGGCGGCGCACCAGGCGCTCCAGCTCGGGCTGGGCGCGCTGGCGCAGGAAGTCCGCCGACACGACGTGGCCCGGGCCGCCGCAGCTCACCGCCATCAGCGGCAGGCCGCGCCCCGGCGCGAACGCCAGGGCCACGGCGTTGATGCCCGGATGCCAGTCGCCGAACGAATGGCACACCCAGGGCTGGGGCGCGTCCCGGGCCACGGGCCACTGGGGCAGTTGCGCCTGCGCCACCTGCCACTGCTCGGGCGCATGGGCCTGCAGGTAGTCCAGCGCCTGCTGCCGCTCGGCGGCGGTGCTGGCCGCCAGCCAGGCGCGGCCCATGGCGGTGGTGGCCAGCGGAATGCGCGCGCCCATGTCCAGGTCGGAGAAGAACGTCTGCGGGCTCGGGCAGTGCTCGATATAGACCATGTTGTGCCGGTCGCGCGTGGCCAGGGCCACCTCGGCCTGGGTCTGGGCCGCGAGCCTGTGCATCAGCGGCCGGGCCATCTGCCGCACGTCCAGCCCCGACAGCATGGCGCTGCCCAGCGCCAGCGTGGCCGTGCCCAGGCGGTACTTGCCCTCCTGCGGCACGTGCAGCAGGTAGCCCAGCGCCGTCAGCGTGCAGGTCAGCCGCGAGACAGTGGACTTGGGCAGGCCGCAGCGCCTGGCAATGTCCTGGTTGCCCAGCAGCTTCTCGCCCGAGCGGAAGCACGACAGCACCTCCAGCCCGCGCGCCAGCGCGGTGACGAAACGGCGGTCATCGGCATCGGCCGGGGCGGGCCGCAGGGTCATGGGGCGGCCCCTTCCCACAGCACCGAGCGCATCGACAGCGACGCGGCCTGGAACCCGGTGTTGAAGAAGCGCGGCACGTCGCCCGCCTGCACCGCGCCGGCGGCGTACAGCAGCGGCAGGAAATGGTCGTGCGTGGGGTGGGCCAGTTGGGCCACCGTGCCCCACTGGGCGAAGCCCGCCAGCGCGTCCAGCTGCCCGCTCTTGACCAGGTCGGCCACGCGCGCGTCGAACCCGCTGGCCCAGGTGTAGGCCGCGTTGATGCCGGTGCCCATGCGCATCGCCTCCAGGTTGTGCACCACGTTGCCGCTGGCCACGATGAGCACGCCGCGCTGGCGCAGGGGCGCGAGCTGCCGCCCCAGCGCCAGGTGCTCGGCGGGCGGGCGCGCGTAGTCCATGCTGAGCTGCACCACCGGAATGTCCGCCGCCGGGAACATGGGCTTGAGCACGCTCCAGGCGCCATGGTCCAGGCCCCACTCGTTCTCATCCCCGCCCTCGTCCACGCCCAGCGGCTTGCCCGTGGCGGGCGAGCGCAGCTGCGCCGCCAGCGCCCGCGCCACGGCGGGCGCCCCCGGCGCGGGGTACTGCTGCTCGAACAGGATGCGCGGAAAGCCGCTGAAATCGTGCAGCGTGCGCGGCCGCGCCATGCCCGTGAGCCACCAGCCGCCGCGCGTCAGCCAGTGCGCCGAGATGCACAGGATGAGCTGCGGCCGCACCGGCCGCGCCAGCAGCTCGCGCCCCAGGTCCTGCCAGGTGTGGTGCCAGGCGTTCTGCTCGATCGCGTTCATCGGGCTGCCATGGCCGACGAACAGCACCGGCAGGCGCGGCGAGGGTTGCAGGGCCAGCGGCGGCGCGGCATCGGGCAGTGAATTCATCGAAACTCCGGCAAAAGGGCGGCAAAGAATGGCACAGGGCGGCGTCGGCATGCTGCCACAAGCCGCCATTTTGTTTGTATAACCCCCTGTCCCCTTCTTGACCCGCGACCATGCCCCTCCAGCCCTTGCAGCCCCTCGCCCAGACCCGCATCCTCAGCCTGGCCCTGAACCTCCCCGGCCCCGCCGCCCTGCTGCGCTGCCGCGCCATGGGCGCCGAGTGCACCAAGCTGGAGCCGCCCGCGCCCGCCGGCCAGGCCAGCGCCGACCCCATGGCCGCGTACTGCGCGCCGGCCTACGCGCAGATGCACGAGGGCGTGCGCGTGCTGCAGGCCCACCTGAAGACGCCCGAGGGCCAGGCCGCGCTGCACGCCGAGCTGGAACGCAGCGACGTGCTCATCACCTCCTTCCGCCCCTCGGCCCTGGCCAAGCTCGGCCTGGGCTGGGAGGCGCTGCAGGCGCGCTACCCGCGCCTGTCGCTGGTGCGCATCGTCGGCGCCGCGGGCGCGCGCGCCGAAGAAGCCGGCCATGACCTGACCTACCAGGCGGAGGCCGGGCTGGTGGCCGGCACCGCCATGCCGCCCTCGCTCTACGCCGACATGGGCGGCGCCCTGGTGGCCAGCGAGGCCGTGCTGCAGGCCCTGCTGGCGCGCGCGGCCAGCGGGCGCGGCGCGTGCATCGAGGTGCCGCTGGCCGGCGCCGCCCAGTGGCTCGCCCTGCCCCGCCACTGGGGCCTGACCGCGCCCGGGGGCGACACCGGCGGCGCCCACGCGGGCTACCGCGTCTACCCCTGCGCCGACGGCCTGGTGGCCCTGGCCGCGCTGGAGCCGCACTTCGCCGCGCGACTGTGCGAGGCCGCCGGCCTGCCACCCGATGCCGACCCGCGCGCCGCCGCCACGCACGAAGGCGTGGCGCGCTTCGTGCAGGGGCAAAGCCGCGCGGCGCTCGACGCCTTGGCCCAGGCACGCGACATTCCGCTGTACACGCTGAACGGCGGCGCATGACGGCACAAGGCACCGTGCGAAGCTGGAACGCCGAAAAAGGGTTCGGCTTCATCCAGGGCACGCACAGCAGCAACGTGTTCTTCCATGTTCGCGACTTTCGCGGCGCAGGCGCCCCCGCCGTAGGCATGGCCGTGGTGTACGAGGAAATCCAGGTCGGCGGCAAAGGCCCTCGCGCCATGCAGGTGCGCCCCGCCAAAGCCACAGCGCCTGCTGCACCACGGCCCCGGCCGCCAGCGAAGCCCCAGCGCCGCAGCATGCAGGCGCCCGCAGGAAGCGGCCTGGCCCTGGCGCTGATGCTGCTGTGGCTCGGCCTGCTGGCCTGGGGCGCTGCCACCCGCGCGCTGCCGCCGTGGGTGCTGGGCGCCCTGGGCCTGCTCAACGCGGCCACTTTCCTCGCCTACGCGCTGGACAAGGACGCCGCACAAAAAGGCCGCTGGCGCACCAGCGAAAAGCACTTGCACCTGCTCGCCCTGCTGGGCGGCTGGCCTGCGGCGTGGTGGGCGCAACAATGGCTGCGCCACAAATCGTCGAAAGCGGAATTCCGCGCGGTGTACTGGGCCACGCTGCTGCTGAACTGCGCGGCGCTGGCGGTGCTGGTGTGGCGGCCCGCCTGGGCACGGCCTTTTTTGCTCTCTTTTCAATAGCTGGCACCGCTTCATTGGCGAGGGACAGGGCCTGAAAAGCACCTGAAACGCTGATGCACCAAGCGCTGCCAGCGCTCGTACAATCAAGACCTCTGCCCCGCTCTTTGCGGGGTAGCCCCCAGCCACGAGGTGCCCAGCCCATGCCATTACACAAACTCTCCCCTCTTTTCGTTCTTCTTCTGGCCGCCTGCGGCGGCGGTGGCGGTGACAATGGCACGCCTGCCAGCGAAAGCCGCGTGCTGCTGGAGCGGGTGGCCGGCCCGGCGGGCGACAGGCCAGGCGCGGCCACTGACCCGGCGCGCGGCTGCGTTGACGGCCCGGCTTCGGACATCCTCCTGGGCGGGGGCGATGCCCTGGCCATTGCGGCGAACGGGCAGACGCTGTACCTGGATGAGCACGGCATGTGCGATGGGCGCTATCGCATCCGCCAGCTCGACCTGGCCACCGGCCGGGTCACGACGCTGGCCACCAGCGCCGGGCGGCCCGCGCCGGACGCGCCCGTGCCGGTGCAGTTGCCCAGCTTTCTCACCCCCACCGCGCTGGCGCAGGCGCCGGACGGCACGCTGCTGATTGCCGACAGCGAAGTCTTCAGCGGCGGCCCGGCCCTCTCCTGGCGCACCCGGCCCGGGCTGGGCCATGGCGTGTGGGCGCTGGCGCCTGGCGGTGCCTTGCGCCAGGTGGCCGGGTTCGCCCAGCCCACGGGCACGCCCATGGCCGATGGCACGGGGCCAGGCGCGGTCTTCGCGTCGATTACCGCCCTCTGCGCCGACGCCCAGGGCGGCGTCTACCTCGAAGACCTGGGCCGCGTGCGCCGGCTGACGGCCGATGGCAAGGTGCAGACGCTGGCCGGCGCACAGGCCCATGGCCTGTATTGCGGCCCGGCAGGCCAGGCCCTGACGACCACGCGCCAAGCAGACGGCACCTACCGGCTGGCGGCGCTGCCCTCGGGGCAGACGCTCGGCGCCTGGGACGCGGCGAGCACCCCCTATGCCCCGGCAAGCGCGCGGACGGCGTGGGCTTGGGCGCCCGGGGCGCTGGTCCTGGCCGATCTGGAAAGCGGCAAGGGCCTGCCGGGCGCGCGCGTCCCGCTCAATACCTCGGGCGCATTGCAGATCGCGGGCCAGGCGTACACCCCCACACGCGAGGCGCTGCGGGCGGCCAGTGGCGAAGTGGCCTATCTGCGTACCGCCTACGGCATCGTGCGCATGACGTACCGTTGAAGCCAGCGCTATCGAATCGGTAGCTGCTAGCGCTTGCTGGGGCTTTATTTACGGTACATTTGATCGGGAAACCGAAGCACAACAAGCGCCAGCAGCTACTGAAAAAATAGCGCCAGTTCATGAAGCTGCCGGCGGCATGCGTCCCCGATCCGGCTACCGCCCCTTCTTCCGTGGCTTGGCCGCGCCCGTCGCACGCGGCGGCAGGCCGGTGTGCTGCGTGAGCACCTGCCCGGGCCGCGGATCGGCGCGGCGAAAGCGCACGTCGCCCTGCGGCTCCTGCGCCTCCTGCGGGCGGCGGCGCAGCGCCACGGCCTTGCCGTCCTTGTTCACGGTGTAGCCGAGTCCGCCGCCCTTGCCCTGGGGCGCGGCACCGGCCTTGGCGCCGCAGCCGGTCATGGGCTGGAAGGTCGGGATCAGGTGGTGCTTGCCGTTGCCGATCAGGTCGGCGCGGCCCATGGCCTTGAGCGCCTCGCGCAGCAGCGGCCAGTTGGCCGGGTCGTGGTAGCGCAGGAAGGCCTTGTGCAGGCGGCGGCGCTTCTCGCCGCGCACGATGTCCACGCGCTCGCCGCGTTCGTCGCGGTGCACGCCCTTGAGCGGGTTGTAGCCCGAGTGGTACATGGCCGTGGCGGTGGCCATGGGGCTGGGGTAGAAGGTCTGCACCTGGTCGGCGCGAAAGCCGTTCTTCTTCAGCCAGACGGCGAGGTTCATCATGTCCTCGTCGCTGGTGCCGGGGTGCGCGGCGATGAAGTACGGGATCAGGTACTGCTTCTTGCCCGCCTCCTCGGTGAACTTCTCGAACAGCACCTTGAAGCGGTCGTAGTTGCCGATGCCCGGCTTCATCATCTTCGACAGCGGCCCGGCCTCGGTGTGCTCGGGGGCGATCTTCAGGTAGCCGCCCACGTGGTGCTGCACCAGTTCCTTGATGTACGCGGGCGAGCGCAGCGCCAGGTCGTAGCGCAGGCCGGAGCCGATGAGGATTTTCTTGATGCCGCGCAGCGCCCGGCCGCGACGGTAGATGCGGATCAGCGGATCGTGGTTGGTCGTCAGGTTCTGGCAGATGCCGGGGAAGACGCAGCTGGGTTTGCGGCAGGCGGCCTCGATCTCAGGGCTGCGGCAGCCCAGGCGGTACATGTTGGCCGTGGGGCCGCCCAGGTCGGAGATGGTGCCGGTGAAGCCCTGCACCTTGTCGCGCACGTCCTCGATCTCGCGCAGGATGGAGTCTTCCGAGCGGCTCTGGATGATGCGCCCCTCGTGCTCGGTGATGGAGCAGAAGGTGCAGCCGCCGAAGCAGCCACGCATGATGTTGATGGAGAAGCGGATCATCTCCCACGCCGGGATCTTGGTCACGCCGTCGTGGCGGCCGTGCTCGTCGGCGTAGCGCGGGTGCGGGCTGCGCGCGTACGGCAGGTCGAACACCTGGTCCATCTCGGCCGTGGTGAGCGGGATCGGCGGCGGGTTGAGCCACACGTCGCGCGCCGTGGCGCCCTCGCCGTGCGCCTGCACCAGCGCGCGGGCGTTGCCGGGGTTGGTCTCCAGATGCAGCACGCGGTTGGCGTGGGCGTAGAGCACCGGATCGCTCTTGACCTGCTCGTAGCTGGGCAGGCGCACCACGCTCTTGTCGCGCGGCGGCAGGCTGCGGCGCGCGGCCAGCGCCGGGTTGGGCACGAAGCGCAGCGGCTGGGCCACGGGTTGGGCGTCTTTTTGGTCTCCAGCGCTTGTCCCGCAAGCGCTGGCAGCTCCTGAATCAGGAGCATCGCCCTGCGCACAGCTGGCGCCCTGGGCCGAGGCCTGCTCGCTGGTGGTCTGGTAGGGGTTGATGAGCGCGTCGATGCGGCCCGGCGTGTCCACGGTGCTGGAGTCGATCTCGAACCAGCCCTGGCCGGTGTCGTCGCCCGGGCGGCGCACGAAGGCGGTGCCGCGCACGTCGGTGATGCGCTCCACGGGCTCGCGCGCGGCCAAGCGGTGCGCGATCTCGACCAGGGCGCGCTCGGCGTTGCCGTACAGCAGCAGGTCGCACTTGCTGTCCACCACGATGGAGCGGCGCACCTTGTCGCTCCAGTAGTCGTAGTGGGCGATGCGGCGCAGCGAGCCCTCGATGCCGCCGAGCACGATCGGCACGTCCTTGTACGCCTCGCGGCAGCGCTGGCTGTAGACGATGGCGGCGCGGTCGGGGCGGCGGCTGCCCTCGGCGCCGGGGGTGTAGGCATCGTCGCTGCGGATCTTGCGGTCCGCCGTGTAGCGGTTGATCATGGAATCCATGTTGCCCGCCGTCACGCCCCAGAACAGGTTCGGCCGGCCCAGGGCCATGAACGGCTCGCTGCTGTGCCAGTCGGGCTGGGCGATGATGCCCACGCGAAAGCCCTGCGCCTCCAGCACGCGGCCGATCACGGCCATGCCGAAGCTCGGGTGGTCCACGTAGGCGTCGCCGGTCACCAGGACCACGTCGCAGCTGTCCCAGCCGAGCTGCTGCATCTCCTCGCGGCTCATGGGCAGGAACGGCGCCGTGCCGAAGCGCTTGGCCCAATAGGGGCGGTAGCTGCCCAGCGGCTTGGCGTCGCGCGGGAAAAAGGAAACGTCTACGGGGGCGTTCATGGCTGGCAGGTGGGCTGGCGGGGGGAGCGTGGGCGGGCGCGCCAGTGTAGTGGGCCGGGCCTTGGCGGGGCTGGCCTGGGGTTTCTCCTTGATCCAGCGCGAAAAGGAGCCCCCATGGAAAACGGTAGACTTGCGGTCTTCGCTCAGGCGGGCAAAAAAACCAAGAGTTTTCGTGCCAGCGCCTTTTTGTTCATCCAGGTACCAGGAGACACCATGAATACCCCCTTTCGCATGAAGACCGTGGCAGCAGCCCTCGGAATGGCCGGCGCGCTGTTCGCCGCAGGCGCCCATGCCCAGATCAAGATCGCCGTGGTCGGCCCCGGCACGGGCCCCGTCACCCAGTACGGCGACATGGTCAAGGAAGGTGTCAATACCGCGGTTGAAATGGCCAACGCCGCCGGCGGCATCAACGGCAAGAAGATCGAGATCGTGGCCGTGGACGACGCCTGCGAGCCCAAGCAAGGCCCGGTGGCCGCCAACCGCGTCATCAACGACAAGATCCACTACGTGGTCGGCCCCGTGTGCTCGGGCGCCAGCATCGCCGCCGCGCCAATCTACAACAACGAGGGCGTGGTCGTCGTGACCCCCTCGGCCACCTCGCCCGCGCTGACCGAGGGCAAGAACTACCACTTCATCTTCCGCACCATCGGCCGCGACGACCAGCAAGGCCCCGCCGCCGCCAAGTTCATCACCGAACACGTCAAGCCCAAGAAGGTCGCCGTGCTGCACGACAAGCAGTCCTACGGCCAGGGCATCGCCGCCTCGGTGCGCGACGACCTGAAGAAGGCCGGCGTGGCCGTGGCGCTGTTCGAAGGCATCAATGCCGGCGACAGCGACTACTCCGCCGTCATCACCAAGCTCAAGAGCGCGGGCGTGGACTTCGTCTACTACGGCGGCTACCACCCCGAAATGGGCCTGCTGCTGCGCCAGGCCTCCGAGCAGGGCCTGAAGGTGCGCATGATGGGCCCCGAGGGCGTGGGCAACCCCGAAGTGAACGCCATCGCCGGCCCGGCCGTGGAAGGCATGCTGCTGACGCTGCCCGCCGACTTCGCCTCCAACCCCAAGAACGCCGCCATCGTGAAGGCCTTCAAGGACAAGAAGCGCGACGCCGCCGGCGCCTTCCAGCTGTCGTCGTACGCTGCGGCCCAGGTCATCATCGACAGCATCAAGGCCGTGGGCGACGACCCCGCCAAGGTTGCGGATCACATGCACAAGGCCACGTTCGAGACGCCCATCGGCCCCGTGAGCTGGAACAAGGGCGGCGACCTGAAGTCCTTCGACTTCCAGGTGTTCCAGTGGCACAAGGACGGCACCAAGTCGGTCGCCAAGTAAGCGCATAGAACGTGTTTGCGACCTTTTCATGGTGCCCGCAAGGCAGCAAAGCGCCGCAACCTAGGCGCGCGCCGCTGGCCATGCTGGCGGCCTGGCCAAGGTGCGCAACGACGGGTGCGGCGCTTGGCTGCCTTGCCCGGAGGGTTGCCCCGCAAAGGCGGCATCTGCGGCGTTGCAAATGCTCGCCGGGCCACCAGCCCGGCTGCGCTTTGCGCCTTGCACCTGCCGCCTTTGCGGGGCAACGGGCACCATGAAAAGGTCGTAAACACGTTCTTTTCCCCGCCCCGACACCCACCCCACAAGGGACAGCGGTGGTCGGGGCTTCGTATTTTCCGGGGTATCCCCCTTCTTCGTTTTCTTCTCTTTATCGAGAGGCCCAGGATGTCTGAACTCCTGCCGCAGCTGGTACAACAGCTCTTCAACGGCCTGTCGCTCGGAGCGATCTATGCGCTGATTGCCATCGGCTACACCATGGTGTACGGCATCATCGGCATGATCAACTTCGCGCACGGCGAAATCTACATGATCGGCGCCTATGCGGGCCTGGTCACGCTCGCGGCCATCGGCACGCAAAGCGGCCTGCCGGTGGCCGTGGTCATCGGCCTGATGCTCCTCATGGCCGTGCTCGTCACGGGCGTGTACGGCTTCGTGGTCGAACAGGTCGCCTACAAGCCCGTGCGCAACGGCCCGCGCCTGGTGGCGCTGATCTCGGCCATCGGCATGTCGATCTTCCTGCAGAACTGGGTCGCCCTGGGCCAGGGCGCGCGCGACATGGCCGTGCCCTCGCTGCTGCCCGGCGCGCTGCGCTTCGGCGCCGAAGACGGCTTCGAGATCTTCGTGCCCTACACCCGCGTGCTCATCATCGCAGTGACGGTGGTGCTGATGATCGCGCTCACGCTGTACATCAAGCACTCGCGCATGGGCCGCGCCTCGCGCGCCTGCTCGCAGGACATGCACATGGCCGGCCTGCTCGGGATCGACGTGAACCGCGTGATCTCGTTCACCTTCATCCTCGGCGCCATGCTGGCGGCCGTGGGCGGCGTGCTGATCGCGCTGGCCGTGGGCAAGCTCAATCCGTTCATCGGCTTCATCGTCGGCGTCAAGGCCTTCACGGCGGCGGTGCTCGGCGGCATCGGCAGCATTCCCGGTGCCATGCTGGGCGGCGTGCTGCTGGGCGTGGCCGAGACGTTCGCCGCCGCCTACATCTCGTCGGAATACAAGGACATCGTGGCCTTTGGCCTGCTGGTGCTGATCCTGCTGTTCCGCCCCACCGGCCTGCTGGGCAAACCCGAGGTGGAGAAAGTCTGATGAGCGCCGCCATCCACACCTCCACGCGCCCCACCTGGCGCCAGAACCTCGCCCACGCGCTCACGGCCGCCGTGCTCACCGCCGTGGTGGTCACGCCCATCTTCGGCCTGCACCTGGAGCGCGCCGGCATGCGCACCGTGATCCAGCAGAACTGGAGCACCGTGGCCTGGGCCTGCCTGCTGGTCTTCGTGGTGCAGATGCTGCGCCCCCTGCTGTCCAGCAGCAGCATGCGCCTGCCGCGCTTCCAGTTGCCCGCCATTCCAGCGCGCCAGCGCAGCATCTGGATCGCCGCCGCGCTGCTGCTGGCCGTGGCCTGGCCTTTCTTCGCCGGCCGCAACGCGGTGGACATCGCCACGCTGGCCATGATCTACGTCATGCTCGGCCTGGGACTGAACGTCGTCGTCGGCTTCGCCGGCCTGCTCGACCTGGGCTTCGTCGGCTTCTACGCCGTCGGCGCCTACACCTATGCGCTGCTGTTCCACTGGGCCGGCTGGAGCTTCTGGGAAGCCCTGCCGCTGGCCGGCGCCGCGGCCGCGCTGTTCGGCTTCGTGCTCGGCTTTCCGGTGCTGCGCCTGCGCGGAGACTACCTGGCCATCGTGACGCTGGGCTTCGGCGAGATCATCCGCCTGCTGCTGGTCAACCTCACCGACTGGACCGGCGGCCCGGACGGCATCTCCAGCATCCCCAAGCCCTCGGTCTTCGGCTTGGAGCTGGCCCGCAGCCCCAGCGTGGAAGGCGGCACCACGTTCCACCAGTTCTTCGGGCTGGAATTCAATTCCATGCACATGGTGATCTTCCTGTACCTGATGGCGCTGGCGCTGGCCGTGGCCACGCTGTGGATCTCCAACCGGCTGATCCGCATGCCCATCGGCCGCGCCTGGGAGGCGCTGCGCGAGGACGAGATCGCCTGCCGCTCGCTCGGCCTGAACCCGATGAAGATCAAGCTCTCGGCCTTCACGCTGGGCGCCATGTTCGCGGGCTTCGGCGGCGCCTTCTTTGCGGCGCGCCAGGGCATCGTGAATCCCGAGTCGTTCACGTTCATCGAGTCGGCGCTGATCCTCGCCATCGTGGTGCTGGGCGGCATGGGCTCGCAGTTGGGCGTGATCCTGGCTGCCATCCTGCTCACCGTACTGCCGGAGCTGGCGCGCGAGTTCGCCGAGTACCGCATGCTGATCTTCGGCCTGGTCATGATCCTCATGATGGTGTGGCGCCCGCAGGGCCTGCTGCCCATGCAGCGCCACCAGGTGGAGGTGAAGTGATGGCCGGCAACAGCTTTTTGCAAGTCGATGGCCTGAGCATGCGCTTTGGCGGCCTGCTGGCCGTCGATGGCGTGGCCTTCGGCGTCAAGGACCGCGAGATCTTCGCCATCATCGGGCCCAACGGCGCGGGCAAGACCACGGTGTTCAACTGCATCAGCGGCTTCTACCGCCCCAGCACCGGCCGCATCAGCCTGCAGGGGCAGGACCTGGCCGGCCTGGGCAGCCACACGGTGGCGCAGCACGGGCTGGTGCGCACGTTCCAGAACGTGCGCCTGTTCAAGCACATGACGGCGCTGGAAAACCTGCTGGTGGCCCAGCACCGCCACCTGCGCACCGGCCTGCTGCCCGGCCTGTTCAAGACGCGCGGCTACCGCGAGAGCGAGCAGAAGGCCCTGGACAACGCGCTGCACTGGCTCGACTACATGGGCCTGCGCGCGTTCGCCAACCGCGAAGCTGGCAACCTGGCCTACGGCCACCAGCGGCGCCTGGAGATTGCGCGCTGCATGGTCACGCAGCCGCGCGTGCTCATGCTCGACGAGCCCGCCGCCGGCCTGAACCCCCAGGAGAAGAAAGACCTGCAGGGCCTGATCGAGCAGCTGCGCCAGCAGTACGGCGTGGCGGTGCTGCTGATCGAGCATGACATGAGCCTGGTGATGGGCGTGTCCGAGCGCATCTTGGTGATGGAGCACGGCCGCCCCATCGCCCTGGGAACGCCCGAAGCGATCCGCAACGACGAGCGCGTGATCAAGGCCTACCTGGGAGAAGAATGATGCAAGCCATGCTGGAGCTGAAAGGAATCAGCACCCATTACGGCGCGATCTGCGCCGTCAACAACGTGAGCCTGCACGTCGACCAGGGCGAGATCGTCTCGCTCATCGGGTCCAACGGCGCGGGCAAGACCTCGCTGCTGATGACCGTGTGCGGCAACCCGCGCGCCAGCGGCGGCAACGTGCTGTTCGAGGGGCAGGACATCACCAACCAGTCCTCGCACCTCATCATGCGCAAGGGCATCGCCATCTCGCCCGAGGGGCGGCGCGTCTTTCCGGCGCTCACGGTGGTCGAGAACCTGCAGATGGGCGGCTTCTTCCTCGCCAAGGACGAAATCGCCGCCGGCATGGAGCACGTGTTCAAGCTCTTCCCGCGCCTGCGCGACCGGGCCGGCCAGCGCGCCGGCACCATGTCGGGCGGCGAGCAGCAGATGCTGGCCATCGGCCGCGCGCTGATGAGCCGGCCGCGCCTGCTGCTGCTGGACGAGCCGACGCTGGGCCTGGCGCCGCTGATCATCGCGCAGATCTTCGAGATCATCCAGGCCATCCGCGCCGATGGCGTGACGGTGTTCCTGGTCGAGCAGAACGCCAACCGCGCGCTGCAGATCGCCGACCGCGGCTACGTGCTGGAAAACGGCCGCCTCGTTCTGGAGGACACCGGGGCCAACCTGCTCAAGAACGACGACGTGCGCAAGGCCTACCTCGGTCATTGATGGCCCAGACCCTGGCCGCCCCCGCGCACAGCGAGCTGATCATCAAGAAAAGCCGCTTCATCGGCTGCGTGCAGCCGATGCCCGACCGCGCCAGCGCCCAGGCCGCGGTCGATGCGCTGTGGCAGCAGCACCCGGGGGCGGCGCACGTCTGCTGGGCGCTGCTCGCGGGCGGCCAGTCGGCCGCCGTCGATGACGGCGAACCCAGCGGCACCGCCGGCCGTCCCATGCTCGACGTGCTGCGCCACCAGGCGCTGGAAGGCGTGCTGGCCACCGTGGTGCGCTATTTCGGCGGCGTCAAGCTCGGCGCGGGCGGCCTGGTGCGCGCCTACACCGACTGCGTGGCCCAGGCGCTGCTCACCGCCCCCAAGGTCACGCTGCAGCGCATGGCCACGCTGCGCTGCGAAGTGCCCTACGCGCTGGAGGGCCTGCTGCGCCGCGAAATCGCCGCCGCCAAGGCGGAACTGCTCGGCGTGGAGCACGGCACGGCGCTGGTCGCGCTGCAGTGGCGCCTGCCCGAGCCGGACGCCCCCGCGCTGGTGCAGCGCATCAACGACGGCTGCCAGGGACGCGCGGGCTGGAGCGATCCGCGCTGAAAACGCTCAAGAACCCCGCGCCGCCGCCGATAATGGGGCAAGCCTTTACTGGAGACCGCCATGGACGTCAGCCTTTCCAACAGCATCATGCACACCGCCACCGCGATGAAGAACGCCGAGACCGCCAACGCGGTGCAGGTGAACGTGCTGAAAAAGTCCATGGACATGCAGGAAAACGCAGCAGCCCAGCTGCTCCAGACCCTGCCCCAGCCGCAGCAGCTCGCCGCATCGGGCACCCTGGGCACGCAGGTCAACACCTACGCCTGAAAGCGCCTGCCCCACAACGTGAAACAGCCCGCAGATGCGGGCTGTTTGCTTTGGTAGGGCGAACAGGCGCTGCTACAGCTTGCGGCGCATCGCCAGATAGCGCGCCTCGTTGGTCACGTTCGACGCCGCGGCGAACTTGCTGCCCAGCAGCGGCTCCAGCCTGCTGGCGCGCTCGGCCGGGGCCGGGTGGGTGCTGAAGAGCATCTGGTAGTTGGCGTCGCTGCCCGAGCCGCTGGCCGCGTACATGCGCAGCACCTTCGGCAGGCCGTTGGCCTGGTAGCCCGCGCGCGCGGCGTACAGCAGGCCCTGGCGGTCAGCGTCGAACTCGTCGGACTGGTCCAGCCCCTTGGCGTACAGGTTGCGCACGGCGTTGACCATGGCGGCCGTCATGGCGCCGCCGTTGCGCGTCTGCGTCTGCACGATCCCACCCGCGATCTGCGCGAAGCCGCCCTTCTTCAATGCGCTCAGATAATGGCCGCGCACCACGTGCGCCACCTCGTGGGCCAGCACGCCGGCCAGCTCGGCCTCGTTGTTCAGCTTGCGCAGCAGCCCCACGGTAACAAACACGTAGCCGCCCGGCGTGGCGTAGGCGTTCACGGCGTCCGAGTCGATCACGCCGAAGCGCCAGGCGAACTGGATGTCGCGCCCGTCCTTGTCCTTGGGCGGCTCGGCCTGCAGCGCCACCCACCAGCCCACCTGGTTCACGTAGCGCTGCACCGCATCGTTGCGCAGCAGGGGGCGCGCGCCCAGCAGCACCGAGGAGAACTCCTGCCCCAGTGCGCGCTGCTCCTGCGGCGAATAGTCCTTGAACACGGCCGAGGCGCCACTGACCACGTCCTGGATGCCATTGGCCATGCCGGCCGAATTGCCGCTGCCGCCCATGGCGCCGCCAAGGGCCGCCGCCAGTCCACCGGCGCCGCCGCCGACGTTGGGCATGGTTTCGCAGCCCGGGAGCAAGAAGGCCGCGGCCAGCGCGGCCGCCCCGATTTTCCAGCGTCGCGTGTTCATTGCTCAGCTCCTGTGTAGGCGGGAATCGGCTGCGCCTTGAGCTTGCCGCCCTGGGCGAACTGCTGGGCCTGGGCCGCGTTGATGGCAAAGCCCTCCATGCGGCTGACCTCGGCGGGCGCGGGCTGGGCGTTGGCCAGTTGCTCCTGCGTCAGGCCGCGCGTGCCGGTCGTGGCCGTCGGGGTGTTGCTGCTGGCGCTGAACACGCCCGAAATCCCCGTCAGCGGGTTGCCCCCCGCCGAAGGCGCGGCGGCGGCGGCCGAGCGCACGTGGGTGGAGCGCACCCAGCCCTCGCTGCCCTTGAAGCGCACGCGCAGCCAGCCGCCCTGCTGCTGCAATTGCTCCACCTGCGCGCCCACGGGCAGCGCAGCCAGCGACTTGGCATTGAGCACCGGGCTGGCGCGCAGCTCGGTGGCCGTGGACACCTGCAGCGACTGGGCCTGGGCCCAGCCTGCCAGCGCGAGCACGGTGGCGGCGGCGAGCCGCCGGACGGTGGCAATTTTCATAGGAACCTCTCTTTGCTATGGTTTTCAACGCAGCGAATCATGCGGGCTCCCCGTTGCAGCGCCTGGGGCGCGGCTCAAACAACCGCACCGCCTGTTCCCGGCCCTTGACCTCGAAGGCCCCCCGGTCGATGAAATCGAACGCCTCGCCGCATTGTGCGCGCGTCGCCTCGGAAACGAGCACCGTGGCAACCCCCTTGGTGCAGCCCTCGATGCGGCTGGCCAGGTTCACGGTGTCGCCGATGGCCGTGTAGTCCAGGCGGCGCGGCGTGCCCAGAAAGCCGACCACCGCCGGGCCGGTGTGCACGCCGATGCCGATGGCGAAGCGCACCGCCGGGTCCTCGCGCGCCAGGTCGCCGGCAAAGCGCTCCAGCGCCTCGGCCATGCCCAGCGCGGCCTGCACGGCCAGCACGGCGTGCTGCGGCTGCGCCATGGGTGCGCCCCAGAAGGCCATGATGGCGTCGCCGATGAATTTGTCGAGCGTGCCCTGGTGGCGGAAGATCACCTCGACCTGCATCTCGAAATAGCGGTTCAGCAGCGCCACGATCTCCTCGGGCCGGCGGTGCTCCGACAGGCTGGTGAAGCCCCGGATGTCGGAAAACAGCACCGTCACCTCACGGCTGGCCGACACCTGGGCCTGCGCCACCTGGGCCGGCTCCGACAGCGCGGTGGCGATGCGCGGATCGACGAAGCGCGCGAACATGGCCTGCACGTGGCGGCGCTGCGCCATCTCCAGCCGCGCCGACAGCAGGCCGAACGCCAGCAGCGCCACGCCCCCCAGCACCAGGGCCGACACCGGAATCCAGTACACCTGCGCCTGCAGCGCCGCCAGCGCCCCGGCCAGGGCCAGCAGCACCGCCAGCGCGAACCCGGCCATGGTGGCCGCCTGCGGCAGGCGTGCGGCGAACGCCAGGCCCAGCGCCGCGACCAGGCCCAGCGCCAGCGCCGGGCTGGCCCAGGCCGGCGCGGGCCGCAGCCAATCGCCCTGGGCCAGGTTGGCCACGCCCGTGGCCAGCACGAAGGGCCCGGGCGTGGTCGCGGCCACCGGCGTGGGCACGAAGTCGTGCAGGCCGCTGGCGGTGGCGCCGATGATGATGACCTTGCCGCGCGCGTCGAACGGCAGTTGCCCGTCGCCCGTCTGCGTGGCCAAGTAGGCCCGGGCGTAGGGAATGCGCGTGAACTCGCGCCCATACCAGTGCAGGCGAAAGCGCGGCTGCGGCGGCTGCGGCAGCCCCAGGTCGTGCGCCACGCGGCCCAGCAGGTGCGGAATCCACCAGCCCTGCACGTCGCGGCCCAGCTCGGTGCTGCGGCCGATGCCGTCGTCGTCCTTGATGAAGTTGATGTAGCCGGTGCGCCAGACCTCGGGCGGCAGCGCCGTGGGGCCGTCGATGCCGTAGCGCGCATCAGGCTGCGCGCCCGGCCCGGGGCGGATGCCCATGGCCGGCGGCGCCAGCGCCAGCGGCGCCTGCTGGGCCGCATCCTCCAGCAGGACCATGGGCACGTAGGCGCGCTCGAAGGCCAGGGCCTCGGCCAGCGCGGCATCGTTCTCCGGGCGGAAGCGGTCGGGCGGCGAAAGGATCAGGTCGAGCAGGATGGCGCGCGGCTGCTGGCGCGCCAGCGCGGTGATCAGCTCGGCATGGATCACGCGCGGCCAGGCCCAGGCGCCGGCCAGCTCGAACATCTGCGGGTCCTTGAGCGAGGGCTGGTCGATGTCGATGATGACCACGTCCTGCGGCGGCACCCTGCCCTGCGCATGCCAGCGCAGCAGCACGTCGCCGAAGCGGTTGTCCAGCGCCTCCAGCAGGTGCAGGCCCTGCAGCTCGGCCAGCGCCAGGGCGGCCAGCAGCAGCCCCAGCGCGGCATGGAGCGCGCGGCGCCCCCAGCGCTGGCGCAGTTGCTGTAAAGAGATGTGCACGGCGCGAGTATGGCGGCAGGCGCACACTGGCGTCAACGCGTTTTTGCTCTTTTATTAATAGCTGCTAGCGCTTGACTGCAAAGGGCTGGAGCCTTTTTTTTACTCTGAATTCCCAGCGATGCTGGCGTCAATGCGCCGCCGTCTTGGAGAACAGCTGGATCACCGCCACCCCGGCCACGATGAGGCCGATGCCCAGCAGCGCCGCCAGGTCGAGCTTCTGCCCGTGCAGGAGCCAGCCCAGGGCCGAGATGAGGACGATGCCCAGCCCGGACCACACGGCGTACACCACGCCCGTGGGCAGGCTCTTCATGACCAGCGACAGCATGTAGAACGCCAGGCCGTAGCCCAGCACGCACACCACGCTGGGCAGCAGGCGCGTGAAGCCGTCGGAGGCCTTGAGCGCCGTGGTGGCGGCAACCTCGGCCACGATGGCGATGCCCAGCAGGGCCGTGGGGGGCAATGGCATGGCGTCACTCCTTGGTTTCGGGCGCCAGCAGCGCCGGCAGGCATTGCGCCGCCGTGCCGCGCAGCACGGCATGGGCGGCATCGTCGAGTTCGCTGGGCGCGGGGTTGAGCACCGCCACGCGCGCCCCGGCATCGCGCGCCAGGCGCGCCAGCCCGGCGGCGGGGTAGACGGCGCCCGCCGTGCCCACCACCAGCATCAGGTCGCAGGCGCGCGCGGCCTGCTGCGCCGCCTCCAGCACGGCCAGCGGCAAGGCTTCGCCAAACCAGACCACGCCGGGGCGCAGCAGGTTGCCGCAGCCGCTGCAGTACGGCGGCTCGCCGGCGGCGGCATCTTCCAAATGGCAGCAGGGGCGCGGCGGGTCGAGCCAGCGGTCGGCCAACAGGTCGCCGTGCAGGCACAGCACGTCCGGGCTGCCGGCCTGCTGGTGCAGGCCGTCCACGTTCTGGGTGATGAGCGCCAGGCGCCCGGGGTGGCGCTGCGCGAAATGCGCCAGCGCCAGGTGCCCGGCATTCGGCGCCACGCCGCGCAGCAGCGCGCGGCGGTGCGCATACCAGCGCCAGACCAGGCCGGGCTGGGCACGGTAGCCGGCCTCGGTGGCCATGTCCTCGGGACGGTACCGGGCCCAGTGGCCAGTTTGCGCATCGCGGAAGGTGGGCACGCCCGACTCGGCGCTCATGCCCGCGCCCGTGAGCACGGCAATGCGCCGGGCCGCCTGCAGCCAGGCGCGCACCCGCGCCACGTCCACCGGCCTACCCCCCGCGCTGGCGCAGCGCCTCGTACAGGCACACGGCGCTGGCCACGGAGACGTTCAGGCTCTCCACCGCGCCCTGCATGGGAATGCCGACCAGCTCGTCGCAGGTCTTGCGCGTGAGCTGGCGCATGCCCGGCCCCTCGGCGCCCAGCACCAGGGCCACGGGGCCTTTGAGGTCCACCTGGTACAGGGTCTTGCCGGCATCGCCGCTGGTGCCGATGACCCAGATGTTGCGCTCCTTCAGCTCGGTGAGCGTGCGCGCCAGGTTGGTCACCATGAAGTACGGCACTGTCTCGGCTGCGCCGCTGGCCACCTTGGCCACCGTGGCGTTGATGCCCACGGCGTGGTCCTTGGGCGCGATCACGGCGTGCGCGCCCGCGCCGTCGGCCACGCGCAGGCAGGCGCCGAGGTTGTGCGGGTCGGTCACGCCGTCGAGCACCAGCAGCAGCGGGTTGGCCACGCCGTCGGCTTCGAGCTGGTCGAGCAGTTCGTCCAGCGAGCGCTGCTGCGCCACCGCCTCCACGCGCGCGGCCACGCCCTGGTGGCCGTGGCTGCCGGCCAGCTTGGACAGGCGCAGGCCGTCGGCCTCGATCAGGCGCACCCCGGCCTCCTTGGCGCGCTCGATGAACTGCCGCATGCGCGCGTCGCGGCGCGTGGGCTCGTAGTAGATCTCGATGACGGATTGCGGCGCCGTCTTCAGGCGCACGCCCACGGCGTGGAAGCCGAACAGGACTTTGGGGGTGGAGGCAGACATGGGCGCGATTATCCGGCGGCACCGGCCGGGTAGACTTGCCCGTACCCCCGCCCCCGCTGAAAAACCATGACAGAAGCACAGACCCCCTCCCCCGCCGCCGCCCTGCCCGAACCCCAGGCCGTGACACAGCCGCAGGGCATGGCCGCGCATTTCATCGTGCTCGCCATCGCCCCCGGCGCGGCGGCGGAAGACGCGGTGCGCGGCTTCCTGGGCAACGCGGCCGGCCTGGCGCGCAGCGTGGGTCGGCGCCTGCCGGAGCACCGGCTGTCGCTGGTCGTGGGCATTGGCTCGGACGCCTGGGACCGGCTCTTCGGCGCGCCCCGGCCCGCCGGCCTGCACCCGTTCAAGGAACTGCGCGGCAGCCGGCACCACGCGCCCGCCACGCCGGGCGACCTGCTGCTGCACATCCGCGCGCAGACCGTGGACATGTGCTTCGAGCTGGCCATGCAGGCCATGCGCGCGCTGGAGGGCGCGGTGCAGCCGGTGGACGAGGTGCACGGCTTTCGCTACTTCGACGCGCGCAGCATGGTGGGCTTCGTCGATGGCACCGAGAACCCCGAGGGCCGCGAGGCGCTGGAGGCCACCTGCATCGGCGCCGAGGACGCGGCCTTCGCCGGCGGCAGCTACGCCATCGTGCAGAAGTACCTGCACGACATGGCGGCCTGGAACGCCCTGCCGGCCGAGGAGCAGGAGCGCGTGATCGGCCGCACCAAGCACGACGACATCGAACTGCCCGACGCGGTAAAGCCCGCCAACTCGCACGTCGCCCTGAACGTGGTCGAGGACGAAGACGGCAACGAGCTGGCCATCGTGCGCGCCAACCTGCCCTTCGCCACGCCCTCGCGCGGCGAGTACGGCACCTACTTCATCGGCTACGCGCGCGACCCGGCCGTGACCGAACAAATGCTGGCCAACATGTTCATCGGCCGCCCGCCGGGCAACCACGACCGCCTGCTCGACTACAGCCGCGCCGTGACCGGCACGCTGTTCTTCGTGCCCGCGCAGGCGCAGCTCGAAGCCCTGGCCGAAGGCAACCCCGCAGCGCCCGCGGCCGCCAGCGCGCCAGGCCAGGCCAGCCAGGCCGCGCCGGTGCTGGCTATCGGCTCGCTCAAGGGCCAGCCGCAGTAATCTCTCCCGCCTGTTTGCCTTTTTTCTACGGAGTCCCGCCATGAACAACCTGCACCGTGCCCTCGCCCCCATTTCCGACGCCGCCTGGGCGCAGATCGAGGAAGAAGTCGCGCGCACCTTCCGCCGCAACCTTGCCGGCCGCCGCGCCGTGGACGTGGCGCTGGCCGAGGCCGGCGCCAAGTGCTCCGCCATCGGCACCGGGCACCTGGCCACGCTCGCGCCGCCGCAGCCCGGCGTGACGGCGCGCCAGCGCATCGTCAAGCCGCTGGTGGAGCTGCGCGTGCCGTTCGAGCTGTCGCGCGAGGCCATCGACGACGTGGAGCGCGGCGCCCAGGATTCGGACTGGCAGCCCGCCAAGGACGCGGCCGAGCAACTGGCCTACGCCGAGGACCGGGCCATCTTCCTGGGCTACGCGGCAGCGGGCATCGAGGGCATCCGCGAAGGCACGTCCAACCCCGTGCTGCCGCTGCCCACCGCCGCCACCGAGTACCCCGACGCCATCGCCGCCGCGCTCAAGCAGCTCAAGCTGGCGGGCGTGGACGGCCCCTACGCCGCCGTGCTCGGCGCCGACGTGTACACCGCGCTGCAGGAGGCCAACGACAGGGGCTACCCGGTCATCAACCACATCCAGCGCCTGATCGGCAGCGAGAACATCCTCTGGGCCCCGGCCATCGAAGGCGCCTACGTGCTCTCCACGCGCGGCGGCGACTTCGAGCTGCACCTGGGCAGCGACCTCGCCATCGGCTACCTGAGCCACAGCGAGACGCACGTGAAGCTGTACCTGGAGGAGACGCTCACCTTCCGCCTGCTGACGGCCGAGGCGGCGGTGGCGATCCTGCCGGCGGCGCAAGCCTGATTTAAGCGCCGCGCAGCGCCCGCGCGTGGTGCGCCACGTGCTCGCCGATGAAGCTGGCGATGAAATAGTAGCTGTGGTCGTAGCCCGGCCACAGGCGCAGCGTAAGCGGGTGGCCGGCCTGGCTGCAGGCGGCGCGCAGCAGCTCGGGCTGCAGCTGGGGCAGGAATTCGTCGTCCTCGCCCTGGTCCACGAGCAGCGGCAGGCGCTCCCGGGCCGTGGCGACCAGCGCCACCGCGTCGTGCGCGGCCCAGGCGGTGCGATCGTCGCCCAGGTAGGCAGCGAACACCTTCTGCCCCCACGGCACCTGCGAGGGCGCCACGATGGGCGCGAAGGCCGACACGCTGGCGTAGCGCCCCGGGTGGCGCAGCGCCAGCGTCAGCGCGCCGTGCCCGCCCATGCTGTGGCCGAAGAGCGCTCTTTTCTCCGTGGCGGGAAAGTGCTGCTCCACCAGCGCGGGCAGCTCGTGCACCACGTAGTCCTCCATGCGGAAGTGCGGCGCCCAGGGGGCCTGCGTGGCGTCGAGGTAGAAGCCCGCGCCCTGCCCCAGGTCGTAGCCCGGGTCGTCGGCCACATCCGCGCCGCGTGGGCTGGTGTCCGGCGCCACCAGGATCAGCCCGTGCTGCGCCGCGTGCTGCTGCGCGCCGGCCTTGGTGATGAAGTTCTGCTCCGTGCAGGTCAGGCCCGAGAGCCAGTACAGCACCGGGCAGCGCTCGCCCGCCAGGGCTGCGGGCGGCAGGTACACGCCCAGCCGCATTTCACAGCCCAGCGCGCGGCTGGCGTGCTTCCACACTTCCTGGCGGCCGCCAAAGCTGGCATGGTGTTCGATGCGTTCCATCGCTGATTTGCTCCTGATTGAATAGCTGCCAGCGCCTTCTAGATAAGCGCTGGAGCCGTTTTTGCTTGAAATCCAGGCGGCGATCAGGCGTAGTGCACCACGCTGCGGATCGACTTGCCCTCGTGCATCAGGTCGAAGGCTTCGTTGATGCCGGTCAGCGGCATGGTGTGCGTGACGAAGGGTTCGAGCTGGATCTTGCCCGCCATGGCGTCCTCCACCATGCCCGGCAATTGCGAGCGGCCCTTGACGCCGCCGAAGGCCGTGCCCAGCCACTTGCGGCCCGTCACCAACTGGAACGGGCGCGTGGAGATCTCCTGCCCCGCGCCCGCCACGCCGATGATGACGCTCTGGCCCCAGCCGCGGTGCGCGCACTCCAGCGCTGCGCGCATCACGTTGACATTGCCGATGCACTCGAACGAATGGTCCACGCCCCAGCCCGTCATCTCGACGATCACCTGCTGGATCGGCTTGTCGAAGTCCTTGGGGTTCACGCAGTCGGTGGCGCCGAAGGTGCGCGCCAGGTCGAACTTGCCCGGATTGGTGTCCACGGCGATGATGCGCCCGGCCTTGGCCAGCTTGGCGCCCTGGATCACCGCGAGGCCGATGCCGCCCAGGCCGAACACGGCCACCGTGTCGCCCTCCTGCACCTTGGCGGTGTTCTTCACCGCGCCCAGGCCCGTGGTCACGCCGCAGCCCAGCAGGCACACCTGCTCGGGGTTGGCATCGGGATGCACCTTGGCCAGCGACACCTCGGCCACCACCGTGTATTCGCTGAAGGTGGAGCAGCCCATGTAGTGGTAGACCGGCTGGCCGTTGTACGAGAAGCGCGTGGTGCCGTCGGGCATCACGCCCTTGCCCTGGGTGGCGCGCACGGCCACGCACAGGTTGGTCTTGCCGCTTTGGCAGAACAGGCACTCGCCGCACTCGGCGGTGTAGAGCGGGATCACATGGTCGCCGGGCTTGACGCTGGTCACGCCCTCGCCCACCTCGACGACGATGCCCGCGCCCTCGTGGCCCAGCACGGCGGGGAAGAGGCCCTCCGGGTCGTCGCCGCTCAGGGTGAAGGCATCGGTATGGCACACGCCGGTGTGGGTGATGCGCACCAGCACCTCGCCCTTTTGCGGCGGCGCCACGTCGATCTCGACGATTTGCAGCGGCTCTCCAGCCTTGAAGGCAACGGCGGCACGGGATTTCATGGACGGATCTCCTGGAAAAAGTTACTTGAGGAAGGAACGCGCCAGGCGCGAGAGGCGGTCGAGTTCGTCCGGCGCCCCGGCATGGCCGAAGGTCTCGCGCAGGTGGCTGTCGAACACCTCGGCCATCAGGCTGGTGGCGGCGCCACGCAGCGCGGCGAGTTGCTGCAGCAGCGCGCCGCACTCGGTGCCGGCCTGCACCGCGCGCTCCAGCGCGGCGGCCTGCCCCTGGATGCGGCGCAGGCGCGCGACGACGCGCTTCTTTTCTTCGGCGGAATGGGGCATGGCAGGCGCTCCGGCATCCACTGCACGGGATACATGGGGGGAGTATAGGGCTTATAGCGCTTTTTCATCAAGCGCAAGAAAGATAGTACTCAGGGGGAGTATCAGGCCACAGGCGCTGCTTCGTCGCTCGCCACGCGCCCGGCCTCGATGGTGATGCAGCGTTCGCACTGCGCGGCAATGCCTCGGTCGTGCGTCACCAGCACCAGGGTCGTGCCGCGTTCGCGGTTGAGGTCGAACATCAGGCGCATCACGCTCTCGCCGGTGGCGAAGTCCAGGCTGCCCGTGGGCTCGTCGGCCAGCAGCAACGCGGGCTGCACGACGAAGGCGCGCGCCAGCGCCACGCGCTGCTGTTCGCCGCCCGAGAGCACCTTGGGGTAGTGCCCCAGGCGCTGGCCCAGGCCCACGCGGCCCAGCATCTCGGTGGCCTGCCGGCGCGCGTCGCGCTGCCCGGCGAGTTCCAGCGGCAGCATCACGTTCTCCAGCGCCGTGAGGTTGCCCATGAGCTGGAAGCTCTGGAACACGAAGCCCACCTGGCGCGCGCGCAGCGCGGCGCGCGCGTCTTCATCCAGCGCGAACAGGTCCTGTCCATTCAGCCGCACGGTGCCGCGCGTGGGCGTATCCAGCCCGGCGATGATGGACAGCAGCGTGCTCTTGCCCGAGCCCGAGGCGCCGACGATGGCGGCGGTTTCCCGCGCCGCCAGCCGGAAATCGATATCCCGCAGAATGTCGAGCGTGCCGGTGGAATCCGACACCGACTTGAAGACATGCTCGACCGCGACCAGCGGCGGGGAAGTGGAATCAGACATGAAAGGCCTAGCGTGGTGATGGGAACGGTGGATCGGCGTGACTTTATCCTGAGCCTGGCAGCCGCCGCCGCGGGGGGGCATGCCGCCGCCGCCCAGGGCGCGCGCGGCGCCACCATCCTGGTGCTGGGCGACTCCATGAGCGCCGAGTACGGGCTGGCGCGCGGCACGGGCTGGGTCGCCCTGCTGGCGCAGCGGCTGGCGCAGCAGAAGATCGCCGCCGAGGTGGTCAACGCCAGCATCAGCGGCGACACCACCGCTGGCGGCCGCGCGCGCCTGCCCGCGCTGCTGGCCCAGCACCGCCCTGGCATCGTGGTGATCGAACTCGGCGGCAACGACGCGCTGCGCGGCCTGCCGCTGCAATCCACCGAGGACAACCTGACCGCCATGGCGCAGGCGGCCCGCCAGGCCGGCGCGCGCGTGCTGCTGGTGGGCATGCAGGTGCCGCCGAACTACGGCGGCGACTACACGCGCCGCTTCGCCACGCTGTTCCAGACCGTGGCCCAGGCGCAGAAGGCGGCGCTGGTGCCCTTCCTGCTGCAGGGCGTGGCCGACGGGCCGGAGCCGGCCAGGCTGTTCCAAGCCGACCGCATCCACCCCACGGCGCAGGCGCAGCCGACGATGCTGGACAACGTCTGGCCCGCCTTGAAGAAGCTACTCTGACGACACGGGCTCCATAGGCGCCATGGGCTCCAGGGCCGCGCGGTAGGCGTGCCAGCTCGCGTGGCCCAGCAGCGGCCCGGTCACCAGCAGGCCCGCGCCCCAGGGCCACAGCGACAGCCCCACCAGCAGCGTGATGAGCGCGCCCCACCAGAGCATGACGCCGGGGTTCTCCAGCACCACGCGCATGCTGGTGATGGCGGCGGTCATGGCGTCGGTGTCGCGGTCCAGGATCATGGGAATGGATACCACCGTGCTGGAAAACACCAGCGCCGCGAACACGCCGCCCACCACCGTGTAGACCGCCACGAACTCCCAGTTCTCGGGATTGAACACGGCCTGCGCCACGCCCGTGGTGGACGGCATGCCGGTGTTGAAGAACACCGCGAACACCACCAGCGAGGCGCGCCCCCACAGCAGCTCCAGCACAATCAACACCAGCACCAGCATGCCCATGCTGCCCATATGGCTGCGCCAGCACACCAGCGACTGGCCCAGGTGCGCCGCCTGGCCCGCCTCGTGGCGCCGGCTGGCGTCGTACAGCCCCATGGCCAGGAAAGGCCCCAGCAGCAGGCAGCCGCTGGCCATCGACATGGTGTATTCAGGCTGCGTGCGGAACACCCAGCCCAGCACGGCGGCCATGAGCCAGAAGCACGCGCCGTAGAACAGCCCCACGGCGGGCGCACGCGCCATATCGCGCAGGCCCAGGGCGAGCCAGCGCAGCGGCGCCCCCATGCCGAGGGGACGCAGCACCACGTGCGAACTCCGTGGTGCGGGAGGTTGTGCAGCAGGGGCGGTCATGGCGGAAACCGGCGGCGCGGCGGCAGTGGCGGTGTGCCCACCTTAGCCGCGTTGCGTATTGACGGCCATCAAGGAAACTACCGAGCTGGCACCTGATGGGCCAGCCTGCCCGCATCGCTGCCAAACAGTGGTGAAACAGGCCCTGGCGCTTATCTGGAAAGCGCTGGCAGCTATCGAAACAGGAGTCCGCACCTGGTTCGTTGGCGCGCGTTCTTGTGCGCGGATCACACCACCGCGCGCAGCACCTGCGGCGCGGCCATGGCGACCCGAATCAGGGTCTGCGCCGCCCCGGAAGGCTGGGATCGGCCTTGCTCCCAGTTCTGCAGCGTGCGCACCGACACACCCAGCAGCGCGGCGAATTGCGATTGCGACAGCCCCACCCGTGCGCGCGCATCGGCGGCATCCGGCAGCTTGACCTGCGTGGCACATGCCGCACGGCCAGCCTTCATGTCGCGCACCGCTTCCAGCAGGTCGGCCTGGAAGGCTTGCATTTCAGGGTCGATCTTCTTGGGCATCGTCTATCTCCTCGGGCAAAGCCACCAGGAATTCCGTGGGCAGGTTGTCGAATTTGGCCTTGGTGTATCCGATCAGCAGCCATACCTGCCCATCTTCGGCGAGCACGTAGGTGATGATCCGCACACCGCCACGCTTGCCCTGCCCCGGATGTGACCAGCGCACCTTGCGCAGGCCGCCGGAGCCAACGATCACATCACCGGCCTGGGGATTGGCTGCAATCCAGTTGATGAACTCCGAGCGTTCACCATCGCCCCAAATGCCCTCCATCGTGCGAATGAATGCGCGGGTTTCGCTGACGGTGAGCATGGCCGGATCATACGCTAAAAGCGTATAGCCCCCCCCCCGCGCCTGGTCAAAGCGCGCCATCCCAGGCGAGCGCACCCCGGCGGGTCATGCCGATTCGTTGCCAAACGCCTGAGCCAGCGCCTGCGCGAGGTCGCGGCGCAGGTCCTCCTGCGCCTCCAGGCCGATGGAAAAGCGCACCACCGTGCCCGCGCACAGGTGCGGCGTGGGCCGCTGGCGCATGCTGGCCAGGTCGTAGGGCATGACCAGGCTCATGGGCCCGCCCCAGCTGTAGCCGATCTTGAACAACTGCAGGCTGTCGCAGAAGCGGTCCACCTGCGCCTGCGAATGGCGGGCGTCGATGACCACGCTGAACAGCCCTGCCGCCGCGTCCGCCGGGCCGCACAGCGCCTGCCAGTGCACATGCCCGGGCGCACCGGGCAGCGCGGGATGGAGCACCTGCGCCACGGCGGCCTGCGTGCCCAGCCAGCGCGCCAGTTCGCGCGCGGCCTGGTCGTGCGCGCGGTAGCGCAGCGCCATGCTGGGCAGCGCGCGCAGCACGGCCTCCGCGTCGTTGGCGCCCACGCCCAGGCCCAGGCGCATGTGGGCGAGCTTGATCTTCAGGTGCAGCGCCTCATCGCGCGTGACGATGCTGCCCATGAGCACGTCGCCGCCGCCGCTGGGGTACTTGGTGAGCGCGTGCGCCGACACGTCCACACCCAGGCTGCCGTCGCCGCACAGGTCGAACGGCGCGAAGGCCAGGCCCGCGCCCCAGGTGTTGTCCAGCGCCGTGCACACGCCGCGCGTGCGGCAGACGCGCACCAGCTCGGGCAGGTCGGGGAATTCGAGCGTGACCGAGCCCGGCGCCTCCAGCCACACCAGGCGCGTGGCGGGAGTGATCCTGGCGGCCAGATCCTGCGGGTCCATGGCGTCGTACAGCACGTGGCGGATGCCGTAGTGCGCCAGCTCCACCTCGGCCAGCGCCTTGTTCGGGCCGTAGGCGTTGTCGGGGATCAGCACCTCGTCGCCCGTGCGCAGCAGCGCCAGCGCCACGGTGGCCAGCGCGGCCAGCCCGCTGGGCACCAGCAGGCACTGCCGCCCGCCCTCCAGGGTGGCCAGGCGCTCTTCCAGCTGGTAGGTGGTGGGGGTGCCGTGCAGGCCGTAGGTGTAGCCTGTCTTGTCCTTCCACTCGCGCTCGCGCATGGCGGCGACGTTGGGAAAAATGACCGTGGAAGCCTTGAAAACCCCGGGCTGGGGTGCCACGAAACCTTCGGGCGGCTGGTAGGGGTGGTGGACGATGCGGGTGCGAATGTCGGGCGTGGAATCGTTCATGCCCGCATCGTAGCGCGCGGCCCGCCAGGGCGCGCGCGCCGGTGCGGCATCAGCCCGCCTGCACGGTGAGCTGGTTGTTCACACCGCCCACGCCCTTCACGCCCTTGGCGATGCCGGTGGCGCGCTCCTTGGCCTGGGCCGTGGGCGCCGGGCCGCTGAGGGTGACCACGCCGCCCTTGGTATCCACGTTGATCTTCAGGGCACTCAGTTCGGGGTCCTTGGCCAAGCCGGCGGCCACCTGGGCGGTGATCGCGGCGTCGTCCGCCACACCCAGCGCCTTGCCGGCCGCATCCTTGGCGGCATCGCCAGCGTCCTTCAGGGCGGTCTCGGCCTTGGCGGCGCCGTCTTCCACCTTGGCGGTGGTGGTCTCCATGGCCTGTTCGGTCTTGCGCTGTGCGTCCGCAGCCACCTGCTCCGCCTTGTGCTGGGCATCGGCGGCGGCCTGCTCGGTCTTGGCAACGGCGGCATCGAGCTTCTGGCCTACAGTCTGCTCCTCGTTGTTCTTGCCGCAGGCGGCCAAGCCCAGGGCCAGGGCACTGACGGCCAGGAGGCTCACCATGCGTTGGGTCGGTTGGCGGTAGTTCATGTGCATTACTCCTTGGTGCTCGTTGAAATGAAAATCCATGGCCGCACTGTACGGCCCCACGCGGCCGCAGGCGGTCGGACGCCGCCGAATCGGCTGTAGGACGGGGCCGCATCCCCCCGCGCAGGCGCTCGCGGCAAAGAGGCCCCGACAATCACGGCATGGCGCATGCATCCCTGACCCGCTGGTTTCCCTTCCTGGCCTGGCCCCGGCCCAGCCGCACCCTGCTGCGGGGCGAATTCTGGGCCGGCATCACCGTGGGGCTAATGCTGGTGCCGCAGGGCGTGGCCTACGCGCAGCTCGCGGGCATGCCGCTGGTGACCGGCATCTACGCCTCGCTCGTGCCCGCGCTGGTGGCCGTGCTGTGGAGCTCCTCCACGCGCCTGGGCGTCGGGCCCACGGCGCTGAGCAGCCTGCTCATCGGCACCTCGCTCACCGGGCTGGCCGAGCCCGGCAGCGCACACTGGGTGGCGCTGGCGGTGTGGATCGCGCTGCTGTCGGGCCTGCTGCAGCTGGTGCTGGGCGCGGTGCGCTTCGGCTGGCTGCTGAACCTGGTGACTTCGCCGGTGCTCACCGGCTTCACGCAGGCGGCAGCGCTGCTCATCCTGGCCTCGCAACTGCCCGCGCTGCTCGGGCTGCGCACCACCTGGCATGCGCTGGCCGCGAGCCCGTCGCTGCACCATTTCGACCCGCTGGCAGCCAGCCTCGGCCTGGGCAGCCTGGCGCTGCTGCTGGGCGCGCGGCGCCTGCGCCCAGGCTTTCCCAGCGCGCTCGTGGTACTGGCGCTGGCGGGCGTGCTGGCATGGGCCACGGGCTTCGCCGACCGCGGCGGCGCCGTGGTGGGCACGCTGCCCGAAGGGCTGCCCGCGCTCTACTGGCCCGGCTGGCCCAGCTGGGACGAACTCGGCAGCCTGCTCATGCCCGTGCTCATCATCACGCTGGTGAGCTTTCTGGAGACCGCCTCCAGCGCCAAGGTGGACCACCAGCGCAGCGGCACGCGCTGGAACGAGAACCAGGACCTGATCGCCCACGGCTTGGCCAAGATGAGTTCGGGCCTGTGCGGCAGTTTCGCCACCAGCGCCTCGTTCTCGCGCTCGGCCATCAACCTCTACGCGGGCGCGCAAAGCGGCTGGGCCACGCTGTTTGCCTGCGCGCTGGTGCTGGTCACGCTGCTGTGGCTCACGCCGCTGCTGTACCACGTGCCGCAGTCGGCGCTGGCGGCCCTGGTGGTGGTGGCCGTGGCCGGGCTGGTCCAGCCCGGCGCGCTGCTGCGGCTGTGGCGCGTCTCGCGCGTGGATGCCGTCATCGGCGGCGTGACCTTTGCCCTCACGCTGGCCACGGCGCCGCGCCTGTACTGGGGCGTGCTGGCCGGGCTGGTGATGAACCTGAGCCATTTCCTGTACCAGCGCCTGCACCCGCGCATCATCGAGGTCGGACTGCACCCCGACGGCAGCCTGCGCGACCGCCACCTGTGGCAACTGCCGCCGCTGGCGCCGCGCCTGCTGGCGCTGCGCATGGACGCGGCGCTGGACTTCGCCTCGGCCAGCAGCCTGGAGCGCCACGTGGCCGAACACCTGGCCGCACACCCCGAAGTGCGCCACCTGTGCCTCTTCGCCCAGCCCATCAACCGCATCGACGTGACGGGCGTGGAGGTGTTCGCGCGCCTGCGCGGCCTGCTGCGCACGCGCGCGGGCACGCTGCACGTCAGCGGCCTGAAGCTGCCCGTGCAGCAGACGCTGGAGCGCGCCGGCGCGCTCGCCCCGGGCCCGGACCTGGCGCTGTACCGGGCCGACGCCCAGGCCCTCGCCGCGCTGCGGGCGGGTGCCGAGCCCGGGACCCCGGCACAAGGCTGCTAAACTCAAGTTTCGTACTTTGTTGCACTTTGTGACCCAACCCGCAGTCCGCCCCCACGTGTTCTTGCACGACCTGCACCTTGCCACGGCGCATGCCCTGGTAGCGCAGGTCGGCGGCGACATGCCCGCGCTGCCCAGCGAGCCCCCGGCGCAGTACCTGCAGGCCCTGATCGACGGGCTGTGCGAGCTGTCGCTCAAGGACCCGCTGACCGGGCTGGCCAACCGCCGCTACCTCTACGCCACGCTCGACCGCGAGATCGACCGCGTGACCCGCGCGGGCGACTCGGCCCTGCTGCTGATGCTGGACATCGACCACTTCAAGCAGATCAACGACGCCCACGGCCACCTGGCGGGCGACCTGGTGCTGCAGTCGGTGGCGCGCACGCTCAACGCCTGCGTGCGGCCCATGGACACCATCGCGCGCTATGGCGGCGAGGAATTCGCCATCGTGCTGCCTTCGTGCCAGGCCAATTTCGCCCGCGTGGTGGGCGAGCGCGTGCGCCGCGCCATCGAATCGACGCCTATCCGCATCTCCCCCGTCGAGCAGGTGCACATCACCGTGAGCATCGGCGGCGCCTTCGCGCTGCAATGGATCCGCAGCACCAAGCAGCTGTGGGTGGAGCGCGCGGACCAGCAGCTGTACGTAGCCAAGCAGGCCGGGCGCAACCGCCTGAGCATCGCGGACCAACCCGACAGCACCGTGAGCGCCGAAGAGAAGAATATGCTGTTCGCCCCCGTCTTCACCCCTTCAGGCTGGGGCGAACTGCCCCCGCTTGACCCCCCAGGTAGCGTCAGATGAAAGCGACCGAGATGAGCGACGCACCATCCACCCCCTCCACCAACTCCGCGCAGGAGCCCCTGGCCCTGGGCACGGCGGCTGGCGCGCATGTCATTGCCGTCACCAGCGGCAAAGGCGGCGTCGGCAAAACCTTCATTTCCGCCAACCTGGCGGCGGCGTTGACGCGCCATGGCCTCAAGGTGCTGGTGCTCGACGCCGACCTGGGCCTAGCCAACCTCGACGTGGTGCTCAACCTGCACCCCAAGATCACGCTGCACGACGTGTTCACGGGCCGCGCCTCGCTGGAGGAAGCGGTGATCGAGGCGCCCGGCGGCTTCTCCGTGCTGCTGGCCGGCTCGGGCATGGTCGAGTACTCGCGCCTCACGCCCGAGGTGCGCAACCAGTTCATCAACGTGCTGCAGACGCTCACGCCGCGCTTCGACGTGGTGCTGCTCGATACCGGCGCGGGCATTTCCGACGTGGTGCTGTTCTCCGTGTCGCTGGCCGCCGAGGTGCTGATCGTGGCCACGCCCGAGCCCACCTCGCTGACCGACGCCTACGCCGCCATCAAGGTGCTGGCCACGCAGCAAAAGCGCCAGCACCTGCGCCTGGTGGTCAACCAGGCAGCGCGCGCGGGCGACGGCCGCGCCATCACCAGCCAGCTGCAGCAGGTGCTCAACCGCTTCGTCACCACCGACTCGGGCCGCCCGGTACGGCTGCTGCACCTGGGCGACATTCCCGCCGACAACGCCGTGCGCGAGGCCGTGATGCGCCGCCAGTTGCTGCTGCAGGGCGCCCCGGGCAGCCCGGCTTCGCTGGCCGTGGCGCAGCTGGCCAACAAGATCCAGGCCACGCTGCTGAGCTGACGAGCGCTCTCAAAAAAATAGCTGCCAGCGCTTTATTAACAAGGGCTGGCAGCTTTTTTATGCCAAATCTCAGGACTTGAAACTCAGGGCTTGAAGCGCCGTGGCGGCAAGGCAATCCACTCCGTCTCGCCCGGCACCTGGCCCATGGCCTGCGCCTCCCAGTCCTGCGCCGCCTGCACGATGCGCTCCTTGCGGCTGGAGACGAAGTTCCACCAGATGTGGCGCGGCCCGTCCAGCGGCGCGCCGCCGATCACCACCCAGCGCGCGGGCGCGGGCGCCCGCACCTGTGCGCCCTGCCCCGCGGGCAGCAGGCCCATGGTGCGCGCGGGCAAGGTCTGCGGCGCGCCATCCTCCAGCTGCAGTTCCAGATCGGCATCGACGCAGTACAGCGCCATCTCCGGTGCCAGCGCGGGCAGCGCCAGCGCCTCCCCAGCGGGCATGCGCACGTCGAGGTAGAGCGTCGGGCCCAGCGTCCGCACGGGCGAGGTCTGGCCCCAGGCCGTGCCCACCAGCACGCGCACCTGCGCCGCACCCTGGCACAGTTCGGGAATGGCCTCGGCAGGCGTATGCACGAACGCGGGCGCCGCTTCCTCGTGCGCGCGCGGCAGCGCCACCCACAGCTGCAGGCCATGGTTGACGTAGCTGCGCTGCGCCAGCGCGGGCGGACGGCGCTCGGAATGCACGATGCCGCGCCCGGCCGTCATCCAGTTGACCGCCCCGGGCGCGATCTCCTGCAGCGAGCCCAGGCTGTCGCGGTGCAGGATCGCGCCCTCGAACAGGTACGTCACCGTGGCCAGGCCGATGTGCGGGTGCGGGCGCACGTCGTGCTGGTCCTGCGGCTGCACCGTGACCGGACCGAAATGGTCGAAGAACACGAACGGCCCCACCGACTGGCGCTGCAGGGACGGCAGCAGGCGGCGCACGGTGAAGCCGCCGCCCAGGTCCTTGGCATGGCCGCCGAGCTGCAGCACGGCGCTCATGGCTGGCGCAGCACCGTGGTGCTGATCTCGGTCGTCACCTGGGTCATGAGCTTGTGCACCGGGCACTTCTGCGCCACCGCCTCCAGTTCGGCCAGTTGCGCGTCGCTCAGATCGCCGCTGACCTCCAGGCGCGTGGCCAGGCGGTAGGTGCCGCTGCGCTCGGCCGAGGCATCGCGCTCCACCACGGTGTGCACATCCTCCACCGGCAGGCCCTTGCGGCGCGCGTACCACAGCAGCGTCAGCGCCTTGCAGGCGCCCAGGGCTGCGTCGTACAGGTCATGCGGGTTGGGGCCGCTGTCGTCGCCGCCCTCGGCGGCGGTGCCGTCCACGCGCAAGGCATGGCCGCGGATGGTCAGCGTCTGCGCCATGGGGGTGGCGCCGATGCGGTGCAATTCGATGGTCATGGGGTTTCCTCCTGCAAAAACGGCGGCGCCCGGCAGCCGCCTGCGCACACTGTAGCCGCAGCCTTCGAGCGGCGGGCGGCAAGGGCCATGCCCCGGGCCCGCGCATCCACACCATGATGCAACTGCGGCCCGGCCTGCCTTGGCGCGTGTAGAGTGGCAGGCTGCAACGCATCCCTTCATGCGCCCGACGAAAGGCCCCGGAATGACCACACCCGCTTCCCACACCCCCACCCCGCCGCGCCCGCCGCGCCCGCCGGCGCGCCGCTTCGCCGTCATCGGTGCCGGCATGGCCGGCGTGGCCTGCGCGCGCACCCTCATGCAGGCGGGGCATGCCGTCAGCGTGTTCGAGCGCCAGGAGCACCCCGGCGGCCGCATGGCGACGCAGGAAACCCCTTTCGGCAGCTTCGACGCCGGTGCGCAGTACTTCACCGTGCGCGACGCCCGCTTCGAGCGCGCCCTGCAGACCGTGAACGGCCTGTGCCGCCCCTGGAGCGCCACCAGCCTGCGCGTGCTCGACGCCACGGGGCAGATGGTGGCCGCCGCCCCCGCGCCCGAGCCGCACTGGGTGGCGCAGCCGGGCATGCAGTCGCTGCTGGCGGCGTGGGCCGAGCCCATCGCCCAGGCCGGCAGCCTGCACACCGACACCCAGGCCGTGCGCCTGGAGCGCGACCGCCTGCGCCCGCAGGGCTGGCAACTGGCCTGCGAGGCCAGCGACGGCAGCGCCGCCGTGCACGCGGGCTTCGACGCCGTGCTGCTGGCCCTGCCCGCCCCCAAGGCCCACGCCCTGCTGCAGTCCAGCGGCGTGGACAGCACGCTGCAGGCGCCGCTGCACGGCGTGACCATCGCCCCGTGCTGGACCCTGATGCTGGCCTACCCCCAGGCCGTGCAGCCCGGCCTGACCACCCTGGGCCCGCAGTGGAACGCCGCGCGCAGCACGCACCACCGCATTGCCTGGCTGGCGCGCGAATCGAGCAAGCCCGGGCGCGGTCAGATCGAGCGCTGGACCGTGCAGGCCAGCCCCGAGTGGTCGCAGGAGCACTTCGACGACACGCCGCAGCGCGTGCAGGCCAAGCTGCAGCGGGCGTTTTCCGAGGTCACCGGCATCCATGCCGAGCCCGCGTGGAGCGACGTGCGCCGCTGGCGCCACGCCCGCACCCTCGCCCCGCTGGGCCGCAGCTACCTGTGGGACAGCGACACCGCCCTGGGCGCCTGCGGCGACTGGTGCCTGGGCCAGCGCGTCGAAGACGCCTTCATCTCAGGGCTGGAACTGGCCCTGGCCGTGGCTTGACGGCGCACGGCGGCTACACCGGCCGCTTCGCCCCCTCGCCCACCGGGCCGCTGCACGCGGGCTCCCTGGTGGCGGCGCTGGCCAGCTGGCTCGATGCGCGCACGCACGGCGGCCGCTGGCTGGTGCGCATCGAGGACGTGGACACGCCGCGCTGCGTGCCCGGCGCAGGCGAGCGCATCCTGGCGCAACTGGCCGCCTGCGGCCTGCACCCCGACGCGCCGCCGCTGTGGCAGTCGCAGCGCGGCGCGCACTACCAGGCGGCGCTGGCGCGGCTGCAGGCCGCAGGCTGGGCCTACCCCTGCGCCTGCACGCGCAAGGAGATCGAGACCGCCTGGGCCGCCCAGGGCCTGGCGCATGAACGCCACGTGGAGCGCCCCTACCCCGGCACCTGCCGCGCGGGGCTGCGCGGGCGCAGTGCGCGCGCCTGGCGCTTCCACACCGCTACTTATCAGAAAAAAGTGGCTCAAACCCTTACCCAGAAAGCGCAAGCAGCTCCCTTTTACATAGCAGATGACGACCTGCACTGGCACGACCGCCGGCTCGGCGCGCAGCGGCAGGACGTGGCGCGCAGCGTGGGCGACTTCGTGCTGCGCCGCGCCGACGGCCTCTGGGCCTACCAGCTGGCCGTGGTGGTGGACGATGCGCAGCAGGGCGTGACCCACGTCGTGCGCGGCGAAGACCTGGCGGACAACACCCCGCGCCAGATGCTGCTGCAGCACGCCCTGGGCGCGCCCGTGCCGCGCTACCTGCACACCCCGCTGGTGCGCACGGCCGATGGCGAAAAGCTCTCCAAGCAGCACGGCGCCCCGGCGCTGGCGCTGCACGCGCCGCAGGCACCGCTCACAGCCCTGGGCGCCGCCGCCCAGGCGCTGGGCCTGGCCCCGGCGCCGTCCGGCGCCGCGAACCTGAGCGATGCGCTCGCGCACTGGATTCGTGTGTGGGCAGATATTTACAATCGGGCCCCGTGACTCCATCGTTTGCTTCCCCGGCCGCCTGCGGCCCCACGCTCCCCCAGGACACAGCGCCTGCGGGCCAGGCCCCTGCGGGCATCCCCTACCCCAAGGCCATCAAGAGCTTCGTGCGCCGCGCCGGCCGCACCACCGCGGCGCAGGCCAAGGCCTTTGCCGACCAGGGGCCGCGCTTCCTGCTGCCCTACAGCGCCGCGCCGCTGGACGCCACGGCCGCGTTCGGGCGCCAAGCGCCGCTGGTCCTGGAGATCGGCTTCGGCATGGGCGAGGCCACGGCGCACATCGCGCGCGTGCGCCCCGGCGACAACTTCCTGTGCTGCGAAGTGCACGAGCCCGGCGTGGGCGCGCTGCTCAAGCGCATTGGCGAGCACGCCATCGGCAACATCCGCATCCTGCAGCACGACGCCGTGGAGGTGCTCGACCACATGCTGCCGCCCGGCAGCCTGGATGGCGTGCACATCTTCTTCCCCGACCCCTGGCACAAGAAGAAGCACAACAAGCGCCGCCTGATCCAGCCGCCGCTGGTGGCCAAGCTGGCGGCCCGGCTCAAGCCGGGCGGCTACCTGCACTGCGCCACCGACTGGCAGCCCTACGCCGAGCAGATGCTGGAAGTGCTCGGCGGCGAGCCCCTGCTGGCCAACACCGCCGATGGCTACGCCCCCCAGCCCGCCTACCGCCCCCTGACCAAGTTCGAGAACCGCGGCCTGCGGCTCGGCCATGGCGTATGGGATCTGGTCTTCATCCGCCGCGACATCGAAGACAGCATTCCGCCCCCCGGGCTGACATGAAAATGAGAAAACCCATTCTCCAGAACCTGGTGGAAATGACGGGCCTGCGCGACCACCTGCGGCTCGAATTGTCCGTGCTGTCCACGCTGCAGGCGCTGTCGGGCATCGTCGACATCCGGGCGCTGGAGCTGTTCACGCGCGAGGGCCAGACCTTCGTGCGGCCGCGCACCTGGCTGGAGCAGGGGCAGCTGCTGTCCAACGACGCGGAAGCGGCCCAGGATCCGCGCCGCGAGCCGCTGGAGCGCCACCCCGACCTGCAGGAGTGCATCGCCTCGCAAAGCGCCAGCGTGGTGCACGTGCCGCGGCGCGGGCGCTACGTGCTGTGGCTGCCGGTGTGGATGAACGACAAGGTCAGCACTTGCCTGGAGATCACCCAGTCGCGCGCCTTCTCGCAGCACCGCCTGGACGTGATCCTGGGCATTTTCCAGGTCTACAAGAACTACCAGAGCCTGCTGGACTACAGCGAGCGCGACGCGCTCACCGGCCTGTTCAACCGCAAGACCTTCGACGAGCAGTTCGCGCGCCACGCGGCCTCCGCCGCCCTGCTGCAGGGCGCGGAGCCCGGCGCCTCCTGCGCCGACGATGAGTACGGGCCACGCCAGCAGTGGCTGGCGGTCGTCGATATCGACCACTTCAAGCAGGTCAACGACCGCTTCGGCCACCTGTACGGCGACGAGGTGCTGATCCTCATGGCCAACCTGCTGCGCAGCTCGTTCCGCAGCCACGACCGCATCTTCCGCTTCGGCGGCGAGGAATTCGTGGTGCTGCTGCGCAACGCCACGCTGGAGACGGCGCGCAAGGCGTTCGAGCGCTTCCGTGAAACCGTGCAGGCCCACACCTTCCCGCAGGTCGGCCACGTGTCGGTGAGCATCGGCTTCGTCGGCACCTCCACGGGCTCGCCGGTGGAAATCCTCGGCCAGGCCGACCAGGCCCTGTACTTCGCCAAGGAGCATGGCCGCAACCAGGTGCATTACTACGACGACCTGGTGGCCGCCGGCCACCTGCAGGCCAAGATGGCCCACGACGACGTCGAGCTTTTCTAGCCCAATCGGCCTCCAGCCCTTATCCAGCAAGCGCTAGCAGCTCTCTTTTCAGGAGCGTCGATAGAAAAAAGCCCGCCCTGGCGAGGGGCGGGCTCGGTTGAGGGCGCAGCCGCGCGGCTTACAGGCGCTCGGCCACCCAGCCCTGCACCGCCGCCAGGGCCTGCGGCAGCGCTGCGGCATTGGTGCCGCCCGCCATGGCCATGTCGGGCTTGCCGCCGCCCTTGCCGCCAACCTGGCTGGCGACGAAGTTCACCAGCTCGCCGGCCTTGACCCGGCCCACGGCGTCGGACGTGACGCCCGCGGCCAGCTGCACCTTGTCGCCCTCGACGGCGGCCAGCACGATGGCGGCGCTCTTGAGCTTGTCCTTGAGCTTGTCCATGGTGTCGCGCAGCGTCCTGGCGTCGGCGCCTTCCAGGCGCGCGGCCAGCACCTTCAGGCCCTTGACCTCGACGGCCTGGCCTGCCAGCTCATCGCCCTGGCTGGAGGCCAGCTTGCCCTTGAGCGCGGCCAGCTCCTTTTCCAGCGCCTTGATCTGGTCCAGCGCGCCGCCGATGCGCGCCGTGAGTTCGGCCGTGGGGCTCTTGAGCGCGCCGGCGGCCTGGTTCACGGTGTCTTCGAGCTGCTGCAGGTAGGCCAGCGCGTTGGCGCCGGTCACGGCCTCGATGCGGCGCACGCCGGCGGCCACGCCGGATTCGCCCACGACCTTGAACAGGCCGATGTCGCCCGTGCGCTGCACGTGCGTGCCGCCGCACAGCTCGCGGCTGGTGCCGATGTCGAGTACGCGCACGGTCTCGCCGTACTTCTCGCCGAACAGCATCATGGCGCCGGTCTTCTGCGCCGATTCGATGTCCATCACGCGGGCATCAGTGGCCGTGTTGGCCAGGATCTCGGCGTTCACGCGGGCTTCGATGTCGCGGATCTGCGCGTCCGTCACCGGCGCGTTGTGCGCGAAGTCGAAGCGCGTGCGCTCGGCGTTCACCAGCGAGCCCTTTTGCTGCACGTGCGCGCCCAGCACCTCGCGCAGCGCCTTGTGCATGATGTGCGTGACCGAGTGGTTGCGCATGGTCGCGGCGCGCAGCGCGGTATCCACCTGCGCCTGCACCGCGTCGCCCACGTTGAGCGTGCCGCTGGCGAGCACGCCATGGTGGCCGAACACGTCGGCCTTGATCTTTTGCGTATCGGCCACGGCGAAGCGCGCCGAGCCCGCACCGATCTCGCCCTGGTCGCCCACCTGGCCGCCGCTTTCGGCGTAGAACGGCGTGCGGTCGAGCACCACCACGCCGCTCTGGCCTTCCTTCAGCGCGGCCACACTGGTGCCGTCGGCGTAGAGCGCGACGATCTTGGCAGCTTCGGCCAGGTGCTCGTAGCCGGTGAAGGCATTGGCCACGCCGGTGTATTCCAGCGCGCGGTCCATCTTGAACTTGCCGGCGGCGCGGGCCTTGTTCTTCTGCGCGTCCATGGCGGCGTTGAAACCGGCCTCATCGACGCCGACGCCGCGCTCGCGGCATACGTCGTTGGTCAGGTCGAGCGGGAAGCCATAGGTATCGTGCAGCTTGAAGGCCACGTCGCCGGGCAGCACCTTCTCGCCGGCACCGAGCGCCGCGTCCAGGATTTCCATGCCGTTGGCGAGCGTCTCGAAGAAGCGCTCTTCCTCGGCCTTGAGGATCTCGGTGATGCGCTGCTCCTGCACGCGCAGTTGGGGGTAGGCGTCGCCCATCTGCTGCACGAGATCCTTCACGAGCTTGTGGAAGAACGGCGTCTTTTGGCCCAGCTTGTAGCCATGGCGGATGGCGCGGCGCACGATGCGGCGCTGCACGTAGCCACGGCCCTCGTTGCTGGGGATCACGCCATCGCTCACGAGGAACGAGGTGGCGCGGATGTGGTCGGCGATGACCTTGAGCGAAGGGTTGGCGAGGTCGGTGGTGTGCGTCTCGCGCGCCGCGGCCTTGATGAGCGCATCGAACAGGTCGATCTCGTAGTTGCTGTGCACGTGCTGCAGGATGGCGGCCAGGCGCTCCAGGCCCATGCCGGTGTCCACGCAGGGCGCGGGCAGCGGCGTGACGGAACCGTCCTCCTTCATGTCGAACTGCATGAACACGTTGTTCCAGATCTCGATGAAGCGGTCGCCGTCCTCGTCGGGGCTGCCCGGGGGGCCGCCGGGGATCTCGGGACCGTGGTCGTAGAAGATCTCGGAGCACGGGCCGCAGGGGCCGGTGTCGGCCATCATCCAGAAGTTGTCGCTCTTGTAGCGCCCGCCCTTGTTGTCGCCGATGCGGATCACGCGCTCGGGCGGCAGGCCGATTTCCTTGGTCCAGATGTCGTAGGCCTCGTCGTCCTCTTCGTACACCGTGGCCAGCAGGCGCTCCTTGGGCAGCTTGTAGACCTCGGTCAGCAGCTCCCAGGCCCATTGGAGCGACTCGCGCTTGAAGTAGTCGCCGAACGACCAGTTGCCCAGCATCTCGAAGAAGGTGTGGTGGCGCGCGGTGTAGCCCACGTTCTCCAGGTCGTTGTGCTTGCCGCCCGCGCGCAGGCAGGCCTGCACCGAGGTGGCGCGGTTGTAGGGCCGCTTGTCGGTGCCCAGGAACACGTCCTTGAACTGCACCATGCCCGAGTTGGTGAACATCAGCGTCGGGTCGTTGCCCGGCACCAGCGAACTGGAGGGCACCACCGTGTGGCCCTTGGATGCGAAGAAGTCCAGGAAGGTCTTGCGGATGTCGGCAACGCTTGCCGGAGGGGTAGAGGTCGTCATGGGGGCTCTGAAGGCGTCAGGCGGAATAACCGGACATTCTATCCAGCGGCGCATGGCCGCAGGCTCACTGCGCGTCCTGGCCGCCGCGCTCGATGCAGCGGTCGAGAAAGCGCCACAGGCGCTCGTCCTGGCTGAACGCCACGTTGAAGCGCAGCCACCCCGTGGGGCGCGGCTCCACCAGGAAGAGCTGGCCCGGCCCCAGCATGATGCCCTCGCCCGTGGCCTGCTGCGAGAGCACGGCGCTGTCGGGCAGGTCCGGGTGGCGCGCCCACAGGTACATGCCGGCCTCGGGCTCGTGGAACAGCTCGAAGCCGCGGCTGTCCAGGCTGCGGCCCACCTGGCGGTGCGCCTCGGCCAGGCGCTCGCGCACCGACCGCAGGTGCTTGCGCCAGCGCCCGTCGGTCACCACGCCGAAAGTGATGCGCTCGGTGATCTCGGACGAAGTCAGGCCCGAGATCATCTTGAGCTGCGTCAACGCATCGAGCAGGTCGCGCCGCGCCAGCAGGAAGCCGGTGCGCAGGTTGGGCGAGATGGTCTTGGAGTAGCTGCCGATATAGACCACGCGCTCCAATTGGTCGAAGCTCGCCAGCGACGAGCGCTGGCTGCCGTCCATGTCGGCGTAGAGGTCGTTCTCCACGATGGTCAGGCCGTGCTGCGCCGCCAGTTGCAGCAGCCGGTGCAGGTGCGCGACCGAGGCCATGGAGCACGTGGGGCTCTGCAGGCGCGGCTGGGTGAAGAACACGCGCGGGCGGTGCCGCACGAGCAGCGCCTCCAACGCGGGCAGGTCGTAGCCCGTGGGCGTGCGCGGCACGCCCAGCAGGTGGGCGCCGGCGGCGCGCAGCACGAACAGCAGGTTGGGGTAGCCGGGGTCGTCCACCAGCACCACGTCGCCCGGCTTGACGAGGCAGCGCGCGGCCAGGTCCAGCGCCTGGCTGGAGCCCTGGGTGAGCAGCACCTGGTCGGCGTCCACGGCGAGCTGGTGCTCGGCCAGCGACTCGGCCACCACCATGCGCAGCGCCATGTGGCCCTGGGGCAGGCCGTAGCCGTCCAGCGCCGGGCCGTCGGTGGAGAGCTGGCGCAGGCTGCGGCGCACCGCATCGCCAAACAGCCAGTCGTGCGGCAGCCAGCCGCAGCCGGGCTTGAGCGGCAGGTTGCGGTTCTCGAAGATCTGCTTCAGGTACCAGGCCGCGTCGAAGCGCGGGCGCGGGCGCTGCGGCAGGGCGGCGCCGGGTGCCGCCGCGTCGTCGCGCCGCTTGACGAAGAAGCCCGCGTTGGCCCGCGAGACCAGCCAGCCCTGCGCGACCAGCCGGTCGTACGCCTCGACCACGGTGAACACGCTCACGCCGTGCGACGCGGCGAACGCGCGGATCGAAGGCAGCTTGGCCCCCGGCTTGAGCACCTGGCCAACGATCAGCCCGCGCAGCCCGTCCACGATCTGGCTCACCAGCGGGGTCTGGAGGTCGGGGCTGAGATGGAGCATGGGTGAGCGGAAAAGGGGCGCATTGTGCACCGTGTTGGCGCGCCCCCCATCAGGGATTGCCTGTACAGGGGCCGCGACCTGCACAGTACGCAAAAACGATGCCGTGCGTGTACATGGCCCGATGGCGGGAGCACTTCCAGAATCCGTTCCATTCCTTCACAGCCCGCACACACGCCATGCAGCAAGACCGCCACTTCACCAACGCCGCCCTCCTCGCCCGCCGCCACGCCGCCGTGGCGCGCGGCGTGGGACAGGCCCACGAAATCTTCGTCCAGCGCGCCCTCAACGCCGAGCTGTGGGACGTGGAGGGCCGCCGCTACATCGACTTCGCGGGCGGCATCGCCGTGCTCAACACCGGGCACCTGCACCCGCAGGTCATCGCCGCCGTGCAGCAGCAGCTGGAGCGCTACACGCACACCTGCTTCCAGGTCGTGGCCTACGAACCCTACGTGGAGGTGTGCGAGCGCCTGAACACGCTGGCGCCCGGCGCAACGCCCAAGAAAAGCCTGCTGCTGACCACCGGCGCCGAGGCGGTGGAGAACGCCGTCAAGATCGCCCGCGCCCACACCCGCCGCCCCGGCGTGATCGCCTTCACGGGCGGCTACCACGGCCGCACCAACCTGACGCTGGGCCTGACCGGCAAGGTGGCGCCGTACAAGACGGGCTTCGGCCCCTTCCCCGGCGAGGTCTACCACGCCCTCTTCCCCAACCCGCTGCACGGCGTGAGCGTGCGGGACGCGCTGCACACAGTGGAGCTGCTCTTCAAGAACGACGTGGAGCCCGAGCGCGTGGCGGCCTTCATCGTCGAGCCGGTGCAGGGCGAAGGCGGCTTCTACGTGGCGCCGCCGGAGTTCATCACCGGCCTGAAGGCGCTGGCCGAGCGCCACGGCATCCTGCTGATCGCCGACGAGGTGCAGACCGGCGCCGGCCGCACGGGCACCTGGTTCGCCTGCGAGCAGTGGCCGGTGGCGCCCGACCTCATCACCACGGCCAAGTCGCTGGCCGGGGGCTTTCCGCTCTCGGGCGTGGTGGGCCGCGCCGACGTGATGGACGCGCCCGCCCCCGGCGGCCTGGGCGGCACCTACGCCGGCAGCCCCGTGGCCTGCGCGGCGGCGCTGGCGGTGATCGACGCCTTCGCGCAGGAGCAACTGCTGGAGCGCAGCCGCGCCGTGGGCCAGCGCCTGGTGGCGGGCCTGCAGGCCCTGGCCGCGCAAGAGCCCGCCATCGGCGACGTGCGCGGCCTGGGGGCGATGGTGGCCATCGAGCTGTTCGAGGGCGGCGACCGCGCCCGGCCCGATGCGGCGCTCACGAAAAAGGTGGTGGCCGAGGCGCTGCGGCGCGGGCTCATCCTGCTGTCGTGCGGCACCTACGGCAACGTGATCCGCGTGCTGGTGCCGCTCACCGCCTCCGACGCGCTGCTGGACGAGGGCCTGGACGTGCTGGCCGCGAGCTTCGCCGCCGTGCGCTGATGCCGGGAGCAGAACCCATGGCCATGGACCCCCTGGTGCGCTTCAGCGGCGTGCAAAAGACCTACGACGGCGAGCAACTGGTGGTGCGCCAGCTCGACCTGGACATCCAGCGCGGCGAATTCCTGAGCCTGCTCGGCCCCTCGGGCTCGGGCAAGACCACCACGCTGATGATGCTGGCGGGGTTCGAATCGCCCACGGCGGGCGACATCCTGCTGGGCGGCCGCCAGATCACCGGCGTGCCGCCGCACCGGCGCAACTTCGGCATGGTGTTCCAGAACTACGCGCTGTTCCCCCACCTCACGGTGGCGCAGAACGTGGCCTACCCGCTCACCGTGCGCAAGGTGCCCAAGGACGAACAGGCCCGGCGCGTGCAGAAGGCGCTGGACATGGTGCGCCTGGCGGGCCTCGGCGAGCGCCTGCCCGCGCGCCTGTCGGGCGGGCAGCAGCAGCGCGTGGCGCTGGCGCGCGCGCTGGTGTTCGAGCCGCAGCTGGTGCTGATGGACGAGCCCCTGGGCGCGCTCGACAAGCAGCTGCGCGAACACATGCAGATTGAGCTGAAGGAGCTGCACCGCCAGCTCGGCGTGACCTTCGTCTACGTCACGCACGACCAGGGCGAGGCCCTGACCATGAGCGACCGCGTGGCCGTGTTCAACGAGGGCGTGATCCAGCAGCTCGACGGCGTGGAAGCGCTCTACGAGACGCCCGCCAACCGCTTCGTCGCGGGCTTCGTGGGCGACAGCACCGTGCTGCGCGGCACGCTGCAAGGCCAGGGCGACGGCGCCACGCTGGTGCTGGCCAACGGCCAGCGCCTGCAGGGCATCAACGTCAACGGCGCGGCGCCCGGCGCCGTGGTGGAGGCCTGCATCCGCCCCGAGCGCATCGCCCTGCACGAAGGCCCGGACGGCGCCCCCGGCGTGCTGGCCGCCACCGTCACCGGCTCCATCTACCACGGCGACCACCTGCGCCTGCTGTGCTACGTGGGCGCGAGCCAGTCCGAGGCCACCGTGAAGCTGCCGCTGGCGCGCCACGGCGGGCTGCCCCACCCGCAGCCGGGCGAGGCGGTGCGGCTCGAATTCCCGGCCGCCGCGCTGCGCCTGTACGCGGCGTAGCGCTCCCCCATTCCCCCCCGTCCCTCCGTCCCGCAACCTCCATACAGAAGGAAACCGCACCATGTCCCATCGCCTGATCGCCCTGGCCGCCGCCGCGTGCCTCGCCCTGCCTGCCCTGGCGCAGCAGCAGATCACCGTCGTCAACTTCGGCGGGGCCAACGCCAACGCGCAGAAGAAGGCCTACTACGAGCCCATCGAGAAGGCCGGCATCAAGGTCGTGCCGGTGGAATACAACGGCGAGCAGGCCAAGATCAAGGCCATGGTCGAGACCCGCAAGGTCACCTGGGACGTGGTCGAGGTCGAATCGCCCGACGCCGTGCGCGGCTGCGACGAGGGCCTGTTCGAGAAGCTGGACTACGCCAGGATCGCGCCCAAGGCCGACTTCCTGCCCGCCGCCGTCACCGAGTGCGCCGTGGGCGTGTTCGTCTGGTCCACCGTGATGGCCTACAACGGCGACAAGCTCAAGACCGCGCCCGCGAGCTGGGCCGACTTCTTCGACGTGGGCAAGATCCCCGGCAAGCGCGGCATGCGCAAGGGCGCGCGCTACAACCTGGAATTCGCCCTGCTGGCCGACGGCGTGGCCCCGGCCGATGTCTACAAGGTGCTGGCCACCAAGGCCGGCGCCGACCGCGCCTTCAAGAAGCTGACCGAACTCAAGCCCCATATCCAGTGGTGGGAAGCAGGCGCCCAGGCGCCGCAGTTCCTGGTGGCGGGCGACGTGGCGCTGACCACCGTGTTCAACGGCCGCATCGACGCCGCCAACCGCGAGGGCCGCAACCTCAAGATCTACTGGCCCGGCGGCATCTACGACCTGGACTACTGGGTCATCCCCAAGGGCGCGCCCAACAAGGACGCCGCCTACAAGTTCATCGCCTTCGCCTCGCAGCCGGAGAACCAGGCCGTCTATGCCCAGAACATCGCCTACGGCCCCAGCAACACCAAGGCCCTGGCCCGGCTCGACGCCAAGGTGCTGAACGACCTGCCCACCTCCCCGGCCAACGCCAAGGAAGCGCTGCAGTTCAGCGTGGGCTTCTGGGCCGACCAGGGCGAGGCGCTGGAAAAGCGCTTTGCCGCCTGGGCCACGCAGTAAGCCATACGTTCAAAAAAGATAGCTGCCAGCGCTTGATTGGCAAAGGTTTCAGATGGTTTTCCATCTGAAACCCAGAAGAAGAAAGCGCAAGCAGCTCATTTTTATATAGCAGGAGCCCCGCCCCATGCATGCCCTCCCCGCCCCCGGCGCGCTGCGCCAGGCCCTCTCGCGCGCCGAGGCGCGGCGCAAGTGGCGCGCCTTCGGCCTGACGCTGCCGCTGCTGGTCTTCCTGCTGCTCACGCTGCTGGTGCCCATCGTGGCGCTGCTACAGCGCGCGGTGGAAAACCCCGAGGTGGCGGGCGCCCTGCCCGCCACGGTGGAAGCGTTGGCCGCCTGGGACCGCCAGGGCCTGCCCAGCCCCGGCGCCTACGCGGCGCTGGCGCTGGACCTGACGCGCCTGCCCGACAGCGCCGACGCCGGCGCCGTGGCGCGGCGGCTGAACGCCGAGCTGCCCGGCGCGCGCTCGCTCATCATGGGCGCCTTCCGCGCGCGGCCCTACGAAGGCACGGCTGAGGCCATGCGCGCGCGGCTGCTGGAGGTGGATGCGCGCTGGGGCGAGGCCGCCATCTGGCAGGCCATTGCCAAGAACGGCACGCGCTGGACGCCGGACTACCTGCTCGCCTCCGTCGATCTGCACCGCGACGCCCACGGCCGCGTGGAACGCATGCCCGAGGAACAGCGCGCCTTCGGCGCCATCCTGGCGCGCACCTTCCACGTCAGCGCCGTGGTCACGCTGCTGTGCCTGCTGCTGGCCTACCCGCTCGCGTGGTGGCTGGCGCAGTTGCCCGCGCGCCAGGCGAACGTGCTGATGATCCTGGTGCTGGTGCCGTTCTGGACCTCCATCCTCGTGCGCGTGGCGGCGTGGATCGTGCTGCTGCAGTCCGAGGGGCTGGTGAACCGGGGGCTGATGGGCGCCGGACTCATCAGCGAGCCGCTGGCGCTGCTGTTCAACCGCACGGGCGTCATCATCGCCATGGTGCACATCCTGCTGCCGTTCATGATCCTGCCGCTGTACAGCGTGATGAAGAGCGTGCCGCCCACCTACGTGCGCGCCGCGGTGTCGCTGGGCAGCAGCCCGCTGGCAGCCTTCCTGCGCGTGTACGTGCCGCAGACCTACCCGGGCATCGGCGCAGGTGCGCTGCTGGTGTTCATCCTCTCCATCGGCTACTACGTCACGCCCGCGCTGCTGGGCGGCGCGGACGACCAGATGCTGAGCTACTACATCGCCCGCTACACCAACGTGGAAGTGAACTGGGGCATGGCCTGCGCCCTGGGCGCGCTGCTGCTGGCGGCCACCCTGGTGCTGTACGGCGTGTACCGCCGCATCGGCAAGGCCGACCTGGCCCTGGCCTGAAAGGAACGCCCCATGCTGCCCGAATTCCCCCGCTACGCCACCTTCGCCGACAAGCTCGGCTGGTGGCTGCTGCGCGCCGCCTGCGTGGGCGTGCTCGTCTTCCTGCTGGCGCCCATCCTGGCCATCGTGCCGCTGTCGTTCTCCGACAGCTCCTTCCTCGCCTACCCGGTGCCGGGCTGGTCGCTCAAGTGGTACCGCAACCTGTTCGAGTCGGCCGAGTGGACGCGCGCCACGCGCAACAGCTTCATCGTCGCGCCCGCCGCCACGCTCATCGCCACCGTGCTCGGCACGCTGGCCGCCGTGGGCCTGTCGCGCGGCGACTTTCCCGGCAAGGGGCTGCTGATGGCCGTGCTGATCGCGCCCATGGTGGTGCCCATCATCGTGGTGGGCGTGGCCACCTACCTGTACTTCGCCCCGCTGGGCCTGGCGGACACGTACTTCGGCCTGATCGTGGTGCACGCCGCGCTGGGCGCGCCCTTCGTGCTGACCACGGTGCTGGCGACGCTCGCCAACTTCAACCACAACCTGGTGCGCGCCTCGCTGAGCCTGGGCGAGACGCCGTTCAACACCTTCTTCCGCATCACGCTGCCGGTGATCGCGCCGGGTGTCATCAGCGGCGCGCTGTTCGCCTTCGCCACCTCGTTCGACGAGGTGGTGGTCACGCTCTTCCTGGCCGGTGCCGAACAGGCCACGCTGCCGCGCCAGATGTTCACCGGCATCCGCGAGAACATCTCGCCCACCATCGCCGCCGTAGCCACGCTGCTGATCCTGTTCACCACCGCGCTGCTGCTGGCGCTGGAATGGCTGCGCGGGCGCAAGGCATGAAGGCCTTGCGCGCCCGCATCCACCGCGCGGCAGACCAGGGTGATAGCCTGCTGCCGCCCAACCCTTCCTGACCGTAGACTCCCGCCATGACCACATCCGCCTCTCCCCTCGCCCTCCTGGCCGATCCCGGCCTGCTCAAGACCGACGCGCTCATCGACGGCCAATGGGTCGCCGGCACCAGCCGCTTCGACGTGCACGACCCCGCCACCGGCGCCAGGCTGGCCGACGTGGCCAACCTGGGCGCCCAGGATGCGAAGGCCGCCATCGCCGCCGCCAACGCCGCATGGCCGGCCTGGCGCGCCAAGACCGTCAAGGAGCGCAGCGCCATCCTGCGCAGGTGGTACGACCTGCTCATGGCGAACCAGGACGACCTGGGCCGCCTCATGACCGCCGAGCAGGGCAAGCCCCTGCCCGAAGCCAAGGGCGAGGTGGCCTACGGCGCCAGCTTCGTCGAATGGTTCGCCGAGCAGGCCAAGCGCATCGACGGGGAAACGCTGCCCAGCTTCGACAACAACAAGCGCCTGCTGGTACTGCAGCAGCCCATCGGCGTGTGCGCGGCCATCACGCCGTGGAACTTTCCCCTGGCCATGATCACCCGCAAGGTGGCGCCCGCGCTGGCGGCGGGCTGCCCGGTGGTCATCAAGCCCGCCGAGCTGACCCCGCTCACCGCCCTGGCCGCCGCCGAGCTGGCGCAGCGCGCCGGCATGCCGCCCGGGGTGCTCAACGTCGTCACGGCCGACAGCGCGCAGTCCGTGGCAGTCGGCAAGGAACTGTGCGCCAGCGACGTGGTGCGCCACCTGTCGTTCACCGGCTCCACCGAGGTCGGCCGCATCCTGATGGCGCAGTGTGCGCCGACGGTGAAGAAGCTCTCGCTGGAGCTGGGCGGCAATGCCCCGTTCATCGTGTTCGACGACGCCGACCTCGACAGCGCCGTGGAAGGCGCCTTCGCCAGCAAGTACCGCAACGCGGGCCAGACCTGCGTGTGCTCGAACCGCTTCTACGTGCAGGCGGGCGTGTACGAGGAATTCGTGGCCCGCTTCGCCGCCAAGGTGCGCACCGCCAAGGTGGGCAACGGCTTCGAGCCCGGCGTGAACCAGGGCCCGCTGATCGAGGAAGCGGCGCTGGACAAGGTGCAACGCCACCTCGACGACGCCCTGGCCAAGGGCGGCCGCGTGGTGGCGGGCGGCCAGCGCCTGCCCGGCCTGGGCAGCGGCCAGTTCTTCGAGCCCACCGTGGTGGCCGATGCCACGCCCGCCATGCTGTGCGCGCGCGAGGAAACCTTCGGCCCGTTCGCGCCCATCTTCCGCTTCGAGACCGAGCAGGAGGCGGTGGACGCGGCCAACGCCACCGAATTCGGCCTCGCCAGCTACTTCTACAGCCGCGACATCGGGCGCATCTTCCGCGTGGGCGAAGCGCTGGAATACGGCATGGTGGGCGTGAACACCGGCATCATTTCCACCGAACACGTGCCCTTCGGCGGCGTCAAGCAATCGGGCCTCGGGCGCGAGGGCTCGCGCCACGGCATCACGGAGTACCTGGAGACCAAGTACCTGTGCGTGGGCGACATCGAAAAATAACCCTGCACCGAGGAAAAACGCCACAGGCCAATGCTGGTGGCGTCAGGACGCGCTCAAAACACCTTGATCACCCGCAACTGGGTGAAGGTGCCCGACTTGGCGTTGCGCGAGTCGAAGGTTTTCATCACCTGGGCCGTGACGGCTGCGTCCAGCCCCGGGATCTTCGTCGTGAAGAAGACGCCGGCATTGGAACTGCGGAACCGGCTGGTGCCCCATGCGTTTCCGCTGTCGTCCTGGTACTGCTGCACCAGCACCGTGTGCACGCCAATGGCCCCCACAGGGGTCTTGTAGGCCAGCGCCCCTTCCAGACCGGCCCAGTTGCCGCTGCGCAGATCGTTGTCCTTGTTCCTCGTATTCCAGCCCAGCGTGATCTTGGCGGCACCGGCGAAATCTGGCGTAAAGAGATAGCCCACCTGCACTGCCGGGCGCAACGTATAGAAATTGCCGTAACCAATGTCCGGCCCGTCGCTGGCGCTGTACCGTCCGGTCGGAAGAACCAGCGAAACGCCGGCCAGTACCCGCAGCCTGTCATCGGTATATTGCCAGCCGCCCAGCAGTTCGATATCTCCGAGGCCGGACACTTCGCCGCTTTGGGCAGCCGCCTGCGCAGCAAGCCTTCCTTGGTAGGATGCGTTGAACTGGTTCTGCACCGCGGCCTGCGTCGACGCCGGGACGGCGGGGTTCCATTGGAGCGCGGGCGTCGCTGCGTTGGCCCCGAAGTTCTGCGTCTTCACGCCGTAGGGGACATTGATGCCCAGCGCGAGGCGCCCGCCGGCATAGCGGTCGGTGGTGACGTAGCCGATGGCCAGGTTGTAGACCTTGAACGTTCCATGAACGTCCACCTCGGCCGTGTTCGCCCCGTAGGTCGGATAGAGCGCGCTGGGGGCCGGGGCCGGCAAAGGCACCGTGCCGCCAGGCACCGGGCTCTTGAGCGTGTTGCCGTCGTTGCCCGTGATCTTGTTCACATTGATGTAAGTCATCGCGACGCCCATGGCCAGGCCAGACTGGTCTGGCGGGGCGAACACCTCGCCGCCCAGGCTGCCGGCAATGTTGTACCGGACCTGGAAATCTTCAGCCGCATGGGCAGTGCCGCCGAGCAGGCCCAGCAGGCCGAACGAGGCGATGGCGGAGGTTTTGGTGATGGGAAATGGCATGGTTGTCTCCTTTTTGGGGTTTGCCGATGGTTTCGCGTGAGAACTGTGCAGAGGCACCCCTCGGACCTGGCACGAGGCTCCGATGTCAAAGGGACGAGGGGGTAGCGCCTGCCGATTCAGTCGGGGGGGACTGGCAGGGGGTAATACGTCATGGAGAGCACGTGGCGATCGGAATCGCTCAGGCCATGCGGCAGGCCACCCGGCCCAGCGCCGCGATGCGCGCTTCGATCACATCGCCGGCCTGAACCGGCACCATCGGACCGAGTGCGCCGGAGAGAATCACCTCGCCGGCTTTCAGCCCCTGCCCCTGGGCCGCCATCGTGCGGGCCAGCCAATACGCGGCGCGCAGGGGATGACCGAGACAAGCGGCGCCGGTGCCCACGGATACCGGCTCGCCGCCACGCGCCATCGCCATGCCCAGGTCGCCCAAGGGCAGCGCGCCAATAGCCACCGGCTGATCGCCCAGGACGTACAGGCCCGACGAAGCGTTGTCGGCCACGGTGTCAAAGAGCGTGATCTTCCAGTCGGTGATCGCGCTGTCGACGATCTCCAGCGCGGGCAGTGCATAGGCCAAGCCATTGAGGAATTCCGCATAGGTCGGCGCCTCGCCATCGATGTCGCGCGCGACCACGAACGCCACCTCGGCCTCGATCTTCGGCTGGATCAGGCGTTCGCAGGGAATCTCGGCGCCATCGAGAAATTCCATGTCATCGAACAGCACGCCGAAGTCCGGCTGATCGACGCCGAGTTGCTGCTGCACAGCCTTGGCCGTGAGGCCGATCTTCTTCCCGACGATGCGGCGGCCTTCGGCCACCCGCGCGGCCGTGTTGAGTTCGGCGACCCGATAGGCATCGGCCAGGCTGGAAAGCCCGAAGGCGGCCGACACGGGCGGCACGGGGATTCGTTGCAGCCGTGCCTGGCGCAGGGCCGAGGCAGCGGCCGTGACGGCATCGGTTGGATTCATGCGGACTCCAGGGTTTGCAAAGGGGCGCCATGGCCGTGGCGCATGGGCTGTCCGGTTGTCGCAGGCTCGCGTTCCAACACCAGGACGTTCACGCCCTGCTGGCCCAGGGTATGCGCCAGCACGAGCCCCGTGGGGCCGAGCCCGGCGATGACGACGTCGTGCTCGATGGCGGCGGTCATGCCGCACCTCCCACCTGGTGCTCGCGCCGGGTCAGCGAGAGCAGGCCACGGCCGAACTGCCGGGCTTTCAGGCCCGCGGTCAGGTTTTCCGGGAAATGGCCCCACAGGCTGATGCCCTGGTAGGCCCCAGGCTGCCAGGCGGGCTCGTCTTCCTCGCTCACGGTGAGCGGATTCCAGCCCAGCTCGATCTCGAAATCCGACGGGGACTGCACGTAGAAGGACAGCTCCTTGTCGTTGGGATGCTGGCCGATGGCGCTGGCGATCGGATAGCCCAGCGCCCGGCACTGGCGGTAGCCCTGCACCACGTCGTCGAACGAGGCCGCCTGCAGGTTGAGATGGTGGATGCTCGTGCGCAGCGGATCAAGGCGCAGGCCGCGCGTCGAGGCGATCGCGATCGAATGGTGGCGCTCGTTGAGCCGCAGGAAGGCGAAGTCCATGGTCACGCCGTTCAGCCGGTCCTCGATGCGGTCGGAGAGGCGCGCATCGAAGGTTCTGGCCCAGAAGTGTTCCATCGCCTCGGGCTCGCGGCTGGTGATGGCCATGTGGCCGAGCCCGGACGCGCCCGTGACGAAACCGCTGGCGCGCATGCGCAAAGGCGCATCGGTCCGCTGGACGCAGGCCTCGGTGAACAGTTCGATGAACGTGCCCTTGGGCCCCTGGCAGCGCCAGCCCTCGTCGATTCCCCGCAGCGCGGCCTCGGGGCCGGACAGCCGAACGGGGGCCGGGCCCAGGGCGCGCAGGCGTGCCAGGGCCAGGCAGAGCGCATCGCAGTCGTCCATCTGCCAGCCCGTCGCCACCACGTCCTCGGCCGGGCCAGGGCGCACGACGATGCGGCGCTGGCGGTCGTCAACGCGCAGGGCCAAGGTGCCGTCGCTGGCGGCTTCCGCGTGAAGCCCCAGGCCTTGCGTGGCGAAGCGCTGCCATGCATCGAGCCGGCGCGACGCGATGAGCACGTAGCCAAGCCGCATGCGGCCGAAAAGGCTGCTGGTCATGCCGCGCTCTTCTCTTGGGGCTGCGGTTCGCGGGCGGTGGTGCCGGCGGCACGCCCGCAGAGCTTGGCGATCAGGTCCGAAGGCAAGGCCGGGATGGCGTTGCCGCGCCAGACGACGTGCTGGTCGCGCCGAACGATGAGCAGGGCGTGCTTGAAAGCCGGGTCGCCGCGGCGCGCCGGTACGTCCAGCAGCGCCAGCGGCATGCAGGCATTACGCGCCGCAGCCAGCAGGGGTTCGACCGCCACGGCCGGGTCGAAGCGCAGCAGCGTGTAGGCCGTCCCCAAGTGGTCGTACACCGAGTCGTCCGGTGCCAGCCAGAAATGCGGCATCCGGCAGCCGGGGACGGTCGAAGGCGTCATGCTGCCCATGGTGTACGGCGGTGCCTTCTCGCCGTCGTAGGCGATGACGGGGGAGCCTTCGTAGTAGTAGCCGAAGTTCAGCCCTTCGGGCGCGAACTGGGGCACGTTGAGCTTGTGCAGCTTGGCGCCGATCACCTTGCGCATTGCGATGCCCGCCGGATTGAAGCGCGATGCCAGGCTTGGCGGCACCGCGTTCTCCGCCATCACGTCCACCGTGTCCAGCATGCTTTGCATGGCCAGCCGCGAGACCTGCTCGGTGATGGGATGCCGCTCGGCCTCGTAGGCATCGAGCATGGCCGGGTCGGCCCAGCCTTCGAGCACGTTCGCCACCAGCCAGGCGATGTTCATGCCGTCCGCGATGCCTGCGTTCATGCCGTAGCCTGCAAAGGGCACCCACAGGTGCGCCGCATCGCCGGCCAGGAAGACGCGGCCATCCCGCAGGCGCGAGGCCACCATCCGGCGGCCGATCCAGTCCTCGTGGCTCAGGACTTCGTAGCGGAAATCCTCCGGCACGCCCAGCAGGTCGCGGATCGAGCCGTGCAGGTCCAGCGCGTCGAAGTCGCTCGCGCCCGAAGGCACCTGGCGGTGCAGCAGCCAGGTGTCGGCACCGTCGATGGCGACGGCGACGCCGCGCACCTTGTGGTTGGCGATCCAGGTCATCCAGGCCGGCCTGCGGCCATCGAACAAGGCCTTGAGGCCCGGGGCGCGCACGAGGGTCGAGCGCATGCGGGCCAGTTCCGCATCGCCCTGAAGCCGCACGCCCATCGCATGCCGGATCGCGCTGCGGCCGCCATCGGCGCCGATCAGATACTGGGCGGTCAGCGTCCGGGTTGCGCCTGTGCTGTCCTTCACCTGCACGCGGATCTGCCCGGCGTCCTGCTCGTAGCCCAGCACCTCGGTGTCATGCAGAACGGTGATGCCCGGCGTGGCATGCATGCGGCGGGCAAGGATCGGGTTGAGGTAGAGCTGGCTTACGCGCACGAAGGGCTCGGGGGTTCTCCAGCCCGTGTCGGGAAAGCCCTTCGGGAAGGGGTCGGGCCTGCGCTCGGCGCGTGACGGCAGGCCGATGCGCGTGAACTCCGGGCCGGCCACGCTGGAGGCGTAGACCACGTCGGTCGGAAAATCGTCAGGCAGTCCCGCACCCCGCACCTGCTGCGCGATGCCGAAGCCGCGCAGCGTTTCCATCGTGCGCGAGGCCACCGTGTTGCACTTGGCGTCGGCGGGCCGGTCGGCGGAACCCGCTTCCACGACCACGACGCCGATACCGCGGCTTGCCGCCGCGATGGCGGCACACATGCCGACCGGGCCGGCTCCGGCAATCAACAGGGGTGCGTTCATGCTTTTTCTCCTGCGTCGAGATGCTTGCGGGCGAAGGCGACGACAGCCGCATTGAATTCCGCGGACCGCTCCCACTGCACCCAGTGCCCGGTCCGGCTGAAGAGGTAGACGTCGCAATGGGGCATGCGGCGCTGCAGCGACTGCGCCCCGCTGGGCCGGTTGACCAGGTCCTCGGTGCCCCAGAGCACCAGGGTGGGCGTCTGCAGAGAGGACAGCCGGGGGTCGCGCGTGAAGTCGATCAGCTTGAACTTCGGCAGGCCCTTGGGCCGCACCAGTGGCGGCTTGGCCACGACGGCCGGGTCCATGCTGGCCTGGAAGCGGGCCTCGATGACGCTGTCGGGAATCCCGCTGCCGTCATGGACGAGGTAATTGCGGATGAAGACGCGCAGCTTCTCCTTGCTGGGACCTTCGCCCGCGTAGTAATCGAGCAGGAGCTTGAGCCCCTTGGTCGGCAGGCTGCGGGTGGTGTCCACGCCGCCGGGGCCCATCAGCACCAGTCCGGCGATCCGCTGCGGGTGATCGAGCGCCATGCGCAGCGCGCAGGCGCCGCCCAGGGAATTGCCCACCACGCAGGTGCGCCGGATCTTCAGATGGTCCAGCAAGGCCAGCATCGCCTTGGCGCAGTCGCCGAAAGGATCGGCACGGTCCAGCCCTTTCGTCGAGCCGCCGTAGCCCGGCATGTCCGGCACGATGACGCGGAAGTGGCGCGCCAGCTCGGCGATGTTGCGCTCGTAGTTGGGCACACCCGAGGCGCCCGGGCCGCCGCCGTGCAGCAGCACCAAGGGCTTGCCCGCGCCGGCTTCGGCGAAGTGGATGTCCTTGCCCGCGATGCGGACGGTCTGGGTCTTGAGGTCGGTCGAGGGAGGGCTGGCACTCATGGAAGGTTGGTGATGTCTTGATGTTCTCATAATGAGATATGTCTCATTATGAGAACATTGTCGTTTTCACCTAGACTCCTGCTTTTCTTTCTCTTGAGCCTTTCATCCCTACCTATGTCCAAGATGCCGAACGCCGACCATCGAACCCGGGTTGCCGCAGAGCGGCGGGAACGGATGCAGGCGCGGCTCGTCGAATGCGCCCTGGCCGTGTTTGCCGAAAAAGGCGTTGGCGCAAGCGTCATCCAGGACGTCATCGCCACCGCGGAAGTTTCACAAGGGACCTTCTACAACTACTTCAGGACCAATGACGAACTGCTGGCCGCCGTCGTGCAGGAACTGAGCAACGAACTGCTGGAAGGCATCGAGGGCGCGGTGAGCCGCCACGAGGATCCCGCCGCCCGCATCGCCCATGGCGTGCGGCTCTACCTCTACCGCGCAAGGGACTTTCCCTTGTTCGCGCGCTTCGTCGTGAGCGCCGCATTCCACCTGGCGAGCCCGAACAACCTCATCTATGAGTACCTGCCGCCCCACCTCGAAGCTGGCTTCGCCTCCGGCCGTTTCGTGAGGATCCCTGTCGAGGTGGCCCTCGATCTGGTCAGCGGCTTCGCGCTGGCGGCCATCGTCCGCTTGACGACCGGCGAGGTCGGCGGCGACTATCCGGAACAGGTGGTGTTGACACTGCTGCGTGCGCTCGGATTCGACGAGCAGAAAGCCCGCAACGTTGCGTTCGCGCCATTGGAACCCCTGCCCGTACCACCAATTTCGCTGATCTCCCGCGCTACGGCGCGACTCGATGCCTAGAGCGGAAACGATGCCTGTTGAACAAGCGGCTATGCCGCTTGTGTCGTGGACGGCCTCGATGCCGGTAGAGAGGCGCTGGCCAGTGCACGGGCTTCCGCACGAGACACGCCCAGTGAAACGAGCACCAGTTCGGCGGTGTCCGAACCCGCGTCGCGCCAGGTCTTGAAACCTTCCAGCACGACAAAGATCGCGCCCAATACCGAGCCCCCCAGCAAGCCGATGACGGAAGCGAGCTGCTCGGGCTGGAAGTGATACCTCCCGGTCTGCAGTCCCTCCATCAAGTCCAAGGCTGGCTGTCCCTTCCAAATCTGCTGCAGTGACGCGTTGCTGCAACCAAAGTGGGTCAGGAATCGCCCCCAGTGGGGCTCTTCGTGCGCCCGCCGGATGTAGAGCCGAATGCCGTTCGCCAGCCGCTGCGCGGGATCGGTAATTCCATCGAAGCCCGCCACAATCCGGTCATTCATCTCCTCGGCGAACTGCGCGGCGACCTCATCGAACAACCGGGCGGGATCGCTGAGATTGTTGTATACAGTGCCTCGGGCCACGCCTGCAGCATGGGCGAGTTCCCGCACGTTCACCTGGGTCACGCCCCGCTCGGCAAATAGCTTCAGCGCCGCAGCGTGAAGACGTTGCTGGGCTGCAGTCAGTGTTGTCACACGAATCGCTCCAATTTTCAAAATACGCTTGCAGTCACCAGCCTCCACCCAGCGCCTGATAGAGCTGCACGCTGGCGATGGCCTGCTCCATGCGCAACTGCGCCAAGGCATCCTCCGTTCGGGTGATCTCAACCCGGGCCTTCAGAACCTCGTCACGGGTCGCTTCTCCCGCATCGAACAGCAGTCGCTTCGATTCAGCAACGTGGCGAGACGCATCCAGGCTGCGCTCCAGCCCCGATATTCGAGCATCGAGCCCAAAGCGCATGCCATAGGCATTCTCCACGTCTTCCAGTGCCGCCAATACCGCTTTGTCGTAGTCGGCCACTGCGGCTTGCAATTGAGCATCGCCAGCACGGACATTCGCCTTCAGGCGACCGGCATTGAACAAGGGCAAGGAAACGCGCAGGCCCATCAGTCCTCCGAAACCGGAGACATCGGGAATGGTATCGAACGTCAGGCGCCCATCGCCACCCAGGAATACGATGCCGAAGCTGGGCAGCAGATCCGCCTTGAGGCGCTTGAGCTGCGCCACCCGAGCCTCCACCGCCCACAGCGCGGCACGTGCGTCCGGCCGGCGATTCAGGACGCTGGATGGCAGTTGACCGCTGGGCGGCGGCGGGACGGGCATGGCTTCGGACGCCAGCGCCGGCGCATGTTGTGGCGGCAGTCCGCACAGCACGGCCAGCCGGCGCAGACGTGTTTCAAACAGCGCTGCAAGATAAGGTCTCGCCGCCTGCTGTTCTTCCAGGTGGGCGCGCGTGAGGGCGACCTCGGCCGCCTTCACATGCCCCGCCGTGAAGCGGGCCTGCACATACCGGTGCAGTTCTTTGGTCGTGGCGATGGACTCGTCGAGGATCGCCAGGCGCTGACGCAGCGCGAGCGCCTGGCGGTAGTTTCCGGCGACCTCCGCCGCCACCAGGACGTGCGCGCCATGCAGCCTTTCCTCTGCGATGGCGGCTGCGGCGCGGGCGGCCTGCTCGTTGGCACGGTTGCCGCCGAATACGTCTGGCTCCCAAGCCGCGGACACACCGGCTCCGTAGCCTTTGACTTGGCTGGGGGGTGGAATGCTGGAGGTCAAGGGCGGCAGCATCGCGCGCCAAGGATCCTGATCCCGCCAGTCGATTTTCCCGGTGACGCCAGCCGCATTGGCGGAGAGCGTTGGGTACAGCGCGGACTCGGCCGCAGTGACCATCGCCCGGGCAGCTTCGAGGTTGGCCTGCGCAGTACGGATGTCGGGGTTCGCGGCCAGCGCCTGGTCTATCAGCGCGTGCATCGCCGGGTCGTTCCAGACATGCCACCACGCACGCACGTCCTGTTCGTCACCCGGCATACGCGCCACAGGCGCACTGAATGCCTGCGGCGGACTTGCCTGCGGGGAAGGAGGCTCGACATGAACAATGGAACTGCAGCCAGCAAGCAGGCCCAGCAGAAGCACGCAATGGGGAAGCGCAGAACAGCGCAGGAGTCTCATGATCAACCTTGTCTTGCCAGCATGGAACGGAAGCGCGACAGCGCGAGGCCGAGAAACAGTGCGCCAGACAGGGCAATGCCAATGATCTGCGCAGCGATGGTCTGGGCCCCGGCGCCTCGGTACAGCACCGCCTGCGAGAGTGCGACGAACTGGGTCGTGGGCAGAATTTGCACAATGCCCTGAAGCAGCACAGGCATGCTCTCCACGGGTGTGGCCGCGCCGGAAAGCAGATAGGAGATCGCATACACGGGCACCACCAGCAGACCGAACTGCGGCATGGTCGAAGTCAGCGTGGCCAGCCACATGCCCAGCGCGGTGGTGGAGAACAGGTACAGCGACATCACGGCGGCGAACAGCAGCCAGGAGCCTGCGATGGGCACGCCCAGGCCGAGATGCACCACCAGCCACAGGGACAGCATCGAAGCTACCAGTATGACCAGACCGTTTGCAAGGATCTTGCCCATCGCGATTTCGCTCGCGCGCACCGGCATCACCAGCAGGTGTTCGATGGTGCCGTGCTCGCGCTCCCGGATGACCGCGGCTCCCACCAGGATGATCGATAGGATCGTGATGTTGGTGACGATCTGCATCACCGAAGTGAACCAGGACGATTCGTTGTTGGGATTGAAGTGCAGGCGGCTCTCGACAACGAGCGGCATCATCGATTGCAAATCACGCGAGCGCATCCAGGCCAGGGTCTCCACCAGGAAGATCTGCTGGAAATAGGCGGCGCCCAGACCTGCCTGCGTCATTGCGGTCGCGTCCACCAGCACCTGCACGCCCGGTCGGCGGCCCGCAAGCACGTCGGCCTCGAATCGCGGCGGAAACTGCACCACGAAGATATAGCGGCCCGCGTCCATGTCCGGCCCTGCCCGGTCGCGCGGGATTTCAACCGGCGTCTTGAAGTACGGCGGCAGGATCGCGTCTCGCAGCCGCAGGCTCAGTTGCGAGCGGTCATCATCGATCACTGCCACCGAGGCATTCGATACGTCGGCGCGAATGCCGTGCGCAATCGAAACGATGGCGGCCGTGAACGCGAACACGATCAATGCCATCAGGATGTAGTCGCGCATGACGCTGCGCAGTTCCTTGCCCACCAGCAGCCCGACATTGACCAGCCAGCGTCCCATCTCATGCCTCCTGCTTACGCAGAAAAAGCCGTGCGCCGACCAGGCAGATCAGCGCGGTCGCCGCCAGCATGAAATAGGCCTGGCCGAAGCTGGCGGGCCCCAACCCCTTGGAGAAAGTGCCCAGGCTGACCAATTGGAACCAGGTGGAAGGGAAGAACTGCCCCAGCCAATAGCTGGCTCCCGTCAGCGTCGAGACCGGGTACAGCAGGCCGGAGAAGTTGACCGAAGGGATGAGGCACAGCAGCGCCGTACCGAAAATCGCCGCGACCTGCGAGCTGACCAGGGTCGACACCAGCAGCCCCAGCGCGGTGACCACCAGAACGAACAGCGCCCCGCCGAGAAACAGCGCCGCGAACGATCCCTTTAATGGCACGCCCAGCCACACCACAGTCAGCAGCACCAGCGTGAGAAAACTGAGAGCGGCCAGTACGGCATAGGGCAACTGCTTGCCGACCAGGAACTGGCCGACGCTGGCAGGAGACGCATAGAGATTGACGATGGAGCCAACCTCCTTTTCGCGCACTACGCCCAAGGCGGTGAGCATGGTAGGAATCAGGATCGTCGCCAGCATGAGCACGCCTGGCGCAATCGCATAGATGCTGCGGAAGTCCTGGTTGTAGACGAAGCGCGCCTCGACCCTGATCGGAAGCGCAGCCCCGACCTCCAGGGCCACCGGCTGCTGCCCGAGCAGCCTCCGTGTGTAGTCCAGGGTGATGGCATTGGCATAGGCACGCACATTGGCGGCGGTGAACGGCACGGCGCCGTCCACGGCGAAATCGACGACGGGTTGCCTGCCAGCCATCAGGTCGCGGCCGAAACCGGGCGGAATATCGATCAGCAAGCGCAGTTCTCCGTCACGCAACAGGTCATCCCCCCGCCCGCGGTCGGGCGGTGACGGCCTCTCGATGAAGTAGGGTGACCCCTGGAACTGCTCGATGAAGCCGCGGCTGGCTGCGGTGCGGTCATGGTCGAGCACCGCGAACGGAATGTTCGCCACGTCAAAGGAAATGCTGTAGGCGGCGATGATGCTCAACACGATCGGCCCCAGCAGGGCGAAGGCCAGGCGCTGGCGGTCCCGCGCCAGTTCGAGCGTCTCCCGGCGAGCGAAGGTCCATGCCATCGCCAGCCAGTGCCGCAAACCCGAACGCGGCGCGGATGCCGCTTCGCCGGGTCCGCGGGCGGCCTGCAGCGCCACGGCGGCACGCTCGTGGTCCGAAGCGTTCCCCTGTCTATCGGCCTCCACGTCGTCCAGGTAAGCGATGAAGGCTTCTTCCAGGTTGCCAAGGCCGCGCTGGCCCGCCAGATCGGCCGGCGTGCCAACCGCAAGCACCCGGCCCCGGTGCATCAGCGAGATGCGGTCACACCGCTCGGCCTCGTTCATGAAGTGCGTGGACACGAAGATGGTAACGCCCTTGTTACGCGAGAGCTCGGCCAGATGACGCCAGAACATGTCGCGCGCGGCAGGATCGACACCGGAAGTGGGCTCGTCCAGGATCAGGATTTCCGGCTGGTGCAGGCAGGCCGCGGCCAGTTGCAGGCGCTGGCGGATGCCCAGCGGCAGCGAGGAGGGCTGCAGATCCGCATACGGCTGCAACTCGAACTGCAGCAGCGCGCGCTCCACGACCGTTGCCGCCTCCTGCGCCGGTATTCGATACAGCCGCGCATGCAGCATCAGGTTGCGCCGCACGCTCAGTTCCTCATACAGCGAGAAAGCCTGCGACATATAGCCCACCCGCATGCGGGTCTCCATGTCGCCGTGGTGAATGGGCTGCCCGAGCAGTTCGGCGCTGCCGCTGGAGATGTCGAGCAGGCCCGTCAGCATCTTCATCGTGGTGCTCTTGCCGCAGCCGTTGGAGCCGAGGAAGCCGAAAATCTCGCCCCGTCCAATGCGGAAGCTGACATCGTCCACCGCGATGAAGTCGCCGAAGCGGCGGGTCAGATGGCTAGCCTGGATCGCCGGGGCGCCGCCAGGATCCTTCCAGGCAGGGATGGCCAGCTTTTCGGCGGGCGGGCGCCGCTCCGGGGGGAGAAACTGGGCATAAGCCTCCTCCAAGGTGGAGCAAGCCGTACGCTGCTTGAGTTCGTCGGGACTCCCCTGGGCGAGGATACGTCCATCGTCCATGGCCACCAACTGATCGAAGCGCTCGGCTTCGTCCATGTAGGCGGTGGAAATGACGACCGTCATATCCTTGCGCTCGCGGCGCAAATCGTCCACCAGCGCCCAGAATTGCCGACGCGACAGCGGATCCACCCCCGTGGTGGGCTCGTCCAGGATCAGCAAATCCGGGTCGTGCACCAGCGCGCAGCACAGCCCCAGTTTCTGCTTCATGCCGCCAGACAGCTTGCCCGCCGGACGGTCGGGAAAGGGCGCGAGGCCCGTGGCCTGCAGCAGGCGTTCGATACGGGCGTGCCGCTCGCCCGCATCCAGCCCGAACAGGCGGGCGAAGAAATCGACGTTCTCGTAAACGCTCAGGGTTGGATACAGGTTGTGGCCCAGGCCCTGCGGCATGAACGCCACACGCGAGGACAGGGCGCTGCGCTTGCGCGGGTCGGCAATGTCCTGACCGAGCACGCGTACCCGCCCCTGCTGCACGCGTTTGACGCCCGACACCAGGGCCAGCAAAGTCGATTTGCCGACTCCGTCCGGCCCCAGCAGGGCAATACTGGCACCAGCCGGCAGGGTCAGGGATACGTCCCGCAGAGCCACGGTACTGGAATAGCGATGGCCGAGCCCTTCCACCACCACCGCGCCCGGGGCTCCATCGCCGAAAGCGTGGGACGTCATCGCTGCTGGACCTGCAAGCCGACAGGCCAGGACTCGACGCTCGTGCGCACGTAGCCGTCGCCAATCACGCCGCCCTTGAGCTTGCCGTTGAACTCGCTCGCCACCTCACGCGGAACACGCAGCCTGACCCGGTAAACGAGATTCTGGCGTTCACTGGTGGTTTCAACGTACTTGGGCGTGAATTGCGCGTCGGAGTCAACCATATCGACGGTGGCGGGCAGTGCCCGGCCCTCGAAGCCCTCCAGCACAATGCGCGCCTCGTCACCGACCTTCAACGCCCCGGCCACCGCGGCGGGATAGAACACGGTCAGAGAGACATCCTGAGGATCCAGCAATACCGCCACCCGCCCGCCAGGCGGCAGCATGGCACCAGGCTCCACCAATCTGTATTCCACCCGTCCGGCGATGGGGGCGCGCAATTTCAGCCCATCGAGCATCGTCTGGATCAGTCTGATTTGCGCCCGGGCTTCATCTGCGGCATGTCCCGCAGTGGTCACCTGATTGCTGGAACCTGCCTGCGCCGCCGACTCCGCCTCAAACACGAGGCGGCGCTTGTCCAATTCCACGGCAGAAATCTCTTGCTGAGCCCGCAAGCCCTCCGCCTGCTGCCATTCGAGGCGCGCGAGCGCAACTTTGCGGGTCTGGGCATCCTGCCCGGACCGCGCGCGAGCCTGCTCGGAAAGTGCGCGCCCCAAAGCGGCCTCGGCCTGCGCCAGTTTCGCCAGGAGCTCATCGCCTTCCTGAGTCCCCAGGATCTGCCCGGCCTCCACCGGATCGCCTTCATGAACCTGCAACGTGACCAGACGCCCAGGGTACTTCGCCGCGACATCGATCCGGGTCAGCTCCAGACGTCCATTGGCGCGGTGAAAGCTCGCGGGCCAGGTATCCACGCGCTGATGCTTCCACCAGTACGTGGCGGTGAGCAGGGCCAATCCCGCAAGGGAAAGTGCCAGTAAGAGTCGATTGCGCTGTGTCATGGGCGAGACGATGTGGGTTCAGCAAATTGCAATGAATTCTAGACGGAAAATGAAAAATTGAACACATGTGTTCAATTTAGTTGTAAATGTCGCATTCCTTGTAGCGGGTGCGCAATCTGTTCAACGTGTGGCAGTTCTACGAATCAGCCGGCCTGAGTGACAGCGTGGCCGAGTGCTTCGTGGCCTACCTCGCTGGGCACAATCGCCCGCCGCACGCAGTGCTGTTCGGTGACACGTACTTCTTGAACACACTCGCGATCTGCTCCAGGCTGCTCTGCCGACCGCCCTTCAGCGCGGGCAGTTGACGCATGCAGGCGCAGACCTGGCACAACTGTTCCGCCGCGTGGCATTCAACGTCGCGGTCGGCAACCGGGACGATCACCTGCGCAACCACGGCTTCGTGCTTGGCAAGACAGGGTGGCGCCTCGCGCCAGCGTTTGATGTCAACCCGAACATCGACAAGGCGGAGCATGTCCTGAACATCGACGATGTCGACAACCGGCCGAGCCTGGAGACGGTTCTCAGCACGGCGGCGTTCTACGGGCTTGCGGACAGCCCTGCCCGGCAGGTGGTGGAAGAGGTGGCAGCAGCGGTCGATGGATGGCAGGACGCAGCGCGCAGGGCTGGCATCTCAGGCGCCGACATCGACCTGACGGCGGGGGCTTTCTCGGCCCACGCGGAGTTTCGTACGTCCGTAGGGCAGGCGGATGCAAACACTGTGCCGCTCCGGAGGTAGAGGAACCGGTTCCACGCCTGCGAATCCTGGCTTTCATGCCGTGGATGCGGGACGTCCTTCAAGTCGCATCAATGCGGTGACCCGGATATCGCATTGTTGGCCCGAAAAATGTACTTGATTGGGTAAGCTGTGGGCAGATTCCACTGATTGCCAGCGAAGCCCAGACGAAAAATTTCCTGTTATTTCAACAACTTAGGAAACTTCTCAGAGTCACACGGCGGGTGTGATTCTCAAAATGAGCGGGTGAAGGGAATCGAACCCTCGTATGAAGCTTGGGAAGCTGCCGTTCTACCATTGAACTACACCCGCAGAAGCACCGCATTATAGGTGCGGTGCGCCAGCCCGGCATCGATGTGCCGGAGAACATGCCGAAGCAGCGCCGCTCAGGCTGCGCAGGCACGCAGCGTCTTGGCGGCGGAGACCATGGCGCTCAGCGCCGGGATCACCTCCTCCCACTGGCGTGTCTTGAGGCCGCAGTCGGGGTTGACCCACAGGCGCCCGGCCGGCACGCGCTCGGCGGCCTTCTTCATGAGCTGGACAATGTGCTCCTGCGTCGGGATGTTGGGCGAGTGGATGTCGTACACGCCGGGGCCGATCTCGTTGGGGTACTGGAAATTCTCGAAGGCGTCGAGCAGTTCCATGTCCGAACGGCTGGTCTCGATGGTGATCACGTCGGCATCCATCCCGGCGATCGACGCGATGATGTCGTTGAACTCCGAGTAGCACATGTGCGTGTGGATCTGCGTTTCGTCGCGCACGCCGTTGGCGGTGATGCGGAAGCTCTCCACCGCCCAGTCGAGGTATTCCTGCCATTGCGCGCGGCGCAGCGGCAGGCCCTCGCGCAGCGCCGCCTCGTCGATCTGGATCACGCGCACGCCGGCCTTCTCCAGGTCCAGCACCTCTTCGCGGATGGCCAGTGCCAGTTGTTTGCACGACGCCGAACGCGGCTGGTCGTCGCGCACGAAGGACCAGTTGAGGATGGTCACCGGGCCGGTGAGCATGCCCTTCATGGGCTTGTGGGTGAGCGACTGGGCGTAGGTGATCCATTCCACGGTCATGGCCTTGGGGCGGCTGATGTCGCCGAACAGGATCGGCGGCTTCACGCAGCGCGAGCCGTAGGACTGCACCCAGCCGAACTGGCTGAACGCATAGCCTTCGAGCTGCTCGCCGAAGTATTCGACCATGTCGTTGCGCTCGGCTTCGCCGTGCACCAGCACGTCCAGCTCCAGCTTCTCCTGCTCGCGCACGCTGCGCTCGATTTCAGCGCGCATCGCGGCCTGGTAGCCGGGGTAGTCCAGGCGGCCGGCCTTGAATTCGCTGCGCGCATGGCGGATCTCCGCGGTCTGCGGGAAGGAGCCGATGGTGGTCGTGGGATAGGCCGGCAGCTTCAGGAAAGCGGCCTGCTTGGCCGCACGCTTGGCGTAGGCGCTCTCGCGCTGGCCCAGGTCGGCACCGATGCGCGCCACCGCCGCCTGCACCGCCGGGTTGTGCACGCGCGGCGAGGCGCGGCGCGCGGCCAGCGCTGCGGCGTTGGCGGCCAGCTCCGCCTTGACCGCGTCACGCCCGTCGCGCAGCGCCTTGCCCAGCACGCGCAGCTCGCCCAGCTTCTGCAGCGCGAAGGCGAGCCAGGACTTGACCTCGGGGTCGAGCTTCTGTTCGCTGTCCAGGTCCACCGGCACGTGCAGCAGCGAGCACGACGGGGCGATCCACAGGCGTTCGCCCAGGCGCTGGGCCAGGGGCTCGACCCAGTCGAGCACAGCCGCCAGGTCGGCCTTCCAGATGTTGCGGCCGTTGATGACACCCAGCGACAGCACCTTGTGCGCCGGCAGCAGGCCCAGCAGCGGCTGCACGCCGCCCTGGTCGTTGATGGCGTCCACGTGCAGGCCGGCCACCGGCAGGTTGGCGGCCAGATAGGCGTTCTCCTGCAGTTGGCCGAAGTAGGTCGCCAGCAGGATCTTGACCTTGGCCGCCTTGAGGTGGTGGTAGGCGGTGTTGAAGGCGTGCTGCCAGTCGGCATCCAGCTCCGTCACGAGGATGGGTTCGTCGATCTGCACCCATTCCACGCCCTGCGCGGCCAGGGTGTCGAGCAGCTCGGCATAGACCGGCAGCAGGCGTTCCAGCAGCGCCAGCTTGTTCGAGTCGTCCTTGGCCTTGCCGATGGCCAGGTAGGTGACCGGGCCGACGATGACGGGCTTGGCGTTCACCCCCTGGGCCTGGGCTTCGGCCAGTTGCGCCAACAGGCGCGCGGCGTCGAGCTTGAATTCGGTGGCGGCGTTGAACTCGGGGACGATGTAGTGGTAGTTGGTGTCGAACCACTTGGTCATTTCGCCCGCGGCCACGCCGCCGCAGCAGGCGCTGTGGTCCTCGGTGCCCCGGGCCGAGCGGCCGCGCGCCACGCGGAAGTAGTTGTCCAGCGCGTCGCCGTGAAAGCCCTGCACGCGCTCGGGCAGGTTGCCGAGCAGGAAGCTGGTGTCCAGCACCTGGTCGTAGAACGAGAAGTCGCCCACGGGCACGAGGTCCAGGCCCTCCTGGTCCTGCCAGTGCCGCTGGCGCAGCTGGGCGCCCAGGGCCGTGAGTTCGTCGCGCGAGGAGGCACCCTTCCAGTAGGACTCCAGCGCGAACTTCAGTTCGCGGCGGGCGCCGATGCGGGGAAAGCCAAGGTTGTGGATCGTCGTCATGTCGGTGTTCGTGAAAGCAGTAAACGGGAGGAAAACGAAGGAAACGGGCGCATGGTAGGCACTGCATTCGATGAAGTAAAATGGTCTTATTTCACATATCGATCAATTTCATTCATATATCATGCTGGAACGCATCCATCTCGCCGTGGTGCAGGAGGTCGAGAAGCAAGGCTCGCTCACGGCCGCCGCCGACAAGCTGTGCGTCACCCAGTCGGCCCTGAGCCACAGCATGAAGAAGCTGGAGCAGCAGCTCGGCACCGACATCTGGCTGCGCGAGGGCCGCAGCCTGCGCCTGACGCAGGCCGGCCAGTACCTGCTGGCGGTGGCCAATCGGGTGCTGCCGCAGCTCGACCTGGCCGAGGAGCGCCTGCGCCAGTTCGCCCAGGGCGAGCGCGGCAGCCTGCGCATCGGCATGGAGTGCCATCCGTGCTACCAGTGGCTGCTCAAGGTGGTGTCGCCCTACCTCGCCGCGTGGCCCGACGTGGACGTGGACGTGAAGCAGAAATTCCAGTTCGGCGGCATCGGCGCGCTGCTGGGCTACGAGATCGACGTGCTGGTCACGCCCGACCCGCTGCACAAGCCCGGCCTGCGCTTCGAGCCCGTGTTCGACTACGAGCAGGTGCTGGTGGTGGCGCGCGGCCACGCGCTGGCCCAGGCCCCGTACGCCAGGCCCGGGCAGCTCGCGCAGGAGGTGCTCATCACCTACCCCGTGGCCACCGACCGGCTCGACATCTACACCCAGTTCCTGCTGCCCGCGGGCATCACGCCGCAGCGCCACAAAACCATCGAGACCACCGACATCATGCTGCAGATGGTGGCCAGCGGCCGCGGCGTGGCGGCGCTGCCGCGCTGGCTGGCGCAGGAGTACGCCACGCGCATGGACGTGGTGCCCGTGCGCCTGGGCCCCAAGGGCATCGCCAAGCAGATCCACCTGGGCATGCGCGAGGCAGATCTCGCCATCGACTACGTGCAGGACTTCATTTCGCAGGCCCGCAAGCCGGTCTGAAGCGCCTCTCCATGCTTCGTTTTCCGTAGCTGCTTGCGCTTGACTGCAAAGGGTTTGCGCCGGTTTTCATGCAAAACCGGCGCCCTCCCCTCCCCGGTTAGGCGAATTCGATCAGCAGGTCCTTGGCCTCCACGCGGTCGCCCGGCGCCACCAGCACCTTGGCCACCGTGCCGTCGCGCTCGGCGCTGACGGCGTTCTCCATCTTCATGGCCTCGATGGACAGCAGCGGGCTACCGCGCGTGACCTTCTGGCCCGGCTTGACCGCGACCGCCGCCACCGCCCCCGGCATGGGCGCGCCCACGTGCAGCGGGTTGCCCTCCTGCGCCTGGGCGCGCGCCTTGCGCAGCGCGCCCTCCTGGCCCGCGCGCTGGATGCGCACCGGCCGGGGCTGGCCGTTGAGTTCGAAGAACAGGCGCGTCTCACCGCTGTCCTTGTCCTCGGCCTGGCCGAGCAGGCGCACCACCAGGGTCTTGCCCTGGTCGATGTCCACGGCCATCTCGCCCTGCTCGGGCAGGCCGTAGAAGAACACCGGCGTGGGCAGCGCGGACACGTCGCCGTACTGGCGCCGGTGCGCCATGTACTCGGTGAACACCTTGGGGTACATGAGCCAGCTCGCCAGGTCGGCATCGCCGATGCGGTGGTCGGCGGCCTTGGCGGCCCTGGCGCGCTCGGCCTCCAGGTCCACGGCGGGGATGTGCGCGCCGGCGCGGCCCTCGACGGCGCGCGCGCCCTTGAGGATACGCTGCTGCACGCCGGCCGGAAAGCCGTCGGCCGGGTACCCCAGGTCGCCGCGCATGAAGGACACGACGGAATCGGGGAAGGAGATCTCCCGCCCGGGTTCCATCACGTCGGCCGCGGTGAGGTTGCCGGCGACCAGGAAGATCGCCATGTCGCCCACCACCTTGGACGAAGGCGTGACCTTGACGATGTCGCCGAACAACTGGTTCACCTCGGCGTAGCTGCGCGCGATCTCGTCCCAGCGGCTGTCCAGCCCCATGGCGCGCGCCTGCTCGCGCAGGTTGGTGTACTGGCCGCCGGGCATCTCGTGGCGGTACACGTCCGAGGTGCCGCTTCGCATGTCGGCCTCGAAGGGCGCGTAATAGCGCCGCACGCCTTCCCAGTAGCGCGAGAAGGGCTCGATGCGCGCCGGGGTCAGGCCGGTGTCGCGCCCGGTATGGGCCAGGCCCGCGATGATGGTGCCCAGGCTGGGCTGCGAGGTCAGGCCGCTCATGGCGTCCATGGCGCCGTCCACGGCATCGGCCCCGGCCTCTGCGGCGGCCAGCACGCTGGCCACCGCGCCGCCGCTGGTGTCATGGGTGTGGAAGTGGATGGGCAGGCCCGTTTCCTCGCGCAGCGCCTTGACCAGCGCGCGCACGGCGGGCGGGCGGCACACGCCCGCCATGTCCTTGATGCCGATGATGTGCGCGCCGGCCTTTTCCAGCTGCCGGGCCATGTCCACGTAGTAGCGGAGCTGGTACTTGGGGCGGCTGGCGTCGAACAGGTCGGCGGTGTAGCAGATGGTGCCTTCGCACAGCGCGCCGGTCTCGATCACGGCGTCCATGGCCACGCGCATGTTCTCCACCCAGTTGAGCGAGTCGAACACGCGGAACAGGTCGATCCCCTCCTTGGCCGCCTGCTGCACGAAGTAGCGCACCACGTTGTCGGCGTAGTTGGTGTAGCCCACGGCGTTGGCGCCGCGCAGCAGCATCTGCAGCAGCGTGTTGGGCACGGCGGCGCGCAGGCGGCGCAGGCGCTCCCACGGGTCTTCCTTGAGGAAGCGCATGGCCACGTCGAAGGTCGCGCCGCCCCAGCATTCGAGCGACAACAGCTCGGGCAGCAGGCGCGCGTAGTGTGGCGCGATGGCGGCCATGTCGGCCGTGCGCATGCGCGTGGCGAACAGCGACTGGTGCGCGTCGCGCATGGTGGTGTCGGTGAGCAGCGTGCGCTCCTGCGCGCGCATCCATTGCGCGAAGCCCTGCGCGCCGCGCTCGCGCAGTTCGTCGCGCGTGCCGCGCGGAACCTGCGCGCCGCGCTCCAGTTTTGGGAGCGCCGGCCGCGCCAGGGGCTGCGCGGGCGCGGCGCGGCCCTTCATCTCGGGGTTGCCGTTGACCACCACCTCGCCGACGAACTTCAGCAAACGGCTGGCGCGGTCCTTGCGCGGCGCGATCTGGAACAGCTCGGGCGTGGTGTCGAGGAAGCGCGTGGTGCACTCGCCGCGCTTGAACAGCGGGTGCGCGATCACGTTCTCCAGGAAGGCCAGGTTGGTCGCCACGCCGCGGATGCGGAACTCGCGCAGCGCGCGGTCCATGCGCCGGATGGATTCCTCGGGGTCGTGGCCGCGCGCCGTCACCTTGACCAGCAGCGAGTCGTAGTACGGCGTGATGACCGCGCCGCCGTAGGCCGTGCCCGCGTCGAGCCGGATGCCCGCGCCCGCCGCGCTGCGGTAGGCCGTGAGGCGCCCGTAGTCGGGCGCGAAGCCCTTCTCGGGGTCTTCGGTGGTCACGCGGCACTGCAGCGCGTGGCCCGAGAGGCGGATGTGCGGCTGCGCGGGCAGGTAGTCGTCCTCGCCGATGCGCGCGCCTTCCGTCACGCGGATCTGCGCCTTGACGATGTCCAGGCCCGTCACTTCCTCGGTCACGGTGTGCTCGACCTGGATGCGCGGGTTCACTTCGATGAAGTAGAAGCGGCCCGTGTCCGCGTCCATCAGGAACTCCACCGTGCCCGCGTGCGTGTAGTCCACGCCGCGCGCGAGTTTGAGCGCCGCCTCGCACAGCCCGGCGCGCTGCGCGTCGTCCAGGTACGGCGCGGGCGCGCGCTCCACCACCTTCTGGTTGCGCCGCTGCACCGAGCAGTCGCGCTCGAACAGGTGCACCAGGTTGCCGTGCTGGTCGCCCAGCACCTGCACCTCGACGTGGCGCGCGCGCTGCACCAGCTTTTCCAGGTAGACCTCGCCGTTGCCAAAGGCGGCGATGGCCTCGCGCCGCGCGGCGGCGATCGAGGGCAGCAGCTCGGCTTCCTCGTGGATGGCGCGCATGCCGCGCCCTCCTCCCCCCCAGCTCGCCTTGAGCATCAGCGGATAACCCACCTCGCGGGCCAGGCGCAGGCATTCGCCATCGTCCTCGGGCAGCGCGCCGGTGGCGGGCACCACGGGCACGTTCAGCCGCTCGGCCAGGGCACGCGCGGCCACCTTGTTGCCCAGCTCGCGCATCACGTCGGGCCGGGGGCCGATGAAGGCGATGCCCGCATCCGCGCAGGCCTGGGCGAACTCGGGGTTCTCCGACAGGAAGCCGTAGCCGGGGTGGATGGCATCGACGCCCGCGCGCCGGGCGATTTCCAGGATGCCCGCGATGTCGAGGTAGGCCTCGATGGGCCGCCGCCCCTCGCCCACGAGGTAGCTCTCGTCGGCCTTGAAGCGGTGCAGCGCCAGCCGGTCCTCGCTGGCGTAGATGGCCACGGTGCGGATGCCCAGCTCGGCGGCGGCGCGCATGGCGCGGATGGCGATCTCGCCCCGGTTGGCAACGAGGATGCTCTGGATGGTCTTTTTCATGGTGGGAGCGCGTTGGAAAGTGGAAAGGCGCGGCTACGCGGCCTCCGGCAGGCCCTGGTGGCGCGCCAGCCGCTGCCGCAGCACGTAGGGCAGGATGCCGCCGTGGCGGTAGTAGGCCTCCTCGATCGCGGAGTCGATCCGCGCGCGCAAGGGCACCGTGGTCCGGTCGCCGTTGCGCCGCTGGATCACCAGGTCGAGGACCTGCCCGGTGTGCACGCCGCCCACATCGCCAACCAGGTCGAACACCTCATCGCCCGCCAGGCCGAGTGACTGCGCGCTGGCGCCGTGCATGAATTCGAGCGGAAGAATGCCCATGCCGACCAGGTTGCTGCGGTGGATGCGCTCGAAGCTGCGGGCAATGACGGCGCACACGCCAAGCAGCCGCGGCCCCTTGGCCGCCCAGTCGCGGCTGGAGCCGTTGCCGTACTCCTCCCCGGCGAACACGAGCATGGGCACGCCGTCGGCCGCGTACCGGGTCGCCGCGGCGAAGATACTCATGCGCTCGCCGCCGGGCTGGTGCAGCGTGATGCTGCCCTGCTCGCCGCCCGCCATGAGGTTGCGGATACGCAGGTGCGCGAAGCTGCTGCGCACCATCACCTTGTCCTGCGCGCGCCGCGAGATGTAGCTGTTGAAGTCCTCCGGCCGCACGCCCAGGGACATCAGGTACTGGCCCGACTCCGAGGACGGCGGAATCTCCCCGCCGGGGTTGATGTGGTCGGTCGTCACCGAGTCGCCCAGGATGGCGAGGGCGCGCGCGCCCCGGATGCCGGTGGCCTCGGGCAGCCGCGCGTCCACGCCGTCGAAGAACGGCGGGCGCTTCAGGTAGGTCGAACCGTCCTCCCACGTGAACAGGTCGCCCGTGGGGGCCGGCAGGCTGTCCCACAAGGGGTCCGCCGGCTTACGCGCCTGGATCTCCAGCACATGGCGCGGGTCCTGGGCGAAGGGCAGGACCTCTTCCAGCTCCTCGGCGCTCGGCCAGATGTCGCGCAGGTAGACGGGCTGGCCATCGGCGCCCTGGCCCAGGGGCTCGGTCGCGGGGTCGAGGTCGCTGCGGCCCGCGATGGCGAACGCCACCACCAGGGGCGGGCTCATCAGGAAGTTGGCCTTGATGGCCTGGTGGATGCGCGCCTCGAAATTGCGGTTGCCCGACAGCACGGCGGCGACCGTGAGGCCGCCCTCCTGGATCTGCGCCATGATCTCCGGCGCCAGCGGGCCGGAGTTGCCCATGCAGGTGGCGCAGCCGTAGCCCACGGCCTGGAAGCCCAGCGCGTCGAGGAACGGCTCCAGCCCCGCCGCGCGCAGGTAGGCCGGCACCACGCGGGAGCCCGGCGTGAAGGAGGTCTTGACGTGGGCGGCGCTGCGCAGCCCCTTTTCCACTGCCTTGCGCGCCAGCAGCCCGGCGGCGAGCATCAGCCGCGCGTTCGACGTGTTGGTGCAGGAGGTGATGGCGGCCAGCACCACGTCGCCGTGCTGCAACCCGGCCCGGCCCTGGTCGCGGGACGCGCCCTCGGGGAGCAGTTGGCCCACGGCCTGCTTCAGGCCGGTGAGCGCAATGCGGTCCTGCGGGCGGGACGGGCCGGCCACGCTGGGCACCACCGCGCCCAGGTCGATGTGCACCGTGTCGCTGTAGTCGATGGTGCCGCGCGCGGGCATGCCGAACATGCCCTGGGCCTCGAAGTACGCGCGCAGCGCCGCCAGCTCCCGGGGCGTGCGGCCCACCGTTTTCAGGTAGCTCAGGGTGTTGTCATCAACCGGAAAGAAGGCTGCCGTGGCGCCGTATTCCGGCGCCATGTTGGAGATGGTGGCGCGGTCCGGCCCGGTCAGGCCCGCGGCGCCGTCGCCAAAGAATTCGACGAACTTGCCCACCACTTTTTTGGCGCGCAGCGCCTGCACCACGGTGAGCACGATGTCGGTGGCCAGCACGCCGGGCTGCGGGGCGCCGGTCAGTTCCACGCCCACCACGTCGGGCGCGACCAGGTACATCGGCTGGCCCAGCATGGCCGCCTCGGCCTCGATGCCGCCCACGCCCCAGCCCAGCACGCCCACGCCGTTGATCATGGGCGTGTGGCTGTCGGTGCCGAGCAGCGAGTCGAAGTGGTACACGCCCTGCGCGTTGCGATGCACGCCGCGCGCCAGGCGCTCCATGTTCAACTGGTGCACGATGCCGGCCCCCGGCGGAAAGATGCGGATGCCCTTGAAGGCGCCCGCCGCCCATTTCAGGAAGGAGTAGCGCTCGGCGTTGCGCTGGTACTCCAGCTCCATGTTCAGGCGCAGGGCATCCTTGCTGCCGGCATGCTCGACCAGGATGGAATGGTCCACCACCAGGTCCACCGGCACCATGGGTTCGATGTCGGCCGGCGCCATGCCCAGTTGCGCGGCGGCATCGCGCATGGCCGCCAGGTCGGCCAGCAGCGGCACGCCGGAGGAGTCGGGCGCGATGACGCGCGCCACCACGAACGGGATTTCGTCCGTGCGCTTGCCCTTCGGCTGCCACGCGGCGAGCTGGCGCAGGTGGTGCTCCTGCACGCTGGCGCCGTCGATGTTGCGCAGGATGGACTCCAGCAGCACGCGCAGCGTGTGCGGAAGCCGGGAAATGGCGCCGAACCCCTGCGCTTCGAGCGCGGCCAGGGAATGGAACTGGCCCGCCGGTTCTCCGTCGATGGCGAGCGTGCGCAGGGTGTCTTGGGGGTGGAATGTCATCTGGCGGGAGGAAATGGCAGCCCCGGCTTGGAGTCCCGGGGCCTGGACCGTTTGGGGATCAGGTGTAGCGCTTTTCCAGCGCGTCCCATTCGTGCTTGCTGACCAAGCGCTGGCGCTCGGCGAACGGGGTGACAAGGCCGCTCGATTCCTGCACTTCCTTGGCGTCGCGCAGCGTGGTCAGCGCCTTTTGCATGCCCATCACCGCGCCCTGCAGCGCGGCGTTGGCGTACAGCACGATGCCGAAGCCGAGTTCGCCCAGCTGCTCGGCGTTGAAGATCGGCGTCTTGCCGCCGATCACCATGTTCATGAGCTGGGGCTTCGCCAGGCGCTGCGGCAGCGCGCGCACTTCCTCAGGCTTGGTCACGGCCTCGACGAAGAGGATGTCGGCGCCCGCCTCGGCGAACTTCTGCGCGCGCTCCACGGCGGCCTCGAAGCCGTGCGTGGCGGCGGCGTCGGTGCGCGCCATGATGAGGAAATCGGGGTCGCGCCGCGCATCGACGGCGGCCTTGATCTTGCTCACCGCTTCCTCGGTGGAAATCACTTCCTTGCCGCTGAAGTGGCCGCAGCGCTTGGGCGCCACCTGGTCTTCGAGCTGGATGCAGTCGGCCCCGGCGCGCTCCAGCGTGCGCACGGTGTGGACCACGTTCAGCGCGTTGCCAAAGCCCGTGTCGGCATCGACGATGAGCGGCACGTCCACCGCGTCGCGGATGCGCGCCGTGTGGTCGGCGATTTCGTGCAGGCCCATGAAGCCCTGGTCCGGCATGCCGAACCACATATTGGTCACGCCCGCGCCGGTCACGTAGATGGCCTGGAAGCCCAGGTCGGCGATCACCTTGGCCGACAGCGCGTTGAACGCGCCCGGAACGAGCAGGCCGTTGCGGGCCTCGACGAGTTGCTTGAGTTGCTTGCGGGTGGACATCCGTTGCTCCAATTTTTGATAAAAAAATAGCTGCCAGCCCTTATATGGCAAGCGCTGGCAGCTATGAAAACAGGAGTTTTTGCCATGTCTCCGAGGGAGAGCGCTCCTGCAGAAGAAACACGGTGCTAGCCAGGTACCCTCACCCAGCCTTCCATGAGGATGCGGGCGCTGCGGCTCATCACGGCCTTGGTGACCGTCCACTGGCCGTTGTCCTGTTTCGCCTCGGCGCCCACGCGCAGGGTGCCGGAGGGGTGGCCGAAGCGCACCGCCGCGCGTTCGCCGCCGCCCGCCGCCAGGTTCACCAGCGTGCCGGGAATGGCCGCCGCCGTGCCGATGGCCACGGCGCAGGTGCCCATCATGGCGTGGTGCAGCTTGCCCATGGACAGGGCGCGCACCAGCAGGTCCACATCCGCCGCCGCGATGGTTTTACCGCTGGAGGCGGTGTAGTCCTTGGGCGGGCTAACGAAAGCGATCTTGGGCGTGTGCTGGCGCGTGGCGGCTTCCTCGGGGGTCTGGATGAGGCCCATGCGCAGCGCGCCGGCGACGCGGATTTTTTCGAACCGCGCCAGTTGCGCCGGGTCGCCGTTGATGTCCTCGCGCAGCTCCGTGCCCTGGTAGCCGATATCGGCGGCGTTGACGAACACGGTGGGAATGCCCGCGTTGATCATGGTGGCGGGGAAATTGCCGACGCCCGGCACCTCCAGCGTATCGACCAGGTTGCCCGTGGGGAACATGGCCCCGCCCTCGTCGCCATCGTCCGACGGGTCCATGAACTCCAGCACGATTTCGGCAGCCGGAAAGGTCACGCCGTCCAGCTCGAAGCCGCCGGTTTCCTGCACCTGGCCGCCCGCCACGGGCACGTGGGCAATGATGGTCTTGCCGATGTTGGCCTGCCAGATGCGCACCACGCACACGCCGTGGTCCGGGATGCGGCCCGCCTCCACCAGGCCCGCGTGGATAGCGAACGCCCCGGCGGCGGTGGAGAGGTTGCCGCAGTTGCCGCTCCAGTCGACGAAGTCCTTGTCGATGGACACCTGCCCGTAGAGGTAGTCCACGTCATGCCCGGCGCGCGTGCTCTTGCTCAGGATGACGCACTTGCTGGTGCTGGAGGTGGCCCCGCCCATGCCGTCGATCTGCGCGCCGTACGGGTCGGGGCTGCCGATGACGCGCTGGAACAGCTTGTCGCGCGCCGGGCCGGGCTGGCGCGCGGCCTCGGGCAGGTCCTGCAGGCGGAAGAACACGCCCTTGCTGGTGCCCCCGCGCAGGTAGGTGGCGGGGATGCGGATCTGGGGAAGGTGCTGGATCATATCGATTTTGATAGCTGCTCGCGCTTGTCTGACAAGGCTTCAGAGCGTGTTCACGATCTCGCGCGAAGGGGTGCAGGATGCGGATCGGGATGGGCTGCTAGGCGCAAACCGCAGCAATAGCCTTGCTATTGCGAGGATTTGCAACAACGCAGACCGCCCGATTCCGCGCCTGCACACCCGCGTGGAGATCGTGAACACGCTCTCAAGCCCGATTGGATGCCAAGAAGTCTTGCGCGAAGCGCTGCAGCACGCCGCCCGCTTCGTAGACCGAGACTTCCTCGGCGGTGTCGAGGCGGCAGGTGGTGGCCACGCGGTCGGTCTGGCCGTTTTGGCGGTGGATGACCAGCGTGAGGTCGGCGCGCGGCTCCAGCTTGCCTTCCACATCGTAGGTCTCGGTGCCGTCGAGCTGCAGCGTCAGGCGGTTCACGCCCGGCTTGAACTCCAGCGGCAGCACGCCCATGCCGATGAGGTTGGTGCGGTGGATGCGCTCGAAACCCTCGGCCACCACCGTCTCCACGCCCGCCAGGCGCACGCCCTTGGCAGCCCAGTCGCGGCTGGAGCCCTGGCCGTAGTCGGCGCCGGCGATGATGATGAGCGGCTGGCGGCGGTTCAGGTACGCCTCGATGGCCTCCCACATGCGCACCACCTTGCCCTCGGGCTCGATGCGCGCCAGCGACCCCTTCTTCACCTGGCCATCGACCACGGCCATCTCGTTGACGAGCTGCGGGTTGGCGAAGGTGGCGCGCATCGCGGTCAGGTGGTCGCCGCGGTGCGTGGCGTAGGAGTTGAAGTCCTCCTCCGGCAGGCCCATCTTGTGCAGGTACTCGCCCGCAGCGCTGTCCAGCAGGATGGCGTTGGACGGCGACAGGTGGTCGGTGGTGATGTTGTCGGGCAGCAGGGCCAGCGGGCGCATGCCCTTGAGCGTGCGCGGAAAGGCCGCCAGCGCGCCCACGCCTTCCGTGTCCCAGTACGGCGGGCGGCGGATGTAGGTGGACTGCGGGCGCCAGTCGTACTGCGGCGCCGCCTTTTCACCGTCGTCCTTGCGGATGGCGAACATGGGCTCGTACACGGCGCGGAACTGCTCGGGCTTGACGGCGCGGGCGACGATGGCGTCGATCTCCTCGTCGCTGGGCCAGATGTCCTTGAGGCGGATCTCCTTGCCATCCACCACCTTCAGCACATCGTTCTCGATGTCGAAGCGCACCGTGCCCGCGATCGCATAGGCCACCACCAGCGGCGGCGAGGCCAGGAACGCCTGCTTGGCATACGGGTGGATGCGCCCGTCGAAGTTGCGGTTGCCCGAGAGCACGGCCGTGGCGTACAGGTCGCGGTCGATGATCTCCTGCTGGATCTTGGGGTCGAGCGCGCCGCTCATGCCGTTGCAGGTGGTGCAAGCGAAGGCGACGATGCCGAAGCCGAGCTTTTCCAGGTCGCCGAGCAGGTTCGCTTCCTTCAAATACAGCTCCACGGCCTTCGAGCCGGGCGCCAGCGAGGTCTTGACCCAGGGCTTGCGCACCAGGCCCAGGCGGTTCGCGTTGCGCGCCAGCAGCGCGGCCGCGATGACGTTGCGCGGGTTGCTGGTGTTGGTGCAGCTGGTGATGGCGGCGATGATCACGGCGCCATCGGGCATCAGCCCCTCGGCCTCCTCGGCGCGGGCCATTTCGAGCTTGATGGCGCCGGCGATGCCGCGGTCCACCAGTGCCGAGGTGGGCAGGCGGCGGTGCGGGTTGCTCGGGCCGGCCATGTTGCGCACCACGCTGGAGAGGTCGAACGCGAGCACGCGCTCGTACTCGGCGGTCTTCAGGTCGTCGGCCCAGAAGCCGGCGGCCTTGGCGTAGGTTTCCACCAACTGCACCTGTTCGGGGCTGCGGTCGGTCAGGCGCAGGTAGGCCGTGGTCTGCGCATCGATGAAGAACAGCGCGGCGGTGGCGCCGTACTCGGGGCACATGTTCGAGATGGTGGCGCGGTCGCCGATCGACAGGCTGTCCGCGCCCTCGCCGAAGAACTCCACGTACGCACCCACGACCTTCTCCTTGCGCAGGAATTCGGTCAGCGCGAGGGCAATGTCGGTGGCGGTGATGCCCGGCTGGCGCTTGCCGGTGAGCCTGACGCCCACGATGTCGGGCAGGCGCATCCACGAGGCGCGGCCCAGCATCACGTTCTCGGCCTCCAGCCCGCCCACGCCCACGGCGATCACGCCCAGCGCATCGACGTGCGGCGTGTGGCTGTCGGTGCCCACGCAGGTGTCGGGGAAGACCACGCTGCCCTCTCCATCCTTCTGCACGTACACGACGGGCGACATCTTCTCCAGGTTGATCTGGTGCATGATCCCGTTCCCCGCCGGGATCACGTCCACGTTGGCGAAGGCCTTCTTCGTCCACTCGATGAAGTGGAAGCGGTCCTCGTTGCGGCGGTCCTCGATCTCGCGGTTCTTGCGGAAGGCGTCGGGGTCGAAGCCGCCGCACTCCACGGCCAGCGAGTGATCGACGATCAACTGCACCGGCACCACGGGATTGACGGCAGCCGGGTCGCCGCCCTCCTTCGCAATCGCGTCGCGCAGGCCCGCCAGATCGACCAGCGCGGTCTGGCCCAGGATGTCGTGGCACACCACGCGCACGGGGAACCACGGAAAGTCGATCTCGCGCTTGCGCTCGATGAGCTGGCGCAGGTAGCCGGCCAACTGCGCCGGGTCGGCGCGGCGCACCAGGTTCTCGGCGTGCACGCGCGCCGTGTAGGGCAGCCTGGCCCAGGCGCCGGGTTGGAGGGCATCGACGGCCTCGCGCGCGTCGAAGTACTGCAGGGACGTGCCGGGAAGGGGTTTGCGGTGGGCGGTGTTCGTCATGGGGCGGGCAGGTTCACTATTCTTCTGATAGCTGCTGGCGCTTGTCCACAGCCATTTTCAGCATGAAATTACGCTGAAAATGGCTTCTGGAAAGCGCTGGCAGCTATGGTTTTTGTCAGAGGCGCTCCTCGATGGGCACGAACTTCTGGTCTTCCGGCCCGGTGTAGTTGGCGCTGGGGCGGATGATCTTGTTGTCCACGCGCTGCTCGATCACGTGCGCGGCCCAGCCGCTGGTGCGCGCGATGACGAACAGCGGCGTGAACATGGCGGTGGGCACCTGCATCATGTGGTAGCTCACGGCGCTGAACCAGTCGAGGTTGGGGAACATCTTCTTGACTTCCCACATCACGGATTCGAGCCGCTCGGCGATGTCGTACATCTTGGTGCTGCCCGCCTCATCCGACAGGCGCTTGGCCACGCCCTTGATGATGACGTTGCGCGGGTCGCTCACCGTGTACACCGGGTGGCCGAAGCCGATCACCACCTCCTTGGCCTCGACGCGGCGGCGGATGTCGGCCTCGGCTTGGCCGGGGTTGTCGTAGCGCTTCTGGATCTCGAACGCCACCTCGTTGGCGCCGCCGTGCTTGGGGCCGCGCAGCGCGCCAATGGCGCCCGAAATGCTCGAATACATGTCGCTGCCCGTGCCGGCGATGACGCGCGCGGTGAAGGTGGAGGCGTTGAACTCGTGCTCGGCGTACAGGTTCAGCGAGGTGTGCATGGCGCGCACCCAGCCCTCCGAGGGCGGCGCGCCGTGCAGCAGGTGCAGGAAGTGGCCGCCGATGGAGTCGTCATCCGTCTCCACCTCGATGCGGCGGCCCGAATTGCTGAAGTGGTACCAGTACAGCAGCATGCTGCCCAGGCTGGCCATCAGGCGGTCGGCAATGTCGCGCGCGCCCGGCAGGTTGTGGTCATCCTTCTCGGGCAGCGCGCAGCCCAGGGCCGAAACGCCGGTGCGCATCACGTCCATCGGGTGGCTGGCGGCAGGCAGTTGCTCCAGCGCGGCCTTCACGCTGCCGGGCAGGCCGCGCAGGGCTTTGAGCTTGGCCTTGTAGGCCTTGAGTTCGGCGCGCGTGGGCAGCTTGCCGTGCACCAGCAGGTGGGCGATTTCCTCGAACTCGCATACCTCGGCAATGTCCAGGATGTCGTAGCCGCGGTAGTGTAGGTCGTTACCCGTGCGGCCCACGGTGCACAGGGCGGTGTTGCCGGCCGTGACGCCCGACAGAGCGACGGACTTCTTGACTTTGGGGGCTGCCACGGCCTCGGCGGTGGGGGTGTTCATGGTTGGGTCTCCTGGTTGCGATAAGAACATGCGATGGCGACGGGACGGCCGGCGGCATCCACCGCCACCATCTCGAACACCCCTTTCAACACCTCCTCGGGCGGAATGCCCGGCTGGTCCGCCAGCCCGGTCACGCACACGGTCATGGAGCTGCGGCCCACGCGGCTGACCCAGCCGCGCAGCGTGAGCTGGCTGCCGACCGGCACGGGCGCGAGGAAATCCACGCCCGTCACGCCGGCCATCACCACCTCGCGCTGCGCCAGGCCGCGCGCGGCCAGAAAGGCGGCCTGCGCCATCAGCTGCAGGCCCTGCCCGGCAAACAAGGTGCCGTGGTGGTTGGCCCGCGCCGGCAGCACCAGTTCGCGCGTCTCTACGGTTCCTGGGGGTGTTGTCATGCTTCGCAATTTACGCAGAATAGAGCCCCAGGAACAGGGCTGAAAAGGCGAAATCTTGCGAAACAAAACCCCGCGAATTGCGAATTCTGCGAATATCATCACCCCCCACATACCAGGAGCAGCGGCATGAAAAAAACCTTCATGGGCGTCAAGCTGCGCAAGCTGCGCGCCGAGCGCGGCCTGTCGCAGATCGCGCTGGCCCAGGCGCTGGGCCTCTCGCCCAGCTACCTGAACCAGATCGAGCAGAACCAGCGCCCGCTCACCGTGCAGGTGCTGCTCAAGCTGCACCGCACGCTGGGCGTGGACATCCAGCAGTTCTCCGAGGACGAGGAAGCGCGCCTGATCGCCGGCCTGCGCGAGGCCCTGGCCGACGCCGCCGAGCCCGTGGCCGTGCCCGAGCTGCAAGAGGTGGCGGCGCAGATGCCCGCGCTGGGCCGCGCCGTCATCGCCCTGCACCGCCGCGCGCTGGAGGCGCAGGAGCGCCTGGAAACCCTGGCGCTGCGCCTGGGCGACGGCCGCTCCGACATCGTGGACAGCGTGGCCCCCGCGCGCGCCATGCCCTTCGAGGTGGTGCGCGACTTCTTCTTCGCGCACCAGAACCACTTCGACGCCGTGGACCACGCCGCCGAGGCCCTGGCGCAAGACGCCCCGCGCGTGCACGGCGGGCGCCTGGGCGAATGGCTGGCGCAGCGCCTGCAGCAGCGCCACGGCGTGCGCGTGGTACTGACCAGCGATGGCCCGGGCGCGGAAAGCGCCGAGGGCAGCAAGCGCCGCTTCGACCCCGGCCAGCGCACGCTGCAGCTGGCCTCCACGCTGGAGCCCGCGCAGCAGGCCTTCCAGCTCGCCACGCAACTGGCGCTGCTGGAGGTGGCCGACACCATCGACCAGCTCACCGACGCCCCGCCCTTCGCGCACGACCCCGCCTCGCGCAAGCTCGCCCGCGTGGGCCTGGCGAACTACTTCGCCGGGGCGCTGCTGCTGCCCTACGGCGTGTTCCTGGAAGCCGCCGAGGCGCTGCGCTACGACATCGACCTGCTGGAGCAGCGCTTCGGCGTGGGCTTCGAGACCGTGTGCCACCGCCTGTCCACGCTGCAGCGCCTGGGCGCGCCCGGCGTGCCGTTCTTCTTCATCCGCGTGGACCGCGCGGGCAACATCAGCAAGCGCCAGTCGGCCACGCACTTCCACTTCAGCCGCACCGGCGGCACCTGCCCGCTGTGGAACGTGTACGAAGCCTTCGGCCAGCCCGAGCGCGTGCTGCGCCAGCTCGCCAGCATGCCCGACGGGCGCAAGTACCTGTGGATCGCGCGCACCGTGAGCGGCGGCCGGCGCGGCTACGGCGCGCCGCGCAAGACCTTTTCAGTGGGCCTGGGCTGCGACATCCGCCACGCCCCGCGCCTGGTCTACGCCAAGGGCCTGGACCTGAACGACCCCGGGGCCGCCACCCCCATCGGCATGGGCTGCAAGGTGTGCGAACGCGAAGCCTGCCCGCAGCGGGCGTTTCCGTACATCGGGCGGGGACTGGAGGTGGATGAGAACCAGAGCCGGTTTGCGCCGTATGGGGCGGTGTAGGCGGAGGTTGGTTTTCGGGGGACAGAAGGTGGTGGGTTCCAACCAGAAGCTGTCGATCTGACCTGCAACCCGCGACCCGTACCAAGGCAATAGAGAATCCGCGCAACCGAGAGGAAGCGCGATGCGCAAGAGCAGGTACACGAACGAACAGATCATTGGGTTCATCAAGCAGGCCGACGCTGGCATGAGCGTGGCGGACCTGTGCCGCCGAGAGGGTTTCAGCTCGGCCACGTTCTACAAGTGGCGAGCCAAGTTCGGCGGCATGGAAGCCAGCGACGCCAAACGGCTGCGCGACCTCGAAGCCGAGAACAACCGGCTCAAGAAGCTGCTGGCCGAAGCGGTGTTGGACAACGAGGCGCTGAAGGTGGCCTTCGGCGTAAAGCGCTGAGCCCACCGGCGAGGCGACGCGCGGTGGGCGAGATGTTGAAGGCGACCTCGATCAGTGAACGGCGCGCCTGCGCCTTGGTGGGCCTGTCGCGCGGCAGCTGGCGGCATCCGCCCCAGCGTGCGCAGCACGACCTGGCAACGAGCCAGCGCATCGTCGAGCTGGCCCATGAACGTCGGCGCTTCGGCTACCGACGCATCGGCGACCTGCTGCGTGCCGCGGGCAACAAGATCAACTACAAGCGCGTGTACCGGCTCTACAGGCTGGCCGACCTGTCGGTGCGTAAGCGGCGCGGCAAGCAGCGCCTGAAGCTCGAACGCGTGCCGTTGCACAAGTGCCGGACCATCAATGAAGTCTGGAGCATGGACTTCGTCAGCGACAGCCTGGCCAGCGGGCGGCGCATCAAGTGCCTGACCGTGACGGACGACTTCAGCCACGAGTGCGTGGACATCGCTGTGGACCATGGCATCGGCGGCCAGTACGTCGTGCGCGTGCTCGACCAGGTTGCGCGGTTCCGGGGCTACCCGCAGGCCGTGAGAACCGACCAGGGGCCAGAGTTCACGAGCCGGGCCTTCATGGCCTGGGCCCAGGCCCAGGGCGTGCGCCACATCCTCAACCAGCCAGGCAAGCCCACGCAGAACGCCTACATCGAGAGCTTCAACGGCAAGTTCCGCGACGAGTGCCTGAACGAGCACTGGTTCCAAAGCCTGAAGCAGGCGCGTGTTGAGATTGCGCGCTGGCGGATCGACTACAACGAGGTACGGCCGCACAGCAGTTGCAGGCGGATGCCGCCAGCGAAGTTCGCGGCGCAGCATCGACAGACAACCGGTGGCGCCGTCCCGGCGCCGCTGCAAACCCAGGAGTAATCTCCTTCAACCCAGCGGATTCCTCAAATCGACTGGTACGGGTTCTGGGGGCAGGTCAAATAAACGGATTACCGAATCTTCCAGGGCAGGCGAGTGCGTATTCCAAAGCTTCACGAGCTGAGACTCTGTATCCGCCGAGAAAACAGGCATCGGCTATCGCAGCAAGAATCCATGTCGATGCCTCCCAGTCATTTTGCGGGGGGGGGGGACAAGCTCCCATGCTTTGTTGTACTGAGCCACCGCTTCGTCATAACGAAGAAGATTGGCCAAACGATCCCCCTCTGCACACAGAGACTTGATCGTTTCATGCGTTTGCGCATCTAGCTCGTATTGATGAGGCATTTATTAACCAGACTTGCCCTCGCGCAACTCACGAATCACACGGTTCCAATACCGCACCGCTTCAATGTGTTGCTGCCTTGTCAACCAAGCCTTGTTCTTGGGATCGTTTGGATCACCGCCAAAAATCACCGGCGTGATATCGAATAACTCCATGCTTGGCGGACGCGCATCGCCACGCGGATCAAATGACTTCTTCATTTGGCCAACGGGAAAAGAAGATCGTTGAAGTTTTCGGCGACACGCGAGGCATATCGAAGGTCCATGCCAATGAACGGAATCCGAACTATTGGCATAGTCGCCTCTCGCGTATCAAACCCATAGCCTTCGCCACCGCCATCAGACCCGAAGAGCACGATTCCCGGTGCGTATTGTTCGACCTCATATTCACGATTGAAGGTGGCCAGTTCTCCAGACCTCCAAAGAATCAAGTAGCTATCGCCAATGAACCCTTCACCTCCATCGTGTTCACCGATGAACTGCAAGTAGTCAGATGGCAATGACTGACCGAGGGCCGCAACAACAGCCTGGATTGCCTCACTAGAGGCGCCCTCGTTCAGCTGTCCATCCTTCAATACGTCTTGAATGCTCATTTCTCGATCCGGTTATTGCCCGCTCAGGTCTCTCATCAGGGTTCCTCTCAAAACCTGTCAATATGCAAATGTGATTTATTATTGCATGCACATAGTCGGCCCTGGCTTTGTTGCACAAATCGCCTCGCCGCCGCCCGTAGACTGACGGCGTGACAGAAGCGAAGAGAAGGCAGCGGAGCAAGTACCGCACGACGAACTGGAAAGCGTACAACGCGGCGCTGAAGGCGCGAGGCTCGCTGACGATGTGGCTGGATCAGGGCATGCAGTGGCTTGGCACGCCGACTGGCAAGCGCGGACGCAGCCCGACCTTCTCGGACGCAGCAATCCAGTTCTGCCTGAGCATCAAGTGCCTGTTCGGCCAGCCCTTGCGCCAGGCGCTTGGCATGGTGCAAAGCCTGCTGCGGCTGGCCAAGCTGGACTGGCCAGTGCCTGACTTCAGCACGGTCTGCCGACGCCAGAAGACCTTGCAGGTCGAACTCAGCTACCAGCGACCCCAGTCGCCGCTGCAGTTGCTGGTGGACAGCACCGGCATCCAGTTCCTGGGCGAAGGCGAGTGGAAACGCAAGAAGCATGGTGCCGAGTACCGGCGCGAATGGCGCAAGGTCCATCTGGGTATCGACGCGCAGACGCTGGAGATACGCGCCATCGAGGTGACCAGCAATGCCATCGGAGACGCACCGATGCTGCCCGAGTTGCTGGCCCAGATTGCCGCCGACGAGCCCATCGAAAGCGTCTGTGCGGATGGTGCCTACGACACGCGAGGCTGCCTGGACGCCATTGCCCAACGGCAGGCGATGGCGGTGATCCCGCCGCGCAAGAACGCCAGCCATTGGAAGAAGTCGAGTCCGGGCTCGGCGCACCGCAACGAAGCCATTGCCGCGTGCAAGCGCCTGGGTCGCAGCATCTGGAAGAAGTGGAGCGGCTACCATCGGCGCAGCCTTGTGGAGACGAAGATGCACTGCTTCAAGCGACTGGGCGAACGGGTGACGGCGCGCACGTTCGAGCGCCAAGTGGTGGAGTTGCATGTACGCGTGGCATTGCTGAATCGCTTCAGCCAGATCGGCCGTCCTCGAACCGTACCAGTGGCTGCCGTGGCATAGATCCGTCTGGGGTGAGGGTCATGCCGTCTGCAACTCGATTTGTGCAACAAAGCCGCTCGTATTAATGAGGCATTTGCAGAGTTTATTTCAGGGTCGAGAATTTTGGTGCCGGCTGCTGATATTTTTTCCTCAGCTTTGCTCCTGCTGAGCTATTTTTTGAGTCAATTTACAAAACATAGTTTTCTGAATTCAGTATGAACTGGCGTACCTCAGGTGCTTTCGGGCCATAGGTGCGTCCAACTTCGTTCCACCAAGTAACTGCATCGACGCGGTGAGCCATATAAAGATACAAACCAACCCGATGTATTACCAATCAATTTACCGAAATATTTCCATATTCATCAAAACCAGTGGTATTGCAGTTCGAATTTGAGACCACCCTTCATCACGCTCGTGATGTTCGCTCCTCTTCAACTAGGAACAAGCTTTGTAAATCACCACTCAGCTTGACTCCGCTTTCACAACTCAACACCAATTGCTCGTCCACGCCATTCAACGCATTCACTCCGTCAATCACACCCAAGACGTTTGCTGTCGTGTCGGTCGCCACCTGGCGAACAACCTGGAAAAAGACTTCTTGCTGTTCAGAACTTAGGCCATTGAAGAGAGCCAAGGCACTTTTCCAATATGGATCGGATGCATTCGCCACCGACGTGCCATTGAAGAGCTGACGGTAAATTCCAACATTTTCCTCAAAAACAGCCACTCTCAGGCACGAAACAAATTCAGCAGGCGTCATAACTCTTACTTTCCAAAGGCGTCAGGGTAGGCATTCTTGTTCATTCGAATGAGGTCTTGCAATGAAGAATTCGGCACGTCAGAGTACACCCGCCGTAGTTCCGAAATATCGCGCGCAAGGACATCTCTTGGGCTGCTAAACCCATCAGCGCTGCGCGAAACAATGCCATTAGGCCCTTTGATCGTATGACCGACTTTCGGCACCAAGATTGCTGGGGCAGTCATCGCATCGTAGCCGGGAATCAGGTCCTGCATCAAAGCCTTGCAGGTCAGCTGCGTGCTACGACATCAAGCGGCTGGCGATGTTCCCGCACAGTAAGCGTCCGGCGATCCCATGTTGACCGCAGCCGGTTGCACAGGCATTGATCAGGAGTTCGGGCTCTGCCAGCGATGCGGCAGCAATTCCTCGATCCGGCTGGCCCGGTGCGTGGGCAGGCGCGTGAGCACGTCCTTCAGGTAGGCATAGGGATCGTGTCCGTTCATGCGCGCCGACTGCACCAGGCTCATCACCGCCGCCGCCCTCTGGCCCGCACGCAGGCTCCCGGCGAACAGCCAGTTGTTTCTCCCCATCGCAATCGGCCGGATCTGGTTCTCGATCCAGTTGTTGTCCACGGGCAGTTGCCCGTCATCAACGAAGCGCGTCAACGCAGTCCAGCGCCGCAGGCTGTAATCCAGCGCCTTGGCCGTGGCCGAGCTGTCGGGCAGTTTTTGCCGCTGTAACCGCATCCAATCGTGCAGTGCATCGAGCAGTGGTTTGGTGTGCTGCTGCCGCATCGCCTTGCGCTGATCGGCGTTCAGTTCCTTGACCTCGCGTTCGATGTCATAGACCTTGGTGAACTGCTCCAGCGCGAAGCCGGCGATCTGGCTCTTGTTCGCCGCATGCAGGTCGAAGAACTTGCGCCGGGCATGCGCCAGGCAGCCAACTTCGGTCACGCCGCTGGCGATCAAGGCCTTGTAGCCAGCGAAGTCGTCGCAGATCAGCGCACCCTTCCAGTCGCCCAGGAAGTGGCGCGCATGCTCGCCGGCTCTGGACTCGCAGAAGTCGTACACCACGGCTTTCATGTCTTCGAAGACCCCAGGGGCGTAGGCCCAGAGGTACGCCCGGTGCGTCGCTCCCTTGTCGGGCTTGAGCACCTGCACCGGCGTCTCGTCGGCATGCAGCACTTGGCGCCCAAGCATCTCGGCCTTGAGCGCATCCACCAGCGGCTGCAGCCGCACGCCGCAGGTGCCGACCCATTGCGCCAAGGTCGAGCGCGGGATGGCCAGGCCGGCACGCGCATAGATGCCCTCCTGGCGGAACAAAGGCAGATGGTCTGCGTACTTGGCCACCAGCACCTGGGCCAGCAGGCCGGCAGTCGGGATGCCCTTGTCGATCACATGCGCCTCGACCGGTGCCTGGGTGATGGTTTCGCACTTCGCGCAGGCCCATTTGCCACGCACGTGGCGCTCGACGGTGAATACGCCCGGCACATAGTCCAGCTTCTCGGCCACGTCTTCACCGATGCGCTTCATCACACAGCCACAGGCGCAGGTGGTGGACTCGGGCTCGTGCCGGATCTCGCGGCGCGGCAGATGGGCGGGCAGCGGCTGGCGTTTGGGTTGCTGCCTGGTCTCGGGGGATGCTGCAGGCGGCTGCAGCTGCTCGATCTCGTGGGCGACGGCTGCCAGATCGGCTTCGATCTCGTCATCGAGCAGGCTACGCTGCTCGGCATTGAAGCGCTCCGACTGGGCGGCGAACTTCATGCGCTTCAAGAGCGCGTTCTCGTGGGTGAGCTTGGCGTTCAGGGCCTGGCTATGGCGCAACTGGGCCAGCAGCCGCGTGGTCATCTCGCGCAGTTGCTCTGCGCTCAGATCCTCCAGGGATTGGGGCGGCATCAACATCAGCGCCAGTGTGCCAAGGATGGCACGGCGCTTTCACGCGCAGATGTACCGATTGCACACCCGCTTCAGACCACGGTGATGACGCCAGCGTCTCCCATGCGTCGCCAAGGCAGGCCCAGCACCAGGGCTTGGAGCTGATCGGACTCCAACTGCCACTGCTCATTGCTGGTTGCCGGCCAGACGAACTTGCCCTGGTGCAGGCGCCGAGCCGCCAACCAGATGCCGATGCCGTCGTGCACCAGCACCTTGATGCGGTTGGCGCGTTTGTTGGTGAACAGATAGGCGTGATGAGGACGGGCCGCGCCGAACACGGCGACCACCCGGACCAGGGCCGTGTCGGTGCCGGCGCGCATGTCCAGCGGGGCGGTGGCAAGCCAGGCGGCGTCGATGCGGATCATTGCCGCAGCACCTGCAGCAAACCCTGCAATGCGCGGGAACACTCGGCAGCCGCTGCCACCGGCCAATTGACCGTCACGCGGGTGCCATGGTGACAGCACTCGATGCGGATGTCTGATGAGGGAGTTGACGATGCAGCACTGGAGGCAGCTTGCGCATTCGCTGCCTGAGGGTGCATCGCCTGCGGGTCCAGTGCCATCGCGATGAAGGCGGGCACCGTGCTGGCAAGCACCGGATGGGCCTGATGCGTCGGGGTGCGAGCAGGTTGTGCATTGACCACTGGTTCAACAGCCGCATCGACGCAGGCAGGGGCGCTGCTGGGCGCAGCAACATGGGCGGTATTGGAGGCGGCCTGATGCAGACCCAGGCGATGCTCCCTGAGCCAGCGATGCAGCACATTGGCATTCATGCCATGTTGACGTGCCGTGGCGGCAATGGATGCGCCGGGTTGCTGGCAGGTGGCAATCAGCTCGGCCTTGAATTGCGCGCTGTAGACCCGGCGTGTGCGAGGGACTGAGTAGCGCGAAGTGGGGATGTCTTGAGACATGGTGTGCACGATGGTTTACGTGGACACGATGGTGCTTGCAATGCCTCGATCGGGGTAGATGGGTTGGCCGGACGGATACCCCGCACAAGGGCGTGGACTCGTTCTACAAACATGCCCAAGCGTAGGCGCAGGGGCCTCAGGGCCATCGAGCGCCAAAAAGCCTGGCGGTGGGCAATCAAGTCGCTCGCCAGCGACCATCATCCAAGACCTTGCGTGAGGCGGCAACGCGTGAAAGCGTGCTTGGTTCACCCTACGTTCGCACCGAAGCTGCCCCTTGAGCCGGTTCTGATAGAAAGCCCGGGTATTGAGAGGTTCCCGTCAGGGAACCTCTCACAACCCCATGATTGACGGATCCGAATAGGCACGATTGGACGCCAGCCGTTTTGAATGCGCGATGAGGCCTTACGGCGGTCTGCACCTCGTGCATTGAGGGGCCTTGCAGCCCCGATGGCTCAGGCTTTCGCCGTTTGCAGGCGCACCTGTGCCTTGGTGGTCGCCGGTTTGAAGAACGCATCCACGCCTCGCTCAAGGAACGAGGCCAGGCGCTTCATGTTGTAGCAGGCAGCCATCATCGTCATCGCCACCGTGGCCCGCGCCTGCCCGATCGTGCGTACGAACTTGCCGCCCAGGTGCCGGATGCCGGCAAACGCATGTTCGACCCGGGCACGCTTGCTGGCAATGCGCTGGTTGCGCCGCTTCTGGCACTCGCTCAGGGGCTGGCCCGGCTGGGCCCGGCGCTGCATCGCGTCCACGAAGCCCAGCACTTGCAGCATCTGCCGGCGCTGCCGGCTCGCGTAGGCCTTGTCCGTGTGCACGCTGCGCCCGGTGTTGTGCATGTCCAGCACCTCGTCGAAGTGGTGTCCGTCGTGCTCGCTGGCCGTGCCCGTGGCGATGCGGCGGATGAAGCCGTGCTTGAGGTCCACGCTCACGCTGAGCTTGTAGCCGAAGTAGCTCTTGCCGTGCTTTTTCGTGTGTGTGGCATCCACATCCCTTTGCCGGCGCTCGGCCTCTCACTCCAATCGGGCGTTCTGCCTTCGGCCAGGGCCTCGCGCTCCGGCCTGTCCAGGCGCTGGCGCGGCGCGGGCACCAGCGTCGCATCGATGGCTTGTCCGCCCCGGGCCATGTAGCCATGGCGGTGCAGTTGCGCATCCACTCCCTGGAACAGCACCGTGGCCCCATCCACGCCCAGCCGCTCGCCGAAGCGCCAGATCGTGTTGCGGTCCGGCACGTTCATCGCATCCTGCAGCAGGCAAAAGCGCTGGTAGCTCGCCCGATCCAGCAACTGGTACTCCATCTGCTCGTGCGAGAGGTTGTACAGCTGCTTCAAGACCAGGATGCGCACCATCACCTCGGTGGGATAGGCCGGCCGGCCACCCCGGCGGCCATCGCCACGCTCGATCAAGGCATCCACCAGCCCGGCCAGGGCTCCGAAGTCGATGTGCCGCGCGATCACCTGCAGCGGATCGCCCACCTCATCTCTCTTGTGTTGGCGCGAGGCCTCGGCGAACAGGTCAAACTTCAGCGCGCTGCGGGGTGTGATCATGGCAAGGGGCGGGTCAGGCTTCTCGGGTCAGGAAGAGAGCGGATGGGTTTTGAGAGGTTCCCGTCAGTCTACGGGTGCGGCCGAGGCGATTTGTGCAACAAAGCCGATTTAAAACCAAATTTCTCGCAAACAATAGCATTCCGCAAATTAACCCAAGACGAGAATATATTTCCCTGATTTGAGCTTCGGAACTTTCTAATTTTTTGACACTTACGCAATCGCCGAGAAGTCAAATTCAGGATGAAGGCCATCGTTATAGCGCCATTTCTTTCCCGACATGAAAACTTCATCTCCGAAGTGTTGATGTATTGAAATTCGCACCTCTTCCGGGACTTGATCAGTTAATAACTCTGTTGCCTGAAGCCAATAAAAATCATCGGCCAGCTGCTCAATATGGTGAAACGGAGCACTCTCAATTTTCTCTCTTCCGAAAAAATCAATGTAAGGCTTACCATAGATAGACACATTCGGAATTTCAGGAAGACGTACGCTGAGGTTGAACGGGGTGTCCCAGCCAGCAAACTCCATGCTTCGAATGTCGCCATACACAATATTTACCACGGGCGCCAACTTTTTTATTAACGCCAAAAAATCCACTAGTACATCTGGTTTCTTGTCAAACGCATTTCGCAACAGAAAGCCGCCAACAAATGGAAATGAAGGCGGATTTGACCTATTCCACTGAACCTGGTACTCGCAGTTTCTGCCGGCCCTAAGTACAAGGCTTCCAGCCTCAGTATGCTTGCCGGTCTGAGAAATAAATTTTACTGGCTCATCAAAATCTGCAAGCAGACTAACTCCTTCGAAAGGCCCAAACTTAGACGGACGAATGCTGCCTGATACGCCACAGATGGTTTGCACAATTTTCCTCGCCAGCGATGGGTTCGAAAAATCGCTAGTTGAAATCAACGAGAATGCAATGCCTGGAACTAAATTATTCATGGGACTCCAATCTGTTTTATTTGCACACCGCGTTGCCGTGCGTAGTTCAGCAAGCTTGGGTTAATCGGTGTTGTGCCCTCTGGGGTGTAGTAGATCAGGGTTTTGCTCTTGGTTGTTGTCGACCACTCAACTAAACCCCGTGCCTGCAAATCGAATGGAATCGAAGTACCTGTCTTGGCATCTGCATAGGCAGCCACTTGGCCCTTTTGCGTATAGATCGTGTAATCAGGCTTGACGTATTTCTTACGAATGAAAGGGACTTCCCCGTCCCAAGCGCAGCGCGCATTTGCGCAGAACGGCAACCAAGTGCCACGATGGGAAGTGCAATCTCTCATCAACACGCTTGTTTTATGGAAGGGGAAGTCCATGACCATCGTAACCGTAGGAATCGACCTGGCAAAGAACGTCTTCGCCGTTCACGGTGTGGATGCAGCAGGTAAGCCCGCGCTGGTGCGCCCCAGCGTGGCCCGAGACAAACTGCTGGAACTCATCGCCGCCTTGCCCCCGTGCCTCATCGGCATGGAAGCGTGCTCCGGCGCACACCACTGGGCCAGGGAATTCGACAAGCTCGGCCACACCGTGCGCCTGATGGCCCCCAAGTTCGTCGCCCCCTACCGCCTCTCGGGCAAACGAGGCAAGAACGATGCCGCCGACGCTGCGGCGATCTGCGAAGCTGTCACCCGGCCCCAAATGCGCTTCGTGCCCCTCAAGACCATTGAACAACAAGGCCAGTTGATGGTGCACCGCGCCCGCCAGGGCTTCGTGGAGCAGCGCACCGCCACCCTCAACCGCATCCGGGGCCTGCTGTCGGAACTGGGCATCGTGCTGCCCCTGAAGGCCGCCACCGTGCGGCGCGAAGCATTGGCCCACCTCGAAGACCTGCCCGGCTGGGCCAACACCGTCATCGGCGACCTGCTCAGTGAAGTCACCGGGCTGGATGAACGCATCGCCGAATACGACCGCCACATTGCCTTCATGGCCCGCCACAACACGCAGGCACGGCAGTTGATGCAACTGAGCGGCATAGGCCAGACCACCGCCATGGCCCTCATCAGCACCGTGGGCAACGGCCACGACTTCGCCTGCGGGCGCAGCTTCAGCGCCTGGCTGGGCCTGGTGCCCGGGCAATACAGCTCGGGCGGCAAACAGCGCCTGGGGCGCATCACCAAGGCAGGAGACGCCTACCTGCGCAGCCTGCTCGTGATGGGAGCGCGGGCCGTGCTGGCTGCCGCCATGAACCCCCGAGCGCCCAAGCAAGACAGCCTCAGCCGCTGGGCACGCAGCCTGGCCGAGCGCCGGGGCTACTGGCGCGCGGTGGTGGCGATAGCGGCCAAGAACGCACGCATGTGCTGGGCCGTGCTGCAAAGGGGGGAGAACTTCAAGATGCCCGCCTGAGCCGATCAGGCCAGGCAAGACAAACAACGCAAGCAAGACAAGCCCAACAGATCAGGAATCCGCCGCGTGAAGGCAGTCGTTGATGTGCAAAAGGTTGGACCTGCGCCGGGGAATGCTCGGTTAACTGGAGGGGAGCCATGGGAGAGATCCCAAGACCCGACTAACGAATGGAGCCCCCGGCGCGCGTCTTTCATCAGGGTTTGCTGCCGACACAGAAGGTAGCGCTAATGACCGTTTGTAGTCACGCCGTCCGCACCGTTTGCCAAGAAGCATCGACGCGCTGCACGCACAAGGCTGGGAACTGAGCTGAAACCGTTGAAGACCATGCCTGGGTCTATCGCTGCGCGATAAACCCAGGGAGAGGTATTGCTTGCGAATGTGGGGAAGCCCTTGTAGCAAGTTAAGGCCTCCCGATCTTCAGGATGACGCCATTTGACTTTATGTGCTGTCATCACAGCCCGCCAGAGGGTTTTAGATTTGGGGCTACCCTAAATTTGGCATTCGCACAAACCATAAAGGTTAATTTCAAAATACTCGTAAACCGCCGAAAAATTCCACAGTGGTGGACAACACAGTACAATCAATTCTCCCAGAATTTATCTCCTTCAGCTTCGACAAATCTTTCAAGGAAAATCAGAAATGAAGCGGCAACAAAATTCCATTCATTTCTTTTATCGATTGGCAGCGCTACCAAGATAGATCCAAAATCTTCGGCACCCCTATCATTGCGGATCACCAGCAAATCCGAATCCCCAAGAAACCTACCAATAACAAGATCAGATTCCAAAAAATCTTCCGGGCGATTTGAGAAAACCCTCAATGATTCCGCCTTAGCCTTTTGCGCATCAAATATTTCAAGCCCCCATTGACCATATTCAGCATCTTTGAAAAGATTTGCAGCGCTAGCATGCCGCCAAAATTCAGCCAAATCAGGAGGTAAATTTTCAGAAAATCCCAACAGGAATTCCGAACGCACCGGGAAGAATTCGCAACAAAGCTGAAAAGGCACCGCTTCGCCACGATGGATTGCAGAATGCGCCTTTCCCCAGTTTACCTGAAGTTCATCAATTAAACTCGATATATTTTTCATAAACCACCAAATTCGCGCCAAAAGCTATTAAACAAGTTCTGATGAGTACTTCTCTCTACGGGAGCTAGATTCCAGAAATCATTTGTCCCACCAAACTCTCGTGGTTTGATGTGATGAATATCATAGTTTTCCCATCCACCTCGTGGAGTCTCATAACCCCTTTTATACCAATCCGAAATAAATGCACCACGCTCTTTAGCGCCCCATAAAACACGTTGATCTTTTGATACTACCCTCCCAACATCAAAGGGCATTGGAATATTTCTCCCGGTCCGAGGATCTATGATTTGCGGATATTGATTCAGCTTTCCAAGTATGCTGTCAACTGTGGGGTTTGAGGGAAAGCCAGTTGTTGTTTTCGCAGCATCCACTCCATTGCCCGCATTGGACACTGCTCCACAAACCCCACCCGGACAGGTATTGCACGGCCCCACGTTGTGCACCCAGGCCCCAAACCCGCCCACGAAGAAGGTGTGCCCCTTCTCCACCGTCAGGTTGTAGGTCGTGCCTTGCGGTGATTCCAGGCTCAGGGCTCGCACGCGCAGGTGCGTTCGCGTAGCCAGCGACACCAGTTCATCCCCGGCTTGCAGTTCCTCCACGCTCACGAAGCCGCGCCCCGGCACGTAGAACGGGTGGCCCGGCGTGACCAGCAGGTCTTCAGTGCTTTCTTCCCCCTCCTGCCCCGGCTGGATTTGCTCCACGCTCAGGCGCAGGATCGGTCGGTCGTCACGGATGTGGGTCGCAGTCACCGCCGCCAGGAAGGCCGCTCCCGTGCCGTCTTCCAGGCGTGTCCAGACCCGATCACCCACCCGAATGGTTTCGATGGGACGCTCTCCCGCTTCTGTGGCGACCATGGTGCCGGGCGCAAAGCAGCAGGGGTCGCTGAACTCGGGCCGCGCTGTCTTGCCCGTTGGCTGCGCTTTCGCCACGGTGTTGAGTCCATCGCCTTCGGCGGCCATCTTGGGCGTTGCATCGCCCGCCTGCACGCGCACCGGCGGAGGCTCCAGTTCTGGCGTTTTCGCCCCCAGCACCGGGTCGGCTGCTCGCAGTTCCTGCGCCAGCGCCTGGGCTGCCACCCGGCCCTTGGCAGCGTTGTTACCCGCCGCGGCCAGTCCTTTGTCCGCCAGGCTGACTGCACCCTTGGCCGCTTGCGGCAGCGCTGCGATCGCCAGCGCTATTTCGCCCGCGTAGTTGCCCCGCAGCATGGCCGCCGTGAAGGTGTTGCCCGCTGCGTCTTCGGCGTGTGCCTTGTCGTCTATGTTGACAATCGCCTGCTTGACTACCGCCGGGATCTTGTCGGCGTTGTCGATGAGGCCGTTGATGACGTCCAGGCGCTGGCTGTTGCGTTGCCGCGCGGCTTGGCTACCGAATAGGTCCAGGTAGCCGTCGGCAACGAACTTGACGGCCTCCATCGTGCCTTCGGCGAACTTGAGCGTTGTCAGCCCGATGCTGCCGACGACGCCGCCGCTGGCCTTGATGCTGCAGTCGCGCAGGTCATCGCATTTGCCGTTGGGGTCGGTGTACCGGTAGGGGTTGTACCGCCCGTACTGGTAGGCCCCCCAGGTGATGGGCAGGGTGGCCTCGCCCTCGACCGGGTCCCGGCTCACGAATTGCCCGCTGGCCGGGTCGTAGTAGCGTGCCCGTGCGTACAGCAGGCCTGTTTCGGGGTCTGCGTAGTAGCTGCCGAAGGCGTTGCCGTTGCTTCTGAGCCCCGCGCCCGCGTTGCCGCTGGCTTCGCTGTCAATCAGCCCGTAGGGGCTGTGGATGAGCAGGCTGTCGGCCTTGGCTGCCCCTGCTTCGCTGAGCACGGTGGCGATGACCGTGCCCTGGCTGTCGGCGTGCAGTTGCGTGGTGCTGCTGGCGCTGCCTACGCCGTTGGCGTAGGTGGTGCGGTTGAACAGGATGGGGGCAGCGTTGCCGCTTGGTATTGCCGCGTCGGTGTCGCTGCGCAATGTCTGGACGGTGTTGTTCGCGCCCGTCACTTCGTAGCTGCGCCGCGCGTGCAGGCCGTCCCATTGGATGCGTTCGTAGGCCAGCGCGGTGTTGGCTGCGCCGCTGCCTTGCGCGGCGTTGTCCAGGCCGGCGTCGCCGAGGATTTTTTCCGCGCGCAGGTTGTCCGCGTTGTAGCGGTAGCTGGCCAGCAGTTGCGGGGTGCCGCCTGTGCCCTGCTCTACCTTGACGAGCTGGTCCTGGGCGTTCCAGTGGTAGCGCGTGGTTTGGCTGTTGGCGCCCTGGGTTTGCGTTTGCGTCAGGCGGTTGCCGTTGGCGTCGTAGGTGTAGCTGTGGACCACGCCTGGGAACACCGATAGCCACAAGAAGCAAAGCAGGCTAAACAGGGAGAAGAAGCAATGGGCCGTTCGGGATGCGGGCATGGAGGACGCAGCCCCCTCGCGCAGCGTCAAGGATGGATGGGGTGGAAGGGCTTTGGCTTCACGAGCCATTGGGGCGGTGGTGGAGGATGCGCTTGTGTTGCGAGGGTTTTGAGTGTTTTAAGGCTCTAGCGCTTATGGGGCAAGCGCTGGCAGCTATCATTAATATAGCAATTTGCGGACCGGTGGGTTTTGAAGATACAACTTGACCCGATGTGCTATGACCAATTCGCTGCAGCACTCTCCATATTTATCAAAATAGCGGGGTTGCAGTTCGGATTTGAGACCATCCTATCAGATTCTATCGTTTTCCTCCTCATTAGCCAAGTAAGCGAGAAAATCACCATAACTCTTCCACACCTCGGGTTTATTGATCAATTCACCCTTTCCTAATTTAGGTGCATCTATTGCATCACACCAAACTACCTCACCATTACTACAATCAAGAACCAGTAAACTTTCCGGAGGCTCTCCAAGAACAAGAAAATTTTCAGGCAATCCAATACTTTCTCTCAGTCGCCTAGTCTCACTCAACACATTAGTCTTTGGGCTATGAGCAATTGCATGCAATGGCATAACAGCAATGCCACTACCATTAAAAAATTCAGCGGCCAACAAGAAATCCTGGGGAAGGGATATTGGAAGCTCTTGTTCCAATTCGCGCAAATAAACACCGCTCACAGGACGTAGGCCATTCAATTTTTCATACAGTTGCTTCAGATGATTCACATCAAACATATGATCTCACTTATTTGGATTTTGCCAACGCCACTGCCAATACTCTCTCGTATCTACAGAGAAAGCACGACGATCAATTGAATAAACTGGATGCGGTGCATTTCGCCCGTAGAGACTGTGAAGTGCATCCTGCCCTGATTTACCAACTCCGTGATATCTTGTACTTGCCTCGGCAAGAGCGCCACGAGAATCTTGGCCAATATGATGAAGCGTAGCAAGACTTCCATCTGATAGTTCTGGTGCGAGGCCTTTTCTAGCTGCTTCAGCATTTGTTCTTCCAACAAAATCTGCTGGGCCGTCTTTACGCACCAAACCCCAGTCAATATCATTTCGTTGAATAACCGAGTAGGTTTGACCTGTACCTCTGGGACGAGTAGCAGTCCAGTCAGCTCTCCTCGTAAAAACATCATTGTCCGCAAATGTCTTCCAAGAGCCTCCTTCCTTCGCCTGGCTCATATCAGAAACCACCCCACAAGCCCCACCAGGACAAGTATCACACGGCCCCACGTTGTGCACCCAGGTCCCAAACCCTCCCACGAAGAAGGTGTGCCCCTTCTCCACCGTCAGGTTGTAGGTCGTGCCTTGCGGTGATTCCAGGCTCAGGGCTCGCACGCGCAGGTGCGTTCGCGTAGCCAGCGACACCAGTTCATCCCCGGCTTGCAGTTCCTCCACGCTCACGAAGCCGCGCCCCGGCACGTAGAACGGGTGGCCCGGCGTGACCAGCAGGTCTTCAGTGCTTTCTTCCCCCTCCTGCCCCGGCTGGATTTGCTCCACGCTCAGGCGCAGGATCGGTCGGTCGTCACGGATGTGGGTCGCAGTCACCGCCGCCAGGAAGGCCGCTCCCGTGCCGTCTTCCAGGCGTGTCCAGACCCGATCACCCACCCGAATGGTTTCGATGGGACGCTCTCCCGCTTCTGTGGCGACCATGGTGCCGGGCGCAAAGCAGCAGGGGTCGCTGAACTCGGGCCGCGCTGTCTTGCCCGTTGGCTGCGCTTTCGCCACGGTGTTGAGTCCATCGCCTTCGGCGGCCATCTTGGGCGTTGCATCGCCCGCCTGCACGCGCACCGGCGGAGGCTCCAGTTCTGGCGTTTTCGCCCCCAGCACCGGGTCGGCTGCTCGCAGTTCCTGCGCCAGCGCCTGGGCTGCCACCCGGCCCTTGGCAGCGTTGTTACCCGCCGCGGCCAGTCCTTTGTCCGCCAGGCTGACTGCACCCTTGGCCGCTTGCGGCAGCGCTGCGATCGCCAGCGCTATTTCGCCCGCGTAGTTGCCCCGCAGCATGGCCGCCGTGAAGGTGTTGCCCGCTGCGTCTTCGGCGTGTGCCTTGTCGTCTATGTTGACAATCGCCTGCTTGACTACCGCCGGGATCTTGTCGGCGTTGTCGATGAGGCCGTTGATGACGTCCAGGCGCTGGCTGTTGCGTTGCCGCGCGGCTTGGCTACCGAATAGGTCCAGGTAGCCGTCGGCAACGAACTTGACGGCCTCCATCGTGCCTTCGGCGAACTTGAGCGTTGTCAGCCCGATGCTGCCGACGACGCCGCCGCTGGCCTTGATGCTGCAGTCGCGCAGGTCATCGCATTTGCCGTTGGGGTCGGTGTACCGGTAGGGGTTGTACCGCCCGTACTGGTAGGCCCCCCAGGTGATGGGCAGGGTGGCCTCGCCCTCGACCGGGTCCCGGCTCACGAATTGCCCGCTGGCCGGGTCGTAGTAGCGTGCCCGTGCGTACAGCAGGCCTGTTTCGGGGTCTGCGTAGTAGCTGCCGAAGGCGTTGCCGTTGCTTCTGAGCCCCGCGCCTGCGTTGCCGCTGGCTTCGCTGTCAATCAGCCCGTAGGGGCTGTGGATGAGCAGGCTGTCGGCCTTGGCTGCCCCTGCTTCGCTGAGCACGGTGGCGATGACCGTGCCCTGGCTGTCGGCGTGCAGTTGCGTGGTGCTGCTGGCGCTGCCTACGCCGTTGGCGTAGGTGGTGCGGTTGAACAGGATGGGGGCAGCGTTGCCGCTTGGTATTGCCGCGTCGGTGTCGCTGCGCAATGTCTGGACGGTGTTGTTCGCGCCCGTCACTTCGTAGCTGCGCCGCGCGTGCAGGCCGTCCCATTGGATGCGTTCGTAGGCCAGCGCGGTGTTGGCTGCGCCGCTGCCTTGCGCGGCGTTGTCCAGGCCGGCGTCGCCGAGGATTTTTTCCGCGCGCAGGTTATCCGCGTTGTAGCGGTAGCTGGCCAGCAGTTGCGGGGTGCCGCCTGCGCCCTGCTCTACCTTGACGAGCTGGTCCTGGGCGTTCCAGTGGTAGCGCGTGGTTTGGCTGTTGGCGCCCTGGGTTTCGGTTTGCGTCAGGCGGTTGCCGTTGGCGTCGTAGGTGTAGCTGATGGCGCGCGCGCCGCTGATGTGCGTGAGCTGGTCGCGTTCGTTGTAGCTGTAGGTTTGTGTGCCAATGGGTTCGGCCGCACGGGCTTCCAGGGCGTTGGGCGGGCCGGTGGCGCCTACCGTGGCGACCACGGTTTGCTGCAGGCGCCGCCCGCCCGCGTCGAGCTGCCAGGTGATGGTGCGCTCGGGTGTGGTGTGGCTTACGAGGCGGTCTTGCGCGTCGTAAGTCCAGCGCTCGGTGCGCGTGCGGCTGTGGCTGCCGGGGTTGGCGCCGCCGGGCAGTTGGGCGCTGAGCGTGGCGCTGCGGTTGGCCGCGCTGAGCGATTCGGTGCTGCTGCTGGCGGTGCGGTTGCCATTCGCGTCATATTCGTGGCTGCTGGCGCGGAGGGTGTTGCCTGCCCCAGCATGGGCTTGCGTGCTGCTGGTTTCCGTGGCCACGCGCCCTGCCTTGTCGTAGCTGGTGGCGGTGCTGCTGCCGTCGGGGTGGTCTATGCGGGTGATGCGGCTGGATTTGTCGTAGCCGATGCGCGTGAGGCCGCCTGCGCCGCTCTGGGCTGTGGGCCGGTTCAGCGCGTCGTAGCCGATGCTGGTGACGCTGCCGCCGGGCTGTGCGGTGGTGCTGATGCGGTTGCCTTGGGCGTCGTAGCCATGGGTGAGGCTGTTGCCCCAGGCGTCGGTGACTTTGACGGGGCGGTCGAAGGCGTCGTAGCTGGTGGCTTCCGTGCGCGTGCCCCATTCGTCCACTTGCGTGGTGCTGGTGAGGTTGCCGTTGCCGTCGTAGCCGTAGCGCGCTTGCGTGATGCTGCCCGCGCCGTTGGCGCTGGCGGCGGTGGTGGCGGTCTGGGTGCGCCGGCCGCGCGCGTCCAGGGTGTGGGTGAAGTGGTTGCCGTTGGCGTCGGTGTGGCTGGTGAGGCCGTCGGCGTTGTCGTAGCCGTTGGTTTCCTGGGCGCCGCCGGGCAGGGTTTTGCCGGTGCGGCGGTTGCGGGGGTCGTACTGGTAGCGGGTGGTGTGGCCGTTGTAGTCGGTTTGGGCCACGAGGTTGCCGCTGGTGTCGTAGCTGCGGCTGGCCTGTATCTGGCCGCTGGCCAGGCTTTGGGCGATGGTGACCAGACGGTTGGCGGCGTCGTAGCCGTAGCGCGTGGTGGCACCGTTGGGGGCCGTGGCTTCGGTGAGGTTGCCCGCGAGGTCGTAGGCGTTTTGCGTGGTGTTGCCCTCGCCGTCGGTGACGCTGGCTGCGCGCCGGCGCAGGTCGTACTGGGTCTTGATGGTGCGGCCTTCGGGGTCGGTGGCCTGGGTGACGTCGCCCATGGCGTCGCGTTGCAGGAGGTCGATGGCGCCCAGGCTGCGGCTGGTTTTGACCAGCAGGCCACGCTTGTCGTATTCGTAGCCGACCTTGTTGCCAAGGGCGTCGGTTTCGAATTGCACGCGGCCGGCTTCGTCGTATTCGTTCTTGTGCAGTTGGATGCCGGCGCGGGTGGTGCTGGTTACGCGGTTGAGCGCGTCGTACTGGTAGCTGGTGGTGGTGCCGTTGGCGTCGGTTTCGCTGGTCTTGTTGCCGTGCAGGTCGTAGTCGAGGGTGCTGACGGCGCCCAGGTTGTCGCGGGTGGCGGTGCGCAGGTTGTATTCGTTGTAGGTGTGGGTTTGCGTGCGCCCGCGTCCGTCGGTCTGGGTCAGGGCGTTGCCTACGGCGTCGTAGGTGGTGGTGCTGATGGTGCCTACGCTGTCGCTGGCGTGCCGCGGGCGGTTGCGTTCGTCGTATTGGGTGGTGGTGACGTTGCCGTTGGGCGCGGTGACGCTGATGGCGTTGCCGGCGGCGTCGTAGCGGGTGGTGGTGGTGGCGCCGCCGGCGCCGCTGGGCTGGGTGCGGCTGAGCTGGCGGCCCGTGCCGTCCCAGGTGGCGGTGGTGGCGTTGCCGCGCCCGTCGCTCTGGCTGGTGATGTTGCCGTCGGCGTCGTACGCGGTGGCGCTGAGCTGGCCCAGGCTGTCGCGGCTGGCGGTGCGCCGGTTCATGCTGTCGTATTCGTGGCTGACGGTGTTGCCGTTGGGCCAGGTTTCGGTGAGGCGGTTGCCTGCCTTGTCGTAGCTGTAGGCGGTCTGGCGGCCCTCTTCGTCCTGGGCCACCACGACCCAGTTGCGCGCGTTGTATTGCCACTTGCGCGCCTGGCGCAGCGGGTTGGTCACTTGGAGCTTGTTGCCGACCTTGTCGTAGTCGGTGGAGGTGTCCCTGCCCAGCGCGTCTATCTCGGATACCACGCGGCCCAGCGCGTCGTAGGCCAGGCGGCTGGTGTTGCCGTTGGCGTCCGTGCGGCTGACAAGGTTGCCGTTCGCGTCGTAGGCCATGCTGCGCTTGCTTTGGCCGGCGATGGTTTGGCGGGTGAGCCGGTTCAGGCTGTCGTAGGTGTAGGTGGTGACGCGGCCCAGGGCATCGGTTTCGCTGGTTTTGTTGCCGTTGGCGTCGTAGGTGGCGGTGCTGGCGGTGTCGCCGGGGTATTTGGTGGCGGTGCGCTGGTTGAGTTTGTTGTAGGTGTAGTGGGTCTGGCGGCCGAGGGCGTCGGTTTCGGTGACGATGTTGCCCACGCCGTCGTAGGCGTAGCCGGTGACTTTGGGCGGGGTGGCGGGCTCGGTGCGGCTGGTGAGGCGGTTGGCGCCGTCGTAGCCGTAGGTGGTGGCGTTGCCGCGCAGGTTGGTTTCGCTGGTCTTGTTGCCCGCAAGGTCGTAGGCGGTGACGATGGCGCCGATGGGCAGCGATTTGCGGACGACGCGGTTCATGCCGTCGTACTGGTAGCTGGTGGCGCGGCCTTCTTCGTCGGTTTCGCTGAGTTTGTTGCCCAGCGCGTCCCAGGCCATGGTTTTGTTGCCGCTGGCGGCAGTGCTTGCGGCCAGGGTGATGCGGGTGGGCTGGTCCAGGGTGTTGTACTGGATTTCGGTGGTACGGCCTTCGGCGTCGGTGACGGTGGTTTGCCGGCCCCGGTTGTCGTGGCCGGTGCGGGTGGTGCCGCCCAGGGCATCGATCACGGTGCTGGGCATGCCCCGGCCGTCGTAGCGCATGGTGGTGGTGTTGCCCAGCGCGTCGGTGCTGCTTTGGCGGTCGCCGTTGGCTGCAACGCTGTGGCTCACGCGGCTGCCGTCGGGCCTTTGTTCGCTTGTGAGGTTGCCGCGTTCGTCGTAGCCGTAGGTGGTGGTGTGCCCGCGCCGGTCGGTTGCGCTCAGGCGCTTGTTCTTGATGAAGGGGGGCGTGGTTTGCGCCATCCAGGTTTGTGACGAGGTGGCACCGCCTTCGCCTGCTATCTGCTCGCTGGTCTGGTTGCCATTGGCGTCGTAGGTGTAGTGGGTGGCGACGCCGTTGGCGTCGGTTTTGCTGAGCATGACCACGTCATGGGTGGCCCAGGTCATGGTGGTGGTGCCCGCGGGGCCGGCGATGGCGAGCGGATTGCCGTATTTGTTAAAGCTGTAGCGGGTGGCGGCGCCCAGGGGGTCGGTGACGGTGGTGGCGGGTGCGTCGGGGTTGGCGTTGTAGGCGAAGCCGGTGGTGGCGCCGTCCGGGGTGGCGACGCTTATCACGGTGGTTTCGAACGAGGGAACCTGGCCGTTGCCGAATTTGCGCAGGACGGGGCCTGCGTTGTAGTTGAACTGCGTTGTATGGCCCAGCGCATTGGTGTGGCTGAGCATCATGTTGGGCACGCCGAGCGGGCTGGTGTAGTCGGTATAGCTGTAGGTTTCGCTGGCGCCAGGGGCGTCGGTGCGCGCGATCTTGATGAGGTTGCCGGTGGCGTCGTAGTCGAATGCCAGCCCCATGCCTTCGGGGCCTTGAACGGCTTTGAGGACGTTGACGGGCGCTCCGGCACCGACGAAGGCGCTGATCTGGTAGACGAATTGCAGGGCCTGGCCGTAGTCGTTCTGCACACTGAGCAGGGGGGCGTCCACGCCCATGTCGTAGGTCAGGGTGAGGGCGTTGCCGTTCGTGTCGGTGATGGATTTCAACGCCCATTGGCGCTTGCCGCCGATGAAGGCGAAGTGGTAGCGCGTGCCGTCCTTGGAGTAGAAGTCGTAGCTTTTGTCGGCGTGGTTGGCGATCAGGGTACCGTGGTAGCCCTTGGCGGGGTTGAGCGTGCCATCGTTGGCCGGGAAGAAGCGCACGGAGCCGCCATCGCCAGCGTTGATGAGGATGTCGCCGCACGGGGTGGTGGACAGGGATGCGTCGAAATTGTGCCCCCAGTTCGCGCCCAGCACGCCGATACGGCCCGAGCCGCCGGATGAATAGGACGGGCGCAGGGCCAGTTGCGGACCGCGCGCGGCCACGCCGAAGCCCATGCCCGACAGCGTGATGCGGCCGGATTTGACGTTGACGCCATGGACGAGGATGCTGCCCACGGGCAACGCATCGTTGAGGGTCAGGGTGGAGATGACCTTGCCGTGGTTGGGCTCGACCGAGCCGTCCTTGTCGGCGACGGCGGTGAGGGTGAATGCATACCCGTTCTTGGTGGGCAGCAGGGCGTCAGGCCCCAGGGTGATGCTGTGGGCGCCCGCGCCGAAGGATTGCCCATCGACCAGGCGCACGGGGCTGCCGGTGGGCGTCCCGCTGTCGTCGTCGCTGAGCTGGGTTGCCTCAAGGGTAATCCTGGCGCCTTGGCTCAGGGTGAAATTGAGCGCGCTGCCCAGCCCGCAATAGCGGTCGTTGGCGATGTCCACGTCACGCGAAAGGCGAAGCAGCCGGTCGTAGCTGGTGACGATGCGTTGCTTGAAGGGGATATCTACTTTTTCCGAGACGATGTTGTCGCTGATGTAGGCGTCAACCTGGTAGTTCTTGGCGATGTCGAAGTAGTTGCCACGCTCTATCTGCATGTCGCCCTGGCGCTGCTTGCTGGTGGATGGGCGCACGTCGATGAGCTGGCCGTCTTCGAAGACGCGCAGATGAACGGCGGGCGCTTTGTAGGCGTCGGGTTCGAGCTTGAAGGTGGCTTTGATGGGGTAGGTGTTCAGGCCGCCGTCCGACAGGTACATGCGGTGGGGGTCGAGGTTGGCATCGGTTTCTTCCGAGGTGATGTCGGTGATGCTGGCACGCACGCCGAACACGGAGGCGCCAGCGAAGCTCGCGTCGATGGGCTGCTCCATGGGGGTGCGCGTGGTGCAGTCGGAGGTCCAATGGGTATCGATGGTGTACTTGCCTCCCACGATCCACACCAGTTCATTGGCAGCAGGCTGGGGCCCGGTCATCACATGGGTTTCCCATGTGCCCGCCCCGGTGCTGGTTACACCCAGTGCACTGCCACCAGCAGAGACTTGCGCAGAAACCGTGGCCGTGGTGACTGGCTCGAACCTGCGAGCAGCCGACCAGACGCATTGATTTCTGGAATTCTTGACGATGCGGACGGCGCGCTCCTGGAAGAGCTTGATCCCAAAAGTGCGCTCGAAACGCTTGCCAAGGCCCGTTGCGGCACTGGGTGCGCCGTCTTTGTCCAAGTAGCTCCAGACCAGCGCTCGCAAGTTTGCAGCAGTCCCATCGCACTCTTCGGTCACATGCACTTCGACGGTTGTCGTGAGCCCGCCCGCAGTTACCTTGACAGGCGACACGGTGCCGTTGGTCGGCCCCGGCGTGACCTTGAGAAACGCCACGCCCGAAGTGTCGCTCTTGAAGGGTCCATCGACCGTGGCAGGCGTGGTTTCCGCCTCGGGATCGCAGTTGGCGCGGGGTTGCTGCCCACTGCCCTCGACACTGACATTGGCAACGGGATTGGAGAACTGATCCAGTACTTCAATGGAGAACTCGCTCTGCGAGGTGGCCATGCCAGGCATGGCCGAGCCTTTGGCGAGCTGCTTGGCATTAAGGGTCGCGGGCTGATCTGGCCATGCATAGGCACGCATGGGCGCTTCAGGCCTGCGCGTGCCTGCGGCGGACGAAACGGCAACGTCAAAGACATTCAGTCCTGCTTGGGTGACGTACTCGTCGCCACTGTTGCGACGTATGAATACCGGGGAATCGGCCGTGGATTTGCCGAGCGTGACGGTGGCAGTGGCAACGCCCATCCCGTTCGTGATGGCGCTGGCAGGACTGACGCTGCCCCCGCCGCGCACAGGCAGGAAATTGACGCCCGCGCCCTTGACGGGCCGGCCTTCACGGTCGCGCACCAGTACACGCAGGGGTTCGCCCAGGGCTTGCCCGGCCGTTCCCTCCAAATCCCCGCCTGCACCCAGGATTTCGACGCTCCACGCAGACGATGGATCGTTGTCCGCAGCATCGCTATGGGCTCCGGCCAATGCGTCGGCCAGGAATTGGTTGGTCCAGGGGCTTTCCGCCGTAGCGCCGCCTGCGATGCCGCCAGAAAGGTAATAGCCGCTCGCACCGGTGGTGGGGTCGCTGACGATCCAGCCCGTGCCGCGCCAGGCGTGGTGCGCAATGCTTTGCGCAGGTGTTTCAACGCCATAGCCCAGTTGCAGAAAGGACTTGAGTTCGGCCTTGGTGGCCTGCGTGACCGGCAGCGTGTCGACTTCAGGCGCTCCGGGCGAGGCAAGGGTGTGCACGGCGGTGTTCTGCGCGCGCGCCAGGGCGATGAGCTTGCCGGCGGAAACGGATTCCGCGCCGAATTGCGCCTCGAACACCCGGTGTTCCAAAGAAGCGCCAGCCAAACCTGTGGCGCTGTACAGGCCGCGAGCATTGGCGGTGCTTGCGGCGACGACCTCGGTGGAGTGTGCGGCGGCGTCGATGGTGACGCCCTTCCACTCCAGGGTGTACGGCACGGCATTGACGCTGTAGACATTCAGCGCGTTGCTGACGATGGTCACTGAAGGCGCCGGGTGGACGATCGCAGCGCCGCTCAGTTGGCCCGCGCCTGCCTCGAAGGCGCTCCACTGTGTTTCATAGCGCTGGACGATGCCGTCGAGCAGGCGAGCAGCGTCGTATTCGCTGTCACGCGCGGATCGCGTGGGGCTGCGCGCCACGCCGGATTGCCCTACGCCGATGGCGTGGTAAGCGCCGACGAGGAAGGTTTGTTCGATGCTTTGCGTAGCGGCCGGCATCTGGATGTCAAGACGGAATTTGACATTGCTGCCACCCGTCAGAGAGGCCAGGCCGACGCTGTACTGATAGCCGTCGAGGCGCAGTTCCGGCCGCAACTGGAACAGGTAAACGGGCGCCAGATCCAACCCACCGGCGAGCAGGATGGCGCGGTGGTCATCCACCGCTGCGGGAATGTAGTTGATGGTGGCGCGCTGGTTGAACAACTCATGGACGGGCAAAGTGATGTCCAGGCCAGCGCTGCCGGCCCCCGTGGCATCGTTGAACAGGCGGATGCGGGCGATGGAGCGCAATGCGTCCGGCAAGGCCGCGGATTCGGCTGTGACGGCCACGACCGGGAAGGCAAGCGTGTTGGGCAACAGGCCCAGGGCTTGGGGCTTGATTGGCGCGGGCGCCGTGATGGCATCGTAGGTGGCGCCGGCTGCGGCGGGTTGCGCCTGCAATGCCGTATCGACTTGCGCGCGCACATAGCTCGCGAAATCCAGCGCCTGCTGTGTGGCGCGGTACTGGGCCGCGAGCTTTTGCCAGTCGAGGCCCAGGCTGGCTTGGCTCACGCTGCTGGCTCTGGGGAGCAGGGTTTTGTAGAACACGTCCAGCGCCAGCCAGGTCTTACCTGTCGCGTCGAGCACGATGCCGCGGTAGTTGGTGTAGGGCACGCGCACCGTCACCCAGGTGTGTTCGACGCGCACCAGCGTTACACGACCGCCCTGGATGACAGGGGAATACGCAATGCCGGCCTTGGCCAGGAGATCGGGCACGAGACTGGCATCTGCGAGGCCAGCGGCGCTGGCAATAGTGTCCACGCCAACCTCTACCACCCCTTGCACGTAGCGTGCTGGCGCGCCAGCGGCGCGCATCATGGCAACGAGCAGCGCGGCTTGGTCTGCGGCATTGCCGGCACCGGTGCGCAAGGTACCCAGGGCTCCTTTGGCGCTACCGGTGTACCACTCGCTGCGTACGTTGTTGCGCACGTATTCGTAGATGCGCACGTAGTCGTAGTCAAGCTCCTGGGTTTTGGCGAGGATTTCTTCGCTCAAGGGTGCTTCAGGGGCGTCGGCCACATCCTCCGGGGTGGAAGCGATGTCTTGCTCTGCTTCATAGCTCGGGCGGATGGCGGGGCTGGTCGCGGGTGCGCGGGTAGCCAGCGCCAGGGGGCGCACAGGAAGCAAGGCAGCGCGCAACACCGGGGCATCGCCCTGCCCCTGGGTCGTGGCCTTGAGCACGGCGCGCAGCGCCGCCATGGCTGCCGCCTGCTGCTGGGCATCGCCACTGAGGCCGGCCGACGCAGCGGACAGTTGCTGCATCAACTGGCTGAGCTGGCTTTGCACCGTGGCGCGGCGTGATTCAAAGCTGGCGGGCAAGGACGGATCGGCAATCTTGGCCTTCAGGTCTTCGCTGTCGTCCTGCACCAGCATGGCACTGGCGCGTACCTGTTCGTAGGTTTGCTGGACACGCTTTACATCTCCGGCATTCACCGCGCTGGCCATGGCCGTCAAGGCTTCTGCCAGTTGCTTGCCCGTGGTGTTGCGTGCCGCGATGCCGCCCCCCATCCGGTTATCCAGGCCTTGCAGCAGGGCCGAGGCATCGCGGCCCGCCGAAATGGCGCTGATAACGTCTTCTTGCGTAGCGGGTTCCGCCGCATGGACAGGTGCTGCGATGGCGAGTGCGGCCATCAGCATCATGGCTACCAGGGAAGCACGCAGCAAAAACCATTGCGTGGCGCGTATGCGGAGAGGAACTTGAAACATCATCTTGTTTGTGTTTTTCCGTAGATGGCGCGGGCAACGAGGACGATGGCCAGGTACATCAAGGCGAGCGCAGCCTTGTTCATGGGCCACAGAGGAATTTGCGCTGGTTCCTGCAAGGCAGCGGTGGCCACAAAGGCAAGGATCTGCTGCGTTTCGTTGCCGGCCTGGTCGCGTGCGGTGATGTGCAATTGGTGCTCCCCAGTGCTGCTCACGCGCTGGCCCGGGCTGAAGGGCTGCCCATCGAGGGTACTCACGACACTCTGCAAATGCGCGTCAGTGACCTGGAAGGCAATGACATGCCCTATCGGATAGCGCCCGCCATTGAGCACACTGAGCTGGTCGATGACTGGCGGTGTGTTGTCCATGGTAAGGACATGCGCCACAGCGGGATGGCTGACGCCGCCGAGATCGACCGCACGAACCCGCAGCGTGACGGGGCCATCGGCCTGATGGGGGACAGGTATGTCATAAACGCCGCTGCCACGCGGCTGCATGCTGGTGTAGATGGTGCTGGCACCAATAGCCATTTCCAGACGGGCGACATTGCCGAAGGGCTGGACGGAAGCGACGAGGAGTACGCCAGACTTGACGATGGCGTTGGCTGACGGCTCCGTGATGGCGACCGACGGCCCATTGGCACCCGCGGAGGTCACCTCGAATGTGACGGACACGATGGTTTCATTGCCCGCGATATCGCGTGCAGCGACAGTCAACGTGTAGAGGCCCGGCGCGGCGATGGGGCTGCCAGAGACGTAAGGGCTGCCATTGAGCGTGCTGGAACTGCTGCTCAGGTGGAGGTCGCTGATGGCGATGGCAGCGCTGGCCGAGCCTGGGTATTTGCCATCGTTGGCAATGCCGCTGACTTGAACGCTGGGGGCGGTGTTGTCCACCGTGAAGTGGCGCACTTGCACGTCGGAAGTGTTGCCCGCGTTGTCGGTGGCACGCACGGATGCGGCATGCAAGCCATCAGGCAGGTTGCCCACCTCCAGGGTGTATTTGCCGGTGGTGGCAGAAACGCCCATCCCTGCCCATTGCGGCTGGGCATCGAGTTTTTGCTCAACCCCTGCGACCCCTGAGCCGGTGTCTGTGGCGGAGACTGCCAACAATGCGCCACGGCGAATGTGCGCCCCCTCGATGGGCTGCTCGATGAAGACGGCAGGTGGCGTGTCATCGACCATGGGCAGACGCATGGAGAACTGGAGCGTGGCTGTTGCAGTATTGCCGGCCTTGTCCACGGCACTGACGCTCAAGGTGTAGTCGCCATTGATGGAAATGGGCGTACCGCTGGCATAGACAGCGCCGTTGAGGGTGGCCGAGCTGCCGAGCAGTGCGGCATCCGTCACAGTGATGACGGGAGTGACTGCTGCACTGTATTGCCCTGCCGTGACGCCTGTGATGGTGATCACGGGCGGCGTGTTGTCAACCGTGAAGCTGCGCGCGCTGGTGCTGGCTTCATTGCCCTGGGTGTCACGGGCACGCACTACGACACTGTACGCACCATCCGCCAGCGTATCCAGCGAGGCTGCGTACAGGTTGGCAATGTTTTGGCTGGCATCGATAGCCATCGGGGCGAATACCCCACCGTCAATGCCGAACTCTGCGGCTGCGATGGCGGACTCTGCATCCACGACCGTGGCGGTCAGCCCACCGGTGCCGCGCCGTAGGTAGGCTCCTGCCAGCGGCGTTTTGATGTCGATCACAGGAGGCGTGGTGTCGGCGGAATTCGCTGCAATGCTGAAACGGACCATTTGGCTGGCGGTGTTGCCAGCCAAGTCGATGGCGTCCACTTGCAGTACATAGGCCCCGGTCTGGCTGATCTGGGTGCCAGACACATAGGGTGAGCCGTTAAGGCGGATCTGGGTGACGGACAGGTTCTGGTCGGTCACGGCAACGACGGGGGTCACGGCATTCGTATAGGCAGCTTCGGCAACGCCGGTTACGGTGATGACCGGGGCCACGCTGTCCACGACAAAATTGCTGTGTACGGGCTGGGACACATTGCCGGATTTGTCGGTGGCACGCACCGCGATCCTGTGCATGCCATCGGACAGTTGCGGCAGGACACCTGCATAGTTGGAGCTGACGGGGTCGGCCAACGCCGTGCTCCGCCAAGCGCCGCCATTGACCTGGAATTCAACCTGGCGCACGCCAGACAGCAGGTCGGTCGCAGCGGCGAGTACCGATTGCGCGGCACGCAGATAGGCACCCTCCACAGGCTGCTTGATGACCACCGTCGGTGGATCCAGTTCGAACAGGGCGATTTCCCGTTGCCTGAGCAGGTTGGGGTTCAAACCGCTCTTGGCGGCGATGCGCTTGAGCACAAGCGAGGTGCGCAACTGGATCCACAGCGTGCCGATGGGCATGCCCACAGCGGGGAAGCTGAAGGTCGCGCGCGTTTCGGTACCACGCGCCAGGGAGGCGACGTCGTTCACCCAGCGAGCCAATACTGTGCCGGAACGAGGGTCGATCACGTCCACCTCGTACTCGAAGCTGCCCAGATCGGTCTCGCCAATGTTGGTCAGAATGACCGTGCCGGAGATATCCCCCGTGTAGGGCGTACTGGAGCGGTCCAGCACGATGTCGCCCGCCAATGCGGCAACCGGGCTGGCTGCCGCGACGATGTCAAATGCGGTGCTGGCATGCGCGACGTCTTGCCCCCCTACCTTGCCACTCAACTCAACCGAATAGGTGCCCAGGGCCAGGCCACGGGTGTCCAGCGTCTTGGCCAGTTGTGCGGGTGAGAGCAGCCCGACGGTGTCCGTCGTTTCCAGCACGGAGTTCCCCCCTGCATTGCGCACCTGAATGGAGGCTTGCATCGTGCTGGTGGTTGGAGAGGTTCCCGCCGGGTCGATCTGCGCGACGATGCGCGCCATGTTCCCCAACGCATAAGAAGAGCTGTCACTGCTGACCTTGGCACTGACCTGCACATGGGGTTGCACCAGGAATGCCGCTGTGGACTGGGCCAGCACAGTGTTGCCATGGGTCCAGACGGCCCGCACCTTGTAGGGGGCATCGAAAATGGCCGGAACAGTCCAGCTGAAATCCACGGTACGGCTTTGCCCATAAGGCAGCAGCGGCTGGTTTTGCACCGGCAGCGTGGCCACGCTGTAGCCTTGCTCGTCTTCGATGCTGAGGTTGAGCTGTCCCGCAATATCGGCCTGCCCGTTGAAAAGCATCGCGCTTGCGCTCAGGGTGGCGCCGACCGGGTACGTGGCCTTGTCGAGGCTGACAGCCACAGTCCGGGCAGCATCCGCATCGACAACATGTACGGGCAGAGCAAGGAAGTTGTTGTCTTCCGAGACTTCATCCACCTCGTCAGCTGCGTCCACGGCAACACTCAGTTGCCAATCCCCAACGGCAGCGAACGCTGTATCGGCCCTGAAGACCTGGCTGCCGCCGGCTGCGATTGCCGCCGAGCGGGTGTTCAGCAGTTCGATGCGTGTTCCGCCGGGCGCAATCGCGAGCATGCGAACGCCCACGGCCGGAGCATCGGCCGCGCCCTGGTTGTTGACAACCAGCGTGATACGCGCTGGCACTCCGACCTTGGGAACCTGAGGCACCACCGAGAGATCCGCTGCCTGCACGGAGAAGTCGGGCTTAGCGTTCTGCTGCGTGCTATAGGTCACGCTGATGGCTTTCGACTTCGGCCCGACATTGCCTGCAGCGTCGAAGGCATGCGCGGAAAGCAGGTTCTCTCCGGCCTTCAACTGCACAGGCGGAAATATGGTTGTTCCTGGGAGCAGGTTGGACGTGATGCTGCCCCCCCCTTCGATGAAGAGCACACCGGATTTTGCCCACTGAAGCCGGTAGGCAGATAAACCGATAGCACCCTCTATCGCAACCGTGTTGGTTCCATCCCAGACATGCAATTGATCTCCGGAAATAAACGCCAGCGCTCCTGCAGGCGAGATTGCATAGTCATCCACGCCATTGGCCTCGGACGTTACTGCAATGGGCGGGCCGTCTCCTATCTTTACGCGATAGACCTGTCTGTCCCATGAGGCGGAATCGCGGCCTGCGAAATACAGGGACTTCCCGTCCGGTGTCCATGCCAGCGGTCCTTGGGAAACAAGATCGGGCGCCATAACCGGGCTCGAAGTGCCATCACTCAGTGACAGCACTTTGAGTTCGCTGCCATCAACGATGGCAACATGTTGCCCGCCAGGAGAAGCCGCGTATGCGGAAAATTCGTGGGACGCCGTGGCGATGGAGCGGCTCGCACCGGAGTCGGCTTGAATCTCCAACAGTTCCGCCCCATAGTGGGCCGTGGCAATCAGCCGCTTTCCATCGGCGTGCCAAGCCAGCGTATCAATAGGTGCGTCAGAGACGCGATCGGAGACGCTGCCATCTCCCACCCTGACGATCTTGATACTGTCGTAGCCGTTGGACAGTGCGATCTGCTCGGCGTCTGGCGACCAAGCCAGCGATGACCATCCATCGATTTGAGGAACGACCCGCTCGATCGTGGGAGAAATGCTTCCGTCGAGGCCCACCACCAATCGTTTAATGACCAGCGCGCCGTCTGACAGGTATGCGAACCGGTCCCCATGCGGGGCTTTCACCCAGTTTCTGTAGACGCTGGCGACGGGGATGGATTGAGTCGCCGCCAGGGCCGTGGCCATGGACAAGGTGGTGCCATCCCGGCTCAGCGTAACCTGCGCGCCCGGTTCGGCAAACGCACGAACCGACGTACTGTTGTGATCGACGGACAAAGGATGGTCACTGTCGGTCGGATAGAAGATGGCCGGCGCCAGGGGAGCAACCCGGTCAAGCGCCACTCCACTGACCTCGTTAGACGATGCCCCCTCATTGCCAACTACGTCACGCGCACGCACCACATAGTAATAGCGAATTCCATTGATGACCGTGGCATCCGCATACGTCAGCACCTCGAACCCCGTCTCGTCCAGCAAGACGTAGGGCCCGCCCACAGCTTCGGCCCGATAGAGGGCATAGGAAGCCGCCGTCCCGCCGGAAGTTGGCGGCGCCCAATGCAAGCGAAGTTCTCCCCCTGCCGGCGGTACTTCCAGCGTCAATTGCAAAGGAGCGCCAGGCACAGCCGAGGCAATGGATGCGACTGCATCGTTCGAGAGTTGCCCCACGTTGCCGGACCGATCGATGGGCCTGACGGTGTAGGTGTACAGGCCGTTGGTCAATGGACCATCCACATGCTCTCGCGGTTCGCTGGCAAGCACCGAGGCGATGACGGCACCATCACGCAGAACTTCATACTTCTCCACATCAGGAGCCTCGCTTTCACTCCAGCTCACCGTCGCTCGCGCGCCGCTCACGCTGACGCTGGCCTCCACAGGCGGAGGGGGCGTGTAGTCACCAATGCCACTCGGACTGGAACTGGCCGCAGTACCCAACAGACCAAGGGTACTCAGGGCCCGCACAGAGACCGTGTGAATGCCATCGCCAACGGACATGTTCTGCGAAGTGCCCACGACAACCGGCAGTGACTTGCCTTTCACATTGCTGATCGTCGGAGCCTGGTAGCGATACTCACTTGTTCCGATGGAAATGCGAATGCGATCGGTGTAATAAGGCGGATCCAGCAGCAGCTGCAAGCTGTTCTCAGAATTCGCTTGCTCCTCCTTCAGCGGTACCCATACGAATCCATCCCAGGCTTCGATGCTGAAACGCATTGGGCTCTGATACACATACGAATTCCAGAGGATCGATAACTCTGTAATGAGCTCCTTGCCAGCAGCTCGCAACTCAATACTCGCATGCGTATCTTTGTATGCCGGCTGCCAATATGTGTAATCGTACGAATCAATCGCTCGATCTGCACTGGCATACCCGCCCGCGCTCGAACTTGCCGTGGCATCGACAAAGTTGAACGGCATTGGCATTGGTTTACCGTCGATCTGAACCACATATCCGGCAAGATCCGTGCTGCTGCTCGGGGTCCAGGTGACCAGATACGCACTGCCAGAGGCTGCGGCAGTGACATGATCAGGCGGTGCAGGCAGATCGCCTCGCGCTACACGCACACTCGCGACTTTGCTGTGATTGCCTTGCGGATCGGTTTGCCGGGCCGATATTCCGTTACCGCCCTTTTCCAGCGGCACGGCATCGCTGCTGAATTCACCACTGGCGTCGGGAACAGCCGACTGAGAAACCGTGGCTCCGCTCTCTGGAACGACCGTTATCGCAACTGCATCCGTGGCATTTGGAGAGTTGCCCTTCAATGGAGAAGAAACAGATGCCACCGGCGTGTACGGTTGCTTCAAATAGACCGAATAAACCACTGCGACGGCTGGAGAGGACGGATCCGACTCGTTGTCATCGCTGTTGACCGACAGCACCTGGTACCGATAGTTGCCATCAGGCCGATCTATATCCACAAAGGTCGTGCTGGCTATCATCGTAGAAGTCAAGCGGATCGAGCTGGAATCCGCATTCGCCGCGTCCGAGCGCTGCACGTGGTAGCCGCGCACGTTGCTGCTGCCGCTGGCAGTCCAATTCAGGGTCACGGTCCCACCATCAACCAGCGCGGTCAATTCGGAAGGCGCCAATGGCCGCTGAAGGTTTTTCCGGGTCACCGCAATGGTGGGTGGCACCGGGTCGGTATGGCCAGCCAAATCCGTGGCCACCGCGCGAAGCTGATAACCGCCATCGGCCAACCCATTGGTATCCCAATTGGTGCTGTAGGGTGTCTTATTACTGGTGCCGATAGGGGTCCAAGTGGAAGCGGATGCCGGCTTGTACTCGAAGCGAACGCTGGCAATATCCTTGTCCGGACTGACTGCTCGCACGTACACCACACCATCGACGTTTGCCCCGTCGACAGGTTGAATGATCGTCGCTTGCGGTGTGCGATTGTCCACCAGCACGCTAGCGGGATCGGAGCGGCTACTCTGGTTTTCCGCCTGATCGACAGCGACCACGGTATAGACGAACGTACCGTCCGGGAGTGCTTTGTCCAGATAGGTCGCCGCGTTAAGCAGATAGGGCCGGATAGAGTTGTCATTCAGATCAATCTGGTTCACCAGTTGTCCGTCACGGTAGAGTAGATAACCGGCGAGATCCGATTCCGTGTTGGCAATCCAGTTCAAAACCACGTCGCTGGAGCCGGAAAGCTGCGCCTGCAAACCCATGGGTTTCGCGGGAGCCAGATTGTCAATGGAAACTACCACTACGGCGGTAGAAACTCCTCCCTGGATGTCTTCCGCCGTAAGCCGAATGCTGTAGATTGCCCCCTCCGGGAGGCCCACGGTAGACCAGTTCGACAACACTCCACCCTGGATTGGAAGTGCCGATGTCCGCAGGACGGTCCAGGTGGTCGGCGTCTCTCCTGCCCCGACTGCAACCTCGTATGCACGGAAATTCATCGATGCGAAGGCACTGCCCTCAATGGACACCACTCCACTCACTGACGTATGGTGCGTAGGTTTGGTGATTTGCGCGGTCGGCCCGCGCTCATTGATATTGATGGTGACGGTATTGGAGCGTGGACTCTCCAGACCGCTATGCGATAGCGCGGCAACCGCGTAGGCGTAACTTCCATCGAGCAACCGCACGTCCAGATATTCCATTCCGGAAAGCGGTGCGGCGTTGACCCGGATATCGTTCCGGTAGAGGTTGTAGCCACTGATGCGGCTGGACTCGTTTGTCGCCGTCCAGTTCAACCGCGCATCGCTGCGTTGCTCACGCCGCCCGGACAGAACGGGCGCATTCGGAGGCGTCGTGTCGATTTGCAATGGCACGTCGAAGATCGACGTATTGCCACCTTTGTCGAGTACAGTGAGCCGCAATGTGGCGGGGCCATCCGGGGGCAGACCGATCAACGAACCCAATTCGCGATTCTGTATCCCACCTGTTCCCCTATTGATGACGGTCAAGCCATCCAGGCTCTGTCCCACTCCGCTACCGATCTCAAGTTTCCAACTTTCCATGTTGACATCGCTGGCAGTTCCAATCACCGCAATCCTGGTTCCAATAGCAGCATTGGCTGCTGGTACCGTGATGACTGCCGTTGGCGGGGTGTTGTCGACATTGATCGATGTATTAGCCACACCGACATTGCCTGACCTGTCCGTTCCGATCAACTGTGTCGGATAAATACCATCCGGAACAGTCGAGCCGTCGAAGGGGAACAACACAGCGGTGGGAGATGACGCCACAGGCGCCGCAAGGACACGCTGATCCTTGATCGCCAACTCCACACTGAGAAGATTAATGTCATCGGCGGCGCCGCTGATGTCGGCCGGCCTGGCTCGGCTGACGAAAGTTCCCGACACTGGGTTCGAGAACGAAACTACAGGTGCTTTCGAATCGATCTCGAACTCGGTCGATTGAAAATCGGTGTAATTCTCGGCTTCATCGTTCGCAACCACGCGAATCCGATATCGCGCATCATCCAACCCAAGCTGATCCAGGCTCCCCAGCATTGTATTCGCGAAGGTTTGTGATCCTTCCGCAAGCAGCAATTGCTTCGTACCTGGCAATGGGCCAACGATATAGACTTGATAGCTGTTCAGCGTCAGGTCCGCGATAGAACCTATGAACGCTGCGTTGCCAGGCAGGAACGGGCGCAATTCAGACTTCAGAGTGAACTGCGGTGCAGTGGTATCCAGCAACACCGAGGTCTCTTCTGTTTGAATATTGGTCGGATCAGCACTGGATATTGCCTTGATTTCCAGGATATATTCACCATCCAATGCAGGGACAAGGGCCGAATTCTTGCCATCCCACATAACAGTACGCTCGCCCGGCGTTGTAAAGACCTGCGACAGGAGTTTTCGCACCACGACACCGCCTCGCTTGATGGTTAGATTCATTTCTACGGGTTGGAATACGTCATAAACAATCCGCGAGGTGTCCAGTCGGCCATCACCATTCGGTGAGAACGGGTAGGGAGATGCTTCGAACTTGCGAATCAACGCAATGGGATCCTGGGTCCGAAGCACGCGTACAGCCTCTGAACTCAACTCAACCTTATCGCTTGCCCTCAAACGCAACGTGATGGTGCCTCTTGGCATAGTGGCATCGAGCACTGCAAGCTTTTGCAGATCGACCGCCTTGGTTCTGGATGCAATGATGGTCCAAATGTCTGGCTCCTTGTCAGTGCTGTATTCAAGAACCCATTGCAGCAGGTTTTTATCCTTGATGCTGCCAATAACATCCAGGAACGAACTGGTAACATTCCCGGCCGCTGGCTTATTGATTTGCAAATCAGGCGGCGTCCTGTCCACCTGGACGATCAAGCTGCGGCGGACAGTATCGAGAACGGGACCGGCTCTGGGTACTTTCTTGTTGCCGCAGCCATCCTCATAGCTGATATCGAAAGTGTATTCACCATCGAGCACGTAATGACCAGCGTCATCCTTACCGTCCCAAACGATCTCCCTCTGGCCTGCCAGCACGGGCAATTTGTTGACGATTCGGCGAATGATGCCATCCGCGAGAGAGCGCTGATCATTTACCACAACGACACGGCGGACATCCACGGTCACACTTACCGGTTCCATCGGATTTATCGCCAGCGATACGCTACTCAAGCTGCTGGTCGTGCCGGGCGAGAAAAGCCGCATATCGACACTCGGTGCATCGACATCAACGGTACCATCAAGGTAGAAATTGACCTGCCGGCAAGAGCGCGCTCCAGACCAATCATATACCACCACCCGGGCTGCGACAGGGCCCGAAATATTGACAATTGGCCCTAGCTCTCCAGCTATGCGCCGTCCTGTCATGTAAGAACGATCTTTTTTCCCCTTGGAACTCCGAAGAAATTCTCTTTTCTCGTAGGGAAGCTGGCTATCGTTCCAATCCGGTGGATCCGTAGGATCAGGTCCATAAATACTCGGCAGACGGCCCTCCACAGGCTGCCAAGACTGATCACCGTCAGGTAGTTCGAAATTCAATTCGTAATCGAAACCTGCGGCGTCCTCGATTTCAGAAATCGGCCGCAGCACGTTGGCGAAAGCCTCTCCTACACCGGCTCCTCCCCTATGCGACTCAGGAATTCCGCAAACACGCTGATTCTCTTGCGGATAGGTAATTCTCAGCGACGCAGGCGTATGGTCGATGGGAACTGCAAGACGGCTGCTGCGCTGCACCCCATCCCGGTCTGTAGTTATCCCGAGCAGCGTAACATCACCTTCAGGAAATGATCCGTGTTCAAACGTGAATTCATAGTCCTGATATTTTGGATCAACCACATTAAAGATCAACTGACGACCACCATCAGGCCTCTCCACATAAACCTCGAATGTCACTAGCGGCACGCGTCCTGCATCTCCAGGCTCTGGAGTTGCGAATACATGCCATTGGTGCATGGCAGGCTCATCACAAGCCGTGAAATTTGGGCGAACCTTGAATTGAACTCCACCGCAGCCTAGCGCCACCATGGTGGTCTCGATTTTTCTGCGATTATCTTCCAGAACAACTTCTGCACGCAATTTATATCTCGCGCAAGAAACATATCGCCCCTCACGAGAGAAATAAAACTCAGAAGGAGGAACAACAGAGTTTAATGATTGACTATGTATCTTGCGCTCAATCGAAAAATTAGGATCATCATCACTAGATGCAAATACCTCAAGAGAACGCGCGATACCAGCTGTTTTCAGAACCAAAACGCCCTCAAGTGATCCGACACTAGCGAACCCCCTCTTAAAACCTATATAATTATTATCATAAACAGCAACTGCATCCGTAAGATATTGCAAACCACTCCGGCCAACAAGTTTAAGCCGGATGCTCACACCTTGCTCCACAGAAATATTTTTATTAAAGAACGCGACCATCCCATAATTCTGTGGAATAGCGCCACTCTCATCCAGGACAGAATTCTCTACAGTCTCGACGTGGGGAATCTGTTTTTCCGCATTATTCAAATAATGGATACCCATCCCATCATAGATGGGATAAACCTGAACATTGGGCTGCTCCAGCCATTCCCCTTTTTCCGCGAGAGCCAGCTCATTAAACTGAATGGAAACAGAAACAATGGGGTCATTCAATGTCTCCGCAAACACCAATGCAATGCCTGCAGCAGGTCGCAGCTGCTTTGCTTTTGAGTTATAAAGAATGCGAAGACTCTCCCCAGGATTCGGATGAATTTCCCCATCAGGCAAATCATTCGCCATGATTTGCCCGATAAGGAGAATTTTAGCATCCTCCAATGACGGTTCAAATTGCTGTACCGTACGATTGCCAGCGAGGTCAACCACAACCAGCCTGAACCGCCTATCCACATAATCCACAAGCGGAAGGTAAACAGAAAATTCCTTATTTATCTTGTTTTCACTATCGATAACGCTCAAGGACGTTCTATAAGATCGCCATTTTGATGGAGAAACTCCATCACCGATCTCCAATTGCACTGATTTGAAATTAACATCGCTGACGGATCCTCGCAGAACCGTAGTACGGATCATTGACCCATCAACAACACTAAACGGCTCAGAATTACTCAATGCATGGATTATAGGAACCGCATTGTCGACAGTCACAAAAAAGTCAAAACCAACAACATTTATTCTATATTCTCCGTCCACAACAATCTGACCATTATTATCTCTACCGTCCCACAGGATATTTGCATCGATAGCTCCAACGGGGTGATCACGAGAGATCGTCCGCACCAAAACGCCTTGCCGATTAAAGATGCTGAATTCCAAATGAACAGGTTCCAGCACTCTGTAGCTCAACCTCATCTCATCGTTGCTGCCATCACCATTAGGCGAGATATAGGCTGGCTCCCGAAGAATATTCGTAATTGGTGGCCCCGCCTCGGCGATAGTGATCCTCCGAAGCTTCTGCTTCTTATTGCCAGCTAGATCTTCCGCTGTCATGCGGAGGGCATACCTTCCCACGCCTGGCGCAGCCCAAGTAGTGAGATCTTTGTTCCAGACGGCAGTTGATTCAGCAGCGAGGATAGGGTGCCAGACGTCTGGAGCGTCATCACTCGCATACTCCAACCAATATCGTGCGAAATTTTTATCGGCCACACCACCATGTACTTTTACCGAGTTGCCATCTGCTCTACGAGACAGCACCAGATCGATTTGGAGGTTAGCCAACGAACGGAAAACGTAAGCATCCTCACGGTAGGACGTATCATCCACACCACAGGAAGAGCCGTCTACAGAACTTAATGAGGTTCTATAGATCAATCCCCGCCCATATTCAATGAAGTCACTTTCATTCCATGCATGTTCTAGAGCAGACCCAACTCTTATAGTCGGAGGTGCATCGCCAAATAATACCCCCGTCACTTCAACAGGATCTCTGAGACCAATTACACGGTAGTCGGAATTATCATCATCAAATGCAGCCGCCTTGGATTTTTTTCTTTCAGCATATCTATGCTCTATGGATATTGGATAACTATGGGCAAGCACTTCATTTCGCCCGGGAATAGCCGTCAAGTCAACATAAAGCCTATCGCCATTCGGCTCGATCTTGTGCATGAATGCAGTGAGATCGACAAAACGCCCCGACCGGATATCAATGCGCCGGATAACGACAGGACATTCCCTGAATATGTCACCGCCTCCACGACATTCTTGCACCATGGGAACATAAAGCTCGGAGGAGTCATCTGCCCAAGCTTCGTTTCCACTCTGGAACGGAATTTCAATTTCCCTATAGGCATTACCAGCCTTATCAAGCAGAATAAATTTATTATGCAGATTGGCAACCAAAAAATCACCACTGGGCGTCCAATAATATTCACCATCCAAAATTTTGCGATTCCCATCGATCAGATCGATGAGCACGTCACCATCATCAGCAGATTTGGCAATAAGCCTACTTCCATCCGAAGATATCTGCACACCATTAACGCTGGACACCCCTAGATCACGCTGAGCGCCGGTCGTGATATTTATTGCATTCAAGCCACCATCATCGGCAGTAACAATGACTTCTTTATCTTCATTGGCTAGTCCTGCAAGCATTTGAATGTGCTTATTGTAAATAACTCTTCTTTCCTCACCTTCGCCCCCCGCAGATACGAGCTGGTGCTTTTCCCGGTTGTACGCTACGATATGCGTACCCTGGTTATTCGTGACAAAAGAATCCCACCTTGAAGGCACATCGCTGTCAGCCCGCTCCAGCAAGCCACCCAATACTTTCCGCAATCCCCGTCCCCAATCATCGATTCGATAGATGCCCGCAGGCAAGTCTTCCCAAACATCCCGTGCGGTGGGAACATCAATATAGAAACCTGCGCCGTCCGGAATCGATGTAGCTCGCGAAGCCGAAGGAAAGTTACATGTCAGACGGGTATTAGTACCGTACGAAGAACCTATCGCAGACAACAGCGAGCTACGGTTGGTGTCCACCTCCACCGAATCACCCCCCATGATTACGCCGTCCATATTCCGCACGGTCAAATCGTATCTTCCGTCCTGCACAAGCCTGCCATCATCGTCTAGGCCATCCCATTGCCATGAACCAGAAGATTCGGAGGCTTTCAACGCGGTGGTACGCACTAATCTGCCGGATGCATCTCGTACCTGAATGCTCACCGGCATGGCTGCCGGCAGCCGGTAGCTTAAGACCGTACTGTCTTTGACTCCATCGCCATTCGGAGAAATATAGGCCTCGGAAAGAGCAAAGTTTCCCTCCTGCGTTCCGAAGGGAATTTTCGCGCTGTTGTTGGTGCGAATACGTTCCTTGACAGTAAATGAGGGGTTCACCACTACCGTGATGAAACCGAGGCCCGAGCTGGCAGGAGCATTGAATTCAAAATGTGCGATGGAATTGGCCTTGCCTTCTACTGAGGGCAGCACTACGTCAGGTGCCAACTTAACTCCGCTATCGTCCCCACCAATGAATGCACTCACCACGACATTACTCGCGGCCTGCTCGCCCAGATTGGAAACCACTACGGACAAGGTGGAGACCTCACCGGGCTTGGGTATGGATGGCGTGAGGGTAATGGCTCCTTGGGAAATAGCGAAATCCGGTAAGGTTAGTACCTTTATATTCTTAAATGTAATATTGTCTTCCAGCGTTATTTCACCGGTTTGGACATGTTCCGGATCTACCGATACGAAAACAAGACGTTCCGCGGCCGTCGGAACTTCCCAGTTGACAGTCGCGGTTGCCTCGCCGTCTGGCGGCACGGCAGTGATGCGAGCCACGCCGATAGATACACCTCCGGCCTCTGGATCTCCGTCATGGAACTGGACATTGAAGCTGGATGAAGGGATATCGCCCACATTACGCACAACAGCGCTAACTGCGACGTTATAGCCTTCCAGCGCTGGGGTAGGCGCAAAACTCAGGTCTTTGTAGCTCACTGCCAAGTTCAAGCCGGATGTGGCAGCTACGTCGAAATCCACTATCGCGACGTTATCAGCAGTGTTTTCGTCACCACTCTTCTTTTCAGGGTCCATCTCCACGACGAAGCTATAGCTTCCGCCCTGCCCTGCCCGCCACGCAATCTGCTGTTCGGCGGCTGCCCCCGCAGCGATCTGCACCACATTGGTCAGCATGGGGATCGTGCCCGACTGGGAGCGAATGCTGTAGCGAACATTGAAGGACGTCGAATCCAATGTACCGGCGTTGAGCAACCGCACGGTAAATGCCACATCAGCCCCCGGACGCGGCTTCTCCGGAGATATAGTGATGTCCGACTTGTTTACTGACAGTGAAACGCCACCCGTAGTCCTGAGCGTAACGGAAGCGCTGTTGTTGGATCGAGTGGCCTCATTAACAAGCCCTTCGGGATCCAGCTCAACGGTATAGACCGTAGCACCGGCCTCGGAAAGCATGGTCTGGAATTGCAGTCCGGTTGTTGCGCGTCCCGCCACATCGAAAACAGCATCGGCAACCCGGATCCGAGATTCCCCGGTACCACGCCACAAGACAGCTTTCGCGTTGCTCACGGCCGCAACGCCGGCATTGCTGACGAGTGCGCTGATCTGGATATTTGTGGGGAGCGTTGATATCGTCGATGGTGTTGCCCACACATCACCGTCCGCTACCAGCAGGTCGGCAAGTTGATTGGCATCTTGCACCATCAACTGCAGCGATGTGATGTTGTCCTGCCGATTCAAATCAGCGATGGCTTGTTCAAGGTCCACGACGGCAAATACCGTATGTGGTCCGGCCCGAGAAGTGGTATTCCAGATGACTTGAACCGTTTTGCTGTCGCCGCTTACCAACGCTGGAATTGCCACAGGCTCGCCAATAGGTATGCCTCCAGCGGCAGGATCACCATCGAAGAAGCGCACGGTGCTCGGTATGGATTGAATCGTTCCCAAATTGATGACCTTCGCCGAAAGGGTCACCCTTTGTCCGTCGAAAACCTGCAGAGGAAAAGCCCGAAGGCTCTCAATAGCAAGATTTGTGGAAGATGCATTGCCCAGCAACTGCAAAGCCAGAACCGTACTGTAGACGCTCCCCTGCCAACTCCCGTCTAGGCGCTGACTTTCGGCAACGAAGCGCTCCGCAGTCGCGATATTGATATCCGACCTGAATCCAGCCTCGGACATTGCCAATACCACATTGGCGGTATCATGAATTGAACTGACGCCATCCCCGAACCCCCCGTCAGTATTTTGATGTTCCTTAAGAAAACGCCGTGATTTCACAAGATCTGGATTCCCGTCAACAAGGCCGGCCAATGCCTTGAGCGATTGCGATGTAACAGTCACTCGACTAGGACTATTTGGCGCATTCCCCCAACCTCCATCGGCGTTTTGCCACGAAAGCAAGATGTCCATCGCAGGTTTGAGGAGGATTCCATCGGCATTGACCTTGCGCAACGCCTGTAGGGCAAGTGCCGTATCGAGAGGGTTGCTTCGCAAACCATCACCCAGGCCCCAGCCACCGTCAGGATTACGCCCCCCCAGCAACATGGAAACATCGTCAACGCTGCGTTCAGAGGCTGTGCTCTCGATTAACTTCCTAGCAAGAAAATCGGTGTTTCTTGCCTCTTGGCTGGCAAGCCAGAGTCGAGCGGAATTTAATCCGCTATATACAGGATCGGCTGTGCGGAGGTAGGAGCGAGCGAGGAGCGTATCCCGGGGAGCGAGTCCTGCGGCATCCATGAAAGAACCATCAGGCTTCTGCTGTATTTTCAGCCAAGCAAGACCGGCTGCATTATTCCCTGGATTTGCAGCGTCAGGCGTACCTGGCGGCAAGATGGTGATAGGGAAGCCCGGTTTTGCCGTATGCGTTGGCTCTGAAAATACATTAGCATTCCCCATCCCATGAGTCAATGCGTTATAACGCAAACCGACTTGCCGACGCGCTTGGGCTACAACATTAACTTGCGCCGGGTCAATTGCTTCGCCAGGTCGAACAAGATAGATGAACGCAAAACGGAAAGATTTCTGCGATGCATCTGCACTTGGTATACGATGTCCTTCGACAGAAATGATATCATCAACAGTAACGGTGCGTTTTATTCCGCGAATAGTTGTACCAACTGGCGGCGGCAAAGCTGTCGCATCAATATTAGCCGCTTCGACAAAAACAAAAGGGGGAACCCTCGACTTATCGATCATTCCAGCCAGATAAAGATCTAGCGGACTATAAATACTCCTAATTTCCGTATTGGTGAATGAACCATCACCATTATCTCGCCAATTTGCCCCATACATGACGGACCCTTGCGAATCCAAGGGGTAACTCCAGTGGGAGCCACTCTCACCAAGTAGGGCTTCGCTTACTTTCCCATTCCAGTCGCGAAATCTGACATACGACCCCCAACGGTGCTGTACCTCATGGGCAAACGTGGACAGCATTGAATCATAGTTTGGATTTGACATGGAGGCAGACATGCGAGTAATGGCTGCCATATCCAAATAGCCCTGCAAAACCCCCTCGCTACCAAATGAACGAGAATTATCAAATACCTCTAGGCCAATACCCTCAACATCATTGCGGACATCATTATAGAAAGCTCGCGCATCTACTCCATCACTTGAGATTGTAGGAAATTCAAAACTTGTAAATACCACCAAGAAATCATAAACATCGGCATGCGCGCGAAGAAACTCTTTTCCAATCGTCTTACGAGGAGCATAAAGCCCCCTATCATAATCTCCCGAAAATTCTATAATGCTTACATTATTCTCATCACGAATGAACCTAGCAACGCCAGGCAAATCATTCTGCAGCGTCTTTGCATTTATTGGAATCGATCTATTCTGCGTTGACGCAACCAGATTTTGCGGAAAGAACAAAAGCAAAAATAATACAAGCAATGCACCAAAAACATCACCCCATCTTCCGCCGCAAAAAGATAATATAAATCCAAAAATCCTCAGAAACTTGCGCTTTACATAAGCAATATCTCCCAACATCAGATGAATCACGATGCCAAAAGCCATTCCTCCGAGAATTTTTTTCATAATCACGGCAGAATCACCCATCCGCCTGTAGATGATCGCGCTGGGGGCTGCAAGCGCGCAATGCTTGTAATCTGACTCCCATTGAGCAATGTGATACTGATGCGATCAACTTTTTCTTCGCCGGCTGTAGCTAAAGGTTGAAACACCGCTGTACTACCAGATATTCCTGCCAGATAAACTGAAAACCCAGGAATTGCAGCGCCACGTTTCGTAACAATGAGACGCCCACCATCTATTTTAATCACAGCCTGCTGACGCCTGGCATCTAGCGCAATGATACTCAAATATTTTTGGTCACTTTTTGCCCAGTACCAAAAATCTACCGGCGAAGTAGATTCGCCACGCTGAATAACCTGAGCTAACGAAGGCGATGGTGAAACCGCACATGGACACAAAGCAAATACCCATACAATGTTTCGCCATAGCATGGCACATCTCGCACCACAGCAGCGCAGAAATCCACCCAGGCACATATCCCCCCCTTGTTTTTTATCATATTGCCCCGTCTATCATAAAAGACAACAATCAGCAACATGCGGCGCCCCAAAAAGTCCCGTCTACTTTTTTTAGTAGATGGCAAAGCCTCCGGAGGAGTATTGATTTTTCTCAACCTTTGCATGCCCATTGCATTTTTCCGGCTAACGCCTGAGAGGCCGATCCAAGCTTAATGCGGAAAACATCATCTACCGCACAAGGCAGGGCCTGTGACCTTGCCCCTGGAATGACCTTGCCCCCGAAAGACGTATCCCTTGCTGAGTGTTTCAATGCAAGCAAGGAAGACGTAAATGACGAAGACGGCAAGAGCGCGCTACACGCTCGAATTCAAGCAAGAGGCAGTGCGGCTGGTTGAGGGCGGGCAGAGCATCGCGGCGGCAGCGCGCACCTTGGGCGTGGTCGAGCAGACCTTGTTCAACTGGGTCAAGGCGCAGCGCGAAGGCAAGCTCAGTGGCGCTGACAGCAAGCCTGTGAGCGCCGAGCAGATGGAGATCAGCCGGCTGCGCGCGGAACTGGCGCGTGTGAAGATGGAGCGCGACATCCTGGAAAAAGCGACGGCGTACTTCGCGAAAGCGCAGCGGTGAAGTACGCCTTCGTCCAACGCCACCGACGCGTGTGGCCGATCTCGGTGCAATGCCGGGTGCTGCGAATCAGCATAGCGGGCTACCACGAGCACTTTGTGCGCAAGGCCAGCCCGACGAGGGCTGGTTGTTCCTGGCGGTGGTGATCGACCTGTTCAGCCGCCAGGTGGTGGGCTGGTCGCTGCGGGGTGACATGACGCGCGACATCGTGATCGACGCGCTACGCATGGCGTGATTCAAGCGCCACCCGCACAAGCAGGCCGGGTTGATCTTCCACAGCGACCGGGGCAGCCAGTACGCCAGCCACGACTTCCAGGACGCGCTCAAGGCGTGCGGCATCACCAGTTCGATGAGCCGCAAAGCCAACTGCTGGGACAACGCCTGCAGCGAGACGCTGTTCGGGTCATTGAAGGTGGAGCGGCTGCACGGCCAGCGCTTCAAGACCAGGCGCGAGGCGAAGGACGAAACCATAGCCTGGCTGCTCTGGTACAACCGTGCTCGATTGCACTCGACGCTGGCCTGCGTCAGCCCAATGCAGTTCGAGCAGGACTGGCTTGCCAATCAACCACGGCAAGCCAACTCATGAGATCAGCTATGGGATACGGATTCCAGGGGCAAGGTCACTCAAGCACGGCTTCATCCGCCGCATCGCCACGGGCACAGCCAGCGAGCACGACGGACACCACTTCGACGAGGTGCTGGACATGCACAACACCGGGCGCAGCGTGCACACGGACAAGGCCTACGCGAGCCGGCAGCGTCGACAGATGCTGCAAGTGCTGGGCTTCGTGGACGCGATGCAGCGCAGGGCCCAGCCGGGCCAGCCCCTGAGCGAGTGCCAGAAGCGGCGCAACCAGCGCATTGCCAGCAAGCGTGCCCAGGTCGAACATGCGTTTGCCGGCATCCGGCACATGGGCGGCAAGTTCGTGCGCACGATCGGGCAGGCGCGGGCCACGGTGGCGATGACGATGATGGCTGCCTGCTACAACATGAAACGCCTGGCGTCGTTCCTGCATCGGGGCGTGGATGCGTTCTTCAAGCCCCAACCGGGCACCTGCAAGGCACAGGTGCGTCCGCACACAGCGAAAGCATGAGCCGCTGGGGCCGCCAGGCCCCGGGGGCACGGGGCTCGGCCCCTTGAGCAAGCGCTACCGCGCACTCAAGGCTCGGGAATATGCGCGGATGGCATTGATGTTCTGCGCGGATCAGGGGTTATGAGAGGCTCCCTATAGGGTCGCCTCCCACCAAACGCCCCCTACCTCAACCCCAACCCACTCTCAAACCCCCGCCCTTCCCCCGTCACCGGATCGACAAACTCCAGCCGCCGCGCCAGCAATTGCAGCGGATTGGAATAGTCCCCGTCCGGCGGATCGTTCACCTCGGGGTAGAACGCATCCCCGCGCAGCGGCAGCCCCAGCGCGTTCATGTGCACGCGCAACTGGTGGCGCTTGCCGGTGATGGGCTCCAGCCGGTAGCGCGCCCAGGGGGCGGCCACCTCCAGCACGGCGATGCGCGTGTGGGCGTTGGGCTCGCCGGGCACTTCGTGCATGCGGAAGAACTGCGGGCTTTCCTCGATGCGGCTGATGCGCTCGCACGGGAACGCGAGTTCCGGCCGCCACGGCGCGACGGCCTCGTACACCTTGCGCACGCTGCGCTCGCGGAACAGCGCCTGGTAGCGCCCGCGCGTGGCGCGCTGTACCGAGAACAGCACCAGCCCGGCGGTGTCGCGGTCGATGCGGTGGATGGGCGACAGCTCGGGCAGGCCCAGCTTGCGCTTGAGGCGCACCAGCAGCGTGTGCTGCAGGTAGGCCCCGGTGGGCACCACGGGCAGGAAGTGCGGCTTGTCGGCCACCACCAGGTGTTCGTCCTGGAACAGCACGCTTTCCTCGAACGGGATGGCGGCCTCGTGCGCCAGCGCGCGGTAGTAGTACAGGCGCAGGCCGGGCACGGCGGGCCGCTCGGGGGTGGCGCGCTGGCCGTGTTCGTCCACCACGTCGCCCGCGGCCATGCGGCGCACCCAGTCGTCGCGGGGCACGGCGGGCAGGCGCTGGGCCAGGAAGTCGAGCAGGCTGCCCTCCACGCGCGAGGGCAGCACCACGCAGCTCGGGCTCACGCCGTCGCGCAGCGGCAGAACGCGGGGGTCGTGCGGGTTGTGCATGGGGTCGATGGTTTCAGATTTGATAGCTGCCAGCGCTTGGCTGGCAAGGGCTGGAGGCCATTTTCATGCACAACGCCCTGCGCGCGTGCCTCACACGCCCGCCAGCCACTGGCCGCAGGCGTCGCACCAGTCGGCCACGGCGGCGTCGCCCGCGCTGGCGCGCTCGGCCAGCCGGGGCCAGCGCCGCTGCACGGCGTTGACCAGGGCCTGCAGTTGCCACAGGGCTTCGCCCCCGACCAGGGCCAGCTCGGCCAGGCCCTGGCCGTCGCCCTGCAGCAGGGGCAGCATGTCGGCCAGCTGGCGCGGGTGCGAGCCGGCCTCGGTAAGGGCTTTTTGCAGTGCCGCCAGGCGGGCATCGATGAAGGCGCCGGCCTCGGGCATGCCGGCCGCCAAGGGCGCGCGCAGCTGTGCCCAGCGCGCGAACGCCTGGGCCAGCGCGCTGGCGTGCTGCTCGGCCTCGTGCTGCATGGCCTGGGGGTCGGCGCCCGTGGTGCTGGCATCGGCCAGCAGCGGCAGCACCAGCGCCACCAGCGGCGCAGGGAATTTGCGGTGGTTCAGCCGCAGGGTGAGCGACAGGCGCTGGGCCGGGTGGTCGGCGTATTTATCGAAGAAGGCAGCCACCACCTCGGCCAGCAGCAGCACCTGGCCCATGGCGGAGATGCGCGCGCCCTCCAGGCCGCGCGGGTAGCCGGTGCCGTCCATGCGCTCGTGGTGCTCCAGCACCGCCTGCGCCACGGCGGGCGGGTAGTCCGGCTGCGCGCGCACCAGCAGCATGGCGGTGACGGGGTGGGCCACCAGGTGCTTGCGCCCGGCGCCGGCCACCTTGTGCGCCGGGTCGCGCCAGATGGGGTCCATGTGCAGCACGCCGATGTCGTGCAGCAGCGCCGCGGCGGCCAGGGGGGCGCAGCCCGGCGCGTCCAGGCCGCTTTGCAGGCCCAGGTACAGGGCCACCAGCATCACGCCCACGCTGTGCGCGAGCAGCGCGGGCTGCTGCTCGCGCATCACCGTCAGCTTGAAGGCCATGGGCGCGGGCAGCGGCAGGGCCGCCAGCGGGGCCAGCAGCCGCGCCTCGCCGCCCACGGCCTGGGCCATGCGCTGCAGCAGGGGCTCCTGGCAGCGCTGGCGCGCCAGGGCGGCGATGGCGGGCAGGTCCACGGCGTCCTCGGCACTCAGGTGGCCGTCGATGCCGTCCTGCAGGCGGTGCTGCACCAGCCGGTCGTACAGCCGCGCGTCGATGCGCGCGCCCTTTTCCACCAGCTTGATGCCGCTGTCGTTGTAGATGGCGCTGTGCGCCACCACCGGGCAGCGCTCGGCCATGTCGGTCACGGACTGCAGGTAGTGCGGGCCGTCGGGCGGCGGCGCATTCAGGTCGATGGGTGGGGTGGCAGCCATGGGCAAGAAATTCTCAAAACCAGCGCGGCCCAGGCCAGCAGACGCCGCGCAAGGGCCTTGGCCGGCCGCGCCGCCCCGCCGCGCTGGCGTCGTCCCCCTGCCCGCATTGCGCAGCAATGCGAGAGCGGGGGGAAGCGGCGCAGCCGCTCAGGGGGGGCCGCATCTCACACTTCGGGCACGATGGCCTCGGCCCAGTCGTACAGCGCACTCAGGATGTCGTGGGCGCGTTCGTCCTCGCGCTCCTCGGCCTGCTCCATGCGCTGGTCGATGCGGTCGAACAGCGCCTGCACCGTGAGCGCGCCGCCCTGCCCCTGCAGCAGGCAGGCCGCGCAGTGCTGCTGCCAGCGCTGCTGCTCGGCGGCCGAGAGCGTTTGCGGATAGTTGCGCGCACGGTAGCGAAACAGCAGCTCGCCCAGACGCGGGTCGTCGAAGCCGGTGCGCGCGTGCGCCAGCTCGGCGCCGGAGAGCTGGCGCAGCTGCGCCAGGCGCCGCCGGTCCTCGTTGCCGACGAAGCCGCCGTACAGGTCCTGCTCCACGTCGGGCGCGCCCTCCTGCGGGCGCTCGAACACCGCGGCCCAGGTGGCGCTCAGGTCGGGCAGCGCGCGCGCGGCCTGCGCGTGCCGGGCGGCGCGCTCCACGTCGATGCCCCAGCGCTGCGCCAGCGCGGGCGTGAGGGTATTGAGGTTGCCCACCACCATGGGCGACTTGTTCAAGTGCACGCTCTTGAGCGGCAGCCGCGTCACGCCCTCGGGCAGTTCCGCCTGGCGCGTGAACAGGCGCAGGCGGATGTCCTCGGGGCGCAGCGTGGCCAGCTCGGCGGGGTCGTGCGCCAGATCCCAGGCCAGCAGCTCGTTCTTGTTGGTGGGGTGGCTGGCCAGGGGCCACATCAGGGCCATGCAGCCCTGCTGCGCCGGAAACATGCCCGAGATGTGCAGAAAAGGCCGCGCCGTCTGCGCCGTGGCGGGCAGGCGCAGCTCGGCCATCACGCGGTCCTTCTTGTGCAGGCCCAGGGCGAAGTCGAACAGCCGGGGGTTGTGCTGGCGCACCAGCCGCGCCAGGGCGATGGTGGCGCGCACGTCCGAGAGCGCGTCGTGCGCGGCCTCGTGCGCCAGGCCATTGGCCTTGGAGAGGTCTTCCAGCCGGAAGCTGGGCGCACCGTCCTCCTTGGTGGGCCAGCGGATGCCGTCGGGGCGCAGCGCGTAGGCCATGCGCACCACGTCCAGCAAATCCCAGCGGCCGCACTGGTTCTGCCACTCGCGCGCGTAGGGGTCGATGAGGTTGCGCCAGAACATGAAGCGCGTGATCTCATCGTCGAAGCGGATGGTGTTGTAGCCCACGCCGATGGTGCCGGGGCGCGCCAGCTCGGCCTCGATGCGCGCGGCGAACTCGTGCTCGGGCACGCCGCGCTCCATGCACAGCTGGGGCGTGATGCCGGTGATAAGGCAGGACTCGGGGTCGGGCAGATAGTCGTTGGCAGGCTGGCAGTACAGCATCAGCGGTTCGCCGATCTCGTTCAGCTCGGCATCGGTGCGGATGCCTGCGAACTGCGCGGGCCGGTCGCGGCGCGTGTTGGCGCCAAAGGTTTCGTAGTCGTGCCAGAGGAAGGTGTGCATGGAGGAAAAAACGCTGCCCGGCGCCAAGGCGCAAAGCGCCAAGTATGCCGGGTGCGGGCGCCGCCCGGTGCGCGCGGGAATGTGGCGCGCAAATACTGATATTCATTCTCATTTGCTATGCTCGCGCCCCATGCGCACGCCGGCCCGCCTCTCCCTCCTTGACGAATTCCCCTTGCGGTACGACGCGCTCGTGCGCTTTCTGCGCCACCGCACGCGCAACGGCGACGACGCGCGCGAAATCGCCCACGAGACCTGGCTGCGCCTGGCCGAGCAGCGCGGCGCGGCGGGCGGGCACGTGGAGGATGCCGTGAAGGACGCGCGCGCCTACCTGTGCACCGCTGCCGCGCACATCGGCCTGGACCGCCAGCGCCGCGCGCAATGGCTGCACGGCCATGCGCTGGAGAACGCCGCCACCGGCGCCGCTGCCAGCCACGCCCCGGACGTGGCCGACGGCCTCATGTACCGCCAGGCGCTGGCCGCCGTCGAAGCGGCGCTGGCCGCCCTGCCCGCGCGCACGCGCGAAGCCTTCCTGGCCCACCGCGTGCAGGGCGAAAGCCAAGGGGCCATCGCCGCGCGGCTGGGCGTATCGCTGGGCGCCATCGAGCGCGACCTGGCCGCCGCTGGCGACCGCATCGAAGCCGCCCTGCACCACTGGCGCGGCGACCCGCGCCCGCAGGCCCGCGCCAAGGGGCGGCGCAAGAGCCTGGCCTCGCTGCTCGCCCTGGGCGGCTTCGGCGTGGCGGGCGCTCTCGGCTGGCGCCTGTGGCACGACCAGGCGCTGCGCTGGGACGGCAGCTACGCCGCCGCGCGCGGGCGCGGCCTGGCCCAGCCGCTGCCGGACGGTTCCAGCCTCACGCTCGACGCGCAAAGCCGCATCGCCTTCGCCTACGACGCCCGCCGCCGCGGCGCGCGGCTGCTCGAAGGCGCGGCCTTCTTCGCCGTGCAGCACGATGCGCAGCGGCCCTTCGTGGTGCAGGCGCTGGACGTGACGGTCACCGTGCTGGGCACGCGCTTCGGCGTGGAGATCGAGCCCGGCGGCGCCGTGCTGGTGCAGGTCGAATCCGGGCGCGTGCGCGTGGAGCGCGGCGGCGCCATGCTGGCCGGCGGCCTGGGCGCGGGCGAGGGCCTGCGCGTCACGCCCGGCGGCACGCCCGAGGCCGTACCCGGCACCGCCGCGCCCTGGCGCCACGGCCGCCTGCACTTCGACGCCGTGCCGCTGGGCGAGGCCGCGGCACGCCTTGCGCGCTATGCCCGCTTCGACCTGCGCACCGACGCCCGCGCCGCGCGGCTGCGCATCAGCGGCACGGTGGAAATCGCCGAGGCGGCCGACTGGCTGCAGGCGCTGCCCAGCGTGCTGCCCGTGCGCGTGGTGCGCGAAAACGGCGGGGGCATGCTGTTGGCGGGGCGGTAGAGCGGGCACCCCGCCTTGGCCGGATGCTATCTCCGGCGCTATCATCCAGCCCATGAAGCGCGTGGTTGTCGATACGAATGTTTTTGTCGCTGCCTTGCGCAGCGCCGATGGCGCGGCGCGCGAGGTGCTGCGGCGCTGGCTGGCGGGGCGCTACGACGTGTGCATGTCCTTGCCCTTGTTCGCCGGATACCGCGATCTGCTGGGGCGGCATGCGCTGTTTGCGGCCTCCCCACTCGACCCGCAGGAACGGCAGGCCCTGTTCCACGCGCTGATGGCCGCGAGCCGCCTGGTGGATGTGTATTTCCTATGGCCGCCCAACTTGCCGGACGAAGCCGACAACCACGTCCTGGAGCTGGCGGTGGCTGCGTCCGCCCACGCCATCGTGACGCACAACGCCCGCGACTTCCGCCGTGCCGAGCTGCGTTTTCCGAATCTGGCCGCGCTGACCCCGGCCGAACTCTTGATGGAGGATTGACATGTCCGTAGTGACCCTGCGCATTCCCGACGACAAGCACGCCCGCCTGAAGGAACTGGCGGAAAGCCGCCATGTCAGCGTGAACCGCCTGTTCGACGAACTGGCCACGGTCGCGCTGGCCCAGCATGACCTGGCCGCGCAATTCCGCGCCGCGGCGGCGGCGGGCGACCCGCAGCGCGGACTGGCACTGCTGGACAAGCTCGACAGGCATTTCAGCACGCCATGAGCGACCGAGGCAGTTCATAAGCCAAATCGGCCTCAAACCCTTGCCAGTCAAGCGCTGGAAGCTATCAAATTGATATTCTTTACGGCCCAGCGCAAAAAACCTTCAGGGTTTTCGCATCTCGTTCGTCCAGCAAGGTGAAAGCCAACATTTCACCCTGAACGAAGGACTCACCCGCCATGCGATCCCCCGCCACCCTGCCCCACACCCTGCGCCTGCGCGGCGTTGCCCATGCCGCCATGGCGGCGGCCCTGGCGCTGCAGCTGCAGTGCGCCGCCGCGCAGACCGCGCGCTTCGACATTCCGGCCCAGCCCCTGGCCCCGGCGCTCGCCGCGCTGGCGGCGCAGGCCGGGCTGCAACTGGCGTTCGCGCCGGAGCTTGCGGCGGGCCGCCAGGCCCCGGCCGTGCAGGGCACGCACGACGTGGCCGACGCGCTGCGCGCGCTGCTGGCGGGCTCGGGCCTGCAGGGCCGCGTACAGGGGCGCACGCTGGTGGTGGAGCGCCCGGCGCGCACCGGCGCCACGCTGGACGAAGTGACGGTGCGCGCCAGCACCGAGCCCGAGAGCGCCACGGGGCCGCTGCGCGGCTACGCGGCCCGGCGCAGCGCCACCGGCACCAAGACGGACACCCCGATTCTGGAAACGCCGCAGTCCCTCAGCGTCGTCGGCGCCGAGGAGATCGAGACGCTCAAGGCGCAGAGCCTGCAGGACGCGCTGGGCTACGTGGCCGGCATCAGCCGCACCGAGGGGCTGGACCGCACGACCGACGGCATCTTCCTGCGCGGCTTCCAGTCGAGCAACGTGGGCACCTATCTGCGCGACGGCACGCCCTACACCGTCAACTACTACAACGGCAGGCAGGAGCCGTATGGGCTGGAGCGCATCGAGGTGCTCAAGGGCGCGGCCTCGGTGCTCTACGGCGCCTCGGCGCCGGGCGGCATCATCAACACCGTGAGCAAGCGCCCCACCACGGAGCGGCTGCGCGAGCTGAACCTGGAGCTGGGCAGCTTCGCGCGCAAGCAGGTGTCGGGCGACTTCGGCGGCGCGCTGGACGCGGATGGCGAGTGGTCTTACCGGCTCACGTTCCTGGCGCGCGAAAGCGACAGCTTCATCAACCATGTGCCCGACGACCGCACCTACTTCGCCCCGGCGCTCAAGTGGCAGCCCAGCGCGCGCACCTCGCTGACCCTGCTGGGCGAGTACCACCAGGACAAGACGGCCTATGTCTACGGGCTACCGGGCCCCGGCACCGTGCTGCCCAACGCCAACGGGCCCATGCCGCGCAATCTCTACACGGGAGAGCCCGGTTACGACAAGTTCCACCTCACGCGCTACTCCGTGGGCTACCTGCTGGAGCACGCCTTCAACGAACGCTTCACGCTGCGCCACAACCTGCGCTACTACCACGCGCAGAACGCCTACAACAATGCGGGGATCTGGGGCCTGGCGAGCGACCAGCGCACCACGCTGGATCGCGATGCCCAGGATCGCTGGGACCGCTCCTCGGCCACGAACATCGACACCTCGCTGCAGTACCAGGGCACGCATGGCAGCGTGCAGCACACGGCCCTCATCGGCTTCGACTATTCGACACCACGGCACGAAACCGAGCGCTACAACCGCAGCGGCAAGCCCCTCGATTACTACGCGCCCGTCTATGGCCAGCCCCTGGGCCCCGCAGTGCCTGCAGGGAATTCCTCGACCTTGCAGACCAAGCGCATGGGCCTGTACCTGCAGGACCAGATGAAGATCGGCGAGAAATGGGTGCTGCTGCTGGGCGGGCGCTACGACACGCTGCGCTACGACGAGCGCGCCTTCTTCACGGGTGAGAAGTGGGCCGATGGCGAGAAAAGCAACGCCTTCACGGGCCGCGCGGGCCTGGTCTATCTGGGCGAGGGCGGCGTCGCGCCCTTCTTGAGCTACAGCGAATCCTACGAGCCCACCGAAGGCCGCGACCGCGAGGGCCGCCGCTTCAAGCCGACCACCGGCACGCAGATCGAGGCCGGCGTGCGCTGGCAGCCGCCGGGCGCGGACACGCTGGTGTCGGCAGCCGTGTACCAGCTCACGCGCGACAACCTCACGGTGACCGACCCCGAGGACCCGAACTACGCCATCCAGCACGGCCGGGTGCGCTCGCGCGGGGCCGAGCTGGAGGCGCGCACGCGCGTCGGGCGCAACGCCCACCTGATCGCCGCCTATGCCTACACTGACGCGCGCACCGTGCGCGCCAGCCCGCTGCAGCCCGCGCAGGAAGGCGCGCGCTCGATCGCCGTGCCCTACCACCAGGTCTCGCTGTGGGCCGACTACGACTTCGGCGCCTTCGGCCTGCCGGGGCTGAAGGTGGGCGCGGGCGTGCGCCACATGGGCGAGGCGCGCGGCATGGCGCACGGCACGCCCGTCTCCGTGCCCTCGTTCACGCTGTTCGACGCCATGGTCGGCTACCACACCGGCCCGTGGCGCTTCGCGCTGAACCTCAGCAACCTGGCCGACAAGACCTACATCGGCAGTTGCGCCATGTACGGCTGCTTCTACGGGGAGCCGCGCAAGCTCATCGGCACGGCCACCTACCGCTGGTAACGCGCACGGCCCGGGCGGGGGACAATCCACGCATGCACCCTGCCCCCTCCCCCCGTTCCTTCTGGCCCCTGGCCGCGCTGGCCCTCGCCCTCGCGGGTTGCGCCAGCGCCCCCGCGCCCCAAGCCTCCGCCCCGGCCGTCCCCGCCGCCCCCCTGCCCGCGCCTGCCGGCACGGCACCGGCGGAGCCCGACGCGCAGCAGGCGGGCTTCGCCGCCTGGCTGGCCGAGGTGGAGCGCGAGGCCCTCGCCCAGGGCCTGCGCCCGGCCACCGTGCGCCAGGCGCTGGGCAGCGCCCAGCTGCTGCCGCGCGTGATCGCGCTCGACCGCGCGCAGCCCGAGTTCACACGCACGCCCTGGGCCTACCTGGACGCCGCCGTCTCGCCCCAGCGCATCGCCCAGGGCCAGGCCCAGCGCGCCGCGCACCGGGCGGCGCTGGAGGCCGCCGCCACGCGCTACGGCGTGCCCAGCGCCATCGTCACCGCCATCTGGGGCATGGAGAGCAACTACGGGCAGAACTTCGGCAGCTTCCGCACCGTGGACGCGCTGGCCACGCTCGGCTTCGAGGGGCGGCGGCGCGCCTGGGCGCGGCGCGAGCTGCTGGCGGCGCTGCGCATCCTCGACCAGGGCGACATCGCGCCCGAGCGCATGCAGGGCTCGTGGGCCGGCGCCATGGGGCACACGCAGTTCCTGCCCTCGGTGTTCCTGGCCTATGCGGTAGATGCCGATGGCGATGGCCGCCGCGACATCTGGGGCAGCGTGCCCGACGTGGCCGCCTCCACCGCGCACTACCTGGCGCGCTCGGGCTGGCGCGGCGGCGAGCCCTGGGGCGTGGAGGTGCAACTGCCCCCGGGCTTCGACTACGCGCGCGCCGGGCTGGCCGGGGTGCGCCAGGCCAGCGCCGCCTGGGCGGCCGAGGGCGTGCGCAGCCTGGACGGCACCGCGCTGCCCGCGCTGGAGGGGGCCGCGCTGCTCACCCCGGCGGGCGCGCGCGGCCCGGCGGTGCTGGTGGGGGCGAACTTCCGGGCGCTGCTGCGCTACAACAATTCCGAGAACTACGCGCTGGCCGTGGGCCTGCTGGCGCGCCAGATCGACGGCGGCACCGGCCTGCAGGCGCCCTGGCCGCGCGAGGAGGCGGCGCTGTCACGCGCCGAGGTGAAGGCGCTGCAGCAGGCGCTGAACGAGCAGGGCTACGACGCCGGCGCGCCCGACGGCGTGATCGGCCCGGCCACACGCGCGGCGCTGCGCCGCTACCAGCAAGGCCAGGGCCTGGTGGCCGACGGCTTTGCCACCCAGGCGCTGCTGCGGCGCATCGTGCCGCCCCCGCAGGAATCAGGACAAAAATAGGCGCCAGCCCTTGACTGGCAATCGCTGGCAGCTCTTCTTTCAATAGCACAACCCGGGGCGGTTTCGGCCTTGGCGCGGCGCTGCGCGCGCACTGGACAAAACGTCCAGTGCCGCGCCCCGCGACTGGACAGCTTCCCCAGGACAAGCCCGCGGCGGCGCACCACAATGCGCCCGACGCCACCGCCACGCCGCCACCGCCATGTCCCAGAACGCCCACACCCTGACCCTGTTCTTCGAGCCGCCGCTGCTGCACCGCCAGTTCCAGTTGCTGCTGCAATACCTGCAGCGCGACGACGCCGACAACACCGCACACTGGGCGCAAGAGCTGGGCGGGGTGGACGCCGCCCAGCTGTGGGGCGCCCCGGCGCGCTTCAACCACTGGTTCGCCGGCCACCGCACGCACCTGGTCTACGGGTTCGAGACCGGCACCTCGGCCCCCGTGCCCTGGGCGCTGCTGGAGCACCTGGGCCGGCACGGCCTGCGGGCCGCGGTGATGGAGGTGTTCTACGACCAGGTGTGCGAGCGCGAGCGCTACCACATCGACGCGGGCCAGTGGATCGGCCACCGCGAATGGCTGGCGCGCCACCCGCAGCACCGCGCGCTGATCGACCCCGAGGGCGGCATCTACCCGCCCGAGGGCGCCGCGCCCGGCCCGGCGCCGGACTGCACCCTGAGCGACCCGGCGCGGCCCACCCCCGTGGCGCAGGTGGCGGCGCAGCAGGCCACGCAGGCGCGCGAGGCCCAGGAGACCGTGCAGGCCCTCGCCGGCTTGGCGGCGGAACTGCGCGGCAAAGGGGTGTCCCCCGTGGAGGCCGTGGCGGGTTTCGCCGTGCTGGGCGCGGGGCTCAAGGGGCTGTGGCACGCCGTGCTGTTCACCATCGTCACGGCGCTGCTGTTCAAGGGCCTGTGGCTCTGGCTGGGCCTGGGCCTGCTGCTGGCCGTGGCCTGGCCCCTGTTCTACATGCACCGCGCACGCCAGCGCTGGGAGGGCGACGGCGATGACGACGACGAAAGCGCTAGCGATAGCGATGGCGATGGCGATGGCGGCACCGCTCCAAAGCCCTGACGCCCTGCGCACAACCAACCTGGAGATGAAACCATGCTGACACCGATCGAGTGGTGGGGCGGACTGCTTTTCGTGCTGGGCTTTGCCTGCTGGCACGCCATGCTGCAGCCCGATGGGGCGGCGGGCGATGCCGGCCCGGACGACCGCTTTCCCTGGCTGATCCACCTGACCTTCCTGGCCCCGGGCGTGGTGCTGGCAGGCTACTTCTACCCGCTGCAGGCGCCCGCGCTGCAGTACGCCTACGCCGCCACGCTCGCGCTGGCCGTGGCGCTGCTGCTGTGGCACGCGGGCATGGAGGTGCGGGACTGGCGCCGCACCGGCCCCGAGGCGGAGCCGGGCGATGGCATGGCCACTTTTCTGGGCTTCGCCATGCTCTACAGTCCATTGCTCGCGGCCTGCGTTCTGGGCTGCATCAAGGCCTGGCCGCTGCTGCGGCCCTGGCTCTGAACCGCCCTGCCCCCCCACAACCCCAGACCATGGCCGAGGATTCCTTTTCGCACCTGCTTTCGCTGTACATGCGCCGCATCCGCGCCAGCGCCTCGGGCGTGGCCACCGAGATCGGCCTGAGCCGCGAGGCGGTGAACAACTGGCGCAACGGCGTCTCGCTGCCCAACGCGCGCTCGCGCGACCGGCTGGCCTCGTGCGCCGCCTACCTGCGCCTGACCGAGGCCGAGACCAACCGCCTGTTCCTCGCGGCCGGGTTCGCGGCGGAGTTTCCACTGCAGGCCGAGCCGCAGGCGGGCGTGCCGTTCGCCGGGTTCATGGACCGGCTGCTGGCGCAGCTGGCCCAGGCCGCGCCCTACCCCATCACCATGCTGCTGTCGCAGGCGCACTGGGGGCAGCCGCCGTTCCGCCAGGAGCTGCTGCTGCGCGCGCGGGCGCACTATGGCGCCGACGCGGTGCTGCACATCCAGCCGCCCTACAGCACCAGCACCGCGCCCGAGGAGTACTTCGCCGCCCTGGGCCGGCAATGCGGCCTGGGCGACATCGATTCCGACTGCGCGTTCGAGAGCCGGCTGGAGCAGCGCCTGCTGGCCGGCGGGCGCCTGTTCTGCCTGGTGAGCCGCTTCGAGCAGGGCACGGCGGCGCTGCGCGAGTCGCTGGCGGGCATTCTGCGCAGCCTCAGCGAAATGCACAGCGGCCGCCTGCACCTGCTGCTGTGCGGCGGCGAGGCCCTGGCCGACCTGAAGTACCGCAGCGGCGACCTGTCGCTGCTCAACATCGCCCAGGTGCACTACTGGCCCGAACCCACGCTGGACGACGTGGCGCTGATGGCGCACCAGCGCTGGCCCGGCGTGGACTGGCCCCGGCCCACGCTGCAGGCGCTGCTGGAGGCCAGCGGCGGCCACCCCGCGCTGATCGACGACGGCCTGCAGTGGCTGTGCGCCCAGGGGCCGGTGCAGGCGCACACGGCGCGGGCGCCGCTGCACGCCCACCTGGCCGCCAGCCCGCGCCTGTGGCAGACCCTGCTGGCGCTGGCCCGCCAGCCCGGCCTGCCGCCGCGCCTGGCGCAGTTGCTGCAGGCGCCCACGCTGGGGCGCGCGCGCCCCTACCTGCAGGACGACGTGCTGCGCACGCTGTTCTGGGGCAACCTCATCCACGCGCGCCCGGCCGAGGGCGGCGCGCAGTTGCACTGGCGCTGCGACACCGTGCGCGCGGCCGCCCGGGCGGTGCTGGAATCCTGCGCGGCATGAGCCCCGTCCTGTCCTGGCCGGTGCTGCGCGGCCTGGTGCTCGCCGTGCTCACCTGGCTCGTGGTCAGCGCGGTGCTGCTGCCGCAGTACAACCCGTTCACGCGCAAGAGTGCCCTGGGCGCCGCCCAGGCCGGGGCGGTATGGGCCGAGATTGCGCAATGGCGCCTGGCCCTCAGCGAGGCCGTGGCGCAGGAAGATGAGTGGCCCGCCGACTTGCAGGCCCTCGCGCCCCCGCATCTGCCGGGCCTGGTGCAGGTGTCCTCGCCCGCCCCCTACCAGCTTGGCATGCGCGTCGCCGACCGCCCGGAGCTCGGCGCCCTGGCCGGCACGCAGGTGCTGCTGCGCATGGACGCGCCCTCGCGCCACTGGTCCTGCCGCGCGGGCCAGCCCGCCCCGCCGCCGCGCCTGCTGCCGCTGAACTGCGAGCGCGCAGACAGCAGCGGTAGCGCCCCTGCAGAGGAATACGACCCGTTCGGCTGGCTGCGCACCCTGATGCTGGTGTGCGCCGGCGTGTTCCTGGCCGCGGGCGCGCTGTGGCTGCTGCGCCACCCGCTCATCGGGCCGGCGCAGCTGCGGCCCGCGCGGCTGCGCCGCACCCCGCTGGACCGGCTGGCGCCGCTGGACCGGCTGCTGCGCTGGACCGGCCGCCTGCGCGCCACGCTGGTGGCCGCCGCCATCTCGCCGCGCGACTGGCAGCGGGCGCTGCGCTACACCCAGGCCAACCCCACGGCGCGCGCCCAGGCCCTGGCCGAGCGCGTGGCCGCGCGCTGCCAGGCGGCGCAGGACTGGCCCCTGCCCGGCCACGTGTTCGTCTGGACCTTCGCGCCGGACATGCCCGTGGCGCTGGACCGCTGCGTGGCCTACTTTCCGCCGCCGGAGCTGAGCGCCTCCTCGCTGGTGCAGCGCCTGCGCACCCTGACCACCGGGGCCGACGTGCTGCTGGTCTGCGCGCCGCACAGCGACGAGACGCCGCTGCACGCGCTGGCGGGCTACACCGCCGACCGGGCCAACCTGCACGTGCTGCTCGACAGCCCGAGCCAGACGGAATGGCTGCTGGCGCCCGACGCGCAGGCGGTGCTGCTGCGGGTGCTGACGGAGCAGTTGCGCGTCACGCGCATCTCGCCCTACCAGACGCGCGGCGGCGTCACGCGCGAGGACGCCTTCTTCGGCCGCGAGCGCCTGCTGGCGCGCATCCTCGGGCGCGAGCCCGCCAACTACCTGGTGGTGGGCGGGCGCCAGCTGGGCAAGAGCAGCCTGCTCAAGGCCGTGCAGCGGCGCCTGCGCGACCACCCGCAGATCGTGTGCCACTACGTCTCGCTGCGCGACCACCGGCTGGCGCCGCGCCTGGCGGCGCAGTTCGCGCTGGACGTGCACACGCCGCTGGACGGCGTGATCGCCCACCTGCAGGCGCAGGACCCGCGCAAGCGCATCTACCTGCTGGTGGACGAGGCCGACCAGTTCTTCCGCGACCAGTCGCGCAGCCACTACGCCGGGCTGGCCGCGCTGCGCGCGCTCAGCGACGAAGGGCGCTGCTGCTTCATCCTGGCGGGCTTCTGGGACCTGTACGAAGCGGCGGTGCTCGACTACCAGTCGCCGCTGCGCAACTTCGGCGAGGTGCTGGCCATCGGCGCGCTGGAGCACGACGCCTGCCTGCGCCTGGCGACCGAGCCGCTGCAGCGGCTGCGCCTGGCGTTCGCCCACCCGGGGCTGGCCGAGCGGCTGGCGCAGGCCAGCGGCCAGCGCGCCAACCTGGTGTCGATCCTGTGCCAGGAATGCCTGGAGGCCCTGCAAGGCGGCGAGCGCGCCATCGAACTGCGCCACCTGAACCAGGCCCTGGCGTCGCAGGCCGTGCAGGACACCCTGGCCGGCTGGAGCCGCCTGAGCAGCGACCCCACGGCCTGCCGCCTGGACCGCATCGCCGTCTACCACACGGCCCGGCACGGCTGCACCGGCCTGGCGCCGCTCAACGCCCTGCTGGAAGCCCACGGCATTCCCGGCCAGGCGCGTGCGCTGCAAACGTCGCTGGCCCGGCTGCAACTGGCCTACGTGCTGCGGCGCCAGGAGGCGGAGTACCGCTTCGCCGTGCCGCTGCTGCAGCAGCAGTTCGAGCCCAGCGAGGTCGAAGTGCTGCTGGCGCAGGAGCTGCTGGCACTGGCGCGGGGCTGACAAGCGCTCTTTTTTCAATAGCTGCTGGCGCTTGTCCAGCAAGGGGAAAAGCCACTTTCCATAAAAAAACCGCAGCGGGTGCTGCGGTTTTCTGCGGGGGCGGGCGGAGGTCAGTCCGCCGTCGCTTCCTCGGGTTCGGCGGGCTCCGACTTGGCGCCACGCTCCTTCTTCGCCAGCGACTGGATGTCCAGCAGCACCTCGGAGGTCTCCACGCCCTTGTCATCCGTCTTGTGCGCAATGTCCACCGACAGGCGGCCGCCCTCGGTCAGGCGGCCGAACAGCAGCTCGTCGGCCAGCGCGCGGCGGATGGTGTCCTGGATCAGGCGCTGCATCGGGCGCGCGCCCATCAGCGGATCGAACCCCTTCTTGGCCAGGTGCTTGCGCAGGTCGTCGGTGAAGGTGACTTCCACCTTCTTCTCGGCGAGCTGGGTTTCGAGCTGCAGCAGGAACTTGTCCACCACGCGCAGGATGATCTGCTCGTCCAGCGGCTTGAAGCTGACGATGGCGTCCAGCCGGTTGCGGAACTCGGGCGTGAACAGGCGCTTGATGTCGCCCATCTCGTCGCCCGCCTGGCGCGGGTTGGTAAAGCCGATGGTGGCCTTGTTCATGGTCTCGGCGCCCGCGTTCGTCGTCATGATGATGATGATGTTGCGGAAGTCGGCCTTGCGCCCGTTGTTGTCCGTCAGCGTGCCGTGGTCCATGACCTGCAGCAGCACGTTGAAGATGTCCGGGTGCGCCTTCTCGATCTCGTCGAGCAGCAGCACGGCGTGCGGCTTCTTGGTGATGGCCTCGGTCAAGAGGCCGCCCTGGTCGAAGCCGACATAGCCCGGGGGCGCGCCGATCAGGCGGCTCACGGCGTGGCGCTCCATGTACTCCGACATGTCGAAGCGGATCAGGTCCACGCCCATGATGTAGGCGAGCTGCTTGGCGGCTTCGGTCTTGCCCACGCCCGTGGGGCCGCTGAACAGGAACGAGCCGATCGGCTTGTCGCCCTTGCCCAGGCCCGAGCGCGCCATCTTCACGCTGCTGGCCAGCACCTCCAGCGCCTTGTCCTGGCCGAACACCACGCTCTTGAGGTCGCGCTCCAGCGTCTGCAGCTTGCTGCGGTCGTCGTTGCTCACGTTCGCGGGCGGGATGCGCGCGATCTTCGCGACGATTTCCTCGATCTCGGTCTTGCCGATGGTCTTCTTGCGCTTGCTCGGCGCGAGGATGCGCTGCGCCGCGCCGGCTTCGTCGATGACGTCGATGGCCTTGTCGGGCAGATGGCGGTCGTTGATGTACTTGGCGCTCAGCTCGGCCGCCGCCTGCAGCGCGGCGGCGGCGTACTTGACGCTGTGGTGCTCCTCGAAACGCGATTTCAGGCCCTTGAGGATCTCGATGGTCTCGGCCACCGTGGGCTCGACCACGTCCACCTTCTGGAAGCGGCGCGACAGCGCGGCGTCCTTCTCGAAGATGCCGCGGTACTCGGTGAAGGTGGTGGCGCCAATGCACTTGAGCTGGCCCGACGACAGCGCGGGCTTGAGCAGGTTGCTCGCGTCCAGCGTGCCGCCCGACGCGGCGCCGGCGCCGATCAGCGTGTGGATCTCGTCGATGAACAGGATGGCGTGCGGCTTGTCCTTGAGGCTCTTGAGCACGCCCTTGAGGCGCTGCTCGAAATCGCCACGGTACTTGGTGCCCGCCAGCAGCGCGCCCATGTCGAGCGCGTAGACGTTGGCCTCCAGCAGCACCTCGGGCACGGTGCCTTCGGTGATGCGCCAGGCCAGGCCCTCGGCGATGGCCGTCTTGCCCACGCCGGCCTCGCCCACCAGCAGCGGGTTGTTCTTGCGGCGGCGGCACAGGATCTGGATGGTGCGCTCGACCTCGTAGTCGCGCCCGATCAGCGGATCGATCTTGCCTTCCTTGGCGGCCTGGTTGAGGTTCTGCGTGTACTGCTCCAGCGGCGAGGCTTTCTCGCTGCCGCGCTCGCCCTGCGGGCCGCCGTCCTCGCCATCGCCCTGGCTCTCGGGCTTGGGCGGCTCGGACGGCTCGCCCTTCTTGATGCCGTGGGCGATGTAGTTGACCACGTCCAGGCGCGTGACGCCCTGCTGGTGCAGGTAGTACACGGCGTGCGAGTCCTTCTCGCCGAAGATGGCCACGAGCACGTTGGCGCCGGTGACTTCCTTCTTGCCGTTGCCGGTGGACTGCACGTGCATGATGGCGCGCTGGATGACGCGCTGGAAGCCCAGCGTGGGCTGGGTGTCGACCTCGTCGGTGCCCGCCACCTGGGGGGTGTTGTCCTTGATGAAGTTGGACAGCGACGCGCGCAGATCGTCGATCTGCGCGGCGCAGGCGCGCAGCACCTCGGCTGCGCTGGGGTTATCGAGCAATGCAAGCAACAGATGCTCCACGGTGATGAACTCGTGGCGCTGCTGACGGGCCTCAACGAAGGCCATGTGCAAGCTGACTTCCAGTTCCTGGGCAATCATGTGAGAACTCCTTTGTGCTTGCGTTGGGATGACTTTATTTCAGGGCCAAAGGCCTTTTATTCAACAGGCTCACTGACGGCCTGCAGCGGATGGCCGGCCTGGTGGGCGGCGGCCAGCACCTGCTCCACCTTGGTGGCGGCCACGTCGCGCGAGTACACGCCGCAGACGCCTTTGCCGTCGAGGTGGATCCTGAGCATGATCTGCGTGGCGGTCTCGCGGTCCTTGCCGAAGAACTCCTGCAGCACGACGACCACGAACTCCATCGGCGTGTAGTCGTCGTTGAGCATGAGCACCTGGTACATCCGGGGCGGATCGGTCCGCTGGGTGCGCCGCTCCAGCACCACCGAGCCGCCGTCGTCCACGGCGGGGCTGCGCACGGGAGGCGCAGGTGGAAGGGACGGAGGGGTCGTTGCCATGAAATTCATTCTAGCGAGCGCCGCGCGGCGCATGAGCGGGTAAGAGTGGTGCCATTTCGGCGCTTTTCAAGCCATGCGGGCCATTTTGCGGCCGGGCCGGTTTCATTTTGAATGAAATCGGCCTCAAACGCTTATCCAGAGAGCGCAAGCAGCTATTAAAAGATGAGTGATTCTAGTCGTACACCACGCTGGCGCTGCCCGCGCCGGCCTGGGCCGTCCAGGCGGCAAGCGCGGCGTCGCTGGGGTAGAAGCGGCTGCCCTCGCCCAGTTGCAGCTCGGCCTCGGCCGCGCCCTGGGGGGCGGCGCAGCGCAGGCCCAGGCGGATGCGCAGGCCATGCTGCAGCTCGCCGTGCTCCGTGGCCTCGCTCTGCGGCGGGAACTCGCGCAGCAGCCGCGCCACGTCGGGCGCCTTGTCGCCCATGCGCACGTGCAGGTAGCGGCCGAACTTGCAGCGCGCCGCCGCCAGGCTCCACACCTGCTGCGCCTTCACGCGCAGGCCGCCGCTGAAGTGGTCGAGCTGCAGGCGGCCGCTGATGACCACGAATTCGTCGTCCTTGAGCAGGTCGCGGTGCTGGTTCAGCAGCGCCTCGTCCACCGAGGCCTCGATGGCGCGCGACTTGTCGTCAAGCCTGAACAGCGCCAGCCGCCCGCGCTGGCCGTTGATGACGCGCAGGTCGCTGATGATGCCCGAGAGCAGCTGCGGCTCGCGGCTGTCCTGCAGCTCGCTGATGCGCGTGCGCACGAAGCGGCGCACCTCGCCCTCGACCTCGTCGAACAGGTGGCCCGAGAGGTAGAAGCCGATGGCCGTCTTTTCCTGCATCAGCCGCTCCTTGATGCCCCAGGGCAGCGCGTCCACCAGATCCGGCTCCTGCGTGCTGGAGCCGTGGGCGTCCTCGCCCATCATGTCGAACAGGCCGCCCTGGTTGGCGTTGGCGATCTGGGCGCTGGCGAAGTCGAAGGCGCGGTCGATCGACGCCACCAGCTCGGCGCGGTTCAGGTGCAGGGCGTCGAACGCGCCGGCCTTGATGAGCGCCTCCACGGTGCGCTTGTTGATGCGCTGGCGGTCCACGCGCACGCAGAAGTCGAACAGGCTCTTGAACGGGCCGCGCGTGCCGCCCTGCGGCCCCACGCCCTGCCCTTCGCGCGCCGCGACGATGGCCTCGATGGCCTGCTGCCCCGTGCCCTTGACGGCGCCCAGGCCGTAGCGGATCACCTTGTCGGTCACCGGCTCGAAGCGGTACACGCCGCGGTTCACGTCGGGCGGCTCGAACGACAGGCCCTCGCGCAGCGCATCTTCATAGAGCACCTTGAGCTTGTCGGTGTCGTCCATTTCCACCGTCATGTTGGCGCAGAAGAACTCGGCGGTGTAGTGCACCTTGAGCCATCCGGTGTGGTAGGCCAGCAGCGAGTAGGCGGCGGCGTGCGACTTGTTGAAGCCGTAGCCCGCGAACTTCTCCATCAGGTCGAACACTTCGTCGGCCTTGTCCTGGGCTATGCCCTTCTCGGCCGCGCCCTTGCGGAAGATGGCGCGGTGTTCGGCCATTTCCTCGGCCTTCTTCTTGCCCATGGCGCGGCGCAGCATGTCGGCGCCGCCGAGCGAGTAGCCGCCCAGCACCTGCGCGGTCTGCATCACCTGCTCCTGGTACACCATGATGCCGTAGGTCTCGGCCAGCACCGGCTCGACCAGCGGGTGCGGGTACTCCACCACCTCCTTGCCGTGCTTGCGGTTCACGAAGCTGGGGATCAGGTCCATCGGCCCCGGGCGGTACAGCGCGTTCAGGGCGATCAGGTCTTCCAGGCGGCTGGGCTTGGCCTCTTTCAGCATGCCCTGCATGCCGCGGCTTTCAAACTGGAACACGGCCTCGGTGCGTCCCTCGGAGAACAGGCGGTAGGTGGGCCCGTCGTCCAGCGGAATGTTCTCGTAGGCGAAGTTCTCCTGGCCCTTGTGGCGCTTCATGATGAATTCGCGCGCGATCTCCAGGATGGTCAGCGTGGCCAGGCCCAGGAAGTCGAACTTCACCAGGCCGATGGCCTCCACGTCGTCCTTGTCGTACTGGCTCACCGCCGATTCGCTGCCGGGCTGCTGGTACAGCGGGCAAAAATCCGTGAGCTTGCCCGGCGCGATCAGCACGCCCCCGGCGTGCATGCCGATGTTGCGCGTCATGCCTTCGAGCCTTTGCGCCATCTCGATGATGGTGCGCACGTCCTCTTCCTTGCGCACGCGCTCGTAGAGCATGGGCTCCAGCTCCAGCGCGTAGTTGTTCTTGTCGCCGTCCTTCTTCGGCTCGGGCGGGTAGGCCAGCGTGTAGGTCTGGCCGGGCTTGCCGGGCACCAGTTTGGAGATGCCGTCGCAGAACGTATAGCTCATGTCCATCACGCGGCCCACGTCGCGGATGGCGGCCTTGGCCGCCATGGTGCCGAAGGTGGCGATCTGGCTCACGGCGTCCTTGCCGTACTTTTCCTTCACGTAGTCGATCACGCGGTCGCGGTTGGCCTGGCAGAAGTCGATGTCGAAGTCGGGCATCGACACCCGTTCCGGGTTCAGGAAGCGCTCGAACAGCAGGTTGTACTGCAGCGGATCGAGGTCGGTGATCTTGAGCGCGTAGGCCACGAGCGAGCCAGCCCCCGAGCCCCGGCCCGGCCCCACGGGGCAGCCGTTGGCCTTGGCCCACTGGATGAAGTCGCCCACGATGAGGAAGTAGCCCGGAAAGCCCATCTTCAGGATGGTGCCCAGCTCGAACTCCAGCCGGTCCACATAGCGCGGGCGCTGCTTCTCGCGCTCCGCCTCGTTGGGATACAGGTGCAGCAGGCGCTCGTTCAGGCCCTCGTGCGAGGCGTAGCGGAAATACTCCTCGATCGGCATGCCGTTGGGCGTGGGGAAGTCCGGCAGCTGCGGCTTGCCCAGCACCAGCGTGAGGCTGCAGCGCCGCGCGATCTCCACGGTGTTTTCCAGCGCCGACGGCAGGTCGGCGAACAGCGCCTGCATCTGCGCCGTGGTCTTGAAATACTGCTCGCGCGTGAAGCGGCGCACGCGGCGCGGGTTGGCCAGGATCTCGCCCTCGGCGATGCACACGCGCGCCTCGTGGGCCTCGTATTCGTCCTCGGCCAGGAACTGGATCGGGTGCGTGGCCACCACCGGCAACTGCAGGCGCGCCGCCAGCGGTACGGCCGCCGCCACGTGGGCCTCGTCGTCGGGGCGCCCGGCGCGCTGCAGCTCGATGTAGAAGCGGTGCGGGAACAGCCCCGCCAGGCGCAGCGCCAGCGCGGCCGCGCCGGCTTCGTCGCCGCGCAGCAGCGCCTGCCCCACCGGGCCAGCCTGCGCGCCGGACAGGGCGATCAGGCCCTCGCCCAGCTCCTCCAGCCAGGCCCAGGTGCAGACGGCCAGGTTCTTGACCACGTTGCGCGTCCAGGCGCGCGCCAGCAGTTCGGAGAGGTTCAGGTAGCCCTGCTTGCCCTGCACCAGCAGCAGCAGGCGCGAGGGCGCGCCGCCACCGCCGGCCGGGTCTTCGAGGAAGATCTCGGCGCCCAGCACGGGCTTGACGCCCTTGCCGCGGTTTTCCTTGTAGAACTTGATGGCGCCGAACAGGTTGTTGAGGTCGGTGACCGCCATGGCGGGCTGGCGGTCGGCGGCGGCGGCCTTGGCCAGTTCGTCGATGCGGGTGGTGCCGTCGACGACGGAAAATTCGGTGTGCAGGCGCAGATGGACAAACATCCCGCCATTGTAGAAACCCGCCCTGTCCGCCCGGCCCGGGCCAGCGGCAAGCCCTCGTGGCAGGCCGGTACAATGGCCGTTTCGCCTGCCCGCAGGCCGCCTCGTTCATCCACCGGAAAGCCCTCCTGCCATGCTGCGTGCTCCCCTGCCCCTTCTTTCGGCCCTGCTGGCCGCCGGCCTGATCGCCGGCTGCTCCAGCACCAGCGAGGACAAGACGGCAAACTGGAGCCCCGACAGGATCTATTCCGAAGCCCGCGAAGAGATGACCGGCGGCGCCTACGACAAGGCCGTGCCGCTGCTGGAGAAGCTCGAAGGCCGCGCCGCAGGCACGCCGCTGGCGCAACAGGCGCAGCTCGACAAGGCGTACTCGCAGTTCAAGAGCGGCGAAAAGGCCCAGGCCATCGCCACGCTGGACCGTTTCCTGAAGCTGCACCCCGCCAGCCCCGCTGCCGACTACGCGCTGTACCTGCGCGGCCTGGTGAACTTCAACGACAACCTGGGCATGTTCTCGTGGCTGTCGCGCCAGGACCTGTCCGAGCGCGACCAGAAGGCGGCCAAGGACTCGTTCGAGTCGTTCCGCGAGCTGACAACGCGCTTTCCCGACTCCCGCTACGCGCCCGACGCGCGCCAGCGCATGACCTACATCGTCAATGCGCTGGCCCAGTACGAGGTGCACGTGGCGCGCTACTACTACGAGCGCGGCGCCTACGTGGCCGCGGTGGGCCGCGCGCAGCAGGCCATCAGCGACTACCAGAACGTGCCTGCCACGGAAGAGGCGCTGTACATCCTGATCCGCTCCTACGACGCGCTGGGCATGACCCAGCTGCGCGACGACGCCACGCGCGTGATGAACACCTCGTACCCCGAGAGCAGCTACGTCAAGGGCGGCTTCAAGGCGCGCGAGAACCCGTGGTGGAAGTTCTGGTAACCCAGCGCTACACCCGCTTGACGCGCCTGCGGTAGTCGCCCACGTTGTTGCCGCTGATCGCGGTGGCCTGCGTGCCACGCACTTCGCTCACCTTCACATCGGCCTGCATGCCCGATACCGGCTGGGCCGTGATCGCGGTTTCACGCTCGAAGGCGTGCGACTTGTCGGTGTTGCGGTAGTAGCGGTACAGCATCCAGTACAGCCCGGCGGCGCTGGCCGGGCCCATCGCGAGCAAGAGGAGTGTGCTGTCGTTGTCCATGCTCAGCGTCCTATGAACCAGAGGGCCAGGCCCTCGACGATAGTGCCGACGGTGAGCGCGGCGGTGATCAGCTTCCACTGCTGCACCGGCACGCTGCCCATGGTCTTACCGGTACGGCCGTTCACCGCGATGTAGTGCAGCATGCCGCCTTTGCCGCCCTGCTGGTACGAGTACAGCCACACCGGCAAGTACATCGCCACCCAGCGCGTGCCATGCACGTCGAGGTGCTCCTGCTCCCAGCGCACACCCCGGTCGTAGCCGCGCACCGCGGACTGCACCTGCGCGCGGGCGATGGAGAGCAGCTGGTCCTCCAGGCGCGGGCGCAGCTGCTCCACGTCGCGGTCGCGCTTCTCGGAGCTGTAGCCCATGAGGTAGGAGGCGTTCCATTTCACCGCGTTCTTGGTGTCGAACGGCAGGATGGCGTTGATGACGTTGTTGGTGTTGGCCTGGGTGTCGAGGTTGCCGCGCGCGGCGTTGGATTCCATGGTCAGGTCGTCCACCGTGAAATCCACGTGCCGCCGTACCTGGTACACGTCGGCGTCGTAGTAGGTCTTCTGGTCCTTGCCCTCGCCACGCGTGTAGCGGCGCGTCTCCACCTCGCCGTAGCCGGCCACGTCGGCGCTGGCGTTGGCGTCCACCACCATGTAGGGCAGGTACACGCCGAGCACGTTCTCGGGCGCGAACTCTTCCTTGAACGCCTTGAGCGCGAACATCTGGCGCTTGCCCACGAACTGGCGGATGCGCGCCACCGCATCGTCCTTCTGGATGTGGAAGGGCAGCACCGCGTCGGGCACGGCACCGTTGTCGATCTGCTCGTTCACGCCCAGCACGTGGCGGCACCAGTGGCAGCGCGCGGTCATCGCGTTCTCGGTGTTGACCACCACCTCGGCGCCGCAGCCGCTGCACTTGAAGGTGCGCAGGCTGGCCGCGTCGGCGCTGATGTCCTGGGCGCCGGAGGCGATCTGCGTGCCTTTCAGCTCGCCGATGCCTTCGCCCAGGCCGAACTCCTCTTCCACGCGCGCCGCCGTCCACTGGTGGCGGCAGAACAGGCAGATGAGCTGGTCGGTGCCCGCGCGCTGGCGGATCTCGGTGGAGCCGCACTTGGGGCAGTGGTTGAGGCCGTCCTTGAGCTCCTTGGACGCAGTGTCAATGGCAACCGGATCGGGCGCCTGCAGCTCGTCGCGGATCGGCCCGGGCAGCGTGGCCGGGTCGATCGGAAACTGGCCCGGCGCGGGTGGTACGTCCTGCGGCGAGCCCGGGCCGGTGGGTAGCGGCGGCTTGGTGGTCACAGCCCCAGCGCCTTGGCCTTGACCGCGTCGTAGTCGGCCTGCGTGATCAGGCCCGCGTCAAGCATCTGCTTGGCCTTGGTCAGCTTGGCGATGGGGTCGTCCGCCGCCGGTGCCGCCGCAGCCGGTGCGGGCGCGGGCGCCACGGGCTGCTGCAAACCCGCCAGCCCGCCCAGGCCGCCGGTGGCGATGCCCATGCCCATGAGCCCGCCCACCCCGGCGTTCTGCCCGGCGGACTGGATGCCCGCCGCCACCGAGGCCTGCAGGTTGGAATTGCCGCGCGCGCCGGAGAGCGCGTCGGCGCGCTGCACGGTCTTGAGCAGTTCGCGGGTAGTGGCGTCGTACTCGATGGAGACGATGGCTGTCTTGGCGATGACCAGGCCGCGGTCCGAGCGCCACTGGTAGGCGTTCTCGACCACGGCGGACAGGCTCTGCGCGAAGCCCACCGCGTCCTGCTGGATCTTGGTGATGCGGTTGCCCTTGGCCGGGTCGTTGGTGTACAGGCTGAACGCGGGCGCGAGCGAGCCCACCACCTCGTTGAACAACTGGCTGGCCGCCGCGTTGTCGAGGTCGGTGAAGTCGAACACCTGGCCGGGCTGCAGGTACGCGGCGGGCACGAAGTTCTTCACGAACAGGATCGGATCGACGATCTTGAGCGTGTAGCTGCCGCGCGTGATGGCGCCCACCTGCGTGTTCAGGAAGCCGTCGTCCCAGTAGATCTCGGACTGCGTGCCGAAGCGGTTGTCCGGCAGCTCTTTCAGCGACACGAAGAACGCCGTCTGCTGCGAACCCGGCTGGCCGCCGAACTTGAAGCGCTCCCAGCTCTGCTTGACGAGCGAATCGACGAAGCCGCCGCCGGTGAAGATGGACTGTGAATTGATGTCGTTCGAGTTCCACTCGTAGCCGCCCGGCTCGGAGGCGAAGCCGGTGATGGCCCCGTCCTGGAACAGCAGCAGGCCATAGCCCTCGGGCACCACGATCTTGGAGCCGTTGGTGATGATGTTGGTGGAGCCCCGGGTGTTGGAGCCGCGCCCGGCGTTGGTGCCGCGCGGCACGGCCGCGAACAGCGCCGCCGTGGACGGCAGGCCGTCCGGCACCGTCAAGAAATCCTTCCACTGGTCGGCCAGCGCGCCGCCAATGGAACCAACCGCTGCCTGGATGAGACCCATGATGTATTCCCTTGTGTCTGTACCGCCCGGATGGGCCGTGCCGGCAAAAGCATAAACGAAACCAGGGGGTCGCATCCCGCAGTCCAGCCATCAAAAAAAGGAGCTGCCAGCGCTTGCCTATTCCCGGTTTCAGATAGTTTTCATACTGAAACCCAGCAATATCAAGCGCTGGCAGCTCCTTTTTTCGAAGCGCCGCACGTCAGCGGCACGCCCACCGGAGTGCGCGTGCCGTTCACGGCCTCACTGCAGCAGCGGCACGCCGGTCTTGGACTGGATTTCCTCGAACGTCACGCCAGGCGCGAGCTCCACCAGTTTCAGGCCCTGGGGCGTCACGTCCATCACACCCAGGTCGGTGATGATGCGGTTGACCACGCCCACGCCGGTCAGCGGCAGCGTGCAGGCGGGCAGGATCTTCAGGTCGGTGGTGCCGTCCTTCTTCTTGGCCACGTGCTCCATGAGCACGATCACGCGCTTGACGCCCGCCACCAGGTCCATGGCGCCGCCCATGCCCTTGACCATCTTGCCGGGGATCATCCAGTTGGCCAGGTCGCCCTTCTCGCTCACCTGCATGGCGCCGAGGATCGACAGGTTGATCTTGCCGCCGCGGATCATGGCGAACGACTGGTCGCTGCCGAAGATGGCCGAGCCGGGAATCGTGGTCACGGTCTGCTTGCCGGCGTTGATCAGGTCGGCGTCCACCTGCTCCTCCGTCGGGAACGGGCCGATGCCCAGCATGCCGTTCTCGGACTGCAGCCACACCTCCTTGTCGCCCGTGTGGTTGGCCACCAGCGTGGGAATGCCAATCCCCAGGTTCACGTAGAAGCCGTCTTCCAGCTCTTGCGCCGCGCGCGCGGCCATTTGGTCTTGCGTCCAGGGCATGGTTCAGGCTCCTTGCTTTTCAGTGATGGTGCGCTTCTCGATGCGCTTCTCGGGGTTCGGGTTGTGCACGATGCGGTGCACGTAGATGCCGGGCAGGTGGATGTCGTCGGGCGCCAGCTCGCCCACCTCGACGATCTTCTCCACCTCCACGATGCAGACCTTGCCCGCCGTGGCGGCGGCCGGGTTGAAGTTGCGCGCCGTCAGGTTGAAGCGCAGGTTGCCCGACTTGTCGGCCACGTCGGCCTTCACCAGCGACACCTCGGGCACCAGCGAGCGCTCCATCACGTAGGTCTCGCCGTCGAACTCGCGCAGTTCCTTGCCCTCGGCCACGATGGTGCCCACGCCGGTCTTGGTGAAGAACGCCGGAATGCCCGCGCCGCCCGCGCGCAGCTTCTCGGCCAGCGTGCCCTGGGGCGTGAACTCCAGCTCCAGCTCGCCCGCCAGGTACTGGCGCTCGAATTCCTTGTTCTCGCCCACGTAGGACGAAATCATCTTCTTGATCTGGCGCGTCTCCAGCAGCTTGCCCAGGCCGAAGCCGTCCACACCGGCGTTGTTCGACACCACGGTCAGGTTCTTCACGCCGCTGTCGCGCAAGGCATCGATCAGCGCCTCGGGAATGCCGCACAGGCCGAAGCCGCCCACGGCCAGCAACTGGCCATCGGCAACCACGCCCTCGAGCGCAGCGGCTGCACTGGGATAGAGCTTGTTCACGAATGTCTCCTCATAGGGGTGGGATAAAAGGTATGCGCTACGATACTACGTATGCGAATAAGTAGTTTCTCGTAAAGAATTACACCATGGAGACAGATTACCAACTGGCCTTCGAGCTGGCCCCGGTGGGCTTGGTGTTATCACGCAACCGTGCCATGGTGGACTGCAACCGCCATGTCTGCGACATGTTCGGCGCCTCGCGCGAACTGATGGTGGGGCAGTCGTTCCAGATCCTGTACCCCAGCGCCGACGAATACGAGCGCCTGGGCGCGCACATGGCCCCCATCCTCAACGCCAAGGGCTACTACAGCGACAACCGCATCATGAAGCGCGCCAACGGCGAGCTGTTCTGGTGCCACGTCACCGGGCGCTCGCTGCACCGCGAGGACCCGCACGCCGCCGGCATCTGGAGCTTCGAGGACCTGAGCGCCCAGCGGCCCGTGAAGGCCGACCTCACGGGCCGCGAGCGCGAGGTGGCGGCGCGGCTGCTGGAGGGCCTGACCTCGAAGGAGATCGGCAAGATCCTCAACATCAGCCACCGCACGGTGGAGATCTACCGCGCGCGGCTCATGCGCAAATACGGCGCATCCACCGCGGCGGACCTGGTGCACAAGCTCGTGGCTTGAAGAAAATGTGAGCGGCCGGCGCTTGCCTGGCAAGGGTGCAAAGCCGAAAAGCATCCGTTTCCACCCGGGTGGCCGATTTCCTTGCGCGCTACCGCCGCTTCCCGCGCAGGCCGGCAAACCGCGCCACAATCACCGCCCTATGCAAGCGAATACCCGCCTCAACGAACGCCGCCTGGCTGACGCCTGGGAAGAACTGCACACCCAGGCCCACAACGGCAACCCTTTGCAACCGGACTCCAACCGCCTGGCCTTTGCCGACCCGGAGTTCCTGTTCCGCCGCGAAACGCGCGGCATCCGCTTTCAGCTGGAAATGCTCAAGCCCGACCTGGAGCAGTCGGCCCAGGGCATCGAGAACACCGTGGTGGTGTACGGCAGCGCGCGCTTCGTCTCGCACGAAGAGGCCACGCGCCAGGTGGCCGAGGCCGAAGCCAGCGGCGACGCCCAGCGCATCGCGCTGGCCCGGCGCGCGCTGCGCAACGCGGCGTACTACGAACAGGCGCGCCAGTTCGCGCGCTTGGTGGCCGAGCACAGCCAGCACCAGCCACCCGAGGACCGCATCTACGTCTGCACCGGCGGCGGCCCGGGCATCATGGAGGCGGCCAACCGGGGCGCGCACGACGCGGGCCAGCCCACCATCGGGCTGAACATCGTGCTGCCGCACGAGCAGCACGGCAACCCGTACATCACGCCGTCGCTGAGCTTCAAGTTCCACTACTTCGCGCTGCGCAAGATGCATTTCATGATCCGCGCGAAGGCACTGGTGGCTTTTCCCGGCGGATTCGGCACGCTGGACGAGCTGTTCGAGGTGCTGACCCTGGTGCAGACGCGCAAGGCCAAGCCGGTGCCCATCGTGCTGTTCGGCAAGGCGTTCTGGAGCCGCTTCCTCAACTTCGACGTGCTGGTGGAGGAAGGCACCATCGCCCCCGAGGACCTGGGGCTGTTCCACATCACCGACGACCCGCAGGACGCCTGGGCCACCATCCAGCAGTTCTACGCGCTGTAAGCGCGCTCAGTCCGCGTCCTCGCCGCGCGCGGCCTCCACCAGGGCCGGCGGCAGGGCCTTGGCGGGCTTGATGCCCAGCTCCTTGAGCATCTCGGCGCGGCGGATCACGTTGCCGCGGTTCTTGCTGAGCTTGTTGAAGGCCTTGTGGTAGGCGTCCTGCGCCTGCCCCAGGCTCTTGCCCACCTTTTCCAGTTCCTCGACGAAGGCCGTGAGGTGGTCGTAGAGGTCGGCGCCGCGCTGGGCGATTTCCTGGGCGTTGCGCGTCTGCGCCTCCTGGCGCCACAGGTGCGCCACGGTGCGCAGCACGAACAGCAGCGTGGACGGGCTGACGAGCAGCACGTTGCGGTTCCAGGCGTCGCTGTAGAGCTGGTTGTCCGCCGTCACGGCGAGCATGAAGGCCGGCTCGATGGGCACGAACATGAGCACGAAGTCGAGCGACTGCAGCGCGTAGAGCTGCTGGTAGTTGCGCTCGGCCAGGCCCTTGATGTGCTGGCGCACCGAGTCGAGGTGGCGGCGCTGCGCGCCGGCGCGCACGGCTTCGTCGTCGGCATGGGCCCATTCCTCGTAGGCCAGCAGCGAGGCCTTGGCGTCGATGACAAGGTGGCGGTCTTCGGGCAGGTGGATCACCACGTCGGGCTGGGCGCGCGAGCCGTCGGCGCGCAGGTGGTTTTCCTGCACGTCGTACTCGAAGCCCTTGCGCAGGCCGGCCGACTCCAGCACCCGCTCCAGGATCAGTTCGCCCCAGTTGCCCTGGGCCTTGGTGGAACCCTTGAGCGCCTGGGTCAGGTTCCGGGCGTCCTCGCTCAGGGTCTGGTTGAGCTGCAGCAGCTGGTGCACCTGCTGCGCCAGGGCCGAGCGCTGCTTGCCCTCGGCGTCGTAGAACTGCTCCACGCGCCCCTGGAAGTCGGCCAGGCGCGAGCGCAGCGGGTCGAGCAGCTGGCCCAGGCTCTGCTGGTTCTGCTCGGCGAAGCGGCGGCTTTTTTCTTCCAGGATGTCGCTGGCCAGGCTCTTGAACTGGTGCGTGAGGGCTTCGCGCGCCTCGGTGAGCAGCGCCAGCTTGTCGTGCGCGGCGCGGCGCTCGGCCTCCAGCTGCGTGGCCTGGGCAGCCAGCTGGGTCTGCAACTGGCTGGCATGCTCCTGCGCCATCTGCAGTGCGCCCCGGTCCTGCTGCAGTTCGGCCAGCAGGGCCAGGCGCTCGGCCTCCAGCCCGCGCACACGCTCCTGGGCCGCCGCCAGTTGCGCGCCAGCCTGCGCCTGCTGGGCCATGCCGGCCTCGCGCTGCGCCTGTGCCTGGGCCGCGGCGGCCTCGGCCGCGCCGCGCGCACGCGCCGCACCGGCCAGCCAGCCCAGCAGCAGCGCCACGGCCGCGCACAGCGCCGCGACCCCGAGGGCCATGGAAAACGGCATCATGGCGGATTCACTCTCATTTCAATAGCTTCCAGCGCTTGTTGGACAAGGCCTAGAGCCTGTTTTCATGCAAATTCTCAAACGGGGCACACGAGCTGGTTCACCGGAGTCAGCGGGCCACGTCCGTCGAAGAAGGCGATCAGGTTGTCGGCCGCCAGGTTGGCCATGGCGCGGCGCGTGGCCACGGTGGCACTGGCGATGTGGGGCGTCAGCACCACGTTGGGCAGCGCGAGCAGGTCGGGGTGAACGGCGGGCTCGCCCTCGAACACGTCCAGCCCCGCAGCGGCCAGGCGCCCTTCGCGCAGCGCGGCGGCCAGCGCTGCGTCGTCCACGATGCCGCCGCGCGCGATGTTCACCAGCGTGGCGGTGGGCTTCATCCGGGCCAGCTCCTGCGCGCCGATGGTGTGGTGGTTGCCCGGGGTATAGGGCAGCACCAGCACCACGTGGTCGGCGTTGGCCAGCAGCACGTCCTTGCCCACGTGGCGCGCCTTGCACTCGGCCTCCAGCGCGGGCGGCAGGCGCGTGCGGTTGTGGTACAGCACCTCCATGCCGAAACCGTGCGCGGCGCGGCGCGCGATGCCCTGGCCGATGCGCCCCATGCCGATGATGCCCAGCGTGCTGCCGTGCACCTCGGAGCCGGCCAGCAGGTCGTAGCGCCAGTCCTTCCACTGGCCCGCGCGCAGGTAGCGCTCGCCCTCGGTGATGCGGCGCGCCGCCGCCATGAGCAGCGCGAAGCCGAAGTCGGCCGTGGTGTCGGTCAGCACGTCGGGCGTGTTGGTGCCCTGCACGCCGGCCGCCGTCATCGCGGCCACGTCGAAATTGTTGTAGCCCACGGCCATGTTGGCCACCACGCGCAGGCGCGGGCAGGCGGCGAGCAGCGCCGCGTCGATGCGCTGCGCCCCGGTGGTGAGCGCGCCGTCCATGCCCGCGAGCCGCTCGGTCAGCTCGGCCGGGCTCCAGCGCGCATCGTCCTGGTTGGCCTGCACCTCGAAATGCTGCGCCAGGCGCTCCAAGGTCTCGGGAAAGATGGCCTGCGCCACCAGGATGCGGGGTTTGTCCATGCCACCCTCCTCGTGCATTCAGCGGAAAAAAATGACCGTCATCACGATGAACAACGGCACCAGGATGGCGCCAGACCACAGCATGTAGCCGAAGAAGCTGGGCATCTTCACGCCCCGGTCCTCAGCGATGGCCTTGACCATCAGGTTCGGCGCGTTGCCGATGTAGGTGTTGGCGCCCATGAACACGGCCCCGGCCGAGATGGCGGCCAGCGTGGGCGCCATCTGCGCCATCAGCGTGGCAGCATCGCCTCCGGCCGTGTTGAAGAACACCAGGTAGGTGGGCGCGTTGTCGAGGAAGGAGGAGAGCACGCCCGTGGCCCAGAAGTACATGGCGGGGTCGGGCGAACCATCGGGGCGCGTCACGGCGCGGATGATGGCGCCGAACGGACCCTCGGTGCCGGCCTTGAGCATGGCGATGACCGGGATGATGGTCAGGAAAATGCCGGCGAACAGCTTGGCCACTTCCTGCATCGGCCCCCAGTTGAACTGGTTGGCCGCGTGCACCGCCTTGGGCGTGAGCGCCAGGGACGCCAGGGTGACCAGGATCAGCCCCGCGTCGCGCACCAGGCCGGGCAGGCCGACCTCGGTCCCCGCCACGTCGAACGCGATACCCGGCTTCCAGAAGCCGCTGAGCAGCACCAGCGCCACCACCACGCCCAGCAGCGCGAAGTTGACCTTGCCGTCGAAGCCGAAGCCCTTGGTATCGGGCGTGGGATCGACGCGGCGCAGTTCGTCGCGCTGGCGGAAGAACCAGCTGTCCAGGGCGTAGAACAGCGCCAGCAGCACCCCCACCAGGAACAGCGTCTCGGGAAACACATGCTGCAGGGTCCAGAAAAAGTCCACGCCCTTGAGGAAGCCCAGGAACAGCGGCGGATCGCCCAGCGGCGTGAGCGAGCCCCCGGCGTTGGACACGATGAAGATGAAGAACACCACCACGTGGGCGATGTGCTTGCGGTGGTCGTTGGCGCGGATCAGCGGCCGGATCAGCAGCATGGACGCGCCCGTGGTGCCCATGAAGCTGGCCAGCACCGCCCCCAGGGCCAGGATGCCCGTGTTCAGCGCCGGTGTGCCATGCAGGTTGCCCCGGATGTAGATGCCGCCCGCCACGGCGAACAGCGCCGCCAGCAGGATGACGAAAGGCACGTACTCGGCCAGCAGCGCATGCACCAGGTTCACGCCCGCCGCGGCCGGCCCGAACACCGCCGCGAACGGCAGCAGGAAGGCCAGCGCCCAGGCAGCGGCCACCTTGCCGAAATGGTGGTGCCAGAACACCGGGGCCAGCAGCGGCATGAGCGCGATGGACAGCAGGATGCCCGCGAAGGGCACGCCCCACAGCAGCGACAGCGCGCCGCCATCCAGTTCGGCGGCCCCCGCCCAGGCCGGTGCCATGCAGCAGGCGGCCGCGGCCAGCCAGCGCCAATACGTCATGAGAAGTCTCCTTGAGGTTGTCAAGTCGCGCTGGGGATGTCGAACACCTGGCGCAGGTAGGCCAGGTATTTTTCATCGTCGCACATGCCCTTGCCTGGGGTATCCGACAGCTTGGCCACGGGCTGGCCGTTGCAGCGCGTCATCTTGATGACGACCTGCAGCGGCTCGTAGCCCAGATCGTTGGTCAGGTTGGTGCCGATGCCGAAGGCCAGCTGGCAGCGGCCATGGAAGCGCCGGAACAGCTCGATGGTGCGCGGCACCGTGAGCGCGTCGCTGAAGATCAGCGTCTTGGTCAGCGGATCGACGCGGTTGTCGCGGTAGTGCTGCAGCAGGCGCTCGCCCCAGGCGAACGGGTCGCCGCTGTCATGGCGCGCGCCGTCGAACAGCTTGCAGAAGTACAGGTCGAAGTCGCGCAGGAAGGCGCTCATGCCGTACACGTCCGACAGGGCGATGCCCAGGTCGCCCCGGTACTCCTTGGCCCAGACCTCGAAGCCGAAGACCTGGCTGTCGCGCAGCCGGGGGCCCAGCGCCTGGCAGGCCTGCAGGTACTCATGCGCCATGGTGCCCAGCGGCGTCAGGCCCAGCTTCATGGCGTACAGCACGTTGCTGGTGCCCGCGAACTGGCCATGCGTGCCCGTGCCCAGGCGCGCGCACAGCACGCGCAGCACCTCTTCATGCCAGGCCCGCGAAAAGCGCCGGCGCGTGCCGTAGTCGGCAATCTTCAGTTCCGCCAGGCCGGGCTCCTGAAGCTGGCCGATCTTCGCGTCGAGCCGGCGGCGGCCCTCGGGAAAATCGGGCACTTTCTGCGTATTGCGGAAATACACCTCGTTGACGATGGCCAGCACCGGAATCTCGAACAGGATGGTGTGCAGCCACGGCCCCTGGATGGTGATGTCGATCTCGCCGGAGGGCAAAGGCGTGACCTGGACATATTTTTCGCCCAGCTTGAACAGCCCGAGAAAATCGACGAAATCGCTTTTGATGAAACGCAGCGAGCGCAGATAGGCCAGCTCGGCATCCTGGAAACGCAGGCTGCACAGCGCGCGGATCTCATCCCGGATTTCACTCACCAGAGGCGCCAGCGCGACGCCGGCATTGCGGCAGCGGAAGCGGTATTCGACCTGGGCGCCCGGAAACTGGTGCAGCACCACCTGCATCATCGTGAATTTGTACAGGTCGGTGTCGAGCAGGCTGGTAATGATCATGGCGTCAAAAGAGGGCTCGGCGCGGTCCCCGCGCAGGCGAAGGGACAGTGTAGGCCATCCCCCCGCAACGGCGTGCCCAGAGGAAATGGCTCAGGGCCGCAGCGCCTGCAGCACCTCGCGCAGGCGCTGCGGCAACGGCACCGGCCGGCGCGTGGCACGGTCCACGTACACATGCACGAAATGCCCGGACGCTGCGCTCAGCGGCTCGTCGGCGGCGAACAGCCCCAGTTCGTAGCGCACGCTGGAGGTGCCGACATGCGCCACGCGGATGCCTGCATCCACCGCCTGCGGGAAGGCCAGGGGTGCGAAATAGTTGCACTGCGTCTCGATCACCAGCCCGATGGTCTGCCCGCCGTGGATGTCGAGCGCACCCTGCTCGATCAGGTGGGCGTTCACCGCCGTATCGAACCAGCTGTAATAAACGACGTTGTTCACATGGCCATAGAGGTCGTTGTCCATCCAGCGGGTGCCAATGGCCTTGAAGGCCCGGAAGGCGCTGCGGGGCTCGGGCGCACGGCGCGGCGCGGCAATAGGGGTTGCAGTGGTCATGGCAAACGATTGTGCCAGTGCAGGCCGGCACCGCCAGGCCGGGGCGGCGCGCCATGACGCCACCGCGACAAATACCGTTTTTTGATATGCGCATCTAATATTTGCTGCACCGCAGCATGGATATTGCATTTCCCGCGCACACCGCTACAATTCAACCCATGCTGCACTGCAACATGGGTCAAGGGCTCCATGTCAGCGCAGATCTCTTGAAACCACCCGGGTTCACCCCCTTTCTTTTGGAGATATTCCATGTCGCTGACCGCAGAGCAAATCCTGGCCTCCCACAAAGCCAACGTCGAAACCCTGTTCGGCCTGACCAGCAAGGCCTTTGAAGGCGTCGAGAAGCTCGTCGAGCTGAACGTCACCGCCTCGCGCGCCGCCCTGAACGAAGCCGCCAACCACGCCCAGGCCGTGCTGAGCGTGAAGGACGTGCAGGAACTGCTGGCACTGCAAGCCAACATGTTCCAGCCCCTGGCCGAGAAGACCGCCGCCTACAGCCGCCACCTGTACGACATCGCCGCCGGCACCGGCGCCGAATTCGGCAAGGCCCTGGAATCCAAGACGGCCGAAGCCCAGCAAAGCTTCGCCACCCTGGTGGACAACGCCGCCAAGAACGCACCCGCCGGCTCGGAAACCGCCGTCGCCGTGATGAAGAGCGCCGTGTCGGCCGCCACCAACGCCTTCGAGTCGGTGCAAAAGGCCGTGAAGCAGGCTTCCGACGTGGCCGAAGCCAACTTCAACGCCGTGGCCAACACCGCCACCAAGGCTGCAACGCCCCGCAAGCGTTAATCAGTGTGTTGTCTGGAGTGCACACTCTAGGCAACCCACAGGGATTACCCTGATAATCGAACCATTGCCCTGAGCCTCTCGTTTCTGGGCCCCAGTTGTCTCCTTGGATCCTCTCGAAACCCCCGTTTCAAGGATCCCTTCCAAGCCCGGTGTTCGCACTGGGCTTTTTTTTGCCCGGCGCGCCCGTCCGGACACACAGCGGGCCTGCGCGACAATGGCGCCTTGCCTTTGCCCACCGCCTGCCGCATGCCGACTCCCCTGCCCTGGCTCGAACCCCGCGACGCCTTTCCGGACCCCGAGCAGGCGTGGGGCCCCAAAGACCCGGTTCCCGGCCTGCTCGCCGCGGGCGGTGCGCTCGACACGGCGCACCTGCGCACGGCCTACGGGCGCGGCATCTTTCCCTGGTTCAACGAGGGACAGCCCATCCTGTGGTGGTCGCCCGACCCGCGCATGGTGCTGCCCCCGGCGCAATTCCGGTTGCACCAGTCGCTGCGCCGCACGTTGAAGAAATTCCGCGCCGATCCGCGCTGCGCGGTGCGCGTGGACCATGACTTCGGCGCCGTGGTCCGCGCCTGCGCATCCACGCCCCGCGAGGGACAGGACGGCACCTGGATCCTGCCGCGCATGGTCGCCGCGTACGAGGCATTCCACGCCGCCGGCCACGCGCACAGCGTCGAGACCTGGGTCGATGGCCAGCTCGTCGGCGGGCTGTACTTCATCGCGCTGGGGCGCGCGGTGTTCGGCGAGTCGATGTTCGCCCACGCGACCGATGCCTCGAAGATCGCGCTGTCGGCCCTGGTGTGCCTGTGCCTGCGCCATGGCGTCGAACTGATCGACTGCCAGCAGAACACCCGCCACCTGGCCTCGCTGGGCGCACGCGAGATCCCGCGCGCGCAATTCCTGCGCACCATCGCGCGCACGCAGCACGCGCCCTGCCCTGGCTGGGCCTTCGACCCCGTATACTGGGACGCGCTTTTGCCCCCCGCCCAAGCCATGGCACCCACGGCATGACGCAACTCAACGATCTTCCGCTGCAAACGCTGCAGTTCTACGCCACCGCGGCCTACCCCTGCAGCTATTTGCCGGACCGCCAGGCGCGCTCGCAGGTGGCCACGCCCAGCCACCTGATCCAGTCCAGCGTCTACTCCGACCTGGTGGCCCAGGGCTTCCGGCGCAGCGGCATGTTCACCTACCGCCCCTACTGCGACGGCTGCAAGGCCTGCACCCCGCTGCGCGTGCTGGCGCATGAATTCACCCCCGACCGCAGCCAGCGCCGCGCCTGGGCGCGCCATGCGCACCTGCAGGCGCGCGTGCTGCGCCTGTGCTACCTGCCCGAGCACTACCAGCTCTACCTGCGCTACCAGCAGAGCCGCCACGCTGGCGGCGGCATGGACCACGACAGCATCGACCAGTACACCCAGTTCCTGCTGCAAAGCCGCGTGAACTCGCGCCTGGTGGAATTCCGCGAGCCCGGCACGGGCGACGGCCCCGGCGCGCTGAAGATGGTGTCCATCCTCGACGTGCTCGATGACGGCATCTCCGCCGTCTACACCTTCTACGAGCCCGAGGACAAGGCCAGCTACGGCACCTTCAACGTGCTGTGGCAGATCGAGCAGGCGCGCCAGCTCGGCCTGCCCCATGCCTACCTGGGCTACTGGATCGCGCAGAGCCCGAAGATGCGCTACAAGGCCCGCTTCCTGCCGCACGAGGTGCGTAGCGACGGGTTGTGGCAACGGGTGGAACGCGCCCAGCGCGAAGACATTTCATAGGGTAAAATTTCGCTTTTGCGCCTTGCATTGCCTCCATGCGAAAAAGCGACCCTGACATCCCCACCCAGCCCAGCGTCCAGGTTCTGGAACGCATGTTCACGCTGATCGATGTCCTGGCCTCGCGCGAAGAAGCGATTTCGCTCAAGGAAATCAGCGAACGCACGGGCCTGCATCCCTCCACGGCGCACCGCATCCTCAACGACCTGGCCATCGGCCGCTTCGTGGACCGGCCCGAGTCGGGCAGCTACCGCCTGGGCATGCGCCTGCTGGAGCTAGGCAACCTGGTCAAGGCACGCCTGTCGGTGCGCGACGCGGCCCTGACGCCGATGCGCAACCTGCACAAGCAGATCCAGCAGCCCGTGAACCTCAGCGTGCGCCAGGGTGACGAGATCGTCTACGTGGAGCGCGCCTACAGCGAGCGCTCGGGCATGCAGGTGGTGCGCGCCATCGGCGGCCGCGCGCCGCTGCACCTCACCTCCACGGGCAAGCTGTTCCTGGCCGTGGAAGACCCGCAGCGCGTGCGCGCCTACGCCACGCGCACCGGCCTGCCCGGCCATACGCACAACAGCATCACCCAGCTGCCCGTGCTGGAGCGCGAACTGGCCAAGGCGCGCCAGTACGGCATGGCGCGCGACAACGAGGAGCTGGAACTCGGCGTGCGCTGCATGGCCGCCGGCGTGTTCGACGACCAGGGCAAGCTGGTGGCGGGGCTGTCGATCTCCGCCCCCGCCGACCGGCTGGACGAAGGCTGGCTGCCCAAGCTGCAGGCCACGGCGCGGGAAATCTCCACCGCGCTCGGCTACCAGGAAGGCAGCACCCCGCCCATGGGGCTGGGCAACTGACCCGCCCCGCCGCACTGGCGCTCTCTTCTCGATAGCTGCCAGCGCTTGCCAGCAAAGGGCTGGCGGCCATTTTTCCTGCTAATCAGCGCAAGACGTCAACGCCGCCAGCGCGCCGCCGGGTGGCGCTGCGGCAGGCGGTCGCCAGCGCCAAAGAGCTGCTGGCGCAGCGTGCCGCCCTCGTAGCCGGTGCGGTAGCGCCCCCGGTTCTGCAGCTCCGGCACGACCAGCGTGGCGAAGTCCTCCCAGGTTTCGGGCACGACGAGGCGCGTGAGGTTGAAGCCGTCGATCTCGCCCACGTCCACCCAGCGCTCGAGTTCATCGGCCACCTGCGCCGCATCGCCGACGATGGTGGTGTAGCGGCTGCCCAGCGTGAACTGTTCCAGCAGCTTGCGCCGGGTGGTCCAGCCCTGTTGCCGGACCGCCGCGGCCGCCGACTGGATGGCATTGCTCTGGCCGAAGGCAATCGGTTCGTCGAGCCCGTAGCGCGCGAAATCCACCCCGGTGCTGGCGGCGAAATGCGCCAGGCCGCCCTCGGCGCTCGCGTGGGCCTGGTACTCGGCGTATTTTTCGTGCGCCTCGGCCTCGGTGCGGCCGGGCACCACGGCCACGCCGACGTAGATCTTGATGTCGTCGGGCTGCCGGCCCGCATCCACCGCCGCCTGGCGCAACTGGCGCGAGGCCTCACGCGCGGCCTCGGGCGTGCGCGCGCCGATGAAGACGCCCTCGGCATGCTGGCCGGCAAAGCGCAACCCGCGCGCCGACGTGCCGGCCTGGAACAGCACCGGCGTGCGCTGGGGCGACGGCGCGCTCATGTGGATGGCGTTGGCGCGGTAGAACGGCCCCTCGTGCACCACCGGGTGCACCTTCCCGGGCAGCGCGTGGATGCGCCGCGCCTTGTCGGCAATGACGGCACCGTCCTCCCAGCTTCCCTCCCACAGCTTGTACGACAGCGCCAGGAAATCGTCGGCACGGTCATAGCGGCTGTCGTGCTCGGCCAGGCCGTCCTGGCCCAGGCCGCGCGCGCCGCTGTCCACGTAGCCGGTGACGATGTTCCAGCCGATGCGCCCCTGGGTGAGCTGGTCCAGCGTCGTCACGTCGCGCGCGAAGGCGTAGGGGTTGTGCGCCCCCACGGTGGCCGTGACGCCGAAGCCGATGTGCTGCGTCACCGCCGCCATGGCCGACACCAGCAGCCACGGGTTGTTCACCGGCAGCTGGATGGCCTCGCGCAGCGTCAGGTCCACGCCGCCCTGGTAGACGTCGTAATAGCCGATCACGTCGGCGATGAAGATGCCGTCGAACAGGCCGCGCTCCAGCACCTGCGCGATGTTCGTCCAGTACTGCAGCGTGCCGTGCTGCGTGGACTGGTCGCGCGGGTGCGTCCACAGGCCGTGGTGGATGTGCCCCACGCAGTTCATGTTGAAGGCGTTGACGTGAATGTGCTTCTTGCGGGCCATGGCCGTCGTCTTTCTTGGAGCGGGGATGGGAATCAGATCGCGCCGTGGCGCGGCGGGCGCACGCCGTTGAGCACGTAGTTGCCCACGGCGTGGTACTTCCAGCGCACGGGGTCGTGCAGCGTATGCACGCGGGCGTTGCGCCAGAAGCGGTCCAGGCCGTGCGCGGCCAGCGTGGCGCCGCTGCCGCCCAGCTCGAACAGCTTGCTGCCCGCCAGCAGGCTGGCGCTGGTGCTCAGGGCCTTGGCCCCCGCCACGGCCACCGAGGCGGCGGCCACGCTGTCGTCGGTGGGCAGGCGCTGGGCCGCGTCCACCGCCAGGGCGGCGCGGGCGATCAGCGCGTCGGCGGCGCGCAGGCGCACGTGCACGTTGCCCAGTTGCTGCAACAGCAGCGGGTCCTGCGTGGCGCTGTCCACGCCGGCGTCGATCCAGGGCCGCGCGTGCTCGCGGATGAACGGCAGGGCGGCCTGCAGCGCGCCATGGCCGATGCCCGCGTCCAGCGCCGCGTGGATGATCTGCGCGAACGGCCCGATGGTGGTGGGCCGCTCGAACGAGGCGGTGAATGGCACCACCCATTCGGGCTCGACGCGCACCCGCTCGAACTGCACCGAGCCGCTGCCGGTCACGCGCTGGCCGAAGCCGTCCCAGTCATCAATCACCGTCACGCCGGGCGCACTGCGCGGCACGAACACCAGGTACTGGCGCTCTCCCTGCGCCTCCTGCGCGCTCACCAGCGTGGGAATCCAGTGCGCGAAGATGGCGCCGGTGCAATAGAACTTCTGCCCCTGCACGAACCAGCCGCCGGGCTCGCGCAGCAGCTGCGTGCGGCGCTTGAAGTCCTTGTGCCCGATCTCCGCCAGCGCATTGCCCAGGCGCTCGCCGCGCAGCACGCGGCCATAGAAGAACGCCTTCTGCGCGCTGGAGCCGCCCACGCGCAGCGCTTCCAGCGCGTAGTAGTGGTTCTGCGGGATGTGGCCGAAGTTGCCGTCGGCCGCCGCGATCAGCGCGACGACCTGCGTCAGCACGCCGGTGGACACGCCCGCGCCGCCGTATTCGCGCGGCACGGTGATGCCCCACAGGCCGCTCTGGCTGAAGCGCTCCACCTCCCGCCACGGCAGGGTGCGGTCGCGGTCGCGCGCCTGGGCGCCCGGGGCAATCTCCTGGGCGAACCGGCGCGCGGCCTCCAGGGCTTCCTCCGCGCTGCGGATCACCTGCGTGCCCTGCCGCGGCGCCGAAGCCGGCACGGGCTGCGGCCCCGGCGCAGCCGGGGCTAAGGGCACGGCACGCGCCGTAGGTACTGTCGTCGTGTCTGTCATGCGAATTCCTAGTTCCACTGGTGGCGCCGGGGCAGCGCGCCGTTGAGCAGGTAGTTGCCCAGCAGGTGGTATTTCCAGCGCACGGGGTCGTGCAGCGTATGCACGCGGGCGTTGCGCCAATGGCGGTCGAGGTGGTGCGCGGCGCGGCTGGCGGCCGAGCCGGCCAGGGCGAACAGTTGCTCGCCGGCCTGCAGCGCAGCCTCGGTGGTGAGGATCTTGGCCTCGGCCACGGCCACCGAGGCGCGCGCGCTGGCCTGCGCGTCCACAGGCTGGCGCGCCAGCGCATCGAGCGTGCGCGCCGTCTCGAGCAGCACGGCGTGGGCCGCGTCGACCGCGATCTGCAACTGCCCCACCTCCTGCACGATGTGTGGGTCGGCGCTGGCGCTGGCCACGCCCGCATCGGTCCACGGGCGGCTCCTGTCGCGCACGAAGTCCAGCGCATCGTGCAGCGCCGCCTGGGCGATGCCCGCGTCGATGGCAGCCTGGATGAGCTGCGACACCGGGCCGGAGAGCGTGGGCGTGTGCGCGAAGCGCCATACCGGCACCACGTCGTCCTCGCCCAGGGGCACGCGCTCCAGCACCACGCTGCCGCTGGCCGTGGTGCGCTGGCCGAAGGCGTCCCAGTCGTCGTACACCCGCAGGCCCGGCGCGTCGCGCCGCACCCGCACCAGCACCGCCCTGCCCTCCTCGTCCTGGGCGCGCAGCGGCACCCAGTGGGCAAAAGCCGCGCCGGTGGAATAAAAGCGCGTGCCGCTCAGGCACAGGCCGCCGCCGGGCGCGCGCGCCAGGCGCACCGTGGCCTGCTGCACCTGCGCGGCGCGGGCCTTGCGCTCCGGCCCGGCGTTGCCGAAGCGGTGGCCGGCCAGCACGTCGGCGAACCAGCGCTGCTTCTGCGCCTCGCTGCCCATGTCGGCCAGGGCCTGCACGACGGCGAAGTGGTTCTGCGGAATCTGCCCCAGCGACGGATCGGCCGCGCACAGGATGGCGAACACCTGCGCCAGCGTCTCGTACGAGGCGCCCAGCCCGCCGTAGGCCCGGGGCACGGTGATGGCGCCCAGGCCGCTGGCGGTGTACTGCTCGATCTCGTCCCACGGCAGGCGCCGCTCGCGGTCGCGCGCGGCCGCGCCAGCGCGGAATTGCGCCGCCAGGCGGTGCGCCGTCTCCAGCGCCTCGGCCTCGCTGGCGATGCGCCGGGGCGGCTGCGGCGGCAGGGGCAGCCGTGTCAACAGCCGGGATTCTTCGGGCAGGGCTGCGCCCGCAGCATGCGATGGGGTCATTGCGTGCCTTCTGGTTTGGTTTCAAGGGTTCGTGGCGGCTGGCATGCGCGCCACGTGATTCATGCCTTTTTTGGCCTCCAGCCCTTGTCCATCAAGCGCTGGAAGCTATCGAAAAAGGAGTTCTAGCGGACATCTCAGCTTTCCATGGCGCCACCCACCATCAGCAGCCCCTGAAACCGGCGCGGCCCACGCGCGGGCAGCCGCGCAAGGGCCGCCCCGCCGCGCTGGCTGCGTCCCCCTCCCGTAGCGCGAAGCGCGTAGAGAGAGGGGGAAGCCGCGCAGCGGCTCAGGGGGTGCTTCATTTCAGCGGCTGCGCAGCCAGTGCACGTAGCGGTCGCCGAGGGTCTGCACCACCGTCACCAGCACGATGAGCATGGCGATCACGATCAGCATCACCTGGGTGTCGAAGCGCTGGTAGCCGTAGCGGATGGCCAGGTCGCCCAGCCCGCCCGCGCCCACGGCGCCGGCCATGGCCGAGGAGCTGATGAGCGCCACCAGCGTGATGGTGAAGCCGCCGATGATGCCGGGCAGCGCCTCGGGCAGGTAGACGTGGCGCACGATGTCCCACTTCTTGCAGCCCATGGCCTGGGCAGCCTCGATCAGCCCGGCATCGACCTCGCGCAGGCTCACCTCGGCGATGCGCGCGAAGAACGGCGTGGCGCTGATGGCCAGCGGCACGATGGCCGCCCACACGCCGATGGTGGTGCCCGCGACGATGCGCGTGAACGGAATCAGGGCCACCAGCAGCACGATGAAGGGCGTGGCGCGAAAGCCGTTGACCACGCTGCCCACCGCGCGGTGGATGCGCGGCGACGCCAGGAAGCCCCCGGGCGCGGTGACGATCAGCAGCACCGCCAGCGGCACGCCCGCGGCGAAGGCGATGCCGCCGGAGACGCCGACCATGGTCAGCGTGTCGGCCAGCGCGCCCCAATAGCGCTCAATGGGAATGGACAGATTCAGCGACATAGCCGAGTACCTTGATTTCGTGGGCAATGGCCTCGCGGCCCTGGGTGAAGGGGGTCCAGTCGGCCTGCTCGGCAGCGCCTTCGAGCGCCACCAGCAACTGGCCCTGGGCATGGCCCTGGATGCGGTCCACGCCGCCGTGCAGCAGGCGCACGCGCGCGCCCAGCGCCTGGGCGATGCGCGGCAGGTCGGGCTCCAGCCCGTCCTCGCCGCGGTAGCCCAGCTGCAGGATCTGCGTGTGCGCGCCGGACGGGGGCTGCGCCTGCAGGCGCTGGCGCAGGTCGTCCGGCAGGCCGTGCTGCAGCGGCGCCAGCAGCGCCCGCGTGGCCGCGTGCCGGGGGTTGCCGAACACCTGCCACACGGCGCCCAGCTCGGCGATGCGGCCCTGCTCCAGCACCAGCACCTGGTCGGCGATCTCGCGGATCACGCTCATCTCGTGCGTGATGAGGACCACGGTGATGCCCAGTTTGCGGTTGATGTCGCGCAGCAGCTGCAGGATGGACTGCGTGGTTTCCGGGTCCAGCGCCGAGGTGGCTTCGTCGCACAGCAGGATTTCGGGCCCGGTGGTCAGCGCGCGCGCAATGCCCACGCGCTGCTTCTGCCCGCCCGAGAGGCGGCTGGGGTAGGTACCGGCCTTGTCCTGCAGGCCGACGAGCAGCAGCAGCTCCTGCACGCGCGCCGCGATCTGCGCCGCTGGCACGCCGGCCACCTTCAGCGGCAGCGCCACGTTCTCGGCCACGGTCTTGGCCGACAGCAGGTTGAAGTGCTGGAAGATCATGCCGATGCGCCGCCGCAGCTGCACCAGCCCGGCCTCGGACAGCGTGCCGATGTCCACGCCATCGACCAGCACCTGGCCGCTGGTGGGCTGCTCCAGCCGGTTGATGGTGCGCAGCAGGCTGGACTTGCCCGCGCCGCTGCGCCCGATGATGCCGAAGATGCTGCCCGGCGCGATCTCCAGGCTGATGGCGTCCAGCGCCTGCACCGTGCCCGCCGAGGAGCGATAGGTCTTGGCCACGCCGCGGAACGCCACCGCGCCCGCGCCGCGCGGGGCAGCGGGTGCGGGCGCGCTGCCCCGCGCACCCGCGGCCTGGACGCGGCCCGGCAGGCCCCCCCAGCCGGCCAACATGCGCCGCGCGGTCAACGTATCACTTGCCATGGGACGGCTCCTTGGTGGTTTGCTGCCAGGGCAGCGTGTAGAGCTTCGGGTCGTGGCCGAAGCCCTGGCTGATGGTCTGCTTCACAGCCTCGGAGTTCTGGTACAGCTGCACCAGCTTGCGCAATCTGGCTTCCTGCGCGCGGTCGCTGCGGGCCACGAAGCCCATGGCGTAGAAGGTGTCGGCAATGCCCGAGTACAGCAGCGCCTGGCTCGCCTGCGCCTTCTTGCCGGCGTTGACGAAATAGCTCGGCCACACCACCACCAGGTCCAGGTCGTCGAGCGCGCGGATCAGTTGCGGCCCCTCGATCTCGAAGAAGCGCAGCTTCTTCGGGTTCTCCACCACGTCGTGCACGCTGGCGCCCACCGCGCTGCCGTTGCGCAGCGTGATGAGCCCGGCCTTTTGCAGCAGCAGCAGGCCCCTGCCCTGGTTCACCGGGTCGTTGGCCACGGCCACGCGCGCCTTCTCGGGCACGTCGGCCAGGCGCTGGTAGCGGTTGGAGTAGATGCCGATGTTCTGCAGCAGCCCCAGCCCGACGAACGCCAGCTGGTAGCCGCGCTCCTTGACGGCGTTGTTCAGGAACGCCTGGTGCTGGAAGAAGTTCAGGTCGATGTCGCCGTTGTTCACCGCCTCGTTGGGCAGCGTCCAGTCGGTGAACTCCACCAGTTGCAGGTCGATGCCGGCGGCGCGGGCCTCGGGCACCAGGGCCTGCACCGCGTCGGACGTGACGCCCGGCGTGGAGCCGACCTTCACCACCTCCCCGGCATGGGCCGGGAGAGCCAGCAGCGCGGCGCCCAGCCAAGCCAGCCATGTGCGTTTTCGCATGTTCGGACCTCTTTCGGGAATGGCCGCGGCGGCTTACTGCCGGGTCCAGGTCAGGGTGTAGAGCTTGGTGTCGCCCGCGAACGCCTTGTGGATGGCGGCCTTGACGGCGTCTGAGTTCTGGAAGACCTTGACGAACTTCTGGATCACCGGGTCCTTGGTGCGGTCGGCCTTGACGACGAACTGGATGGAAAAGCGCGCGTCCTCGATGCCGGAATACGCCAGGCCGCTGGAGGGGTCGAAGGCCTTGGACGCGACGATGAAGTGCGGGTAGCCCTGCGCGATGTCCACGTCCGGCGTGATGCGCACCAGCTGCGGCCCCTCCACCTCGACGAAGCTGAGCTTCTTCGGGTTGTCGGTGATGTCGTTGATCGTGCCCAGGAAGCCCACGCCGGGCTTGAGCTTGATGAGCCCCACCTTCTGCAGCAGCAGCAGGCCCCGGCCCTGGTTCACCGGGTCGTTGGCGATGCCGACCTTGCCGCCCTGCGGCACCTGGTCCACCGACTTGTGCTTGAGCGAATACAGGCCGATGTTGGCCAGGAAGCTCACGCCCGCGCTGCCCAGCTTGTAGCCGTTCTTCTGGATGGCGTTGTCCAGGAAGGGCTGGTGCTGGAAGAAGTTGATGTCCAGGTCGCCGCTGTCCACGGCCACGTTGGGCGTGGTCCAGTCGGTGAACTCGGTGACGGTGACGTCGATGCCCTGGGCCTTGGCGTCCTTGGCCGCGGCGCCGATGGCGTCGGCATAGACGCCGGGCAGCACGCCGATGCGCAGCTTGTCGGCCGCGTGGGCCTGCAGCACGGCGAATGCGGCCAGGGGGGCGATCAGAAGGCGGGCGAATTTCATGCGATATATCTCCAAAAAACGGTAGGCAAAAAGGGAAGGAAGATCCGGCTCAAGGCTGCTTCACGCGCCAGGGCAGGCTGTAGAGCTTGTCGTTGCCGGCATAGGATTTGTGGATCTGCGCCCGCACGGCGGGCGAGCTTTGGTACAGGCGCACGAATTTGTCGATGCGCGCGTCCCTGGCGTTGTCGCGGCGCGCCACGAAGCGGATCGCGTAGTACAGGTCGTCGATGCCCGAATACAGCAGCGCGCTGCCCGCCACCTGGGGCTTGCCGGCGTTGACGTAGTGCGCCGGGTAGCCTTGGGCCAGGTCCACGTCGTCCAGCGCGCGCACCAGCTGCGGCCCCTCGATCTCGACGAAGCGCAGCTTTTTCGGGTTGGCCACGATGTCGTCCAGGCCCGGCCGGGTGCCCGCGCCGTCGCGCAGCTGGATGAGCCCGGCCTTCTGCAGCAGCAGCAGGCCGCGCCCCTGGTTCACCGGGTCGTTGGCCACGCCGACGCGGGCGCCCTCGCGCAGCGCGTCAAAGCGCTGGACGCGCAGCGAATACAGGCCGATGTTGGGCAGCAGCCCGGTGCCCACGCTGGTGAAGGCGTAGCCGCGCTCGCGCACGGTGTTGTCGAGAAAGGCCTGGTGCTGGAAGTAGTTCAGGTCGATGTCGCCCGCCGCCAGGGCCGTGTTCGGCGTGGTCCAGTCGGTGAACTCGATGACCTCCACGTCCAGGCCCTGCTGGCGCGCCTCCTGGGCCGCCACGGCCACGGAATCGGCCAGCGAGCCGGGCGTGACGCCGATCTTCAGGGGCTGCGCGGCAGCGGCCAGCGCCGGCCAGGCCGCCAGGGCGATCAGGTGGAGTGCGAGAAATTTCCGCAGGTGCGCGAGCATGGTGCCTTTCCTTGGAGGGCCGCGCGCCGGCGGCGCCCCCAGGCACCGCACCGGCACGCAGCCGCCGATGAAGGCCATTGCACCATCGGGTGCTGCACTGCACCACGAAGGATTCCGCATTTGGAAATGCCAAAAAAAAGCCGCAGGCGGTGCTGCGGCTTTCGGGGTGCGGGGCGGGCTTGGGTCAGATCTTGACGCCGGCCATGTACTGGTTGAACGGGAACTCGGAGAAGCGGTTCCACAGGATCTGGTCGCGCTGGAAGGCGCGCATGTCCTGGTGGATCTTCTTGAACTCGGGCGACTTGGCCTCGTGTTCGGCAAAGACTTCCATCGACGCCTTGAAGCCCGCGTCCATCACAGCCTTCGGGAAAGCCTTGAGCTGGGTCTTGTTGGCCACCAGGCGCTTGAGGGCGACGGGGTTCACGGCCATGTACTTGGAGGTCATGTCGGCCGCGGCCACGCGCGTGGCGGCATCCAGGATGGCCTTGTTCTGCGCCGACAGCGCGTTGTACTTCTTGAGGTTGATGAAGAACTCCAGGTCGGCGCTGCCCTCCCACCAGCCCGGGTAGTAGTAGTACGGCGCCACCTTGTTGAAGCCGAGCTTCTCGTCGTCGTAGGGGCCGACGAACTCGGCCGCGTCCAGCGTGCCCTTTTCCAGCGCCTGGTACACGTCGCCCGCGGGCATGTTCTGCGCCACCACGCCCAGCTTGGCCATGGCCTCGCCGAACACGCCGCCGCCCAGGCGCATCTTCAGGCCCTTGAGGTCGGCCACGCCCTTGATTTCCTTGCGGTACCACCCGCCCATCTGCGTGGTGGTGTTGCCCGCGCTGGCGATGCGGAAGTTGTACTTCTCGAAGAAGGCGTCGAGCAGCTTGCGGCCGTTGCCGTGGTCCTTCCAGGCGGCCATCTGCAGCGTGGTCAGGCCGAAGGGCACGGCGCAGCTGAAGGCGAAGATGGGGTCCTTGCCGGTGAAGTAGTAGGCTGCGGTCTGGGCCATGTCGATGGTGTCGGCCTGCAGGGCATCGACCACGCCGAAGGCGGGCATCAGCTCGCCCGCGGGGTGCACGGAGATCTCGAACTTGCCGCCGGAGAGCGCCTTCACGGTTTCAGAGAGCTTTTCGGCGCTGCCGAAGATGGTGTCCAGCGACTTGGGGAAGCTGGAAGCCAGGCGCCAGCGCACGGTTTCCTGCGCGTGCACGGCGGGCGCCACGCCCGCGGCGAGCACGCCCGCGATACCGGCATTTTTGATGAGGGAACGACGATCCATGTAGGGTCTCCTGGATAGTTGAAAACTCGGGCCGCCCCATGGTGTGCAAGGCGGCCGAGGACTTCGCAGCCGAGGTGCATTGTAGGAACATGCACCGGCCCCTGGAGGCAACCGCGCGTATGTCCTTATCGGCGCTCAGAACGTGTTCACGGTCTTATGCCTGGGCGAAACGCTGGCGCACGGCACGCGCGATGCCCTCGGCATCCAGCCCCTGCAGCGCCAGCAGCCTGGCCGGGTCGCCGTGTTCGATGAAGACGTCGGGCAGGCCCAGCTGCAGCACCGGCCGCGTCACGCCGGCAGCGTTCAGGGCCTCGCACACGGCGCTGCCCGCACCGCCCATGATGGCGCCCTCCTCCACGGTGACGATGGCGTCGTGCGTGGCCGCCAGCGACAACAGCAGCTCGGTATCGAGCGGCTTGGCCCAGCGCATGTTGGCCACCGTGGCGTCCAGCGTCTCGGCGGCGGCCAGCGCCGGATACAGCAGCGTGCCGAACGCCAGGATGGCGATGCGCTGGCCCTGGCGCCGCACCTCGCCCTTGCCGAACGGCAGGCCCTCCAGTCCGGCCAGCGGTGCCACGCCCGCGCCGCTGCCGCGCGGGTAGCGCACGGCCACGGGGTGGTCCTGCTCGTAGGCGGTGGTGAGCAGTTGGCGGCACTCGCGCTCGTCGGCCGGGCAGGCCAGGCTCATGTTGGGAATGCAGCGCACGAACGGGATGTCGTAGGCGCCCGCGTGCGTCGCCCCGTCGGCCCCGACCAGGCCCGCGCGGTCGAGCGCGAAGACCACCGGCAGGTTCTGCAGCGCCACGTCGTGGATCAGTTGGTCGTAGGCGCGCTGCAGGAAGGTGGAGTAGATGGCCACCACGGGCTTCACGCCCTCGCAGGCCAGGCCGGCGGCAAAGGTCACGGCATGCTGCTCGGCGATGCCCACGTCGTAGTAGCGGCCCGGAAAGCGGCGGTGGAACTCGACCATGCCCGAGCCCTCGCGCATCGCCGGGGTGATGCCCACCAGGCGCTGGTCCTTGTCGGCCATGTCGCACAGCCACTGGCCGAACACCTGGGTGAAAGTGGGCTTTTGCGGCGTGCTCGGCGGCACCAGGCCCACGCTGGGGTCGAACTTGCCGGGGCCGTGGTAGGCCACGGGGTCGGCCTCGGCCAGCTTGTAGCCCTGGCCCTTCTTGGTGACCACGTGCAGGAACTGCGGGCCTTTCAGCTCCTTGATGTTCTCCAGCGTCGGGATGAGCGAGTCGAGGTCGTGCCCGTCGATCGGGCCGATGTAGTTGAAGCCGAATTTCTCGAACAGCGTGGCCGGCACCACCATGCCCTTGGCCTGCTGCTCCAGGCGCTTGGCCAGCTCCCACAGCGGGGGGGCATTCTTGAGCACGTTCTTGCCCATGTCGCGCGCCTTGGCGTAGAACTGCCCGCTCATGAGCTGCGCCAGGTAGCGGTTGAGCGCGCCCACGGGCGGGCTGATGCTCATGTCGTTGTCGTTGAGGATGACCAGCAGGTTGGCGTCGGCCACGCCGGCGTTGTTCAGCGCCTCGAAGGCCATGCCGGCGGTCATGGCGCCGTCGCCGATGACGGCGATGCTGTAGCGGCTCTCGCCGCGCTGCCGGGCCGCCAGCGCCATGCCCAGCGCGGCGGAGATGCTGGTGGACGAATGCGCGGTGCCGAAGGTGTCGTAGATGCTCTCGGCGCGCTGCGGAAAGCCCGACAGGCCGCCGAGCTGGCGCAGCGTGTGCATGCGCTCGCGCCGCCCGGTCAGGATCTTGTGCGGGTAGGTCTGGTGGCCCACGTCCCACACCACGCGGTCGTGCGGGGTGTTGAAGACATGGTGCAGCGCCACGGTCAGCTCCACCGTGCCGAGGTTGGAGCTCAGGTGCCCGCCAGTCTTGGACACGCTGTCGAGCAAGAAGGCGCGCAGCTCCGCCGCCAGTTGCCCCAGCTCGGCGCGCGAGAGACGGCGCAGGTCGGCAGGATCGTTCACGCGCGAGAGCAAAGGGTAGGAAATCGTGGTCATGGACTCTTCTTTTGATAGCTGCTAGCGCTTGATGGATAAGGGCCAGAGGCGTTTTTGACTGGTATTTTCAACCCTGCTCATCACAAATTAGCCACAGGTGCATGAAACCGGCGCAGCCCAGGCGAGGGCAGCCGCGCAAGGGCCGCCCCGCCGCGCTGGCTGCGTCCCCCTCCCACGCGAAGCGTGAGAGAGGGGGAAGGCGCGAAGCGACTCAGGGGGTGTTCCATCTCAATTCGAGCGGTTCACGACCATCTCGGCCAGGGCATGCAAGGCACGCGTATCGGGCAGGCCGCTGGCGGCCAGCGCGGCCAGCGCCTCGCCCAGCAATGCATCGGCATGCGCGCGCGCGCGCTCCAGCCCCAGCAGCGACACGTAGGTGGGCTTGTCGCTCGCGGCGTCCTTGCCTGCGGTCTTGCCCAGGGTGGCGGAGTCCTGCGTCACGTCGAGGATGTCGTCCACCACCTGGAAGGCCAGGCCCAGCGCCGCGCCATAGCGCGCCAGCGCCGCCTGGCCGGCGGCATCGGCGCTGCCGCAGGCCGCGCCCATGGCCACGCTGGCCTGCAGCAGCGCCCCGGTCTTGAGGCGGTGCATCTGGCGCAGTTGCGCTTCGTCCAGCGCCACGCCCACGCTGGCCAGGTCGATGGCCTGGCCGCCTGCCATGCCCTCGGCCCCGGCCGCGCGCGCCAGCAGGCGGCACAGCGCGGCCTGCACGCGGTCGGGAATGCCCGCGCCCTCGGGCACCAGCAGCTCGAAGGCCAGCGCCTGCAGCGCATCGCCCGCCAGCAGCGCCTGGGCCTGGCCGAACTGCACGTGCACCGTGGGCTTGCCCCGGCGCAGCACGTCGTTGTCCATGCACGGCATGTCGTCGTGCACCAGCGAATAGGCGTGGATCAGCTCCACCGCGCACGCGGCGCGCAGCGCGGCCTCGGGCTGGCCCGCCACCGCCTCGCTGGCGGCCAGCACCAGCAGCGGGCGCAGGCGCTTGCCGCCGTCCAGCACGGCGTAGCGCATGGCCTCGCCCAGCCCGGCCGGGGCGTCCGGGGCGATCCATTGCGACAGCGCCTGCTCCACGCGCGCGAGGTGGTGGTGGCTCCAGGCGCCCAGGTCGAAGGAAGCCGCCACGGCGGAAGAATCGGAACAGCTCACTCTTGCGTCCATGGTTGCAGCGCCCCCTCGTCCAGCACCTTGATCTGCTCCTGCACGGCTTCGAGCCGCGCGCGGCAAAAGGCCAGCAGCGCATTGGCGCGCTCGTAGCCCGCGAGCATCTGGTCCAGCGGCAACTGGCCCGACTCGATGCGCGCCACCCATTGCTCCAGTTCCTCCAGCGCGGCTTCGTAGCTGGCGGGTTCGGGGGGCGTGGCGGGTGCGGCGGGGGCCTTGGGCATGGGGATTCCAGGAAGGGGGGACGCGGGGTCAAAACGCAGGATTTTAGGCGCTGGCACCCACGCGGCGTGGAGAGAGCCCCCCAGCCCCCTGCGCTGGCACGGCCACCCAATACACGCATGGAGGATGCGGAAATAACCCTGCCAGCTATAATCCCATTCCCCCGCGAGACCGGCCCTGGGTACCCATCCCGGCCGGTTTTGTCTTTTATTCAACCGCGCATGCACGCGCACCTCCCTGTGGGGAGTCTTTAGGTCAGGTCGCCCATGTCTGATTTAAGTCTTCAACTGCAGCAGGCCGCAAGCCAACTACCAGTTTCCAGCTACTTCGACGAAGCACTGTTCCAGCGTGAAATGCAGGCCCTGTTCCAAGGCGGCCCGCGTTACGTGGGACACGCGCTCAGCGTCCCCAACCCGGGCGACTACCACGCCCTGCCCCAGGAAAGCGAGGGCCGCGCGCTGGTGCGCAATGCGCAAGGACAGGTGGAGCTGATCTCCAACGTCTGCCGCCACCGCCAGGCCGTGATGCTCAACGGCCGCGGCTCGCTGCAGGGCCAGGGCAAGGGCCACGCGGGTGGCAACATCGTCTGCCCCATCCACCGCTGGACCTACGCCGCTGGCGGCGAGCTGCTGGGCGCGCCGCATTTCGCGCACGACCCGTGCCTGAACCTCAACAACTACAAGCTGCGCGAGTGGAACGGCCTCCTCTTCGAGGACAACGGCCGCGACATCGCCGCCGACCTCTCGGGCATGGGCCCGCGCGCCGACCTGTCGTTCGAGGGCTACGCGCTCGACCGCGTGGAGCTGCACGAGTGCAACTACAACTGGAAGACCTTCATCGAGGTCTATCTGGAGGACTACCACGTCGGCCCGTTCCATCCCGGCCTGGGCAACTTCGTCACCTGCGACGACCTGCGCTGGGAGTTCAGCAAGGAGTTCTCGGTGCAGACCGTGGGCGTGGCGCCCACCTTCGGCAAGCCGGGCTCGGATGTGTACAGGCAGTGGCATGAGGTGCTGCTCAAGTACCAGGGCGGCCAGCGCCCCGAGCGCGGCGCCATCTGGCTGACCTACTACCCGCACATCATGGTGGAGTGGTACCCGCACGTGCTCACCGTCTCGACGCTGCACCCCGTCAGCACGACCAGGACGCTAAACATGGTGGAGTTCTACTATCCCGAGGAAATCGTCGCCTTCGAGCGCGAATTCGTCGAGGCGCAGCAGGCCGCCTACATGGAGACCTGCATTGAGGACGACGAGATCGGCGAGCGCATGGACGCCGGCCGCAAGGCCCTGCTGGCGCGCGGCGAGAACGAAGTCGGCCCCTACCAGAGCCCGATGGAAGATGGCATGCAGCACTTCCACGAGTGGTACCGGGCCAAGCTCGGCGCGGCACTCTGAGCCGCTGCGCGGCCGCTGAAAAACACAAAGCCCGCATGCCTTGCCTGGCGCGCGGGCTTTGCCGCGTCTGGGGTGCCGGCCGGTGCGCGCCACTGTTTGACTCAATGAATTCGTGAGTCTTTCTAACCCCAAGGCAGGCCCGCTCCGCTAATTTTCGCGCATGCCGCGCGATGCCAAGCCTCCTCCCACAGAAGCGCAAGCCTTTGCGCAGCGCCTGCGGCGCGCGCTGGAGCAAGCCGGCCATCCGGCATCCCCCACGGCCGTGGCGCACGAATTCAACCTGCGCTACTGGGGCCGGAGCATCTCCATCTACGCCGCGCGCAACTGGCTGCTGGGCATCTCGCTGCCGCGCCACGACAAGCTGCGCGTGCTGGCCGAATGGCTGCGCGTATCCCCCGAGACCCTGCTGCTGGGCACCGCGCCCCCTCTGCCCAAGGCCGGTACGGCGGATGCCCTGCGGCGGCAGGACCTGCCCTTGCCCGCCCTCGGGCTGACCGACCAGCACATGCTCCACACCTACCTGCGCCTCTCGCGCGAAAGCCAGCGCACCGTGCAGGCCGTGGTGGCCGCATGCCAGGCGCTGGACGCGGCGCGCAACAGGCCGCCGGGCTGAGGCCACAGGCCCCGTCACGCTCCTATTACAATAGCTGCCAGCGCTTGGCGCATAAGCGCTGGCAGCCTTTTTCATTCATACTCCGAAGTTCCATGCAAGCCCTCTGGATGGTGCTGGCCGCATTCCTTTTCGCCAGCATGGGCGTGTGCGTCAAAACCGCCTCGGCCTTTTTCAACACCGCCGAGCTGGTGTGCTACCGGGGCCTCGTCAGCATGGCGCTGCTGTGGGCGCTGGCGCGCGCGCAAGGCGTGCCGCTGGCCACGCGCTACCCCGGCATGCATGCCTGGCGCAGCCTGCTGGGCGTGGCTTCGCTCAGCGCGTGGTTCTACGCCGTGGCCTACCTGCCGCTGGCGACGGCCATGACGCTCAACTACATGAGCAGCGTGTGGATCGCCGCCTTCCTGGTCGGCGGCACGCTGCTCGCCTGGCGCCCGTCGGCGGGGACGCCGCGTCCGCCGCTGCAGGTGCCGCTGGTGCTGACGGTGCTGGCGGGCTTCGGCGGGGTGGTGCTGATGCTGCGCCCCAGCATCGCCCCGGAGCAGATGTTCGCCGGGCTGGTGGGCCTGGCCTCGGGGCTCACGGCCGCGTTCGCCTACATGCAGGTAGTGGCGCTGTCGCGCCTGGGCGAGCCCGAGACGCGCACGGTGTTCTATTTCGCGCTCGGCGCCGCCGTGGGCGGCAGCGCGGGCATGGTGGCGGCGGGCACCTCGCCCTGGCCGGGCTGGAGTGCGCTGTGGCTGCTGCCGCTGGGCCTGTTCGCGGCGCTGGGCCAGCTGTGCCTGACGCGCGCCTACGCCTCGGCGCGCACGCAGCGCGGCACGCTGGTGGTGGCCAACCTGCAGTACACGGGCATCGTCTTCGCCAGCCTGTACGGCATGCTGCTGTTCGGCGAGCGCATTCCGCCCATCGGCTGGGCCGGCATGGCGCTGATCGTGGCCAGCGGCATGGCAGCGACCATCCTGCGCACGCGGGCCGCGCCCGGCACGCCGCCGGTCAAGGAAGACTGACACAATCCCCTGCTTCTTCCCTTCTTCGCCCGCTGCCATGCCCTACACCACGCTGATCTCCGCCCCCGAACTGCAAGCCTTGCTGGCCAGCGGCCAGCCGCTGATGGTGTTCGACTGCAGCTTCGACCTGGCGCAGCCCGAGGCGGGCACCCAGGCCTACCTGGCATCGCACATTCCCGGTGCGGTGCATGCGCACCTGGACCGCGACCTGAGCCTCAAGCAGCCCGCCCCGGGCGAACAGGCCGCGTCCGGCGGGCGCCACCCGCTGCCCGGCCGCGAGCGCTTCGCCGCGTGGCTGTCGTCGGTGGGGTTCGCCAACGGCATGCAGGCCGTGGTCTATGACCGCAACGGCTGCAACTACTGCGGCCGCCTGTGGTGGATGCTGAAATGGGCCAGCCACGACGCCGTGGCCGTGCTCGACGGCGGGCTGCAGGCCTGGACGGCCGCGGGCGGCCCCGTGGCCGCGGGCGCCGGGCCCGCCCGCCTGCCCGCCAGCTTCGCGCTGCAGGCGCCACTGCGCCGCCTGGCCAGCGCGGCCGAGGTGCTGGCCACGCTGGGGCAGGACGGCCAGACCGTGCTCGACGCCCGCGCCGCACCGCGCTACCGTGGCGAGGTGGAGCCGCTGGACCCGGTGGCCGGGCACATTCCAGGGGCGCTGAACCGCCCCTTTACCGAGAACATTGCCGCCGACGGGCGCTTCAAGCCCGCGCAACTGCTGCGCGCCGAGTTCGAGGCGCTGCTGCAGGGCCGCCCCGCCGCCACGGTGGTGCACCAGTGCGGCAGCGGCGTGAGCGCCCTGCCCAACCTGCTGGCGATGGAGGTGGCGGGCCTGGGGCCCACGGCGCTGTTCGCGGGCAGCTGGAGCGAGTGGTGCAGCGACCCGCAGCGCCCCGTGGAGCGCGGCTGACGCAGCGAAGTGCTGTGGCGCGCGGCCCTATGCCCCTGTAAGGCAAATTCCTACAGCGCCGGCTGTGCACCCTGACGCAGTGCGCAGCCAAACCCCGACTTAATTTTTGATTGGGCCCAAATCACAATCCATTTCAACGGATCACGCATTGTTTCACTGCGTATCCAACTGAAAGGATTGCATCATGACCAACGAACAACTGCTTGCCGAGATCCGCGAAGCCAACCTCACCTACCTGATGCTGGCGCAGAACCTGATCCGCCACGACAAGGCCGAAGCCGTGTTCCGCCTGGGCATGAACGAGGAGGCCTGCGACATCCTGGCCTCGCTGTCGGCCGCCCAGGTGCTCAAGCTGGCTTCGCGCAACACGCTGCTGTGCAGCTTCCGCGTGGACGACGAACTGGTGTGGAGCTTGCTGACCAACCACTCGCTGAAGAAGGTCGGCAACGACGCCACCAACACGCTGCACGCCAACATCCTGATGGCCAGCCGCGTGGCCGAAGTGCTCTGAGACCCGTTGCCGCAAGGAGCCCGCCCCATGACCACCGCCGCCCCCGCCGCCAAGAGCGTGCTCAACGAGTCCCGGCAGATCGAGCGCGCCGCCATGCTGATCCGCATGGGCGCCCGCATGCAGGTTCTCGAATCGGAGACCACGCTGTCCTACGAGCGCCTGATCCGCCTGTACAAGGAGATCGCGGGCAAGTCGCCCTCGAAGGGGCAACTGCCGTTCTCCACCGACTGGTTCCTGACCTGGCAGGAAAACATCCACAGCTCGCTGTTCCTCAACATCTACGAGTACCTGGCCAAGGGCGTGAGCATCGACACGGTGGAGCAGCTCACCAAGGCCTACCGCCTGTACACCGAGCAGATCGAAGCGGCCGGCCTGGAGGCGCTGCTGTCGTTCACCCGCGCCTGGCGCCTGGTCAAGTTCGTCGATGCCAACATGCTCACGCGCACCAAGTGCTCCGGATGCGGCGGCCTGTTCGTGACCGAGCCCTACGAGAACGCGCGCCACTACCAGTGCGGGCTGTGCAACCCGCCCGCGCGCGCCGGCAAGAGCAAGAGCGCCGGGGCCCTGCAGCTGCACTGATTCTTTCTCTATAAAAATAGCTGCCAGCGCTTGATGCACAAGCGCTGGCAGCTATTTTTTCAGGAGCATTTTCCTAATTTTCCATAGGGCCAGGCGCCGCCCGTTGCGCATGAAACGGGCGCGACCCAGGCCAGCGGACGCCGCGCAAGGGCCGCCCCGCTGCGCTGGCGTCGTCCCCCTGCCCGCCACGCCAGGCGTGGCGAGAGCGGGGGGAAGGCGCAAAGCGCCTCAGGGGGGTGCTACTTCAGTAGTCCGCGCAGCTCGGCGGTCATGGGCACGGCGTAGTCCTGCGCTGCCACCACCAGGTTGCCCTCGGGCCGCACCAGCTTCAGGCTGATGAACACCTGCCGGGGCGAGGCCGCGTAGGTACCCACCACCACGGCCTGTGCCTGGTGCGCCTGGCTGACCTCGCGCAGCTCGCGCGACAGCAGCAGCTCGCCCTGCGCGGGCTGCAGCGCCAGTTGCTCGCGCAGGCGCACCTCGGTCACGGGCACGCCGCGCTGCACCAGGCGGCCGGCGATCTGCTCGGAACAGATGCGCCCCAGGCGCGAGGATTCGCCCAGTCGGTCCACGTTCACCAGCGTGGCCACGAGCACGCTGGCGCGCGGGTCCAGGCGCGCGGACTGCAGCAGCGCATCGGCGGCCTGCTGGTTGGCCTGCAGCAGATCGGCCTGCGGCGCGGCGGCAGCGCCGGCATCGCCGTAGTAGTACGAGGCGCAGCCCGGCGCCACGGCAGCGGCCAGCAGCGCCAGCCAGGCGGCGCGGCGCTTCATCATGGCGTCACCACCTTCCAGGTCTTGCCCGGCGGCGGCGGGGGCGGCAGCACGGGCGGCTCGGGCCGGTAGAGCGCGGCGTCCTCGCGTTCGATGTAGTACATGTCGGCCGACCCGGCCAGGTAGCGGTCCTGGCTCTTCAGCGCGGTGGTGATGAGCACCTCGGTGCGCGTCGGCCCGCCGGCCGCCTCGCCCTGGGTGTGGCGCTGCGCCAGGTCCAGCGCCACGCCGGCGCCCAGGCCGATGGCCGTGGCCACGCCGGGCAGCAGGTAGCGGTCGGAGTAATGCGTCTGCCAGTCGCGCCACACGCCCACGCCGGTGGCCAGCATGGTGAAGGGCAGCGGCCCGGGCAGCCGCACCGGCGTGGCCGAGGGGTGCTGCACCACCTGCGCCTGCACCTCCAGCTCCACCCCGGTGGGCACGGCGGATACGGCCACGCCCCGGTCGAGCAGGCGCACGCGCAGCAGTTTCAGAAAGCCCTGGTTGAAGCTGGAGTCGTCGGGCACGGTGACGTAGATGGGGTGCTCGCCCGCCGGCCAGGCGGCGATCTTCCCGGCGACGCGCGCGGCCACGTCGTCGGCCAGCACGTCCCAATGGTGCACGGCACGCGCCTTCTTCTGGCCGGTGGCGGGATAGTTGTCGGCGCGCGGCACGTCCAGGTTGGCGCAGCCGCCCGCCAGCAGCGCCGCTGCCAGCAACGCGGCGAGGTGTCGGTGTGTCATGCGTGGGTTCCCGGAATGGTCATGGCGGTGCTAGCTTTTGCGCACCGATCCTAGCGCTCCCCGCCCTGCCGCCATCGGCGGAACAGGGACGGTTTTGGCGCCTTCTTCGGCGGCGCGTGCCGCACGGCTCACCCCGTATTGCGCAGCCCCGCGGCAATGCCGTTGATGGAGATGTGGATACCCGTCTGCACGCGCTCATCGGCCTGCCCCGCGCGCCAGCGGCGCACCAGCTCGACCTGCAGGTGGTGCAGCGGGTCGATGTACGGGAAGCGGTGGCGGATGGAGCGCGCCAGCGCCGTGTTGGCCGCCAGGCGCTGCTTCTCGCCGGTGATGCGCGTGAGCGCCTCGGCCGTGCGCTGCCACTCGGCCTCGATGGCGGTGAACACCTTCTTGCGCAAGCGCGCGTCGGCCACCAGCTCGCTGTAGCGCGAGGCCAGCGCCAGGTCGCTCTTGGCCAGCACCATGTCCATGTTCGACAGCAGCGTGCTGAAGAACGGCCAGTGCCGCACCATCTTGCGCAGCAGCGCCAGTTGCGCCTTCGGGTCCTTGCCCGGCGTGGCCAGGAACTGCTCCACCGCCGTGCCGAAGCCATACCAGCCCGGCAGCGTGAGGCGGCACTGGCCCCAGCTGAAGCCCCAGGGAATCGCGCGCAGGTCCTCGATGCGCTGGCTGGCCTTGCGGCTGGCGGGGCGCGAGCCGATGTTCAGCTCGGCGATCTCGCGGATCGGCGTGGCGTTGAAGAAATAGTCGGTGAAGCCCGGCGTTTCATAGACCAGCGCGCGGTAGGCCGCCATGCTGGCCTGCGAGAGCTGGTCCGCCGCCGCCAGGAAGGCGGGCACGGCCGGCTTGGTGGGCTGCAGCAGCGTGGCCTCCAGCGTGGCGGCAACCAGGGTCTCCAGGTTGCGCCGGCCGATCTCGGGGTTCGCGTACTTGGAGGCGATGACCTCGCCCTGCTCCGTCAGCCGGATCTGCCCGCGCACCGTGCCCGGGGGCTGCGCCAGGATGGCCTGGTAGCTCGGGCCGCCGCCGCGCCCCACCGTGCCGCCGCGGCCGTGGAACATGCGCAGGCGGATGCCGTCGAGTTCGTCGAACAGCGCCACCAGCGCGATCTCGGCGCGGTACAGCTCCCAGTTGCTGGTGAAGATGCCGCCGTCCTTGTTGCTGTCGGAATAGCCGAGCATGATGTCCTGCTCGCCGCCCGAGCGCGCCACCAGCGCCGCCACGCCGGGCAGCTGGTAGAAGGCGCGCATGATGGGCGCGGCGTTGCGCAGGTCCTCGATGGTCTCGAACAGCGGCACGACGATCAGCTCGGCGCGCGCCTCGGCGCTGTCGAGCGTGCCGTGCAGCAGGCCCACTTCCTTTTGCAGCAGCAGCACTTCGAGCAGGTCGCTCACGGTTTCGGTGTGGCTGATGATGTAGTGGCGGATGGCCTCGCGCCCAAAGCACGCGCGCAGGCGCCGTGCGGCCTCGAAGATGGCCAGCTCGCCCTGCGCCAGCGCCGAATACTCCGCACCCACCACGCGCAGCGGCCGCGCGTCCTGCAGCAGGCGCAGCAGCAGCGCGCGCTTGGCCTCTTCACCCAGGCTGGCGTAGGCGCTTTCCACGCGTGCCGTGGCCAGCAGCTCGGCCACCACGGCCTCGTGCTGGTCGGAGCTCTGGCGCAAGTCCACCGTCGCCAGGTGGAAGCCGAACACCTCCACGGCGCGGATCAGCGGCTGCAGGCGTTCGGCCACCAGGGCGGCGCCATGGTGCGCCAGCAGGGAGCGCTCGATCACGCGCAGATCGTCCAGGAACGCCTGGACATCGGGGTACGGGTTCTGCGGCGCCACGGCGTGGCGCGCGGCCTCGCCGCCGGTCAGGCTTTTCAGCGTGGCGGCCAGGCGCGCATACATGCCGGTGAGCGCGCGGCGGTAGGGCTCGTCCTGGCGGTGCGCGTTGGTGTCGGGCGAGCGCCCGGCCAGCGCCAGCATCTCGGGCGCCGCGTCCACCAGGCGCGCCGACAGCGACAGCTCGCCGCCCAGCAGGTGCACTTCGGTCAGGTAGTGGCGCAGCGCCACGCTGGCCTGGCGCGACAGGGCCAGTTGCAGCGTGTCGGCGGTGACGTTGGGGTTGCCGTCGCGGTCGCCGCCTATCCACTGGCCCATGCGCAGGAAGCTGTGCACGCGCTCGCCGCCCAGGGCCTGCTCCAGCTCGGCGTAGATCTTGGGGATCTCGCCCAGGAAGGTGGCCTCGTAGTACGACAGCGCGTTCTCGATCTCGTCGGCCACGGTGAGCTTGGAGTAGCGCAGCAGGCGCGTTTGCCACAACTGCGTGACGCGCGCGCGCAGCTGCGCCTCGTTGCGCGCCAGCTCGCGCGGCGAAAGCGCGTCGCGCGCGGCGTTGTAGAGCTGGGCGCGCTCCTGGATGTCGTCGCGCTCGGCCAGCAGCAGCGCGATGTCGCGCTCGGCCGCCAGGATGCTCTGGCGCTGCACCTCGGTCGGGTGCGCCGTGAGCACGGGCGAGACGTAGCTCTGCGCCAGCGTCTGCGCCACCTGGCCCGGCGCGATGCCGGCCCAGCGCAGGCGCGCCAGCGCCACCTCGATGCTGCCCTCCTGCGTGTTGCCCGCGCGCTCGTGCACGGCGCGGCGGCGGATGTGGTGCCGGTCCTCGGCCAGGTTGGCCAGGTGCGAGAAATAGGTGAAGGCGCGGATCACGCTCACCGTCTGGTCGGCGCTCAGGCCCTTGAGCAGCTTCTTCAGCGCCTTGTCGGCCTCCTGGTCGGCATCGCGGCGGAAGGCTACCGAGAGCTGGCGGATCTGCTCGACCAGGCCGTAGGCGTCCACGCCCTCCTGCTCGCGGATCACGTCGCCCAGGATGCGGCCGAGCAGGCGGATGTCCTGGATCAGCGGCAGGTCTTTGTCGGTCTTGCGCGGCGCGGGCTCCTTGGCGGCGGAGGCGCTATCGCTCTTGCGGGGCTGCGCGGTCATGGGGCGGGGTCTCCTGAGACGGTTTATTGCGGCGCAGCATGCTAGCATCCCCGGTGCCCTTGCGGCCCGGATATGAAAAGCCCCATGAACACCCCCGCCACCCCGTCTCCCGCCCCCCTCGTCATCGCCACGCGCGAAAGCCGCCTCGCCCTGTGGCAGGCCGAGCACGTCAAGGCCCTGCTGGCCGCGCGCGGCCATGCCGTCACGCTGCTGGGCATGACCACGCAGGGCGACCAGATCCTCGACCGCTCGCTGTCCAAGGTCGGCGGCAAGGGCCTGTTCGTGAAGGAGCTGGAAGTGGCGCTGGAGGAAGGCCGCGCCCACATCGCCGTGCACTCGCTGAAAGACGTGCCCATGGAGCTGCCCGAAGGCTTCGCCCTGGCCTGCGTGATGGAGCGCGAGGACCCGCGCGACGCCTTCGTCTCGCCGCGCTACGCCAGCCTGTCCGCGCTGCCGCAGGGCGCGGTGGTCGGCACCTCCAGCCTGCGCCGCCAGGTGCTGCTGCAGGCGCTGCGCCCGGATTTGAAGATCGAGCCGCTGCGCGGCAACCTCGACACGCGCCTGCGCAAGCTCGACGAGGGCCAGTACGACGCCATCGTGCTTGCCGCCGCTGGCCTCAAGCGCCTGGGTTTGGGCGAGCGCATCCGCGCCGTCTTCGCGCCGGACGAGATGCTGCCCGCCGCCGGCCAGGGCGCGCTCGGCATCGAGGTGCGCAGCGACCGGCAGGACCTGATCGACGCGCTCGCCCCGCTGGCGCACCAGCCCACCTGGCTCACGGTGGCGGCCGAGCGCGCCGTCAGCCGCGCCATGGGCGGCAGTTGCTCCATGCCGCTGGCCGCACACGGCCAATGGCAGGGCGGCACACTGCACCTGGACGCCGCCTGGGGCGACCCCGAAGGCCGCACCGCCCTGGTGCGTGCCCAGGCCCAGGCCGCCGTCGCCACGCTGGCGCAGGCCGAGGCGCTGGGCGACGCCGTGGCGGCGCAGCTGCGCGCGGGCGGAGCCCAGGGCCTGTAATGCGCCGCGCCCTCGTCACCCGCCCGGCGCAGGACGCCGCGCAGTGGGTGGCCGACCTGCAAGCCCAGGGCATTGCCGCCGAGGCGCTGCCGCTGATCGCCATCACCGCCAGCCCCGCCAACCGGGCGGCGCTGCAGGTGGTGCGCGAACGGTTGCTGCGCTACCGCGCCGTGATGTTCGTCAGCGGCAATGCCGTCGAATACTTTTTCGAGCCAAATCAGGCTCCAGACCTTTCTGGGAAAGCGCTGGCAGCTATTGAAACAAGAGCATGGACACCCGGCCCCGGCACCGCGCGCGCCCTCCTGCAGCGCGGCGTGCCGGCAGATCGCATCGACGGCCCGGCGCCGGACGCCGCGCAGTTCGACTCCGAGGCGCTGTGGGCGCGCGTAGCGCCCCAGGTAGGCCCGGGCGACCGTGTGCTCGTGGTGCGCGGCGCCAGCGCGGGCGAGCCCCCGGGCCCTGGCCAGGGGCGCGGCTGGCTGGCCGCGCAGATCCATGCCGCGGGCGGCCAGGTGGATTTCGTCGTCGCCTACGAGCGCGGCGCGCCCGCCTTCGATGCGCAGCAGCAGGCGCTGGCGCGCCGCGCCGCGCACGACGGCACGCTGTGGCTTTTCAGCAGTTCCGAAGCCATCGCCCACCTGGGCCAGGCGCTGCCCGGGCAGGACTGGGCGGCGGCGTGCGCCCTGGCCACGCACCCGCGCATCGCGCAGGCAGCGCGGGCCGCGGGCTTTGGTTGTGTGAATGAATGCAAACCCGCCCTTGCGGACGTGGCGGCCTTTATAAAATCCTGTCCATGAGCGAACAGCCCACCGCAGCGCACAACGCGCCCGCAGCCGCCCCCGCACAGGGCGGCGGCCACTTCGCGCTGGCCCTGGCCACCATGCTGGCGCTGGCCGGCCTGGCCAGCAGCGCCCTCCTATGGCAGAAGCTGAACCACATCCAGGAACAGCTCGCGCGCCAGAGCGCCGACACCGGCGCCCACGCCACCGAGGCGCGCACCCTGGCGCGGCAGGCCGAGGAACTGGCGCGCGAGACCGCGGCGCGCCTCACGGTGGCCGAAACGCGCGTGAGCGAAGTGGCGCTGCAGCGCAGCCAGCTCGAGGAGCTGATCCAGAGCCTGTCGCGCTCACGCGACGAAAACCTGGTGGTGGACATCGAGTCGGGCCTGCGCCTGGCCCAGCAGCAGGCCCAGCTCACGGGCAGCCTGGAGCCGCTGGTGGCCGCGCTCAAGAGCGCCAACCAGCGCATCGAGCGCGCCGCGCAGCCGCGCCTGGGGCCGGTGCAGCGCGCCATCGGGCACGACCTCGACCGCATCGCGCGCGCCAGCGTGACCGACACCGCCGGCCTGCTCGGCCGCATGGACGACCTGGTGCGCCAAGTGGACGACCTGCCCACGCTCAACGCCGTGGCCCCGTCCTCGGCCATGCGCCGCGCCGCCGCCACGGCAGGCGCGCCCGCCGCCGCGCCTGCCACCGGCCTGCCCTGGTGGCAGGCCCAACTGCACAAGGGCTGGGAGCTGGTGCGCGACGAGGCACGCGGCCTGGTGCGCATCAGCCGCATCGACCAGCCGGAGGCCGTGCTGCTCGCGCCGGACCAGGAATTCTTCCTGCGCGAGAACCTCAAGCTCAAGCTGCTCAACGCCCGCCTGGGCGTGCTCGCGCGCCAGTTCGACTCGGCGCGCACCGACGTCGCGGCCGCCACGGCCGCGCTCAACAAGTACTTCGACCCGGCCTCGCGCCGCACGCAGAACGCCGCCACCATGCTGCAGCAGATGCAGACGCACCTGAAAGCCGCCGAGCTGCCGCGCCTGGACGAAACCTTCGCGGCCCTGACCACGGCCGCGGCGGGGCGCTGACCATGCGCGCCGCTCTCTGGCTTCTCGGGCTGTTCGGCGCCGCCGTCGCGGTGGCGCTGTTCGCGGGCAACAACCAAGGCACCGTGACGCTGTTCTGGCCGCCGTACCGCGTGGACTTCTCGCTCAACATGGTGGTGCTGCTGCTCGTGGGCGGCTTCGTCACGCTGCATGCCGCGTTCGCCGGGCTCAACGCCCTGCTGACCCTGCCGCGCCAGGCCGCGCGCTGGCGCCAGCAGCAAAAGGAGCGCGCCATGCACGCGGCCTTGCTGCATGCGCTGGCGCACATGCTCTCGGGCCGCTTCCTGCGCTCGCGCAAGGCCGCCCAGACCGCGCTCACCCAGGAAAGCGCGCTGGCCGCCAGCGGCGCCAGCCTTGCGCATGCGCGCCAGTTGCGCGCGCTGGCGCACTTCATTGCCGCCGACAGCTCGCACGCCCTGCAAGACCGCGCCACGCGCGAGGAACACCTGCGCCAAGCACTTGAGCAAGCCCCCGCCAACGGCAACCCGCAGGAGCAGAGCATTCGCGAGGGCCTGCAGATGCGCGCCGCGCGCTGGACGCTCGACGACCGCGACAGCGAAGGCGCGCTGGAACGCCTGGCCGCCCTGCCCCAGGGCGCCGCACGCCGCACGCTGGCGCTGCGCATCAAGCTCAAGGCCTCGCGCCTGGCCGGCCACACGCACAGCGCGCTGGACACGGCGCGGCTGCTGGGCAAGCACCACGCCTTCTCCAGCGCCGCCGCGCAGAGCATCGTGCGCGGCCTGGCCGCGGAGCTGATCCAGGGCGCGCACGACCCGGCGCAGCTGCAGCAGGTCTGGATGGGCCTGGAGCCCGCCGAGCGCGCCATGCCGGAGCTGGCCATCGAGGCGGCGCAGCGCCTGGCCGAACTCGGCGGCGACGACACCCAGGTGCGCACCTGGCTGCTGCCGGCCTGGGAGCGCATGGTGGAGCTGCCTGGCGCCCTGCCCGCCGCCCAGGCGCTCAAGCTGGTGCACGCGCTCGAGGCGGGGCTGGCGTCGCTCGACGCCACCTGGCTGGCGCGCATCGAAGCGGCCCAGCAAGGCAACCCGCGCGACCCACGCCTGTCGTACCTGGCCGGCATGGCGTGCCTGAAACGCCAGCTCTGGGGCAAGGCGCAGCAGTTGCTAACGCAGGCCGCCCAGCAGTTGGCCGATGCCAGCCTGCGCGCCAGCGCCTGGCGCCACCTGGCCGAACTGGCCGAGCAGCGCGGCGACGCCGAGGCCGCCGCGCAGGCGTGGAAGCAGGCCGCGCTGCAGCGCCGCTGAACTCCTGATTCAATAGCTGCTCGCGCTTTCCCAGCAAGGGCTGGAGGCCATTTTGGCCTAAAAAACGGACGCGGCTACACCATCTTCCCCGGCACCACCCAGGCGTCGAACTGCTGCGCCGTGACGTGGCCCGAGGCGATGGCCGCCTCGCGCAGGCTCAGGTTCTCGCGGTGCGCGCGCTTGGCGATTTCGGCCGCCTTGTCGTAGCCGATGTGCGGGTTCAGCGCCGTCACCAGCATCAGCGAACGCTCCAGCAGTTCCTCGATGCGCTGCCGGTTGGGCTCGATGCCCATGGCGCAGTGGTCGTTGAAGCTGACCATGCCGTCGGCCAGTAGCCGCACGCTTTGCAGGACGTTGTGGATCACCAGCGGCCGGAACACGTTCAGTTGGAAATGGCCCGAGGCCCCGCCCACGTTGACGGCCACGTCGTTGCCCAGCACCTGCGCGCACAGCATGGTCAGCGCCTCACACTGCGTCGGGTTGACCTTGCCGGGCATGATGGACGAGCCTGGCTCGTTCTCGGGAATGGCAATCTCGCCCAGCCCGCAGCGCGGGCCGCTGGCGAGCCAGCGCACGTCGTTGGCAATCTTCATGAGGCTGGCGGCCAGCCCCTTGAGCGCGCCGTGCGCATGCACCAGCGCGTCGCAGCTGGCCAGCGCCTCGAACTTGTTCGGCGCGCTCACCAGGGGCAGCCCGCTCAGGGCCGCCAGTTCCTCGGCCACGGCCTGGGCGTAGCCCGGCGGCGCGTTCAGCCCCGTGCCCACCGCCGTGCCGCCCAGGGCCAGCTCGCACAGGTGCGGCAGCGCGGCGCGCACATGCTCCTCGGCATGCGCCAGTTGCGCCACCCAGGCGGACACCTCCTGCCCCAGCGTCAGCGGCGTGGCGTCCTGCAAATGCGTACGGCCGATCTTCACGATGCCCGCGAACGCCTCGGCCTTGGCCGCCAGCGTGGTGCGCAGCCCCACCAGCGCGGGCAGCAGGTGGCGCACCAGCCCTTCCACCGCAGCCACGTGCATGGCGGCGGGGAATACGTCGTTGCTCGACTGGCTGAGGTTCACGTCGTCGTTGGGATGGATCACGCGCCCGTGGCCGCGCGGCCCGCCCAGCATTTCGCTGGCGCGGTTGGCCAGCACCTCGTTCATGTTCATGTGGGTCTGCGTGCCCGAACCGGTCTGCCAGACCGCGAGCGGGAACTCCTGCGCGTGGGCGCCCGCCATCACCTCGTCGCAGGCCGCGACGATGGCCGTGGTCTTGGAGGCGCTGAGCAGCCCCAGGGAGTGGTTGACGTAGGCGCAGGCGCGCTTGACCTGGGCCAGCGCCGCGATCAATTCCGGCGCCATGCGCTCGCCGGAGATGGCGAAATGCTGCAACGCGCGCTGGGTCTGCGCCCCCCACAAATGCCGGGCAGGCACGTCGATGGGGCCGAAGCTGTCGCGTTCGGTGCGCGTGGCGGTCGATGCAGTCATGACGGTCATGGCAACTCCTGGGAAGGCAACAGGTGCAGGATAACCTTTTGCCATCCGTGGACTGGGAGGAATCACGCGCCCGACGGCCGCGGCGTTCATCCCGTCTGCGAATCGTCAATCTCCCGCGCGCGCCCAGGCGTAGCCTGGAGGCATTGCGGATGCCGATGCGCAGGCCTCCGGGCTCCGAGGTGGCTTCCAACGCACCCGGTGGCCAGAAACGGCGCAAAGGCGGTACGCTGTGCCGTGGCTATCGCCGGGTTGCAGTAATTCAATCGTGGAAGCATTGCCTCATTCATAGAACAAGGCAATAATTTTCTCAAGTTCATAGCAAAGAACTATTATTTTTGCCACTGAAAGGAGTCCCACCATGACCCAACGCCTCACGACCGCCGCTGGCGCCCCCGTCGCCAACAACCAGGATGCGCTCACCGCCGGCCCGCGCGGCCCGATGCTGCTGCAGGACCTGTGGCACCTGGAGAAGCTCGCGCACTTCCACCGCGAGGTGATCCCCGAGCGCCGCATGCACGCCAAGGGCTCCGGCGCCTACGGCACCTTCACCGTCACGGGCGACATCACGCGCTACACGCGCGCCAAGGTGTTCTCCGAGGTCGGCAAGCAGACGCCGCTGTTCGTGCGCTTTTCCACCGTGGCCGGCGAGCGCGGCGCGGCCGATGCCGAGCGCGACATCCGCGGCTTCGCCGTGAAGATGTACACCGAGGAAGGCAACTGGGACCTGGTGGGCAACAACACGCCGGTGTTCTTCTTCCGCGACCCGCTCAAGTTCCCCGACCTGAACAAGGCCGTCAAGCGCGACCCGTACACCAACCTGCGCAGCCCCGAGAGCAACTGGGACTTCTGGACCGGCCTGCCCGAGGCGCTGCACCAAATCACCATCGTGATGAGCGACCGTGGCATTCCCAAGGGCTACCGCCACATGCACGGTTTCGGCTCGCACACCTACAGCCTCATCAGCCAGTCGGGCGAGCGCCACTACGTCAAGTTCCACTGGGTGAGCCAACAGGGCATCGAGAACCTGAGCGACGCCGAGGCCGCCGCCGTGGTCGCCAATGACCGCGAGAGCAGCCAGCGCGACCTGCTCGAAGCCATCGACCGTGGCGACTTCCCGAAGTGGAAGCTGTGCGTGCAGATCATGACCGAGGCGCAGGCGCAGACCTACCGCTTCCACCCGTTCGACCTGACCAAGGTGTGGAGCAAGAAGGACTTCCCGCTGATCGAGGTAGGCGTGATGGAGCTGAACCGCAACCCCGACAACTACTACGCCGAGGTGGAGCAGGCCTCGTTCGCGCCGAGCAACCTGGTGCCCGGCATCGGCCCCTCGCCCGACCGCATGCTGCAATCGCGCCTGTTCTCGTACTCCGACGCCGCGCGCTACCGCCTGGGCGTGAACCACCACCAGATCCCGGTGAACGCGCCGCGCTGCCCCGTGGCCCACTACCACCGCGACGGCGCGATGCGCGTAGACGGCAACTTCGGCCGCACCATCGCCTACGAACCCAACACCAAGGGCGAATGGCAGGAGCAGCCGCAGTACGCCGAGCCCGTGGAAAAGCTCTACGGCGACGCCAGCCGCTGGAACTACCGCGAGGACGACAGCGACTACTTCACCCAGCCCGGCGACCTGTTCCGCCTGATGACGCCCGAAAAGCGCCAGCTGCTGTGCGAGAACACCGCGCGCGCCATCGCGGGCGTGTCGCAGCACATCGTGGACAAGCACATCGCGCACTGCACGCAGGCCGACCCGGCCTACGGCGCGGGCGTGGCTGACGCCATTACACGCCAGAGGGCCGGCACGCTCTGAGTCCCCTGCTACGACAGCAACGAAAAAAGCGCCTGCCCCTCGCGCGCAGGCGCTTTTTTTCGTCCCCCGGCGGCTATTGCAGGGCGGCCATGGGCAATGCCATGGGCTTGCCGTTGAGGGTCATCTGCCCGCCCTCGATCTTCAGCGCACTGGTCAGGTGCTCGCCTTCCAGGCGCGCATAGCCCGAGGCATGGGCCATGCCCACCATGCCTTCCACGTCATCGGCCGTGGCCTCGGGCTTGCCCGTGGCCTGCAGCAGGGGTGCCAGCCACGCCTTGGGCAGGCGCGCATTGGCATGCAAAAGCGTGCCCTGCAGCAAGGCAGGCATCCAGCCGGTCGCGGCGATCTGCTCCGCGGCCGGCGCGCTGCGCACCTCGGCGCCATAGTCGAGCTCGCCCGTCTGCCCCTGGAACGTGGCCTGCAGCTTCATCGAGTACGCCGGCAGGGCGGCGACCAGGCGCGGCGCGTTCTGCGCGAGCACGTCCGCGCCCTGCCCATCCAGGCCCTCCATGGCCTTGGCCAGGCCGTCCTTGCGGTAGCCGTCCACCAGCGCGCGCTGGATATTGCGCAGCGCCTCGATGTCCAGGCGCTGGAGCTTCTGCACATAGCCCACCGACTCGAAATCCAGCGGACCGATGCGGCCCGCGCCCTTGAACTCGGTGGTCATGCCCAGCGTGGCCTGGTCGGCTTCCACCACGGAGCTGCCCGCCAGGTCCTTCAGGTCGAGCAGCGTCTGGGCCTCGCCCTCCACGGGCGTGCGGCTCAGCCCCATGCGCGCCACGCGCAGGCTGGCCTTGCCGGGCCCCAGCCCCCACAGGCCGTCGATGGCGGTGCTGTCGAAGCTGCTGTCGATGCCCTGGAACGTGAGGCTGGTGCGCGCCACGGGGCCTGCGGCCACTTCGTCGCCATCGTCCTCGTCCGATTCCTCGGCGTCTTCGTCGTCCCGGCTGGACAGCCCCAGGAGGGCCAGTTCAGGCCAGCGCCACGTGCCCTGCACGCGGTTGCCGCTCACGCTGGTGTCCAGCACCATTTCCTGCCAGCGCAGCGTGACCTCGCCATCGCCGATCTCGCCCGAAGGCAGCAGCAGGCGCAGTTCGTGGCTGCCCGTGAAGCGGTGCACGGTGGTCAGCGTGGGCGCCGTGGCCTTGGCCAGGGCCTGGCGGCTGTTGTCATCCAGCCCTTCCAGCGCGAAGCGCGACTGTGCCGACGCGGCCGCCAGGTGGCTGCCGGCCAGCGGGCCGTGGCGCACCGTGGTGTCCACCACCAGGCGCACGGGCTGCAGCGCCGGCGGCGGTGCGTCGCCAGCCACGGGCTGCAGTCCTTCCTCGGTGGGCGCAGACCACTGCAGCACCAGCTTGGCTTGCGACGAGAAAAACCCTTTGTGGTATTCATCGGCGACGACGGTCTGCTCGCCGAGAAACGCACGCAATTCCGCCACGGCTTGCGCATAGCTGGCCTGCGCCTTCTGCCCGGCATACCAGGTCGCTCCGCCGTAGGCGGCAATGGCCAGTGCCACGCCAGAGGCCACGGCGATTTTCTTGTTACCCATTCCTGAATCTCCCATGGTGAATCAATCCCGAATCCTGCTCCCTCTCGGGAGGCGCGAGAGCTTATCAGCCGGCGATTGCGCCCTGGGGAATGAAGCGACGGACAAAATACCGTTCATCGACGCGAAAACATAAAGCGCCCATCCCGGGCAACCCAGAATGGGCGCGGTTTCCGCGAGGATTTTTCAGCCGCCGAGCGGAATTCCAGGACAGGTTCCCGCACCGCGTGTTTTTCAAATGCTTACATGCACGGGGGCAATGCAGGATTCCGACCGGACGGTGGCCCAAAACAAAAACGGCGCCATTTGCAACCTGGATGGCAAGCGGTGCGGCCAGGCCCTGCCTACGATGGGGCCACCCCCGCCATTCCACAGGAGACACCATGAAGCAGCGCTACCCCTTCCCTGACCTGAACGCCCTGCCGGAAGACATCCGCGCGCGCATCCTCGCCGTGCAGGAAAAGGCCGGCTTCATCCCCAACGTGTTCCTGGCCTTCGCGCGGCGCCCGGCCGAATGGCGCGCCTTCTTCGCCTACCACGACGCGCTGATGCTCAAGGAGGAAGGCAGCCTGACCAAGGGCGAGCGCGAGATGATCGTCACCGCCACCAGCGCGGCCAACCAGTGCCTGTACTGCGTGGTGGCGCATGGTGCCATCCTGCGCATCTACGAGAAGAAGCCCTTCATCGCCGACCAGGTGGCCGTGAACCACCGCAAGGCCGACATCAGCCCGCGCGAGCGCGCCATGCTCGACTTCGCCATGAAGGTCTGCCAGCGCAGCCACGCGATCGAGGACGCCGACTTCGAGGCGCTAGCATCCCCATGGCTTCGACGACGAGGACATCTGGGACATCGCGGCCATCACGGCGTTCTTCGGCCTGAGCAACCGCATGGCAAGCTTCGCCGGCATGCAGCCGAACCCGGAGTTCTACCTGATGGGCCGCGTGCCGCGGCAAAAATGAACTACTGATTTGATAGCTGCCAGCGCTTGCTCCACAAGCGCTGGAGCCGTATTTCGTTCAAATATCAATCCACTGCCACCAGAGCCCGCATCCAGTCGGGCAGCGTCTTGGCCTTTTGCTGCGGGAAATCGACCCAGATCATGGTCGCGCCCCCGGCGGCGCAGATCTCGCCGGGCCGGTCCACCCGCTCCATGGTGCCCCAGGTGTCGAACGTGGCGCGGCCGGGATCGCTCACGTAGAGCTTGAGCAGCACCTCGGCGGGAAACTCCAACTGGCGGTAGAAATTGCAGAACGCATTCACGATCACCAGCCCCTCCCCGCGCGGATCGGGGTGGCAGCCAATGGCCTCCATCCACGCGATGCGCGCATTTTCCAGGTAGCGGAAATACACCGTGTTGTTCACATGGCCCATGGCGTCCATTTCGCCCCAGCGCACGGCAAAACGCATTTCATGCACGAGCTTCTTGCGCTCGGGAATCTCGATCCTCATTCCAAATAACCCCGTTTGTCCCTGTTGAATGCCGCATTCATACGGCAAAGCCGTCGTCCGCAGCGATCACCGCGCCATTGATGAAATGGCTCTGGTCGCTCGCCAGCATGACAATGAGCGCATCCAGATCCTGCGGCTGCCCCACGCGCTTGCGCGGCAGCATCGAAACGAGTTTCTGCCCCTGCTCGGTCTGCCAGTGGTGGTGGTTGATCTCGGTGTCGATATAGCCCGGGCACAGCGCGTTCACGTTGATGCCGTGGCGCCCCCACTCCAGCGCCATGGCGCGCGTCATGTGCACCACGGCGGCCTTGCTCATGCAGTAGGCGCCGATCTGCGGCAGCACCTTCAGCCCGGCCATCGAGGCCACGTTGATGATGCGCCCGCCCGTGAAGCTGCCCGGCGCCGCGCCGCGCGAACGCGCGATCATGCGCCGCGCCACTTCCTGGGCCACGAAGAAGGCGCCCTTGGTGTTGGTGTCGAAGATGAAGTCGTAGTCCTCCTCGCGCACGTCCAGCAGGCGCTGCGTGGTCGATACGCCGGAGTTGTTCACCAGGATGTCGATCGAGCCCATCTCGGTCTCGGCATGGGCCACGGCGGCCTGGATGGAGCCGATGTCGGTCACGTCGAGCTCGACCACGTGGGCGTCGCCGCCCTCGCCTTCGATGCGCGCGCGCAGGTCCTTGAGCCGCTCCATGCGGCGGCTGGCCAGCACCACGGCGGCCCCGGCGCGCGCCAGAGTGCAGGCGAACTGCGCGCCCAGCCCGCCGGACGCGCCGGTGACCAGCGCGATGCGGCCGGAAAGATCAAGGCAGTAGGCCATTTAGGGGCTCCTCACGATAAAATAGAACGATCGTTCGATTGTTTTTTCATCACATGAAAATACAATCGGTCGCGCGCAGGACTGCTGCAGCAGACCCTGCTCCCGGAAAATCATCCAATTATTAATCGCCCGACGAGACGTTCATGACCAACGAAGAAATCCTCAGCACCTACGGCCCGCGCGAGTCCATGGAATACGACGTGGTGGTCGTGGGCGGCGGCCCCGCAGGCCTGGCCACGGCCATCCGCATCAAGCAACTGGCGGCCGAGAAAGGCCAGGAGGTCTCGGTCGTGGTGCTGGAGAAAGGCTCCGAGCCCGGCGCCCACATCCTCTCGGGCGCCATCATGGACCCGCAGGCGCTGACCGAGCTGTTCCCCGACTGGAAGGCGCGTGGCGCGCCGCTGCACCAGCCGGTGACGGACGATGCCTATGTCTTCCTGGGCGAGACGTCTTCGTTTCGCGTGCCCAACCTGTTCCTGCCGCCTTTCGCGCACAACCATGGCAATTTCATCGTGCGCCTGGGCGATGTGACCAAGTGGCTGGCCGAGCAGGCCGAGGGCCTGGGTGTGGAGATTTTCCCGGGCTTCGCCGCCGCCGAGGTGCTCTACACCGAGGGCGGCGCCGTCAGGGGCGTGGCCACGGGCAACCTGGGCCTGGGCAAGGACGGCGAGCCGACCGGGAATTTCCAGCTCGGCATGGAGCTTCTGGCGAAGTACACCATCTTCGCCGAGGGCGCGCGCGGCCACCTGGGCAAGCAGGTCATCGCCAAATACCACCTGGACGAAGGCCGCGATCCGCAGAGTTTCGGCCTGGGCATCAAGGAGCTGTGGGAGATCGACCCGGCGCGCCACCAGCCGGGCTTCGTCATGCACACCGCCGGCTGGCCCATGGACAGCAAGACCTATGGCGGTGCTTTCCTGTACCACCTGGAGGGCAACAAGGTGGCGCTGGGCTTCGTCACGGGGCTGGGCTACACCAATCCGTACCTGAGCCCGTTCGAGGAGTTCCAGCGCTGGAAGACGCATCCCAACATCCGCTGGTACTTCGAGAACGAGAAGGGCGAGGTGACGGCCAAGCGCCTGTCCTATGGCGCGCGCGCGATCAATGCCAGCGGCATCAATTCGCTGCCCAGGACGGTGTTCCCGGGCGGCGCGCTGGTGGGCTGCGATGCGGGGTTCCTGAACGTCAGCCGCATCAAGGGCAGCCATGCCGCGATCAAGACCGGCGCCCTGGCGGGCGAGGCGGCGTACCACGCGGTCACCGCGGGGCGCCAGCACGACGAGCTGGCGGACTACCCCAAGGCGTTCGAGTCCAGCTGGCTGCACACCGAGCTGAACAAGGACCGCAATTTCAAGAACTGGTTCAAGCACGGCCTGGCGGTGGGCACGCTGATGAACGGCTTCGAGCAGTTCGTGCTGCGCGGGCACATTCCCTGGACGCTGCACCGCGACAAGCCCGACCATGCGTACCTGAAACCGGCCAGCGAATGCCAGCCCATCGACTACCCCAAGCCCGATGGCAAGCTGACCTTCGACCGCCTCTCCAGCGTGTTCATCAGCAACACCAACCACGAGGAGAACCAGCCGGCGCACCTGACGCTCAAGGACGACGCCGTGCCGGTGCGCATCAACCTGGCGCAGTACGCCGGGCCCGAGGCGCGCTACTGCCCGGCCGGGGTGTACGAGTTCGTGAAGAACGACGACCACACCGAGCGGCTGCAGATCAATGCGCAGAACTGCGTGCACTGCAAGACGTGCGATATCAAGGACCCGACGCAGAACATCGTGTGGGTCACGCCCGAGGGCGGGGGCGGGCCTAATTACGCGGGCATGTAAGCCCGCAGCGCGCTACTGATTCAATAGCTGCTGGCGCTGGCTCACCAAGGGCCAGCGCCTTTTTTCATGCCCAATCGCATTCGCAGGTGAAGTGGCGCAGGAATTTGGGCTGCCTGGTGATCTTCACGCCGCGGATGCTGGCGGCTTTTTCCTTGACCTCGGCGATCACTTCCGCCGCGTAGTCGAAGTGGCTCTGCGTGTACATGCGGCGCGGGAACGCCAGGCGCACCAGCTCCATGCTGTGGTAGGTTTCGGTGCCATCCTGAAGGCGCTTGCCGAACATCACCGAACCGATCTCCACGCCGCGGATGCCGCCTTCGAGGTACAGCGCATTGCACAGCGCCCAGGCGGGGTAGTGCGCCACCGGCATGTCCGGCAGCACGGTCTTGGCGTCGATGTAGACGGCGTGGCCGCCCGTGGGCTTGACGAAGCCCACGCCGGCGGCCTCCAGGCGCTCGCCCAGGTATTCGGCGGTGCGCAGGCGGTAGCGCAGGTAGTCTTCCTCCATGCCCTCCTCCAGGCCCACGGCCAGGGCCTCCAGGTCGCGCCCGGCCATGCCGCCGTAGGTGGGAAAGCCCTCCATCATGATCAGGCCGTTGCGCACGGCGTCCAGCCATTCCCCGCTGCGCAGCACGATGAAGCCGCCGATGTTGACCATGCCGTCCTTCTTGGCGCTCATGGTGGCGCCGTCGCCGTAGGAGAACATTTCCTTGACGATGTCGCGGATGGGGGTGTTCTCGTAGCCCGGCTCGCGCATCTTGATGAACATGGCGTTCTCGGAGAAGCGGCACACGTCCATGACGAAGGGCTTGCCGTATTGCTTGAGCAAGGCGGCGTAGGCGCGGATGTTGGCCATGGACACGGGCTGGCCGCCGCCGGTGTTGTTGGTGACGGTGATCATGCCGAAGGGGATGCGGTGGCCCTCCTTTTGCAGCACGGCCTCGACGCGCGCCAGGTCGATGTTGCCCTTGAACGGGTAGTCCAGCGCGGGCTGCAGGCCCTCGGGAATCACCAGGTCCACGGCCTCCACGCCCATGTATTCGAGGTTGCCGCGCGTGGTGTCGAAGTGGCAGTTGTTGGGCACCAGGTCGCCGGCCTTGCACACGGCGGTAAACAGCACCTTCTCGGCCGCGCGGCCCTGGTGCGTGGGCACGAAGTGCTGCATGCCGGTGATGTCCTGGATGACTTTCTCCAGGCGGTAGAAGCTGCGCGCGCCGGCATAGCTCTCGTCCCCTTCCATGATGGCGCCCCACTGGCGGCTGGACATGGCGCCGGTGCCGGAGTCGGTGAGCCAGTCGATCAGCACGTCCTCGGCGCGCAGCTTGAAGACGTTGAGCCTGGCTTCTTCCAGCAGCCGCACGCGCTCGGCGCGGGTGGTCATGCGGATGGGTTCCACGCTCTTGATGCGGAACGGTTCGATCAGGGTCTTGGGCATGCTGGCTCCGGGTGGGTCGGGATGAGGGGCGCAAAGTTAGCACCGCCCTTTGCCCCGTGGTGTCGGTCTTTTCCAACACCTGGACCTCTTCGCGGGCGCAAAAACGATAGCTGGCGGCGCGCATGGCGCCTGCTTTGCAGCCCCCTGGGGCGCCAAGCCACCAAACACCCCGGCCACGGCGTAAACTTGGCCCCCGGCGCCGCGCCTCCTCCCAGCGGCATGCCACCCTATCAACACGCAACGAGAAGGACGGATGGAGATGCAAATGAAGAAATTGCCGTGGATGACCATGGGTGCCCTGGCTTTGGCCGTGGCCGCAGTCGCACCCGCAAGCGCACAGGAAAAGTCCGTGGCAGTGACGGCCATCGTGGAACACCCTGCCCTCGACTCGGTGCGTGACGGCGTGCAGGCCGCCCTCAAGGAAGCAGGCTTCGAATCGGGCAAGAACCTGAAGTGGCAGTACCAGAGCGCCCAGGGCAACACCGGCACGGCCGCGCAGATCGCGCGCAAGTTCGTCGGCGACAAGCCCGACGCCATCGTCGCCATCGCCACGCCCTCGGCCCAGGCCGTGGTGGCCGCCACCAAGAGCGTGCCCGTGGTGTTCTCCGCCGTGACCGACCCCGTGGCCGCCAAGCTCGTGGCCAGCTGGGAGCCGAGCAAGAACAACGTGACCGGCGTGTCCGACATGCTGGCGCTGGACAAGCAGATGGACCTGGTCAAGCAGGTGGTGCCCAATGCCAAGCGCGTGGGCATGGTCTACAACCCCGGCGAGGCCAACTCGGTGGTCGTGGTCAAGGAACTCGAAAAGCTCCTGCCCAAGCTGGGCATGACCCTGGTGGAAGCCGCCGCCCCGCGCTCCGTGGACGTGAGCAGCGCCGCGCGCAGCCTGATCGGCAAGGTCGACGTGATCTACACCAACACCGACAACAACGTGGTCTCGGCCTACGAGTCGCTGGTCAAGGTGGGCCAGGACGCCAAGATCCCGCTGGTGGCCTCGGACACCGACAGCGTCAAGCGCGGCGCCATCGCCGCCCTGGGCATCAACTACCGCGACCTGGGCGAGCAGACCGGCCGCATGGTGGCGCGCATCCTCAAGGGCGAGAAGCCCGGCGACATCAAGCCCGAGCTCAGCACCAAGATGGAGCTGTTCGTGAACCCGGGCGCCGCCGAGAAGCAGGGCGTCAAGCTGTCGGACGCGCTGGTCAAGTCGGCCGCGCAGGTCATTCAGTAAGTTTTCAGTAACAATACGGCCCTTCGGCCATCGCGTGCAGGAGCCCTTTGGGGCTCCTGCTTCGTTTTTGTTCCCCCCTGACCCACGCCCCGCCCCATGTCCCTTTTCTCCCTGCTTGGCGCCGTCGAGATCGGCCTGATCTTCAGCCTGGTGGCGCTGGGCGTCTACATCTCGTTCCGCCTGCTGCGCTTTCCCGACCTGACGGTAGACGGCAGCTTCCCGCTCGGCGGCGCCGTCTGCGCCATCCTGATCTCGACCGGCACCAACCCCTGGCTGGCGACGCTGGCGGCCACCGCCGCCGGGGCCGTGGCGGGCCTGGTCACGGGCTGGCTCAACGTCAAGCTCAAGATCATGGACCTGCTGGCTTCCATCCTCATGATGATTGCGCTGTACTCCATCAACCTGCGCGTCATGGGCGGGCCGAACGTGCCGCTGATCAATGACCCCACGCTGTTCACCCTGCTGCAGCCGCCGGGGCTGGACGACTACTGGGCGCGCCCGCTGATCCTGCTGGTGGTGGTCATCGCCGCCAAGCTGCTGCTCGACTGGTTCTTCGCCACCGAGCGCGGCCTGGCCATCCGCTCCACCGGCTCGAACGCGCGCATGGCGCGTGCCCAGGGCATCAACACCGGCGCCATGGTTCTGCTGGGCATGGCGGTCTCCAACGCCCTTGTCGGCCTGGCCGGCGCGCTGTTCGCGCAGACGCAGGGCGGCTCCGACATCTCCATGGGCATCGGCACCATCGTCATCGGCCTGGCCGCCGTGATCGTGGGCGAGAGCATCCTGCCCTCGCGCCGCATCGTCTACGCCACGCTGGCCGTGATCGTCGGCGCCATCGTCTACCGCTTCTTCATCGCCGCCGCGCTCAACAGCGACTTCATCGGCCTCAAGGCGCAGGACCTGAACCTGGTCACGGCCCTGCTGGTGACCGTGGCGCTGGTGATTCCGCAGCTCAAGCGCAAGCTCGCCAGCCGCAAGGCCTGATGCGTCCCGGAGAACACCCCATGCTGAGCGCACAAGACCTCTTCATCACCTTCAACCCCGGCACGCCCATCGAAACGCGCGCGCTGCGCGGCATGTCGCTGGAAATCCCGGCGGGCCAATTCGTCACCGTCATTGGCTCCAACGGCGCGGGCAAGTCCACCTTCCTCAACGCCATCTCGGGCGACCTGGGCGTGGACACCGGGCGCATCGCCATCGATGGCCTGGACGTGACGCGCCGCCCCGTGTGGGAGCGCGCCGAGCGCGTGGCGCGCGTGTTCCAGGACCCGATGGCCGGCACCTGCGAGGACCTGACCATCGAGGAGAACATGGCCCTGGCCCAGCAGCGCGGCACGCGCCGCGGCCTGCGCAGCGCCGTCAAGCAGGCCGAGCGCGCCATGTTCCGCGAACGCCTGGCCACGCTCGGCCTGGGGCTGGAAAACCGCCTCACCGACCGCATCGGCCTGCTCTCGGGCGGCCAGCGCCAGGCCGTGAGCCTGCTCATGGCGGCGCTGCAGCCCTCGCGCATCCTGCTGCTGGACGAACACACCGCCGCGCTCGACCCGCGCACCGCCGATTTCGTGCTGCAGCTCACCGCGCGCATCGTGGCCGAGAACCAGCTCACCACCATGATGGTCACGCACAGCATGCGCCAGGCGCTCGACGTGGGCCAGCGCACCGTGATGCTGCACCAGGGCCAGGTGGTGCTCGACGTGTCGGGCGAGGAACGCCAGCGCATGGACGTGCCCGACCTGCTGCAGATGTTCGAGAAAGTGCGCGGCGAAAAGCTCGCCGACGACGCGCTGCTGCTCGGCTGAGGCCGCCCCATCCACCCCGCCCGGGCCGTTGCACAACGGCCCTTTTCACAACCCTACCCCCAACCCCGGCGCAGCGGCCTCCCCCACCCCCGGCAGCACCCGCCGCGCCCTACCGCACCCCCACACCCCATGAGTGCCAGCACCTCCACCAGCGGCGAACTGCGCCGCGCCCTCAAGGCACGCCACCTGTCGATGATCGCCATCGGCGGCTCCATCGGCACCGGCCTCTTCGTGGCCTCGGGCGCCACCATCTCCCAGGCCGGGCCCGGCGGCGCCGTGCTGGCCTACATGGTCGTGGGCCTGATGGTGTACTTCCTCATGACCAGCCTGGGCGAAATGGCGGCCTACCTGCCCGTCTCGGGCTCGTTCTCCACCTATGGCGCGCGCTACGTGGACGAAGGCTTCGGCTTCGCCCTGGGCTGGAACTACTGGTACAACTGGGCCGTGACCATCGCGGTGGACCTGGTGGCGGCGCAGCTCGTCATGGCCTACTGGTTCCCGGGGGGCAACGGCGTGCTGTGGAGCGCCGTGTTCCTGGCCATCATGTTCGCGCTCAACGCCATCTCGGTGAAGGGCTTCGGCGAGGCCGAGTACTGGTTCGCCGCCATCAAGGTGGTGACGGTGATCGTCTTCATCGGCCTGGGCCTGCTGATGGTGCTGGGCATCCTGCGCGGCGGCGCGCCCGAAGGCCTGTGGGGCAACCTGGCGCTGTGGACGCAGGGCGACGCGCCGTTCGCCGGGGGCTTCTCGGCGCTGATCGGCGTGGCCATGATCGTCGGCTTCTCGTTCCAGGGCACGGAGCTGATCGGCATCGCCGCCGGCGAGTCGCAGGACCCGGCCAAGAACATTCCGCGCGCCGTGCGCCAGGTGTTCTGGCGCATCCTGCTGTTCTACGTGTTCGCCATCCTGGTCATCAGCCTGCTCATTCCGTACACCGACCCGCAGTTGCTGAAGAACGACGTGGGCGACATCAGCGTCAGCCCGTTCACGCTGGTGTTCGAGCGCGCCGGCCTGCTCTCGGCCGCCGCGGTGATGAACGCGGTGGTGCTGACCTCGGTGCTCTCGGCGGGCAACTCGGGCATGTACGCGTCCACGCGCATGCTCTACACCCTGGCGCGCCAGCGCATGGCGCCGCGCATCTTCGCGCGCGTCAGCGCCAACGGCGTGCCGGTGATGGCGCTGCTGGCCACCACCGCCGTGGCCGGGCTGTGCTTCCTGACCAACATCTTCAGCCCGCAAGCGGTCTACATCTGGCTGCTGAACCTCTCGGGCATGACCGGCTTCATCGCCTGGCTCGGCATCGCCATCAGCCACTACCGCTTCCGCAAGGCCTACGAGCTGCAGGGGCTGGACCTGAACGCCCTGCCCTACCGCACCACCTCGTTCCCCTTCGGCCCGATCTTCGCCTTCGTGCTGTGCCTGGTCATCACGCTGGGCCAGAACTACCAGGCCTTCATGCAGGAGCGCATCGACTGGGCCGGCGTGGTGGCCACCTACATCGGCCTGCCGCTGTTCTTCGTCATCTGGTTCGGCTACCGCTGGGCCAAGGGCTCGCGCATCGTGCCCTATGCCGAGATGCGCGTGCACCCTGAGCCGCACTGAGTTTCAGGCATAAAAATGGCCTTCAGCCCTTGCTAGGCAAGCGCTGGACGCTATGGTTTTTGATCTTCCCGTCAGAAGTTTTGGCGTGATGAGCGGGCATGGCGGATTCGTTCACACGTTCTCAGTGCGCGCAACGCGCCGGCGGCTGCTGCGCGCGTTCGGCCAATGCGCGCAGCAGGCGGGCGCGGTGCTGGCGCTCCACCCGCTGGCGCTGCTCGCCGGTGAGCGCGGCCTCCAGCGCCCACAGCAGCGGCAGGCCGACGTGGACGTTGGCGCTGCGCGTGCGCGCATAGGCCTCCACCGCGCCCAGCACGCGCACCTGGTGCAGCGAGTGGATGCCCGCGCGCGCCAGCATGTGCCGCGCGAGGTGGTCCAGCCCCGGCAGGCCGGCCTCGGTGACGGCCCCGCCGCAGAAAGGGCCCGGGGCGGCGCCGTGCCGCAACGGTGGTGTGGAAGTCATGGGCAACTCGGCTCGAAGAGGAAAACCGGCCGATTGTTCGCAATCGCCGCCGCGCGCGCCATGCACGAGCACTCACGACGCATCACGGTTAAGGATTCTTCACGATTTCCATAAGAAATATGTGGATATTCAAATGCGGATAAAGGCCGTTCCCTGCATGGACAAGGTTCTCCTGCAGTCCACCGGGCAAACGCGGGATGCCTAGCATCTTGACGTCGAGGGACAGCGCAATATACTTTTGCTATATACCCGTTTCCAAGGAGCTTGGCATGTCCATCGGCACCGTCTTCGTCAACAATCGCACCCAGGCCGTCCGCCTTCCGCTGGACGTGCGCCTGCCCGAGGGCGTGCACAAGGTGGAAATACGCGCCAAGGGCAACGAACGCATCATTGCCCCCATCGGCCAGACCTGGGACAGCTTCTTCCTCGGCGGCCCCGCCGTCAGCGACGACTTCCTGCCCGAGCGCGCCAGCCAGCACCAGGCGGAACGGGAACCGCTCTGATGCTGCGCTACCTGCTGGACACCAACATCGTCATCTACGTGCTGAAGCGGCGCCCTGTCGAGGTCCTGTCCACCTTCAACGCCCACGCCAGCCGCATGGCGATTTCCTCCATCACGCTGGCCGAGCTGTTGCACGGCGCGGAAAAAAGCAGCCGCGTCAGCGAGAACCTGTCCGCCATCGAGGACTTTTGCAGCCGCCTCCAGGTGCTGCCCTACGGCACCAAGGCCGCCCAGCACTACGGCGCCATCCGTGCCGCCCTGGAGAAGCTGGGCCAGCCCATCGGCGTGAACGACCTGCACATCGCGGGCCACGCGCGCAGCGAGGGCCTGGTGCTGGTCACAAACAATGTCTCGGAATTCGCGCGCGTGCCCGCGCTCGAAGTGGAGAACTGGGTCAACCCCGGCCGGTAAGCCCGGAAGCGGTACCCCCTACATCCCCAGCGGCAAATCGACCCTCTTCAGCGTGCGCAGCACGAAGCTCGACTGGCTGTGGCGTATGCCCTTGATCTTGTAGAGCTTCTCGCGCAGCAGGCGCTCGTAGTCGCGCGTGTCCTTCACCACCACGCGCAGCAGGTAGTCGTACCCGCCCGACACCAGGTGCGCCTCGACCACCTCGGGAATCGTGGCCAGCGCCTCGCCGAACTTCTCCAGCGTGTTGTCGGAATGGCTGTCGAGCGTGACCATGAGCAGCACCGTGTCGGAGAGCCCCAGCGCCTGCGGGTTCAGGCGCACGGTGTAGCCCTCGATGACGCCGGCCTCCTCCATCTTGCGGATGCGCGCCCGCGGCGGCATACTTGCCTGCATCGAGGCGCTCTTACCGGAGCGCACGGCATGGCAAGGCCCCGGCGGGTTACCGCCCGCCGGGGCGCTTGATCTGCCACTGGATCAAACTCCTCCCGGCCTACCCGGCATAGCCGTCGCGCAGTTCACGCTTGAGCACCTTACCGATGGCGCTGCGCGGCAGCTCCGCCACGAAGCGCAGGTCCGCGAGGCGCTGCATCTTGCCCGCGCGCTGGTTGTACCAGTCCTTCACCGCGCCGGGCGCTGCCACCTGCCCGGCGCGCGGCACGACGAAGGCCACCGGCGTCTCGCCCCACTGCGCCGAGGGCACGCCCACCACCGCCACGTCCTCCACCGCCGGGTGCGCGCGCAGCTGCGCTTCGAGGTCGCTGGGGTAGATGTTGAAGCCGCCGCTGATGATCATGTCCTTGCGGCGATCGACCAGGATGAGAAAGCCGTCGGCGTCGAAGCGCCCCACATCGCCCGTGCGGATGAAGCGCTTGCCCGTGGCGTCGAACCACTCGGCCTCGCGCGTCTTCCCGGGCTGGTTGTGGTAGCCGGTCATCATGCCGGGCGAATGGCCCACCACCTCGCCCGCCACGCCGGGCGGCACCTCGCGGCCGGCTTCGTCGATCAGGCGGATGTCGTGCCCCTCGGCGGGCTGGCCGACGGTGTGCAGCTTGTCCGGGTGCCGGTGCGCGTCGAGGATGCAGGTGCCGCCGCCCTCGGTCATGCCGTAGAACTCGGTCAGCGCCCCGGGCCAGCGCGCCAGCACGTCGGCCTTGAGCGCGGCGTGGAACGGCGCGCTGGTGCAGAACTTGAAACGGAACGCCGACAGGTCGTAGCCGCCGAACTGCGGCAGCGCCATGATGCGCTGGTACTGCACCGGCACCAGCATGGTGTGCGTGGCGCGGTGCTCCTGGGCCAGCGCCAGGTAGCGCGCGGCGTCGAACTTGCCCATCAGCACCACGCGGCCGCCGAAGGCCAGCGTGGGAAAGAACACCACCAGCGTGGTGTTGGAGTACAGCGGCGTGGCCAGCAGCGTCGTGCCCTGCGGGCCGTAGCCGAACAGCGCGCCCCGGCGGATGTGCACCCAGCGCATGCCGTGCGACTGCACGATGCCCTTGGGCACGCCGGTGGTGCCGGAGGAGTAGATGATGTTGAACGGCGCCGCGGGCACCACCGCCACAGGCGCGGGCCGCGCGCCCTCGGGGGCAAGCCAGTCATCCAGGGGCTGGCCCTGGGCCGCGGCGTCCAGCGCGATGCAGCGCGGCGCGCCAGGGCCCTGCGGCGCCAGGCCCTGCGCAGCCTGGTCGATGAACAGCAGGCGCGCCTCGGCGTCGCGCAGCATGGAGGCCAGGCTCTCGGCCGACGACGACGGCGCCAGCGGCGCCACCACGACCCCGGCGCGCAGCGCCCCGAGGAACACCGCCGCACAGGGCACGGCGTTGAGCGCGCACAGCGCCACGGCCTCGCCCGGGCGCACGCCGTCGCGCTGCAGCGCGGCAGCCACGCGGTCCATCAGGGCATCGAGCGCGGCGTAGGTCAGCGTCTGGTGCGCGTCGCACAGCGCCGGGTGGTCCGGCTGCTGGCGCGCGTGTTCGCGGACCAGGTCGGACAGCGGGCGGAACGGCGAATCCAGCGGCGGGGTCGCGGGGGGCATGCGGTGTCTCCGGGACATTACAAAAATGAGAGCTGCCAGCGCTTGTCCAGCAAGGGTTTCAGCGTATTTCTTCGCTGGATGCGTGGTTCAGGCTGGCAAAGCCGCGGCCTGCGGCCACGAGCTGGCGCAGCAAGGGCGCGGGCTGCCAGAACAGCGCATCCTCCTGGGCGAAGGCCTCGATGTCGGCCAGCACCTTCTCCAGCCCTACCGTGTCGGCCCAGTGCATCGGGCCGCCGCGCCAGCGCGGAAAGCCGTAGCCCGCCAGGAAGGTCGCGTCCACATCCAGAGGGCGCAGGGCGACGCCTTCCGCCACCACCTTGGCGCCTTCGTTGACCATGGCGGCCATGTAGCGGCGCATGATCTCTTCCGGCGTGAAGGCGCGCGGCGTGACGCCCTTGCTCGCGCGCTCGGCCGTGACGATGGCCAGCACCTCGGGGTCGGGCTGGCCGGCGCGCGTGCCGTTGGGGTAGAGGTAGAAGCCCCGCCCCGTCTTCTGGCCGAACCAGCCGCGCTCGCAGATGCGGTCGGCCACCTCGACGTAGCGCCCCCGGGGAGCGCCCGCCGCAAGGGCCGCGGCCCGGCGGCGCTTGCGCGTGGCCCAGCCGATGTCGCCGCCCGCCAGGTCGGCCACCTGGAACGGCCCCATGGGGTAGCCGAAGGCGCGCACGGCCGCGTCGATCTCGTACGGCGAGGCGCCGTCTTCCATGAGGTAGTCGGCCGCCTGCCGGTACACGGCCAGGATGCGGTTGCCGACGAAGCCGTCGCACACGCCGGCGCGCACGGGGGTCTTGCGCAGCCTCTGGGCCAGCGCGAAGGCGGTGGCCACCACGTCGGGCGCCACCTTGGCGGGCACCACGATCTCCAGCAGCTTCATGATGTGCGCGGGGCTGAAGAAGTGCAGGCCGATCACGTCCTGCGCCCGCGCGGTGGCGGCGGCGATGGCGTCGATGTCGAGGTACGAGGTGTTGGTGGCCAGCACCGCGCCGGGCCGGCACACGCGGTCCAGCGCCTGGAACACGGCCTGCTTGACCGCGAGGTCCTCGAACACCGCCTCGATCACCAGGTCGGCGTCGCGCACGGCGCCGTAATCCGTGGCGGGCGCGAACCGGGCCAGGGTGGCGGCCTTGTCCTGCGCAGCCATGCGGCCCTTGGCGATCAGGCCGTCGTAGACCTTCTCCACGTTGGCCTGGCCGCGCGCGATGGCGTCGGCGTCGCGCTCGACCATGGCCACGGTGAAACCGGCGTCGAGCGCCGCCACGGCGATGCCCGCGCCCATGGTGCCGCCGCCGATCACCGCCACGCGGGCGATGGGGCGCGGCGCGGCGGCCCGCGCCTCGGGCACGTTGGCCGCCTCGCGCTCGGCGAACGCGGCGTGCGCCAGGCCGTCTTCTTGCAAGCGCTGCTGCTCTGCGGTGGCGGGGGAAGCGGGCATGGGCAAGTCTCCGGGTAATGCAAAAGGTGCCGCCATTCTGTGGACGCCAAACGCTTTTTACAATCACCCTTTCGATTGACAAACCGTCAAGCACCATTTGACAATCAAGCCCATGGATCTGACCTCGCTGAGCCTGTTCGTGGACATCGTGGACTGCGGCAACCTGAGCCAGGCGGCGCGCAAGCTCAAGATGACGCGCGCCAACGTCAGCTACCACCTGGCGCAGCTGGAAAAATCGGTGGGCGTGCAGCTGCTGCGGCGCACCACGCGGCGCATGGAGCCGACCGAAGTGGGCCTGCGCCTGTACGCGCACGGCCGCACCATCCGCAACGAGATGCTGGCGGCGCGCGAAACCGTCACCAGCCTGGGCCAGGAGCTGCAGGGGCGCGTGGGCATCAGCGTGCCCAGCGGCTACGGGCAGATGGTGATGGCCGACTGGCTCATCGCGTTCAAGCGCCAGTACCCGGGCATCGTGCTCGACGTGCTGTTCGAGAACCGCGCCGACAACCTGCGCGACGAGGTGGACATCGCCATCCGCGTGATCCAGGAGCCGCCGCCCTCGCTGGTGGCGCGCAGCCTGGGCGACGTGCGCTACCTCGCCTGCGCCGCGCGCGCCTGGTGCCAGGCCCACGCGCTGCCGCGCACGCTGCAGGACCTGCAGGGCGCGCCCATCATCACCTCGGGCGCCGTGGGGCGGCAGCTGCGCCTGTCGGCCTACCAGGGCAGCGCGCGGCACGAGGTGCTGCTCGAACCGACGCTGATCTCCGAGCACTTTCCGTTCCTGCGCTCGGCCATCCTGGCCGGCCTGGGCGTGGGCCTGGTGCCCGACTACGTGGTGCAGGCCGAGGTGGCCAGCGGCGAGGTGCTGGCCACGCTGCAGGACTGGCGCCTGAGCATCTTCGGCACGCGCATGTACCTGCTGTACATGCCCGACCGCCACCAGACCCGCGCCGTGCGCACCTGCATCGACTACCTGCTGGCCTGCGCTGCAAGGGACACAACCCCCTGAGCGGTTGCGCCGCTTCCCCCTTCTCTCGAATGGCTGCGCCATTCGGGAAGGGGGACGACGCCAGCGCGGCGGTGCGGGGCGGCCGGCTGAGGCCCTTGCGCGGCGTCTGCTGGCATGGGCCGCGCCGGTTTCATGGGACGCGGGCTGGACGCACGCTGGACGCGCACGGCAGCCGCTATACTCGCGCGATTCGTCAGGAGAGAGTGCCCCGCCACACCCGGTGAGCGGCACCGCCGAAGGCGCAGGCACCCGCCGAACGCTCAGGCAAAAGGACTGGCCAAGCGCCCGTGGCGACACGGGCGTTCCCTTGCTGGAGAGAGGCCGCCGCAGCGACGCGGCCCACCGAAGGAGCAAGCCCCATGCGTTGCAGCGGCGGGGTGAATCTCTCAGGTAAAGAGGACAGCAGGGCAAATTCCATGGCCCCCGGCCATGGCCCGCATTTGCCCTGGAGACACGCACCTTGTCCGCCCCTGCCGCCCCCCTGCTGACCACGCCCCTCAACGCCCTGCACCTCGAACTCGGTGCCCGCATGGTGCCCTTCGCGGGCTATTCCATGCCAGTGCAGTACCCCGCCGGCCTGATGGCCGAGCACCTGCACACGCGCCAGGCGGCGGGCCTGTTCGACGTCTCGCACATGGGCCAGCTCAAGCTCGTCGGCCCCGACGCCGCTGCCGCCTTCGAGACCCTGGTGCCCGTGGACGTGGCCGGCCTGCCCGAAGGCAGACAGCGCTACGGCCTGCTGCTGAACGACGAAGGCGGCATCATCGACGACCTGATGTTCTTCAACCAGGGGGGCGATACCCTGTTCGTGATCGTCAACGGCGCCTGCAAGGCGGGTGACATCGCCCACATCCAGGCACGCATCGGCAGCCGCTGCCAGGTGGTGCCGATGCCCGGCCACGGCCTGCTGGCGCTGCAGGGCCCGCAGGCCGCCGCAGCCCTGGCGCGCCTGGTGCCCGGCGTGGAAAAGCTCGTTTTCATGAGCGGCGGCGGCTTCGCCTGGAACGGCGTGGAACTCTTCATCACGCGCAGCGGCTACACCGGCGAGGACGGCTTCGAGATCTCCGTGCCCGGCGCGCAGGCCGAGGCGCTGGCGCGCGCCCTGCTGGCGCAGCCCGAGGTGAAGCCCATCGGCCTGGGCGCGCGCAACTCGCTGCGCCTGGAGGCGGGCCTGTGCCTGTACGGCAACGACATCGACACCACCACCACGCCGCCCGAGGGCGCGCTGAACTGGGCCATCCAGAAGGTGCGCCGCACCGGCGGCGCGCGCGCGGGCGGCTTCCCCGGCGCCGACAAGGTGCTGGCGCAGATCGACGACCCGGCGCTGCTCACGCGCAAGCGCGTCGGCCTGATCGCCAAGGAGCGCGTGCCCGTGCGCGAGCCCGCCGTGCTGGAGAACATGGACGGCCAGGCCATCGGCCAGGTCACCAGCGGGCTGCTCAGCCCCACGCTGAACCAGCCCATCGCGCTGGCCTACGTGCAGCCCGACTACGCCGCGCCCGGCACCGAGGTCTTCGCCATGGTGCGCGGCAAGCCCGTGCCCATGGTGGTGGCGCCCACGCCGTTCGTGCCCACGCGCTACTACCGCGGCTGAGAGGCTGATGGCCCCTGCCGGGGCGGCTACATTGCACCCTGGCCCTTCTCGAAAAACCCCTTTTTTCCTTTTTCCCTGGAGCTTCCCCCATGAGCATCAAATTCTCCAAAGACCATGAGTGGATCAACGCCGCCGACGCCGCCGCCGCGGTGGTGGGCATCACCGTGCACGCGCAGGACGCGCTGGGCGACGTGGTGTTCGTCGACCTGCCCGAAGTCGGCAAGACCTTCGCCCAGGGCGAAGTGGCCGGCGTGGTCGAGTCCGTGAAGGCCGCCGCCGACGTGTACATGCCCGTCACGGGCGAAATCGTCGAAGTCAACGAAGCCCTGCGCGCCGACCCGTCGCTGGCCAACAGCGACCCGCTGGGCGCGGGCTGGTTCTTCAAGGTCAAGCTCGCCAATGCCGGCGAGCTCAACGGACTGATGGACGAAACCGCCTACACCACCTTCGCCGCCAGCGCCTGAGCGCCACGCCCCAAAAACCATAGCTGCCAGCGCTTGCTGCCAAAGGGTTTGAGAAAGAAATATCCCTCAAACACCTGGCAAACAAGCGCCAGCAGCTTCTTTTTTAATAGCACCCCGAGATTGGCCCCATGAACGCGCCTGCCGCCCCGTCCCTGTCCGCGCTGGAAAACGCGGCCGAATTCCTGCCCCGCCACATCGGCATCGACGCCGCCGACGAGGCGCACATGCTCTCCGTAATCGGCGAGGCCTCGCGCCGCGCGCTCATCGACTCCATCGTGCCGCGCGCCATCGCGCGCGCGCAGCCCATGGATCTGCCCGCCCCCGCCACCGAGGCACAGGCGCTGGCCGAGCTCAAGGCCATCGCGGGCCAGAACCGCCTGCTGAAGAACTTCATCGGCCAGGGCTACTACGGCACGCACACGCCGGGCGTCATCCTGCGCAACATCCTGGAGAACCCCGCCTGGTACACCGCCTACACGCCCTACCAGGCCGAGATATCGCAGGGCCGCATGGAGGCGCTGGTCAACTTCCAGACCATGGTGTGCGACCTCACGGCCATGCCCATCGCCAACGCCTCCATGCTCGACGAAGCCACCGCCGCCGCCGAGGCCATGACGCTGGCCAAGCGCTCGGTCAAGGCCAAGGGCAACGTGTTCATCGTCTCGGGCGACTGCCACCCGCAGACCATCGAGGTGGTCCAGACGCGCGCCGTGCCGCTGGGCATCACCGTCAAGGTCATCCGTTCCGGCGACGAATGGCTGGCCGCCATCGGCCAGGACGACTACTTCGCCGCCCTCAACCAGTACCCCGGCTCCAGCGGCTGGCTGGCCGACTGGCAGCTGAGCGCCGACCTCATCCACGCCAAGGGCGCGGCGTTCATCCTCGCCGCCGACCTGCTGGCCCTGGCCCTGCTCAAGGCCCCGGGCGAAATGGGCGCCGACATCGTCGTCGGCACCACGCAGCGCCTGGGCATGCCCATGGGCGCCGGCGGCCCGCATGCCGCCTACATGGCCTGCCGCGACGAATTCAAGCGCAGCCTGCCCGGCCGCCTGGTGGGCGTGAGCGTGGACGTGCACGGCCAGCCCGCCTACCGCCTGGCGCTGCAGACGCGCGAGCAGCACATCCGCCGCGAAAAGGCCACGTCCAACATCTGCACAGCCCAGGTGCTGCCGGCCGTCATCGCCAGCATGTACGCCGTGTACCACGGCCCGCAGGGCCTCACGCGCATCGCCCAGCGCGTGGCGCACCTCACCGCCATCCTGGCGGCGGGCCTGAAGCAGCTCGGCCTGGCGCCGCTGCACGCCACCGCGTTCGACACGCTCACCGTGGACCTGGGCAGCGCCGAGGCCGCGCGCACCGTGCTGCGGCGCGCGCTGGAGGCCGGCATCAACCTGCGCCAGTTGCGCGGCCAGTGCGTGGGCGTGTCGCTCGACGAAACCACCACGCGCGCCGACCTGGCGCTGCTGTGGCAGGCCTTCGCGCCGCAGACGGCCCAGCCCAGCGTGGAGCAGCTCGAAGCCAGCGCCGCCAGCCTCATCCCGGCCAGCCTGGCGCGCACCAGCCGCTTCCTCACGCACCCGGTGTTCAACACGCACCACAGCGAGACCGGCATGCTGCGCTACATCCGCGCCTTGAGCGACAAGGACCTGGCGCTGGACCGCAGCATGATCCCGCTGGGCTCGTGCACCATGAAGCTCAACGCCACCAGCGAGATGATCCCCATCACCTGGCCCGAATTCGCCCAGGTGCACCCCTTCGCGCCCGCCGACCAGCTCGCGGGCTACCGCCAGCTCGACGAGCAGTTGCGCGCCTGGCTGTGCCAGGCCACGGGCTACGCCGGCGTAAGCCTGCAGCCCAACGCCGGCAGCCAGGGCGAATACGCCGGCCTGCTGGCCATCAAGGCCTACCATGCCGCGCAAGGCCAGGGCCACCGCACCATCTGCCTGATCCCCAGCAGCGCCCACGGCACCAACCCGGCCAGCGCGCAGATGGTGGGCATGCAGGTGGTGGTGACCAAGTGCGACGAGAACGGCAACGTGGACATGGCCGACCTGCAGGCCAAGTGCGAGCAGCACAGCCAGAACCTCGCCTGCGTGATGATCACCTACCCCAGCACGCACGGCGTGTTCGAGACGCAGGTCAAGGCGCTGTGCCAGATCGTGCACCAGCACGGCGGCCGCGTGTACGTGGACGGCGCCAACATGAACGCCCTGGTCGGCGTGGCCGCGCCCGGCGAGTTCGGCGGCGACGTGAGCCACCTGAACCTGCACAAGACCTTCTGCATCCCGCACGGCGGCGGCGGCCCCGGCGTGGGCCCGGTGTGCGTGGTGGAAGACCTCGTACCCTACCTGCCCGGCCACGCCACCGCGGGCCTGGCGGGCGGCACCGGCGCCGTGAGCGCTGCGCCGCTGGGCAACGCCGCCGTGCTGCCGATCTCGTGGATGTACATCCGCATGATGGGCGCCGAGGGCCTGACGGCCGCCACCGAAGCCGCCATCCTCAGCGCCAACTACATCAGCGCGCGCCTCAAGGACCACTACCCCACGCTGTACGCGTCGGCCAACGGCCACGTGGCGCACGAGTGCATCCTGGACCTGCGCCAGCTCAAGGAAACCAGCGGCGTGATGGCCGAGGACGTGGCCAAGCGCCTGATCGACTACGGCTTCCACGCGCCCACGCTGAGCTTCCCCGTGGCCAACACGCTCATGGTGGAACCCACCGAGAGCGAAACCCTGGCCGAGCTGGACCGCTTCATCGACGCGATGATCGCCATCCGCGCAGAGATCCGCCAGGTCGAGAACGGCACCTGGCCGCAGGACGACAACCCGCTGAAGAACGCGCCACACACCGCCCCCAGCCTGCTCGCGGGCGACTGGGCCCACCCCTACACGCGCGAAGCCGCCGCCTACCCCGTGGCCAGCCTGCGCGGGGCGAAGTACTGGAGCCCCGTGGGCCGCGTGGACAACGTGTATGGCGACCGCAATCTGTTCTGCAGTTGCGTGCCGGTCAGCGAATTGGCGTAAAGCGCGCCAGACCAGCGCCGCCATGGCGCTGCCCCAGCAAACAACAAAGGCCCGGCAACGGGCCTTTGTCGTTTTACAGCGCATCGAGCGGGCTCAAAATGCCGCGCCCGCCCTTGTTGAGCACATGTGTGTACACCATGGTGGTGCTCACATCGGCATGGCCCAGCAATTCCTGCACCGTGCGGATGTCATAGCCCGATTGCAGCAGATGCGTGGCGAATGAATGCCGCAGCACGTGCGGCGACACCGGCTTGGCGATCTGCGCCCGCCGCGCCGCCGCCCGCACCACGCGCTGCACCGATTCGGGATAGATAGGGTGGCGCCGCTCCAGCAGTTCGCCCGTGCGCGCATCCGGGCGCGGATCGGTGGAGCGCACCGGCGACGGAAACACCCACTGCCAGGCCCAGCTTTTGTCAGCCTGCCGATACTTCACCGCCAGCGCATGCGGCAAATGCACGCCCGGCAGGCCCGCCACCACATCCTTTTCATGCAAGGCCCGCGCTTTTTGCAACTGCGCCTGCAAGGGGGCCATCAGGTTCTCGGGCAGCACCGTGATGCGATCCTTGTTGCCCTTGCCCTTGCCCTCGCGCACGATGATTTCGCGCCTCGCAAACTCCACGTCCTTCACGCGCAGACGCACTGCCTCCATCAGCCGCATGCCCGTGCCATACAGCAGTTGCGCCACCAGCCCCACCGAGCCATCCACGTGCAACAGCAACTCACGCACCTCGCTGGGCGTCAACACCACCAGCAAACGGCGGGGCCGCTTGGCCTGCACCACTTCATCGAGCCAGGGCAACTCGATCTGCAGCACCTGCTTAGAGCGTGTTCACGATCTCGCGCGAAGGGGCGCAGGATGCGGATCGGGATGGGCTGCTAGGCGCAAACCGCAGCAATAGCCTTGCTATTGCGAGGATTTGCAACAACGCAGACCGCCCGATTCCGCGCCTGCACACCCGCGTGGAGATCGTGAACACGCTCTTAGACAGATACAGAATCGCCGCCTTGGCCTGGTTCTGCGTGGATGCCGACACCTGCCTGTCCACCGCCAGATGGCTCAAAAACGCCTCCACCTCCACCGCGCCCATGTCCTGCGGGTGCCGCTTGCCATGAAACAGAATGAAGCGCCGCGCCCAGTTGATATAGGCTTATTCCGTGCGAATACTGTAATGCCGCGTGCGCAGGTGAATGCGCATGCGCTCCAGCAGCTTGGGCTGGCGGGCAGGGTCTGCCGGAGTGGGGGCTGCGGCGTTGTCGTGCATCCGCAGAATTTTAGGTTTGACTAAACGGATACATCTTGGTACGGGAACCTCTCAATACCCGGGCTTTCTATCAGAACCGGCTCAAGCGGCAGCTTCGATGCGAACGCAGGGTGAACCCAGCACGCTTTCACGCGTTGCCGCCTCACGCAAGGTCTTGGATGGTGGTCGCAGGCGAGCGACTCGATTGCCCGCCGCCAGGCTTTTTGGCGCTCGATGGCCCCGTTGAGGCCCTGCGCCTACGCCTGGGCGTGTTTGTAGAACGAGTCCACGCCCTTGTGCAAGAACATCGCCAGCCGCTTGATGTTGTAGCACGCAGCCATCATCGTCATCGCCACATCCGCGCGCGCCTGCCCTATGGTGCGGATGAACTTGCCTCCCAGGTGCCGGATCCCGGCGAACACGTGCTCGACCTTGGCCCGCTTTCTGGCGATGCGTTGGTTTCGCCGCTTCTGGCATTCACTCAGAGGCTGGTCTTTGCCCGCCCTGCGCTGTATGCCATCGCGCCAGCCCAATACCTTGAGCATTTCCTGCCTGCGCTTGGACGGGTAGGCCTTGTCGGCGTAGACATCCCGCCCGGTGTTGTCTTCGTCCAGCACTTCTTCAAAGTGGTGGCCGTCGTGCTCGCTGGCTGTGCCGGTGGCGATCTTGCGGATGAAGCCGTGCTTGAGGTCCACGCTCACACTGAGCTTGTAGCCGAAGTGGCTCTTGCCGTGCTTGCTGGTGTGCGTGGCATCCAGGTCCTTTTGCCTGCGCTTGGCTTCGTTCCAGTCAGGCGCCTTGCCCTGGGCCAGGCGTTCCTTGTCTTGCTTGCCGATGTGCTGGCGCGGGGCTGGCACCAAGGTGGCATCGATGGCCTGTCCTCCCCGGGCGATGTAGCCATGGCGCTGCAACTGGGCATCCACGCCTTGGAACAAGGCCGTGGCGCCGTCCACCCCGATGCGCTGGGCGAAGCGCCAGATGGTGTTGCGGTCGGGGATGTTCATGGCATCCTGCAGCAGGCAAAAGCGCTGGTAGCTCATGCGGTCCAGCAATTGGTACTCCATCTGCTCATCCGAGAGGTTGTACAGGCGCTTCAAGACCAGCACGCGCACCATCACTTCGCTGGGGTAGGCGGGCCGTCCACCCTTGCGGCCGTCGCCCCGTGCAAGAAGACCATCCACCAGCGCAGCCAGTTCGGCGAAATCGATGTGCTGGGCGATGGTCTGCAGCGGGTCACCCACCTCGTCGATCTTGCGCTGGCGCGAGGCGTCGGCGAACAGGTCGAACTTCAGGGCACTGCGAGGGCTGATCATGTGGCGGTCAGGACAGGTGTAAAGGGCTCTGGGTTGAGCAGTGGGGTTTTGAGAGGTTCCCGTACTTTTCCTATGGGCGATGTAATATGCGCCTGTACTATCCGACAGCGCCGCGTGGTGCGGTTGTCGTCTATTTCTAGTTATGCGTAAGGAGCCATGCATTGGCAATTTTTGATCTTTTTTCAAAACGTCAGAAGAAGCTACGCGGCGATATGCCGGACGTATACGTCTATGACAAACTTCCTCAAGCGCTTCGAACTCAAATAGTCCACATCTGGCTCGATACATTAGGGCGAGGCGATCAATACTATGAGGGGCAAGTCCAACAGTACTACCCACTGATAGTTGAAACTCTTTGCCGAGAGTACGGGCTATTTAAATTGCCAGGCGCAAAGGATTATGGTGATCGAGACTACATTCAAGAGCTGGCCAATTTCTTCCTTCGCGAGGAAAACATCGAGCGCGCTCTGGATGCGGTGGAGCTTTCGTTTCGCGCAATCAATCTCGCCACTAGGAACTGGAATTATTTGCACCGGCAAAATGCAAATGAGATCGCGGATGCAGCCATTGAAGAACTGAACGGGAGGTTCAAGGAGCATGGCGTTGGTTATCAATTCGCCGATGGCGAGATTATTCGTATTGATTCGGAGCTAGTCCACTCAGAAGTAGTAAAACCCGCGTTGCGTTTGCTAAATCAAAGAAAATACGCAGGCGCACAACAGGAGTTTCTAAAGGCACATGAGCATTACCGACATGGAAATGCGAAGGAAGCGCTGAACGAATGTTTAAAGTCCTTTGAGAGTTTGATGAAGGCCATTTGCGACAAACGTGGCTGGGCCTACAACGGTAATGCCACTGCAAAAAACCTAATTCAAGCGTGCCTCGACAACGGGCTTATTCCCACTTTTTGGCAGCAAAACTTTACGTCTTTGCGCAGCTTGCTTGAAAGCAGCATTCCTACCGGCCGAAACAAGTTGGGTGGGCATGGTCAAGGCACAACGACAACGACAGTTCCTGATCATCTGGTTGCATACATGCTTCACATGACTGCCTCTGCACTTGTCTTTCTTGGTGAGGCAGAGGCTGCATTGCCATGACAACGCATAACCCTGCGCTCAACCCGGACGTCCTACATGCCGCTTCGCGGCATTCCGTGCGCCGGTTAGCTCCACTACAAGGGCTTCCCCACATTCGCAAGCAATACCTCTCCCTGGGTTTATCGCGCAGCGATAGACCCAGGCATGGTCTTCAACGGTTTCAGCTCAGTTCCCAGCCTTGTGCGTGCAGCGCGTCGATGCTTCTTGGCAAACGGTGCGGACGGCGTGACTACAAACGGTCATTAGCGCTACCTTCTGTGTCGGCAGCAAACCCTGATGAAAGACGCGCGCCGGGGGCTCCATTCGTTAGTCGGGTCTTGGGATCTCTCCCATGGCTCCCCTCCAGTTAACCGAGCATTCCCCGGCGCAGGTCCAACCTTTTGCACATCAACGACTGCCTTCACGCGGCGGATTCCTGATCTGTTGGGCTTGTCTTGCTTGCGTTGTTTGTCTTGCCTGGCCTGATCGGCTCAGGCGGGCATCTTGAAGTTCTCCCCCCTTTGCAGCACGGCCCAGCACATGCGTGCGTTCTTGGCCGCTATCGCCACCACCGCGCGCCAGTAGCCCCGGCGCTCGGCCAGGCTGCGTGCCCAGCGGCTGAGGCTGTCTTGCTTGGGCGCTCGGGGTTCATGGCGGCAGCCAGCACGGCCCGCGCTCCCATCACGAGCAGGCTGCGCAGGTAGGCGTCTCCTGCCTTGGTGATGCGCCCCAGGCGCTGTTTGCCGCCCGAGCTGTATTGCCCGGGCACCAGGCCCAGCCAGGCGCTGAAGCTGCGCCCGCAGGCGAAGTCGTGGCCGTTGCCCACGGTGCTGATGAGGGCCATGGCGGTGGTCTGGCCTATGCCGCTCAGTTGCATCAACTGCCGTGCCTGCGTGTTGTGGCGGGCCATGAAGGCAATGTGGCGGTCGTATTCGGCGATGCGTTCATCCAGCCCGGTGACTTCACTGAGCAGGTCGCCGATGACGGTGTTGGCCCAGCCGGGCAGGTCTTCGAGGTGGGCCAATGCTTCGCGCCGCACGGTGGCGGCCTTCAGGGGCAGCACGATGCCCAGTTCCGACAGCAGGCCCCGGATGCGGTTGAGGGTGGCGGTGCGCTGCTCCACGAAGCCCTGGCGGGCGCGGTGCACCATCAACTGGCCTTGTTGTTCAATGGTCTTGAGGGGCACGAAGCGCATTTGGGGCCGGGTGACAGCTTCGCAGATCGCCGCAGCGTCGGCGGCATCGTTCTTGCCTCGTTTGCCCGAGAGGCGGTAGGGGGCGACGAACTTGGGGGCCATCAGGCGCACGGTGTGGCCGAGCTTGTCGAATTCCCTGGCCCAGTGGTGTGCGCCGGAGCACGCTTCCATGCCGATGAGGCACGGGGGCAAGGCGGCGATGAGTTCCAGCAGTTTGTCTCGGGCCACGCTGGGGCGCACCAGCGCGGGCTTACCTGCTGCATCCACACCGTGAACGGCGAAGACGTTCTTTGCCAGGTCGATTCCTACGGTTACGATGGTCATGGACTTCCCCTTCCATAAAACAAGCGTGTTGATGAGAGATTGCACTTCCCATCGTGGCACTTGGTTGCCGTTCTGCGCAAATGCGCGCTGCGCTTGGGACGGGGAAGTCCCTTTCATTCGTTGGGCCTCATGAACGACACACTCGATCCAGACATTGCCGCCATGAAGCTCAGCGACGGCGAGAAGTGGGGACTTCAGGTCTATCGGAATTACTCGAGGGCATTCGGCGAGCATCGCGTTAAGAAATTCGTTGAGCAAGCTTCGCCGTTTGAAGCCGAGGTGACGCTCTTCAAGCAAGTTGTCGCGCTGGTCGCCAACGAGGAGCCCCGCGTTATTCCGGTGATTGCCGCTGCTTACGCAGATGACCGGTTGGAAGAGATGTTCAAGCGCGAGATTCCCGATGGGGTCCCTGGAGGTCGCAGTGCACTGATGTCGGGCTTTGGCCCACTGGCACGGCTGTCGCAACGGATTCAGATGGCGTTTGCCTTTGGTTGGTTGAGCAAAGACTTGCTCATTGAGTTCGATCACATCCGAAAAGTGCGCAATGACTTGTCGCACAAATGGGACATCGAACTACTTAAGCGAAAGATGAGTGAATTCATTGAGGAGAAACAGACGCCGTTCGAGGGACAGTTGGGCGATGGCGTGCGTCTGCCGGAGAACTTCCATGAGTCGATGCCGTCGATTGATCGGTTTAGGGTTCGAGTTGTTTGGATGCTTGGACGGCTTACCTACGAGACACGCCTTTGGGTTCCAGCCCTCAAGGCAGGGATCGCACCAGAGGAAGCCTTATATGGCCCAAATGCTCCAGTAATGCTGCGAGCCATAGCTGCTATTTCGGTCAACGCGACAAGAGAGATAGCGCGCATATGAGGCCCAACCATTCATTCCACCGGACGGCCTACGGCCGCCGGTGAATTCAGACGTTAGTCCCTCCGAATACACCGCTTTATGCAGACCGCTACCTTGGCCGATATATTAAAAAGCAATCAATCAATTTAGGGAAGCAAGATGACAAATGGCGTTAGAAGTGATGGAGCACGCAAAATTTTCATTGGCATAGTCGGCTTCGGTCTAATATGGGCTATCATTTATTTTGTCCGCCTTCAAGGCTTCGCCCCTACATCGTTTGGAATGATTCCTCTTGCTTTTCCAGGCGCTTATGCACTCATTGGATTTTTAGAATTCATAGCTGGCGTTCCTTTTTCAATGATTGCAACAAAATGGGACGACTTAGCTGGCTGGCAGCGTGGAGTACTTGGTATTCTTGTCGTAATTCTGGCTTTTTTTGCGGCGGCTGTAGGAATGATGCTATTTGGGTAGCCATAATTTTATATAGAATTCATATTTCCTTTATTTTTGATCACTAACCGCTTGCTAACCTGCTCCGCCTACAGCGGTCAGGTTAGATTTGTCAGTTAGTCCCATCACCCGCTTTATGCAGGCAGCCATTTATTCCAGCGCTTCGCCTTTCGCCAAGATTTCTCCTTTGGGATTTAGGCAGATCGCTGGGCTTCGCCTGCATACGCTGCGTCAGTTTGCAGTCTTTTTTGCCTCTAGAGCATTTTTGATTTAATTATTGACGATCTGTATGATAATTTCTTCGACCAGGAGGAACTCAAATGCAGGCGTACTCCCAGGACTTGAGAGAGCGGGTGTTGCGGGCGATTGAGCGGGGCGAAGGCCCCACGGAGATTGCCCGCAGATATGAGGTCAGCCGCATGTGGGTGTACCAAGTGGGCAAGCGGCTGCAAGCCACGGGCGAGCGAACCAGCCATCAGGTCGGAGGCTACCGTCGCTCGCGGGTGGCCGACATGCAGCCAGCGCTGGTGGAATGGCTGAGGCTGGAGCCGGATTTGACGCTGGCGCAGCTGTGCGAGCGGCTTGCTGGACACGGCATCCAGATCAAGTCGGCGGCGCTATGGCACCAGCTGGACAAGTGGGGGTTGAGCTTTAAAAAAAACGCTGCACGCCAGCGAGCAAGATCGGCCCGACGTACAGCAGGCGCGCCAGCAGTGGCGGGCCAGGCAGAGTAGCCTGCAGCCACACAGGCTGGTCTTTCTGGATGAGACGGCCACCAGCACGAACATGACACGCCGCTACGGGCGCGCCCGGCGCGGCCAGCGCTGCGTGGCTGCGGCCCCGCATGGGCATTGGAAGACCACCACGTTCATTGCTGGCTTGCGCCATGATGGTGTGACTGCCCCTTTGGTGATCGATGGCCCCATGGACGGACAGGTGTTCCTGGCCTGGGTGTGTCAATTCCTGTGCCCCACGCTCAACCCCGGGGACATCGTCATTGCCGACAACCTGGCCAGCCACAAGGTCAGCGGCGTTGCGCAGGCCATCGCTGCCAGGGGCGCCAGCATCCTGTACCTGCCGCCATACTCGCCTGACCTCAATCCGATCGAGAAGATGTTCGCCAAGCTCAAGGCGCTGCTGCGCAAGGCCTCCAAGCGCAGCGTCGATGCGCTTTGGGATCACATCGGTGAGTTGCTCCAGCAGTTCTCGCCGCAGGAGTGCATGAACTACTTCGCATCGGCTGGATACGTCAGCATATAAATCGAAAATTCTCTAGCGCTTGTGCAGCAAGCGCTACCAGCTATCATTTTTGCAGTACCGCACTGCTTTCGGCCTTCGGGTCTAACTCTGCGGTCAAGCGGACTTGCCTTCGGCAGGCCGCTTACCTTGGCCGTTAATTTTTGATCCCACACGCTCCCAAGAGCTGCAGCACCCACAGGCGGCGTTGAACCTGTGCAGAAAAGCCGTGCCGGACACGCTGAACGCCAACGGCCCATGCTTGCAAGCCTGTGTGCAGGTGTGGGTGGCTGAGTACCAAAAGAAATACATCCTCCCCCAGCAGTAACACGGCCCCTATCACACGGTGCGCGCCAGCTGCCACGGCGGCGCCCCCGGCCAAAGGCCCTACCATCGGGCCTTTGCTTTTTTCGGATATTCACCATGCGCTTGCCTGCTTTCCTGCTCTCTGCCTTGTTCCTCGCGCCCGCTGCCTGGGCGCAAAACACGCCCGCCGCTGCGCCCGTGACGACCTCTTCCGGCCTGGTGTACGAGGTACTGCAAGAGGGCACGGGCGAATCGCCCAAGGCCACCGACACCGTCAAGGTGCACTACCGCGGCACCTTCCCCGATGGCAAGGAGTTCGACAGCTCCTACAAGCGCGGCGAGCCCACCGAGTTCCCGCTGAACCGCGTCATCCCCTGCTGGACCGAGGGCGTGCAGCGCATGAAGCCGGGCGGCAAGGCCAAGCTGATCTGCCCCCCGGCCATCGCCTACGGCGCGCGCGGCGCGGGCAACGTGATCCCGCCCAACGCCACGCTGCACTTCGAGGTGGAACTGGTCTCGGTGCGCCGCTGAGCGCCGCATGCGGCTGAAGGTCGGGGAGCTGGCGCGGCGCACGGGCCTCACGGTGCGCACGCTGCACCACTACGACGAGATCGGGCTGCTCGCGCCGTCGGAGCGCTCGGAATCGGGCTACCGCCTGTACAGCCAGGCCGACGTGCAGCGCCTGCACGCCATCCAGGCGCTGCGCCACATGGGGCTGCCGCTGGCCCATATCGGCGAGCTGCTGGGCGACGACCAGCTCGACCCCCAGCGCGTGCTGTCCCAGCAGATCCACGCGCTGGATGTGCAGATCCAGCAAGCCACCGAGCTGCGCGGCCGCCTGGCCCTGATGCGCGACGGCATGGTGGCGGGCTCCGCCCCCGACATGGGCAACTGGCTCGAAACACTGGCCCTCATGTCCACCTATGGCAAGTACTTCAGCGCTGCCGAGCTCAAGCGCATCTTCGAGCGCTGGCCATTGATCGAGAGCGAATGGCGCCCGCTGATCGCCCAGGTAGACGCGGCCATGCGCCAGGGCCTGCCCATCGACGACCCCGCCGTGCAAAAGCTCACCCACCGCTGGATGGTGCTGATCCTGGAGTGGATGGGCGGCGACATGGACCTGCTGGACCGCTGGGGCCACATGTACCGCCAGGAGCCGAGCACGCACAGCATCAACTTCGCCCCCAGCGGCGCCATGATGGCCTTCGTGGAGCAGGCCATCGCCCTGCGCATGCAGGCGCTGGAGCGGCACTTCACGCGCGCGGAAATGGGGCAGCTCGGCTTCGTGCCGCTGGCGCACTGGCAAGCGCTGGAGGACGAAGTGGCCGCCCTGCTGGCCCATGGCGAAGCCCCCGGCAGCCCCGCCGCGCACGCCGCCGTGGTGCACTGGAGCCGCCTCATGGACCAGCTCTGCGGCAACCGCCCTGCCCTGCGCAGCAAGCTGCTGAATGCGTGGGCCACCGAGCCCCTGCTGCAATCCAGCGCCTTGCTGAGCCCGGCGGTGCGGGCCTTCATCGGCCATGCGGCCGCCCTGTCTTTGCCAGCAAACATCGCTTGACCCTCACGCAACGTGAGGCCTTAGAGTCGGCCCCCATGCCTACGGAGCCCACCATGACCTCACCCCCACGCAGCCCCGAGCGGCTGCACGCCCTGGACAACCTGCGCGCCGCCATGATGTGGCTGGGCATCGTGCTGCACGTGGCGGTGATCCACCTCGCCGGCCCCTCGCCCCTGCCCTGGCGCGACAACCGGACCACCCCGGTGGCCGACCTGCTGCTGGCCTTCATCCACGCCTTCCGCATGCCGGTGTTCTTCATCCTGGCGGGCTTTTTCGTGGCCCTGATGATCGAGCGGCGCGGCACGCGCGCCATGGTGCGCAACCGCCTGCAGCGCCTGGCGCTGCCGTTCGCGCTGTTCTGGCCGCCCATCTTCGCGCTCTGCGGCGTGCTGGCCCTGGCCTTCATGCACCGCATGGCCCGCGGCACCTGGGGCCTGGACCCGGCGCTGATGCAGACCGCGCCCAGCACGCCCACCGGGCTTTCCACCATGCACATGTGGTTCCTGTGGATGCTGCTGTGGCTCAGCCTGGCCACGGCCCTGGCCCACGCCGCGCTGGCGCGCCTCGCGCCCGCCGTACCGCACTGGCTGGGCCGGGCCATGGCGCGGCTCGGCCGCACGCCCTGGGGCCTGGCGCTGCTGACCCTGCCGCTGGCGGGCGCCGGCATGCTCTACCCCGACGGGCTGCTGCAGCCCAACGGCGCCTTCATGCCCCCCTGGACCGAATGGCTGCACAACGGCCTGTTCTACGGCTTCGGGCTGGCCCTGTACGCGCACCGCGAGGCGCTGCTGGCGCACTACGTGCGGCGCTGGCCCTGGTACGCCGGGGCAGGCCTGGCGCTGTTCTTCGCCACGGGCGCGCTGTTCGAGGCCCGGCCGCGCGGCGCCCAAGGCCTGCCCGAGGCGCTGCGCCTGGGCGTGGCCCTGGCCTACAACGCCACCGCCTGGTGCTGGAGCCTGGCGCTCATCGGCGGCTTCCTGGCGCACGTGCCCCGGCGCAGCGCCTGGCTGGGCTACCTGGCCGACAGCTCCTACTGGGTCTACCTGGTGCACATGCCGATGACCATCGGCTTCGGCGCGCTGCTGTTCGGGCTGGAATGGCCGGCCGGGGCGAAGATCGGCCTCAACATCGCGGCCACCTCGCTCCTCAGCCTGGCCAGCTACCACCTGCTGGTGCGCTACACCGCCGTGGGCGCGCTGCTCAACGGCCAGCGCCGCACGCGCGCGCCGCGCCCCTTGCCAGGATCGGTCCATGCACGCTGACAGCCCGCCGCGCGCGGCCCTGCTGCGCAACCCCGATTTCCGCTGGCTCACGGCAGGCTCGGCGCTGTCGATGCTGGGCGACCAGTTCACCCTGATCGCCATGCCCTGGCTGGTGCTGCAGCTCACGGGCAGCACCCGCGTGCTGGGCACGGTGCTGGCCCTGATCAGCGTGCCGCGCGCGCTGTTCATCCTGTTCGGCGGCGCGGTGGTGGACCGCCATTGCCCCAAGCGGGTGCTGATGTACACCAAGCACGCCAACACCGTGCTGCTGGGGCTGCTGGCCGCCCTGGTGCTGAGCGGGCCGGCGGCGCTGTGGGCACTGTACGCGCTGGCGCTGGGCATTGGCCTGTCCACGGCGTTCAGCATTCCGGCGGCCACCTCGCTCACGCCCCGCGTGGTGCCGCGTGCGCAGTTGCAGGCCGCCAACGGAATCGGCATGGGGCTGCGGCAACTGAGCCTGTTCCTCGGCCCGCTGCTGGCGGGCCTGCTGATCGCGGCATTCGGCGACGGTGGCGGCGGCGGGCGGGCCGGCACCACCGGCATCGGCCTGGCCTTCGCGTTCGACGCGCTGAGCTACGCCCTCTCGGCCTGGACGCTGGCCCGGGTGCGCCTGCTGCCGCCGGCGCCGGGGCAGCCAGCGCCCGGCCCGCAGGCGGGCATGGTGCGCGCGGTGTGGCAGGGGCTGCGCCACTTCTGGGCCGATGCCGAGCTGCGCGCCTTCCTGCTGTACTTCGCCGCGGTGGCCGTGCTCATCATGGGGCCGGTGCACATCGCCCTGCCCGTGCTGGCCAGCAGCCAGCCGCAGTTGGGGGCAGCGGCGTTCGGCACCATGGTGGGCGCGCATGGCGCGGGCACGCTGGCGGGCACGGTGGCCTCGGGCCTGCTGCCCCGGCTGCGCCTGGGCACGCTCGGGGCCACGGTGCTGTGCATCGACCTGCTGATCGGCCTGCTGTTCATGCCCCTGGGCCACGCCACGGCGCTGTGGCAGGGCACGCTGCTGATGCTGGCCATCGGCCTGCTGGGCGGCTTCATGCAGGTGCGCGTGTTCACCTGGATCCAGCAGCGCGTGCCGCCGGTGCTGCTGGGGCGGGCCATGGGCCTGTTCATGTTCATCTTCCTGGGGCTGGCGCCGCTGTCGGCCGCCGTGACGGGATGGGTCATGCACATGGTCGCCCTGCCCTGGCTGTTCATCGGCTGCGGCGGCACCCTCATGGCGCTGGCCGCCCTGGCCCTGCTGCTGTCGCCCATGCGGCATATGCAGGACGCGGCGCCCCAGCGGCCCTGAGGCAGAGGCCGGCAAGGCGCCGGCCGCTCCTGTTTCAGGAGCTTCCAGCGCTTTCCAGTAAAGCATTGGAGGGCATTTTCATGCCAAAGACGACATTGGCGGCTCAGTGGAAGTCGCGGCTGCCCTCCAACGCCTGGGCCAGGCGGCCCAGCAGCGGGGTGGCGTCCTTGCAGCGCTGCAGCACCAGGTGGCGCACGGCGGCCGGCGCGCCGGGGGCGCCAGTGCTCTGCCACACGCCCTCCACGGCCAGCAGGCGCGCGCGCAGCAGCGCCGGGCGCCAGCGCTCGATCAGCGCCGGCCAGACGATGACGTTGACCGGCCCGGTTTCGTCCTCCAGGGTGACGAACATGGTGCCCTTGGCCGAGCCGGGGCGCTGGCGCACGGTGACGATGCCGCAGGCGCGCACGCGCCGCCCGTGCGGCACGCTGCGCAGTTGCAGCGCGGTGGCCAGCCCCAGGCGCTGCAGCCGCTCGCGCAGCAGCGCCAGCGGGTGGCGGCGCAGCGTGAGGCCGGTGGCGGCGTAGTCGAAGACGATCTCCTCCCCCTCGGGCGCGGCGGGCAGCGCCAGCGCGGCCTCGTGCACCGGCGCGCCCTGCAGCAGCGGCGGCGCGCGCGGGCCCGCGGCGGTCTGGCCGGCGGCGTCCCACATCTGCTGGCGCCGGTGCCCCGAGAGCGCGTGCAGCGCATCGGCCGCCGCCAGGGCCTGCAGGTCGGGGCGGCCCAGGCGCGCGCGCAGGGCCAGGTCTTCGGTGCTGGCGAAGGGCCGGGCCTGGCGCGCCTGCACCAGGCGCGCTGCGGCCTCGGCGCCCAGGCCGGCCACCAGGCGCAGGCCCAGCCGCACGGCGGGCTGCGGCGCCTGCACGCCGGGCACGGGGGCCAGGGGTTCCTCCAGCGTGCAGTCCACGGCGCTGTGCGCCACGTCCACGGGCAGCACGCGCACGCCGTGGCGGCGCGCGTCCTGCACCAGTTGCGCGGGGGCGTAGAAGCCCATGGGCTGCGCATTCAGCAGCGCGGCCAGGAAGCACGCGGGCTCGTGCCGCTTGAGCCAGCTGCTGGCGTAGGCCAGCAGCGCGAAGCTGTGGGCATGGCTTTCGGGAAAGCCGTATTCGCCAAAGCCCAGGATTTGCTGGAACAGCCGGTCGGCGAACGCCTGCGGGTAGCCGTGGGCGCGCAGGCCCTGCTTGAGCTTGTCCTCGAAACGGTGCACGCCGCCCTTGCGCTTCCAGGCGGCCATGGAGCGGCGCAGGTCGTCGGCCTCGCCGGGAGTGAAGCCCGCGCCGTCAATGGCGATCTGCATCACCTGCTCCTGGAAGATGGGCACGCCCAGCGTGCGTTCCAGCGCATTCGCCAGTTGCGGGTATTCGAGCGGGAACGGCCCCGGGTGGCCCGCACGCGCCAGGCGGCGCTGGCGCGCGCGCGCGTGCAGGTAGGGGTGCACCATGCCGCCCTGGATGGGCCCGGGCCGCACGATGGCCACCTGCACCACCAGGTCGTAGAAGGTGCGCGGCGCCAGGCGCGGCAGCATGCTCATCTGCGCGCGGCTTTCGATCTGGAACACGCCCACGGTGTCGGCCGCGCACACCATGCGGTAGGTGGCGGGGTCTTCGCCCGGAATGTCGGCCAGGCCCCAGCGCTCGCCGCGCAGGGCGGCGCGCGCGTCCAGGCAGCGGCGCAGCGCGCTGAGCATGCCCAGGGCCAGCACGTCCACCTTGAGCAGGCCCATTTCGTCGAGGTCGTCCTTGTCCCACTGGATGATGGAGCGCCCCGGCATGGCCGTGGGCTCCACCGGCACAAGGCGCGTGAGCTTGCCCTCGGTGAGCACGAAGCCGCCCACGTGCTGGCCGAGCTGGCGCGGAAAGCCGCGCAACTGGCGCGCCAGCTCCAGCCACAGCGCGGCGGTGTGCGCGCCCAGGGGCTCGCCCAGGCGCGCGGCCAGGGCCTGCAGGTGCTCGGGGGCAAGCACGTCGTCGAACCAGTGGTGCTCCTTGGCGAAGGCATCGACCAGCGCCGCGCCCACGCCCAGGGCCTTGCCCACGTCGCGCAGGGCGCTGCGCGTGCGGTAGGTGGTGACCACGGCGGCCAGCGCGGCGCGCTCGCGCCCGTACTTGGCGTAGATGTACTGGATGACGGTGTCGCGCCGGTCGTGCTCGAAGTCCACGTCGATGTCGGGCGGCTCGCGGCGCTCGCGGCTGATGAAGCGCTCGAACAGCAGCCGCGAATGCGCCGGGTCGATGGCGGTGATGCCCAGCACGTAGCACACGGCCGAGTTGGCCGCCGAGCCGCGCCCCTGGCACAAGATGCCCTGGCTGCGCGCGTAGCGCACGATGTCGTGCACGGTGAGGAAGTACATCTCGTAGCCGCATTCGGCGATGAGCGCCAGCTCCTTGGCGATCTGCGCTGCCACGCCATCGGGCACGCCTTGCGGGTAGCGCGCGCGGGCGCCCTCCCAGGTGAGCCAGGCCAGCGTCTGGCCCGCCGTCATGCCGGGCAGCACCGTCTCCAGCGGGTAGCGGTACTGGATCGACTCCAGGCCGAAGGCGCAGCGCCGCGCCACGGCGAGCGTTGCCGCCAGCAGCGCCGGCGGGTACAGGCCGGCGAGCTGGCTGCGCGGGCGCAGGCGCTTTTCCGCATGGGGCTGCAGGGCCAGGCCGCACTGCGCCACGCCGCGGCCCAGGCGCACCGCGGTGATCACGTCCTGCAGCGGCTTGGCCGCGCGCGAATGCATGTGCACCTCGCCCGTGGCCACCAGCGGCAGGCCCAGGCGCGCGCCGGCCTGCGCCAGCGTGTGCAGCCACAGGGCGTCGTCGCAGGCCATGTGCAAGGCCACGGCGAGCCAGCAGTGTTCAGGGTCGAAATGGGCTCCAGCGCTTTCCAGGAAAGCGCTGACAGCTATCGAATCGGAAGCATCGGCGAACGCCTCGCGGCGCGGCGCCAGCAGCACCTCGCAGCCCCGCAGCAGCGCCCAGGGCGACTGCGCATCCACCACGTAGCCGCCCTTGGGCGCGCGCGCCCGCGCGGCGGTGATGAATTCGCACAGCCCGCCCCAGCCCTGCGCGTCGCGCGGCAGGGCCACCACGCACACGGGGCCCCAGCGGAATTCGCTGCCCGGGATGAACGCCAGCCCCAGGCGCCGCGCCTCGGCATGGGCGCGCACCACGCCGGCCACCGAGCATTCGTCGGTCAGCGCCAGGGCGGCGTAGCCCAGCGCGTGCGCGCGCCGCACCAGCTCGGCCGGGTGCGAGGCGCCGCGCTGGAAGCTGAAGTTGCTCAGCGCGTGCAGCTCGGCGTAGCCGGGCAGCGTCATCCGTACACCCCGTGCAGGAACCAGCCGCCCGTGCCCCGGTCGCGGAACACCCACACCCAGCCCGCCGCCGCGCTGTGCGCGACGAAGTAGTCGCGCCGCACCAGGCCCGGCGCCGCGCTGCCTGCCGCGTCCTGCGCGGCCTCCGGGGCGGCCTCCCACCAGCCGGCCTCCACGCGCTGCGGGCCCGCCAGCAGGCGCAGCGGCTGGCCGTGCAGGCACGGGCGGCTGCCGCGCAGCGCCAGCGGCCGGGGCGGACGCACCAGCCACGGCGGCAGCAGCCCCCCGTACGGCCCCGGCGGCTCCGGCGCGGCCCCGGGCGGCGGCTGCACGGCCGGGTGCCAGCGCTGCATGCACTCGGGCCGGTGGTCGGCATGCAGCCGGGGCATCTGCACGGCCTGCGGCCCCAGGCGCGCCGAGAGGCGCTCCACCAGCTCCTGCCAGGGCACGCCCGGCGCCTCGTGCGGATCCGCCGGCAGCAGGCCATGGCTGGCCTCGGGCATGGGCGCGGTCTGCAGGCTGCGCAGCGCCAGGCGGCTGGCGGGGGCGGCCAGACGCTGGCGGCCCAGGCGCTCGGCCAGCAGGCGGCGCAGGTGCGCCATGTCCTGCTGGGGCGCGGCGGTGCGCAGCGCCAGCGCCTGCCAGGGGGGCAGCGCCACGCCATCGTGGCGGCGCAGGTCGTGGCGCCAGGCCAGCTCCAGCGCCAGCACGCCCTGGCGGCGCGCGCGCAGCCAGCCCTGCAGCGCCAGCAGCAGGCGCTCGGCCGTGTGCAGCAGTGCCGTGCTGGATTCGGCCAGCGCGGGCAGCTCCACCTCCAGCGCGAACTGCGCGGGCAGTTCGATCCACGCGGCCGCCTCGGGCGCATCGCCCCAGGCCTGGTCCAGCGCGGCAAGGCACGCGGCGCCGAAGCGCCGCGCCACCCCCGCGCGCGGCAAGGCGCGCAGCGCCCCCCAGGTGCGGCAGCCCAGGTGCTGCAGGGCCAGCGCATGCGGACGCAGCGCCGTCAGCGTGGCCAGGGGCAAATCGTGCGGCAGGCGCCGGGGCGGCGGCCCGCCCAGGCGGGCCAGGCGCAGCAGGGCCAGGGCCTGCAGGGCGGTGGGGCCCTCGGCCCAGTCCTGCGCCGCCTCCGGCCCGCTGCCGGAGGCCTGCGCGCGCAGCAGCGCGCGCAGGGCAGCACGGCCGCCCCACAGGCGCTCGGTGCCCTGGACCTCCAGCAGCAGGGCCTCGTCCAGCAGCGCCACGCGCGGCGTGAAGCGCAGGGCCCACCAGCCCTGCGCGGCCGCCGGCACGCCCGGCGGCGGGGGCTCAGGGGGCAGGCGCCAGGCGTGCCAGTACATGGCGCACGTCCTCGGTGGCGCGGGCCTCGGCCTGCATGCGCCCGTGCCGCCGCGCCTGGGCCTGCAGCGCGGCGGCCAGGGCCGGGCTGCGCGCCGGCAGCAGCAGCGGTGCGTCCAGCGGCGGCCCACGGCGCTTGAGCACCTGCACCTGCAACTGCTCGCCCTGGTGCCGCAGCGCCAGGCGCAGCGGCGCGGGCGAGGCCTGGGGCGCCTGCGCGGCCGGCCGGCAGACCCACAGCAGCACCTGGCGCTGGGCGGCGGCCAACTGCAGGCGGCGCAGGCCCGCCGCCCGTGCCTGGGGCAGCCAGGCCAATACGGCGCATACGTCGCGGCAGCGCAGGGCCTGCTCGCAGGCCCAGGCCGCCGCGCTGTCCGCAGAATCATGCGCTGGCGGCTGGATGCGGCACAGCCGCTGCACCGCCACGCCGGCATCGTGCAAGGCGGCGGCGAAGGGCTCCTGCGGCGGCGCCACCAGCACGGCCCGGCCGGTGCCGTCCTGGAGCGCGCAGGCCAGCGCGGGCAGCAGCAGCGTCCATTCGCAGGCGGCATGGGGCGGCAGCAGCAGCTCGCTCAGGGCGCCGCAGGGCCAGCCGCCGCCGGGCAGTTCGGCGTCGAGCGCCGCATGCCCGGTGGGCTGCACGCGCTGCTGCGCCGCGGCCCAGGCGCGGCCATGCCAGACGCCGGGCGGCAGGGGAAAAGCTGGTGAATGCGCCATGGTGCAGCCTCGAAAAACCTTAGATACTGTTTAAATATACAGTATTCATACCGCCCATACAGCGCCCTGACAGCCCGTGGGCGGGGCCGCCCGGACCGGTGAATCAGCGCCCCACAGCGTAGCCTTGCATGCCGCGCGGGTTGGCGGCGGCGCGCAGCACCAGGCGGCCGGCATGGTCGCGCTCCAGGCTACAGGCGGAGACCCGTGCGATTTCGGTGCGATTTTCAGGACACCACACCACCGGGCAAGAAAAAACCGCCACATCCTGGGGTCTCCAGAGTGTGGCGGTGTCTTGAGTGGTGGAGCTGGGGAAAAAAGCAAAAACGCTTCGCCATTGCGCCAATTTCGACAAAATTCCCAACGTTTTCAATGACTTAGGTTGCCGTACAGAACTCCACTACATTAGGAAACCCCCGAGGGGTATTGAACAGTGTGCCCCTTGGGGGGAGCGTTGCTCCCTACTGGGCTGGCTTTTTCGGGACGTTCTTTACGGTCTCGGACAGAGTCTCCGCAGCCTCCCCCAAACGGGCCATGGCCGACTTGTACGCAAGGCTGTGCTCTCGCTTGTCCACCGCGAGAACCAAGACAACCAGTTGGCCGTCCTCAACTTGGTAAACCAGTCGGATACCCTGCTTGAGGAGCTTGACCTTGTAGCAGTTGGACAAGTCGCCATGAAGTGCGCCCCCTGGCACATGCGGCTCGTTCAAGCGCTTGTCCAGCAACTTTTTCACCGTGGCGCGAACGCTTCCATCCAAGGCACGGTACTCGGCCAGAGCCTCGGGAAGGAACATCAGCCGGTACTTGTGCTTGCGCTCCTTCGCTGCGGGCCTGGGCTTAGAGGTCGTCAAAATCGACCTCGATGGCCTCACTTTTACGAGCAAGCCGCGCGCGCACCTTGTGCACCAAGTCGCGGTCTGCCAGTTCATCGAGCAGCGCCTCGAACAGCGCGGGCTCCAGCATGTAGAACGCGGCCTTGTTGTGGTTGAGAACAGCCACGGGGCGTTTGTTCGCCTCGCGCAGAACTGCCGCCGGGTTCTTCTTGAACTCCGACATGCTCACGGCTACATCGGCAAAAATAGCTTCCATTTCGGCTCCTTATTTTGAGCCAAATTTAGCTACGAATTGCGCTAACGTCAACCCGGCGATATGCGGACGCCGGTTCAATTTCGCGATTTTTCGAGAGTGACCTTGCCCCCGAAAGACGTATCCCTTGCTGAGTGTTTCAATGCAAGCGAGGAAGACGTAAATGACGAAGACGGCAAGAGCGCGCTACACGCTCGAATTCAAGCAAGAGGCAGTGCGGCTGGTTGAGGGCGGGCAGAGCATCGCGGGGGCAGCGCGCACCTTGGGCGTGGTCGAGCAGACCTTGTTCAACTGGGTCAAGGCGCAGCGCGAAGGCAAGCTCACCCGCACAAGCAGGCCGGGTTGATCTTCCACAGCGACCGGGGCAGCCAGTACGCCAGCCACGACTTCCAGGACGTGCTCAAGGCGTACGGCATCACCAGTTCGATGAGCCGCAAAGCCAGCTGCTGGGACAACGCCTGCAGCGAGACGCTGTTCGGGTCATTGAAGGTGGAGCGGCTGCACGGCCAGCGCTTCAAGACCAGGCGCGAGGCGAAGGACGAAACCATAGCCTGGCTGCTCTGGTACAACCGTGCTCGATTGCACTCGACGCTGGCCTGCGTCAGCCCGATGCAGTTCGAGCAGGACTGGCTTGCCAATCAACCACGGCAAGCCAACTCATGAGATCAGCTATGGGATACGGATTCCAGGGGCAAGGTCACTCGACTCGCAAACGGGATCGACGTGGAGCGGCTTTGGGTTGCGGGCTCTGCCCTGCGCCCGTTTCGTCGCCCGCTCCCGCGCCCGGCCTGGGGGCCGGGTTCGGCTCCTTGCCAGGGGTTGGAACTTGCGCGATTGGCGCGGGCTGTGCGGTGTTCCAGCGGCTATCGAGGTGCGCTAGCAAATCATCCATATCCCCGGCTGCAAGGGCTTTTGCATCCGTCGGCGTCAGGTCTGTGAGTTCGTAGCCGGTCTCGGTTCGTTTGACGCCGAAGCCCATGGGCTGGTCTGGTCGTTTGGGCATGTGCGCGCGTAAGCATTCGATGGCGTGGGTACGCCAATACGTCGCATTTTCCATCAGGTACTGCTCAAAGCAGACGCGCAAATGACGCGCCAGGGCACGCGCGGCCCTGGGGTCTTTGGTGCCGGTGGATAGTCTAAATTCCCGACTATCGCCGGGGGTCAATCGTTGTAGTGGAACGACAAACCGGGCGGAGCAAACGCCATGATTGGAGCGGGAGAGGAACGCGGCGGTGCGCATGTGGTACCCCGGAGTGGCACCCCAAAATGGCACCGGAGAGCGTTACACCGCTACCGCGTCGAAAAGTCATTGAAAATCAACGACTTATAAAAATGGTGGAGCTGGCGGGATTCGAGAGTGTGACCCCTACCCGCTCGGAAAGATATGAATTTTTTCTTTTAAATCAACCACTTGACTTGTTAGGTTCGATGACTCGCAAGTTTTACACCACGCGAGTGTCACCCCAAAGTGTGACCCCTAGTGTATCCCCTTACGGCGTGTTTCGCCCTCCTCTCATCGGCCAGAGCGAAGGTGCAGCAATCCAGCACGGTCATTGGTGCCTGCGGACACCGGTTCGATTGCCTGGGGCGTCAGGCTCAGCACCGCTTGCATATACGGGGATTTCATGTGCTTTCTGACCATGGTTACATCTGTGGTCGAAAGTAGTGCGAACGCAAAGGCTCTCTACGGCTGAGCCTCTTTTCTGGTGCTTGCGGTCTGGTCATCAAGCGCCTTGAAGAACTCCGAGGGCTGCATGCCCAAAGCCTTGACGATCTTGTCGATGTTCACCAAGGCGAGATTGCGTTCACCGCGCTCCACGCACCCCATGAAGGAACGGTCGATTCCACATCGGTCGGCAAAGGCTTCTTGGGAGAAACCTTGGGCTTTACGGGCCGCCCGTACAGCCCGCCCAAAAGCAAGCAGCACAGTGGGCCGCTCTTCAAGAGGGGGCGGTACTCGGGGCATACCTGATGGTCGATTGCCAAGGGCATAAACACCACGGAACAAGAATAGCCGGAACTAAAAAACACGGAACATAAGCACCTTTTTAAGCTACGATCGTTCTCCGATAGCGGCGCAGTGCCGCCATCCCACAGGAGGACATCACCCATGAAAAAACTGGCAATCCTTGCCGCAGCCCTCGCGCTTTCCGCTTGCTCAACGCCATCAGAGCAAACCGCCGCGCCCTCGCCCGCCATTCACCACCCGCAGGCCTTCGGCAAGTCGCCGCCTGCCGCCGATGACAACGGCGTGCCGCTCATTGCGCCCTCTTCACCTGCCCCGGCCACGCAGCCCGCGCCCTGGTGGGCGGGCACTGGCCGCATGGCCGACTAACGCCCATCAGGAGGGACAAATGACAAAAACAAGCATGCTCAAACTTGGGGCCGTCGCGCTGTTCGTTCTGTGGCTCGTCTTCGGCGACGCCAAGCCCACGCACAAATTCACGTTGGTGGCCGTTGCCGTGGTCGGCTATCAGGCCTTCTCCCGAGCCAAGGCGCAGCACACCCTCAAAGAGGACGCCCGCCAGGGCATGGTGAACCTCATTACGCAGAACGGCTTTCAGCCAGACTATCAACACTTCTTCTCGGATGGCAATCAGGTTTCAGGCGTGGCTATCAGCAAGGATGACCCCCGCATCATCCTGGCGTCGGCCGCCGTGCCCGCCAAGCTCTTCCACCGCGATGCCGTGCTGTCCATTGCATCGGAGACGGGCAAAGAGAAGGATGTGAAGTTCAAGGCGCTCTCCATGACCGGTGCGGGCGACAAGCAGGTCACGAAGGTGGTGCATGTGGTGGACGTGTCCGTCAAAGACCTGGACAGCCCCCGGTACAAGCTGTATTTCGAGAATGCCGACCTGATGCGCCAGTGGGAAAATCGCCTGACCGCATGGCTGGACATGCACGCCGCGCAGTCATGACACGCGGGAAGGCATTGCCCGCCGTGGTGCTCGCGCTTGCTCTGGCGGCTATTTCCAGCGCTGGGGCGGCGCAGCCCCTCTCCATCCGCACGGGCTGCGGCGGCGCATTGGGTGCCCCCATGACCCAGATAGCCTCGCCCTACCACCAGGCAGTGGCCGCGCTCAGAGGCTCCGGCGCTGGCTGGTGTGCCATGGCCGCAGAGCAGGATGCGACCACGCCCGAGGGCGCGGCCCTATGGGAATTCGTCTCGGCCGCCTACGTGCTGCACGCATTGCAGGGCCGCAAGCAGATTTCTCCAGAGCAACGCGCAGCTTTGCAGCGGGTGCTAGCGCGTATTCCGGGCCTGGGGGAACCACCCTCGCGCCGGCAAGATATCGACACCGCGCTGTACGTGCATGCGCGCACCCTGGCGGCGGAAGACTCGGGCGCGGCGCAATTCGCTCTCGACGGGCTGCAACAGCATGCCCCAGCCGTGTACCGCACGCTGGTGCGGCGTTCGACTCGCTGGGGTGATGCGGACGACAACTGAGGCGAGAACTGGGCCGACATCCCCCAAGGCTGCGGAATGTACTGCGGCCTAGGCTCGGGCAGTCAAGCCCCGTTCACTTGCTCAAACGCCCACGCGTTTGCTAGGTTGGTTGCTCACTTCAAGGAGCAACATGAAACCATCCCACCCCAGCACAACCGCCCACGCGCGCAATCGCCCCGTCGACCAAAAACGCCTGGCCCAGAAAACCCTGCGCTATGCCGTGGACTACATAGACCACGCGCCTGTCTGGCAAGCGCCTATCTTCGCGCGGGGTCTGTTCAGGCCCACACAGAACGGCGCCCCGGCCCTGCCATTGGAAGTGCACTTCACCTCCAAGGTTCAGGGCTCTCAGATGCACTACGTGGCGCGCAGTCCCCAAGCGCTCAACGTGACCGACCAGGCCGTTTACTTCCACCTGTGCCAGCTCCTGGCACAAAGCAAGCTCCTGCTGGCGCCCAGCCACGAGAACTATGCGGTCTTCAAGAAAGCGCTGGGGTCAAGCGGCATGCCGACACGGGACGTGCCTTGGATGCCCCAAGGCATCACTGACAGCTAACGCATGACCTCGTGCCTTCCGGCAAAGCCTTCAACAGCATTGCGTTATCTAGTTGTTTATTGACAAATGACTAATTATTGCAACATACTCCGGAATGAGCTCGAACTCAACGCTCGAACAAGCCGTCCTCGCGCTCGCCGGGCGTCGACCACTGCTGCGCGCGCGCGATCTAGCTGAGCAGAGCCTGCCGACAGTGGTGCTCACCCGGCTGGTTGCAGCCGGCAAGCTTGAGCGCATCGCCCGCGGCGTCTACAGTCTGCCAGGGAGCCCGCTCAGCGAGCACCGGTCCCTGGCCGAGGCAGCCCTGCGCGTGCCGCGCGGCGTGGTGTGCCTGCTGTCAGCGCTGCGCGTCCATGGCATCGGCACGCAGGCACCATTCGAGGTCTGGATGGCGATCCCCCATCACTCGCCCACACCCCTACTGGACCAGCCTGCTCTGCGCGTGGTGCGCATGTCGGGCACCGCTCTGACCGAGGGCATCGAGCCGGTCGAGATCGACGGCGTGAAGGTCCCAGTATTCAACGCGGCCAAGACAGTGGCCGACTGCTTCAAGTACCGCAACAAGATCGGCCTGGATGTGGCTCTGGAAGCGCTACGTGATGGCTGGACGCAGCGCAAGCTGACCATGGATGCCCTTTGGCACTACGCCACGGTGGACCGCGTCGCGAATGTCATACGGCCCTATCTGGAAAGCGTCACGCAATGAGCCGCAACCTCGCCGCCTCCATTCGTGCCCGCTTGAAACAGCACGCTGATATCACCAGGCAAGATTTCAATCTGACGCTCACCCACTACGGACTGGAGCGGCTGCTATACCGCTTGTCGGTCTCGGCTTATGCGTCCAACTATCTGCTTAAGGGCGCCCTGCTGTTTTCGCTGTGGTACGAACAACCACATCGGCCAACACGGGATGTGGACCTGCTGGGTTTCGGTCCAGACGACATCGACACCGCCGTGGCGGTGTTCCGCGAGATTTGCCAGATCGAGGTGGAGGACGGCATCGCATTTGATCCCGCCTCGGTCAAAGGCTCGGTGATCCGCAAGGAAGCAGGTTATGGCGGTGTGAGGATTGACCTGCAGGCGAAGTTGGATGGTGCGCGCATCGCCCTGCAGGTGGACATCGGTTTTGGCGACGCGGTCACGCCGGCACCGGAATCGGTGAGCTACCCGGTGCTGCTCGATGACCTGCCCGCTCCACGACTGCGAACCTATCCGAAATTCACAGTGGTGGCCGAGAAGTTTCATGCAGTGTGCCTTTTAGGCATAGTCAACACCCGCATGAAGGACTACTTCGATCTCTGGATACTGCTTTCCGATGATGCCTTGGAAACCTCCGAGTTGCGCCGCGCAGTCGAGGCCACGTTCGATCGACGGAAACTGGCGATGCCCAGCACCCTACCCTCGGGCTTGAGCGATGCATTCGTGCAGGATGCTGCGAAGCAAAGGCAATGGGCGGCATTTCTGAAAAAGAATCGACTCGACGCCCTGGACCTCGCCGAGGTCGTCGCGCTGTTGCGCAGAGAGTTCCAGAAACTCGTGGCCTCCTGAAGGGCTGAGCCTCTCCAATACACTGAAAAAATGACCTACACCGCAGCGCAACTTCAGCAGGTTCTTGACGATCACATGCAGGAAGGGCTCTACCTAGAGTTCAAGCGCGGTGCAGCATTGGTGCCATCGAATGGGGCAAGACAGGAATTGGTAAAGGACTGCACCGGTTTCGCGAACGCCGGTGGTGGGACGATCCTGTATGGAATTGCCGAAGAAGATGTCGAGGGCGTACCTGTTGCAGCGTCACTCTCACCCGTTACCGACCCAGGTGTTGGCGGCGACTGGCTCACCAATGTCCTCCGAAGCAACACAAGTCCCCCGCTAGGCCGGTTCGAGATCACGGAACTCGCCGTGCCTGGAGGTCGGATCATCACTATTGAGATCGACGCTTCATCGACGGCACATCAAAATCTCCTCGATCGCCGGTATTACCAACGTGCGGGTCGAAGCACTGAACCGATGCTCGACTTTCAGATCCGCGATGTTATGAATCGTCGCCTAAGGCCGGAAGTTCGCGTTGATCCCAGGCTGGTCAACATCAAAAGCAATGGGGAACTGCACCGCAAGGAACTTGAGGTCTTGATCACAAACGTTGGTCAAGTCACGCTCGAGAACTGGCAGTTTGAAATGGACCTTCCGCACGAGGTCATTCGCGACACGCGTGACCCTGATGGACTCCCACTTTTGGAAGCGCTCGTCGAGAGCTGGGGCGACACAATGAGTCTCGCACGCGGCCCCGGCGACCGGCGCTTTCTCAGAATCACGCGCGGAGATCCTGATGATGAGCAGCGCCGTCGCACCCTTCATCCGGGCCAAACTCATACGCTGGTAGATCCAGACAGGCATCCCGCCATTGTGGTGGAGGTCGACCACACCATCTGGCGTCAAGTCCATGGACTACCGATCATCTGGCGGATCTTCCTGCCAAACTTGCAACCAATCCAAGGGGAATGGCGCTTTGAAGAATGGTGCAACTTCTAGCGTGGCGTTCCTGAAGCTCTGAAATGTATGCGCGGGTGCCGGCAAGGGGCGGGTTTACCGGACTCGAACTCACATTCCCGGGCAACAACAGCCGTCGGCGAATATCTTCCCCTCTGCAATCAGCGCTGAACGACCTGCGGGAATTGCAATGAAGGCCGCACAGACTCTGCCCCTGCGGCCTGTACAAGATGGATGCCGAGACGCCATCACCACATCGTCAAAAAGCGCTACATTGCCCCCATCGACTACAAACTATCCACACGCCGCGCTATCCAGCTTCGTACTGCCTTGGCTGACCATGAGGTCGCACGCTGCCCGATCTTGATAGAACCCGGAAACTGCCCTCGCGCCATTTGGTCGTAGAGGGCCGAGCGACACATCCCCGTCAAGCGGAGCACCTCCGGCAACCGCAACAGGCGGTCTTCGTCGCTTCCATTTTCCAAAGACAGCCGTCGTATCGGCCCACCACTCTCCAGCAGCGACAACGCCTGCCTCATCAACTGGGCAGCACGGTCAGTGATTTCTCTATCGACAGCCTCCCGTTGGTTCTCGCGCTCCTTGCGAGTCTGTGCGGCTGGTCTCATATGACTCCCTTTCCGATTTGCGACACCTGTCGCCGATTCCGTAGAGTGCCAGGGACATCCGACTCATTCCATCCATGCAAGCGCAGCCCAGCGCACCAGGGCAAATACTCCTATGGCTGTTCATCCGGTTGGATTTCTCCGTGATCCCGAAGCGGGGCAACTCCAACTCCAACACCCATTCGGATGCACAACCTATTGAGACACTACATCCAAGCGCGCTCGGCCCCCTCTTCTACCGCTTACGGCGGCATCCCACCGAGTGTTCGGGCCGCCTGCTCAAGCCCGCCCAGGATGGCGTCAAGAACACGCGGTGAGAAGTCCTGTGGCAATTCGGCCTGCACTTCGGCGATGGCCGCTGGAGTCCGGGCAAGGATTTCTTCGATGATCGGCTCGGCGGTCGAGGCATAGCCAACCTTCTGCGCGGTGCTATTGAAATGCCTTCGCTGGATACCTTGCATCTCGTAGTGCCGGTTCTTGCCGACCAAGGCCATTGCCAACTTGATTTCATGTGGCAACCACTGGTTCGGAGCGTTACCCAACACTGGATAGATCGACATTACGTCGTACAGCGAGGTCAACTGGAAACGCCCGCGTGGCAGAAGCTGGATACTGAAATTCTTAGCATTGCCATCGGGTGCTCGCAGCAACCAGAACAACACCTGAGCCGCCATCAGCGTTTTCATGTCGGCTTCGGCATTCACCGATTGCCGCAGCGTGCCAAACAACGCCTTGAGCCCTGGGCCGCCGTCGTTCTCATATTTGCGGAATGGCGATCAGCCCTCGACCTGGCAAAAATCTTCCTGCGGCAGACGCATGAGCCACTGCCCACTGGATGCCACGCGCCGGTCGAACCGCTCCACCACCAGCACGCGCTGCCCACCAAAGGTCGCAATGCTGGCATCGGCCACCGGCAAGCCATAGGCCTTCAGCAGCCGCAAACACAGCCACTCGTTATCGACGGACGTGCTGAAATCCGCCTGCCGCCTGCCGCCTGCCGCCTGCCGCCTGCCGCCTGCCCATCAGGCCGAGCGGAAGCTTGAAGATGTGGCTCGTCGGTGTGGCACCACGCGGCGCCAGCCATCGCTCGCCCCACCAAAGGAAAGCCGTCTTCTCCTGCGCACCGGCCAGCGAGATGCGGAAGTCCGCATCCGGGTCTCGGCCCGCAGCAAAGGCCTGCGGAGAAACGGTTTCGATCAGGTGCCGCTCAATAGCCTCCTCCGACAGGGGCTCGCCCTCGATTCGATCGAAACCGGTGGGCACCTCGTCTTCATCCAGGATCTGGACAGCGCCCACGCAATCGCGCCCGATGGCCTTCAGCAACTCAAACGGCTCGGTCGAACCCGTCCTGAAGCGCTCGGCCACGCGGCGACGGATCGCGTCGCTGTCCGGAAGCAGGTTGTCGAAGTAGTTGGCGACCTTCTCGCCCTTGGCCTGCAGATTCTGCAGATTGAACGGAAGCGACAACGACAGCGGCCGGCCGATATCGGCAGCAAGCCAATCCGCGTCGTACTGCAGCACCATCTCCCCGCGAGCGGGAATCGTCCACCGGCCCACGCGGACACCATTGGTCCAGATGGACAGGCTGCGGCTGTGCGATCGACGCCCCATGTCACCAATCCGTGGTCGTCGTCGACACCGCAGCCTTGCCCCGGGCCCCCACGGCCAACTCTAGGCCCAGCGCGGCGCACCATGCAAGGAGTTGCTCCACGCTCAACTCGTGGGCGTTGAGTTCCAAATGAGAGACCCGTGACTGGCTCAAGCCGATACGGCTGGACAGCACCGACTGGGTCAGCCCCTGGGCCTTGCGCGCGGCCAGCAGCATCGACCCCAGTTGGCCGGCAGTGACCAGCGGATGTGATGTCGACGTCATGGCGGATACCTGAAATTCAGATAAACAGAAAATATCTCAAAAACAGCTATTGCTCAAATAACTGAATACCAGCTAATTCTGGTTTACACAATGCGCATCGAGGGGCGCTGATGCAACCTGATGGATGCTCATCATTCGATGGTGCCCAAGCCATGCTTGGTCAAAAATGATCAGCGAACTGCCCAGTCCATTTTTTGCGCTGACGAGAAAACCAGCCCCGATGAGCTGATCAGCACAACTAGCTGATGAATAACATGGCCATGGTTTATAACATGGACATGTTAAATAAAATGGCCATGTTAAAAGCCACCATATGCGAGCACCTCTTTCCCCCAACAAGCACGTGCATGCAGAGCAGTACGTTGCCAACTTCTTCCGGTCCAACGGTTGGTCTGTGGAGATGCAGCATGAAGACTCGCTCAGCGCCGACTTGCTCATTCGGCACGGAAAGCACCGATTCATCGTCGAAATCAAGGCGCTATCCGAAGGTCGCCCAGACCGCGTGCTGCCGGTTCTCTCTATGGCGATTCTCCAAGCCAAAGCTGCAGCCGAGCAGTCCGGCAATGCCCTCCCCCTCGCAATCATCTTCGTGCCGGAAGCATCTATGTCTTTGGCTAAGCATGTGGAGGTGTTTGCGCAGAAGTTCGCGAAAGATGTGTCTGTCGGACTAATCTCGGGACGCGGCGAACAATATTTCAGTGATGAGGTATTCCAGCAGCTGAACCGATTGCCAGAGGAGCCAAGCCGCCTCTCAGCCCGCCGCCCATCGCAAGCCATCAACCTGTTCTCGGACCTCAACCAGTGGATGCTGAAACTCCTCCTGGCGTGGGAATTGCCAAACGGCTTGCTGAACGCCCCCAAAAGGCAGTTCAAGAACGGCTCCGACCTGGCCGACGCTGCGCAGGTGTCCGCCATGAGCGCTTCCCGATTCCTGCAGCAACTGCGCAGCGAAGGATATCTGAGCGACTCATCGCCTCATCTGAAGCTCTTTCGTCGCGAAGAGCTTTTCCGCCGTTGGGGCGCCGCCGCGATGCGCGCGTGTCCGGAGATGCCATGCGGCTTTCTTCTACGAGCCCCTGCTGCTCAGCAAATTCGAGGCTTGCTAAGCCACCATTCCAAAAACGCTTCCAAAAACGCTTGTCTGGGACTTTTTTCCGCTGCCGATGAGCTGGGCATCGGGCACGTCAGCGGTGTGCCTCCGTATATCTATGTTCCCAAGCTGCCCAAAGTGGGGGCATCGGACTGGCCAGGGTTGATGGCGTATCCATCTGATCGACCAGACTTGATCTTGCGGCAGCCATCTTTTCCGCAATCCACCTTCAGGGGGGCCGTAAATCACAACGGAATCTTGGTCACGGACATCCTCCAAGTATGGTTGGACGTGATGAACCACCCGACAAGGGGATCTGAACAAGCTGGTCTAATCTACAAGAAATATCTCCTGCCACTCGTCGGTAACTGAGTCTGATGAACGATCTAGAAGCTTTCGCGAAACTGGTTCAAGCCCTGGCAGCTTGGCGCCAGCAGCTGATCTTCATCGGCGGTTGGGGTCTCTTTCAACTTCAGGACCGAAGTAAGGGTAGTACGTTCAAGTACCAGAGAAATTCAAAGTCACCCATTTCTTGGCTTCCTCAACGTCCAGGTTGAGACTCGCATACGCTTTCTTGAGCAACTCTGGAGGCAGTGCCCAGTCCCATTTCTCTCGTTCAAGATTTCTCGCGCCGTCAAGCAGTTCGCTCACGGATGGCTGCTCTACGAGCGCAGCGTCGAGGAGTGCGTCAAGGATGTTGTCAATGGTGTGACCGCCTTTCACCACCTCTATGCCAGGGCCAGAAGGTGCTGCAGAGAAGCCTCGCTGATTCATGAAGCAAGCCAACGCCTCGTTGGCGGCATCCCCGAGCCATGTGACGACGAGGAGTTCGTGTCCCTGGTCAACCAGGCACTCTGATGTCAAATTCAGCGCTCGAAAGTTGGACCGCGCCTCCTCCAAGAAGCGCTGAGCGACCTCATCGACAAACACAATCCTTTCAGTTGACTCCAGCAGCTCGCGCATCCTCTGCCTCACCTTCGTGTGCACCCGCCCAGAGCCTCCAGAAAACAAAGGCGGAGCACCGCCGCTGGCGCGTTTGACGACGATGACCTTCTGCGCCTCATCCACCATTTCCACAATCCAGGTCTTGCCTGCAAAGAGGATCCGCTGCCCTATGGACAGCATCTGAGAAACAGGCAGCGTCCCAAGGGTCCGGGTCCCGGCGACCAACCGAAACTCCTCGTCCGACGCAAATGCAGCATAGAAGGTGTAGTGGTTGACGAACTTCTCACCGAGAGGGCCGTGCAGCAGCAACCCAGATGAGTCCTGAACCAAAAGCTCTTTTGTTCCCAGGTGACGTACCAGCGACATGAAGTCTTCTTTGGTCGTTCCCTCGAACGGTGTTCCCGTAGCGCACAGCAGTGCGTACAACTGACCAATCGTGGCGCCACCGTTCTGGGCTATGGCGGATAACATCTGCTGCACCAGCGTGGAGAGATGGGCGCCTTGCGTGACAGGCGGCTCAAACCAGCCTTCAAGTAAAAGAGAAATCATGGCAACGGTCTGCACAAGTCCCAGGCGCAATCTCGTGCCAAAGCCCGAGTGCACATCAATCGCGTCCTCGATGCAGTAGCCTCTCAGAATGGCGGGTTCGCCCTTTCGCCGCCCAGACCTTCCCAGTCGTTGACGCAAACTGGCGACTGAGGGCGGTGGTCCAATCTGCACAACGCTCTTGACAGCTCCGATGTCGATCCCCAGCTCCAGGGTATTGGTACAGATGGCAGTGGCAGGCACTTCCTTCTGCTTGAGGGCGGCCTCGGTCTCTGCCCGGATCTCCTTGGATAGGCTACCGTGGTGCGGCCAAAACTCCTGAGGCACTTTGTTGCGCTCGCAAAGGCCGTTCAGCAGATTGGTGTAGCGCTCGACCTCGCGCCGGGAGTTTGGGAACACAAGGTTGTTGGAACTTCGCAGCGCCTTGTACATGTGCGCCGCGATGAGTCCGGGCGTGGCAGGCTCGGGCGCCTCTTCCTCACCACCCTGCCGCACAACCAAAGGCTCCTCATATCCCTTTACGAGGATCTTGAGTTCATTTCCCCCAGAGGCGGAAACGACCATGCTGACGCCAGTTCCATGTCCTGGCCGAAGAAAATCAGCGGCAAGGCCCATGTCACCCAAGGTGGCCGAGAGGCCCACTCTAGGTACTTTGCGGCGCAGGACATTCTCGATGCGGTGCATTAAGGATTGAAGCTGCTTTCCTCGCTCAGACCCAATAAACGCATGCAGCTCATCGACCACAAAAAATGCGGTCATCTGAAACACAGCGGCAATGGATGTCCCTCGATTGCACAGCAATGCCTCGAGGGACTCTGGAGTGATGAGCAGGACTCCGCGCCGCTGCTTCAAGAACTTGCCCTTGGACGTCGCACCAATGTCGCCATGCCAAGGCCACACGGGGATATCCAGCTGCTCGCAGAGCTTGTCGAGTCGCCCAAACTGATCGTTGATGAGGGCCTTCAACGGGCTGATGTAGACGATGAGCCGAGGCTCCTCGCTTTGCAACAGATGCGTGAGCGCTGGCAGAAACGCTGCCTCTGTTTTGCCTGCTGCGGTCGCCGCTGCCACGATGACATCGCGGTCGGCATGGATGAGCAATGGAATGGACTGCTCCTGGGCGTCCCGCAATGACTCCCAGCCTTCCGCCCAAATGAATCGCTGAATGCGCTCATCAAGAAGGTGAAAAGACGAACTCGCCCCGGACATGCAGCGCTCAGCGTTCAGAGCTTGAAGGAGGCAAACTCGTCACCTTCCTCAACCTCCACAGCCAGGTCTCCTGTTGCGCCTGTATCAGCCGCCACCTCCAGGCCGCCAAGCAGCGTTTGCCATTCAGTGCCTGGGTTTTGCTCCAAGACCGCAAGAAGGTTGATGAAGGAAGTAATGGTGGTGCGAGGCGTGCGGAAGTAGGTTTCGCCGATGCGCTTGGAGCAGTGCTCCATGAAGCTCGCAATGCCTTGGTCTGGCAACAGGTACTTCGCCGTATCTCCTGCCGCATAGACGTGGCGCAGTTTCTGGAGGAGTACGTAGAAGTCCTCGGGACTCAGGCTCGAAAGTCGAACCGTGGGGCCGCTGAAGTCCAATAGTTCACTGCTGGCAAACGTGTTCTGGGCCAGGCGGCTTTGAAGTGCGGGGTAGCTGTAGAGACCGCGCCGAGTGTCCAGAAGGAACTCGGGTGTTCCTCCGAGGGTGAAACCCAGTCCAACTGCCGTACCTTGCAGCGAGTCATTCAGGATACGCAGAATCTGTTCGTAGTTAGAGTTCCGCGCCTGCGCATTGGCAAGCTTGTAGAGATTGACCAGCTCATCAAGGCTGACCAACAGGCCGCTGAAGCCCGCAAGCCGCACGAACCTGGCCATCAACTTGAGCTGGTCATAGACTGCGGCGTCGTCCACATAGGTGCGCACGCCAAGGGCTGCTTTCGCATCGGTCTTGGTCGTGAACTCACCGCGCAACCAGCGCACAGCGTCGGACTTCAGCTGCTCATTGCCTTCTTCGAAGCCGCGGTAATAGGCAGCAATGACGTCTGCAAAGTCATACCCATTGACAAGCTCCGTCAGGTGCTCCAGTTTGTGGCGAATGACATCTTCAGTCGACCTCCCCCCCTCCTTGGCCTCAGCCTTGGCCGTGGCAATGAACTTCTCGACAATGCCTCCCAGAGCCCCGCCTTCCGGTTTGGTACGAGTTGCCAGATTGCGCATCAACTCAGCATAGAGAGATCGGGCTTGCCCACCACTGGCGTGTAGCCGACGGTCTGGGTTCAGATCGGCGCTGGCCACGACCAGCTTCTTCTCCATCGCGATGGAGCGGACCAGATTCAGGAAAAACGTCTTACCCGCGCCATATTCGCCGATGACCAGGCGGAACGACGAACCGCCATCGGCCACGCGGACCATGTCGCTCACCAAGGTCTCAATCTCACGGATGCGCCCTACCTGGATGAGATGCTGTCCCGTCCGAGGGACGACGCCTGCACGCAGGGATTGAACAACTGCGTCACGCTCTTTGGGGCGAATGGGTGCGTTCATGCTTCCAGCTTCTCCAGAATTTCAGGGTTCACATCGATAGGATCGTCGCCCTCAGTGAACGGTATGTCATGAGTGTCAAACGACACTTCATTGATATGCTCCAGGGCACCATCCAACATCAGGTCCAAGTCTGAGGAGACATCCAAGAGTTCTTCGCGAGTCCATTGTGGCCGCGACAACAGCATGCGTGCAAAAGCCGAATGTGCCTCGTCCAGACCGAACAAACCCGTAGCCACTGCTGCCTCGGCGTCCAGAGGGGGTGCCGCCTCGGGAACGGCTGCTATGACGGTCGGCTGCGGAGATTCTTCCTTGAAGATATCGGCCAGCAATGCGGACACGCGCTCGGAATCCTTCTGCAGTGCAGCAATCTTTGCCGTGTCCAGCTGAAAACCCTTGGCCGCAGGCTGCGCAGAGATGCTTGGCTGAGGGCTTGTTCCGGCCGCAACAGCATGCACGTCTGTGAAGACCCTCTTGGTATCAAGTCCCAGCGTTTTGTAGACTTTCTCCAGCATCTTCACTTCCGCCGGCGTCACGGTGCCATCAGCTTGGGCAACGGTTGCCATGAAGGCAGCGATCGTTTCCTTGGACTTCGCGTCAAGCGGATCCAACCTCTTCTTGAGGGAAGCCAGGGAGACGGGCTCCACGGTCAACAGACGCAAATGCGCTAGCAGCCTGGCCGACTCGCTGGCAGTCAAATGCGACCATGCTTGGACCTGATCGCTCAGATGCTCCATCTCATGGTCACTGAACTCCCCATCGGCACTGGCAACGGCAGACGCCAACTGGAGCGTAAGCGTCGCCGCCTGGTAGGCAGCCGTTCGGGCTGAAGCATCACTTGATTCCACGGACGAATACAGCACCACATGGTCTGCGCCTTTTGGTGTCCGTGCTCCACCCAGGATGTCAGGTTCCATGCCAATCTGAACAGTCTCCAGTGTCTTGACCAGCGTCAATGCACGTTCTTTGTTTAAAGCAGTCTTCGCCTGGAACAGATCAAGCAACTCCTGAAGCTTCATAACAACGAAGCCTTCCGAGACCCTGTCCCGCAGAGCCTCTAAGGCATCCCCCGCCGCGTCAGGCCAAACTGTTGGCGGCAGCAACAGCAGACCTTCCAGCGCATTGGGACTGTCTGGGTTGCGGCCAAGATATCGGCTGTAGGGATCCAACTGGTCAGTGACAGCGTCAACGATCTTTTTCAGCTGCTTTTGTGGAGCCGTCAGAACCGTCACGTCCGGCGTGTCACCGAAGGTCAGCTTGATTTCGTTGACGCCCCTGAAACCAGCAGATGCTGGTTGGTACACCAGCTTCAGTTTGGTCTTATTGCGGGGAAGAACAATGCCCGGCTTGAAGGTTTCCGCGTAGCGCTGCTGAAAGAGCTTGTCGAACTGCTCTGCGCACCTGGTGGCGGAAGTTCGCAAATAGCTAGCCGGGTCCAGGCGTGCCCAAGCCAACGCGAGAGGGGGCGGCACTGGCACTCCATCCACTGCGGCGAGGCCAAGTGCAAGGCGAATATAGAGCGGCACCTCGAAGGTCGTCGGGAAAGACGGAACGGGTTCGTTGTAGAGCGTCTTGGAGTAATGGGATACCTCCAGCCAACTCAAAAGCTCGCCGGCATAGCGCTTGAAAGAGAAGGATTTTTCGCCGTAGATCTCAAGGAGTCTGCGGACCTCCTGCGCAATCAGGGGCCAATCTCTCTGCGCCTGCGCGTCCTTCAATCCCTCTGCAATGGCCCTGCGCTCCAGGCCATAGAAGAAGAGAAAGACGTATCCAATATCGGCTTCGGGGTCGCGCCTCCCATCTGCCAGCCAGCTCAGGTAGGCCCTGCGAGCGCGAGGCGTGATTTCAGAGTAGGACGGCCAATAGCCAAACTCACGTTCGCTGATGTTGGCGTGCACAGCGATGGACAGCGCGGGATTGATAAGACACGGGTCAGTTGAGCCCGAGAGGGCTTTCAGGTCTCTACCCACATAGATCATCCCCCCGCTGATGTGGCTACCTCCAATGACGACGTTTTCTCCCGGAGGTATCCAGCGCCCGGGCCCTGTGTAGGCCTGAGGTTGAGTTTGCGCAGGAGGTATCGCGTAGTGCTCTGGCTTTGAGGGCTCCTTTTCGAGGACAGAAACCGGAGTATCGTCATCCACGAATCGCCGGGGGGCAGTAGGAGGTGCTGGGTGCGGTGGCACGACAGCTGTCGACAAAGGTGCCTTCTGGGCCAATGACACAGGGTGGTCATCTGGGACGAACCTAGAGGTTGCAACAACTGAGGCGGGCGGTGAACTGGGCTCTGACACTTGAAGCGTCTCAGCTCGCGACGTTGCTCGGGCCGAGGTCTCCAATGTCTTCGTTGCGGTGGCCGTCTTGGCTCGAGAAGGCGTGTCAGCAATCGGCTGTTTCGACGCGCTGGAAAAAAACACTCGATAGGCCCAAATACCGCCGACGATGAAAAGGATGTAGCCCCATGTGCTTCGGGGGAAAACGATACAAAGAACCAATGCGGCTATGGCCGCTATAACACCGCTGCTTGTCTTTGTCTTTTCCGCCATCCCGTTCCCTCGCACTTGAAAGGCGCATCTGCGCTGACCCAAAAGAGTGCGTTACGGTAACAGATTGTCATCTGCAGGGCGAAAAATTTCGGGCATGTGCAGGCTGTCCAACTACCAAGTGCACAGACCATGGGGGCAAAGGGCAATCTGACGTTCGTCCCCGAGTTTCTGCTCAAGGCTTTCAAGCAACCCTAGGGAAACCGCAGCCAGGTTTCATCCCCCTCAAAAAGCCTCACTCCTGCAACTGGGCCAACGCCTCCCGCTTCCCCATCTTCAATACCACCTGGATGCGCTCAAGCTGTGCTGCCCGCGGCATCGCCTTCCCGCCCTCCCATCGAGCCACGGAGAGCGCCGAGGCTTCCAGCAGCGCCGCCATGGCCTGCTGCGAAAGACCCAGCTTTTCTCGCTTGGCCGCCAGCGCCTGGGCCTTGAATAGGAAACGTCGCCCGTGACGTGCCGGAGCTTCAGCATCCTGGGCCAGCGCATCGCCCGGAGCGGCCTGACGGGCAGCAGCCTTGTGCAACCCCTTCACCTGCGACACCAGGTCCTTCACATCCCGCTTGAGCGCAGTGATCTCGGAGCGCTGCGCCGTGACGGTCTTACGCAGGCTGCCCAGTTCGCCCTTGATCTCCTTGCGCGCCATGCGCAGGACTTCGGCCCGGAATGCGTCGGAGAAAGCGGTCATCGTTTCACCCAATCTGTAGAAGGTGTGGAGCTTAGCGGCCCCAACAAAAAGCCGCCCGGGGCTATTGCACACGGGCGGCTTGCGGATCGGCCTGCCTGCCTACTTGCCAGCCTTCTCGGCCTTGCGCTTGGCGGCTTTGGGGTCCACCACGGCCTTGAACTTCGCACCGGCCACAAATTTGGGTACGGTGGATGCTGGGATCTTGATGGCAGCGCCCGTGGAGGGGTTCTTGCCAGTGCGCGCAGCGCGCTTGGCAGCCTTGAACGTGCCGAAGCCGACCAGTTGCACGGCATCGCCCTTCTTCACAGCGGTCTGGATGGTCTCGATCAGCGTGTCAAGCACGGCGTTGGCGGCCGTCTTGGAGAGGTCGTTCTTTGCGGCGAGGGTTGCCACGAGGTCGGCGCGGTTCATGGTGTGGATGCTTGTGAGAAGTGGTGAATCCCGGTTTATAGCCGATGCGCTCCGTAGCCCCAGCCCCTTGGACCACAATGGCGCTGCCTGGCAGCCCCTTGATTTCCCATCTCCCGGCAGTACCTGAACGTTCCCTTCGCGCAGAAAGACGCCGCCAAGTCGCTGTCCCCGCGAGTGTTCATACTCATCTTGAGAGGGATCAACCTAAATTGGCCGTTACAGGTGGACACGTAGTAGACAATGAGTAATCCAGACTCCTAGAGCCTTCGTACATGCCGTATCCTGCTCCGCCGGATCCTTTTCTCACCATTGCTGTGAGTGACCTAACACTGGATCCGACTCTTTCTGCCCTTTGCGCCGGGTATGCGGGCACAAAGTGGCGTGGAGAGGCTCTTGCGGAACACGCTATGGAGTGGCTGCCGGAGTTTTGCCTCGCCGCTGATGAACTCGACCAGCTTAAGCCTGGAAACGCTCTTCGTCTGATCCGGAAAGCTGCTGGACTTGTCTACCAGACCGACAAGTACAAGCATCGCGGCGAGTTCGGTGAGCTTTTTCTACACATCGCGTTGCGCCAAATCTACCAATCGGTACCGGCGATTAGCAAGATGTACTGGAAAGATTCCGTGAACGGCACAGTGAAAGGCTACGACGCCGTCCACGTGGTCGAGGTTGGGGGGAAGCTCGAGCTCTGGATTGGTGAGGTGAAGTTCTACGACAACGCAACGAGCGCGGTTAGAGATGTTGCCAAGGAGATTTTGGACCACACGCGCATCAACTATATGGAGAACGAGGTCGCGCTGATCGCAAACAAGCTCGACAAGTCGTCGCCTCACTACCCGAAGCTTTCAAAACTGCTGCATAAGAACACCTCGATTGACGAGGTGTTTGACGCCGCGTGCGTCCCGGTACTAATCACCTACGACAGCGCGGCCCTAAAGAGCCATACCAAGACAACGGCGCAGTATGTTCAAGCGCTGAAGGCGGAGGCAAGTTCGATTCAAGCGAAGCTGAGTGCAAAGCTCAAGCCGATGAATTTGCCGGTCCGCGTCCATTTGTTCGTCATTCCATTGAACTCCAAGGCAAGCTTGGTCAAGCAGCTTGATGACGAGTTGAAAAGGCTCCAGTGATGCTCAGCGAGAACGAGGTCACCCGTATTCTTCGTGCTGGCGAAGCGAAGCCAGACAACGCATTCGAGATCCTTCAGTCACTGTGCTGGCAGGCGAGCCGCGTCCAGGAATCTGCACAGCCGCACGTGCAGGAGCTTGTTCTCCGTGCGCTTGACCAGCGCGAAGCCTTTCGGAACTGCGGTGACATGCTCAATGGCCTGGTGCGGCACCTGGGTCTTTACCCGTACCTGGACGCCAAAGAGCTGGGGCTCAAGGACGCCATCGCGCGCGAGCTTCATCGACCCTCAGTCATGGCGGGCGAGCTCCAAGACGGGCAGGAAGAGAATCTGGAGAGCGAGAAGGGGTTGGTGTTCCACCGGGTTCAAGCGGAAGTGTTTCACCTGCTGCTGAACGGTGAGAGCGTCATCCTGAGCGCGCCCACCAGCTTCGGTAAGAGCTCCCTCATCGACGCGCTCATCGACACCGGCAAGTTCTCCAACATCGTCATCGTAGTGCCGACGATCGCTCTCATCGACGAGACACGCCGACGTTTGGTCGCATACAAGCAGACGCACAAAGTCATCACCCATGCAAGCCAAGCGCTAGCCCGGCAAAACGTCTTCGTGCTGACGCAGGAGCGGGCAGTCGACTTTCCCGACCTGCCGGACATTGACCTATTCGTCCTGGATGAGTTTTACAAGCTGGACCCTCGAGGGGACGCGCAGCGGGCGATGACGCTCAACCACGCGTTTTACAAGCTGACTAAGAAGGCCAAGCAGTTCTACCTGCTCGGTCCGAACATCGACGGCCTGCCACCGGGTTTCCCCCAGCGCTTCCGAAGCCAATTCATCCGTACCGACTTCGCCACCGTCGTGACAGAGCTGATCCCTGTCACCTCACAGCCTGGGCAGGAGATGGAGCGGCTGCTGTCGCTGTGTAGGGAGTTGAAGGGCCCCACGCTGGTCTATTGCTCGTCACCGGGACGTGTGCGCAAGGTCACCGAGCTGCTGGCGAAAGAGCTCCCCAACCGGAAGATTGGGATGGCGGACGCAGCCAAGTGGACTGCTCAGCACTACCACCCTGACTGGACCCTCGTCAAAGGCTTCAAGAGCGGCGTCGGTATGCATCACGGGCGTATGCCGCGAGCGCTGGCACAGCTCAGCGTCAAAGGGTTCAACGAAGGCGAGCTGGACTTCCTTGTCTGCACCTCCACGCTGATCGAAGGCGTCAACACGAAGGCCAAGAACGTCGTCATCTTTGACCACAAGATTGGCGCCCCCGCCCGAACCCTGGACTACTTCACGTTCAACAACATCCGCGGCAGGTCGGGCCGGATGTTCAAGCACTTCATTGGCAAGGTTTTCGTCTTCGAAGACCCGCCGCAGCCCAACCTGCCTTTCGTCGAAATACCTGTCTTCTCTCAGGAGGAGAACCTGGCGACGGACGGCCTGTTGATCCAGATTGAAGAGCCGGACCTGGCAGAGGCTGCAAGCAAGCGCCTGGAGCCGCTGAGGCAGCAGCAGATTCTGAGCTGGGACGTTCTGCGTCAGAACTCGGGCATCGAGCCGGCGGATCAGCTCTCGCTCGCAAGGCACATCCTGGATACACCCCGGACGCTGAATGAGCTGGGATGGTCGGGGTTCCCGGACTGGGAGCAGCTGGTGCTGCTGTGCGAGGTCATCTGGAAGCATCTTGTCCACGAAAGCGGCCGCGTGAATGGCGTCAGCTCAGGACGGCAGCTGGCATTCCGGCTGTGGCAGCTCCGGAACACCCCGTTGAAGGAGCTGATAGCCAATGAGATGAACGGCAAGGAGCAAAAGGAGCCCGACGACGCGGTCGAGGATGTGCTGGAGTTCATCCGTCAGTGGCCAACCTACCGCTTCCCCAAACTGGCCATGGCGGTCAGCCGGATTCACCACGAAGTAGCTCGGCGCAAGGGCCGGACCAAGCTCGCCAACTACGCAGCTTACGTCGGTCAGCTAGAGAGCCTGTTCTCAGACCCAGCCTTGAGCGCCCTTGATGAGTACGGCTTGCCCTTCCCGCTAGCGAAGAAGCTTGAGTCAAGGCTGGCGGCCGGTGGTTCCCTGGATGCATCACTGCGCAAGCTGGCTGCACTGCGCCTAGAAACCGTGCCCCAGCTGAGTCAATTCGAGCGGCAGCTCGTGGAAGACGTCAAGAAATCGATTTAGAGCGAAGGTCGCGCCCGGCAGCCAGGCTGCATCAGCGCGGCATATCGCAAGGACAAAGAGCTGCTCGCAGGTCAGCGATACGAGGAGGTATCACCCATGTCAACTACGTTCGGGTTGCCCAAGCGGATAACCAAGACCACCCTGTCGCAGTACCTGCGCACCAAGTGCGACAGGCAGCTCTTCCTGTCCCTGCACATTCCCAAGGTGCTCGAGGATGCGGGGCTTCCCGAGCCGATGCCAGCTCGTCCAAGCGTGGGCGTGCTGCAGACCGAGGGTCGGAACTTCGAGGAGCTGCGAAACGACAAGCTGATCGCAGCTTTCGGCTCCGCCGTATTGTTCTCGAAGGGCAAGAACGGCCAACCGAAACAGGAGCCTTTGGGCGACCTGCTTTCCTCGGCGTCCGCCAATCCGACTTTCCTGCTGCAGGGGAAGATTGAGCCCAAGCACTTCCAGACAAGAGTACTCACGAACCTAGGAGTTCCTGCGCATCAGCAGGGCTTGATTCCGCCGATGGACGGCCTGATTCCGGACATCGTCATCGTTCGGCAGCCCCGGCCTGGAGAAGAGGCAGTCACGCCCAAAGGTGGGCGCCGCCCCCTTGGTGCTGACGACAACAACCGCCGAGCGCTCGTCGTCATCGACGTCAAGCACACCTCTGAGGCGAACCCCAGCTACTCGGCGGAGGTCGCGCTTTACGCCGTGATGATCGCGAACTGGCTGGAGGAGACGGGCAACGACAAGCACTTCTTCGTCGCAACCGGGTGCGCGCTTTGGACACGGTTCAAAGAAGGCGAGTCAGTCTTCGACGTGGAGTGTTCCAAGACTCCTGTCCCGCCGGCGGCCAAGCTTCTTGAGGCGCTGATGGCCGACTGCGAAGACGCGAACTTGAGGTTCTACCTCCCCACGGTCTTGCGCTTCTTCCGCGAAGATCTGCCGCGGGTCGTGTCCACCGGTGACGCCAAGGCAGATGGCTGGAGGAACCTGGAGTGGCATGTCGACTCCCGCTGTTCATCGTGCGACTTCCTTGGGTATGCCCGCTGGGTGCCATCCGACTTCAAGCTCAAGCTCGCAGCGAAGCCAGACCACTACTGCCATCCGGGCGCTGAGCTCACGCAGCACTTGAGTCGCATTGCAGGCATGACCCGCGGTGGCCGCAAGATGCTCTACACCGCGTCCATCAGTACGACACAGGCGATTGCGGCGACCACTGGTCTGGAGCCCGTGTACGCCATGCACACGTTCTTGAAGCGGGAGGGCGCGAAGCTTCCCGCCCGAGCGAACGCGCTGGCAAACAACACCCTAGATGTCGATACTGCCGCGCTGCTCGCGACGCTAGCGCCCTTCCCGAACCTGACGCTCTCGGTGGCGGTCAACTTCGACCCAAGCTCCGGCCTGCTGACGGGGCTCGCCCTTGGTGGCGGAGCGACAGCATACGTTACAGGCCAGTCACCGCTGTTCTGGAAGCACCAGGGCTTCGCGGTCGACCAGAAGTCTCTTGCTGCCGAATGGACGGAGCTGAAGTCCTTCCTATCGACCCTGTCCGACTACATCGAACAGGCCGACAACTACGTCACTTCTCTCGGCAAGTCTCCACTCAAGGGGCAGATCGCATTCTGGGAAGCGCGACAGTACAAGGAGCTCTGCAACGCGGTGGGGCGGCATCTACCAAAAGTTCTTGCACTGGCGGACCAGAAGCAGCGCGCGCTGGCATGGATGTTCCCTCCGGACGAGCTGATGGAGAAAGAGGCCGGAGCTTTGCCGCCGTGCATCGTCTTTATCGACGAGATCGTGCGCCGTGTCATCTTTGCACCCGTGCCCCACGTCATCACCCTCTTTGACACTGCAGAGCACTACCGCGCGTCGACATTCAATCCTGTCGAGAAGGACGCGTTCTACCGGGAGTTCCTGACCAACGGCATTCCCAGGGAGCGCATCTACGAGATCTGGAGCAACGAGCCGGAGATTCATCGCGGTAAGCAGATGAAGACGCGCAACACGATCATTGCCGAGTACGTGGGCGCACTTGCTAGGCAGTCCGCATCTATCGCGACCATTACCGACAAGCTGCGCGCCGACTTCAAAGGAAGCATCAAGGCCGGCAACCCGAAGATTGACCTGTCCAATCCGAGGGGCGCCGTGGGCGTCGCCTTCGACGCAAAGATGTGGATTTGGTGGGACAAGCTCAGTCTGGCGACAGAGCGTGCAGAGGCGCACCAGCGGCTCGCGCTCGACGCTCAAGCCCTTGAGGCCAACTACGAAGCCCTGCGTCTTCGCAACGGGGTTCGCGTCCCCAACACCGACATATGGGATTTTGACGTCCGCCCGACCTCCACGGAGTCGAAGTTTGAGGATGGGAAGGGCTATCTCGCGATCGGCTTGGAGTCTGCGCCTGGCTTCCCACTGAGCGCTGCGAAGGATTTCCTTCCGACTCCGCTCCCCTACTACAAAGGTGATATAGCAGACCTTTCGTTCCCGCTATACAGCAAGTTGGAGGCAAAGCTCATCTCGCTGGACCGGGTTAACAAGCGCGCGAAGGTTCTGGTTGAGGCGCCCAAGGCAGAGCACCTTCTCGATTACCTTAACAAGCACAAGGTTCTCGACCTTTCCGGCGACATCTTTCTAACGGACAGCAAGTCGAGCTTCGATTGGTCCAAGTACAGCTCGAAGATCTTCAGGGAGGTGGGAAAGCCTGCGATTGCGAAGCCCGATCCAAGCGGCATTCAAGCGCTGGGTGCAACCTCAACCGGTGCAGCTGGGAAGGACGTCGTAACGCCACTTGCCCGAGTGCTTTGGGACGCACCAGGGCTACAAGCAGAAGTGCTGATGCAACCGGCTCAGGCGGCTGCACTGGCGCAATCTGCGGCAAGTACGCACAAGCTCAATCCGAGCCAGGAAGCTGCGGTTGCTCACGCTTTGGAACGTGCGCTGACCGTCGTGTGGGGCCCGCCCGGAACCGGCAAGACCAAAACCTTGGCTGCCTACGTTCACACGCTTGCGAGCCATGCCGCGATGTCAGGCAAGAGCATCAACATCCTGCTGAGCGCTTTTACCTACAAGGCGGTTGAGGAGCTCGTCGGTCGAGTCATTAAGCTTCTCAACACCGACACCTCTTTTAAGAGCTCGGTCTTTATGTGCTACGGAAAGGGGCGCCAGCATATGGCTCTCGATCCAACTGGCGCACATCTTCGGACCAGAACGCTTGAACTCAGGTCAGAAGACCATGTCTATCAGGACAAATGCTTGCCGAGTCTGAACTTTCCAGGCGCAATCACCATCGTCGCCACAAGCGCAATGCAAGCCTTCAAGTTCGGCAAAGAAATGCAAGGAAGGATGGTCGCCCCGGTGTTTGACGTGGTCATCATCGACGAGAGCTCGCAAGTGGAGGTCACCCGCGCGATATCACCCTTGGCAGCTCTTAAGTGGGGCGGGCGTGCTGTCATTGCAGGCGACCATCTACAGATGCCGCCGATCGCATCGCTGGAGCCGCCTGTTGGCGCTGAGTATCTGGTTGGAAGCATTCAGGCCTACTTGCGCGGCCGCGACTTCGGTACTCCGGTGATCACCTGTGACCTCACCGAGAACTACCGCTCTCACGAGGATATCGTCGCGTACGCACGCGGCATCGGCTATCCCACACAGTTGTCGGCACACTTCAAGCAGACCGCAGTCCATCCCCTTTCAGTGGTCCCGGGTCCATCGGTCGGTTTCCCGGCGATGCTGCCTTACTGGCCAGAACTGCAGAAGATGGTGGGCACAGAGCCGGCGGTGATGACCCTGCTCCACGACGACGACCTTTCTTCGCAAGGCAACGAGGTTGAAGCATTGCTTGTCGCATCTCTGGTCTGGAGCCTTCGTGAGACTCTCAGCGCTGAGCTGGACGGACAGAAGCCGAGCGTCACGCACGAACCACCGACGGCTAAACAGTTCTGGAACAACTCAGTCGGCATCGTCACGCCGCACCGCGCGCAGCGCGCCTTGGTCGTCAGGGAGTTGACGAAGCTGTGGCCTGGCGAGGCGGCCCTGATTGACGAGGCCGTCGACACTGTCGAGAAGTTCCAGGGCGGTGAGCGCCACGTCATCGTCGTGTCATTCGGGGTTGCTGACGCCGACGTCATTGCAGGCGAAGAAGCATTCCTGATGCAGCTGCAACGAACGAACGTCGCGATCTCCCGAGCGATGGCCAAGTGCATCGTCATCATGCCGACCACCCTGGCTGGCCACGTGCCGCAGGACAAGAAGGCGCTTCTGACTGCACACGCCATCAAGGACTACGTGGACGACTTCTGCAACCAGGAGCAGCTCATCAACATCCAGCTGCCGAACGGCACTATGCGCGGGGGGAAGCTGCGCTTTAAAGCTTGAGCGCAAGCCCGACCATGAACGATGTCACCGAAACAAGCACAAGCCAACTCGTTAGGACGCTGAACACCATCAGCAGCCGATACATTGCCGACACAAGACAGCTCGACAAGACGGGTCTTCGTGAACAGAGATGGCGCCGCCGAGGCGAGGTTCCCCCCTCCAGCGTCCTAGCCTTAGAAAGCACCTTCCAAGATTGGTTGCGCGGTTCTATTTCTTCGCGAGCCGCTGCTTACGTGGTCAAGTCCTCCGCTGGGCAGCTAGGCCGACGCTATACGCTGATCCCGTATGCAATGCTCTTGCGCCAGGACGCTACGTCGTCACCGACACATGGTATCTACATCGCACTGTTGTTCGACGAGCACTGTCGACGCCTGTGGGTCACGTTGAACCAGGGCGTTTCTCAGTTTCGGGACCGTTTCGGGCCAAGCCGGTCGCTCGAAGCGCTGCGCCAGGGATCCGCCCTGCTTGCGGAACTTATGTCGGCGCCCGACGGCTTTGCTCAAGGCCCAATAGACCTTGCTGCCAGGTACCCCTATGGCCAGGCCTATGAGGTGGGCGCAATCTATGGCCGTTGCTTCGAGCTCGAGCGATTCGATGAATCGCAGGCCAGGACTTTTGCAGAAGCGTTGGACAACCTGCTGGCTCTTTACGAGACCATGCCCTTAGAGCTTGCACGAGATCCGTCGTTTGCCGGCGCCGTGGGCGCTGCCGCCGACGAAGAGCGCATCTTTCAGGAGACGGCAAATCGGAAGTCGTCGACAGTACCGTCCGTCGAAGTACAAGATGTGATCAAGCTACCACCAAAGCGCTCGATGCTAGGCACTCGCGTTGTGTATCAGCGCGATCCGGCAGTCGCCGCGACCGCGTTGCACTTTGCTGGACATTGCTGCGAGGCCGGCTGCGGGACCAGCCCGTTTATCGCCAGCGCTACAGGTCTTCCGTATGTAGAAGCGCATCACCTCATTCCGTTGAGCCAGCAAGGAAGCTTTCCGAATGCCAGCCTCGATGTGCCCGCAAACGTTGTAGCGCTCTGCGCTGGCTGTCACGCAAAAATCCATCTTGCAGTCAAAACCGCCAGAGAACCGTTGTTAGACGCCTTGCACGCCAAACGCTCAGAACGTCTGCGACGCAGCGGGATTGAGTGCAGCCTTCCCCTGCTCAAACGGATGTACCGACGGCATTGACGTCCTCGCGCGCAGAGAGTGCCGCCTAGCGACTACGCATCGCGGCCCCCGACAACTACTAGAAGGTCTCGACGCCGCTGCCGTAAGCCTGCCCAGTCCACCTCGCCTACTTCGGCGCCCATATCAAGTCGTCTTCACAGACTGTCGGTTGCCGCTCCATCTACCACGATGGCCAAAGCCTTTTTCTCCGCAACCATCACTTCCGAAGCTCCTTGATGAATAGGAGCAATGATGCCGTTGGATTGCACATCTCCGTGCGGCTCAATCAATGTCTGACAACGTGGAAATCGTACTCGTCGCAGGCACCCGAGCCCGCACGCATCTGCTGAGCTTGTCGCTTGCCGGAGTGCGCAGAGGATGCGTTGCGGGCTGACTTGACCTTGAAGGCAACGCCTGATGCCTCAAGCGACTTGTACATCAGCACTTTCGCATCGACCTTCGCCGAAGGAATCACACCAAAGCGGATGTACATATGCAGCTCATCAGCGTCCGTATCGGCCATGTTGGCCCACACCTTGCCCAAGGAGCTGGCAAAAACGTCCTGGCCTGTGTGTTCCAGCTGCACGCCAGCGCTGTAGTCCACGGTCGCAGGTCCACCCAAGAACCAATTACGCAACCACTGGTCTTGCACGTAAGTGCGCATTCCATAGTAGGGGGGAGATGTCACCACCACCGAATGGTTTCGACCCGATGGAAGGCTCGCTGCAACCGTCGAGTCGCCGCGCACGACATTAGTGTGTGCGGCCTTGGGCAACGCTTTGGATGCGGCGATGAGCTTTAGCTTGCGCTCAAGGACGCCGACAACGTCAACCTCAGGGGCGACCATATTCCGTTTGGCCCAGAAGTCCACCGCATAGTCGGGCTTGGGCGCAAAGGTGCGCGGCATCTGATTCGAGAAATACGAGGATGCGCCGCTAACCAATAGCGGACCGTGCAGGCACCCCAAGACGGCGGCCTTCAGCATTACCGTCTCATCGGTGTCCTCGATCTCGAGAAGCCCCTCTCGTAACGCGCAGATTTGCTGCAGCGTCTTGCGGTGATACGCCGCCTTGAAGAACTTGCTTTGCGGAACATGCTCGGGCTTGATCGCAAGAATCAGTAACTGGGCCAGACACAGCGCGTCCTCGGCCGTGGAGTTGGAAAGCTTTGCCTTCGCGATTGCCACAGCGACCGGCGACGTGTCGATGCCCCAGCTTTCAAGTCCAAGAGTGCGTGCGGCGAACAGCGTCGTACCCCGACCACAAAATGGATCCACAACTACCGGCTTTGCCGCCCGATGCTTCCGAAGAACCTTCAGCGGGTATTCCAAAGGGAACATCGTGAAGTACGGGCAGATGGCGTTTAGCGCAAAGGAGGGGTTGTAGGCAAGAGGGCGCATTGGGGAAAATTCGCAGTGCTCCAAGTGTAGTCGCCGATGGCTATCTGCGACAGGAGATCCCCTTGCCGCTCATTTAACCGTCACAGTCCCTTGGATTCGCAGGCCAGTACCGTGTAGCCGAAAAGCGGATGCTGGTGAATTCCGCTCTCAGCCTTGAGCTAGCACCCGGAAACCTCAAAAGCGAGAACCCCGCGCCCAAGTCGAAGCGCACACCTTGGCGGCCATGCGGCAAGGGCGCCTCTCAAACGGCCAAGGCAATTCCTCGGCGCCCAATACAGCTCCAGGCAAAACTCGACATAAGTACTGATAGGTTGCGGAGCGATTCACTCGCTGAGCGGGCCGCACGCCCACGCCTCCACAGCGAAAGGCTGGAGTTAATAGTCAATCTCAAGGGGTACAGAACGCACGCATGGAACATTGCTCTACACATCCAGTTCGCGCCGCTACGGCCCCTGTCCACCGGGCTGCTGCTTCGCGGAAGTCACCCCGCTGGACGGACCCACTCTGCGAAACCCCCGGTCCCGCGCCATGAACGCCTCCAGCATGTGCGGAACCAGTGCCATGGCATCCACAGCCTCCCCATAGGTCTGCGCATGCAGCGCTGCATACCGGTCCAGCTCAGCCTTGAGACTTGCTGTGCATGTGAAGGTCAGCTTGACGCTCTCCGTCCTGGGCAGCGGCCCCAGCCGCAATTTCCTCGGCGTGCTCATCGCGTCCCTCCTCTGCCGCCATTGACGAACAACGGCTGGTAGGGCCTCAGCACCAGATCCCGGTTCACGATCACCCGCACCGCCAGCCCCGGTCGCGCGGTCAGCGTCGGCTGCAGGTTCAGGTTGCGCCGCGTCATCTCCTGCCCCACCTGGTTCACGCTGTCCTGCAGCCCATCACGCCCCGCGATCACCACACGGTTGCCGTTCTGCCGGTTCTCGGGAGCGGCCAGTTCGGCGCCCACCCCCAGCAAGGTCGTCAGCGCCGCCCCCGCGACCACCCGTCCCCAGTGCCAGTCCACCCCATCCTCCAGTCCAGCGCGCCCCGCCGGATCGGTGCCCACGAGGTTGTCGAGCGCCAGCGACGAAGTGTCCGGCAGGACAATACGGCTCCACACCATCTGCACCCGGCTCTGCCCGTAGCTCACCTGGCTGTTGTAGCGACCCAGGATGCGCGAGCCTTGCGGGATCAACAGATGTCTTCCTGTGGCCGTGTCGTAGACCGGCTCCGTTACGGTGGCGATCACGTCTCCCGGCAGGTCCGACTGGATCCCCGTCACCAGTGCTGCCGGAATCACCGTCCCGGCCATCACCTGGTAGGGTGAGGAAGGCATCTGCAGGCTTCCTGAATTCCGGGTTTCCGTGGAACCGCCTTTCAGGAAGGCTTCCTTCTGCTCCTGCCGGTTCTGATTAGCCGTGGGATCCGCGGGCTGCGCCGCGGTCGAGGCAGGCCCCGCCCCCAATGGATCGAATCCCGCCAGCCCCGATGCCGCCGCAGGTGTTGCCATCGCCACGGACTGCGCCGCCCCCTGCCCTGCCTGCGCTCCCCCCGTGCGGAAAAACACCGGCGAGCCTGCTGCCGCTTCGGCCTCCTTGCGCAGCGCATCCGCAGGATCATGGCCCGGTGGCGCATAGCCTGGCTCCACCGGCCCCTGCGCCTTCACGATGGCCGGCCCCAGATCCCCCGGCAACGGAGGTCCGAGCCGGGGCACCTCTGGCGGCCGCAGTCCGCCGTAGTCGGCCGGCAACCGGTCCAGCCCTTCGGACTTTGACACCCGATCGACGTTGTAGAGCTCCGAGGGATTCGCGCCACGCCGGTGGCTGCCCTGCAGCGACCAGATGGTGGCGCCCAGCACGGCGGCAGCCAGCAAACCCACAAGAACAGCCAGCATGCGCCGGTTCAGCCGCGTCACGGGTCGTGGCGCGGCGCGCAGCGCCACCGATTCGGGGGTGACCTTGGCCGGTTGCGGCGGAGCGGCGGCGTTGGAAGAGTCGCGGCTGTCCATGGTCAAAGCCGTCCACCTACGCCGTCCGTGCGCTCGATGCGCACCACGTCGCCATCCCGGCCCCCGCCTCCACCCAGGCGCAGCTCGGCCGAGCCGAACAACCGGTCCACGATGTAGTACGGCGGCCGGAAGCGGTAGTTCACCAGCTGTCCGCCCCCTTGCGCCCCGATCACGAACAAGGGTGGCAGCTCGCCCTGAGCGATGCCGGCCGGGAACTGGATGTAGACCTTCTCGCCGTCATCAAAGGCACGCAGCGGCTTCCAGGCCGGGTTGCCACCACCGATGGCGTAACGAAAACGCAGCTTCTCCAGCGACAGGCCGCTCTCGATGGGAGCCGCCGCCTGGGCTGCCTGCGCCTGGCGCTGCAGGGCCAGCATCTTGTCCTTCGGGTACTCCCAGGACACCGAGGCCATCCAGGCCTTCTCGGTGGAGGTCAGCTCGACCAGGTAGGTGCGCCGGCTCGTGGTGATGACCAGGTTGGTCTTGAGCCCGGAGCGGATCGGCTTGACCAGCACCTTCACGCGCAGCGAATCGCCCGCGCCGCTGGCCGTATCGCCCACGATCCAGCGCACGGTGTCGCCGGCGGCGACCGTCACCAGTTCCTCGCCGAGCTGCAGCGCGATGGCCGTCACCCGGCCCGGCGCCGCATAGACCTGGTACAGCGCCCCGTCGGTGTAGGGCCAAACCTGGATGGCATTCACGTAGCCCTCACGTGTGGGTGCTACGCGGGCCTCAGCGTTGGCGCGCGCCACGCGGGCTTTTTCGTCGGTGGACTCGGGGGCGGGTTGTGCCCCGCCGCCCTTGGGCAGGGGCTTCATCTGCGCAGGCATGGGCAGCACCTCGGGCACGGCCACGACCTCGATGGGCTTGGGAGGCTCGGGCAAGGCCTGGGCCTGGATGGGCTCATCGAGCGCAATCGATGGGGGAGGTTTGCCCTGGGTTCCGCAGCCCGTGGCCAGGACGGCCAGCAGGGCCAGCGGCAGGGCGCGGTAGGGGATTCGTGCATTCATGGTTTCTTCACTCCTTCGCTGGCATCGAGTTCCCGGCTCCAGGACAGGCCGTTGACGTAGATGCCCAATGGGTTCTTGCGCAGGCGCTCTTCGCTGCGCGGGGCCTGCAGCACGATGGACAGCACGGCCGTCCAGCGCTCCAGCCCTGCCGCCTCGCCATTGACGTAGCGCCGCTCGGTCCAGCGCACCTGGAACGAGGCATCGCTGGCGCGCACCACGCTGTTGATGGCCACGGTCACCGAGTGCTGCCCGATGCGCGAGAACGGGTCCGCAACCCGCGCGTAGTCATTGAGCGTCGCCGCCCCCTTGTCCGTGGTGTAGTCGTAGGCTTCCAGCCAGTTCTGCCGTACCACGATGGGATCGATGGACAGCGAGCGCACGTCGGTGATGAAGCGCGCCAGGTGAAAAGCAATCTGCGCATCGCTCGGCTGGTACGGCGTGGCCGCCTCGCCCACCGCGCGCACCTGCCCGGCCTGGTCCACCTCAATGACGTAGGGTGTCACGATGGACTGGGCCGAGCGCCAGACCAAGCCGCCCGCCATCAAAAGGGCCAACGCCAGGGAACCAAAAGCCATGAGCCGCCAGTTCCGGGCCTGCACCCGGGCCGAGCCGATGCGCTGGTCCCAGGCCTGTCCGGCCGCCTGGTAGGGGGTGACGGGCTCGGGGGTTTCCGAATACCGCCGCTGGGGTCGTTGGAATCGCATGGCAGCCCTCCTCAAGGATTAGATTCATCGCGCAGGCTCGGAGCAACGCCGCCGCCCGCATGGTCGCCGGCACGGATGGCATGCACGGCCGTGGTGGCCGCCTGCGTGGCCTGCTGGCGCCGCCGCATGCGCCGGGCCCAACCCGGCTCAGACACAGGTGCCGGGGGCGCCACATCCTCGGCACCACCCACAGAAGCGGTCTCCCCAGGGGGTGACACGGCTTCGGAGACAAACCCCGCCGCGCGGTCCTTGATCGCCTGGACTCCAGCCGCCACCCGCTGGCCCACCGCGCTGGCGCCAGTCTTCGCGGCATGGCCCACGCCCGCACCAGCCGCGCGGACGCCCTCCGCCCCCGAAGCTGCGGCACCTGCCTGGTAGGCCGACTTCATGCTGCCCGCCGCTGCCTGGGCGGTCCGCGCCACGGCGGCACCGCCACCAATAGCCGCCTTCGCGGCTCCTGGCGCCATGCGCGCACCAGCCGCCACCGCAGAACCCGCGCCCGCCACGGCCGCGCCACCAGCGACGGCCAGCCCTCCCGCTCCCAGCGCCGTGCCCGCCACCGCACCGGCGCCCAGCTGCGGCCCGCCCGACACCAGCCCCGTCGCGATCCCCGGCCCGAAGATCCCCAGGCCCAGCATCGCCAGCGCCGCCAGCATGATGACCAGCGCATGGTCGATGGACGGCTCGGCTCCCGGTGCCGTCGTGAATTCAGCGAACAGCCCCGAACCAATCCCCACAATCACGGCCAGCACGAGCACCTTGATGCCCGAGGACACCACGTTGCCCAGCACCTTCTCCGCCAGGAAGCTGGTCTTGTTCCACAGCGCGAACGGCACCAGCACGAAGCCCGCGAGCGTGGTCAGCTTGAACTCCAGCAGCGTGACGAACAGCTGCACTGCGAGCACGAAGAAGGCTACGATCAACACCAGCCAGGCCAGAAACAGCACGGCGATGGTGTCGAGGTTGGCGAACACCTCGGGAAATCCCACCAGCTCGCTGATCTGCGCCATGATGGGCCGCCCGGCATCGATGCCGACCTTGGCCAGGCGCCCGGGCTGCAGCAGCTGTGCCTGCGTCATTCCGGAACCCGAGGCTGTGAGCCCCAGCCCGGCGAAGGACCGGAACACGATCCCGGCCAGCTGATTGAAGTTGCCCAGGATGTAGGCGAACGCCCCCACGTACAGCACCTTCTTGACCAGCCGCGCGATCACGTCCTCGCCCTGCCCTGACGCATGGCTCATGGCCCAGTACAGCCCCGCCAGCGTCACGTCTATCCCCACCAGCGTGGCCGTCAGGAATTGCACCTCGCCGCCCAGCAGCCCGAACCCCGAGTCGATGTAGCGCGAGAACACATCCAGAAAGCGGTCAATGACCGCGACGTCGTTCATGGCGCCTTGTCCTGCGCGGCCGATGCCTCGGGCGCGGGAGCCTGGGCCGGCGTATATGGCGTCCCGCCGCCCATGAAGCGCCGCCGCGTGGCCTCGGCCACCGCATTGCACTGTGCGTCGCCCACCTTGGCATGGTGGGCCTTGCACTGCGCACGCAGTTCCTTGAGCCGCGCGGGATCGGCGACCAGGGACTCCGCGGATTCGATGGGGACCGGCTTGCCGCAGCCGGCGAGCACCAACGCAACGGCGCCCAGAAGGAACAGCTTGTTCATGGCCTTCCCCCTCATTGCCCGTAGAAGCCCACGGCCACCGGGGTGTAGGGCGTGCCCTCGCCCTGGAAGCGCCGCCGCACCTCACGCGCCCGCTCCTGCACCGCCACCTGGCGGGCCTGTTCCAGGGCAGCAGCCCGGTCCTGGGTGATCTGCAGCTGCTGCGCCTGCATGGCCTGGCGGGACTGCAGCGCGAGCAACTGATTCGTGGCCTGCATCGCCTGCAGCGCGCCCACGGCCGACTGGCTGCGGTTCACCAGATCCGTGAGCGTGCGCTCGTCGCTCGCGAAGTTGCGCACCGCCTGCGACTGCACCTGGGTGGCAGTGCGCAGTGCTTCGAGCGACTGCTGCCAGCGCTCGCGCGCATCAATCGCCATCTGCTGGCCCGACACGGTGGCGGAGTATTCCTTCGGATAGAGCCTCCGGAACTCGGCCTCCATGTGCGCCATGTCGAACGCCAGCCCCTGGGCCTGCCGGATGAGTTCGTTCGTCGCGGCCAGCGCCGCACGCAGCTCCCCCAAGGCGCTGTGATCCAGGCTCGCGAGGTTGCGCGCCTGGTTCTGCAGCTGCTTGATCTGGTTGTTGATCTGCTCCAGCGTGCGCGCGGCCGTGAGCACGTTCTGCGAATAGTTCGAGGGATCGAACACGATGCGCCCGCCGCCCAGGAAGGCTTGGGCGGGCATGGCGGTGCCGAGTGCCAGCGCAGCGGCAAGCGTAAGCGCCGCCTTGCGGCGAAGGAACAGGGACTTCAAAAGCATGGCAGGACTCCTTCAGGTGGTTGGAAACGGTGGAAACGTGGGAATGAGTTCGGCGGCCCAGTCCAGGCCCCGGTGGCGCAGCCAGCCGGCCGCGAAGCCGGACGGCGTGCCAGAATCAACGAGGGACTCCTGGATCCGGTCCATTGCGCGTTGATCCTCGGGCGAGGACGCCCCCGCGAAGGCCAGCGCCACGGGCCCCAGCCCCAGGTCGAACACCCGGTTGCCCAGCCGCGACTGGTAGTAGTAGTCGCGCTTGGGCGTTGCCTGGGCCACGATCTCGATCTGCCGGCCGTTGAGCCCGAAGCCCTCGTAGACCGCGCGGATCTGCGGCTCGAAGGCCTGCGGGTTGGGCAGGAAGATGCGGCTCGCGCAGCTCTCCACGATGGCCGGCGCGATGCTGGAATCGCGGATGTCGGCGAGCGACTGCGTGGCGAAGACCACCGACACGTTCTTCTTGCGCAGCGTCTTGAGCCACTGGCGAATGCGCGCCGCGAACACCGGGTCGTCCAGGAACAGCCAGGCCTCGTCGAGGATCAGCAGCGTGGGCGCGCCATCGAAGCGCTCCTCGAAGCGCGCAAACAGGTAGGACAGCACGGCCAGCGTGGCCGCGCGGCTGGGCATCAGCTCTTCCATCTCGAAGCACTGCACGGGCGAAGAACCGAGCCGGTCCACGTCCGCATCGAGCAGTTGCCCATGCGCACCGCCCAGCACATAGGGCTGCAGTGCCTGGCGCAAGGCGTTTGACTGCAACAGCACCGACACGCCCGTGAGGGTGCGCTGCTCCACCGGGGCGCTGGCGAGGCTGGCCAGGGCCGACCACACAGCGTCGCGCTCGGCCGGTCCCACGGCCACACCCTCGTGCGCGATGCGCCCTTCAACCCACTCCGCGGCCCAGGCGCGGTAGCCATCCCGGTCGATGCGCGCCAGCGGCTGGAATGCGATCCGCCCGTCGGGCCCGAGGTCGTAGTGCTCACCGCCCAGCCCCAGCACCGTGGCCCGCATCGAGCGTCCCATGTCGAAGGCCAGGACGCGCCCGCCCGGGTAGCGCCGGAACTGCAACGCCAGGGTGGCCAGCAGCACCGACTTGCCCATGCCCGTGGGGCCAACCACCAGCGTGTGGCCCACGTCGCCGATGTGCGTGACCAGCCGGAACGGCGTCGCGCCATCGGTGCGCGTCACGATCAGCGGCGGGCCATCCAGGTGCGCATTGAGCTCCTGCCCCGCCCACACGGCCGACACTGGCATCAGGTGCGCGAGGTTCAGCGTCGAGACAATGGGCTGGCGCACGTTGGCGTACACATGGCCCGGGAGGGAGGACAGCCAGGCCTCAACCGCGTTCAGGGTCTCGGGGATGGTCACGAAGCCCCGCCCCTGGATGGTCCGCTCCACAGCCCGCAGCTTCTCGTCGGCGGCCGTGGCATCGGCGTCAAGCACCACGACCGTGGCCGTCACGTAGCCGAATGCCACCTGATCGCCACCCAGTGCCTGCAGCGCCGCATCGGCGTCCTGCGCCTTGTTGGCGGCATCCGAATCCACCAGCGGGCTCTCCTGCTGGAACACGGTCTCGCGCAGCAGCGCCACGATGTTCTTGCGCTTGGCGAACCACTGGCGGCGCAGGCGGGCCAACTCCTTCTCCGCCTCGGCCTTGTCCAGGCAGAGAAAGCGCGTGCACCAGCGGTAGCCAAAGCCCAGTCGATTAAGATCGTCCAGGATCCCCGGCCAAGTCGAGGTCGGAAAACCCCGCACCGTGAGCACCCGCAGGTGCCGGCTCCCTAGCATGGGCGCGAGACCGCCCACCAGCGGCTCGTCGGCCAGCAGCGCATCGAGGTGCATGGGCACCTCGGGCATGGCCACTGCCTGGGAGCAGGTGGACACCGTGCCATGCAGGTAGGTCAGCGTCTGGCCATCAGAGAGCCAGTCCAGCTCCGGTACCACGCCATCGAGCAGGTCCAGGAAGCGGTCAGTCTCGGCCACGAAGGCCCCCAGCCGTTCGCGCCAGTCCACGCCTTCGGCCTTGCGGTGCTCGTAGAGCAGGTTGCCCGCGCGTGAGCGCGCGTCCTCGGGCGGCAGGTACAGCAGCGTCAGGTGGTACCCGCTCTCGAAATGGCTCCCCGCCTCCTCGAAGGCGGCGCGCCGCTCCTCGTCCACCAGCCAGGACAGCGGCTCCGGGAAACGGGACCGTGGGTAGCCCGCCGCCTCGTGCCGCTCAGCCTCGACGAACAGCGCCCAGCCCGAACCCAGGCGCTTGAGCGCGTTGTTCAGCCGCGCCGAGGTCGCAATGAGCTCACCCGGTGTCGCACTGTCCAGGTCCGGCCCCCGGAAACGCGCCGTGCGCTGGAAGGAGCCATCCTTGTTGAGCACAACCCCAGGCGCGACCAGGCCGGCCCAGGGCAGCCAGTCGGCCAGCAGCGCGGGGCGCCTGCGGTATTCAGCGAGGTTCAGCATCGCCTGCCCTCCCCGCCCTACACGTCCAGCAGCGGCCGCTGCTTGATGTGGCGCGCAAACACCGGCATGAACTGCGGGTCCACGCGCGCGCCCCAGACCGCCAGCGTGTGCCCCGCGATCCAGAGCACCAGGCCCGGCACCCACAACTGCAGGCCCAGACCGACGGCAGCGGCCAATGTGCCATTGGCGATGGCCACGGTGCGTGGCGCGCCGCCCAGCAGGATGGGCTCGGTCAGCGACCGGTGCAGCGGCACCTCGAAACCCGGCGGCAGGCTGTGGGGCAGGTTCATGCCAGCACCGCCCCGCCCGAGAACGAGAAGAAGGACAGGAAGAAGCTCGACGCCGCGAACGCAATCGACAGCCCGAACACGATCTGGATCAACCGCCGGAAGCCTCCCGAGGTATCACCGAAGGCCAGCGTGAGCCCGGTGGCAATGATGATGATCACCGCGATGATGCGCGCCACCGGCCCCTGGATGGATTCCAGGATGGACTGCAGCGGTGCCTCCCAGGGCATGCTGGAGCCGGCGGCCTGCGCCGGAACCGTGAGGGCCAGCAGCAGGGCGGCCAGGGCCGCCGCCCGCAGGCACGGATGTACAGAAAGACGTGGATGCGTCATGAAGATTCTCCCTTGGTGGATGAAGTTGAAGATGGCGAATGCGATGCCACGACCTGCTGAATTGGCGGAAACGGCGGCCCGAGCGAGCCATCGAGCTGGTAGCCATCGCGGTCATGGCCAATGACGCGCACGATCTCGCGCACCCGGCGCGCATGGCCGCGCCCTGCAATAAAGACGATGACGTTGACGGCTTCCGCGATCAAGGCGCGCGGCACGGCCAAGCTGACCTCCTGCACCAGTTGCTCCAGCCGCGTGAGCGCGCCCGCCGCCGATCCCGCATGCACCGTGGCGATGCCGCCCGGGTGTCCCGTACCCCAGGCCTTGAGCAGGTCCAGCGCCTCGGCGCCGCGCACCTCGCCAACCACGATGCGGTCGGGCCGCAGGCGCAGGGTGGCGCGTACCAGGTCGGCCATGGTGGTGACGCCCGGCTCGGAGCGCATGCCCACGTGGTCGTCGCTGCGGCACTGCAATTCCACCGTGTCTTCCAGGATCAGCACCCGATCGCCGGTGTCGGCGATCTCGTCGAGCAGCGCATTGGCGAGCGTCGTCTTGCCCGTGCTGGTGCCGCCTGCCACCACGACGTTCAAGCGCTCGCGCACTGCGCAGCGAAGGAAGGCCGCTTGCTCCTCGGTCAGGATGCCGTCGTCCACATACTGTGCGAGCGTCATGATGCGCAGCGCCCGCTTGCGGATCGCGAACGAGGGCGAGCGCACCACGGGCGGCAGCACGCCCAGGAAGCGTTCGCCCGTCTCGGGCAACTCTGCCGAGAGGATGGGCAGACCCGCATGTACCTCGGCGCGCACATGGGCCGCCACCAGCCGGATGATGCGTTCAGCCACCGCCGGCGGCAGCGCGGCGCCGGTGGGTTCCCGGCCCGTGCCCAGCCGGTCCACCCAGAGCGACCCGTCCGGGTTCAGCAACACTTCGACCACCTCTGGGTCTTCCAGCGCCGCCGCTATCTCCGGTCCCATGGCGGTGCGCAGCATGCGGATGCGGCGCTGCGCGGGTTCGGCGGGTAATAGGCTGGTGCCGGTCATGTGCCGCCCTCCCCGCCATCAGGCGCAACCGAAGCTACCGGAACGTCCCCATCCAGGGGACCGATCTCCTCATGGATCTCGCGCACCAAGCTGCGCCCGCGCTGGATGTGGCGGGCCAGCTGCTCGATGAACTGCGCATAGCGGGCGCGCCCCTGGGCGCGCAGGGCTTCCTGCTGCTGCTCGGGTACCGGCAGGGCCACGGTCAGGTAGTGGCGCAGGTACAGCGCCACGGTCTCGATCAGGATGGCCTGGTCGCGCTCCAGGCGCTCGAACTGGCGCGAGAGCCGGTCCAGGCGCTTGGCCGTCGCGGCCTCGCGCTGGTCCGTCGCGTCCGGCGACAGGAAGGACGCGAGCGCCGCTGCAATCACAGAGGACTTGGAGACACCCCGGTGGGCCGAGAGGTCCTCCAGGCGCCGAGCGTGCTCGGGCTCGACGAAGATGTTCAGGCGGGCGCGGGTCACAGGACAATCCCGTCGTCAGGATCCAGGGCCGCCAGGCGCGCGTTACGCACCAGTTGGCGATCCAAGTCACGCGGCAGCAAGGGCGCGCCATCGTCATCGCGCTCATCCTCCAGCAGGATCAGGTCCTGCGCCCCGTCATCGCGCGAAGGCACGAACGCAGCCTCCAGATCCGGCTTGAGCTGGTGTCCACCCTCATCGGCCGCACCGCCCACGCCGCCAGCCATGGCAACCGAGGCGGCGGCCAACACCGGCAGCATGCTCCAGTCATCCGACCGCCCTGCTGGGCGATCGGCATAGCCGCCGCCCACCAGCACCGGCGCAGGCAGCACCCGTACCAGGAAGTTCCGATCCTGGTAGTAGCGCAGCTTGCGCGCCCGGATCGGCGCATGGCCCGAGACCATGACCACGGCATCGTCGGGCGGCAGCTGCATCACCTCGCCAGGCGTGAGCAACGGGCGGGCCGTCTCCTGCCGCGAGACCATCAGGTGGCCCAGCCAGGGTGCCAGCCGGTGGCCGGCGTAGTTGCGCTGGGCGCGCAGTTCGGTAGCCGTTCCCAACGCGTCGGAGATGCGCTTGGCCGTGCGCTCGTCGTTGGTGGCGAAGGCGATGCGCACGTGGCAGTTGTCCAGGATCGCGTGGTTCGGACCGTAGGCCTTGTCGATCTGGTTGAGCGACTGCGCGATCAGGAAGGCCCGCAGCCCGTAGCCCGCCATGAATGCCAGCGCCGACTCGAAGAAGTCGAGGCGCCCCAGTGCGGGGAACTCGTCGAGCATCAGCAGCAGCTTGTGCCGGCGCTCGATGCCGTCCGAGCCGTCGAGCGACTCGGTCAGGCGCCGCCCGATCTGGTTGAGGATCAGGCGGATCAACGGCTTGGTGCGGCTGATGTCCGAGGGCGGCACCACCAGATACAAAGACACCGGATGCGCCGAAGCAATCAGGTCGGCGATGCGCCAGTCGCAGCGCGAGGTGACCTCGGCTACCGTGGGGTCACGGTACAGGCCCAGAAAGCTCATGGCCGTGGACAGCACGCCCGAGCGTTCGTTCTCGCTCTTGTTGAGCACCTCCCGGGCCGCAGACGCCACGACCGGGTGCGGCGCGCTACCCTGCTCCACCGCCAGGTGCGGCGTGCTCATCATGCGGTGCAGCGTCACCTCGAAGGGACAGGCTGGGTCGGAGAGGAAGTTGGCGACCCCGCGCAACGTCTTGTCTTCGCCGGCATAGAGCACATGGAGGATGGCCCCCACCAGCAGCGCATGGCTGGTCTTCTCCCAGTGGTTGCGCCGCTCCAGTGCACCCTCGGGGTCCACCAGGATGTCGGCGATGTTCTGCACGTCGCGCACCTCGTGCACGCCGCGCCGCACTTCCAGCAAGGGGTTGTAGGCGGCCGAGCGCGCGTCCGTCGGGTTGAACAGCAGGCAGTGCGAGAAGCGCGCACGCCAGCCCGCCGTGAGATGCCAGTTCTCTCCCTTGATGTCGTGAACCACGGCGGAGCCGGGCCAGGACAGCAGCGTGGGCACCACCAGGCCCACACCCTTGCCGGAGCGCGTGGGGGCGAAGGCCATCACATGTTCCGGTCCTTCGTGGCGCAGGTAAGAGCTGTCCCGGCCAGGTGCCCGGCCGAGGAACACGCCGGCCGGACCGGTCAGCCCGGCCTTGTCAATGTCCTCGTGTTCGGCCCAACGGGCGGAACCATACGTGGTGACCCGCCGCGCCAGGCGCGAGCGCCACACCGCCATGCCGATGGCCACACCGGTGGCAAGCAGGCCACTGGAAGCCGCGATGGCGCCGCCGCGCGAGAAAACCTCGGGCGCATAGGCGTCGTACCAGTACCACCATTCGAACAACTTCCAGGGCTCGTAGACCGGAAGCCCCGAGAGATCGAACCAGGCGGCGCCCAGGCGCGGCTGGTAGCCCAGCGCATGCGCCGTCCATTGCGTGGCCACCCACACGCCACACACAGTGACGCCCATGACGGCCGTGATCTGGCCAAACAGGATACCGGTGTGGGCGGAGGATGCCCGCTCCTTGCCCCCCTCTGATCGAGATGCCATGCCCGCTTGTTCCTTCGGCGCCAACCTGCGCCATGCGCATGCGCACCCCGTGGCACGCATGGCGAGAGTCTGGAACCGATGCGCCGCGCGACCCACCCATCCGGGCGTAGCGCAGCGCAGGCTGGCGGGCACGTCTCAGGACAACGCCGTTGGTTGGCTGGATTCAGTGGCCCAGGAACACGCTCCCGGCCTCCCTGGGCGGGAAGCATGCACCCCCTGCGACCTCATGTCCAAGGCCGATGGCGCAGGCCCTGGATGCAGCAGAGCTCTGCTGCGTAACAGTCACGTCAAAGTGCTGACATGGGTAAGGAAACGTTGCACTGACTCGGACAGTCCAAAGCGCTGATGCTTGTGCAAAACGTAGGTCGTGAAGTGCGCGGGTTCGACCAGAGGAAGCACCAACACATCGCTGCGCTGCAGCGTCCGCATGTGTTCGGCGTCGGCCACGCCAACACCCTGCCCCACAGCCACGCGGGTCAGGTAGCCGGACAATGTCCGCGCCTCCGCCGCGATCACAGGAGACAAGACCTTCTCCCGCAGGACAGACGCCACCTGCCCGTGCAACCCCGGGTGAGTTGCCGAAGAGAATGATATTGCAGGAAAGGACATCAGTGCTCTCCATGACACTGCCTGACGCACAGCCAGCTCATGTTCCGGTGAGACAATTGCCACCATGGGGCTGTGCCATGCCGGTTGCTGAGCAATGGCCTCCTCATCCTGCAGGCCGAAGGAGAATCCAACATCCACCTCCTCGTTGCGCAGGGCTGCCAATAACTCCGCCGCATGCATCTCCCTGAGTTCCACAGGGGTGTCCGGAACAAGCCGACCCCAGCGGCTCAAGCAATCTGCCAGCCGTGGCTGCACCGTGCTGTCATCCACGCCTATACGCAGGGGCTCCCGATAGCGAGCATCAACGGCCCGTACCACGCGCTTGGCGCGCTCCAGCCGAATGAGCAGGCTGTGCGCATGATCAAGCAGCTTGGCCCCTGCTGGTGTGAGTTCCAGCCTGCGTGGAGCCCGTATGAAGAGCGTCACGCCCCACCGGTCCTCCAGATCGCGGATAGTGCGTGACAACGGGGTCTGATCAATGTGCACGCGCTCGGCGGCGCGGCGGAAGTTGAGCTCTTCAGCAATGGCGATGAAATAGCGCAGATGCCGTAGTTCGATCATTCAAAAAGATGCAATGCAAATCAGCGTCACATCCGCTCAAAGATTGCCGCAATGCCCTGGCCGCCGCCAATGCACATGGTCACCAGTGCGTAGCGGCCCTGAATGCGCTGCAGCTCGTGGATAGCTTTCACCGTGATCAGCGCACCCGTGGCACCAATGGGGTGACCCAGCGAAATGCCCGAACCGTTCGGGTTGACCTTGGTCGGGTCCAGGCCGAGTTCCTTGCTCACGGCGCAGGCCTGGGCAGCGAAGGCTTCGTTGGCTTCGATCACGTCCATGTCATTGACGGTGAGGCCTGCTTTCTGCAGTGCCAGGCGCGAGGCCGACACCGGGCCGATGCCCATGATGTTAGGGTCCACGCCAGTGTGGGCGTAACCCACTAGGCGCGCCAGCGGCTGGGTGCCACGGGCCTTGGCCGCACCGGCTTCCATCAGCACCACGGCCGCGGCGGCGTCGTTGATGCCCGAGGCGTTGCCCGCGGTCACGGTGCCGTTTTCTTTCACGAACACCGGCTTAAGCTTGGCCATGTCTCCGAGCTTGCAGTTGGGGCGGAAATGCTCGTCGGTGACGTAGGCCACTTCGCCCTTCTTGCTCTTGAGCATGACGGGCACGATCTGGTCCTTGAAGTACCCAGCTTCAGTGGCGCGTTGCGCGCGGTTGTGGCTCTCGACGGCCAGTGCATCCTGCATCTCACGCGTGATGCCGAACTTCGCGGCCACGTTTTCGGCCGTCACACCCATGTGAATGTTGTGGAACGGGTCGTGCAGCGCACCGATCATCATGTCCACCATCTTGGTGTCACCCATGCGGGCGCCCCAGCGCATGTTCAGGCTGGCATAAGGTACGCGGCTCATGTTCTCGGCGCCGCCGCCAATGGCTACGTCGGCATCACCGAGCTGGATGGTCTGCGCAGCCGCCCTCGATGGCCGCGACGCGCGAGAGGTACATGTCGTGCGGCTCGGTGTTCACCACGTGGCCGAACACCACATGGCCTACGTCCTGGCCGTCCACGCCAGCGCGGGCCAGCGTTTCCTTGACGACTAGGGCCGCCAGTTCGGTGGGCGGCGTGTCCTTGAGGCTGCCGCCATAGGTACCAATGGCGGTGCGGGCGGCACTGACGACAACGACTTCACGGGTATTTGCTTTTTTGCACATACGGGCCTCATTTCTCAAATTCTGCATAGCTCGGACTTCGAGTAGGGAATTTCTCAACACAGCCATTTCTGGTACCTGTCGCCCTAGTGACCGGCACCATGTAATCGAAAGCGCCGGGCCTGGATCTCCCAGCCTTCGTGTTCAATGTCCGTAGCAGATCGGATCGGAACGCGCTGGCTCAACCAGCAGCGGGTGGGCAATCCCCAGTCGGTTGCGCTGGCGCGCAGTGCCGCCATGTTGCTGCTGAAATCGCTGAGCAAAGCCCGTATAGTGGACTCCTGTTCGGGCGCCAGGTCTCGGACGATGAACACCAGACGGCTGTGGCCATCGTCAAACGCGCTGTCACGCGGCCAGGTAGCCAAACGCACCGGGGGATAGGCCACGTCCTGCACGCACTGCACCACCCGAGGTTGCGCCTCGTCTCCGGCCACGCGCATCAGACCTTTGACACGCAACAGGTTGGCTGCATAGGCGCGCAGAACGTTGCCCATCGCCAAAGAGAACCCAAGCCAGGCGACGGGCCTATCCCAAGTGATGACGAAACTCCGCGCGCGCGTCGAATGGTGGCTGCGGCTGTGACGGGTTCGCAGGTAGTGGCCGTCGTCATTGACCAGGTCAACAGCGTTTTCATCCAGCGCGAAAAGGCCTGATGGGCCATGCTGTGCGATCTCGGTACTCAGCCAGTCCTGCAGGCTCGACGCCACGTCCGCACGGCCGTAGATCCCACCGGACGCCATCAGCGTGACGAGATCGGCAATACCGTTGCGCACTATGACCTGTTCGGCCTGCGGATTGAGCGTTTTCAAGGCCGCTTCCAGTTGTTCCCGTTGGGTTGAGGAGGCCTGATCGCATTTGGTGATCAGTAAGCGATCCGCGGCCACCACCTGGCGCTGACTCTCCTGATGTTGCTCAAGCTGTTGCAAGCCCTGTGTCGCCGATACCGCAGCGATCACGGTGTCACACCGATACCGGGCACAGACAAAGGGCTCCTCCATCAGTGTGTACAACACCGGCACCGGATCGGCCAGTCCCGTGGTTTCGATCACCACACGTGAAATGGGCGCGATCTCGCGGCGGGCCATGCGGTCGGAAAGCTTGCGGAAGGCGGCAACCAGGTCGCCTTGAACGGTACAGCACAGGCAGCCGGAATCCAGCAACAACATCTGGTCGCTGACGGTATCCACGAGGTGATGATCGATGCCGACCTCACCGAATTCATTGACCAACACCGCCACACCCGTCATGCCAGGCTGGTGCATCCAGTGGTTGAGCAAGGTGGTCTTGCCGGCCCCCAGGAAGCCGGTCAGCAAGGTGACGGGAATGCGGTCAACCGGACCTTGTTGGGCATGTGAAGTCGTTTCAGTGCTCTTGTTCATGAAGGCAGTTCCTGTTCGATTGGCATCAATGCACCACCACGATTTCGAGCAACTCGTGCGCGCCCGCGACCGAGGCCATTCCTGCGCCCATAAGCGCAAGCTGTTGAACCGTGGCGCCCAGACTCGGGTAGCGGTGCAGGCTGGGGATCAGGTCCGCCATGGCCACATAAGTCATGCTCGCGCAGGCCAGCGCCAGACACACCTGCACGGCGCCATCCATCAACGGCAAGGCCAGCCAGGCCAGTCCCGCGCCCAGTGTCATGGCCAGGCTGGACAGCAGGTTGAAGGCCATGGCCCGACGGCGGCTGCAACCCGCATGCAATAGAACGACAAAATCACCCAGCTCCTGGGGAATCTCGTGGGCCACTATGGCCACCGCGGTCACCAGGCCCAGCGAAACATCCTGCTGGAAAGCAGCGGCCACCAGGATGCCGTCGACAAAGTTGTGGAAGGTATCACCCAGCATCATCAGCAGGCCACCGCGGCCGACTTCCACATCCCCACGGCCTTGGTGATGCCCGTGAACCACGCTCGCATCGGACGTGGCCTGACCATGGTCGTGACGCCAGATGACGAGCTTTTCAAGCAGGAAGAAAGTGACGATGCCGGCCAGAACCAGGGATGTGGTCTCTTGTGCATTCCCCGACTCATGGATGGCTTCGGGCAAGACGTTGAAAAACGCGGCAGCGAGCAGCGCACCGGTCGCGTAGCTGACCAGCCGGGACAGCGTGCTTCGGCTCATGGAAGCGGTGGTAAGCAGCGTCACGCCGGCGGACAAGAGCCCGCCCACCAGCGTGGCCAGCAGACACAAGGTCAGCGGTGTCATGCCGCACAGTCCCGCAAGCGGGCCAGTTGCTCCAGCACGGCTTCCGGCTGCTGCTGCGGGTTGATTTCGACAAAGTGGAACTGCTCCTGTGCGAGCGGCCCCACGGAAGTCCCCATGGCAAATGCCGCGCTGTCGTCACGCCCGAAGGCGCTGTGGCCTGGCCGTTCGTCCCCGTCACCAATCACCGCGACAAAGCCATCGAAGACCTCGGGGGGCAAGCGCAGGCCCGATGGCAGCCGCAGGGCCAGTGACCAACGGTAGTGCCCCGCGACATTGAGCACGGATCGGTAGCGTTCGATGTGCGCGGCCTCCAACGCCTGGTCGTCCCTTTGTTCCTCCAGCAGCAGACCGGCCACCGGGAATGCGGAGACGGAACGGATGAGGTCGGCCACGTACATGGCCGCGTCCTCCACCGTGTCCGCGTCGATCTCGTCGTCGGTACCACCGGCCAATCGGTTGGCGTGCAACAGCCAGGCGCGCGGCGAGGGCATGGACAGCACCAACGGGGTTTGGCCCCGCAGGTGCGACAGTACAGCCGTCACCACCTCGGCCAGCACGGCCTTGGGGGCGTCCGATTCCAGCAATTTGCGCAAGGCCGTCGCTGGTCGGCGGCGGTTGCCCAGACGGGCCGCCAGGCCACCCTCGCGAGCACACCAGGCATCGATCAGCTCACCCACTTCGACCACCGCCACGTCGGGCCGCAGCAGGCCTTGGGCCTGGACGAAGTAGGCCAGATAGCCGGCCGCGTTCTCCCAGGGATCGGCCTGCTCCGAGCCGAGCAGCAGGCGCCGGGTGTAGGCCGAAGACTTCAGCCATACCCGCACGGCGCCCGCACCGGCTGAGTGCGGCAGCAACTCAGCCAGCGTGCTCATTGCTTCTCATCCTGCAAAACACCCGCGGCGGCCAGTCGGGCCTCCAGCACTTCGATGCGGACATCCTTCGGGTGTCGCATGTAGTTGGGCTTGGGTTCGTTGGCCTTGCGCGTAATGTCCGGACTTCCCACGTAGAGCGTGTCGATGTCGTCACCCCAGCAGCCGAAGTACTGCATGTTCGACGGCGGCTTGGGCTGGTTCCAAGTCTTGACGAACTCCTTGAAGGGAACGCTGCGCGCGATGCGCGCCTTGCGCTCGGCGTCGCGCGCAACTTGCGTGGCCTCTTGGTTCACCGCCAGCGTGACCGGATCGAACTTGACTTTGTAAAGGCGCTCGGCCACGCCGGGCGACATCAGGCCGTCTTCGATGTCCTTGATCACACCCGCTGGATCGCGTTCCAGCAGGTCACCGTAACCGGCACCAGCGCCCTGTGAAATCATGAACAGTTCGCCGCGCTTGGAGATCTCGAAGCCCATGCCCATGTGGTGGGTGGTGTAGCGGGCCCCTTTAAAGGGGCGCTCGTTCATGAGCTCTTCGATCGAGTGCTTGAACTTGTGCGGTTCGTTGAGCAGCACGTCGTACACGTCCACCCCCTCGATCTTGCACAGCGGATAAGCACCGCAGGCGTAGCCGCCGAACAGACCCTGGATGGGCGGGAACTTCGCGCCCTGGCACACCGTCATGAAGCCCCACTGCGCGCTGTCCTTGGTGGCCACCATCATGGTGTAGCCCTGACCGCCACGGTACTTGCCCGGGGCAATGGCATCGCGCGTCATCTTCTTGGAGACCAGTTGCAGGAAGGGCACTTCCTCTTCGTTGAGCTCCTGCTCGCCGATGTCGGCCATGGTGGCGAAGATCGGCGCCAGCGCATGCTCACCGTCTCGATCCACGGTGGCGCCCGCACCCATGCCGTTGAGATCGGCACACAGGTTGCCCAGCGTTTCACCATGCTGGCTGACCCCACCCCAGATGAAGGTGTTGATCATGTTGAAGGTCGGTGCATGGACCTTGGTGTACTTCTCGGGGCAGCTGTACAGGAACTTCGCCACCGCATGCTGGCCGGCGGTGAAGCCGGTGAAGATCGACATCAGGCTCTGGGAGTTGGGCGCGTCGTAGGAACAGTTGACGATCGAGTGGGGATCGGTGATCACTTCGATGGGGGCAAACGCGGCCTGGCCGCGTGGCAGATCCGGCCACACGTAGCACAGGAAAACCTGCGCGAGCATGCCCTTGAGGCCGGCCACGATGGTGTTGGTGGCGCGGTTGGTGAACTCCGGGCTGGAGCCGCGGAAGTCGAAGATAAGCCGGTCTCCGGTCTTGGTGAGCTTGCAGTTGATCTTCACCAGACAGTTCTCGCGCAGGGTCGAGTCCTGGATGATGTAGGTGCGAACCGTCATGTCGGGCCATTCGCTGATGCGGCGTTTGACCTCGGCGCGCACGTTCTCCATCGTCGTGCGAAGGGTGGACACCAGAGCCTGAGGACCGTCGGTGTTGAGTGTCTCTTCAATCCGCTGCTTGATGCGCAGGCAGGCGAACAGCTTGACTTTCATGTCCTCGTATTGCAGCTTGGGCTCGCGCACCGAGTTCTGCAGGAAGGTCAGTACGTCGCGCTTGATCTGGTAGTTCTCCACCACCTTGAAGGGCGACATCTTCAGACCCTCGTCACTGGGGCTCTCGGCCATGGAAGGCATGCCGCCCGGCTCAATCGCGCCGTTCTCGCCTTCGTGCACCGTCGAGGCCACCCAGCACACCAGCTTGCCCTCGTGAAAGATGGGCACGATCATGCTCTGGTCGGTGTTGTGCACGTTGCCGTAGCGCGAGTCGTTGTGGATGAAGCCGTCGCCCTCGCGCACACCCACGGTGGGGTCGTTGATCCAGTTCTTGATGATGAACTTGATCGGGTGGTGCACCAGGGCCGAGAAGATCAGCACGCCGCCGGCACTGGCAATAGCCAGATCGCCTGAGGCCGAATAGACACCGGTGATCACATCACCCCATTTGGCGCCCGGCGCGGCACCCATCTGCTCCACCATTTCATAGCCTTCATCGCAACCGGCCTGCAGCCGGTCGCGGATCTTGGCGATGACGTGCGCGTCGTTCACCTGGCGGACCGCTGCATCTTCCTCTGGGGTGCGGGGCATCAGGTCGTGGTTCTGCATGATCTCGGGGTCGGGACCGAGAAACAACGTGGTGTCGTTGAGAAACTTGTTGATCAGCGCGACTTCGTCGGCGCTTGGTGTTTTGCCCCGAATGGGCTGGTTCAGATCGCTCATAGTTCTGTCCTTCAAATTCGTTGATCGATGGGGGGCGGTGGGCGCTCAGGCGCGCAGGAACCAGGACGCTCCCTGGCGCGCGGCGACGAAGTTCCACCCCGGGTTCACCAGGAACGTCGTGACTTCGGACGCGACAATGGCCGGCCCCGGGATCTGCACACCCGGCTCGATGGCGGCCCGGTCCCAGACGGGGGTGTCGAAGGCTTCCTTGTGACCCACAAAGTGGCACTTGCGTGTGCTGGCGGGGGTTGGCGGCGTCTTGCGCTTCTCCGGTGGCACGGGCTTGATGTCTTCGAACTGCACCGTCTCGTGGCGCACAAAGGCCGCCACCCGGATGGTGTTGATGCGGATGCCCGCTTCCGGCGCCTGCGAGCCCTCGCCGAAGCGCTTGCCGTAGTCGTTGGAGAACTGCGAGATCAGGGCCAGCACATCCGCCGGACCGTTCACGTCGTGTTTGGGAATCACGGCCGTGGTCTGCACCAACTGGTTGCCGTAGCGCATGTCCAGCTCCAGGTTGTGGCAGATTTCTTCCCGTGTCATGCCCTGACGCAACAAGTCCTGCGTGCCCAGTTCCTTCAGCTCGGCCACGATGCTGTTGAAGCGGTCGTAGTCATCGAACAGGTGGCGTGTGTTCGAGTCGTACAACACCATGTAGAGCGACTGCTCGTGGATGTGCAGCTGGTGCATGTTGCCAGCGCCCACCGCGGAGAACACCGAGGACAGGGGTGGCGCCAGGATTTTGTCGATCGACAGGTTCTGTGCGATCCCGCAGCAGTGCAGCGGGCCGTTGCCGCCGTAGGCCAGCATGGTGAAGTCCTTGGGGTCGTAGCCGCGTGCGCGCAATTCGGTGAACAGCCCGTTGGCCATGTTGTCATCCACCTTCTCGCGAATCAGCAGCGCGGCCTCGATCACGTCGCATTCCAGGTCATCGCACAACGTGTCTTCGATGGCCGCCTTGGCACGGCGCGGGTTCAGCGGGATCGACCCCCCCGCGTAGTTCTTGGCATCCAGATAGCCCAGCAACAAGTCGGCATCGGTCACGGTCGGCTTCATGCCTCCGCGGTCGTAGCAGGCCGGTCCGGGGTCCGAGCCCGCCGACTCCGGGCCGCACTTGACGGTGTTGTACATGCGGTCGTAGGTGGCCACCGAGCCACCGCCCGCGCCCAGCGTCACCAGGTGCACCATGGGCACAGACACCAGCCAGCGGTCGATCACCGGGTTGAAGTCGTAGTGCTTAACCCCACCGTCCACCACGATGCCGATGTCGTAGCTGGTGCCACCCATGTCGGTGGCCACCACGTTGCCCAGACCGATCTGCATGGCCAGGTGTTCGGATGCACCGATGCCCGAGACCGGGCCGGAGTGGATGGTCTGCAGTGCGTCGGTGGAATTGAGCTGCGCCATGCCGCCCGAGTTATGGATCACCAGCATCGGCTTGTCGTAGCGGTGCGCGCGCAGGTTCTGTTCCAGCGCCGAGAGCGCGTGGTACATGGTCGAGTGCAGGTAGCCGTCGACGATGGCCGAGGTGGCGCGCACGTATTCGCCCTTGCGCCCCGCCACCTGGTGCGACAGGATGACCGGAATCGCGCCCAGCAAGTGTGACGGGTACTCCTCCAGCAGGATTTCCTCAATTCGCTGCTCGTGCAATGGATTGACCACCGCGTTGACCAGCGCCACTACGATGATCTCGGCGCCCTTGTCCACCAGTGAACGGATCTGGGAGCGCACGTCCTCCTCGTCCAGCGGCATCACCAGCTTGCCCTGAAAATCCACGCGCTCACGCACACCGCGGATCATGTGCGGCATCACCAGCGGGTCCGGGCGCTGGGCGTTGGGCATGTCCTGCTGGCCCAGGTTGTCCAGGCCTTCGCCATAGCCACGAGCCCGGCTCAACGGCACCGTGGCTTCAAAGCCTGCCGTCACAAGCATGCCAATCTTCGGTCCTTTGTGCTCGATCAGGGCATTGGTGCCCAGGGTGGTGGCGTAGCGCACCGAGTCCACGCCGGACAGGATGTCCTCCAGCTCGACCTTCAGCACTTTACAGGCCTTGCCCAAGGCTTCGTTGAAGCCAAGCGCCAGGTTGTGGTGGGTGGTCAGGGCCTTGGCCTCGATGTACTGGCCATCCCAGACCACAAAACAGTCGGTGAACGTTCCACCGATATCGACAGATACACGCCTCATGCTATCTCCTCAAATGGGTATGAATACCGGCGAGCGCTACCCCGGCGGTGGGCCTGTGCCCACGCCTGTGTTGCGGCTTGCCCAGCCGGTCGGGTTCTTCTTGTCTGGACGGTGCGGACACCGTCACTGGCTGCGTGTCAGTGCTTGTGGCCCGACTCCATGGCCACTGCCTGACCGACCACGGCTTCCTTCAGCTCACCGCGTCGGGCCCACTGGGCCTTGAGCGCCGGCAGGTCCGGCTGCATGTCGTGCAGCGGCGGGTGGCCCGGGACGGCGTATTCGGTTTCGACCTGGGTGCCGCAACCGGGGCAGCAGTACTCCAGAATGCGAACCCACTCGGGGTCTGGGCTGAAGGTGAATCGATACTTTTCCGGGTCAATGATGGGCGGGTGGATGTCGCGCGGATCGCGGTTGTGCACCAGCAGGCCTTCCTTGTAGGCCTCGTGGGCCGAGCCAATCACGTGACCGCAGACGCGGCACTCCCAGTTTTCGGTCTCCAGGTCGATCTGGAGGTATTCGGTCATCAGAACTTTCATGGGATCAGCCCTTCCGGTTGAGCAAAACATCGCCGGCATCGCTGACCACAAAGGCCCAGCCATCGAGCACACGGCAGGTGAAAAAGTCTTCTTCGAGAATGGCCGGACCTATCGCCCAGTCACCCTTCTGGAGTTGAGCTAGCTGGTAGACCGGCACATCGACGCGACCCTTGCTTCGGGTCAGCACGTTGCGAACGCCCACAGAGACCGCCGGCTTACCCCGGGTAAAACTCGCCTTCTTGGCGCCTTCGGTGCGCAAGGCCTTCACGGCTTTGAGTTCCAGTTCGACCGTGCCCGCCTTGTCAAAGGCGGCCGGGAACACCGGTTCATCGTCCAGGGTCTGGATCTCTTCCCTGCCGTTGCCGAAATCCGCCACCAGGCGCGCCTCCATGGCGTAGTTGCCAGCTTCGTAGCCTTCGGCGTACATGTCGCGCGAGGCTTTCACTTTCAACGCATCCAGCGCGTCCTTCAGACTGGCCGTGTCGTGCTGCTCCAGCATCACGGTGTAGCGCTGCGACACATCGCAGGAGCCAATGCCGTAGGCGCTGAAAACGGCTGCCATCTGTGGAATAGCCACTTGGTCGATGCCCGCTTTCTCGGCTACACCGCAGGCGTTGAGTGGTCCTGCACCACCAAAGGCCAGCATTACGGTGTCTTTGGAAATCTTGGTGAAGCGGTGCAGCTCCACGGCAATCTTTTCCTCGTAGGCGAGCTCCATCTGCAGCAAGGCATCGTCCAGCTTCAGTCGCAGGGGTTCGGCGATGTTGGTGGTCACTGCATTGGTGGCGCGCTCGACGTCCAGCGTCATGCCGCCACCGAAGTAGGACTTCGGATCGAACAGACCGCACAGCAAACCCGCGTCGGTGATGGTTGCTTCCTTGCCGCCACGGCCGAAGCAGGCCGGCCCGGGCACAGCGCCCACACTGTCCGGCCCGATGGTGATGTGGTTGTTCACAACGCGGAAGATCGAGCTCCCGCCGGCACCGGCACTCATGATTTCGCACAGGGGAATAGACACGCTGATCCCCTCCACGTGACCGCGCCGCACCTCGGCCACCGTGCCGTTGAGGTATTGACCGATGTCGGTCGTGGTGCCGCCCACATCGATGGAAACGCTGTCGGTGAATCCATACAGCCTGGAGAAGGCCTTGACGCCTTCCATGCCACCGCGCGGACCCGAACTGTAGGTGTTGATCGCCACCGTCTTGGCCACGCGGGAGGCGTCACCGTCGTTGCGAAAGATCAGCAGCGGGTTCTTAGTCCGGTACTCGCGCAGCCGGCCCTCTGCGTTGAACAGGAAGGCCTCCATGGCGGGGTGCAGGAAGGAATTGATCACCGCAGTCCACGTGCGCCGCACGACATCCTGGTCGGCCGTCAAGTCGCTCCCGTACAGGATGGGGACGGCCCCCAGCAGGTGCCGTGGGTACTTGCGCAGAGCGATTTTCTTGAAACGGTCTTCCACCGCCAAGAAGTCGTCACCATCGAAGCTCACCACCAGCCGATTGGCGCCGGTGGCCGTGAGGTGGTTGATCGCCTTCACCACGTCTACCTCGGCGGTATCGCCCATCACGGTCGCAGAGTCCAGGAACACCACACGGTCGCCCACCAACACATCGAACACTTCCGGATCGTGCTCAGCCAGGCGCACTGGTAGGTCACGCGACTGGGCGTCGATGATCAGACCCAGGCGAGGCCCCTTGCGCTCGCAGATCGCGTTGGTGCCCTGCGTCGTTGAGTAACGGATCAGATCGACTTCTTCGAGAAGCCGCTTCACATCCGTCTGGCCGTAGATCACACCGGACGCTTTTTGCAGGCCTTCAAAGAAGCACTTGCTCAAGTCGTACGGCGTGGTCAGCACCTTGGTTTTTCGGACCCCTGTGTCATCCAATATGCAGATATCGGTCAGGGTCCCACCGTTATCTATGTTGATTTGCAATGCCATGTCGTGTCATCTCCTAGTGTTGATCGAACGATCCTCGTCACCGCTGGCCGCAGAGGCCTGGTCGAATTTCGCGCAAGTCTTATTGCGAGAGCCGTGCCAGATCTGGAGAAGAAATACGAAATGCTTAAGTTATTGATTTAAAAGGATATTCTTAGAATTTCAAGAATCATCCCCAAGCGGCACCGTCCGATTTCAAGTCGGACAACCGTGCTACGGCGGACGTGGTGCGTCGCAACAATTCAGCCCCCTAAAAACGAAGACCCGGCTGTCTGGCGCTGCCTCGCAAAAGGTCAAACGCTGGACGGCCGGGCCTCTTTGCGCCGGGCAAGGGAGGTGAAGAATCAGCCGTTCGGCGCGCTCGATCGATTCATGTTCAGGACAAGGCGGACTGCCCGCGCAGTTCGTCCACCAGCGATTCGAGTCCGAATCGCTTGAGCTTGAGGTACACGGTGCTCTTGGCAATGCCCAGGTGACGCGCTACAGCCGTCAGGTTGCCCAGACACTGGCGCATCGCGTCAACCAAGGCTTCCCGCTCGGCTGCTTCCAGGCGTGTCAGGTCGCGTGCATGCGGCTCGCCATCGACCGCGGGCTGTGCCGCCACGTGTGCCATGTGCAGAAATTCCGGGGGCAGATCCCCTTCGGTGATCACTGAGCCAGGGGCGGTCAGCAACATGCTCTCGACCGCGTTGCGGAACTCGCGCACATTGCCCGGCCAACCATACCGTTGCAAGGCGTTCATGACGCCGGGTCTCATCTCCTTCACGCCCAGCCCGTGCTGCTTTGACAGCTGTTTGACGTAGTGCTGGAAGAGCAGCGGAATGTCTTCCTGACGTTCACGCAACGGTGGAATGTGGATGCTGGTCACCGCGATGCGGTAGAACAGGTCCATGCGGAAGTTGCCGTCGCGGATTTCCTTGCGCAAATCCCGGTGGGTCGCCGCGACCAGGCGGAAACTCACTTTTCGAGGTTTGTTCTCACCCAGCCGGTACACCTCGCCTTCCTCCAGCACACGCAAGAAGTTGGGCTGCAGATCCATCGGCATCTCACCGATCTCGTCGAGAAACAAGGTGCCGCCATTGGCGGCTTCGATCTTGCCGATCATGCCGCCACGCTTGGCACCGGTGAACGAACCCTCGGCGTGACCGAACAGCTCGCTGCTCAGCAGCTCGCGCGAAAAACCACCACAGTTGAGCGCCACGAACGGCGCACCGGGATTCGAATGGGCTTCATGAATACCGCGTGCGAAAACCTCCTTGCCGACGCCGGTCTCCCCGGTCAGCAGCACAGGGACCCGCGACTTGGCCAACTGGCGCGCCCGAGAGACCGTGCTCCGGATGGCGGCCGATACACCAACCACCCGCTCAAACGACGTGTCCAGGTCCTCAATCGACATCGACGGCAGCGAGACAAATACACTTTTTGTCCGTTGCCGATTGGGCATCGTCAACAAAGCACCGACCTGCTTGCCATCCACCAGCACCGGCTCCAGGTGGTCGCGCTGCGCCCACTGAGGCAGCACCAACGACTGGTCGTCACCGGTAATACGGATGTCGGGCAGGCGCAAACCGGACAGGCCAATGTTAGCGCGCTCCAGTTCGATCAGCATCTCGGCGGCCTGGTGGTTGGCCTTGATCGCTCGGCCGCGGCGGTCAAACAGGATGACGCCATCGCTGTTCTGATCGTTCATCAGGTGCACGCAGGCCTCCAGCAGGCCGTAGCGCAGGTCCAGCTCCGTCTGCGCCAGCCGGCTTTCGATGCGCGCAGCGGTGGACACCACCAGCGCCAGGGTGTGTCGGCTGTACGAGCCCGTGAGCCCCGAGACATCAATCGAACCCAGCGGCGTCCCATCCAGCGAGTCCCGGATCACGGTGGCCGAGCATGACCAGCGCTTGATGCCCTCGCAATAGTGTTCGGCCGAGTGGATCTGCACCGGTTGCCCAACCGACAGCGTGGTACCGATCGCGTTGGTTCCGGAGGCGCCTTCGCTCCAGTTGGCGCCAGCGAGTAGGTGCACGCTTTCTGCCGCGCCCAGCGTGCGCAGGTCACCCTCCATGCTCAGCACGGTGCCATGGGTGTCAGTCAACACCATCACCGTACCGGTCTCGGAAAGAAAGGTGCGCGCTTGTGCCATCACTGGCGTGCTGGCACCCAGCAACTCTGCACATTGGTCGCGCAACTGGTAGAGCTTGCCGCCCGAAATAGTGATGGGCGCCTGCAACTGCCCCGGATCCACGCTGGCGAGCTGACAGCGGCGCCAGGAATCGTCGATCAACGAACGCAGGCCACTGGGGTCGGCCGATGGATCCTGCTGGAATCGTTCCCAGGCCAGCATCACGCGCCGGTCGTTCTCGGGCCGCGAGAACATCTGTTCTGCATTGGGCATGCTTGTCTCCTGCGCGTGGTCGCGCTTGTGTTTTCTTGCCGGTTCGCCCAGGCTGGCTGCTCAAAGCGTCGGACAACCCTCGAAGCAATATTCGCTCCAAGCACAAAAGCCCGAGAGCCACACCGCCACGCATGCTCATGGCAGCCTGCCCCCGGGCCAGATCACCTGGGTCAGTCCGACCCGGAATCGGTCGGACGGCGTTCGATTATCGGACGATCAACTCATGATCACAACGACCTCATCCCGCAGAAATCACCACCTTGAGCGCCTTGGTTTGGGCCGCTCTGGCGAAAGTGTCGTAAGCCTCCATCATCTGGTTCAGGGTGAAGCGGTGGGTGATCAGACCGGAGGGGTCAAGCTTCTTGGCCACCACGGTTTTGAGCAGCATCGATGTGGTCTGCGTGTCGACCAGTCGGGTGGTGATGGAGATGTTCTGCATCCAGAGCGTTTCGAGGTGCAGGTCGACCTTGCTGCCATGCACGCCCACGTTGGCGATCACACCTCCCGGCGCCACGATCTCCTGGCAAATGCCAAAGGTTGCAGGAATGCCCACTGCCTCGATCGCGGTATCCACGCCCACACCCTCCGTCAAGCGTTTCACCGCCTCGGCGGCCGACTCACGACCACTGTTCACCACGTCGGTGGCGCCGAATCGGGTGGCCATTTCCAGGCGGCCATCGTCGAGATCCACCATGATGATGCGTGCCGGCGAATAGAACTGCGCCGTCAGCAAGGCCGCCAGCCCCACCGGGCCAGCACCCACAATGGCCACAGTGCCACCTGGTGCCACCTTGCCGTTGAGCACGCCACACTCGAAGCCGGTGGGCAGGATGTCGCTCAACATGACCAGCGACGCTTCATCGGCGCCTTGAGGCACCGGGTACATGCTGGTGTCGGCATGAGGTACGCGAACGTACTCAGCCTGAGTCCCATGGAGGGTGTGACCCAACAACCAGCCACCAGACGTGCAATGCGAATACATGCTGCGGCGGCAATATTCGCAGCGCCCACAACTGCTGATGCAGGAGATCAGCACGTGGTCGCCCACCTTGAAGTTCGACACGGCGGAGCCCAGGGACTCAATCACCCCCACCCCCTCATGCCCCAGCACCGTCCCTGGCTGACAAGTGGGCACATCGCCTTTGAGAATGTGCAGGTCGGTGCCGCAGATCGTGGTGTGAAGAATCTTGACCACGGCGTCAGTGACGTTCTCAACCTCCGGTTTCGGTACGTCCATGACGGACTTCTTGCCAGGGCCGCCGTATACGAGTGCTTTCATGCTGGTTTGCTCCTTGTGTACGAGAGACGTGAACGATCCCGCGCGGTCCCATTGATCGCATGTCCAGCAACACATCAGCGCAGTCGGGGTTCTTGTCTTCTCTTGTGGGCAACGCCTGAAAATTGGCGTTGAGCTTGACGCGCAGCTATCTGCGCGAGTCACAGTTAGCAAACTTCAAGCCAAGGTAACGAGACAGAGCAGCATGGTCAGTTGCTTGTGTTTAGCGAAGATTCGGCCCTTCGAGGGCAATACACATTCGGTGTGCGACTCAAATTGCGACATCGATTTGATATCGAACGTCTTAAAGTTGGCCGTTAATTGATCTGGCAAATCCAGAACCGCCGAGCTTGCTTGATTCGACGGTGACAATTCTTCACCATCACGAAACACCACGGGACACTCCAAACTCCCAGTTCACCAAGCCCCCCTTCGACACAGCACAAAGCTGCTTACCGAGTTGCAGCCCGATCACTGGTCGCCAAGGCACAAGACTAAACCCCATCCCATCGTCCAGCATCGCAAACCGCCCGCTCACCACTTGAATGGACTGCCGATATACACCACTGATGGTTTCGCCATCCCGCACCGGTCGCCACGTCCTTCCGGTCTCCTGCTGCAGCCGTTGTCCCACCACCGCCAGTTCGCGGTCACGCAAGGTCGCGAGCAGGCTGCCGACCAGGACAAAGCGCTGCCCCCTGCGCTCGGCCAGACCCTCCCCCACCAGGAAATCCACGCGCTGCGACATCGCCTCCCGCACCTGCGCCCCGAACCCTTGAGCTACTGGCTGGGTTAAGCCGCTCACCACCAGCGCCCGGTCCAGCCAGGTGGATCCCACAGCCTGGATCTGCTGCTCCAGGGGCAGGTGCGAGCGCAGTTCGACAACATGCCCCGCGTCCTTCTGCGCACCATGCTGTCGGACCCTCTGCAGCAAGTCCGGTGGCACGGCCCAGACGCCATCGGCCACGCGTTCCACGATCCCCTTGCGGCGTAGCGCCTCCAGCCGACGCACGTGGACTTCGACCGTTGCCTGTGGATCCCGATCTCCTGCCTGCAGGAGCTGCGCGCGATGATGGGCCGTGGTGTAGATCCCCTCCTGGGCCAGGTTCAGGACCGTGCGGTCCACAGCACGCTCCAGTACCTGTGGTTTGCCTTCGACGATGCCGCCAACCGGTAGCTCCGCCAGATCGGTGTTGGCTTGCAGCCGGAGATAGTGCGCCCGGCCGTCGATACCATCGACTACCAAGTAGGGCCGATCGTGCAGTTCGCCATCCAGCCCCTTGGCCGCAATGCGCCCCACCACGGGCACATCCACCTGCACATCGGTCACCAGTTCCCTCTGCTCTCCCTTCATCGCCCGGTGCATGGTGCGCAGGATGTCGCCGCGCTCCCCCATGGCCATGAGCGTCTGCTCCATCCGAGGCGCCAGGCGCCACCGGTGGGCATCAAGGCGCTCGGCAAGTGCCATGGCTTCAAGGCGCTGCAACCGGGCGCGTAGCAAGTTGAGGCGCTGCGTTCCCATAGGTCCTTGAATGCTGCCCGGGCGCTCCGTCAGATCCACAACATCCTCCACAGCCTGGCGCTGCAGTTGCCGATCCAGCCCTGTCCATCGCTGCTGGTCCACTTCGCGCTGCTGGCTCTGCCGCATCTCCAGTTCGGTGCGCGGTCCCAGCCATTCCGTCGCCAGCTCGCAGGCACGCCGACGCATGCCATGGGCCATGTAGTCGGGCGCGATGACCAGGTCCGCTCCCCTGCCCTCGCCCGAACGCCCGCGCAGCACGACATGGGTGTGCGGGTTGTCCGTATCCCAGTGGTCCACGGCCACCCAGTCCAGGCGGGTTTCCAGATCGACAGCCATGCGCGCCATCAGCATGCGCGTGTAATCGCGCAGGTCTTCAAGCTCCCCGGCATCCTCCACTGACACGATGAAGCGGAACTGATGGCGGTCCCCTTGGCCCCGCTTCTCGAACGCCTGCAGGTCTGCGGTGTCCGTGTCCGGCCCGTAAGCCTGCCCCTTCTGCCCATCACGGGTCGTACCGTCGCGTTCGATGTACCGCAGGTGGGTGGAAACCGATCGAGCGCCCGCTTTCTTGAGCACAACAAAGCGTGACTTGATGACCACACGCCGTGCGTTCCTACCCAGTCCCTGGCCCGCGATGCCAGCCGCCACGCACCCCCGGCCAAACGTGGACGCAGGACGCATGCCCTGCTTCCCCGACGCCTTGGCTCCAGCCCTGGAAACCTCCTTCAGCACCTGGCTGATCAGGCGCGGCGACCGTGGTCCAGGACGCGACTTCGGCGCGCCCGGCCGGACCCTGAACCGCCCCTCCTCCGGTCCATCCTTACGCGCGGCCATGATGCCCACTCCAGCGCGCCTGAGCGCAAGGGATCGGGAACGGCTCGCGCCAAGCACCCGGAGCGGGCCGGATCCTGCCCCGGCACGGCACTGCATGCACCCGGCCTGGTGCCGTGCCCAACCCACGTGCAGACTGGCTTGGCGAGCACAAGCGTGCCGGTCCTTTTATCTTGCCCTCCGTCTGCGTACCCCGCATTGGCTCCCAACTCCCACCCACTGCCGGCCTTGCACACCCGCCATGGAACCACCACGGCGGCCCAAGCTGCGGCGCAAATGCTGCGGGCTCACGGCCTCCACATTGCACCGCCGACTGCGGTGCGAGTGCCGCGTCCATTGCCTCCCATTGGCGCCGGAAAGGATGCTTCATGGTGCACTCCAGGTCCATACCGGGTGCGCAATGCCGAGTACGGCCGACACCTGGATTGGCCCAAAGTACCGGCTGTCGAACGACGCCGGATGGGTATCGCTCAACAGGAAAACCTCCCCCCGCACAAGAGCCCTGCACTGTCCCCAGGCTTGCAGCGGGCGGACCATGCCATCCTGCAGCCGCACGCCCGTCACCGCGGCACCGTCGATGCGCACCGTCTGCTCGCGCACGCACACCGATTGCGGCGCCAACGCGCCGACACGCTTGAGGATCGGCACCCCGATGGGCAGGTAGCCGCGCTGTGCCGCCAGCGCGGCCACATCGGCGGGAAGCCGGACCAGCACGGTGCTGCCCACATGCAAGGAGTCCGCGCGCCCCATGCGCTCAATGCGGTACCAGCCGGGCGCCACGCTGGCGCTCGGGTTGTAGACGAGCCGATGCGCCATCGGCACCAGCATCGGCCCGACCACGAGGGCCACGGCGGTCGCCATGCCGGCCAGCAGCATGGGAAGCGGTACGGCGGGCTGCGTCATTCCCCACCTCCTACCGCCAGGTGGGAGACGTGCCGCTCGGCGGTGTAGACCGGCAGCGGCAAGCCTGCACCAAGCCGATGGCCCACCTTGCGCCAGTAGCTAGCAGCCACAGTGCAGGGATCGATACGCAGCGCCTCGATGGCATCGATCACCACCAGCACCGCCTTGACCTGCACTTCGCCATCAGCACGCAGCAGAACGCGCGCACCCGGCAGCACACCCGCCACGCGCTGCGCGTCCTCAAAGGGTGTCGGCGCCTGCATCACCAGAAGCTGCCAGAGCGCATTACCAGAGATATTGCCGATCCACTTCACGCGGCAGCAGACGGTGCCAGGCACGAACATCGCAACGCGCCGCCAACGGTCCAGCACGATCTCCACCGTCGGCTGGCCAAACCGCAGCCAGACGTTCACCCGATCCTCGACGAATGCGAGAGAAACGCGCATGCGGGTGGGGCGCTGCGGCACCATCGCCTGCAGCGGAGCCTGCCGAATGGCTGACGCCAGATGGGATCCCGGCGCCATCATGCCCCGTCCTCCGGATACTCGCGCTCCAGCAGCTCGCGCAGCATGTCCGCGGCTGTGATGCAGCGCCGGAACGCCACAACCTTGATGCGCCCGCGCAGCGTCGGCGTCACATCGATGGTGAGCCGCGCGGTGTAGATGGAGGCCTTGGCGGGGATCTCGGGAGCATCCGCCTGCCGCACCCAGGTTGATGCAGGATCCGCACCGGGCCTGCGTCCGATCGGCGCCCGGTGCAGCTTCGCCGCTGGCTGGGGGATGGTCATCGCAGCACCTCCTGCACGGCCTGCGCGAGCGCCACAATCTCACGCGCGGCCGCGCAATGCGGCGCCACTTCACATGCCAGCTGCCCTGCAGCCACGCTGTCAGCAAACACGATGCGCTGCGAGACCTCGGTCTCCAACGCGGTGAACGGTTGGTCCGCGAGCGCTGCACGCGCTTCGCGCCCGATCACCGTCCCCACCACGCGCCGGTTGATCACAAAGGCCGCGCGCAGCTGCGGCCGGAACACCCGAGCCTCCGCGATGAGCTGCACCATCTCATGACTCGCCCACACGTCGTAGGCGCTCGGCTGCACGGGTATCAGCACCAGGTCGGCAGCCAGCAGCGCGGAGCGCGCAAGCGCTGCGACCCTTGGCGGTCCGTCAATGACCACAAAATCAGCCTGCAGGGCGATTTGCGGGGCTTCCTGGTGCAAGGAGTCCCGCGCCAGCCCGAACACCCCGTACAGCCGCTCCTGGCCGCTCTGGAGCCGCCGTTGCGCCCAGTCGAGGGCTGACCCCTGCGGGTCGGCATCGAGCAGCGTGACGCGGTTGCCTTGCAGGGCCAACTCGCCCGCCAGGTGCGTGGCAAGCGTGGTCTTCCCTGCCCCACCCTTCTGGTTGAGCAGGGCGACGACCTTGCCAGGGCTGGTGCCCTGCTTTTCTGGTGAAAGGCTCTGGAGTTTTGGACCTGCCTGATTTGCCATCGCAGAACCATTGCTCAAATTTTGAGCAGCTGCTGTTCGCGCGTGCGTGACTTCCATTTATGTATCCCTTTAGATGTTTAGGGAGTGCCAAAACCGTTGCTGGGCGTGGTTTTGCGGGCGATCGGTGCGGGCGATCCACCGATACTTCTGCGGGTGATCCCCCGAGGGCCGTGCGGGCGATCCACCGAGCCCGTCCCCAAACCATCCACAGGTTCTTCAACAGAATCTGTGGACAAGTGGCTCCGGGGCCGGTTGTCCGGATCGGGCAGGAAAACCAGCCACTCGATGCCGCCACTGCGTTCAATGGACAGCCAATAACCCGGCAGCGCCTGGCGCCGTGCCAGGTGGCGTACCTGGATGGCAAAGTCGGAGGGGCGCTGCAGGCTTCCCGACTTCAGGTGCAGGTGGCGCATGTCGAAGCGCCAGCCCGCCTGTTGCCGGCCACCGTGCTTTCGCACCAGCCGGTACAGCCAGCGCTCAATGCCCCCGGAAAGCCGGAAATACGTCGGATCGAGCGTGAGCACCAGCCCCTCGTCCATCACGCCGGTAAAGAACCAGTCGGCCAGAATGAGTTCGATGCCGTCGGAACGCCCCCCGGGCTGGACATACTCCTTCCACTCGTTGATCCAGGAGAAGCGGTGCACGCGCATGGCGCCATTCGGGCGCTCGCGCTGGCGCAGCGTCGTGGCGACGGTGGTGGACTGCAACCGGTCCAGTGCAGCGCGCAGCGCCAGGTAGTCGCTGCGGCCCGTACCTCTCTGTGCAAAACGCAGGATCTCGTAGGGCGTGGCCACCATCAGGCGCGAAGGCGCAATGCCTTCCTTCTTGGCCTGAATGATCTGGCTCGCGGCCCAGATCAGCACATCGGCGTCCCAGATGGTGGCGATGCCGTGCTCGGGCACCCCCTCCACCGTGAGAGAAATACCCCCCGCTTCAAATCGGATCGGCACAATGCGCGGCGACTTGGCAAGCGAGAAGAACGGATAGGCCATCAGGTCCTGCGCGTCGCGCAGCGCCATATCGCTGCCCGGCAGCGCGCGGAACAGCGACAGCTGCTCGCGTTCGTTCGGGCGCTTCGACATCGGTAGTGCTCCCCGTCCGAGCCAATCAACGAACGGAGTCGCGCTGCACGTAGCCGGGGTCCGAGGTCATGCCGTAGGCACGGCCATCGGCCCAGGCGCGCAGGTCAGTGGCCGCGTAGACCACGCGTGCGCCGAACTTGCGGAAGCGCGGGCCTCCACCCAGAACGCGCTGCTTCTCCAAGGTGCGCGGCGAAAGCCGCAGGAAGGCGCCCGCTTCTTCGGTGGTCAGGAACTCAGGGTTTGCAGGAGCTGCAGGGACAGCCGCGGTAGCGGGCTGCGGCGCAGCCGCTACGGCTGTGCGGGACGGGAAAGAACTGCCAACGGCCATGACGGACTCCATCGCTGTCGATGGGCCGCAAACCATTCGCGGCCCGATGGAGGCAGTCTCGGAAATCGGGCCCGATCCGGGCAGGGAGAGATTCAGCGCACCGGTTCGTCTCCGGGGGGCTTTGCAGCGGGATCCAGCACACCCGCCAGGGACAGGTACCCGCCATGCATGAGTGCCCCACCCCGGCTCAGCAGGTGACGCACCTGCGCGCGGAGTTCGCCATCCTCGCTCCAGCGCAGAACGACGGCTTCAAGGCCGAACAGGGCCTGGGCGATGTCCCGGTGGGAGGCGCCCGCTTGCGAAGCATCGAGCGCCTGCAGGGCGCGCAGGTGCAGCAAAGCGGCACGGGTGGCCGACCGCACGGGCGGGATCTCAGGCGCATGGCCTTCCAGGACCTGTGCCTGTTCGCGGTACCCGTCGAGCTGACGGCGAAGCCCCGGAGTCAGCGGCACGACGCCCACATAGGCACCACCATCCTCCAGAGTGCCTGAGAGCGACAAGCGCATACGCAGCGCGCTGAGATCTGCGGTGATCGTCAGGTCGTGCCCGTCCATCACCAGGCGCTTGCGGCCGGGGATGCGCCACAGATCGAACCGGCGGGTTACCGTACCGAGCGCATGCACGGCACGCACATGCAGAAGCTCATCAGATAACGACAGCCACAACGGGTGCGCAACCCGTCCGTCCAACTCTGGATCTTCGGCGACATCGCAACCCCCAGCGGGCAAAAGACACCACGCGCTTGCGACGAGTCCAATCCGAACGGTAGCCCGGATGACGTCGCAGGTACTCCCAGGCAAGCGCCGGGGCGTCGAGGTCCAGCACGTAGAGATAGGCGGCCGACACACCCCACGGGGCGCGGGGAAGGTCTTCGGGGTTGGATGGGGTCATGGAATCCTCCTGTGAAAGGAGGAACCTGCCACACAGGAAGAGTTACAGAGTCGCTTTTACGGCGAGGCTACCTCGCGCGCCAAGCGATCCTGAAAGGATCGCCTCAATCGTTGATCGAGCCGTCGCGCTGCGCGTCGGCCAGGTAGCCTGAGAGCGTCTGGCGCGGCTTGAAATGCGGATCCGCCACGATGCGCATGCCTCGTGGACCCCGGACACCCTCAAGGGCGGAGAGGCTGACATGCCCCAGCTCGGGACTCCCAGTGCCAGCATCGCAAAGCCCGAACGCTCGGTCTCCATCGGCATCCAGCTCCGTCAGCAGCCACACGGCCCCAGCATCCAGCGTGTAGAGCTTGACGACCGGCAGAGGATCCAATGCCTCACCGCGCGCACGCGCTGCGTCATTGGCCTGCATCAAGCTTTGCTGCTCGTATGTAAGAAATGTCATTGTGGTCGTATGGGCGAGTTACATCCTAATACACGCCCCGAGCAAAGCAATAGGACTGCCGCCCAAAGGGTTACGCGGATGCCCAAACATCACACGTGCATCAAGAGATGACTCATTGATGAACTGTTCATGCGCGCAATTATGGGTATCTTATCCCGTGGTGTTATTTCCCGTCACCAAAGACAGTGGCGGTTGTGGCCAAACCGTCTCCGTCTTTCGCAAAGGACCCGATCCTCATCGCAATAGGCGATGCGATCAGACGTACGCGTGCCACCCGCAATATTTCTCAGGAAGCCTTGGCTGACCTCGCGGGCATTGACAGGTCCTACATGGGTGGGATCGAGAGAGGTGAGCACAACGTGGCAGTGATCAACCTGAGCAAGATCGCCGATGCTCTTGAGGTTCGCCCATCCACGCTTCTTGCCACTGCGGGCATTTAGCAAGCGAACATTGCGAACGCTTCGGTCTTGTGCAAAGAACCGAAGCGACCGCCGACTCCACAGTGAATGGCTCCACCGAAGCGATGCCCTTGACTGCTACGCCACAATCCGCCCCGCAAGACGCGCCTCACGCGCGTAGGCACTCAGCCGCTTCTGCGCAGTGAAGTGCAGGTCGCGTTCCACTGGAAGTCCCAGCCGGCCGCGCACAGTCGCAAGTTCTGCCAGGCTGACCCAGCCCAACTCGGGATAGCCCAGACCCAGGTCGCACAGCCCAAAGGCATGGTCGTGATCGTCCGGATCCATCTCGGTCAACAGCCAGGTCGCCCCAGCATCCGGGGTGAACAGCTTGACCACCGGAGCGGGGTCGAAGTTTTCTTGTTCGAGAGACTGCCGGCCGTTGGCCAGCAGATGTGTGCGTTGTTCGTCCGTGATGAGCTTCGTCATGGTCTTCTCCTTGGAAGGAATCAGGGCGGGATTGCCCGAGACCGGAAGCAGCACGGCGCAGCGCAGCCATCAGGGTTCGTCAGACGGCCGCCAGGACGCCAGCGTGCAACGCACGCGCAGACCTCGACGGCGAGAACAGCGTGATACGGTGAAGGGAACAGCAAGCCAGCCCCCCAACCTGGTAGGGCCCTAATCGGAGACACAGTCCCCATGCCGATCCGGCCTCGCCGGTTCGGCGGTATCCGAGGGGGCGCCAAGCCCAGCGCGGCGGGGATGGGCCGCAGGTCGATCCCCAGGAGGCAAGCACAGCGCGCAGCACCGCAGGGGCGAAGGCGTCAGCGATGAAAGCCCGCAGGGACGAGACGCTATCGGCGGCTCGGTGCACGGCACGCCAGCGCGGTCCGGCCAAGCCGGAGACGCACACATCCGTAAAGCCACAAAGACACATTGACGCAAAACCCCAGTTCCGTAAACCCATCACGACGGATCTACGGAAACCCGCAAAGCAGCAAATCCACAGATCCAAAAATACGCCAACCCTCAAAGACGGATGAACGCTTTCTCGTACTTCCGTACTACGGGGCGAAACAACTCGCACACCGCCCTCACCACCGAAGCCATGAGACAAAAGCGCCCCGCCGAAGCGGGGCGCCGAGGGCGAAGTCAGTCGCCCTTGCTGCGCGACCAGATCAGGTTGTGCCCGCCGTCCTCGCCTTCGACCAGGCGGGCATAGAGAGTGGCTGGGAATGACGGGTCATCCAGGGTCACTGACAGGTAGGGGCGCTCCGCCTTGCTGAGTTTCTTCCACGCTGCGCCGATCTCCAGCCCGTTGCCGGCGACGACGCGGTAGTCCGGAGCGTTCTCGCTTGCCTTGTCGCTGGGCACAAGCCGGATCTTGACGTTGAGCGTCAGGGTGCGAACCGTGCCGGTGTAGCTGCCGTTCTGTGTGGTGAAGGTGCCGATGTTGGCCATGATGAAGTCCTTTCGAGGTTGTCCAGGTCGCGCCCATCGCGGCCTTGGCGTGATCCGATGGGCGAGGGTCGGGCGCGCCGCATCCCGCAGCGAAGCACAGGGGCCGCAGCGCAGCGAAGGACCGGGAGGCCCGAGAAATTTGCCGCGCGAGGAATCCGCGCAGCGGAGGGGAAATTTGTCGGGCCGGACGGTTGCGGCGAACAAGCCCGAGGCGGCGCAAACGAAGTGCAGCACCGCCGTGCCCGAGCCAGGATTCACGGCAAATACAAGGCTGCTGTGGGTGTGATCCTGTGCAGAAAGGATTCATGGCCCCGGTAGCTGGCCGCCTTACCGTCACGCAGCGCTTGCGGCACAGCACCCGAAGCGATTTACGCCAGGCGTCACCGAAGCTCAAGCACCCAGCAATTCACGTTGCGGCAGGTACTGCAGCATGTCCTGCGCACGGCTGCGGGAGAAGGTCACGAAGTCGTCCTGGCAGTACAGACGCATGCCCACATCCACGGGCTATCGCGCCATTCCCACCGGCCGATGTCCACGCTGCAACGCCTCGACCTTGGCCGCGATGCGCGTCTCGATGGCAGTCCGCTGCACCGCCACCAGCGTGACAGCGGCCTCGCACACGACTTCGCTCGTGTCGCAGGCCTGCACACGGAACGTCGCGCTCCGCTCCCCCATCCGTTCAAGCCATCCGCGCAGCCGCAGAGAAGACCCCGGCGGGATCGGGCCTCGGTGGTCGATGCGGATCGTTCGGCCCACCACTACTTCAGCCGCATCGACGTGCTGCTGCATCTCCCGGATGCAGATGGATTCGATCACCGCCACCAGGTAGCCTGTGGCAAGGCATTCAATCAGCCGCTCTGCATACCCGCTGCCGTGAGGCAGCCGTGCAAACAGCGACTTCGCCGTCTGGTCCGCCGGTACGGTATAGGACTCTTCAAAGAATATCTCGCTGACGCCTTGGTGGTTCATGGGTTGTTTGGGTGAATTGTCACAAGCCAGATCAGCGCAGGATTGCGGATGATCGGTGCTGTTCGATGCTCCCGTGTCCTGCAGACTCCTCCTACCCACCGCAGCGAGTTCTGGCGTAGCGCGCCGCTCCGGGCTCAGCGGACTTGGCGCCCCGGAAGTCCCAACGCGCGCGGCAGACCTGCCGCGCGCGTCGCGCCTATTCAAGAAGCCCCGGCTCAACGGCCGGGGCTTCATGCTCACGCCACAGCGTGTGCGTCTTCGTGGACCTCCGAATCAGCGCTGCCACTGGTATCGACGCTGCCATCGGCATCACCCCCGACCTCGCGCCCCGCTTCTGTTTCGACTTCGACAGCCGATTCCTGCCCCCTGAACATCACCGGCAACCACCCTGTCCCCTCAGCCAGCCGTTCGGCCTCGCTCGCAATCTCGCCCTTCTTGAGCTTGCCCAGCCGGTTCACCTGATCGGGCGCAAACACCTGCACCGCTTCAAGTGCCTTGGCTTTCGAGACATGCTCGAAGTAGCCTGCAGCGGTCGGGGTCCACCAGTCGTGCATGTCGAGGTTCACGGCCTGCGCCAGCGCAGCAGCAGGGATTTCTCCCTCCTGTGAAGCCAGCGCACCAACCGTGGAAGCCACACACACCGCCAGCAGTGACAGCAGCTCTTGCTGCGGGAAGGCAAGCAGTTCTGCGAACAGCGCGTCCGAGTCGTTGGGCAGGCGGTGGGCCCACGCCTCCCGCACCTTGCGCATGCCCACGGCTGCGGGGGCATCGGCCATGTCCGGCGCATGCAATCCAAGCCCATCCTGGGGTGTCGCAGAAATGTTGAGTGCCGAGTCTCCCACCCCATAGCTCTCCACGATTACCCGAAGTGCAAGGCGATGCACCAGGGCCACCAGTGCAACGTGGGGATGCCGCGCCACCTCGGCCTGCAGCGCTGCCGTGCGGTGCGCGCTCAGGCGCTTGGCCAGTTTCTCCGAGATTCCGGACTTGACTGGCTCGTCGGTGTCGGCATCCGAGTTGCCGCCCGCCCCGCCCTCCTCCTGCCGCGCCTGATCCCGCAGGGCCTTGGCCTGTTCCTCCCGCAGCAGGCCACGATGCACCACCACCCCGCCCATGGAATCGACCGACACGATGGCACCGGCCAGCGCCACCACGGCAGCCGGGTATTCGACCAGTTGGCGTTCCACGGCCTCCAGTTCATTGCCAAGTACGTCCATGGCGTCGTGCAGCGCCTGCGCCTGCTCGTCGGTCATGTCCTCATTCTCGTCGTCCAGTTGCTCCTGCAGCTTCGCCTGCTGGTCTTCCAGCTTGGCGATGCGCTTGGCCTCGGTCTTGGTGGGTTCCCGGCGTGTGCTCCGCGCCCGCTGGAACTGGTAGAGGTCGGATGCGGTGGCTCGCGGCGCCGCATCCACCCAGACCCAGCCTTCGGCGCGCACCCGTTCAGCCAGCGGGGCAAGCTTGTCCCGCGCCAAGGAGTCCAGCAGTGCACCATCGGTCAGGAAGATGCCGTTGTGATCATCCGCGAACAGATCGCGCCGGACGCCGCCGCCTGCCTGTTCGTACGCCTCCAGCCCGACAAAGTGCGCCACCGCATCGCGGCTGGCGTCAATCTCCTCGCTGGTCAGGTGATCGCGCAGCGCTTCGGGGCTGCGCTGCCACTGCAGCGAATCGTAAAACGCTGCTTCCTGCGCCGCATGGTCGTCGGTGATGGCCAGCGCCATCAACTGCTCCAGCGTCACGGCCTGCGTTTGGAAATCCACCAGCAGCCGGGGCGAGACGTTGGCAAGCTTCAGGCGCCTCTGCACTACCAACGGCGTCACACCGAAATCGGCGGCGATGTCCTCCACGGGCCTGCCTTCGGCCACAAGGTCTTTCCAGGCGAACAGTTCTTCGATGGGCGACATGGCCTCGCGCTGGACGTTTTCGGTCAAGCTGACGGTGCGGGCCGCATCATCCTGCACCAGCAGGCAATAAACCTCATGGTCCTTCGCCAGCTTGCGGCGCTTGACCAGCAGTTTGAGCGCAGCCAGACGACGGCGCCCGGCCACCACATCGTAATGCTCGCCATCTGGCGCGGCCACCACGGTGAGGTTTTGCAGCAGGCCCACACGCAGGATGCTTGATGCGAGTTCGGGAATCGACGTGCCGCCGCTCTTGCGCACGTTGCGGCTGGAGGGCCGCAGCTTGGACAGTGGGATCAGCAGCAGTTCCTGCGAAGCCGCCATGGTGATGGCGGTGCTGCCCGTGGCGATGGCATGGGTTTCCTGAAAGGTAGCGGTGTTCATGATGAAGCTCCTATCGGTCAAAGAAAGGGAAAGAAAAAAGGGAAGCGAGACAAACAAGGGATGACAGGAGGGGCAGCCCCCCTCCGGCCGGAACTCAGGCCTTGAGCTGGCGCATGCCATCAGCCAGCAGCCACAGGGCGCGGTTCAGGCGCAGGTTCTGATCGATACCCTGCACGGGCCGGGTGCTCTGGCGGCGTCCGTTGGCGGCGCGGGCGCGCAGGCCGCCCTTGATGAGGTTTTCTTGGGTGCGGTTGAACACGCTCCACAGGTCGCGGCGGTCGTCGTCCGTGCGGCGGGGCATCAGGATTTGCGTTTCCGTGATGGGCGCAGGCTTGGCCGGGTCGTCGTACTTGAGGGTCAGGGCTGCGCGGGCAAACACCTCCGACTCCCCGGCGTCCAGGGTGATCGCCTGCATGGATTCGCGGGACTGCTGCGCCTGACCGAAGCCATTCAGGACTTCATACGCGCCCTCGATGACCTGCCCTGCCACATCGCCCTTGTGGGGCACGCGCACATCGGCCACGGTGTCGCCGCACACCAGCCCGTTCTGGCAGACGAAGCGGAACATGCCCGCCAGCATCTGGTAGCTGCTGGTCCCGTCATGCGAGTTGAGCAGGATGATTTCGTTGGCTTCGCGGCCATTGATCTGGCTGGCGTGGCGCAGCCGGACCATGTGCTTGGTGAAGTCGCGCCGCCCCTCCTGGCGCACACGGGTCTGGCAGACCATGAAGGGTTGGAAGCCCTCCCCTCTCAGTTCCTGCAGCACTGTGGCCGTGGGGATGTAGCTGTAGCGTTCGGAGCGGCTGCCGTGCGGGGCCTGCGCGAAGATGGACGGGGCCACGGCCCTGATCTGGTCGTCCGACAAGGGATGCTCGGAACGCAGCACCGGTGATTGCGGTGCGAAACGGGATGCGAGTTGCATGGTGATTTCTCCTGACGAAGTTGGCTGTTGAAAAAGCCTCACCGGATTCCTAGATTCAGAGCCCTCTTCGGGCTTCCGGTGGGGTCGGCACGAAGAACCCGGTTGGCCTCGTTGCCACCGTCTTTCCTGAGTTCATCGCCCGCGACGGTCAGGAGCGCGCGGCCGGGTGCCGTCAAGGAAACAAGCGCAGGGTGGGTGCGGCCCGCAGGCGCAGCCGAGGACACGGCCCGGCGCGCCTTGACGGCACCCGGCCGCGGGCTACAGTCGCGAGCAAGGTGATGGATTCAGGAAAGATGGCTGGACAGGCAATGGCCCGATCTCCACGCCGACCCCACGCAAGCGAAGCGCGCAGCGCCGCAGACGCGAAGGCCGATCCGGCACGGCCGGTTCGGCGGTATCCCAGGGGCGCCAAGCCCAGCGCGGCGGGGATGGGCTGCACAGCCGATCCCCTGGAGGCAAGCGCAGCGCGCAGGCCCGGGTCAACGAGCCGGGTCGAAGGCGTCAGCCAAGCGCAGCGAGGGAACGATGGAGGCACGGAAGGGGCGAGACACCACAGGCGGCTCGATGCACGGCACGACAGCGCGGCCGGCCCTGTTCATAGGCCGGAGACGCGCAGACCAAGCATCCTCTTTCCATGCAAGAAGTCATACCCCCACAAATAGCGGCCAGCGTTCACCTGGGCACAATGGCACCTGCCATGGAAATCCAAGAACTACAGGACGAAGACCTGATGGCCCAGGCCCGTGAATGGCGGCTGCGGGCGCTGCGCGGGGAAAAGGAAGCTCGCGGCATGGCGCACGAGCTGGAACGCGAAGTGCGCAGGCGGTTTGGCAATCCCAAGCCGAGACGCAGCACTCGCTCAAAGAGGTGCGCGTGCTGGGAGAGCTACCGTAAGGACTGAGCAGCGCTGGATGCCTTGAACCACTGCATCCCTCACATCAGCAAAAAACCAGCGCAGCCAAGAACAGTCGATCACCAGCTAGTCAATCATCAGGCTCGATAGGAACAGACTTCGCAGAGACCTGTCCCCCGTCACCTGAGAGCAACCCATCCAGGGCTTGCAACCAGGCGCCGGAGCAGGCGGATGCCCGGACCTCAGGTCATCTCGTACGGGAGAGCACTGGACTCCGATCCGTTCCGCAGAGGTGCACAAGGCAAACCCCAGAAAACCTCACTCGGGCCACCACAGCGGCCGATCCGGCGCCCCGCCTTCGGCCCGCAACGCGTCGGCAAGCCCATGCACGGGATCCTTGAGACTGCCTCGCACCAGGGCGATCCATGTATGCAGGATCTCGTCCTCTGACTTGTCACCTGCGATCACCTCCAGGCGGGACAGCATGTCCAGAACACGGTGATAGTCTCCAAGCGCCTCGCCAACGGCAAGGGCGCGCGGTAGCTGGGATGCCCGGGCTTCCCGGCGCTTGGCGCGGGCCTCTTCGGCGGCGGCCGCGATATGGCGTGCGAGATCGGCTTCCTGCCGCACCTTCGCCCGCATGGCGGCTTCCTCGGCAACGAGCTTCGAGCGAAGCGCTTCTGCCTCAGGAAATGCGATCAGGGCCTGCGTGATCTCGGGGAGGCGTTTCTCCATCTGCTCCCGGGTCCCCGTCCACTGGCGGGCAATGGCGCTCCAGTCTCGCTCCAGCTTCAGCTTGTAGGCATCGAGGGCCCTGTACTCCGCAGGCTCATAGAAGACGCCCTTGCGCGGGGGCTTGATGATTTTTTGCGCCTGCTCGGCGAAGTTCAGGCAAATCGAGCCCCCTGCCCTGCGGATCTCGACCGTGTTACGGGAGCCCTTGCCGCTGGCAACGACCTGGCAACCTCCCGCGATGAGTCCACGAAGCAGCGCCTCGTGGAAACGAAGAATCCAGTCAATGTTGGCCGTCGTGGCGGTGATGCGCAGGCAGCCTTCGTCAGTGATGTACCGTCCCATCGACATGTGGTGTCCCGTGACGCCGCCGAAGAAAGGCCGCCCCTGAGCCGCAGCACGTTCCCTGTCCCGCGCCCGCTTCTGCTCCTCACGCTCGATGGACTGGAAGAAGCGGGCCGTCCTGGCCACCAGCGGATGGCAATTGTCGAGCGACGTCGGTATTTCGATGGGCGACACGGCGATGCCGTCTTTCGCGCGTGAGAAGGTTTGCCGGACCTGCTGGAGTCTCGTCGCGTCCTCCGAGCGCTCCGCCGTTGTGTCCTTGTCCGGCAAAGGGATCACAGAGTCCATTTCAGCCGGTGGCAATGGTGTGGGGAGACTGGGCTTTCCAGCCGCATGGCGGGTCCAGAAGCCGACAGGCGGCACAGGAATGTTGTACCTGCGGCAGAGTTTGGACAGGCCGACGTCCGACAAGCCCAATTGAGGTCCCAGATGCCGGAGCGGCGTTTTCCAGACCAGCCCATAAAGTTCTGAACGCTTCACCAACACCTCCTCGGGTACGACACGAAAGAACGCACCAGCGCTGACCCGGACCAGAGCCCTACACGCGCGATGCCTACGCCTCCGGGGCACTCTCCGTCTTGGGCTGCAGGCTCACCGACCAATGCCCTCCCGGCTCCTGCTGCGGCGCCAGCAGGTCGTACGTCTTCACCATGTTCAACAACCCGGAGTGCCCGTAAGTCTGTGGAGAGAAGGCCGGATCGGTACGCTTGAGGTATTGGCCGAGGGCGCCAAGGCCCACCTTGCCCTCCGATGTATCGCTGGCAAGAAGCGCCACGGCTTCCACAAGAAAGCGTGGCCTGCGCTTGACCACAAGCTTGGGAGGCTCCTGCTTGGCCTGATCGGCGTGTGGAGGCTCCGGTTTCGCCGCGGGCTTTTGAGCAGAGTCGAGGACCTGCTCGACCGGCGGCGCGGGACGGACCCATTCGAAGAACTGGTCGCTGGCGTTGCGCAACGCATCGGGCGTCTTGGGCTCACCGACGATGCACACCGTCGCTCCACGCTCTCGCAGCTTGCGGCACAGGTAGGCGAAATCGGAATCGCTGGTGACCAGGCAGAAGGTGTCTGCCCTTGCATCGAAAAGCGCTTCCAACGCGTCCAGCGCCAGCGCGATGTCAGCGGTGTTCTTGCCAGCCGCATACTGGTATTGCAGGCAAGGCGTAAATGCCAGGCGCACCAAGGCATCCTGCCATCTATTGGCCAGCGTGGCCTGGTTGCCATAGCCGCGACGCAGCACGACACGACCAAACTGGGCAACCATGCGCAGCGCATGTTCAAGGATTTCAGGCGAGACGTTGTCGCAGTCGACCAGCACCGCAACGCGGGTCTCTGTGGTGGGGCTGTTATTCATCCGGATTGCCATGCAGGATTTTTTTGACCCCACACGGTAGCCGATTTCAAGCGCTTCCCCGTAAACAATATGTTCGGTCTGATCTCTGGTTGGAAATCGCATTTGAATTGGGCGCCCATTGATCTCAGCCGTCGCCTTCAGGCTGGCTGCAGCCGTTCAAATCCTGATCTCGAATGGATGATGACGCTAGGAGCAGTCAGTGGTCGGTCATGAAAAATTCGGTTTTTGCGAGACGGACTGCCCAATACCACTAAGCGCCACTAGTGACGTTCGATTCTCGATAACTGAGCAGTTGTGCAGAACTACTCCGACCCCACTCGCCTTCAGTTCTTCTCGCCAAAGCCGCTTCCACGGAACATAAGACCTGTTCGATTTGGCTGGGTCGGAACGACTTTTCAAGCCAAGCCCATAGGAAGCGAGAAATCCACAGCAGCATCTCGAAAGCTTGATTGTATGAAGACCAACTGATCTGAGCGGAGAACGGCCGCTGCACCACTCGCGCATGTACTGCGACTTCCTTAGCAACTTTTTTGAGGAGATGATTACTCACACTGACTGATGCCACCGCACAAAGGCTAGCCACTTCGTCGGTGAAGTACCCTTCCGTATCAATCCGGAAAATGATGCTCGACGTATCACGCTCCGTCCACATGTTGAACAACTCTTCGAACCACTGTTTCGCGAGTACATCTACGTCGACCCGCCCTGTGTTTACGAGATGCAACAGGACCTCTCCAAACATCCACGGTGGGGAGCCATGCACCTTCCCATCTACATTTCGCATGGAATCGACCAACTGTTTTAAGGCTAAGTCATCTAGCTTTGCAGGCAGTGATGCGTGAAGTTCCTGTATGAGTGCCTGCCGTACGGGCACGTTCCTGCGGACTGCCCGTGCTGTCATCCAACCGAGCAGACTTAAACGGTCATCCAAAGCCAATAGAGACGTAATGCCGCTCGGTGCCAACGCCTTAGGGTCATCATGCGCAATGCTCTCGAAGGCAACGTATCCAATCCAGCGAAGCAGACCGTTAGCGCTCTTCAGAAGAGCTTCGAGCTGACGGGGTGAGCAAGACCGCGCGACTTCAAATGAGATGAGTCGAGCGGCGCACTTTAGGCCAAATTGCCGACGGCGGTTCGCTCTGAAGCGCTCATCGGCACCCTCTTCGACCCACGTCAGAAAGGCGACAGGGTCTGTCGCCCAAAGGACCTTCAATGCGTAATAGTCGCCCCAAGAAACTTCCGTTACGTCATAACAAAAAATTTGCTGCGGTTCGGCAGCGTGTTTCATCAAATCGGCCAAACTTCTTCGCAATTCGGCGGTCATATCAACCATGGTCCTCCGCTCTGGAGGCTGAATAGCGTCAGGACGATCCGAGTCTAGGTACTTGACCAACGCATCCCTCAGTGGCGGAACAGACGTATCCGGAGCTTCATAAATAGTGTCGCCAGCCATCGTACTGCTCAACACCATGCCAAGGGCGTCCCAGGCTGAATTGAAGTTCGAGAGCTGCACGCCTTCCCTCCAAATTTTTGCGGGCAAGTGCTCGAACACATTGTCTCGAAGTTGGCCGTCACGCAAGAGGCCACGAATACTGAGCTGCTCCTTTAGGGTGGGAGCGTCTGACCCAGTAAGGTCGCAAGATGAAAGCCACCAGTCTAGGATTTCGCCGCACCGAACCATGCCAAGAACATCAATTGGTATGTATCTAGGGAGCTCTTCCTCCTGTGCCTCAGAATCGAATAGGGCCTTAAGCTTTACCGCTCGCCCACCTGATGGACTGGCGCTGGAACGCAGAATCCCGTCAGAGTAGTCAAGCACACGCTGAAGAACGTCCGTCGGAATAGGAGTTATCAGTAGCGGGTAGTTTTCATTTGCCTTCTGTAGAGAGTTCGATAAGTGGTACCCCACGACCGGCCGCATCTGGGCGTCTCGAATAAGCACCATGCGATCATGAAGGTCCTCCTGTGGAAGTCCAAAAACTCTCAAGCGGATCGTCCCATATCGCTTTACCCAGTCTTTGCATGCCGCCAGCAGATTCTGGATACGCCTGTCGGGGCGATCTTCGGGTGGGTCGCCCCCCTCCGCCCACGCATACAAGTGTTCCCACCACGGAGTCGACTCGCTACGCCCTGAGCCTGTGAAAACTGTGTAAGTCCCACTGTCCGAGCCGTATGCGTTCAGAAGGTGGATGCCCATATCTTCCATGTAGGGGTCGAACCAAGCGATGTGCTTGTCTCTGTGCTCTGCGAGAAGAAGCTTAATCCACTCAGCCAGTTCGAGGCGACCAGTGTTCTCGCCCTCGGAATAGCGTAGGAAAAACCTTCCTTTGGATATCGGAGGTACTAAGCTCTTGACTGTGGATGTGACATGCCTGTTTGCAGTTACCCAAGGGTCAGCTTTACGCCCTCCAATGACAGACTCCGTCCCTTTCGTGTGCCGCGTAATCTGCTGCGCTTCTTCGAGTCGGCTCATATGTGAGGGGCGCAACGCCTTGGATAGCCAATCGCTCTTAAAGAGCGCGCGGTAGCCGGTGATATGCATCGTTTGGCCAATCTCACGCACCAGGAATGCGCCCCATTGATAGCAAAGCCAAGTAGTCCCATTTTGAAAGTTCTGCGCTTCGATCTCTAACACGAAAGCATCTCGAATTGCATCTAATGCGGGCGGCCAGTTGAGATTAACCGTCGAAGGGAAAGTAGCAACAGCCGGGATTACTGTTGAAGTGCTGTGAATGACGGCGCCATCATTGAGAAGCCGCGTGTGTACCCTAAAGCTGTTCGCACCGCTAGCGAGCGGCTGCTCTACCTGCACGCTCACGCCGCAGGAAACTGTGTTTAGGTGTACAAGAGCGCCGCCTCGCTCCGTCAAACCAGGAAGCACCAGCAGTTCCAAATCGCCGGTACGCCATGCGTCAAGACCATCAAACTCAAGGCCTGTGTCTGCGCTGAGCAAGTCAATAGCAAAACTGGCGAGTTCTCGGTCTTCGTCTCCTCCAACCAAGAAGAGCTCGGACTTCACCAGGCTGCTAATCGATGCACTGTCGCCGCTACAGCTATCAAGCGGACTGACCTTGTTGGTGGACCAGCGGAAGTAGTCACGAGTAGGCAGATGCATTGAAGGTCGCACCGCAAGGGGGAGCTGTAAATTCAGAGCTCCGAAACGGTCCTCAAAATCTGCAGACATCAAAACGTCAGCTTTCTTGCTGGCATCTGCGAGGGTGGAACCTTCTGTCATGGCTCCCAGGAGCCTAAGCAAGTTATTCGATGAGCAGTAGAGAGTTAGTCGTGCACATTGAGCAAAAAGCCCATCGCGTACGACCTTGAAGTGATCCTCCGCGGGAGAGCTCCAGCGACGATTGCTGAAATCGAATGGCGAAACGCGGCCGTACAAAAGGCGGCTCTCAATAGAACCTCGAACGCGTAGCTGTAACACCCACAGCTCTACAGCACAAACCAAGTCATCGCCACCCAAGATCCTCGCCAACCTAGGGTCAGCTTTGACGATGGTCAGGTCTAATCCTGAGATTGCCGAACCTTGGTCGTGTTTCATCATCTCCTCCTTTTCTGTTCACTTCTATGAAGCGCCATACCATCATTGCGGTTCGTTGCGACGCCTGCGGACCGCAGTAGATTTCCTGATCCTAAAGAGGCTACCTCCGTAGCTCGGTACGGCGCACTTGCTCTTCAAAATGCTGCTAATTTGATAGCAAATGGTGGCCCCTTGGCGGGCATATACGAGCGACTTCTTGTTATCGATAGTACGCGTTCGACACAAAAGGTCTATTGACGGAAGTCGCTGCAGAACCGATCGCAGGCGTGGCAGCTCCAGGCTGGTTGCCGGCGCTCGATGAGGATGGTTCATGCGGCGGCAGTGCGCCTCAAAGCGGACGCTCGCCAAATGCGCAATGTGACCCGGCATGAACCTTCAAACCCGCAGCAAAAGTGAGCGCAGAGGCCGCGGTCGACCCAGCGAACAGGACACATGCGACAAATGCATCGTATGCTTTACATATGTCCGCTGACCGTATCACCTATTGCTTAGAGCGTGTCTCAAGCTATCGCGACTTCGAACGGCTCTGTTCAGGTCTCCTTGCAGGTACCGACTATCCCGGGATAGACCCATTGGGGGGAACCGGTGACGGCGGGCGTGACGCAATCATTCGATCCGATTCGAACGGGCGAAAAATCGTCTTTGCGTACACCGTTCGGGGCGACTGGAAGACCAAGCTCAAAAGCGATTGCGCTCGGGTCCGCGAACAGGCTCACAACCCAGATTTGTTCGTTTTCGTATGCACAGAAGCATTGAACGCTGCGGAAAAGGACGGCGCTCATGAACTCGTCCGGAGTGAGTTCGGTTGGAAGCTAGACCTCTTCGACTTGGAAAGATTAAGGGTGCTACTGGTCGGACCTCAGCGCCATCTCTTGGCGCAGCATCCCAGCATCTTCACGCCTCCGTTTTTTCCGCAAGCAGGTGGTGAATCGCTTTCTGAGAGCCGAGATACCCTGGTTGTTGACCATGTCGACTCCGACCATGCGCTCGCAACTTGGCTTTCGCGCAGACTCACGCTCGCGGGCTTCCGAGTCTGGTGTCGAGGCACCGCGCCTTTTGCAGGTGAAAACCAAGACGAGAGCGTTCGGAAGCTCATTGACCTCAGGGCCACACAATACATCCCCGTCTTGTCGCAATCCAGCATGGCCGATGAATTGCTGCTCGAGCGGTGCGCTTTGGCGGCGGGGAAAGGAGCACTGGTGCTTCTCTGCAAAGCATCCGAGATTGAGCCGTCAAAGTTGCCCTCTCGATTACGCCCTTCCACCCCGGCAGACTTCTCACATTCCTGGAGCACAGGTCTTGAGCAAATCGTGGCCAGGTTGGCAGGTCTTGGAATTCAGCCAGACATCATGCTCGACCAGGGCAAAGCTATAGCGCTGAACGACTACATGCCTACGCGGGTCACCATTGCGAAGGAAGAGCCTGTTTTCGCAAACATCTTTGCGCTGGGATTGCCTGAGACGATGTTGGTCTACGACCTCCACTCAGCGCTATCCACGGCAAAGCTCGATGAACTGAGAACGAGCTGGGCGTTTGTGGAGTTGAATGCCTACCGGTTGGTTGCCTTCACCCCGCCTCCGGAGAACGCCATTCCTTCCGTCAAGGCAATACGCACCCCGGAATTTCTGTGGGCCAACAACCCAGAGCGCGATGGCAAGAAGACAGAGGATGTCGCGAAGGAATTAGTTCGCCGGAGCCTTACCGTCGTTTGTGCGCAAAAGGGGCTGGCTTGGTGTTCAGACAGAAGAATCTATTATTTTCCGGAGCGCGAAGATGGAGCATGGACGCAGCGTATCCGACACGTTGACGGGCGAGACACCCGCGTCAGCCTCACCGGCAAACGGACCAAAGGCTGGGGCGAAAGGGCATCGCCATTCCTCTACCAACTATCTCCTAAGTTCCAGCCACAACGAGACGTTGATGGGAGTTGGAACGTTGTCGTCAACGTCTATGTCCGCCCGACGGACCTCAATGGCAAGGTCTATGAGCTCAAAGAGCTGGGACGACGTCGCAAGGTTGTGACGAAGAATTGGTGGAACAAAGACTGGCTCCCGCGATTACTTGGAGTAGTTCAAGCATTGGAAGCAGAACCTGGTCTCATTCGATATGGCGAAGGACGCCGATCCGTAACGATGAGTACCAACCCGCTCAAATGGATGTGCCCAGTCGGACTCGACGTGCATGCCCTCGCAGGAATGGTCGATATGAGCGAAGAGCTCGCCGAAAACAGGACTCGCGAAGATGAAGAAGACGGGTCCGACGATAGTGATGGCGTGCCCCAGGCTGGAGAGGCTCAATGAGCAATACATTTCATTTTCTGGGCGAGCCACTTCTTGAATTTGGCCATGGCCAAACCGCTGAAGACCCGCATGACGGACTGGCCCTCTTTGGACCTGCAGAGGCAAGGCAGCAGCTCCCGGACAACATTGTTCTTGGCACTGCTAGCGGCATAGAGGCCTGGAAGAATTGGTGCGCCGCGCTGAATGCGCCAGCCTCCTGCATTGACCCCGCCAGACATCGGGCTTGGCCACCGTTTCCAGGCTTTGACGTGGCCTTCGGTGCCAAATGGCCATCGCCGGTTCGCAGCTATGCCATTGACGCAGAGAAGCTCTCGGATGCGTCACGTAAAGCGGATAAACACGACCGCGCATTCGCGGTCACTGGTCTGTACATGGAACAGGTGGAAAAGCTCGGAAAGCTCGATTCACGCCCCGCTCTGGCCATCTGCGTTGTCCCCGACGAAGTCTTTGAGAACTGTCGTCCGAACTCAATCATTCCTCTGAGCAAGCGTAGCGATGCTGGACGAAGCCGCGACGAGCGTTCTTTCCTAGAGCAGGCAATCGTTGACCGAGAAACCGGTCAGCAGGGAATGTTTGACGACTTTGAAGACGAGGCGGTGACCGCTGTCCGCGAGACCTTGGAGACGTTCGAGGAATCTCGTAGCTACTCGCCAGACTTCCGCCGGCAACTCAAGGGCCGATTGATGGGACTCGACCTGCCGGTGCAAATCATCAAGGAGTCAACACTCCATATCACGCCGAAGGTGCGTCTCGGCGAAAAAGGCCAAAACCCATTGTCTGATCGGCTGTGGAATTTCGGCACGGCCATTTACTACAAGTGCGGCGCGAAGCCATGGAAAACGCCCTGGGCTCGAGAAGGCGTCTGCTACGTTGGCCTGGCCTACAAACTCGCCGAAAACAAGCGTACCGCTTGCTGCGCAGCACAGATGTTCTTGGACAGCGGTGACGGCGTTGTTTTCGTCGGTGAGTTTGGTGCTTGGTACTCAGCTAAAACAGGCGAATATCACCTTCCACCGGAAAAAGCTGAGGCGCTGCTGAGAGGCACCATCGAAACCTACCAGGAACAGGACGGTCGACCACTAAAGGAGATTTTTCTGCATACACACTCAGGTGTGAGTCCGGATGAATACAAGGGATTCTTGAGGGCGGTTCCAGAGGGTGTGAAACTCATCTCGATTCGTGTCCGCCAAGACCGTGGCGGTCAGCGCCTGTACCGCTATGACGACCATCCGGACGTCGGAAAGCGAGGCCAGTATCCGGTCCAACGTGGCGTCTTCTGGCAGCGGACAAGCCGCCACGGCCTTTTGTACACCAATGGCTTCAAAGCTCGCATCGCAAGCTACGACGGCTTCGAAATTCCCGTCCCCCTGTCAATCACCATCCAATTTGGAGAAGGTGACATCGTTCAGGTAGCCAAAGACATCCTGGGATTGACCAAGCTGAACTACAACTCTTGCCAGCTGGGTGAAGGTCGGCCTATCACCATCAAGTATTCCGACCGAGTTGGCGAAATTATTCTTGCAAATCCTGGGCTTCCCCAAAGCAGTTGGAAGCACAATTTCAAGTACTACGCTTGACAGAGTCTCTCGACGTTCGCACCTGCTTCGCGCAGGCATCGAACGACTGGCTCAGCGCGCGTATCGCTTTATTACAAAGACCAGGCGACAGCAAGGCCATGGCACGCCCTGACGAAAGTGGCTGTCGATTTGGCGGGCTGCTCCCGAGGCTCGCATTTCGGACTTGGGTGCGGCCTCAGCGAGGCGCGCTCGTCAGAGGGACCTCAAACGACAAGCCGATAGGTCGCGTCGCTCTTCTTCTTTTCGATTACACCTTTGGCAACCAGCCGGTCCAGCCAGTTCCGCGTCTGCATCTGATTGAGATCCAACTCGTCGGCGATCTGAGCGGCCTTCTTGGGTACGTGAAGTAACTGCCGAATCAATTGTTCAAAGGTCGCGAACATCTCCTGCTTCAAGTCAACTGGCGGACTCGAAGGAGCCTCAAGGAGTGTCGACTTTGCGGTTGCAGTCGACGGATCTGACGTACCCTCTTCGAGGGCCTCTGGGTTGCTAGCCGGCTGTTCAAGCATCGACACCTGGCGCACTGCATCTGGAGCCGCATCCGCCCCCCCGCTCGGCGCACCAGCAGCAATCTTGAAGTCAAGATGTCCCTGGTAAGCTGCAGCAGCAGCGGCCATATGGCTATCGTTTGATCGATCGGCAAACAGAGCTTCTAGCGCTTCCCCGTCCTCCGGCTCTGGCCAGGGCAAGGCTCCCTCTCGGAGCAAAGCGTCTAGGCCAGCTGAACGCTTGCCACTCGATCGGATGTAGAGCGGAACGAAGTGAAGCTTGCGAAGCTGCTCTATCGCGCCTGCCCACGTCCCGCCCCGCTCCAAGTCTGAATTCACGACCAAGCCGACGTCAGCCAACGCGAAGATAAATTTGTTGCGAGCGATGGCGTGCCCGACGTTGAAGCCAGCGCTTGGATCGTAGGGCGAAATCAGCAATGTGCGCCTCTCTTGAAGGCCATCTCTGAATCTCCGACTGATCGCCGCCTGCGCCAGTCCTTCTGCCATGACGTTACAGACTATGCCGCCGAGAGCCCCCGCTCCATCCATTGCAGCACTGTCGACACCCTTAGCGCCTCCTGAAATCAAGCCTCTGCCAGCATTGGCAGCCCTCTCTCCGGCACGCTGGGCATAGCTCAGCATCTCGTCGTCCGCGTCACGGGAGCCTACGACCGCCAGGCCGCCGTTGTCGACAAGATCCGGATCGCCACAACCGTACATGATGGGCGGCGCATCGTGCTTGAGGCGCGACTTGATCCGCTTGGGATACCGGGCATCGGCGCGACTCACCACCCAGATCGAGCGCGCACTCCAGTAATCAAGCGCCTGGGCAAGCTGAAACCCTCTGCCCACCAAGCGGGTCAGCCGTCCTGGCCCGAACAGATTCTCGGCTTGGCGCAGCGCAGGAGACTGTGGGCTGAGAAGGTCGGACGGCTGAAAGCCTTCTTGCACAAGGAACCTTGTAAGGTCGCTGTACTCACTTTGCTTCAGCAGTTCCGCACGGGTGCCAATCTTCCCGACCATCAACGGCGCCGTCAAAAGCAAGATCGCTTGGCAGTTTGCGGAGATCTGCAGACTCATTCTTCATTTCCAGTTTTGGCAAGCGCGAGAGGCCACACTTCGCCGCAACCGTTGGAGCGCAGCAGCCAAGCGCCGATCGTAAATGTCCAACCCGAGTTCACGATATCGTCGACCAACAACACTGGACCGACCTTGCCGTCAAAGTCGCTGAATTCAAGCGACTGATCCAGGTTCCTCGCCTGTTGAGAGCTATTGTGCATGGACTTCTGAGCTGAGGTGTGCTTCACCTTGGTCAGCGCCGCGTGGAACGGCAGGCCAAGCTCAGAGGCAAGCCGCTTAGCAAAGCTCGGGACGAGATCCGGATTGTTTAGTGACGGGATGCAGGTAACCCATTTAGGAGCTGGTTCAAAACCTGCCCGGCGCACCAGCCCGGCGCAGGCCTTCACTAGGTCGTCGCCGAAGTGCGCGTGTTCGTAACGAGCATCACGGACGATGTCGCCCCACCCAGCCGTACCGTACATCGAGAGCGCGACACCGTCCCTCGCGCGCGACTTCTCAGCGATGTTTCCGCGCAGACCGTATCCGTCCAATCCTCCGTCAGGCCACTTCTTGCGCGCCTTGATCGGCAAGCTGCTGTCCCTCATGTACCGATCCGCCTCAGCAACGAGCGCTGGATCGACCTCCGTGGGCAACGGTGGACTGCGCGGCGCCTCAACGGTCGTCGGGTCACCATCGAGAGCCGAGACCAAGAACTTCATGTGTCCCTCAGTGAGGGCCATGTACTCCCTCATCTGAGCATGCTCGGCGCGTCTCAGTTCGGTCACCCTCTCAGCCGTCTCCCAGAAGCTCTTCGCCAGCATACTGCCAGTGGCTTTCCAGGCTGAGCCGTCCTTCACGATCGGTGCCGGGCTCTCGATGGCGAGGGCGGTCAGCGTTTTTTCGATTCGCCCCTTGCTCAAGTTGATCGTCTCCTGAAGGCCCGGTACGGAAAGGCCTTCGTCCCCCGCCGCATCGAGCGCCTTCATGACCGCGGTCACCTCGTCCGGTTTCGGAAAAGCGCTCTCGATGAAGTAGGTGTTGATGTCAAGCTGGTTCTTCACCGCCAGCACGATCCCGCGAGCATCTGCGATCGCACGCCCCGCACGCCCCACCTGCTGGTAGTAATGGACGACCGAGGACGGCGGCTGGTAGTTGATGACGAAGGTCAGGTCCGGCTTGTCATAGCCCATGCCAAGCGCGGAGGTTGCGACAAGCGCCTTGACCTTGTTCTCCTTGAGCTCCTGCTCGAGAACAGCGCGATCCTCTGAATCACTTGTATAACCCTTGACCGAAAGGCCGCAGTGCGTGAGCCAACTGACGATGTACTGCACGTGAGCCTTCGTCAGTGCATAGATGATGCCGCTGCCGGGCAGCGAATGGACGGTTTTTGCGAGCCAGGCGAGCCTCTGTGCGTCGCTCGTAAACGTGATCGTCTGCAGTGTGATTGACGGGCGATTCAGCGATCCGCGTTTCACTAGCAGGTCCGGACCAAGGATCCGCTCGAGATCGTTCGACACACGTTCGTTTGCCGTGGCCGTGGTCGCAAGCACCGGCAAGTTGGGAGGCAGCGCTGCAATGAGCCGCGTAACAAGCTTGTACTCGGGCACGAAGTCATGCCCCCAGTCCGAAATGCAGTGGGCCTCGTCGACGACGAGCATCGACACGTTGGGAATCCTCGCCAGAAGGCTGGCCTGGAACTCTGCGCTCGCCAGTTGCTTCGGGTGGAACATGAGGACGTCGATCTTTCTTTCCTCGATCTGTTCGGCGATCTCGGCCCAATCCATCCGATTGGTCGAGTTGACCGCCTTAGCGGTCACCTTCATGCGCTCGGCCGCCATCTCCTGGTCCCGCATCAGCGCGAGCAGGGGCGATACCAGGAGGGTTGGCCCCCCTCCCTGTTCACGAATCAGTTTTGCCGCGATGAAGTAAACGAAGCTCTTGCCCCAGCCCGTCTTCTGAATGACGAGTAGGCGCCCCGCCGCACCCATGACCAGGTGACGAATCGCATCTTCCTGCGAGTCGCGGAAGGTGGCTGCAGGATTGCCACTGCCTTCTCGGAGCAGCTGTAGGGCGCGAGCTTGGTCGTATTGCATGGAACTCCCTCGAACATTTGTGATGCCACTGATTTGACGGGTCACGACGAGCTGGACGCGCGCCCGACACCCAAGAATAATTGATTGCATCGGCGCCCTGGCGGAGCTCGTCCTAAACCTCCGATATAAATGGAGAACCCCCGACATCATCCGGTGCGTACCGACCTCTGGCCGTGCTGCCCGTCGGCAACCGACGCGTCGAGATCGAGGTCTACGCGCCCTGCCGTTGCGCCTGATTGCTGGCACAGCGACGCACTGAGCAAACCTTCGCCTCGTTGCGCGAGCGAGACCATTCGACGGACAGACACGTCGCTCGCCGAAGACAGCTTCTGGTCGAGAAGCAGACGGTAGCCACACCATGGCTGATCGACAGCAATCGCTGCAGAACGGCCGTTCACACCGCCAAGCTCACACGCTTTGCCGACAGGGTCGCAACATCAGTTGGAGAGAAACTGCCATCGATTCATGGCAAACCACCGCAGTGACCAAGCCCAGCGAAACGGCAGATCAGGTATTTGCATTGCCAAGAGTTTTGGAAGTCATCTTGCCTGCTGCTTTGCCTTCTCTCAGCCTGTCCAGATAGTCTGCCCACCGCTGCATCATCTTCGTTCGATGAGCCAGATACTGGGTCCTGTTGTAAGCGCGCCCATTGGCGTCCTTCACGGCGTGAGCCAGTTGCGCTTCGATGACCAGCGGGTCAACATCCAATCGCTCCGCCAACATGGTTCGCGCCGTGGCTCGAAAGCCATGCCACGTCTGGATCTCCGGCGTATAGCCCATGGTGATGAGTGCAGTGCGCACCGAGTTCTCTGAAATAGGCCTGCTGTGGCTGCGCTCGCCAGGAAACACCAATGCGCCGTGACCTGTCAACGGGCGCAGTTCTCGCAGCACTTTCACAGCCTGGGTTGAAAGAGGCACCAGATGTGGATCCCCGTTTTCCTTCCCGTCCTTGCCCCGCTTCATCCGCGCAGCCGGAATCGTCCAGAGGGCGGCGTCCAAGTCCACTTCAGCCCAAGCTGCACCACGCAATTCGCCAGGACGCTGAAACAACAAAGGCGCCAACTGAAGTGTCGCCCGCACGATAGGCCCGCCCTTGTAAGCTTGGATGGCGCGCAGTAGCTCACTCAGCTTGGCCGGTTCGGTAATGGCAGCGAAGTGCTTGCCGCGGTACGGAGACAGCGCGCCTTTGAGATCTCCCGTGATGTCCCGTCCTACCCTGCCTGTCGCGACCCCGTAGCGCCAAACTTGGCGAGCCAACATCAATCCACGATCGGCCGTCTCTACAGCCCCGCGCTCTTCCACCTTGCGCAGGGTTGCCAGCAGTTCCACCGGCTCAATCTCAGCTAGGCGACGCCCCCCAAGCCACGGAAAGAGATCACGTTCGAACTGGCGCAGCGAGCGCTCGGCATGAGAATCACTCCATAGAGGCTTCTGTTTGTCGTACCACTCCAGAGCGACAGCTTTGAAGGTATCCCCGGCACTAGCAGAAGCCTTCAGCCTTTCCACCTTTCTGGCATGCACAGGATTTATTCCTGTCGATTTCTGCAGCCTGGCGGTATCACGAGCCTTGCGAGCCGCCGTCAGGCTGACCGAGGGATAACTGCCCAGAGCCATACGCCCTTCCTTGCCCTCATGCCGATACTTCCAGAACCAGCGCCTCGATCCCCCGGGAGCAACCTCCAGATACAGGCCTCCCGAGTCCGACAAACGCTCCCGCTTCGATGTGGGGGAACAGACGGCGTTGCGGCACTGTGCGTCGGTCAACATGGGGGAACACCTCCAGAGGTTTAGCTAGGATTTCCCCTCTGAAACGGGGGAACAAACGCCGCCAGTCTACCCTTTTCGGATTTTGTTCCCCCGTCTGTTCCCCCGCCTCAGCCTGGCTACCAGGAAATCGCTCCGGACGTCTACACACCGTAACCCATTGATTTACCAAAGAAAAAGGGCGTTCACCGGATGTTGGTGAACGCCCTTGGACGTCGTAATGGTGGAGCTGGCGGGAATTGAACCCGCGTCCGCAAGCCTTCGTCGAGCAGATCTACATGTTTAGCGCTCTGTTTTGAATCTCGCCGTCGGCATCGCGCAGACGCACGCTATGCCGACAGCCAGCACCCTTTAATCTCACCCTCTGCCAAGGTACCCGGCAGACGGCCAGCTGATGTGAATTCCCTTGCAGCCTGGAGGTATCACTACCCCCTTGCCCAGCCCATCAGCGTGCTGTTGCAAGGCTCACCGGATTTAAGCGGCGAGTGCGAAACGTTCGTCGTTTGCAGTTACTTTAGTGAATGGAGATTTACGAGCATCACTCAAGCTCGACATGCACCGCACCGATTCCGAACCCACGTCGAAACCAGGACAGCCCCTTGTGTCTTATTTTAGTCCCTATCGAGCAATTGCAAGAGCTCAAGAGGGGAATTGATGATGGCGTGCGCCCCCCAGTCCAGAGGCTCCTGAACCAGTCCCAAGTAGCCATAGATGGCCGCGACCGTCCCCATGCCTGCAGCATGCCCTGCCTGGATATCGCGCTCGTCATCACCCACGTAGATGCAGTCACGGGGGGCAATGCGCATTCTCTCCGCTGCCTCCAGAAGCGGTGCGGGATGCGGCTTGGCATAGGGCGTGGTATCGCCGCTGACCACCGTGCTGGCCATTGAGAACAAAGGTATGCCGCGCGTCAAAGGTTCGCTGAACCGGGTGGATTTGTTGGTGACGACCCCCCAGGGCAGCCCCAGTCCCGCCAGCCTATCCATGAGCTGAGCCACCCCATCAAAAGGCAAGGTCCGCTCCATCAGGCAAGCTTGGTAGTTCTGGAAGAACTCCTCACGCATCGCAGAAAAATCGGGGTGGTCCGGGCCTATGCCAAAAGCCTCGCCTAACATGCCCCGGGCACCTGCCCCAGCCATCGGCCGATAGCGAGCAAAAGGCAAGGAAGGCAGGCCGCGCTCCACGCGCATCTTGTCGACTGCTGCCCCAAGATCGGGAGCACTGTCGACCAAGGTCCCATCGAGATCAAACAGAACCGCCTTGGCCTGCGCAAACATCCCCCGCATCACACCGCCCTCTGCGTGGCGAAAAGGTAATTCACACTGGTGTCCGCGCCCAGACTGTATCGCTGGGTCAGTGGACTGTACGAGAGGCCCTTGGCTTGGCGTAGCTGAAGCCCCGCCTCTCGGCAATATGCGGCCAGCTCACGCGGCTGAATGAGCTTGGCGTACTCATGGGTGCCACGCGGAATCATTTTCAAAAAATACTCGGCTGCAACGATTGCCAAGGCAAATGCCTTCATGTTGCGATTGATGGTAGAGAAAAAGACCCAGCCGCCGGGTTTCACAAGCTGTGCGCATGACCGTACAACCGATGCGGGGTCGGGCACGTGCTCAAGCATCTCCATGCAAGTCACGACATCGAATTGGTCCGGCTGCTCGGCCGCCAAGGCTTCGGCGCTGATTTCTCGGTACTGGACAGAGGGCGTCTGCGTCTCAAGAGCATGCAACTGGGCAATCCGCAGGGCTTTGGTAGACAGGTCGATGCCCATCACATCCGCCCCCTTGCGGGCCATGGAGTCGGCCAAGATACCGCCACCGCATCCGACATCAAGAACCTTCTTGCCACTCAAGGGGGTCCGCCCAAGGATCCACTCCAGCCGCAAAGGATTGATCTGATGCAAAGGGCGAAACTCGCTCTCAGGATCCCACCAGCGATGGGCCAGTTCAGAGAATTTGGCCAACTCGGCCGGATCGGCATTGATGGTGTCGCTCATGTTTTCATTATCCGCGGGAAAACTAGCGCAAGGAGTCCACAGCTGTCTTCATGTTGTCGTAGATGCCGCGCCGAGCAACCCCATGCGTTGGCAGGCAGCACGCTACCCGAACGTCTCGGTGGGCGTGTCATTGCTGGCCGCACCGCGATGCGCCCCCGGCCAGGAGCACCGACTGGCCCACCATTGGCGCGCCGAATCCAGTGAGATCGTCGGATACCCTTTGCGGCGCACTTGTGCTCTCCAGTACTCGCCGCGCTTCTTAATGCTTGCCACTCGATGTCCTTTCCTAATAGGAAGATCGACTGGCGTTGAGTCTCCGACTGCACCACTTTTGCACCAATCCCGAATTTTTTCGGAAAAGCAAAGAAAAAAGGCCTTGGCGCACACGCGCTAAGGCCTTGATTTCATTGGATTTTATGTGGTGGGTCGTGCAGGATTCGAACCTGCGACCAACGGATTAAAAGTCCGCTGCTCTACCAACTGAGCTAACGACCCAAAATTCTTCTCAACTTCTACAGAGAAGCCATAGATTCTAGCATGTTTTCGCAGCTACGAATCTTTGCGCGCCATATGATCCAACACCCATCCTGCTGCGCACTGGCCAAAAGTCGCAGTCACGGCGACCACCGAACCATAGCCATGGCAGTTGAGCGAGCCGTCACCAGCCAAGCCGCATGACACATCGGGAGGGGCCACCGATTCCCTGCTGAACACGCAGGCAACATTCATCTTCCGCCCTTCCTTCGGCGCGCCATGGTGCTTGCGCAATTGGTAGCGCACCTGGGCCAGCAAAGGATCGTGTGTGACCGCCGACAGATCATCAATGTCCACCTTGTGCGCGAGACGCTTCCCTCCGGCGGCTCCGACGCTGACGAACAACTTGCCCGAACTTCGTGCCCACTGCGCCATGGATGTCTTGGCGCGCACCTGGTCGCAAGCATCGATGACGGCATCGACAGCCACTGGCAGCACGCCAGGCCAGTTCGCGCTGTCAACGAAGTCCTCAACGCAAAGCACGGAGCAGGCAGGATGGATTTGTGCGATGCGGTCGCCCATCGCCTGCACCTTGGCCTGGCCAACCGTTCCGGTCAGCGCATGGACTTGCCGGTTGATGTTCGACTCCGCGACATGGTCAAGATCTATCAGCGTCAATCGGCCGACTCCGCTGCGCGCCAAAGCCTCCGCGGTCCAGGAGCCGACCCCGCCGATGCCCACCACGGCCACATGCGCCGTACGGATGCGCTGGGCACCCTCGACGCCATACAAACGCTCCAGCCCGCCAAAGCGGCGCTGGAGATCTGCCTCATCGGCCACGGGATCCGTCACTTGAGACGCGCCAGGCGTTCCTTGGCGGCACCAGCGGCCTCGGATTGGGGATAGGCCTTGACCAGGTCTTCAAAGGTCTTGCGTGCGGCACGCGTGTCCTTCAATTCCACCTGGCAGTTACCGATCGAGAGTGCGGCCTCGGGCGCACGCCCATGGGTGGGCGCAGCCGCCAGCAATGCCTTGAAGTTGCCAATCGCCTCCTTGTAGTCGCGCGTCGCGTACTGGGCGTTGCCCAGCCAGAAGCGCGCCGAAGGCACGTAGCCGCTGCGCGGGTACTGCTTGATGAAGGTGGCGAATGCCTGGCCAGCGTCAGCGAACTTGCCCGAGCGGAAAACCTCCAGCGCGGACTCGAAATCACGCTTCTCGGCCGGATCTGCTTGGAACTCCTGGCCATCCAGGCTCACCTTCACGGGCTCGAACTGGCGCAGGCGCTCGTCCACGCCCTGCGCCATGTCTTTCTGGCGCCGCTGCAGCTCCGCGATGTCGCGCTGAAGCTGCTCGTTCTGCCCACGCAGCTTGGCCTGTTCGGTGCGCAGCGCCTCGATCTGCGTTTGCAGATCCAGCAGGCTGCGGCGCAACTGCGACGACTCGTCTCCCGTGCGCTGGCTCCCCTGGGTCAACCCATCCACGCGCTGGCGCAACTCCAGGATGGCGCGGCGCGCCTCGTCATCCTCGAAAAGCGCCGCATGGCTACCTACCGCATAGGCGGATGCCAAAGCCGCCACGAGCGCGGCCTTGGCCCAGGAAGGAAAGCGGGCTCTGCGCATCAGCGGTACGACAGTTCAACGCGGCGGTTCTGCGCCCGGGCGTCCTCGCTGCCGCCTTGCACGGCAGGCTTTTCCTTGCCGTAGCTGATGGCTTCCATCTGGCCATCGGACACGCCCAGCAGCCCCAGCGAGCGGCGCACGGCCTCGGCACGCTTCTGGCCCAGCGCCAGGTTGTACTCGCGGCCGCCACGGTCATCGGTATGGCCTTCGAGCATGACCTTGCGGCCCGGTGCGGCCTTGATGAAGCGCGCGTGGGCGTCCAGCACCGATTGGTACTCGGACTTGATGGCATAGCTGTCAAAGTCGAAATAGATGGTGCGGCTCACGCCCACGGGGCCGCCGCCGTCACGGTCGGATTGGCCGAGGTTGACCCCTGCGACACCGCTTTGGGCCGTATTGCCTGTGTTGGCACCGGCATTGGTCGCTGCCGAACGGTCCTCCACAGGGGCCTGATCGTCCAGCTTGACGCCAGTGCTGCAGCCTGCCATCAGGGCGGCCACGGTCAAGGCGATGGAAAGGCGTTTCAAATGTTTCATGCGCAATTGCTCCTGCAATCTTGGATACGGGTTAAATCAGATCGAATTCACTGTTTTTGGTACGGCCCCCAGTCGGGCTCGCGTATGTCTCCGCCCTGCCCCGCCAGCCGTGCCTTGATCTTTCCGTCCAGCGTGGCGGTCATGAGCGCCTCACGGCCCTGCTGCTGGGTGGCGTAGACAATCAAACGGCTATTGGGTGCGAAACTTGGGTTCTCGTCCGCGGTGGTATCGGTGATGGCGTTCACGGCGCCCGTGCCCAGATCCATGACATGCAGCTTGAAGGCCCCGCCGACACGCGAGATATAGGCAAGCCAGCGGCCATCCGGGCTCACGCTGGGCGAGATGTTGTAGTTGCCGGAGAACGTGACGCGCTCGGCGTTGCCTCCCGATGCGCCCACCTTGTAGATCTGCGGCGCACCGCCGCGATCGCTCACGAAGTAGATGGTGCGGCCATCGCCGGAGAACACAGGCTCCGTATCAATGCCGCTGCTTTGCATCAGGCGGCGCGGCTCGCCGCCGTTGGCGTCGATGGTGTAGAGCTGCGAGCTGCCGTCGCGCGTCAGGGTGACGGCCAGTTGCCGGCCATCGGGCGACCAGGCTGGCGCACTGTTGGAGCCGCGGAAGTTGGCGATGAGACGGCGGCGCCCGCTGGCCACGTCATGCACGTACACCACGGGCTTGCGGGACTCGAACGACACATAGGCCAGCTGGGTGCCATTGGGCGCCCAGGCCGGCGAGATGATCGGCTCGGGGCTCGACAAGGCGGCCTGGGCGTTCTCGCCGTCGGCATCAGCCACCCACAGGCTGTAGCGCCCGCCGGCTTTCGTCACGTAGGCGATGCGCGTGGAAAACACGCCGCGCTCCCCCGTGAGCTTCTCATAGACGAAGTCGGCAATGCGGTGCGCCACCAGGCGCAGGTCCCCCTGGCTGACGACGAAGCTCTGCCCTCCCAGATCCTGGGCCCGCACCACGTCCCACAGGCGGAAGCGAATGTCGTAGCGGCCATCGGCCAGGCGCGTGATGCTGCCGGTCACCAGCGAGTCGGCGCTTTTTTGCCGCCACTGGGCCATGTCGGGGCGCGAGACTTCGTCCAGCGCGGCCCCTGCGGCATCAATGCCACGAAACTGTCCGCTGCGCTCCAGGTCGGCCTGCACGATCGCCGAAATGCGCTGCGGCGATTGCGCCTCGCCCCGGAAGGGCGCCAGCGCAATCGGCAACTGCGTCAGTCCGACGCCCGTGACTTCGACACGGAACTGTGCGAGAGCGGGTATGGCGGGGAGGGAGAGGATCGCCGCCAGGACCTGGCGGCGCAAAGGAAGAAGCGGCGCAGCCGCTGGGGAGGGGATGGATCGGTCAGTGGTCATTGGCAGCCGTCGGAACCTTACGCAACAAAGCCGGAAGACAACCCGGCATATTACACATGGATCCCGAACTCCTGTGACAAACGGTATGGTACACCGGGCGAACCGTAGAATCCGGCCCCACATGCAAGCCCCTGATTCCGGAACCCCTCACGCCGCCAGCGCCGCTGCCCCCACGCCACCGGGCCTGCGCGCCAGGTTGCGGCGCCTGCTGCCGTTCTTCAGCGGGCACCGCGTGGCATGGGGCCTGGCCTTCTTCGGCACCGTGGTCGGCGCCATCACCGAACCGCTGATCCCGGCCCTGCTCAAGCCGCTGCTCGACAGCGGCTTCACCGACGGCACGCTGGAGCTGTGGCTGGTGCCGCTGGCCATCATCGGGGTCTTCCTGGTGCGCGGCATTGCCCAGTTCACCAGCCAGTACGCCATCACACGCATCGCCAACGAGGGCATGCTGCTGCTGCGCAAGGCCTTGTTCGAGCGGCTGCTGTCGGCCGAGATGGCGCTGTTCTCGCGCCAGTCGGCCAGCGCGCTCTCCAACACCGTGGTGTACGAGGTGCAGACCGGCGCCACGCTGCTGGTGCAGGCCCTGATGGGCATCTCGCGCGACGGCTTCACGCTGGTCGCGCTGCTGGGCTACCTGCTCTACCTGAACTGGCAACTGACCCTCATCGTCGCCGTCGTGGTGCCCGGCGTGGCCTGGATCATGAAGACGCTGTCGCGCCGCCTCTACCGCATCACCAAGGCCAGCCAGCAGGCCACCGACGACCTCGCCTACGTGGTCGAGGAAAACGTGCTGGCCCACCGCGTGGTGCGCCTGCATGGCGCGCAGGCGGCGCAGAACCAGCGCTTCGGCCAGCTCAGCGACAGCCTGCGCCGCCTGGCGATCAAGGCCACGATCGCCTCGGCCGCCATGACGCCGCTCACGCAGTTGCTTGCGGCGGGGGCCTTGTCCACCGTGATCTGCATCGCCCTGTGGCAAAGCCGCACCGGCGCGGACGGCGGCCAGGCCATCACCGTGGGGGGGTTCGCCTCGTTCATCACGGCCATGCTGATGCTGGTCGCGCCCATGCGCCGCATGGCCGATGTCTCCAACCCGCTCACGCGCGGCGTGGCCGCCCTGGAGCGCGGCCTCATGCTCATCAACGACACCGGCAGCGAGGCGAGTGGCCACCAGGCCCCGAGCCCGGTGCGCGGCGCGCTGGAGCTGCGCGACGTGACCGTGCGGTTCGCGCAGGACCAGTCCCCCGCGCTGGACCGCGTGAGCCTCAGCGTGCGTCCTGGCGAGGTGGTCGCGCTGGTCGGCCCCTCCGGCGCCGGCAAGACCACGCTGGTCAATCTGCTGCCGCGCTTCGTGCTCGCCAGCGAAGGGGAAATCCTCCTGGACAGTTGCCCGCTGCCCGACTGGCGCCTGGACCACCTGCGCGCGCAATTCGCCATGGTGAGCCAGGACGTGGTGATGTTCAACGACAGCATCGCGGCCAACGTGGCACTGGGCGCGCCCCTCGACGAAGCACGGGTGCGCGCCTGCCTGGAAGCCGCCAACCTGGCCGGGCACGTGGCCAGCCTGCCCCAGGGCATGCACACGCTGGTGGGGCACAACGCCACCCAGCTGTCCGGCGGGCAGCGCCAGCGCCTGGCGATCGCGCGGGCGCTCTACAAGGACGCGCCGATCCTGATCCTCGACGAAGCCACCTCCGCGCTCGACACCGAGTCGGAGCGGCTGGTGCAAGACGCGCTGCAGCGCCTGATGCAAGGGCGCACGACGCTGGTGATCGCCCACCGCCTCTCGACCATCGAGCATGCCGACCGCGTCGTCGTCATGCAGCAGGGCCGCGTGGCAGAGCAAGGCACGCACGCCCAGCTTCTGGCCCAGGGCGGCATCTACGCGCGGCTGCAGAACCACACAGGCTGATTTCCAATAAAAATGGCCTTCAGCTCTTGCCAGTCAAGCGCTAGCAGCTATCAAAAATAAAGCTACCACTGGCCCCGGTTCGGTTGGCGCTGCCGGACGGCAGCCGCCAGTTGCTGCGCCAGGTCCTTGCGCCCGGCCCGCAGGGCAAAGTCCGCGGCCGCCAGGCCCAGCTGGTTCTTGATGGCAGGGTCCGCCCCCTCCTCCAGCAGCAACTGCGCGCTGGCGCGCGTGCCGTACTGCGCCGCCAGCATCAGCGGCGTGCTGCCATTGGGCGAGCCGGCGTCGATGTAGGCATGGTGCTCCAGCAGCAGCGCCAGCATCGCGGGCTGCTGGTCGCCGGTGCCGGATGCGGCGTAGTGCAGCGGCGTCCAGCCGGTCTTGTTCACATCGGCGTCCCTGGCGACCAGCGCGCGGGCCAGATCCAGGTGGCCTTTGATGGCCGCCAGCATCAGCGCGCTTTCCCCTTGCGGGTTGGGCTGGTCCACCTTAAGGCCAGGCGCCTGAAGCAAGGCACCGAAGGCCTTGAACGATTCCAGCTGCAGCGCCAGGACCAGGGCCGGCACGCCCTTGGCGTCCACCGTGTTGGGGTCGAACCCTCGGCGCAGCAGCGCCGTGATGGCCCCGGCATCGTCGCGCCGGATGGCGGTGAAGAAATCGTCGTACGAGCCCGCCCAGGCCAGGCCCCACGCGCCCCAGCCCAGCGCCGAGGCGGCCAGCAGGCGGCGGCGCATCATGCCCGCACCCCGGCGAACAGGGCCTCGAAATTGCGGCTGGTCGCCTCGGCCACGGCCTGCACGCCGATGCCGCGCACGGTCGCGATCTGCTGCGCCACATAGGACACGTAGGCCGGCGTGTTCGTCTTGCCGCGGTAGGGGACCGGCGCGAGGTACGGGCTGTCGGTCTCGATCAGCATGCGGTCCATGGGGACGAAGGCGGCCACGTCGCGCAGCTCCTGTGCGCTCTTGAACGTGACGATGCCCGAGAACGAGATGTAGTAGCCCAGGTCCAGCGCCGCGCGCGCCACGGCCATCGACTCGGTGAAGCAATGGAACACGCCGCCGGCACGGTTGCCCGCGCCGTCCTCGCCCTCTTCGCGCAGGATGGCCAGCGTGTCTTCGGATGCGCTGCGGGTGTGGATCACCAGCGGCTTGCCCACGGCCCGGGCGGCGCGGATGTGCGTGCGAAAGCGCGCGCGCTGCCACTCCAGGTCGGCGATGCTGCGGCCGCCCTTGCGGTCTTCCATGCCGTAGTAGTCCAGCCCGGTCTCGCCGATGGCCACCACGCGCGGCAAGGCGGCATGCGCGCGCAAATCCTGCTCGGTGGGTTCGGTCACGCCCTCGTTGTCAGGATGCACGCCCACGGAACACCAGAAATTGTCGTGCGCCAGGGCCAGCGCATGCACCTGCGCGAACTCTTCCATCGTGGTGCAGATGCACAGCGCCCGATCCACCTGCGCCTGCTGCATGGCCTGGCGGATGGCGGGAAGCTGGCTGGCCAGCTCGGGGAACGTGAGGTGACAGTGCGAATCGGTGAACATAGGCTGGAAAACGGCCATGCCGGCCCACGGGCCGGCATGCGAGTAGGCAAAAAAGCTCAGAGCGTTTGCGTCGATCGGTCCGAACCCAGGGCCGTGCCCAGGATTTCCTCGATCTTGAGCCTGAGCTGGCGCGACTTCTCGTCCTTCGGGAAATGGATGCCCACGCCCTGGGTGCGGTTGCCGCCAGCGCGCGCGGGCGTGACCCAGGCCACGCGGCCCGCCACGGGGTAGCGCTGGGTGTCGTCGGGCAGCGTAAGCAGCACGTACACGTCATCCCCCAGGCGGTATTCGCGGTTGGTGGGCACGAAGATGCCGCCCTCGGCAAAGAAAGGAATGTAGGCCGCATACAGGGCCGCCTTTTCCTTGATGGCCAGCTGCATGACGCTGGGACGCGGCGCTGTGGAGGGAGTGCTCATGGGCTCGTGGGGCTCTCTTCAATGGCGTGAGTGTAGTGTCTGGCGCGCCTGTGCCACAAGCGCCTCCAGCATCAGGCCGGTGTTGAACGGATGCTCGGCCGTGCGCGCCGCGCGCGTCAGCGCCTGGGCCCAGCGCGCCAGCGCCAGCAAGGGCGGCGGCGGCGGCAGGTCGGCCGTGGCGAAGTAGCGCGGCGCAGCCCCGCACGCGCTGGCCTGCAGGTCGTGGCAGAGCTTTTGCAGGGTGTTGATGGCCTGGGCCGGGGTGTAGTCGGCCAGCGCCGCCACCTCGCCACGCGCCAGCGCCTTGGGCAGTTGCGCCCAGGCCGCGGGGCTGCGCCCGGCCTGGGCCTGCGCCAGCGCGTCCTGCGCGCGGCCGCCGGCGGCGCGCAACTGCGCCTGCGCCACCTCGGGCGCCAGGCCTTGGGCCTGCAGCCACTGCAGCGCCTGCGCCTCGGCCGGCCAATGCAGCGTGTGGCCCAGGCAGCGGCTGCGGATGGTGGGCAGCAGCAGGTGCGCGGCCTCGCTGGCGAGCACGAAGCGCGTGTCGCCCGGCGGCTCCTCCAGCGTCTTGAGCAGCGCGTTGGCCGTGATGGTGTTCATCTGCTCGGCCGGATAGACCAGCACCGCCTTGCCCCGGCCGCGCGCCGAGGTGCGCTGGCAGAACTCCACCGCGTCGCGCATGGCCTCCACGCGGATCTCGCGGCTGGGCTTGCGCTTCTTGTCGTCGATCTCGGCCTGGGCCTTCTCGGGCAGCGGCCAGCCCTGCGCCAGCATCACGGTCTCGGGCATGAGCACGCACAGGTCGGCGTGGGTGTGCACCGCCACGGCGTGGCAACTGCCGCACTGGCCGCAGGCGCCCTGGGGCGTGGGCGCGTCGCACAGCCAGGCGCGCGCCAGCTCCAGCGCCAGCGTGAACTGGCCCAGGCCCGAAGGGCCCTGCAGCAGCCAGGCGTGGCCGCGCTGGGCCAGGAGCTGGTCGCGCTGCGCGGCGATCCAGGGGGCGATGGCGCTCATGGCGCGGCCTCCTCCAGCCAGCCGCGCTGGCGCAGCGCGGCGAACACCTGCTGCTGCACCTGCGCCAGCGGCTGCGCACCGTCGATGCGCACGAAGCGCTGCGGCGCAGCAGCGGCGCGCTCGGCATAGCCCTGGGCCACGCGCTGGAAAAAGGCCTGCGGCTCGGCCTCGAAACGGTCGGGCGCGCGCGCGGCGGCCAGGCGCCGGGCGGCCACGTCCACCGGCACGTCGAACCACACCGTGGCATCGGGCTCACGCATCAAATCGGGGTCTGGGGAAAGCCCAGTCTGCGCCATATGCTCCAGAATCAATAGCACCGCCTGATCGAACCCGCGCCCTGCGCCCTGGTAGGCGAAGGTGGCGTCGGTGAAGCGGTCGCACAGTACCACCTCGCCACGCGCCAGTGCGGGCTCGATCACCTGCACCAGGTGGTCGCGCCGCGCGGCGAACACCAGCAGGGCCTCGGTCAGCGCGTCCATGGCGTCGTGCAGCAGCAGCGCGCGCAGCTTCTCGGCCAGCGGCGTGCCGCCGGGCTCGCGCGTGCGCGTGACACGGCGGCCCTGCGCCTCGAAGGCACGGGCCAGCGCCTCGATGTGCGAGCTCTTGCCCGCGCCGTCGATGCCCTCGAAGGTGATGAACAGCCCTGGCTCCATATCAGTTCTCCATGGCGCTGCGCGCCACCCACGGCCCATGAAACCGGCGCGCCCCAAGCGCGGGCAGCCGCGCAAGGGCCGCCCCGCCGCGCTGGCTGCGTCCCCCTCCCATAGCGCGAAGCGCGTAGAGAGAGGGGGAAGGCGCGAAGCGCCTCAGGGGGTGTTTCATTTCTGCCCTCGTTGGTAGCGGTTGACCGCGCGGTTGTGCTCGTCCAGCGTGGCGCTGAAATGGCTGGAGCCATCGCCCTTGGCGACGAAGTACAGCGCGCGCGTCTCCTGCGGCTGCACGGCGGCCAGCAGCGCCGCCTTGCCCGGCATGGCGATGGGCGTGGGCGGCAGGCCGGGGCGGGTGTAGGTGTTCCAGGGGTGGTCGGTCTGCAGGTCGCGCTTGCGCAGGTTGCCGTCGAACTTCTCGCCCAGGCCGTAGATGACCGTGGGGTCGGTCTGCAGCAACATGCCCACGCGCAGGCGGTTGGCGAAGACGCCGGCGATGTGCGCGCGGTCGCTGGCCAGGCCAGTTTCCTTTTCCACGATGCTGGCGAGGATCAGCGCCTCGTCCGCGCTCTTGAGCGGCGTATCGCTGGCGCGCTGGGCCCAGGCGGCCTCCAGGCGACGGTCCATGGCGTGCAGGGCGCGGCGCAGCAGCGCCAGCTCGCTGCTGCCCTTGGCGTAAGTGTAGGTGTCGGGGAAGAAGCGGCCCTCGGGGGCCACGCCGGGGCGGCCCAGCCTGTCCATCAGCTGCGCATCGTCCAGCACCGTGGCGTCATGGCGCAGGCCCTCGTCGCGCGCCAGCGCGGCGCGCACCTGGCGGAAGTTCCAGCCCTCGACCAGCGTCAGCGCGCGCAGGGTTTCCTCGCCGCGCGCGAGCTTCTGCAGCAGGCCCTGGGGCGTGGTGCCTGCAGGAATTTCGTAGTTGCCGGCCTTGATGCGCCGGTCCTGTCCCGATACGCGGAACCAGCCGTAGAGCAGGCGCGCGTCGGTACGCACCCCGGCGGCCACCACGGCGCGGGCCACGCCGCGCGGGGTGGTGCCGGGCTCGATCTCCAGCTCCAGCGCCTGGGCGCCGCCCAGATCCAGGGGCTGGTGCAGCCACCAGGCCGCGCCGCCGCCCAGTGCGCCCGCAATCAACAGCAATAAAACCAGTAAGCGACGCACAACCCCAGCGCACAGAATGAATAGAGCCGGGGATGATAATCGCTCGCCATGACCCAGCTTCTCAACGGAATTGCCCCCCTGCCCCACCTGGGCGTGATCCGCGTGGAAGGCGCGGACGCCGCGTCGTTCCTGCAAGGCCAGCTCACCCAGGATTTCGCCCTGCTGCAGGACCACCAGGCGCGCCTGGCGGCCTACTTGTCGCCCAAGGGGCGCATGCTGGCCAGCTTCATCGCCTTCCAGCGCAGCGGCACCGAGCTGCTGCTGGTGTGCAGCCGCGACCTGCTGCCCGCGGCGCTCAAGCGCCTGTCCATGTTCGTGCTGCGCGCCAAGGCGCGGCTGACGGATGCTTCGGCCGATTTCCAGTGCTGGGGCCTGGCCGGGGACGCTCTGCTTTCCATAGCTGGCAGCGCTTTGCCCGCCTGGTCAAAAGCCGATTTTGGCCCTGCAAGCGTGGTGCACCTCTACCCGGCGGAAGGCCAGCCGCGCGCGCTGCTCGTGGCCCCGGCCGACGCCCCCGCGCCCGCCGGCCCGGCACTGGCGCCCGGCCTGTGGGACTGGAGCGAGGTGCGCAGCGGCGTGGCCACGCTCACCGCCCCGGTGGTGGATGCGTTCGTGCCGCAGATGCTGAACTACGAATCCATCGGCGGCGTGAACTTCAAGAAAGGCTGCTACCCCGGCCAGGAGGTGGTGGCGCGCAGCCAGTTCCGCGGCACGCTCAAGCGCCGCACCTACCTGGCGCACGCTCCCTCGGCGCTGGCCGTGGGCGCCGAGGTGTTCGCGCCCGGCGATGCCGAGCAGCCCGTGGGCACCGTGGTGCAGGCCGCCGCCGCGCCGGGCGGCGGGGTGGATGCGCTGGTGGCGCTGCAGGTCGCGGCGGCCGGCGGCGCGCTGCACGCGGGCGGCGTGCCGCTCACGCTGCTGCCGCTGCCCTATGCGCTGCTGGCGGACATCTGAGTTTCTCCGTCATAGCTGCCCGCGCAGCGTCAGCCCCACGCTGCGCGGCTCGCCAAAGATGTTGCCCCCGGCCGTATTGCCCACCGCGCTGAAGTAGCGTTTGTCGAACAGGTTGTTGATGTTGAGCGCCAGCGTCAGGCTCTTTGACAGCCGGTGCTCGACGAACAGGTTCCAGACCGCGCGGCCGGGCTCGGTGAACCGGTAAGCCACTGCGGGCCCATCGAAGGCGCCCGCGCCGTCGCGCCCGCCGGTGGGGTTCCAGGTGCCGACGGTGCCGCTCTTGAAGAAGCTGGACTGCGCCCGCACGCCGCCGCCCACCGTCCAGCCCGCCAGGCTGCCCCACAGGTCGTAGCGCGACGCAAGCTTGAAGATGTGCTTGGGCGTGTAGCTGGCATAGCGCGTGCCGTCGCTGGCGCCGTAGGAGGTCTCGTTGTCGTCGTAGGTGTAGCCGGCATTGACCTGCCAGCCCTGCGCCAGCTTGCCGCTGACTTCCGCTTCGATGCCCTGGGCCAGGAAGCGGCCGTCGCCGCTGTAGCAGCAGCTGCGGCCGGGCACGTCGAAGCCACTGGAATCGCTGACCCGCACCGCGAAGTTGTCGCGCCGCGAACGATAGACCGTGAGGTTGGTCTGCAACAGCCCGTCCCAGTGCTCGCCCTTCACGCCCAGCTCGAAGCTGCGGCCCGTGGTGGGCGACAGCGGGCGGCCGGACTCGGTGTAGTAGTTGCTCTGGTCCTCGAAGCTCCTGGCGACGGTGAAGTACGCCGACCAGTGCGGCGACAGCTCGTAGGCCAGCGCGTAGAACGGTATGAAGTTGCCGCTGCTCTGGTTGGTGGCGATGTAGGGCTGGCCGTCGCTGTCCCAGGTCGAGCCGCCGGGGCGCTGGATGCGGATGCGCGAATAGCGGCCGCCCAGCGTGGTGCTCCAGCCCCGGCCCAGCTCGAAGCGCGCGTTGGCGTATGCGCCCTGCTCGCGCGTGCGGCTGGCCATCGTGCCGTCGAACGCGCCGCGCGCATTGCGGGGCAGCAGCGCATCGGGGTTCACCGTGCGCCAGTCGTTGATGTCCACGCGCCCGGCGGTGCCATAGTAGAGATCCGTCACGTTGTCTGAATCGCGGTGGTCAGCGCCAGCGATCAGGCGGTGGCGCCGGCCCAGCAGGTCGAACTGGCCAGTGACGTAGCCGTCAATGGCCGTCACCTTGTGCTCCCCCTCGGCCCAGGTGCCCTCATAAAGATACGAGCCCGTACCCGTGCGCGGATTCACCGCGCCGTTGTACGAAGAGACGTTGGTGCGCAGCGACGATGCCGTGCGTGACGCGTTCAGGTGCCCGATCCACGACGCCCCGAAGTCGTGGCGCAGGCTGGCGAATGCATTGGTCGAGTGTGCATCGGTGAAGGACCACCGGGTGTACCCCAGCCCGCGCGGCACCGGCAGCGGCTCGCCCGTGGCATAGCGCGGCAGATGCGGTGCGCCGTCGCGGCCGGAGCCCTCGTTGCGGTCGTGGCTCATGCCCACGGTGAGCTCGGTGCGCTCCCCCAGGTCGGCGGCCAGGGTGCCGTAGAGCGTGGAGAGCTGCCGATCGGCACCGCCAAAAAAATACTGGCGGTCGTTGTAGGCCGCGACGAGTCGGCCCCGCAGGTTGCCCATCTCCGCGATCTTGCCGGTCACGTCCACCTCGCCCTGGTAGTTGTTCCAGGAGCCCGCCGACACGCGGTACTTCAGGTGCGGCTCGGCCAGCGGCTTCTTGCGCACCAGATTCATCGCGCCCGAGGGCTGCCCGCTGCCCGAGAAGACGGCATCCGGGCCGCGCAGCAGCTGCACGTTGTCGTACTTGGCCATGCCAGTGTTGCTCGACGTGTCGTAGTCGTTCCAGACGGACGAGGGCGAGCCGTCCACCAGGATGCTGGTCACCTTGAACCCGCGGGTGTAGTAGCTCGACGCCATGTAGCCCGTCGTGGACGGCGCCAGCGTCACGCCCGGCAGTTGCTCCACGGCCGCGTCCAGCGTCGTGATCTGCTGGTCGTCGAGTTGCTGGCGCGTGAGCACGGACACCGAGCGGGGCACGTCGCGTAGCGCGACCTGGCCCTTGCCCACCGCCTGCGCCGCGTAGGAGCCCGAGCCCTCGGTGCGATCCACGTTCTCGGCGGCGGCTGTCACCTTCACCTCGGCCAGCGTGGCGCCGGCGGTGGCGGCGGCTGCCGTGCCGACCACGGTGTAGCCCCCGCCCTCCCCCGTCTGCCGCGCCACGAGGCCCGAGCTGGCCAGCAGGCGCTGTAGCGCCTGCGCCACCGTGAGCCGGCCCCGCACGGCCGGCGCCGCCCAGCCCTCGGTGAGCGCGGTGGAAAAGACGATACGCGCGCCAGACTGGCGGGCCAATGCCGTCAAGGCACGATCCAATGGCTGGGCCGGTATGTCGATCTCAGCGGCGGCGGCGGCCTGCGCCTGGGGCGGCGGTAACGCCTCCTGGGCACTGGCGGGGATGGCTGCGCAGGCGGCGAACGCGCCGAATGCCGCAAATGCGATATGCGCCCCGGGATGGCGCTGGCGGCCCGGCGTATGGGCATGGATTTCTGGGTGCATGGATTCCCTCGTTGGCATGGATGTGGAAACAGGTTCGCGCCGGAGCGCGTTCATGCCGTTGGCGTGCGAGGGATCGCGAAGGTGATGTCGGTTACATATCTTTACCTTCGCCAGCGACCCGCCGGCGTGCGCCGATGTGCACCGCGCCGTCCGCTGCGCGGCGCACGCGCACGGGCAGGGCTTGCGGCAGCGCATCAATGAGCGCCTCTACGCCCTGCACGTCGTAGTCGCCCGAGAGGCGCAGCGCCGCCAGCGCAGGGTCGTCGGCAAGCGTCACGGGCGCGCCCCGGTAGCGCTGGATCTGACGCACCGCATCGGCCAGCGGCGTGCCGTCAAAGGCCATGCGTCCCTGCTGCCAGGCAGTGGCCTCTTGCGGCACCCGGCCCTGGCCCGCCTCCAGGGCGTCCGGCCGCACGAACTGGCCGGCGTGCAGCACCAGGGCCGTGCGGCCGCGCGTGACCTCGACCGCGCCCTCGGTCACGATGACCTGCGCGCCGGCCCCTTCGCGGCGCACGTCGAAGGCAGTGCCGATGTCGCGCACGCGGGTGTCGCCCGCCTCCACGACGAAGGACCGCCAGCCGTGCGCGGCCACGAAGGCCGCTGCGCCGGCTTCGAGCACGAAGCGGCGCGACGCCAGCCGGATCTCCACCTGCACCGTGCTTGCCGTGTCGAGCTGAATGCGGCTGCCGTCGTGCATCTCCCAGCGCGCCTGTTGACCAATGGCGGTCTGCAGCGTCTCGGTGCGCAGCACCGGGTCGGCCCACCAGGCGCCTGCCACCAAGGCCACCAGCACGGCGGGCAGGGCTGCGCGGGCGGCGGCCTTGCGGCGCGCGTGCTGGCGCTCGGTCTGCGCGCGCGCTTCGCGCAGCAATTCCTCGCGCGACGGCACCAGGCCACGCAAGGCGTCCAGGTGCGCGGCGGGCGGGTACGTGGTCGGCCTGGGCGGCGGCGGTTGTTGTTTTCCGCTGTCCATCACACGCCGCCCGCGCTGCGGTACAAGGCGCGCGCGGGCGCCCAGCGGAGCGCGACGTCGCGCAGGGCCCGCGCGGCATGGTGGCTGACCATGCTGCGGGTCACGCCGATGGCCTCAGCGATCTCCTGGTGGCCCATGCCATGCACGCAATGCAGCAGGAAGACCTGGCGCGCGCGTGGCGGCATAGCCTCCACAATGCGCGCCAGCGCCTGCACCTCGCGCTTGAATGCGAGCGCGGCTTCGCCATCCCCCCCGGCCGCGAAGGCTTCGGGCGGCTCGGCCCGGCTTTCGATCAGCGCCGCGCGAACATCGTCATGGCGGCAGAAATCGATGGCTTGGTGCAGCACCGCGCGCCGCAAGTACGCCAGCGGCGTGTGCACGTCGGCGGCATGCGGCGCTTCAAGCACCCGCACGCACACGGCATGGACGGCATCGTGCGCGCAGTCCCTGCCCGCGAACCGCTGCCGCACGTAGCTGACCAGTTCGTCGTAGTGCAGCGCCAGCGCGGCGACCAGAGGAGAAGCCAGGGAGGAAGACACGGCAAATCAGAATAATATGAACGAGAAACATTCTTATTATTGACAATATTGCTTCGCTCTCCATCGGGCCTCATGGCACGGCGCACACCCGTGCCATCCAGAAAATCAAGGCAAAAGTGGCACCAGCGCTACTCCGGCAAGCGCCAGCAGCTATGATTTTTGCGTTGGCACAACGCAGCCCGCGTCAGCCCGTCCACTCCGCCACCCCAGCATGCCCACCATCTTCCAAGGCGCCGGCGTCCTGTTCGCCATCGTCGCCGTTTTCGGCGTCATCAACCTCAAGTACCTCAAGCGGCTCGGCCTGCCTGACACCCTGGGCATCACCCTGACAGGCCTGGTGGCCTGCCTGGCCGTCTCGCTGATCGGCCTGACGCGCCCGGAGATGTCGGCCTACGCGCAGAAACTCGTCACCCAGATCAACTTCAGCGAAGTGGTGTTCCACGGCCTGCTGAGCTTCCTGCTGTTCGCCAGCGCGCTGCACGTCGATTTCTCGCGCCTGCGCGAGCACAAGGTGGCCATCATTTCGCTCTCGACGCTGGGGGTGCTGATCTCCACCGCAGTGGTCGGCGTGGGCATGTACTACGCCACGGCGGCACTGGGCCACCCCATCCCGCTGCTGTGGTGCCTGGTGTTCGGCGCGCTGATCTCGCCGACCGACCCCATCGCCGTGCTGGCGGTGCTCAAGAGCGCGGGCGCCCCGCCCTCGCTGGAGGCCAAGATCGCCAGCGAGGCGCTGCTGAACGACGGCACGGCCATGGTGACCTTCCTGACCCTGGTCGGGCTGGCGACGGGCGCCTCGGAGTTCTCGGCCGCGCACGTCGGCACCCTGCTGCTGCGCGAGGTCGCCGGCGCGCTGGTGTTCGGCGTGGCCGCGGGCTATGCGGCCTGCTGGCTGCTCAGCGACATCGACAGCTATCCGGTGGAAATCCTCATCACGCTGGCGCTGGCCACGGGCGGCTACAGCCTGGCCGAGTACTTGCACGTCTCGGCGCCGCTGGCCGTGGTGGCCATGGGCCTGGTGGTGGGCAACCACGGGGCGGCCAGGCACATGTCGGACAAGACCCGGGAGCACCTGTTTAGCTTCTGGGGCCTGCTCGACGAACTGCTCAACCTGGTCCTGTTCGGGCTCATCGGCCTGGAGGTGATCGCGCTGGCCTTCGACTTTTCGGGCCTGTGGGTCGGCCTCGTCGCCATCCCGGTGGTGCTGCTGGCGCGCGGCGTCAGCGTGGCCCTGCCGATGGCGGCGCTGCGGCGCTTCCGCCAGGTCAGCCCGCACGCGGTCAAGATCATGACCTGGGGCGGCCTGCGCGGCGGCATCTCGATCGCGCTGGCCCTGTCGCTGCCGGAATTCCAGGGGCGCGACCTGGTCATCGGCGTGACCTACGTGGTCGTGGTCTTCAGCCTGCTGGTGCAGGCCACCACGCTGGGCCGCCTGGTGCGCCGCTACGCGCAGCCCGATGCCTGACAACGCCAGGATTTTGATCAAATTAGCCGCTAGGCCTTACCCAGTAAGCGCCAGAAGCTATCAAAAGCATAGTCAACCCAGCCTGCGGTGCATGGCGATGTGGGTGATGCCCGCTTCCTCGAAGCGCTCGCCCTGCGGCGCGAAGCCGGCGCGGCGGTAGAAGCCCTCGGCGCTGCACTGCGCGTGCAGCGTGACCTCGCGGTCGCCGCGCGCCTGGGCGGCCTGCACCAGGCCGTCGAGCACCATGCGGCCCCAGCGCTGGCCGCGCACAGTGCGGTCCACGGCCATGCGGCCGATACGTGCCAGCCCGGGGCCGTCGTGCAGCAGGCGCCCGGTGGCCATGGGCATGCCCAGGCGGTTGTAGGCCACGGCGTGCAGCGCCGTGGCGTCCTGCCCGTCGATCTCCAGCGCGGGGTCGATGCCCTGCTCGCGCACGAACACCTCCACGCGCAGCTGCGTGGCGTCGCGCCCCAGCGTGGCCCAGTCGCCCACGCGCAGCTCGACCATCTCGCCGCCCGCCTCGAAGTGCCCGACCATGGCGCGCAGCGCGGGCGGCACGGGGCGCTTGGTCTGCGTCGCCGGGTCGGCGAAGACGTAGAGCAGCTCCACCGACACCAGCAGGCGTTCGCCCGCGAAGATGCCGGCCTCGAACGCCATGGAGCTGTCGCCGATGCGCACGCAGCGCATGCCCACGTCGAGCCAGTCGTCCAGGCGCGCCGAGGCGTGGTACTCCACGCTGGCTTTCTTCAGGTAGACCTCGCCGCCGAGCTGGCGCATGCCCGCCTCGTAGGGCAGCGCCAGCGCGCGCCAGTACTCGGTCATGGCGCAGTCGGCATAGGTCAGGTAGTGGGCGTTGAAGACGATTTTCTGGATGTCCACCTCGGCCCAGCGCACGCGCAGGCGGTGGAAGCAGCGGAAGTCCTGGTAGGTCATGGCCATGTGTCAATCCGTTTGGAAGGCGCGGCGCAGGGCCTGCGCGGCGTCGTGGTGGGCCTGGCGCGCCTCGGGAATGGCGCGGCCCATCTTGATGAATTCGTGCGTCACGCCGCGGTAGAGCTCCAGATCGACCGGCACGCCGGCGGCGCGCAGCTTGTCGGCGTACAGAATGCCTTCGTCCACCAGCGGGTCGCACTCGGCCAGGCCAAGCCAGGCCGGGGCCACGCCGTCCACGTCGCTGGCGTTGAGCGGCGCGAAGCGCCAGTCGGCGCGCTCCTCGCGCAGCGCCACGTAATGGCCGAAGAACCAGTCGATGGCCGTCGCATCCAGCACCAGGCCGCGCGCGAAGGCGCTGTGCGAGGGCGTGTCCTGGTACGCCGTGGTGCCGGGGTAGAACAGCAGTTGCAGCGCCAGCGGCAGGCCCGCGTCGCGCGCCAGGATGGCGTTCACAGCCGAGAGCGTGCCGCCCGCGCTGTCGCCGCCCACGGCCAGGCGCGCCGGGTCGGCGCCCAGGTGCGCGCCATGGCGCGCGAGCCACTGCAGCGCGTCCCAGGCGTCGTTGCTGGCGGTGGGAAAGCGGTGCTCGGGCGCCAGCCGGTAGTCCAGCGACACCACCATGCAGCCCGCCAGCCGCGCCAGTTCGCGGCACAGCACGTCGTGCGTGGCGATGCTGCCGATGGTGAAGCCGCCGCCGTGCAGGTACAGCAGCAGCGGCAGCGGCGCGCCCTCGGTGGGCGCATACAGGCGCGCCGGCAGCGCATGGCCGTCGCGCGCGGGGATGTGCAGGTCTTCCACGCGCGCCAGCGCGGCCTTGGGCAGCTCCAGCACGCCGGCGCCGGCCTCGTAGGCGGCGCGCGCCTGCGCCACGGGCAGGGTGTGCAGCGGCGGGCGCGCGGCGCGCTCCATGGCCTGGAGCACGGCGCGCATCTGCGGGGTGAGGCGGTGGGAGGAAACGGGGGCGGTCACGGGCGGCTCAGCGAAAGCCCGCCATCATGCCGGAAGAACGCGCACAACACGCCCACGGCCGCCCCGCCGCCTGTCACTTGAACGTCACCCGCACCGGCTGCGCGCCCGGCAGCCCCTCGTAGGTGGCCGTGACCGTGAGGCCCGGCTTGGGCGGCAGCAGCGGCGAGAACGAACCCAGGCTGACCAGGTCGCCCGGCTGCAGCGCGATGCCCTCCTGCCGCAGCGCCTGCGCCAGCCACACCACGGCGTTCAGCGGGTGCTCCAGGATGTCGCTGCCCTTGCCCCGGCCCAGCACGGCGCCCTGCGCGTCGGCCAGGGTCACCTGCATGCCCTGCAGCGCGTCCAGCAGCGCATAGCGCTCGGCGCGCAGCGCCGGCACGGCCAGGGGCTGGCCCGCCACGCCCAGGCGCGCGCCCACGTTGATGGCGCTCACCCCGGCGCCATTGAGCTTGGGCGGCGCCTGCACCAGCAGGTCGGGCAGCTCGATGAAGGGAATCACCTGGTCAATGGCCTCCAGCACCTCCATGGGCGTGCGCGCCTGGTTGACGGCCGCGCTTTTCACGCGCACCAGCATGTCGGCCTCGAACAGCGGGCGCGCGCCGAACGCGGCGTCGATGGTGGCGCCGCTCGGCTGCACCATGCCTTCGTAGAGCGTGCCCCAGACCGGCTTGTCGGTGCCGAAGCGCTTTTGCACCGCCGGGTTGGTCAGCCCCGCCTTGTAGCCCACCACCTTGCCCAGGCGCGGGGCGATCCGGGCGTTGAACTTGGCGCGCGTGCAGGCACCGTCGGCATCGCTCAGGCCCTCGGGGTTGGCCGCCGGCGTGCGGGCCAGGTAGTGCGCCGCCAGGTCGTCCGCCTGGGCGTCGCTCAGGCATTCGGCCTGCACGCCTGTCGCGCAGGCGACGCCCAGCAGCAGGGTGATGAGGGTTTGCTTTGTATGCATATTTGTCTCCTGGGCATAAAGTTCGCGGCCATCCTATCCGCAACCCTTGGCACCGCACACCATGGCTTTCATCAACTACGTCACCCAGATCCAGTTTGAATTCGGCGCCGTGCGCCTGCTCGCGCAGGAGTGCGCGCGCGTGGGCATCGCGCGCCCGCTCGTCGTCACGGACCCCGGCGTGAAGGCCGCCGGTGTGCTGCAAAAAGCCCTGGATGCCCTGGCCGGGCTGCCCGTGGCCGTGTTCGACCAGACCCCGCCCAACCCCACCGAGGCCGCCGTGCGCGCCGCCGCCGCGCTCTACCAGGCGCAGGGCTGCGACGGCCTGGTGGCCGTGGGCGGCGGCTCGGCCATCGACTGCGCCAAGGGCGTGGCGATCGCCGTGGCGCACGAAGGCCCCCTGACGCACTACGCCACCATCGAGGGCGGCTCGCCGCGCATCACTACAGCAGCAGCGCCGCTGATCGCCGTGCCCACCACCAGCGGCACGGGCAGCGAGGTGGCGCGCGGCGCCATCATCATCGTGGAGGACCACCGCAAGCTCGGCTTCCACTCGTGGAACCTGGTGCCCAAGGCCGCCATCTGCGACCCCGAGCTGACGCTGGGCCTGCCGCCCCTGCTGACGGCCGCCACGGGCATGGACGCCATCGCGCACTGCATGGAGACCTTCATGTCGGCCGCGTTCAACCCGCCGGCCGACGGCATCGCGCTCGACGGGCTGGCGCGCGGCTGGGCGCACATCGAGGCTGCCACGAAGAACGGCGGCGACCGCGAGGCGCGCCTGAACATGATGAGCGCCAGCATGCAGGGCGCCATGGCGTTCCAGAAGGGCCTGGGCGCCGTGCACAGCCTGAGCCACAGCCTGGGCGGCGTGAACCCGCGCCTGCACCACGGCACGCTGAACGCCATGTTCCTGCCCGCCGTGGTGCGCTTCAACGCCGGCGCCGAATCGGTGCGGAAGGACAAGCGCCTGGAGCGCATGGCCCACGCCATGGGCCTGGCCGCAGCCGGCGACATCCCCGACGCCATCCGCGCCATGAATGCCCGCCTGGGCCTGCCCACGGGCCTGGCCGCCATGGGCGTGACGCCGGACCTGTTCGACGGCGTGATCAAGGGCGCGCTGGCCGACCACTGCCACCAAACCAACCCGCGCGTCGCCACGCCCGAGGAATACCGCGAGATGCTGCACGCCTCGCTGTAGCCGGGACTTCTTTTTTGATAGCTGCCAGCGCTTTCTGGCAAAGGGCTGGAGGCCTATTTCCCTCGAAATCGAGGGAACGGGCCGTCACACATAGTCGCCCGCGTCCGGCCGCGCCGTCCAGTCGATCGGGTCCTGCTGCAGCACCATGTCGATGTCCAGCCCCAGCGCCAGCCCGACCTCGCCCGGAAAGGACACGGCCAGCTCCTTCTCGCCCCAGCCGACCTCGCGCGCGCGGGCGCGCCAGGCCGCCAGGTGCAGCACCCCGGCCAGCGGCTCGTACACGTCGTTGTCGAAGGGCGCGCTGAGGTAGCGCAGCGCATCCACCACCACCTCGGGCAACTGCCAGCGGCGCGCCATGGCGGCGCTGACCTGGGCGTAGCAGTAGCCGAAGATGCGCTGCTCGATCTTGGCGCGGCGCGGGTCGAACGGCGGCACCAGCGTGTCCACCGACTGCGCCTTGTCGGTATCCGCCAGGTGCAGCACGATCTCGCCCAGGCCATGCAGCAGGCCGGCGGTGTAGGCGGCGATCTGGTTGTGGTGCACGAAGCCCGCGAGCGAGCGCGCCATCTTGGCGGTGTTCAGGCTGTAGCGCCAGAACTGCTGCAGGTTCACGCCCGGCACCGTGCGCGAGGCCGCGCCCAGCGGCGCCGCCGCCACCAGCGCGCGCAGCTGCGCCGTGCCCAGCAGGGCCAGCGCCTCGGGCACGCCGACGATCTGCCGCGGCGCCTGGAAGGCGGCCGAGTTGGCCTGCTCCAGCAGGCGCGCGGACAGGCCCGGATCGATGCCGAAGAGCTGGTTGACCCGCCGCAGATTGGGCTCCGCCGGGGCCAGCGCATTCATCAGCAGCGCCACCGTGCGCGGCATGCAGGGCAAGGCGACGGGGGTCGCCAGCAGGGCGTTGATCTCCATGGAAGGCCTGAGTGGGGGTGCCCGCGATTATGTACCGCAGGCACCTTTTGTTACCGCTCAGCGCCCGCGCTGTTGCAGCTTGGCGAATGCCGAGGCCATGGCGCCCTGCGGCGCGGGCTCGTTCGTGCGGCGCTGCGGCGCGGCGTAGCCGCGGCCCGCGCCCTCGAAGCGGTTGTCGCGCGGCCCGTCGCGGCGCGCGGGGGTGGCGTCGAGCCGCATGGTCAGGCTGATGCGCTTGCGCGCCGCGTCCACCTCCAGCACCTTCACCTTGACGATCTGCCCGGTCTTGACCACCTCGCGCGCGTCGCTCACGAACTTGTTGGCCAACTGGCTCACGTGCACCAGCCCGTCCTGGTGCACGCCCAGGTCGACGAAGGCGCCGAACTGCGCCACGTTGCTCACCGTGCCCTCCAGCACCATGCCTTCCTTGAGGTCGGCGATGTCTTCCACGCCCTCGTTGAAGCGCGCCACCTTGAAGTCGGGGCGCGGGTCGCGGCCGGGCTTTTCCAGCTCGGCCAGGATGTCCTTCACCGTGATGGGGCCGAATTTCTCGCTGGCGAACAGCTCGGGGCGCAGGGTCTTGAGCATGTCGGCGCGGCCCATCAGCTCGGCCACGGGCTTGCCGGTCTTCTCGATGATCTGCTGCACCACGGGGTAGGTCTCGGGGTGCACGCCGGTCATGTCCAGCGGGTTCTCGCCGTCGCGGATGCGCAGGAAGCCCGCTGCCTGCTCGAAGGTCTTGGCGCCCAGGCCGCTGACTTCCATGAGCTGCTTGCGGCTCCTGAACGCGCCGTTGGACTCGCGCCAGCGCACCACCGACTTGGCCACGCTGCCCGACAGGCCCGACACGCGCGACAGCAGCGGCACGCTGGCGGTGTTCAGGTCGACGCCGACGGAGTTCACGCAATCCTCGACCACGGCGTCCAGCGTGCGCGCCAGCTCGCTCTGGTTCACGTCGTGCTGGTACTGGCCCACGCCAATGCTCTTGGGCTCGATCTTCACCAGCTCGGCCAGCGGGTCCTGCAGGCGGCGCGCGATGCTGGCGGCGCCGCGCAGGCTCACGTCCACGTCGGGCATTTCCTGCGAGGCGTATTCGCTGGCGCTGTAGACCGAGGCGCCGGCCTCGCTCACCACTATCTTTTCAATAGCTGGCAGCGCTTGCCCCGTAGGGTCCGAGGCCTGTTTTTGCATCAATTTGATGAGGTCGGCGGCGAGCTTGTCGGTCTCGCGGCTGGCCGTGCCGTTGCCGATGGCGATGAGCTGCACGCCATGCTTCATGCACAGTCGGCCCAGCACGGCCAGGCTGCCGCCCCAGTCGCGGCGCGGCTCGTGCGGGTAGACGGTGGCGGTCTCCACCAGCTTGCCGGTGCGGTCCACCACGGCCACCTTGACGCCGGTGCGGATGCCCGGATCCAGCCCCATCACGGCGCGCGGGCCGGCGGGCGCGGCCAGCAGCAGGTCGCGCAGGTTGTCGGCGAAGACCTTGATGGCCACCTTCTCGGCCTCTTCGCGCAGGCGCGAGAACAGGTCGCGCTCGGTCGAGAGGCTGAGCTTCACGCGCCAGGTCCAGGCCACGCACTTGCGCAGCAGGTCGTCGCTCTTGCGGCCCGCGTGGCTCCAGCCCAGGTGCAGGGCGATGCGGCCTTCGGCGATGCTGGGCTGGCCCGGCTCGGGCTCCACGGGCAGCACCAGCTTGGCTTCCAGAATCTCCAGCGCGCGGCCGCGGAACACAGCCAGCGCACGGTGCGAGGGCACGCGGCCAATCGGTTCGTCGTACTCGAAGTAGTCGCGGAACTTGGCCACCTCGGGGTCGTTCTCGTTCTTGCCCTCGACCTTCTTGGAGCGCAGCAGCCCCTCGGCCCACAGCCATTCGCGCAGCGACTGCACCAGCACGGCGTCCTCGGCCCAGCGCTCGGAGAGGATGTCGCGCACGCCGTCGAGCACGGCGAAGGTGGTCGAGAAATCCGGCCCCGGCTTGCCGTCGTCGAGCGTGGTGGCGGGCTGGCAGAAGGCCTGTGCCTCGGCGTGCGGATCCAGCGCCGGATCGGCCAGCAGCTTGTCGGCCAGCGGCTCGATGCCGAATTCGCGCGCGATCTGGCCCTTGGTGCGGCGCTTCTGCTTGAAGGGCAGGTAGATGTCCTCCAGCTCCTGCTTGGTCGGCGCGGCGGCGATCTGCGCGCGCAGGGCATCGGTCAGCTTGCCCTGCTCGTCGATCGCCTTGAGCACGCTCACGCGGCGCTCTTCCAGCTCGCGCAGGTAGGCCAGGCGCGCCTCCAGCTCGCGCAGCTGCACATCGTCCAGGCCGCCGGTCACCTCCTTGCGGTAGCGCGCGATGAAGGGCACGGTGGCCCCGCCGTCGAGCAGCTCCACGGCGGAGCGCACCTGGGATTCGGTAATCTTGATTTCTGCGGCCAACTGCCGGACGATTTGCTGCATGTGCCTTGCGGGACTCGGGAAAATGCGAAGCGCGGGAGTTTGCCATAGCGCGGCGGATGCCCCCGGCCCCAAGGCCCGCCAGGCGGCCACGCCCACAATCGATGACCTTTTTGATGCAGGACGACCTCTTCGGCGCCACGCCGCCCCAGCCCACCGCCCCCGCCCAGACCCGCGCCCAAGCCCCCGCGCGCCGTGCCGGCATCCAGCCCGTGGCATGGGACGACGCCCTGCACGCGCTGGCCCGCCGCCTGCCGCCGCTGCTGCGCCTGGGCACTTCGTCGTGGAGCTATCCCGGCTGGCAGGGCCTGGTGTGGGAAGGCGCGCATTCCGAGCCCACGCTGGCCAAGAAGGGGCTGCCCGTGTACGCCCAGCACCCGCTGCTGCGCACCGTGAGCATCGACCGCAGCTTCTACCGCCCCTTGAGCGCCAGCGACTACCTGCGCTACGCGGAGCAGGTGCCGGCGGATTTCCGCTTCGTCGTCAAGGCGCCCAGCCTCGTCACCGACGCCCTGGTGCGCAGCGAGGACGGCCAGGGGCGCGCGCCCAACCCGGCCTTTCTCGACCCGCAGCTGGCCGCGCAGGAGTTCGTGGCGCCCGCGCTCGAAGGACTGGGCGCGCGCACCGGCGCGCTGGTGTTCCAGCTCAGCCCCCTGCCCTGGCAGCAGCTCGAGCGCCTGCCCGCGGTGCTGGAGCGCCTGCGCGCCATGCTGCAGGCCCAGCCGCCGCTCTCCGCCCCCGACGCCGTGCTGGCCGTGGAGGTGCGCGACCCCGCCTGGCTGGCGCCCGAGCACCTGCCGCACTTCGCCGACGTGCTGCGCGAGAGCGGCGCCACCTACTGCCTGGGCCTGCACGCACGCATGCCGCCGCTGCAGGCGCAACTGCCCTTGCTGCGCCGGCTCTGGCCCGGCCCGCTGGTGTGCCGCTGGAACCTGCACCCGGCCAACGGCCCGCACGGCTACGAGGACGCGCAAAAGCGCTACGCCCCCTACGACCGCATCCACGACCCCGAGCCGCAACTGCTGGCCGAACTGGCGCGGGTGATCGCCGGCACCACGGGGCGCGGCCAGCGCGCCTACGTGACCATCAGCAACCACGCCGAGGGCTGCGCGCCGCTGACCGCAAGGCGCCTGGCCGAGCAGGTCGTGGCATGCCTGGATTGACGCTCCTGGATTGATAGCTGCAAGCGCTTTTCCGCCAAGGCCAGAAAGCCTTTCTGGCATGAAACAGGCACCGCGTTAACCAGCATCGCCGAGGCCGGTGCAATGGGCGACAATCGACACACCCCCGCCCACAGGAGTGTTCCGCCATGCCCATCCTGCGCCGCCTCTGGATCGTGCTTGCCCTGCCGGCCTGCGCCTGGGGCCAGGGCGCCCCGCTGGCGCCGAACCAGCCCCATCTGCGGCCCTCCGACGATGGCGCCTACGTCATCGACACCCAGTCGCGCCTGGCATGGCCGCGCTGCGTCGAAGGCATGGCATGGACGGGCAGCACCTGCATGGGCACGCCGCGCACGCTCACGCACGCGCAGGCCCTGGTGCTGGCCACGCAGCGCTGGAAGGCCGAAGGCGTGCGCTGGCGCCTGCCGCGCGTGCCCGAGCTGCGCCGCCTGGTGGACAAGAGTGCCCAGCCCCCGGGCCTGAACCCGCGCCTGTTCCCGCGCGCGCCGGCCGACTGGCACTGGACCGCCACGGCCAACGTGAACACTTCCACCGTCAACCCCTACGCCTATGGCAACGTGGCGCGCGGCGGCCAGGGCGAGAGCAACCTGTCGCTGGTGCAGGGCTGGGCCGTGGACACCGGCAGCGGCGAGGCGCGCTCCGACTTCGGCCGGGGCACGCCGCTGTACGTGCGCCTGGTGCGCCCCGCGCCGCAGCCGCCCCAGCCCGAGGCGGCGGCGGACGGCGAGGACGAAGAAGACGACTGACCCCGGCCAAACCGGCACTACCGCCCGCTGCTGCCCTGCGTGATGCGCAGCGCCAGTTCCCCATGGTCGGTGCCGCTGGCGTTGCCGGCACGCAAGTGAACCGGATAGACACCGGGGTGCTGCGGCGTGCCGGTGATGACGCCCGTTTCCGCATCCAGCGCCAGGCCGGGCGGCAGCCCCTCGGCGGCAAAGCGCGCCGGGCGCGGCTGCGCCGCGATGCGCCAGTGGAACGGCTCGCCGGCCCGCGCCGTGGCCGTGGAGAGCGGCCCCAGCAGCGGATGGCCCACCTGGTCGCGCTGGCGCAGAAAGGCCGCCAGGCGCAGGCGGGCGTTCTCGCGCAGGTCGAGCCAGAACAGGCTGATGTCGAAGACGTGGAAGTTGCCGGCCTCGAACACGCCGCCGTCGTTGAACAGCTCGGGCGGCAGCGGATCGGGGCGCACGAAGGCGTAGCGGCCATCGTCGCGCACCTCCAGCCATTGCCCGCGCGGCTGCGTGAAGTGGCTGCCCGCGACGCCGAAAGGCACCGCGCCGCGGTGGCGGCTGGCGGGCGTGCGCGGTTCGTCCGCGTTCCAGCTCACCGGGTTGATGCTGGCCAGCAGCGCCCCCGCTGCCGCCACCACCCAGCGCTGGCGCGCGGCGTTCCAGTAGGCGTTCTTCCCCCAGGCCGCCAGATCCGCCGCGCCGCCCTCGCCGAACACGCCCCAGACGGCGGCGCAGCCGGTCTGCGCCGCCCGCGTGCAGGCGGGGATGCGCGTCAGGTCCTGCGTGAACACCGTGCGCGGAATGGGCTGGCCCGGCAGGTAGGCTGCCACCAGGCGCAGTTCCAGCGGCGTGCCCTGGATGGCCTCCGACAGCAGGCGCTGCGCATGGCTGGCGCCCTGGCTGTGGCCAACGAGAAAGAACGGCAGCCCCTGGTTGTAGTGCGCTGCGTAGTACGCGAAGGCGCGGCGCACGTCGGCATAGGCGCGGTTGCTGGGCGCCTGCTGCGCCTCTTCGTCCAGGCCGTAGGTCGGCAGCGTGATCTGGCGGTAGCGCGGCGCGTACACCCGCGCCACGCCGTTGAAGGGCGTGGCCTGCGCCATCAGCATCAGCCGCCCCTGAGCCTCGGCCTGCGGGTCGTCGATGGGCGCGTTGCGCACGTCGGCGCGCATGCTGGTCGTCGGGTGCACGTAGAACACGTCGGCATGGGCGTAACGCTGCAGATCGAGGAAGCCGCCGCCCTTGGGCGTCAGCGCGGCGGCGGAGGGCTGGCCGGGCAGCGCCAGCCAGTGCGCGGCGCGGGCGTAGTCGATGGGCGCCCGGTCCGGCGTGCTGGCGCAGCCCGCGATCAGGGCGCAAACAGCCAGCGCCAGCGGGCGCAGGAGCGGGAAACGGCGAAGGGTCGTCATCGTGCACTTCCTTGGCCGCGCGGGGCCGTGCGCGGCACGCCCCTTGTACCGGCCAGTGCACGCCGCGGGCAAGCGGGCTGCCCCTGAGCCGCCCGGCTTTCTTGATGCCACGCAAGCCCCTGGGCAGGCGCGGTTGCCATGGCCTGGAGGCGTGGATAGAGTTTTTTCCCGGTTCGTCCCCGAGGAGGTTTCAATGGCCAGCAGCCTGGAGCGCGGTCGCACGCGCGTGGTCGGCTTCGCCGACGCGGAAATGGAATTCCAGCTCATCCGGCAGATGGGCGCGGCGCGCTACGGCGGCGCAGCGGTGGGCGAATGCCTGGCGCTGGCGCAGCGCATCGAAAGCGGCATGCCCGCCAGCTGGGTGTCCGCCTTCGCCGATGCCGCCGTCCGCCAGGAGGCCGACGCGCAACGCCGCGCCGCGCGCGGCCACGCCGTGAGCGCGCACGACCAGTACCTGGTGGCCAGCAACAGCTACCGCGCGGCCGAGTACTACTGCGGCATCGCCGACCCCCGGCACGCGCAGTTCGGCCAGCGCAGCCGCGCCTGCCTTCTCGCCGCCATGCAGTTGCAGGGCCATCCCTTCGAGGCCCTCACGCTGGTGCTGGACGGCACCCCGCTGCCCGCCTACCGCGTGCGCCCGGCCAGCGCGGGCGACGCGCCGTGCAAGACGCTGATGATCGTCAGCGGCTACGACGGCACGCTGGAGGAAACCTACCTGGCCTACGGCCGCGCCGCGCTCGAACGCGGCTACCAGTTGCTGCTGTTCGCCGGCCCCGGGCAGATGGACACCATGCGCTGGCACCCCCACCTGGCCTTCATACCCGAGACCGAGCGCGTGGCGGCCCTGGCGCTGGACTACCTGCTGGCGCGCCCGGACACCGACGCCGCGCGGCTGGCGCTGATGGGCATCAGTTTCGGCGGCTACTTCGCCACCCGCATGGCGGCGCACGAGCCGCGCATCCGCGCGCTGATCGCCAATTCGCCCATCGTCGATCTGCACGCCTACATGGTCTCGTTCGTCGGCTTCGACCCGGCGCAACTGCCCGACGCGGAGGACTTCCGGCTGGCCGATATCGACCACATCCCCGACAGCGTGGCGCCGCCGCAGACGCGCGAGATGATGCGCAACCTGATCCTGCGCTTCGGCCAGGACAGCTTCAAGCGCACCTACCAGCGGCTGCGCGATTTCTGCGTCGATGGCGAGGGCCTGGCACGCATCCGCTGCCCGGCGCTGGGCCTGGTGGGCAGCGGCGAAGGCGCCGAACCCCTGGCGCAGCATGCGCGCTTCCTGCGCCAGGTGGCGGGCGCCGAGGGCCATGTGTTCGGCCCCGAGGAAGGGGCCGAGGGCCATTGCCAGTCGGGCAACCTGGCGTTTTCGGCGGCGGTCGCGCTCGACTGGCTCGACGAAGCCCTGGACTGAACCCTAGGCGCGCAGCGCCGCCTTGAGCTGCGCGCCCACCTCGGGCCGTTCCAGGAACGGGTCGGCCGGGTTCTCGGTGCGCAGGATGCTCTCCATGCGGCTTTGCAGGTTGCCCAGCGCCTTGGGGTGGCTGAAGATGTAGAACTGGTCGGCCGCGATGGCGTCGAACACCTTCTGCGCCACGTCCGCCGCCGTCACCTTGCCGCTGGTGACGGCCTTGTCCGTCATGGCCTGGCCGATGAGCTGGCTCTTGGTGGGCTTCTCGTCGGCCATGCTGGCCGGGCGGTTGCGCTCGCTGTGGCTGATGCCGGTGGGCACGAAGTACGGGCACAGCACGCTGGCGCCGATCTGGTCGGTCACCAGGCGCAGGTCCTGGTACAGCGTCTCCGACAGGCTCACCACGGCATGCTTGCTGACGTTGTACACGCCCATGTTGGGCGGCGTGAGCAGGCCGGCCATGCTGGCGGTGTTGACGATGTGGCCCCGGTAGCCGGGGTCGGCCTGGGCGGCGGCCAGCATCATGGGCGTGAACAGGCGCACGCCATGGATCACGCCCCAGAGGTTGACGCCCAGCACCCATTCCCAGTCGCGCACGGTGTTTTCCCACACCAGGCCGCCCGAGCCCACGCCCGCGTTGTTGAACACGAAGTGCGGTGCGCCAAAGCGCTGCTGCACGGCGTCGGCCAGCGCCTGCATCTGCGCGGCGTCGGACACGTCCACGCGCCGCGCCAGCACCGCGCAGCCCGCGGCCTGCAGCTCGGCGGCGGCGGCGTCCAGCGCGTCCTGCTGCACGTCCACCAGCACCAGGTTCATGCCCAGGCGCGCGCCGATGCGCGCGCATTCGAGCCCGAAGCCCGAGCCTGCGCCGGTGAGCACGACGGTCTTGCCCTTGAAGTCTTGGATCATGGCCGCGCTCTCACACCAGCTTCACCAGCTGCTTGCCGAAGTTCTTGCCCTTCAGCATGCCCAGGAAGGCCTCAGGCGCAGCGGCAAGGCCCTGCGCCACCGACTCGCGCGGACGCAGCTTGCCCGTGGCCACCAGGGTGCCCAGTTCCTTGAGCGCCTCGGGCCACACCTCCATGTGCTCGCTGACGATGAAGCCTTCGATCTTCACCCGGTTGATGAGGATGAGCGCGGGGTTCTGCAGCGGCAGCGGCTGGCCGTCGTAGCCGGCGATCATGCCGCACAGCGCGATGCGCGCGAAGGGGTTGGCGCGCAGCAGCACGGCGTCGAGGATGTGACCGCCCACGTTCTCGAAGAAGCCGTCGATGCCATCCGGGCAGGCCTCCTTGAGCGCGCGCGCCATGCTCTTGAGGTCGGTGTGCTCGCGGTGGTCGATGCAGGCGTCGAAGCCCAGCTCCTCAGTGGCGTAGCGGCACTTCTCCGGGCCGCCGGCGATGCCCACCACGCGGCAGCCGCGCGCCTTGGCCAGGGCGGCGAAGGCGCTGCCCACGGCACCGGTGGCAGCGCTGACCACCATGGTCTGGCCCGGCTTGGGGTCGATGATCTTCACCAGGCCGTACCAGGCTGTGACGCCGGGCATGCCCACGGCGCCCAGGTAGGCCTGCAGCGGCACGTGCGTGGTGTCCACCTTGCGCAGCGCGCCGGGCTGGTTCGCATCGACCACGCTCCACTCCTGCCAGCCGCCCATGCCCACCACCTTGTCGCCCGCGGCGTACTTGGGGTGGCGGCTTTCCACCACCTCGCCCACGGTGCCGCCGATCATCACCTCGCCCAGCGGCTGCGAGGCGGCGTAGCTCTTGCTGTCGTTCATGCGGCCGCGCATGTACGGGTCCAGGCTCAGGTAGTGGTTGCGCACCAGCACCTGGCCGTCCTGCAGCGGCGGGGTGTCGGTGGCGACGAGCTTGAAGTTGCCCACCGTGGCTTCGCCCTGCGGGCGGTTGTCGAGCACGATCTGATGGTTTTGTGGCATGAGATTTCTCCTTGTCGGTGAACTATGTTTTTGAGAGCTGCCAGCGCTTTGCTGGCAAGGGCTGGAGGGGTTTTTTATGCCAAGACGGCATGCATCGGAAGCTCAGTCGGACACCACGGCGCCCCCCGCTTGCGCGGCGGGCACGAGCTTGAACGTGCCCGAGGCATGGCAGCACAGGCGGCCCTGGGCATCGAACACGCTGCCCTCGGTGAAGGCCATGGCGCGCGTGCGGTGCAGCAGCCGCCCGCGTGCCACCAGCGGGCCATGCGCGGGCTGCAGGAAGCTGGTCTTCATCTCGATGGTGACGGCCCCCATGCCCGGCGCCACGCTGCGCGCGGCGATGGCCATGGTGACGTCCAGCAGCGTCATGCTGGCGCCGCCATGGGTGACGCCGAAGGAATTGAGATGCCCGGGCTGCGCCTCGTAGTGCAGCTCGGACTCGCCGTCCTGCGCCCGCGCCAGGCGAAAGCCCAGCGTGTGGACGAAGGGAATGTCGGCGCCGAATTCACGCATGTGCGGTGCTGCGGCGGTGTCCATCAGCCGCCGACGAGCGCGCTCACGCCGCCGTCCACCGCCATCCACTGGCCGGTGATGTGCTTGCCCGCCGCGCTGGCGTAGAGCATGGTGATGCCCTTGAGGTCTTCGTCGTCGCCCAGGCGCAGCAGGGGCGCGTGGCGCTTCATCTCGTCCTCGCCCAGCGTGTCGATGAGCACCTCGGCCATCTTGGTGCGGAAGAAGCCGGGGCAGATGGCGTTCACGGTGATGCCGTGCACGCCCCACTCGCCCGCCAGCGCGCGCGTGAAATTCAGCACCGCGCCCTTGGAGGTGTTGTAGGCGATGGTCTTCATGCCCACGGGGTTGCCGCCCAGCCCGGCGATGGAGGCGATGTTGATGATGCGCCCGCCCTGGCGCGGAATCATGCTGTGCTTGGCGATGGCCTGCGACAGCAGGAAGTAGCCGCGCACGTTCAGGTTCATCACCTTGTCCCACGCGGCCAGCGGGTGGTCCTCGGCCGGTGCGCCCCAGCTCGCGCCGGCGTTGTTGACGAGGATGTCCACATGGCCCAGGCGCTGCAGCGTTTCCGAAGCCAGGCGGGCGATGTCTTCCTCCTTGGCGCAGTCGGCGGCAATCCAGCGCGCGTCGATGCCCTGGGCTTGCAGCTCGGCCACGGCCTGCTCCAGATCGGCCGCCTTGCGCGAGGTGAGCATGATGCGCGCCCCCGCCTCGCCCAGCGCCTGCGCCATCTGCAGGCCCAGGCCGCGCGAGCCGCCGGTAACGAGGGCGGTCTGGCCCGTGAGATCGAAAAGTTGTTGCACGCTGCGCGCCATGGTGTGTTCTCCTGGTAGTGGTTCTTGCGACGGGGTATTGTGAAGAGCGCCGGGCGGCACTGCTGTCGCCTGTGCGATTGGCACCGGCACGGCCGCCCGGGCTGGCCTCAGAACGTGTTCACGGCCTCAGAAGGCGTCTTCGGCCAGCGCGGCGCAGGTGGCGTCGCGCGTGCGCACCACGCCCAGCCAGGCGCCGATCTTCGGCAGTTCGTAGTGGAAGAAATAGCGTGCAGCGCCCATGCGGCCAGCGTTGGCAGCGATTGAAAGCGCAGCATCGGCAGCCAGCACGCTGCGCGCCACGTCAAGCCATATCCACGCCAGCACCACATGGCCGAAGGCCTGCATGTAGGGCACGGCGTTGGCCAGGGCCTCGCCCGGGTTGCCCGTGGCCCAGGCTGCCTGGGTAGCTTCGGCCACGTCCTGCAGCGCCTGGGCGAGCTGGTCGGCGTAGGCCGCCAGCGCGGGGTACTGGCGCGCCTGGGCGATGGTGGCCCCGATGGTGCGCGCCAGCAGCTGCAGCCCCGCCCCGCCCTGCATGACGACCTTGCGGCCCAGCAGATCGGCGGCCTGGATGCCGTGCGTGCCCTCGTGGATCATGTTCAGGCGGTTGTCGCGCCAGTACTGCTCCACCGGGAAGTCGCGCGTGTAGCCGTAGCCGCCGTGGATCTGGATGGCGAGCGAATTGGCCTCCAGGCAGAACTCGCTGGGCCAGCTCTTGGCGATGGGCGTGAGCACTTCCAGCAGCAGTTTGGCCTGGGCGGCGGCCTCGGCATCGCCCGTGCGACCTTCATCGACCAGCCTGGCGCAGTACAGGTTGAGCGCCAGCGCGCCCTCGCCGTAGCTTTTTTGCGCCAGCAGCATGCGCTTGACGTCGGCGTGCTCGATCAGGCGCACCTGGGGGGCGCTGGCGTCCTTGCCGCCGTTGCCGACGGGACGGCCCTGCAGGCGCGTCCTCGCGTAGTCCAGGCTGGCGTAGTAGCCCGCCAGCCCGAGCATGGTGGCCGCCATGCCGATGGAAATGCGTGCCTCGTTCATCATGTGGAACATGCACTTGAGGCCCTCGCCCGGCTGGCCCACCAGGTAGCCGATAGCGCCCGCCCCCCGGCCGTCCAAGCCGCCGCCCTGCCCTGCGCGCACCGGGTACTTGCCCTCGCCGAAGTTCAGCAGCGTGTTGGTGGTGCCGCGCCAGCCCAGCTTGTGGTTCAGGCCCGCCAGCGCCACGTCGTTGCGCTCGCCGGTCAGGTTGCCCTCGGTGTCCACCAGCTTCTTCGGCACGATGAACAGCGAGATGCCCTTGACGCCCGGCACCAGCTTGCCGTCGGGCCCCGGAATCTTGGCGAGCACCAGGTGCACGATGTTCTCTGTCAGCTCGTGGTCGCCCGAGCTGATCCACATCTTGTTGCCGCGCAGGCGGTAGCGCGGGCCCAGCGGGTCGGCCGCGAAGCCTTCGCCGTCCGCCTCGGCGCGCGTGGTGATGTCGCTCAAGGACGAGCCCGCCTGCGGCTCGCTCAGGCACATGGTGCCCGACCAGCGCCCATTGAATTCGTTCGCCGCGAACACCTGCTGCTGCATGGGCGTGCCGTGCACCAGGATAGCGTTGGCGTTGCCCGTGGTCAGCAGGTTGGAGCCGATGCTGATCGACGCACAGCCAAAGAAGCTGCCCGCCGCCGACTCCACCAGGTAGGGCAGTTGCATGCCGCCCATCTCATAGTCCTGCGCGGCGCTGAGCATGCCGCTGTCGGCGAAGGCCTGGCGCGCATCGTGGGTGCAACTCGGCAGGATCACCTTCTCGCCGTCGAACTGCGGCTCCTGCGTATCGACGGTGCGGTTGAACGGCGCGTACTTCTCGCGCGCGATGCGCTCGCAGGTGTCGAGCACGGCATCGAACGTCTCGCGCGAATGGTCGGCGAAGCGCGCGCGCGCGGTGAGCGACCCGGCTTGCAGCCAGTCGTAGAGCAGGAAGTCGAGGGTGGAGCGGAGGGAGGTGGTCATGCGGCAAATTATGGAAGCACCGCCCCGGCGCGGCATGTCCGCTGCGTGACGCAAATGGGCGGCGAGGCCGCTAGGCCGCCCGGCCCCGCGTCGCCAGCCAGCACAGGATGGCCCCGCCGCACACCATGAACGCCCCGATCCAGAACGAGGCCGGCAGCGGCACCCGCAGCAGCGCCGCTGCCAGCGCGGCCGAGAGCACCGGGATGAAGTACGACGCCCCCGCCAGGATGGTGACGTTGCCATGCAAGATGCCCACGTTCCACGCCGCGTAGCCAAACCCCATGGCCGCCGCCGCGAACGCCAGCTGGATGGCCGTGGGCACGCTCCAGTGCATGCCGCCGCCCCCGCCCGCCAGGAACTTGCCCCACAGCACCAGGGCCGTGAGCATGAAAAACAGCGTAATGCCGTTCTTGCCCTGCGCGATGCGCGCCGTGACGGCACAGTAGGCCGCCCAGATCACCGCGCCGGAGAAGGCCAGGCCGTAGCTCAGGGGGTTGTCCTGCACGTTCTCCAGCATGCCCGCCAGGTCCACGCCGCGCTCGCCCCCCAGCACCCAGCCAATGCCGGCCAGCGACACCAGCAGCCCCGGCACCACGAGCCAGTTGGCGCGCTGCCCGTTGAACAGGATGGCCGCCACCATGGTGAAGGTGGGCCAGAGGTAGTTGACCATGCCGACCTCGATGGCCTGCTGCCCCGTGTTGGCGTAGCCGATGGACAGCGACAGGCACAGCTCGTAGGAGACGAACAGCACGCTGCCCCAGAGCAGGTAGCGCCGGGGCATGTCGCGCAGCCGCGTGAAGCCCACCGTGGCCAGCAGCAGCACCGAGGCCACGGTGTAGATCATGGCCGCGCCCCCCGTGGCCCCCAGCCCCTGGCTGACGCCACGGATCAGCCCCACGATGGAGGCCCACAGGACGATGGCAATGAGGCCGATGAGCGTGGCTCTGTTCTTGCTGGTCATGGGCAGGGATTATCCGCAGGCTTGGAATATGCGGCATTTTGGCCCGGAAACCGCTTGCAGCAAGCGCGAGCAGCTATCAAAAACGAAGCCCGCACATCACCGCGCCGGGGCCTGCATCCAGCGGCGGTAGTGCCGGTTCTTCACCAGGGTGTCCCACTGCTGCGCCAGCAGCGCGCATCCGGGCAGCACATTGGGGCGGGTGCGCTGGCCCCGGCTCAGGCGGCGCATCTGGTGCTTGACCATGGCCATGTACGCCACCGACGCCAGCACCTTGTTCTTGAAGGTGATGGGCCGGAGCGCCGGCGCCACGGCAGGATCGGCACGCCACGCGCGCGGCAGGTGGGGATCGACGGCCAGCGCGGTGGCCATGCCTGCCATGGCGATGCCGCTGCCCACCACCTGCGCGGCCACCGGATAGCGGCGGATGCCCCCGGTCACCATCAGCGGCATGCGCGCCGCCGAGGCGATGTCCTGGGCGAACTCCAGGAAATAGGCCTCCCGGGCCAGCGTGCGCCCGTCACGCGCCTGGCCGTGCATGGCCGGCGCCTCGTAGCTGCCGCCGGACAGCTCGATCAGGTCCACACCGAGCGGATTGAGCAGCGCGACGACCTGCCGGGCATCGTCGGCGCTGAAGCCACCGCGCTGGAAGTCGGCCGAATTGAGCTTGACCGACACCGCGAAATCCGGCCGCACGGCCGCGCGCACGCCCCGCACGATGTCGATCAACAGCCGCGCCCGGTTCTCCAGCGCCCCGCCCCAGCGGTCCTGCCGCCGGTTGGTGAGCGGGGACAGGAACTGGCTGACCAGGTAGCCATGCGCGGCGTGGATCTGCACGCCGGTGAAGCCGAACGCCTGCGCCAGCACCGCCGACCGGACGAAGCGCGCCTGGACCTCCAGGATGCCGGCCTCGGTCATCTCCCTGGGCGGCGTGAACTGCCTGGAGAAATTGCCCAGGTCCATGGCAACCGCCGATGGCGCCCAGGTCTCCTGCCCCAACGCCGCAGGCATCTGGCGCCCCGGGTGGTTGAGCTGCATCCACACCTGCGCGCCCTGCGAACGCGCCGCCTGCGCCCATGCCGCGAAGCGCTCGCCGAACCGCGCCGACTCCAGCACCACGCCGCCCGGCCCGGTCATGGCGCGGCGGTCCACCATGACGTTGCCAGTGACCATCAGGCCAACGCCGCCCTCGGCCCAGGTGCGGTACAGCCGGATCAGGGCCTGCGACGGCGCATGGTCCGCGTCGGCCAGGTTTTCCTCCATGGCGGCCTTGGCCAGGCGGTTGGGAATGACAGCCCCATTGGGCAATGTCAGCGGTGAAAAAGGGGTGGGCGATGCCATGCCGTGCTCCATGCGTGTTTGCAATGGGAGAACGATAAGCTTCAAGTTCACTTGAAGGTCAAGCGGTTTTTAAGGATTGCCGCGCCCCGGCGGCGAGGTGGGTTTATAGCAAACCTGCTGACAAAAAAATAAATACCCAACCTTTTCTCTGCCTCTCCAAAGATCACAAAGGCGGTAGATCAATATATTTCCTCACAACCAAATTTCGCATCAACAAACTCAATTCAACCGAATTACTGCGAATCATAAATCTATCTGAAGAATAAGCCATTCGATGCCAAAAACAAGCCAATTCACTTTCCATTGGAATACCCAACCTACCCAGCTCATAGCATCGAGACAAGTAAAGACATGCACTACTCTGAAATGCATCTGCCGCAAGCCTTACAAGCAATAATCCTAGTCCTGCATCCTTCTCTATTCCATCCTCTCCATCCAGAAGCATACTGCCTGCATTCCACAAAGCCTCAGCATAGCCAGAGCAGGCAGATTTAAGGTACCATTTAAGAGCCTGCTTGTTATCATTACCATCAGTGGCATAGTAAACACCGAGGTAATTCTGGGCCTCAGCACTTCCTCGGCCAGCAAGAGCCGTCAAATTTTCCAATTCAGTTTTTTTCATTGGGGTTGGGGGCAGTGTATTTCTCTTCCATTAACAAAACAAGCAACTGCTTTACAGTGCCTCGCTTGGCAGCCTTTTGCCCCTTGGTAAGACAAATTTGCATTTGCATCTGATTGAGCTCTAGCATTTGCCTCTGTGAATGTTCCCCCATATGCATTACCTCCAATAAAATCCGGACAATTTTCGCAAACCACTTCTTTCTTCACATGACAACTAACATACACATGCCATGTATCACGTTTTCGCCAGGGACGATCATGGGGGTCAACTACTGGAATAGGAACTGGTACTCGACCTCCACCAGCACTACCTGCGCCAGATCCACCAGTCGCTCCCCCGCCGCTGCGCCCACCGCCACCACCGGTTGGTGACACTACCGCACCGCTGCCTCCGCCAACAGGGATGTGCTCCCATGGCCTCGTCCCTGGTTGAATCGCCCAAAGACCTTCAGGATCAATGCTGCCTAGTGGATCTCCATTCGCATAGGTAAAAATATTTACCCCCCCACTCAAGCCAATTGGATCACTCTGGATATATCTTCCCAATTCCACATTGTAGTCCCGCTGAAAATTGTAATGACTATTTGTTTCCCCATCCCAATATTGCCCTGGAAATCTCAGGTTCATCTCCGTTGCCCAGATATCCGACTTGGTTGCCCCAAATGCTTCTGATACTCCTTTCCATGTTATGTTACCTACCTTGTCCGTCGACAACATCGGCGTTGCCAGATGATCCGTATAAAGGTAGTGGTATGTACTAGCGCTACCAATAAGACTACCGCCACTCACTTCTGCCTGCCAAATAGGGTCTGTACTCCACCCCCCCTGCTGTGCCATCTCGGTGTTCCAACCATACGCTTTGATGAGCATGCCCTGGCTGTCCACCTCTCCCATCAACCCGATATCACTGTACAAGTAGTAAATGGGTTCACCCGAACTAGGATACCCGCTGTCCTTGATTATTCTACGCCCAAAAAGGTCATACCGATAGTTCGTCACCCTTCCATTATGGCTTATTTCCATTAACCGCTCAGCCGCATTATAGCGATAATCTCTCTGCCAAGCTCCAGACTTTTCCTGGGCCATATGTCCCTGCTGCGTGTAGCTCACCTGCGTGTCTTGGGATACCGCCGTGCTGAATGGCGCAATTCTAGGATATTGTGTCAGTTGATTATCCCTGTTATAAATCCAGGTGCCCGGTTGGTGGGCACTGCTCAGGCGGTTACCCACCGCATCGTAGCTGTATTGTTCTTGCGGCAATCCCAGCGCTTGCAAAATATTATCCGGACGGGCTTGCGTCAAGCGACCGAGTGAGTCGTAATTATACTCCACCCCACCTATATCGAACTGAATTTCCGCGATATTCCCAGAGGAATCATATTTATATTTACGACCAATCAAAAGTTGGCTCGTGTTATTGCGCACATCAATACTAATATACCGCTGCAAAGCATCGTATGCGATAGTACTAGTAGCCCCGGGCATCTGAATGCACGTAGGCTGCATCCATTGGTAATCCTGGTAGCTGATTCCACTGCCGTTGGGCAGTGTCACCTTGGCCAGGTGCCCATTAGCATAACTGTAGGTTTGCTGACTGCCATCCGGATAAGTATGACTGGCCAGTTGTCCATCTTGGTTGAAGCTCTGCCCCAGAGTGAAGTTCAATACACCGCTGCCATCCAGCTTGCCATAGGTGATGGCACTTTGGGCGTTTCGCCCCTGCGCATCTTGGGTATACGTAGCACTGCTAATCAGAGATCCGCTGCCATCGTTCTGTACATAGCTGATGAGCAATCCATCCTTGTCATATTGGTAAGAGATACGCTGATCCAGCGTCAATCCATTCAGCTTGTGTTCTTCCTGCACCAACCTTGCGGCGGCGTCATAGGTATAGGCCCTGGTATTACCGCCTGCATCCGTCCTCTGATTTATATTGCCTACCGCGTCATAGCTGTACAGGATGGCGCCGCCCATGGGCCGAGTTTCCTTGGTCTTATTCCCCCTCTTGTCGTATTCAAACCAGTGCGTATTGCCATTGGCATCCGTCAGACTCACAAGCTGGTCATGAGCATTCCATCCTTGCCGGGTGTGCTGTGCCATAGGGTCAGTGGTTTGCGCCACGCGGCCCAGGCCGTCGTATTGGTACAGCGTGGTGCGGCCTGCCGGGTCGGTGCTGCTGATACGCTGCCCCATGGCGTCGTAACTCTGGCGCTGGGTTCTGGTCTGGTCTGCGCTCAGGTGCTGGGTGGCGGCGGTCTGTCTGCCCCGCTGGTCGTACTGGTAAGTTTCCTTGTAGGTGGGGTAGTTGGTTGCTGTGAGTAAACCCGCCAGCGGACTGCCCTTGGCCCCGTATTCGTAGGTGGTGACGTTGCCCGCCGGGTCTTCTATTCGCGTGATACGCCCCTGGCTGTCGTAGCTGGTTTTCGTTACAAGGCCGCTCGGACTGGTGATCTGGCTCTGGTTACCTGCCTGGTCGTACCCGATGCGCGTTCCCTGGCCTGCGCTTTGTCCGGGGGCCATGGTTTCGGTAACCCGGCCTGCACTGTCATAAACCACGGCCTGTTTCCGCCCTTCGGCGCTGACGGTCTGCGTCTTGCGCCCCCTGGCGTCGTAGCCGTAGTTGACGGTTTCATTCAGCGCATTCGTGCTGCTGGTCCGGTTACCCGCCGCGTCGTAGGTGTAGGTGGTGGTGTAGCCCAGCGCGTTGGTCTGGCTCAGCACTTGGCCCAGACTGTTGTAGCTGTAGCGGGTTGCGTGTCCTTCCCCGTCGATGACCTTGGTCACGTTGCCCGCGTCGTCGTATTCAAACCTCTCGGTGATAGCGTCTGGCCCCCGCCCATCGCCAGCGCCTCTTGTTTTTGTGGTCATCTGGCCCCACTGGTCGTAGCCGTAGTGCGTGGCGCGCTGCTCCGGTTTTCCTTGCGCTTCCACGTATTGGGTGGTGTTGCCCTGCGCATCGTAGGCCCAGGTGCTGACGATGCCCAAGGCGTTGGTGTGCCGGGTCTTGCGGTTGTACACCGGGTCGTAGCTGCTGGTTTCGCTGCTGCCATCCGGGTGGATGGTCTTGATGGGCCTTTTGCTGCTGGCGCTGTCGTATTGGATGGTGGTGACCAGGCCGCGCGCGTCGGTGATGCGTTCCTGCGTGGCGCTGACTTTGCTGACTACGCTCAGCTCCATGCCGTCCACGCTGTTTTGCAGCAGTTTGCCGCCGCTGTCGTAGCGGCGCTGGTGCACGCTGCCGCCGGGCTGCTGGATGTTGACCAGGTATTCGCGGCGCACGCGGTCGTAGTCGATGCGGTAGTTGGTGACGCCGCCGGTTTCATCCGTCAGGCTGGCGATGCGCGGGGCCGGGGGCAGGCTGACTTTGGTGCTGCCGGTGCCTGTGCTGGCCATGCCGGTGGCCATGACGACGCGCGCGGGCTGGGTCATGTAGCTCAGGCGGATTTGCCCGCCTGCCGGGTCGGTGCGGGTCTGGATGTAGCCGCCTGCGGTGTAGGTGTAGCGCCAGGTGCCGCCGCGTGTGTCGGTGACCTGGGTGAGCAAGGCGGTGCCTATGCTGCCGTTGGGGCCTGTGCCTGCGCTGGCGCCGGGCACGCTCCATTCGTAGCGCACGCTGCGCCCGGTGTTGTCGCTGATGGTGGCGGGCTGGCCGCTGGCGTTGTATTGCAGGGTGAGGACTTCGCGCCCGTGGTGGTCCTTGACGGCGCTCAGGCGGCCCTGGCTGTCGCGCGCCAGCGTGACTTTGACGCCTGCGGCGTTGGCCCAGCCGAGCATGCGGCCCGTGGCGTCGTAGTCGATGGTGTTGCCTTCGCGGTCGTACCACTGCCAGCCGGTGAGGGGGGCGGCGTCCGGGCCGGTGGCCTTGATGATGTTGTTTTCGTCGAAGCGGTAGGTGGGCTGCGCGGTGCCGCTGACGCGGGTGTAGATGCGGTCGGCCCGGTTGACTGCGAGTACGCCGCCCAGCGGGTCGGGCTGCAGTACCAGGTCGGCCCAGCGGTCGTTGAGGTACCAGCGGCCGAATGTCCAGGTACGGTTGATGGCCACTTGCCCGCCCAGTACCTTGACCGCCAGGTCTTCGGTGCTTTCCGTGTAGTCCTGGTTGGGCAGGCTGACCTGGCGTGTGCTGGGTTGGGCGTGGGCCAGGCCGGTGCCCAGGCTCAGGGCCAGGCTCAACGCCAGGGCAGCGATGGATTTTAAGAAGAATGGGCCTCCAGCCCTTATGCAGCAAGCGCCAGCAGCTATTGTTTTGAGAGTCATTGCTTGTCCTGTGATGTTGTTTGTCTGTCAGTTGGCGCCCATGCTGGTGCTAGGGCCGCCTCCTGCGCCACCGCCTCCCGGGCCTGCGGAGCCTCCACCTCCGCCACCGCCGCCCCCTCCTCCGCCCGGGCCGCCTCCGGCCGAACAGTCAGTGCAGGTGGGCATGCAGGTGGGCACCAGGGGCATGGCGCCGCCAGCAGCCCACGCGCCGCCGCCCCAGACGTCTCCAATGCCTGATGTGGGGCCGCTGGTGCCGCCACTGCTGCCAGGCCCGCCGCACCCGCTGCCCGTGACCCGGCTGATGCTGCTGCATGCGCTGCCGCTGCGCTTGTCGCCCGCCGCGCAGTCGTAGTCGTAGGCCACGCACCCTTGCGTCTGGTAGCTGCTGCAACTGGCGGCCTTGGCGGCGGCCTGCACGGTGGCGGCGCTGCTGGCGGTTTTGTCGATGGCCTGGCTGTCACCCGTGCGCAGGAAGGCGCGTATGGCGTTTTGCACCGGGCCGGCGGGCTGCGGGGGTTTGCCGCTGGTGAGTTGCTCGAGCTTGTGCGCGGGCGCCAGGTTCAGCGCCACGCCGCTCTTGAGCGCCTGCAGCGCGGTGATGCGGTACGGGATGCTGACGCGGCTCTTGGCGGCGAGCTGGGTGGGGAGCTGGCCGAAGTATTCGTACTTGTAGTTCGCGTCGCTGGCGGGCAGCGCGTATTGCAGGTTGTCCGCGCGCACCAGGCCGTAGTTGCTCAGGGTGAGTTCGCCGGTGTGTTCTTCGCCTTGCTGCAGCGCGGGCAGGCTGATGCTCATGGGCTCCAGCAGGACGACAGGGGCCGGTACCTGGGTCTGGTACGTGGCGTCGAGCACGATGGCGTATTCGTCCTTGATGGTGGTCTCGGTCACGCTGAATTCGATGCTGACGACCTGGTAGTCGAGGAAGACGCGTTCGTTGGCGGTGACGCCGGGGTACACCGTGAGGCGCCCGCTGGCGTCCTGGTGGCGTGGGGCGCTGGCGCGCCAGCGGTAGTTGCCGGGTGGGATGGCGCTGTATTCGGCGATGCCCTGGGCGTTGCTGGTGGCGCTGCGGATGTCGCCGGTGAGGGCTTCGTTTTGCAGGGTGATGCGTGCGCCGGCCAGGCCTTCCACGGGCTGGCCCTGGGCGTCGAGGGTACCGGTGTAGATGTCCACGAGCTTGAAGCGCGCGGTGCCCTGGCCGTCGCGCGCGACGGCGATGGTGATGGGCACGGTGCCGCCGGCGTCGTTGGCGGCGCTGATGCGCAGTTGCAGCTGGTGGTAGCCGTCGGCCACGTCGGTGCCGGGGCGGGCGGTGATTTGCACCAAGGCGCTTTGCCCCAGGTCGATGGCGCCGATGTCGGGGGCGCTGTCGAGGCTGACCCATGCGGGGGCGGCGCCGCCGCCGCGTGCCTGCAGGGCCACCTGCACGTTTTGCGCGGGGGCGTAGCCTTTGTTGGTGAGGGTGAGTTTGCCGCTGATGCTCTTGCCTTGCTGCACGCCCAGCTCCAGCGCCGTGGGGCTGGGGGTGAGGCCGGGGCGCGCTTCGTGCAGGCGGTAGTCCAGGCGCAGTTCGGCGCGTGGCTGGCTGCCGCTCTCGGTGGCGAAGAGCTTGAGGAGGATGGTGCCGCTCTCGCCCGCGCCGGGGCCGCCGGTGAGCTGGATGTTGACGGGGGCGCTGGTGCCGGCGGCGATGTTGACGGGGCTGCCCAGGTCCAGCGTGATGCCGGGCGGCAGCGCGCCCGAGGGCTGGTCAGCGGCCAGCGCCTGCCAGTGCACGCCGGTGGCGCCGGTGCCGCTGCTGGCCGTGACGCTGAGCTGCGCCGTGCTAGCGAAGCCGCGGATGGCGTTCAGCGTGTACTGCGCGTAGTTCACACCCAGGCGGTTGATGGTGAAGACTGCCTGGGGCGCGTCCTTGGCGTAGGTGGTGACGTCGGGGTGGATCACGCGCACTTCGTAGCTGCCGGCGTCGTTGGCCTGCGGCGCGAAGGTGTAGGCGAAGCGCCCGGCGGCGTCGCTCACCAGGTTGAAGCGCCGCTCGAAGCCCTGCACGCGCAGCACCATGCGCAACGCCGCGTTGGGCATGGGCTGGGCGCCTTCGCTGGAGACGGCTTCGCCCTGGATTTGCACGCTGCTCTGGCCGAAGGAGAGCGCGGGCGTGGCGGTGACGCTGCGCGCCACGTAGGGCGGCGGGGGCGGGGGTGGCGGGGGCACCACCTTCTGCACCTGCACGCTGCGGCTGGCCTGGGCGGTTTTGCCGGCGGTGTTGGTGGCGATGGCCTGCAGGGTGTAGGCGCCGTCGGCCAGCGTGGCGGCGGGCCAGGACACGCTCCAGGGGGCGCTGGTGCGGCTGGCCAGGGGCTGGCCGTTGGCGAGGAATTCCACCTTGGCGATGCCGCCCGCGTCGAGGGCGCTGACTTCGAGCGTGGTATTGGCGCTGAGCACCGCGCCTTCGGGCGGGTTGACGAAGACCACGGTGGGCACGCTGGGCGCGTAGGTGACGGCCACGGCGCTGCTGGCCGGGCCCTGGCCCCGGCTGTTGCTGGCGCGCGCGCTGAGCTGGTGCGTGCCTTCGGCCAGGGTGACCTGGCCGGAGAAGGCGCCGCTGGCGCTGGCGGCCAGGGGGTTGCCGGTGCTCTGGCCGTTCAGGTAGAGCTGCACGCTGGCACCGGGCTGCGCCGTGCCCGCGACGCCGACCTGGGGCACGCTGACCTTGGCTCCGCCCGCCGGGGCGGTGATGGCCGGCGCGGGCGGCGCGTTCATGTCCAGCGTGAAGGGGATGGTGAGCAGCGTCTGGCCGCTGTCGGCGTCGGTGGCGGTGATGGCCAGGGTGTGGGCGCCGTTGGGCAACTGGGCGAAGTCGATGAACTGGCTGGCCGTGGCCGTGGGGGTGTTGGCGTAGGTCTGGCTGTAGAGGGGCGCGCCGTTCACGCTGGCCTGGATGCGCGCCACGCCCACGGGGCTTTGCGCGGTGATGGCGAGCAGGCCGGGGTGGGTGAGCATGGCGTTGGCCACGAGCGGGCTACCGCCAAAGGTGGCGCTGACCACGGCGCTGGGGCCGCCTTGCTTTTGCACGACCACGGAGCGGCTGGTGGTGCTGGTGATGCCGCTGGTGCCGGTGGCCTTGGCGTTGAGCACGTAGGTGCCGTTGGGCACGCTGGCCAAGGCCCAGGTGGTTTGATAAGGGGGCGCATTCCAGAGCGCGAGGCGCTGGGTGCCCAGGAGCAATTCGACACTGGCCACGCCATCGGGGTCGGTGGCGGAGAGGGACACGAGGGTGTCTTGCGCCAGCACAGCCCCGGCGGCAGGCTGATCGATGGTGACAAGCGGGCCCGCCGGGGCGTAGCCGATGGGCTGCGCCAGGGAGAAGATGTTGGCGCTGCCCTGCGCCGTGCGGAACTCGACGTGGAGCATCTTGTCGCCCGGCGTGGACGAAAGGGTGTAGCCGGCGAGCGTGGGCGTGCCCGCCATGTTCTGCCAGGGCTCGGTGGTGAAAGGGGTTTGCTCGGCAATGCGGTACTGCGCGGCCTGCGGGCAGTCCAGCCGCAGCGCGATCTGCCGCGTGCGGGTGAAGTAGCCCGCCGTGGGTGCCATGGTGCAGGTGAGCACGGGCTCGGCCTGCAGGTGCTGGCCGTAATCCACACCCGATGAAACGGCGCTGCCCTGCCCGCCTGGGTTGGCCACTGGGTCGCGCGGGCCGGTGGCGTGGCCCCACCAGTTGCCCTGCGCGCGCACCACGGCGGCAGGCTGGGTATTGCGCACACCGTAGTCGGTGTTGGCGGAGAGGTCGGATGCTTCTACCGCCGGGGCCGCGCCCTGCTCGGCCAGCAAGCCGGTGGCGTTCTGCACCAGGCGCGATTGGGAGAAGCTGGGCGCACCGCTGCCGATAACGCGCACGCCCACGGTGCTGTGCGTGGCCTGCAGGTTGGCGATGCCGTAGCCACCGCCCGGCAGCACCAGGGCCGCACCGCCTTGCACGCCTGCGGGCAGCCCAGTGGAGCCGCCACCGTAGCGCAGGGCCAGGCCGTTGATGCCCAGGGCCTGGGGTGTGACGCTGCCTTCGATCAGCAGGCCGAGCCAGTCGCCCCGCTGGGGCGTACCGGGAGCGGCCCGCACCTGGCCGCCCACCGAGTCGTCGGCCATGCTGGTGAAGGTGACGCCGGCGCCGGTGAAAAGCCGGTCGCGCACCTGCAGGCCCGCGCCGGGGCCGAACTTGACGACCACGCCGTTGGCGATGGTGAGCTGTGCCGGATCAGCGGCATGGGCTGGCGCGGTAGCCAGCGTGCCCACCAGCAGGGCTGCGGCGGCCAGGCTGGCGCGGGCCATGGCAGCAAACGACGTGGCGCAATGGCGCAGACGGATCAGGTTTGGCATGTCTGCGGCCCTCAGGGGTTGACGGTGATGTCACCGCTGGTCACGGGGGCGAAGCCCGGTGCGCTGGCGGTGATGCGGGTAGTGCCAGGGGCTGTGGCGGTGATGGTGCCGTAGGCGGATGTGTTGCTGCCCGCTGACCAAACCACGCTTGATGACACCGTGGCCGCCGAAGGGACGGAACTGGTGAGCGTGATGGTGATGGGCTGGGCCGGAACCGTGTTGGAGTTGTTGTAGATCGCACCCGGCACATAGGCGTGGAAATACGTGGAGGTGAATTTCTGGCCCACGGTCATGCTGCCTGGCAAGGCTGCGATGAATACCAGTTGCGGCGAGACGGTTTCCACGTTGATGGTTGCCGGCTCAAAGCCGGAGGCAGTCGCCTCGATCTGGGTACTGCCAACGTCCACTCCCGTTATCTGAACCGCGGCCTCGGTGCTGCCCGCTGGAATGGTCACCGTGGTGGGCACGGTGCACACGGTTTCCGCCACGCAGCGCAAGCTCACCGTAACGGCATCGGCTCCCGAGGCAACGGTACCGTTGATGACGCGCTGGACGCTCAGCTCCGATGCATAGCTTCGGAGTGATTTGCCAACGATGACCTTGGACTTGTTTTCTGCCTGCGACAACCGCAAGCCTTGGTTGGCCTCGGCCACGGTCTGCACGACGGACTGGCCCAAGGCAATCCCCGCAATGTCTGCGGCCACCCGGTAAGTCCCCGCCTGGGCGGGCTGCGCAACATAGATTGTGTCCGTATAGTTTCTCGATGCACCAATCACAATCTGGTTCACCACCGCACCGCCCGTGGCAGCGTTATAAATACCGCTCACCACCCCCGCAGGCATTTGCTCCGCCAAGCTCAGGCTGACAGTCAGAGGCGAAACAGCGTATTGCGACGTCGAGTAATAGGCACCTGGAACGCTCAGTTGCAAAGTGAAGTTGTCCCGCACGCTGGCCGTCGTGCGGGTGCCGTCCAGATTGCTGAAATTGACGACAGGTGACACCACCTCCACCGGTATCGGCGTAGCCGCTGTCACTCCCTGCGCCGTGGCTTCGATCACGGTGCTGCCAACACCCGTCCCAGTGACAGAAACAACCACCTGACTACTGTCGGCGGGAATCGTCACACTCGCTGGCACGCTACACACGCCGATATCAACGCAGCGCAAGCTCACCGTTAGCGGCTGTGCACCATTGGCCACTACCCCATTGACCACGCGCTGTACATACAACTCTCCCAAGTAGTCATAGTAGTTGTAGCTTCTCAGTCCTTTGCCGACCACGACCTTGGGTTGGTTGTTGGCTTGGGCAAACTTCAGGCCCATGTGGGCCTCGGCCACGGTCTGCACAGCAGACTGGCCCGAGGCAATCCCCGCAATGTCTGCGGCCACCCGGTAAGTCCCCGCCTGGGCGGGCTGCGCAACATAGATTGTGTCCGTATAGTTTCTCGATGCACCAATCACAATCTGGTTCACCACCGCACCGCCCGTGGCAGCGTTATAAATACCGCTCACCACCCCCGCAGGCATTTGCTCCGCCAAGCTCAGGCTGACAGTCAGAGGCGAAACAGCGTATTGCGACGTCGAGTAATAGGCACCTGGAACGCTCAGTTGCAAAGTGAAGTTGTCCCGCACGCTGGCCGTCGTGCGGGTGCCGTCCAGATTGCTGAAATTGACGACAGGTGACACCACCTCCACCGGTATCGGCGTAGCCGCTGTCACTCCCTGCGCCGTGGCCTCAATGACGGTACTGCCGATTCCGACTCCCGTCACAGGAATGGCCGCGTACCCGTTGTTGGCAGCAATCGTTACCGTAGCAGGCACTGTGCAAATGCTCACATCTACACAACGCAAACTAATGGTCAGCGGCTCCGCAGGATTGGAAACCACCCCCTTGACCATGCGCCCCACAAAAAGCTCTGCAGAAGAGTCGTAATAGGTATAGGTGCGCATCCCTTTGCCCACCACCACCTTTGATTGGTTATTCGCCATGAAGAACCTGAGGTCGATCTTCTCGCGCACCAGGACAGGCACGGCCTTATTTATCAACCCCGGAGCCGACAAATTGATCGCCACAGTACCCAGCCCGATTCCTTTCACCGTCAGCGGAACAAGCCCCAGGATCTGCCCCTGCGGCACGAACACCTCTGCCGGGCTCACGGTGGCAATGGCGGGATCGGCCGAAGCCACCTTGACGATGACGCCACCCGGCGGAGCCGCTTTGGACAGGATGACGCGGCGCGTCAGCACCTGGTCGATGCTGAGTGCCAGGTTGCCGCCCGGCTCGATATCGATTCCGATGGCATCGACCCGCACCGTGGCCTGCGCTGCCTGGTAGCCGCTTGCGCTGGCCTGCAAGGTGGTGGAGCCAAGGGCCACACCGGCGACGCTGAAACTGGCCTGGCTGCTGCCCGCCGCGACGGTGACGGTTTCAGGAGCGGAAGCAATGGATGACGCGCCCGTGTTCAGGCTCACGCTGAGGCCGCCTGCAGGCGCGGGCTCGGTCAGCTCCAGCGTTACAGGTGTCTGGGCACCGGGGGCAACCACTACGCTCCCCGGCAGCACCAGCGACTTGCTGCGCACGGTCACCGTCGCCAGGCCAGTGGCAAAGCCTTCGGCCTGGGCGCTGACCCTGCTGACACCCTCGACCAACCCGGTGACCTCGAAACTCGCGCCCTGCTGCCCTGCTGGCACGAACAGGCTTGCGGGGGCACGCACGACGGAGGTGTCGGAACTGCTCAACAGCACGGACAGCCCCCCAGCAGGCGCGGGCTGCGGCAGCTTAAGCAGCATGGGATAGGGCCGCTGAACCCCCACCGTGGGAGCGCCGGGTGCAATCTCCAGCATGGGCAGGTTGACCACTTCCACTTGCGCCACTGCCGTGCCCAGCGCGCTCTGGCTGGCCGTGATGGTGGTGGTGCCCACGGCGTTGGCCTGTACTTCCACGTCAGCACCCGCCTGGCCTGCAGCCACGGTGGCACGGGCCGCCACGGACGCGACGGAAGGCACGCTGCTGGTCAGGTCGACATTGAAGCCTCCCGCCGGAGCCGGTGCATTCAACGACAGGCGCAACACGGCGACCACGCCCGGACTCAACCGGAGCCGGGCGGGGTCGAGGGCCAGCGGCGCCTGGCCCACCTGCACCAGCCCGGACTGCACCAGGTAGGGTATGCCGACCAAACCCCACACGACCTGGCTGCGAATGGTGCCGCTGGGCACGGCGATGGCGTTGAGCGTGTTGCCGCTGGCGCTCAGGCCCTTGCCGATGGGGGACGCGGCAAGGTCGATGCCGATGGCCGGGCCGCTGTGGTTCTGGATGGCGACGTTGTTCAGCACCGGAGACGCGCCTTCGATGACCACGCCGCTGCCGTAGGCGATGCGCACGTTGTCCAGTTGCGTCTGTGCGCTCACGGTTCCGGCCGTGAAGCGCCACTGGCTCCAGTCTCCGGGCGCCGGTGTGGCTGCGTTCGATGTCACCACGATGGGCTGCGCAGCCGTGCCCAAGGCCTGCAACGCACCCCGCCTGAGCGTGAAGCTCGCCCCCGCCTCCATGCGCACTTCCACGCCGGGCTCGATGACCAGGGTGGCGTTGTTGTCGAGGATCACGTCGCCCTGCAGCACGTAGGGCGACTGCGCCGCCCGCCAGGTGGTGGAGGAACCGATCAGGCCCGACACCGGGGTGGCCGCATGCGCATGCGCCATGAGCAACGCCAGGGCACAGCACAGCCGCAAGCACCATTGCAAGAAGTTCACGGGGTTCCAGGTCAAGCGCATGGAGAGGTTTCCGTTGATGGGTTGTTCTAGAAGCCGCATAAACGCGGCAAGGCGTGGCCCGCATGGGCGGCCAGCCGGTGTTGTTGGGCGATGTAGCTGCGGTAGCCATCCAGGCCCCCTTGCAGCCACAGCACGGGCGGTGCCGATGCGGGTTGGGCGGGTTGCCGCTGCTCCCACAGCGCCTGCAGCCGGGCTTGCGCCGCAGCATCGGCGGCCACCGTGAGCCAGGCCGCTGGAGGTGCCGTCTCGCTGGCCGCTGCATCACCCGCCCCCGCAAGCGCCTGGCCCAACGCGCCCAGCCCTGCAGCGTCGGCGGCCGGCAGGGCGAGCACGGGCGGCTGTGCCAGGGCATGCGCATCCTCCGGCGCAATGCCCAAGGTGACGACGCGCCACAAGCCATCGGCCACGCCCTGCCGGTATTCGGCTGCGGATACCACGGTGGGCGGCTGCAGCGGCGTGGCGGCATGCGGGTCGGGCTGCACCGGCATGCCTGCCAGGCGCCAAGCCCGCACGCCGCCGAGGACGACGTGCACCGCGCCGAAACGGCCGCTTTGCCGCCAGGCGGCGCACTGGCGCGACAGTGCGCGCAGGTCGCCCGCGTCGCCCACGGCCAGCAGGTCCAGGCCGCGCAGCGCGGCCTTGTCGGCCACCTCGGCGCGCGGCACGGCCAGTGCGCCCGCCAGGCGCAGGCGCTGGGCCGCCCCGGCTTCGCGCACATCCACCCACGATGCGCCTTGGGCGGCGCGCTGCCGTGCCTCGCTCCAGCCGATCCAGCAGGCGCGCTCGGCCTCGGTGTAGGGCGCGGGGGGTGCCAGCGGCGCCAACGGCATATCGACGGGGTTGGGCGCCTCGGCATCGGCCCGGCGGCAGGTCTGTTCGGCGGGCGCAGGATCGGCCGCAGCCGCGCCTGGCCCGCTGGCCGCCAGCGGCAGGAGCGCTGCCGCGGCCAGGCGCAAGCGCCATTGCATGGGGCGGCCCATCACACCCGGCGGCCGCGCCACCCGGCAACGGCCATCCATGCCAGGACGCAGGACAGCAACGCGACCGCCCAGGGCGCCAGCCCGGGAATGGGGCGCAGCGCCGAGCCGTCGTCCATGCCGATGTCGCCCTGCGCGGGCCCACTCGGGTCGCGGATGGTGCCGTTGGCGACAAGGTCGTCGTCGCCCACCCCGCCGTCGCGGATGGTGTAGGTGACGGTGTTGCCCTGGATGCGCAGGTTGCTGGGCACGTACCAGATGGCGCGGCCGCGCGATGCCGGGGTCTGGCCGTACTTGAGGTAGCCGCTCATGCCGCGCAGGTCGGGCCAGGTCACGCTCACGGTGACTTCGCTGCCGGGCTGGCAGCCCACCAACTCGAAGTCGAACAGGCCGTGCGGTAGCAGGAATTTCTGCAGGGGCGTCCACACGCCCTCGGGCGGCACCATGCGGGTGGCCAGCGGGTTGAACGCGCAGGCATCGCCGCCGCCGCTGACCTGGGCCTGCACGGCACCGGTACCCGTGGCCGTGGTGCCGTCGAATTGCTTGCCCGCGCTGCCCAGGGGCAGGTTGGCCAGGTCGGCGGTCAGCACGGTGGCGGCGCCTGCCGCCGTGATGCGGGCCTGGTGCGTTCCCGGCACCGCGTTGGCGGTGAAAAGGGGCGAAATGGCCATGCCACGGGCATCGGTCACCAGCATGATGCGTTGCAGCCCGCCCGCGAAGGTGGCGCTGGGCCCCGCGTCGGCAAAGGCCATTTCCACGCTGGCACCTGGCACGGCGAGGCCGCTGGCGTCGAGCGCCTGCACGGACAGGGGGACGGCAAAGGCGCTGCCGGCCTGGGTGGCCTGGCCCATGCCGGATACGAGGCGCAAGGCCGCGGGCACCGGCCCCGTGCTGGCGGGCAGGTTGGTCAGCGCAAAGCGGGCTGCCTGCGCCACGCCCTCGACGGAGGCCGTGGCGTGGTAGCTGCCGGCGGTGGCATTGGCCGTGAGCGCCGGGCTTTGCGCCAGGCCCTGGGCGTCGGTGGCAACGTCCTGCGCCTGCGCCAGGGCCTCGAACACGGCTCCGGGCCCTTGCTCGGGCAGCCGGAAACGGACCAGCACGCCCGCCACGGGGTTGCCTTGGCCGTCCACCACCTTGGCCACCAGGGGCGCGCCGAAGGCCATGCCCACGCGGGCGCTTTGGCCCGTGCCGGACTGCACCAGGATCTGCGCCGCACCCGTGTCTGTGCCCGTGCCGGGCTGCCAGCGTGCCTGGGCCAGGCCCATCCAGCGCGCGGCGTCGAGCTGGAGCGCATCGAGGGCCAGGCCATGGGGAGGCTGCGCAAGCTGGCGCAGCGCGCTTTGCAGGGATGCGAGCGCCGTGAGCGCGGCGTCCCAATCGGGGGGCTGCGCCTGCTGCCCGGCGTTGGCAGCAGCAGCGGCGGCGTCGCGCGCATGCTGGATCAGCGCCAGGGTCTGCGGTTCGGCGCCCACGAGCGCCGCCAGGGCGGCGGTGGTTTGCGGGGCGAGCGTATCCAGGCCCACGGTCTGTACAGGCATGTCCTGCGTGGCGAGCACCTGCTGGCCCGTGGCATCCAGCAGCGTGGCCTGGAGCCGCAGGCTGGACGATGCCTGGGGCAGCACCAGGGTGACTTCGCCAGCTTGGGTCTGGCCGGGTGCGAGGCGCATGTTCCACCGCACCTGGCGGGACTGCGCCTGCGACGGCGCGGGCGTGGCGTTTTCGTGGGCCACGCCGTCGGGGATGTCGATGCGCAGGCTGACATCCTGGGCCGCCGTGCTGGCCGGCGCCATGTTCTCCACGGCAGTGCGCAGCGCCAGCCGCGCGCCGGCAAGCGCGGGGTCGCCACGGCCGGCCGGGGTCATGGCCTGCAGCCGTTGGTTCAGGAACCCGTCCCAGAAGGCGGCGGCTGGCCCTTGCAGCGTTTGCAGCACGTCGAAACCAGCCAGCCACGCCTGGCCCAGGCCGAAGCGGTGGCTCACCATGACGGGCTGGTCTCCGCTGCCGCCTTGGGCCAGGACGACGGCGCCAGGCGCCAGGGCCTCCAGGGCGTGCAGCGGCCCTACCGTGGCTTGCGCCAGGGCTTCGCCAGGCAGTTTCAGCGGCTGGCCGCTGCCCATGGACGGCAGCACCAGGCGCGCGCCCAAAACGTCGTCCAGGTGGTGGCTGCGGGGCTGCCCTGCGTCCTCTTCCACGGCCGCGCCTTCGATGACCAGGGTGGCGCCACGGCGCACGGCCGCGCGCACTTCAGCGAGCTGCTGGGCGTCGAGCTTGCCCGCGCCCGCATGCAGCCACAGCAGGTTATAGCGGCCGCCGCGCAGCGCCGTACGCCATGCGGCCGCGTCGGACACCACGGCCAGATGGCGCACCCTTGCCGCCAGTTGGGCATGCGCCTGCTGCTGCAGGCCGGATTCGCACGCGGCCTGCTCCTGCGCGGCGTGCGAGGGGCAGGAGACGAGCATCAGCACGTCGGCATGCGCTGGCAGGCTCTGGGTCAGGCCGAACTGTGCGGGCGCTTCCCCGGCCACTGTGATACCGAGCAGCGCGCTGTTGTTTGCCATCTGCGGGTCCGGGGTCTGGCTGGCGACGCTGGCCGGCCAGGAGATGGCCGCGTCCTTGCCGCCGCTCACGGCGTCGGCCTTCACCGTGAGGGTGAGCGTGGCTTCCTGGCCCTTGGCCAGGTCGCCAATGTTCCACGTGCCGCTGGCATAGCTGCCCAGCGCTGCCGCACTGCCTTGCAGGCTCAGCCCCGCCGGCACGGCCACCTGCGCCGCCACGGACTGCGCCTTGCCTTCGCCCAGGTTGCGCACCGTGGCGGTGACGGTCGTGGTCTCCCCGGCATGCAGCTGCGCGCGCACGGCTTTCAGGGCGATCGACAAGTCGGCCGCCGTTTCGCCGGTGTCCGGCTGGGGCAGGCGCTTGGCAATCCAGTAGCCCTGGGCGGCGGTTCCGGCAGCGAGAACGATGTCCGTGATCGCGCCGGGCTGGGCCGTGCCGCCGGCGGAGCCCGCGGCCCAGGCGCCGTCGATCCACCCGCTCACGGACGCGGCTTCGAGCTGGTAGCGGCCAGGCGCCAGGCCGGTGAAGCTGAAGGCGCCGTCCACGCCGGTATGCGCCGTCACCAGCACGTTGCGCCCCAGCCCATCGACGCCCTTGAGCGTGACGGCCAGATTGCCCTCGGCGGCCTCCCCGGCGTCACGTGTGCCGTTGCCATTGGCGTCGCGGTAGGCCAGGCCGGAGAGCGTGGCACTGGTGCCGCCTTGCGCGAATTCCAGCGTGTAGTCGCCGGTGGAGCCGCTGTCGAAAATGTGGAGGAAGTGCGACCAGCTCAGGTCGGCATTGCGGGTCTTGGAGAGCCAGTGGTTCTGCGGCGGCAGCACCTTGCCATCGCTGCGCACCACGCGGGCGATGGACAAGGCGCCCCCATGGGGATCGGCCACCTTGGCATGCACCAGGCCGGGGGACGGTGCGAAGGTCAGCCGCAGCTTGCCGCCGCTGGCGCTGGCAAGCCCGGCCTGGCGCGACACGTCGGCCACGGAGGCATCGCCACCCAGGGAGTCGTACACATGCACGTCGCTGCCGGCCTCGGCCAGGAAGTCCAGCACGTCGTCGTGTCCCGGCAGGTCGATCAGCACGTCATGCACCAGCCTGTGGGTGCGCACGCCCTGGATCAAGGAGGTGACCGCCCCGCCCAGCGAATCCGCATGGGTGTAGCTGGCGTCGAATTCCGTGAAGCGCCCCGACAGGGACGTCTGCATGGCCCAGCGCCCCATGCGGGCCTGCTGCCCGGGAATATCGCCAAAATCCAGCAGCAGGCTCTTGCCCTGCATGGCATTGCCGACGTAGCCGCCCAATATCTGGAAGTCGATCAGCAGCCCCTGCCTGTTTTCGACGATTTTTGGCTGTGCCGATTCAATGCTGGTCTTGGCCGAAATGCCGGCTCCGGCATTGAGAATGCGCACGCCCAAGGTGAATGGCACGGGAGGCTCGGTTTCGGGCGTGAAGGGGTCGTCGCCATACACGTCCCCGGGCAGAAAATAATCGAGCGCCAGCGACGGCTGGGGGCGCACGACCACATAGTCGGGAGTGACCTCCACGGTGGTGGTTGCCCCGTCCAGGGTATAGGTGACCCTGGCTCCCACGTAATACATGCGGCCGGAGGCGGTGTCCCCACCGGCCCCCTGCGCCGGAATGATGAGCCAATGGACATCGGCCGTGCTCTTGGGTGCGATGCTTGCTGAACCGTCCAGGGCGCCCAGGCCCGTGATCTGGTCGGTACGCTGAAAGAAAACCGCCCCCACGGCATTCGGGTCGGTGGTGACGGCCACCGGCTGCTGGTTCTGGTCGAGGTAGGTCAGCTCGATCTTGACGTTGCCGAGCGCGCTGGCATCCATGCCGTTGCGAATCACCATGCGTGCATCGAATGCCTGGCGTTCCAGCGAGAGTTTCTGTTCGATGACGATCTTGACTTCCGCGCAATCGGCATCCTGCGCCCGCGCCGTCAAGGGCCACCCTGCCAGCCATAGAAGCAGGAAACAACACGCCAGCCACCAAGGCGCCATGCGGTGCGCGGCCACCAGGCCCAATGCTCGGAATCTTTCCATACGCCTCCCCTTTGCTCCATGGTTTTATGCACGAATGGCTGTCATGGATACAGCGGAAAATACAAACCGCGCCTCTTTCCCCAAGAGGCCGATTCAATTCCGGAGGGCATTTGATATTCAAACCACCCATTCGATGTTGATTTACCGCAAATCCACGAACCAATGGGTGGGGCGTATCAGCTCTGCGATAAACCTGCGCTGCAGATATGAGAAATACCCTTTTGGCGGGGATGCTTGCGCTGTCCTTGCGAGATGGCGGGGGGTGCAGAGGCCACCGATTCCTGGGCGGCCTTTCCGGTGAAAAAAGGCGCCAACTTCCGTGGCCGTGCGTAATGCATTTGTACGATAGACGCCCCTGGCCCCGTTATCCAGACTCCAACGCACTCTCCAACACCAAGGATCTCCGCATGAAACGACGTACCCTGCTCCAGCACACCGGTGCCCTGCCCCTGCTGGGCCTGCTCACTGCCTGCGGCGGCAGCGGCCCCAGCGATGATTTACCGAGCACGGCGCAGACCACGCTGCTGGTGTATCTGGTGGCCTCGGACCTGCTGGATGGCAGCGGCGCCGAGCGCGACCTGCTCAACATGCTCAAGGCACACAACAGCGCCAACGTGAGCGTGGTGCTGCAGATCGGCGGCGGCGCCACGGCAGGCCAGTACCCGGGCATCGACATGCAGGAAACGCGCCGCTACCGCCTGGTGCCGCGCGCGGGCACGGCCGAAGGCTGGGCGCTGCAGGCCCTGCCCGATGTCCAGCAGCCGCCCGCCGTGGCCATGAACCTGCCGCAGACGCTGCAGGATTTCATCCAGTGGGGCACGCGCCTGTTCCCGGCCAGGCAGTACGCATTGGCGCTGTGGGACCATGGCGGCGGCCCCATCCACGGCTTCGGCAACGACAAGGCCCTGGGTGGCGGCAAGGCACTGTCGCTGGCGGACATTGCCTCGGCGCTGAAGAACGCGGGCGTGGGCTTCGAGCTGATCGGCTTCGACTGCTGCCTGATGGCCAGCCTGGAGGTGGCCTCGGGCCTGGCCCCGCACGGCCGCTACCTGGTGGGCTCCGAGGAGGTCACCACCGGCTGGGACTGGACCAAGGTGGTGGATTTCATCGCAGCCAACCCGCAAGCCAGGGGAGACGCCCTGGGCCGCGCCATCGTGGACAGCTACAAGGCGTTCGACGAAACCGGCCCGCTGGATTTCACGGCCTACTCGGTCTCCGATCTGGGCAAGACCGCGGCGCTGGTGCAGGTGCTGGACCAGGTGGCGCTCACGCTCCAGAGCGCCATTGCCTCCCAGGGGCTGCAAGCCTGGTGGGCCATCGCCGTGGCGCGGCGCGCGGCGCAGGACTTCCAGTCCAATCTGTTCCAGACCCAGGCGGATCTGGTGGACGTGAAGTCATGGATCCATGAACTTGCCAAGGTGGACATGCTGCCTTCGGCGCTGGTCAGCCAGTTCGACGCGGCCTTCGGCGCGATGGTGGTGCACGCCGATGGCGGCGAAGACGACGCCCACGGCCTGATGATGTACTTCCCGCTCTACTCCACGCTGAATGTCCAGCTGCTGGCGAAATACCGCGCGGTGCCGTTCTCATCGACCTACCACGCGCTCATCGATACCTATACGGCCTTTGCCGCCAGCGACCAGATGCCGTACATCGGCGTGGGCACGCCCCGCATCGAGGGCGGCGTGGCCGTGGCCGACGTGCGTACGGTGCCCCGCCCCACGCAACCAAAGGCGCTGCCGGTGCTGACGCGCCCGTTCGACGAAGGCTTTTGCGCCCTGGCCGTGGACGGCATGGCGGTGTCGATGCAGGCGGCCACCGTCCAGGACCAGCAGATACGCATGGCGCGCTACCAGCTCTGGCCCATGGTGCAAGGCCAGTTCGTCACGCTGCTGCCGGAAGACCCGCAGGACGACAGCCTGTTCCAGATTCCCGTGCTGCGGGTGGACGGCGGCCGCGACGACAACGGCCTGCTGATGGCCATGCGCGAAAGCGACGGCCGCCTGCGCATCCGCTGGTTCGTCGCGCACGACACGCTGGCGGGCTCCTCCGCCGCCATGCTCACGCTGTCCCCTGGCGAGCAGTACCAGCCGCAGCGCCTGAACCTGGAAACCCACGCCTGGGAACCCGCCGACGTCACCCTCACGGTGCCCGCGGGCGACTGGCTGGTGACCTTGCAGACTGCCCCGGCCCCGGTGGAGTACTACACCCTGCACATGGTGGCGTCGGACCTGACCGGCCAGTTGCGCAGCTCGGCCCCCGGGCTCGTGCTCTAACCCCAGCCCCCCGCCGCGCGCCCATGCCACGCTGCGCGCCGGGGGGAAAGGCATCCCATGAGAAAATCGCGGGTTATTTCACGTCAAGAATCAGGACACCCGCACCATGGAAGCAGAACGCACCAACCTCATCGGCACCACCCTCGAAGACCTGTCGAGCCGGACGCAAGAGTTACGGAGGTATCTTTGACTACGATGCCAAGTACGAACGCCTGCGCACGGTAAACGCCTCGCTGGAAGACCCCGGCGTCTGGAACGACCCGAAGAAAGCCCAGGAACTGGGCAAGGAAAAGAAGTCGCTCGACGCCGTGGTGCTGACGCTGCAAAAGCTCACCGCCGAACTGGCCGACAACGCCGAGCTCTACGAAATGAGCAAGGAGGAAGGCGATGACACCGGCCTGGAAACGATCGAGGCCGAGACCGCCAAGCTGCGCCCGCTGATCGAGGAGCTGGAATTCCGCCGCATGTTCAGCAACGAGGCCGATCCGCTGAACTGCTTCGTGGACATCCAGGCCGGCGCTGGCGGCACCGAGGCCTGCGACTGGGCCAGCATGCTGCTGCGCCAGTACCTGAAGTACGCCGAGCGCAAGGGCTTCAAGGCCACGGTGGAAGATGAAACCCCCGGCGACGTAGCGGGCATCAAGAGCGCGACGATCAAGATCGAGGGCGAGTACGCCTACGGCCTGCTGCGCACCGAAACCGGCGTGCACCGCCTGGTGCGCAAGAGCCCGTTCGACAGCTCGGGCGGGCGCCACACCTCGTTCGCCTCGCTGTTCGTCTACCCCGAGATCGACGACTCCATCGAGATCAACATCAACCCCGCCGACGTGCGCACCGACACCTTCCGCGCTTCCGGCGCGGGCGGCCAGCACATCAACAAGACCGATTCGGCCGTGCGCCTGACGCACATCCCCACCGGCATCGTGGTGCAGTGCCAGGACGGGCGCAGCCAGCATTCCAACCGCGACGTGGCCTGGCAGCGCCTGCGCTCGCGCCTGTACGACTTCGAGATGCGCAAGCGCATGGAAGAGCAGCAAAAGCTCGAAGACACAAAGACCGACGTGGGCTGGGGCCACCAGATCCGCTCGTACGTGCTGGACAACAGCCGCATCAAGGATCTGCGCACCAACGTCGAAGTCTCCGCCACGCAAAAAGTGCTGGACGGCGACCTGGACGTGTTCATCGAAGCCTCGCTCAAGCAGGGCGTTTAAGGAAGCATGATGAAAGAAGGACAAGCCACCGCCACCCACCGGCTCGACTATGCGCCTCCGGCGTACTGGATCGACACGGTGGATCTTGCATTCGACCTCGACCCCGCCAAGACCCGCGTGCTGAACAGGATGCGCCTGCGCCGCAACCCAGCCGTGGCGCCCCAGCCCCTGCGCCTCGATGGCGAGGAGCTGAACCTGGCGCGCGTGCTGGTCAACGGCAGCGGCACCTCGTTCAAGATGGAAGGCGGCCAACTGGTGCTGGAGAACCTGCCCGAAGGCGACGCGCCTTTCGAGCTGGAGATCTTCACCACCTGCGCCCCGGCCAAGAACACCCAGCTGTCGGGCCTGTACGTGAGCGGCGACGCCTTCTTCACGCAGTGCGAGGCCGAGGGCTTCCGGCGCATCACCTACTTCCTCGACCGGCCCGACGTGATGGCCAGCTACACCGTCACCCTGCGCGCCGACAAAGCCGCGTATCCGGTGCTGCTGTCCAACGGCAACCTGGTGGACAGCGGCGCGCTGGAAGACGGCCCCAACGGTCCCCGGCATTTCGCCAAATGGGCCGATCCGCACAAGAAGCCCTGCTACCTGTTCGCCCTGGTAGCCGGCAAGCTGGTAGCGCGCGAGCAGAAGATCAAGAGCCGCGCGGGCCGCGACCACCTGCTGCAGGTGTACGTGCGCCCCGGCGACCTGGAGAAGACCGAGCACGCGATGAACTCGCTCATGGCCAGCATCGCCTGGGACGAGGCGCGCTTCGGCCTGAGCCTGGACCTGGACCGCTTCATGATCGTCGCCACCAGCGACTTCAACATGGGCGCGATGGAGAACAAGGGCCTGAACGTCTTCAACACCAAGTTCGTGCTGGCCAGCCAGTCCACCGCCACCGATGTCGATTTCGCCAACATCGAGAGCGTGGTCGGCCACGAGTACTTCCATAACTGGACGGGCAACCGCGTCACCTGCCGCGACTGGTTCCAGCTCTCGCTGAAAGAGGGCCTGACGGTGTTCCGCGACCAGGAATTCAGCATGGACATGGCGGGCTCCCCTTCGGCGCGCGCCGTCAAGCGCATTGAGGACGTGCGCGTGCTGCGCACCGTGCAGTTCCCAGAGGACGCGGGCCCCATGGCCCACCCGGTGCGGCCCGACAGCTACGTCGAGATCAACAACTTCTACACCGTCACCATCTACGAGAAGGGTGCCGAGGTGGTGCGCATGCAGCACAACCTGGTGGGCCGCGAGGGCTTCGCCAAGGGCATGAAGCTCTACTTCGAGCGCCACGACGGCCAGGCCGTGGCCTGCGACGACTTCGCCCAGGCCATGGCCGATGCGAATCCCGGCAGCGAGCTGGCACAGCGCCTGGACCCGTTCAAGCGCTGGTACAGCCAGGCCGGTACGCCGCGCGTGCAGGCCGAGGGGCACTATGACGCCACCGCCCGCAGCTACACGCTCACGCTCACGCAAAGCTGCCCCGCCACGCCAGGCCAGCCCGGGAAGCTGCCCTTCGTCATCCCCGTCACGCTGGGTCTGCTGGCGCCCGACGGCACCGCCCTGCCCCTGCAACTGGCAGACGAAGCCGTGCCCGGTGCCGCCGAGCGCACCGTGGTGCTGGCCGAGCCGCAACTGACGCTCACCTTCGTGAACATTGACAGCGCGCCCGTGCCCTCGCTGCTGCGCGGCTTCAGCGCCCCGGTGGTGCTGGACTGCGCCTACAGCGATGCCGAGCTGCTGACCCTGCTGGCCCACGACGGCGATGCCTTCAACCGCTGGGAAGCGGGCCAGCGCCTGGCGCTGCGCGTTGCTATCAATGCAATAGCTGCTAGCGCAAGCCAGGAAAGCGCTGGAGCCGAAAAACTCTTGCAACCCGCGTTCGTGCAGGCCATGCGCGACGTGCTGCGCCACCCGCAGCTCGACGCCGCGTTCAAGGAGCTGGTGCTCACCCTGCCCTCCGAGGCCTACATCGCCGAGCAGCTCGGCGAGGTCGATCCGCAGCGCGTGCATGCGGTGCGCGAAGCCATGCGCGCCCAGTTGGCCCAGGAGCTGCACGCCGACTGGGCCTGGGCCTGGGAACAGCACCAGGACTGCGGCGCCTACCGGCCCGACGCTGTGAGCAGCGGCCGCCGCGCGCTGGCGGGCCTGGCGCTGTCCATGCTGTGCCTGGCGGCCCGCGCCAGCGGGGACACGGTATGGCCCGGGAAGACCTACCAGCGCTTCAAGATCGCTGCGAACATGACCGACCGCTTCAACGCGCTGTCGGCCCTGGTCGGCAGCGGCCACGCACTGGCCCAGCCGGCGCTGGCGCGTTTCCATGCCCTGTTCAAGGACGAGGCGCTGGTCATCGACAAGTGGTTCGCCCTGCAGGCCAGTGCGCCAGACCGTGGCGGCGACGTGCTGCCCGCCGTGCGCCAGCTCATGAAGCACCCGCAGTTCTCGCTCAAGAACCCCAACCGCGCGCGCAGCGTGATCTTCAGCTACTGCAGCGCCAACCCGGGCGCCTTCCACCGCGCGGACGCGGCGGGCTACGTGTTCTGGGCTGATCGCGTGCTGGAACTCGACGCCCTCAACCCCCAGGTGGCCGCCCGCCTGTCGCGCGCGCTGGACCGCTGGCGCAAGCTCGCCGAGCCCTACCGCACCGCCGCCCGCGAAGCCATTGCCCGCGTGGCCGCCAAGCCCGACCTGTCCAACGACGTGCGTGAAGTCGTGACGCGCGCGCTGGCCGACGGGACCGATTGACCAAGGAGTTTGAAACCATGAAGCAAAAGAACATCAGCCTGACCCGCTACCTGGTGGAGCAGCAGCGCGTGGACGGCCTCATTCCCGGCCAGCTGCGCCTGCTGCTCGAAGTGGTGGCGCGCGCCTGCAAGCGCATCGCCCTCGCCGTCAACAAGGGCGAGCTGGGCGAAGTCATGGGCTCCGCCGGCACCGAGAACATCCAGGGCGAAGTACAGAAGAAGCTGGACATCATCGCCAACGAAACCCTGATCGAAGCCAACGAATGGGGCGGCCACCTCGCCGCCATGGCCAGCGAGGAGATGGAAGGCATCTACCTGGTGCCCAACCGCTACCCGCTGGGCGAATACCTGCTGATGTTCGACCCGCTCGACGGTTCGTCCAACATCGACGTCAACGTCAGCATCGGCACCATCTTCAGCGTGCTCAAGAAACCCGAGGGCCACCCGGGCGTGACCGAGGACGACTTCATGCAGCCCGGCAACCAGCAGGTCGCCGCCGGCTACTGCATCTACGGCCCGCAGACCACGCTGGTGCTCACGGTGGGCGACGGCGTGGCCATGTTCACGCTGGACCGCGAGCAGGGCTCCTTCGTGCTCACGCGCGAGAACGTGCGCATTCCCGAGGACACCAAGGAATTCGCCATCAACATGAGCAACATGCGCCACTGGGACGAGCCCGTGCGCCGCTACATCGACGAATGCCTGCAGGGCAAGGAAGGCCCGCGCGGCAAGGACTTCAACATGCGCTGGATCGCCAGCATGGTGTCCGACGTGCACCGCATCCTGTGCCGCGGCGGCGTCTTCATGTACCCCTGGGACAAGCGCGAACCCAACAAGCCCGGCAAGCTGCGCCTGATGTACGAGGCCAACCCCATGGGCTGGCTCATCGAACAGGCCGGCGGCGCGGCCACCAACGGACGCCAGCGCATCCTGGACATCCAGCCCACGCAACTGCACGAACGCGTGAGCGTGATCCTGGGCTCGAAAAATGAAGTGGAACGCGTGACGAGCTACCACAACGGCGCATAAGCGCCACGCTGGGCGTGTTATGAGCCTGGGCTTGCCCCGAGCTCGTAACCCGCGCTAGGACCGCCCGGCAAGCCGATCAAAGTACGAGGCGAACGATTCCGCCGGCATCGGTTTCCCGAAAAGATAACCCTGCGCCTCCTTGCAGCCATACTGGCGCAGCTTTTCCCGTTGCGCCTCCGTCTCGACGCCTTCGGCGATCACCTCCAGATCGAAATTGCGTGCGATGTCGAGGATGGCCCGCACAACCGCGTCGTCCTGCCGTGACTCCAGGATCTGCTGTACGAAGGCGCGGTCAATCTTGAGGCGCGTCAACGGATAATGCTTGAGCAGGCTGAGCGATGCGTATCCGGTGCCGAAATCATCAAAGGCGATGCCGACGCCAATACCGTGCAGCGCCCGCAGCGGAGGAAGTACGATTTCTTCATTATCGAGTGCAATGTTCTCGGTGATCTCCAACTCCAGCGCGTGTGGAGGGAGCCTGTGCCGAGCAAGGGCATCCATCACCTTCTGCGACAGGTCTCCTGCCCGGAACTGTATGCCGAACAAATTCACCCCGATGCGAAAACGCTCCATGCCTGCTTTTCGCCAAAGCGCTGCCTGAGCGCAAGCGGTATCCAGAATCCAGTCTCCCACGGTCACCGCCAGCGGACCGCTCTCCAGCATGGGGAGAAATTCTCCGGGCGCGAGCAACCCGCGTTGCGGATGCGCCCAGCGGATCAACGCCTCGGCCCCGACAAGCGCGCCATCTTCGATATGGACTTGCGGCTGGTAGTGGAGCCGCAATTCACCGTTGTCCACTGCACGGTGCAGTTCGCTGTCGTACAGCCTGCGCGCGCTGGCGGCGGCCCGCAGCGCGGGCACGAAAACAGAGGCATGCCCCTTCAGTGCCCCCTTGGCATGGAAAAGCGCAAGGTCGGCATTCTCAATCAGCTCGATCGCTTCTGCCGCATGCCGTGGCGCCAAGGCAATACCACAACTGACGGCGACATGCACGTCTTGTCCATCGATGCCAATGGGGCGATTGATCGCCATGATCGCTTCGTCGGCAACTTGCTGGGCCTCCTTCACACTGTCCACATCGGAAAGATGGAATGCGAACTCATCGCCACCGATGCGTGCGACGACATCGCCAGGCCGGGCCACATTGCGCAACCGGTCGCCAATCTCGCAGAGGATGCGGTCGCCAACGGAGTGCCCGAGGGTATCGTTGATGTCCTTGAAATCATCCAGATCCAGCACCAGTGCCGCACTCACCCGGCCTGCAGCAATGCTGTCTTGAATCGACCGGTGGTAAAGCCCGCGGTTGGCCAGGCCCGTCAACATATCGAAATTGGCCAAGCGGGTCAGTTCCTCCTGCTGCCGCAGCCGTTCGCTGATGTCCTGGACAATGGCGCCAAACCGGATGCGGCCCTGCTCTTCCCAATAGGAAGCCGCCAATTCCGCGGGAAATTCGGAACCATTCTTGCGCAGGCCCGTGACTTCAATCGGCGTGCTCGATTGAATCTTCCGAAATGCCACCGCACTGGCAATGCGCAAACGGAACGCTGCCCGCTGGTGTTCAGGCATGAGTATTTCGATGCTGCGTCCCATCAATTCGGCGGGCTGGTAGCCAAACATTCTGGTGGCCGCAGCATTCCACGCAATGATCCGGCAGTCCCCGCCAAATGACACGATTGCCGATGGCGAATGTTCGGCCAAGGCATCGAAGCGGGATGCTCCCTGGTGTCCCGCCATCTCGATGCGCCGCAATTCCAGCTTGTCGCAAACGATGCGGGCCAGTTCACGCATGGCGCTCTTGTCGGCGTCCGATAGCCCGGCGCGGGGCTGATGGTCTATGACGCACAGCGCGCCCAGAGGAAACCCGTTGGGAGATATCAAGGGCACACCGGCATAAAACCTGATGCCCGACTCCCCTTGCACCAGGGGATTGTCATGAAAACGCTCGTCGTGCAGCGCATCGGGCACGACCATCACATCGTCCTGGGCAATGGCGTGGGCACAGAACGACACGTCCCTGCGCATATCGGCTTCGGCAATGCCGCTGCTGGCGGCAAAGAACACATGGTCATTCCCGACCATATTCACCACGGAAACCGGGGTATTGAAAATCCGGGTGGCCATGGATACCACAGGCCCCAGGCTGGGAAGCTCCTTGCCCTCGTCGAACTCGTACTCCGCCAATGCCGCCAGGCGCTGCGGTTCGTTATCGAGAATGGGTGGGCATCGCATGGGCTTCCTCCCGAAAAAGTGCGGCCCAATTTAGCGTAAACCTCTCCCTGCCTCAAGTTGATTTGGCCTTGCGCCGAATAATGAGGGCTCAATTACAGAAGTGGGCAGCATGATGCATTGGGCACACCCCTGCGGGTTGGGCCGTCGGCCTCCCGGGCAATCCGGCGGCCTGGCATAAAATACCGCCCCCACCTCATCCGCCAGGCCGCCCTGCGGAATTCCAATGAATTCAAATGCTTACGACGCAGCCGCGACTTCTGCGGCCGCCAAGACACCCAAGGTCGGGTTCGTCTCCCTCGGATGCCCGAAGGCGCTCACCGACTCCGAACTCATCCTCACGCAGCTCTCCGCCGAGGGCTACCAGACCTCCAAGACGTTCGAGGGCGCGGATCTGGTGATCGTCAACACCTGCGGCTTCATCGACGATGCCGTGAAGGAAAGCCTCGACACCATCGGCGAAGCGCTGGCCGAGAACGGCAAGGTCATCGTCACGGGTTGCCTGGGTGCGCGCGCCGACGATGGCGGCGGCAACCTGGTGAAGGGCGTGCACCCGAGCGTGCTCGCCGTCACGGGCCCGCATGCCACGCAGGAGGTGATGGAGGCCGTCCACACCCACCTGCCCAAGCCGCACGACCCGTTCCTCGACCTGGTGCCCGGCGCCTTTGGCGAGGCGGGCATCAAGCTCACGCCGCGCCACTATGCCTACCTCAAGATCAGCGAGGGCTGCAACCACCGCTGCACGTTCTGCATCATCCCCTCGATGCGCGGCGACCTGGTGTCGCGCCCCGTGGGCGACGTGCTCAAGGAGGCCAAGGCGCTGTTCGAGGGCGGGGTGAAGGAGCTGCTGGTCATCAGCCAGGACACCTCGGCCTACGGCGTGGACATGAAGTACCGCACCGGCTTCTGGGATGGCAAGCCGGTCAAGACACGGACGCTGGAGCTGGTGCGCACGCTGGGCGAGATTGCCGCGCCCTACGGTGCCTGGGTGCGCCTGCACTACGTGTACCCGTACCCGAGCGTGGACGACATCATTCCGCTCATGGCCGAAGGGCTGGTGCTGCCCTACCTGGACGTGCCCTTCCAGCACAGCCACCCCGACGTGCTCAAGCGCATGAAGCGCCCGGCCAGCGGCGAGAAGAACCTCGAGCGCATCCAGCGCTGGCGCGCCATGTGCCCGGACCTGGTGATCCGCAGCACCTTCATCGCCGGCTTCCCCGGCGAGACGGAAGAAGAATTCCAGCACCTGCTCGACTTCATGCGCGAGGCGCAGATCGATCGTGCGGGCTGCTTCGCCTACAGCGATGTGCATGGCGCCGACGCCAACCACCTGCCCGGCATGCTGCCGCAGGAGGAGCGCGAGGCGCGGCGCGCGCGCTTCATGGCCGTGGCCGAGGAGGTCTCCACCGCCAAGCTGCGCGGCCGTGTGGGCGCCACCATGCAGGTGCTGGTGGACCATGCCCCGGCCATGGGCCGCAAGGGCGGGCGCGGGCGCAGCTATGCCGATGCGCCCGAGATCGATGGCGTGGTGCACCTGCTGCCGCCCGAGAAGATCAGCAAGCAGTTCAAGGTGGGCGACTTCGTGCGCGCGCGCATCGTCCAGGCGCAGGGGCATGACCTCGTTGCGCAGCCGGTCTGAAACTTCATTTTTGATAGCTTCCAGCGCTTGTCAGCAAAGTGCTGGAGCCCGATTTCATGCCTAAACCTTGCCCCGGCAGGCCCCAGCGGGCCCCGGGATAGGGGCGGCTAGAATCCCCCTCCTATGTCCTATCTCGTACTCGCCCGCAAGTACCGCCCGCGCAATTTCTCGGAAATGGTCGGGCAGGAGCATGTGGTGCAGGCGCTGACCAACGCCCTCACGCAGCAGCGGCTGCACCATGCCTACCTGTTCACGGGTACGCGCGGCGTGGGCAAGACCACCGTGTCGCGCATCCTGGCCAAGTCGCTGAACTGCCAGGGGCCGGACGGCCAGGGCGGCATCACCGCCACGCCGTGCGGCGTGTGCCCGGCCTGCACCGCCATCGACAGCGGGCGCTTTCCCGACTACACCGAGCTGGACGCGGCCTCGAACCGTGGCGTGGACGAGGTGCAGGGCCTGCTGGAGCAGGCGGTGTACAAGCCGGTGCAGGGGCGCTTCAAGGTCTTCATGATCGACGAAGTGCACATGCTCACGAACACGGCGTTCAACGCCATGCTCAAGACGCTGGAAGAGCCGCCCGAGTACCTCAAGTTCGTGCTCGCCACCACCGACCCGCAGAAGGTGCCGGTCACGGTGCTGTCGCGCTGCCTGCAGTTCAACCTGCGGCCCATGGCGCCCGAGACGGTGCTGGAGCATCTCGCGCGCGTGCTGGCGCAGGAGAGCGTGCCCGCCGAGCCCCAGGCGCTGCGCCTGCTGGCGCGCGCGGCGCGCGGCTCCATGCGCGACGCGCTCTCGCTCACCGACCAGGCCATCGCCTTCGGCAGCGGCCAGTTGCAGGAAGCCGGCGTGCGCCAGATGCTGGGCGCCGTGGACCGCTCGCACGTGCTGCGCCTGATCGAAGCCCTGGCGCTCGGCGATGGCCGCGCGGTGGTGGAAACGTCGGACACGCTGCGCGTCAACGGCCTGTCCGCCGCTTCCACGCTGGAAGACATGTGCGCCGTGCTGCAGCGCATGGCCGTGCTGCAGGCCGTGCCGCAAATGGCCGAGGCCATGGACGGCAGCGACCCCGAGGCGGCGCAAACCGTGCGCCTGGCCCAGTTGCTGCCCGCCGACGAAACCCAGTTGCTCTACAGCATCTGCCTGCACGGGCGCACCGAGCTGGGGCTGGCCCCGGACGAATACGCCGCGCTCACCATGGCGCTGCTGCGCCTGCTGGCGTTCAAGCCTCCGGGGTTCGTGCCCGGCAGCGTGGAAAAAAAAACTCTGACGCCGGCTGAACCCGCGCCCCCGGCCGCCACGGCAACGCCTTCCACCAGCGCCGAGCCGGAACCTGCACCGGCCCTCAACGCGGAACCCGAGCCGCCTGCGCCCGCCGATAACGAGGCATTTGGCGCAACCGAAGCCCCCTTCGAGGAATCGTTCACGGCGCCGCAGCCCATGCCAACGGACGCCCCAGCGCCCATTGCCCTGCCCGTGCGCTCCATCGAGGAAGTGGCGCAGCGCGTGCCCGTGGAGCCCCCGGCCGTGCACGAGCCGCCGCCGGTCATGCGCATCCCCGTGCGCGAGACGCCCGAGCCTGGGCCGCGCCTGCAGCCCCAGGGGGCAGGCGGCGCCGCCGCCGCGCGTTTCACGCCCACGCCCGAAGGCACGTTCTGGCACACCACGGTGCAGGGGCTGATCGCGGCGGAGGCCATCACCGCGCTGGTGCGTGAGCTGGCGCTGCAATCCCAGCTCGTGGCCCGCGATGGCGGACACTGGATGATCCGCGTCGAGCGCGAGTCGCTCAACCAGCCCACCGCGCGCGAGCGCCTGCGCGCCGCACTGGAGGCCGCCGGCCACGCGCAGCAGCTCACCGTGGAGGTGGGCACCGTCACCGACACCCCGGCGCGCCGCAACGCCGCCGCCGCCGCCGAGCGCCAGCGCGTGGCCGAAGACATCGTGAACAACGACCCGACCGTACAGGCCCTGGTGCGCGAGCACGGCGCGAAAATCGTGCCCGGCAGCATCAAGCCCGTTCAACCCTAGACCATTCAAAGCACAAAGCAAGGAAACACGCCATGTTCAACAAAGGACAACTCGCCGGCCTCATGAAGCAAGCCCAGGCCATGCAGGAGAACCTCAAGAAGGCCCAGGACGAACTGGGCAACATCGAGGTCGAAGGCGAATCGGGCGCCGGCCTGGTGAAGGTCGTGATGACCTGCAAGCACGACGTCAAGCGCGTGACCATCGACCCCAGCCTGCTGGCCGACGACAAGGACATGCTCGAAGACCTGGTGGCCGCCGCCTTCAACGCCGCCGTGCGCAAGGCCGAGGAAACCTCGCAGGAAAAGATGGGCAAGCTCACCGCGGGCATGCCCGGCCTGCCCGGCGGAATGAAGTTCCCGTTCTGACCCATGGCTGACGCGGGCGCGCTCGATGCGCTGGTCCAGGCCCTGCGCATTCTGCCGGGGGTCGGCATCAAGTCCGCGCAGCGCATGGCGTTCCATCTGCTGCAGCGCGACCGCGCCGGGGCCGGGCAACTGGCCCTGGCCTTGCAGACGGCCGCCTCCTCGGTGCACCACTGCGAGCGCTGCCACACCTTCACCGAAGCGCCGGTGTGCGCCACCTGCCTCGACCCCGCGCGCGACCGTGCCCGGCTGTGCGTGGTCGAGACCCCGGCCGACCAGGCAGCCATGGAGCGCACCGGGGCCTATGCCGGGCTGTACTTCGTCCTCATGGGACGCCTGTCGCCCCTGGACGGCGTGGGGCCCAGGGAAATCGGCCTGACGCAGCTCATCGAGCGGGCCTGCGACGGGCAGGTGCAGGAAGTGATCCTGGCCACCGGCTTCACGGCCGAGGGCGAAGCCACGGCCCATGCCATCAGCGAAGCGCTCAAGCGGCGCGGGCTGCACGTTACCCGGCTGGCGCGCGGCGTGCCGGTGGGCAGCGAGCTGGAATACGTCGATCTGGGTACCATTGCCCATGCGCTGGTGGACCGGCGCTGAGTGCTCCGCGCCTCTCATCGCTCACCTATTCATAGCACCTGGCGCACGGCTGGCGGGCGCTGGAACCCTCAAAGGCTTGAAATGAACACCACCTTGCATGTTGCACGCTTCACGGTGGCCTACTGGTGCGTGCTGGTGGCGGCCGTGCTGCCGCTGGCGTGCGCCTTGCTGGCCAAGCGCGCGGGCATGGGCAGATCCTCCCGCGAGGGCGGCTACGACAACCACGACCCGCGCGGCTGGCTGGCGCGCCAGACGGACTGGCGCGCCCGCGCCAATGCGGCGCAGGCCAACAGCTTCGAGGCGCTGCCGTTCTTCATTGGCGCGGTCGTCATCGCCCATCAGCTGGGCGCGCCCCAGACCCCGCTGGATCTGCTGGCGTGCCTGTACATCCTGCTGCGAGGCTTCTACATCATGATGTACGTGGCCGACATGGCCACGGCGCGCAGCGCCGTGTGGGGCGCAGCCTTTCTGGTGAACATCGGCATTTTCTTCATCGGCTACCGCTGACGGCCGCCGGCGCCACGGCCAGCGAGCCCGATGCCTCAGCGTCGCTTCACCTTCGAGGGCGTGCCGCCCCGGCGCTTGGGCTTGCTCTCCTTGGCCGGCGCCTGGGCGGTCTTGCGCGTGCCGCCGCTGCCCTTGCCGGCGCTGGCACGCACGGGCAGGTGCAGCACCACCTGCTGGCCCGCCTTGAAGGCAGCGCCCAGCTTCACGTCGTTCCAGTCCGCCACGCTGGCGGCACTCACCCGGTAGCGCTGCGCAATGCTGGCGACGGTGTCGCGCTTGCCAGCGCGCACCGTGGTACGCCTCGTGACGATTTCCGGCGCGAGCGCGAGCTGGCCGTTGTCGGCCAGGCGGCTGTTCACGTCCTCCTGGATGGCGCTGCCGCGCGGCACGATCAGGGCCGAGCCGGCCTTGATGAGCATGCGGGGAGGGATGTCGTTGAGGCTGCGCAGCGCGCTTTCGCTCATGCCCACGCGCTGCGCTGCGTCGGTCACGCTGAGGGTGCGTGGCGCGGTCCAGACGGTCCAGCTCGCGTACTGGCCCTGGTCATAGGCCTCCAGGTTGCGGCGGAACACCTGGGCGTTGTCCCAGGGCAGCAGAACCTGCGGCGTGCCTGCTGCGAAGATCACCGGCTTGTTGAGCGACGGGTTCAGCGCGCGGAAGTCCTTGAGGTCCACGCTGGCCAGCCTGGCCACCAGTTCCACGTCGATGTCCCGGTCGATCTCCACGCTCTGGAAATAGGGGTGGTTGGCGATCAGCGGCAGCTCGGCGCGGAAGCTGTCCGGGTCGGCCACGATGTTCTTCACCGCCTGCAGCTTGGGCACGTACAGGCGGGTCTCGGCGGGCATGTTCAGCTCGGTGTAGCTGGTGCCCAGGCCCAGGCGCTGGTTGCGGGCGATGGCCCGGCTCACGCTGCCCTCGCCCCAGTTGTAGGCGGCCAGGGCCAGGTGCCAGTCGCCGAACATGCCATAGAGCTTTTGCAGGTAGTCCAGCGCCGCGCGGGTGGAGGCGAGCACGTCGCGCCGGTCGTCGCGGAAGGCGTTCTGCTTGAGGTCGAAGTAGGTGCCCGTGGCGGGCATGAACTGCCACATGCCGGCGGCCTTGGCGCTGGAGACGGCCTGCGGGTTAAAGGCGCTTTCGATGTACGGCAGCAGCGCCAGCTCGGTCGGCATGCCGCGGCGCTCCAGTTCCTCGACGATGTGGAACAGGTACTTGCTTGAGCGCTGCGTCATGCGCAGGATGTAGTCGGGCCGGGTGGAGTACCACTGCTCGCGCTCCTGCACCAGATCGGTCTGCAAATCGGGCATGGCGAAGCCGCGGCGGATGCGCTCCCACAGGTCGGCAGGCGGCGTCAGCGAGGCCACGCCGGCGCGGCGCGCCTGCGCCGGTGTGATGGGCTGCAGGGGCTGCGAGGGGATGAGGCTGGTGGAGGTGCTTTTCAGCTCCGCAGCGGCTTCGCCGGAGGGGTTGCCACCGCCCTGGGTGGTGGCGCAGCCCGTGAGCCACAGCAGGCCGGCGAGCAAGAGAACGTGCAATGACTTCATCGAAAATCGTTTTTCCAAGCACGCAGCGCGGCCAGCACCGCAACTGCATTGTGGGGATCCACCTGGGGGTCATGCGCCTGGGCGCTGGCAGCCACCGCCTTTTCGCGCGTGCGCAGGAAAGGGTTGATGGCACGCTCCTGGCCCATGCGCGCGGGCAGCGTCGGCAGGCCCTGCGCGCGCAGGGCCTCGCAATCGGCCTGGTAATGGAGCAGCGCTGCGTTGCCAGGTTCCACGGCATGCGCGAATCGCAGGTTGGAAAGTGTGTATTCGTGCGCGCAGCACACACGGGTGTCGTCCGGCAGCGCCGCCAGTTGGTCGAGCGAGGCCAGCATCTGGGCCGGCGTTCCCTCGAACAGCCGGCCACAGCCGCCGGAGAACAGCGTGTCGCCGCAAAAGAGCAGCGGCGCGGCATCGCCCGGCGCGGCGTAGTAGGCGATGTGCCCGGCCGTGTGGCCCGGAACGTCGAGCACCTGCCAGGAGTATCCCAGGAGATCCAGGCGCTGGCCCTGGGCCAGGCCGGTGAAGGGCCCCGGGATGGCTTCGCGCGCCGGGCCATACACGGGCGCCCGGGTCGCCTCGCGCAGCCGTGCCACGCCGCCGACATGGTCGCCATGGTGGTGGGTGACTAGAATGGCCTGCAACTGCAGCCGGTGGCTTTGCAAGGCCTGCAGCACCGGCGCGGCATCGCCTGGATCGACCACGAGGGCCTCGCGCCCATCGTGCAGCATCCAGATGTAGTTGTCGGCAAAAGCAGGCAGTGGCAGCAAATACATGAGCGACGAAATTATAGGTTTGCACCATTGGTTCGAGTCCGCCCCGGGCCGTTACCTGCTCGAATGGGAACAGGCGCGCCTGGACGATACCGTGGCCGATGTCTTCGGCTACCACGCATTGCAGCTGGGCATGCCCTGGCTGCAGGGGCTGCGCGCCAACCGCATGCCGCACCGCTGGCTGGCGCTGGGAATGGAATACCAAACACAGCCCGTGCAGCAGCCTGCGCTGTGGGCCGATCCCGTGGCCCTGCCCTTTCCTGCCAACAGCCTGGATCTGGTGCTCCTGCCCCACGCCCTGGAGCACAGCCCCGACCCGCATGCAGCGCTGCGTGAGGTGGCGCGCGTGCTGGTGCCGGAGGGACGGGTGGTGGTGTGCGGCATCAACCCGGCCAGCCTGTGGGGGTTGCGCCAACGGCGCGCACGCCTGTGCCAGCGCCTGGGCTGGGGCCAGCTGTACCTGCCGGATGCCGGCGAGTTCATCGGTTACTGGCGCCTGCGCGACTGGCTGCGGCTGCTCGACTTCGAGGTCGAGAGCGCCAGCTTCGGCTGCTGGCGCCCCGCCGTGCGCAGCAGCCAATGGCTGGAGAGATTTCGCTGGTTTGACGCCTGGGGCAGGCGCTGGTGGCCGATACTCGGGGCCGCTTATTTCGTGGTGGCGGTCAAGCGCGTACATGGCATGCGCCTGCTGGAGCCCGCATGGCGCGGCCAGCGCCAGCGTGCCGGGGCTTCCGTGCCGCTGGTCAGCCGCGCACCGGGCTCTTGGGCCGGCCACCACCTTCACAAGGACTGAGTTTGAACCAAGTCGAGATCTATACCGATGGCGCCTGCAAGGGCAATCCAGGGCCCGGAGGCTGGGGCGTGCTGCTGCGCGCGGGCAGCGTGGAAAAAGAGTTGTTCGGCGGTGAGCTGGGTACCACCAACAACCGCATGGAACTGCAGGCCGTGATCGAAGCCCTGTCCGCACTCAAGCGTCCCTGCGCCGTCACGCTGTACCTGGACAGCGAGTACGTGCGCAAAGGCATCACCGAATGGATCCATGGCTGGAAGGCCAAGGGCTGGCGCACAGCGTCCAAGCAGCCGGTGAAGAACGTCGAGCTGTGGCAGCAGCTCGACCACCTCGTGGGCCAGGCGGGCCACCGCATTGAGTGGCGCTGGGTGAAGGGCCACGCGGGCGACCCTGGCAACGAGCGTGCCGATGCCCTGGCCAACAAGGGCGTGGACCAGGCGCTGGGACGGCGGTAGAGCGGCAGCACGGACCGCCATGGCGAGCCCGAAGGGCCTTGATGAGGCTTTTGTCGGGGACAAGTTTCATTTTCCAGGCGGACGCAACACCCACGCGAGTGGTTCGTACAGACCATCCCTGGCTAGAATGCTCCTTTACCGTTTTTTCCTGCGGACATGACCTCTCCCAGCGCCCCCCTCACCGGCAGCATCGTCGCCCTCGTCACGCCCATGCACGAGGATGGCAGCGTGGACTACCCCACCCTGCGTACATTGATCGACTGGCACATCCAGGAGGGCACGGACTGCATCGGCGTGGTCGGCACCACCGGCGAGTCCCCCACGGTGAACGTGGAAGAGCATTGCGAGATCATCCGCGTGGCCGTGGAACAGGCCGCCAGGCGCGTGCCCATCATGGCCGGCTGCGGCGCCAACTCGACGGCCGAAGCCATCGAACTGGCCAGGTTCGCCAAGAAGGTCGGTGCCGACAGCCAGTTGCAGGTCGTGCCCTACTACAACAAGCCCACGCAAGAAGGCCAGTACCAGCACTTCAAGGCCATTGCCGAAGCCACCGGCGACCTGCCCATCGTCCTGTACAACGTACCCGGCCGCTCGGTCGCGGACATGCAGCACGACACGGTGCTGCGCCTGGCGCAAGTGCCGGGCGTGATCGGCATCAAGGAAGCCACGGGCAACATCGAGCGTGCCCAATGGCTGATCCGCGACGTGCCCAAGGGCTTTGCCGTCTACTCGGGCGATGATCCGACGGCCGTGGCGCTGATGCTGTGCGGCGGCCAGGGCAACATCAGCGTGACGGCCAACGTGGCGCCGCGCCTGATGCACGAACTGTGCGTGGCCGCCATCGCGGGCGACGCACGCCGCGCCATGCAGATCCAGTTCCAGCTGATGCCAGTGCACAAGCACCTGTTTGTGGAAGCCAATCCCATCCCCGTGAAGTGGGCGATGTCCCGCATGGGCCTGTGCAAGGGCACCATGCGCCTGCCCATGACCCCCCTGAGCACCGCCAACGAACCAGTGGTCGAAGGCGCGCTGCGCGCCGCCGGCCTGCTGTGACCCGGCACCGCTTCACCCGTACCAGACAACCGAGGACGACCGCGTGAACACAACGACCCGTGTAGGCCTGCTGGGCGTAGCCCTGGCCCTGAGCGCCTGCGCCAGCAGCTCCTTCGAAGGCGACAAGATCGACTACAAGAGCGCCGTCAAGGGCTCCACCCTGGAGGTGCCGCCCGATTTGACGCAGCTCTCGCGCGACAGCCGCTACACCACGCCCGACGGTGTGGTATCGGCCGCGGCCTACCAGGCCGGCCAGGATGCCAAGCCGGCCTCGCCCACCGCCAAGACCGGTGCCGTCAGCCTGGGCGATGTGCGCATCGAGCGCGACGGCAACCAGCGCTGGCTGGTAGTCAAGCGCCCGACCGAGGCCCTGTGGGATCCGGTGCGCACCTTCTGGGCCGACAGCGGCTTCAACTTGGCCACGGAAAATCCCGACATCGGCATCATGGAAACCGAGTGGGCCGAGAACCGCGCCAAACTGCCGCAGGATGTGATCCGCCAGACCATCGGCAAGGTGTTCGACTCGCTGTACTCGACGGGCGAGCGCGACAAGTTCCGCACCCGCCTGGAGCGCAACGCCAACGGCGACACCGAGATCTATATCAGCCACCGCGGCATGGTCGAGGTCTACAGCTCGGAGCGCAAGGATTCGACCGTGTGGCAACCGCGTCCGGTCGATCCCGAACTGGAGACCGAATTCCTGCGCCGCCTCATGGTCAAGCTGGGCGTGAGCCAGGAAGAGTCCAAGGCCCTGGCCAGCACCCCTGTGCAGCGCCCGGCCTCGGCGCGTTCCGTGACCTTGAACGGTGCCCCGGCGATCGAAATGGACGAAGGCTTCGACCGCGCATGGCGCCGCGTCGGCCTGTCGCTGGACCGGACCGGCTTCACCGTGGAAGACCGCGACCGCAGCCAGGGGCTGTACTTCGTGCGCTACGTCGACCCCGGCAGCGCCGACAAGAAGGAACCCGGCTTCTTCGGCAAGCTGTTTGGCGGTTCGTCGGCCGCCACCCCGCCGCTCAAGTACCGCGTTCAAGTGCGTGGCGAAAGCGCGAAGTCCACGGTCACGGTGCTCAACGCCACTGGTGCCCCAGACAGCTCCCCCAATGCGGCACGCATCGTCAAGGTGCTCGCCGACGACCTCAAGTAATTCCCCTTTCTCCATCCGTCGATCCAGATCTCGGATCTCGATGAATGGAGAAACGGCATCGCGTTGATGCGCAGTGCCGCGCGGCCTGAAACCCAAACCCCAATAAAAAACCCGATCACAGTTCATGCGATCGGGTTTTTTATTGGCCTGCACCAGGCCCCGCGGAGGCCGTGGTGCAGAGACAGGAATTACTTGGCTTCGGAAGCAGCGCCAGCGGCAGCCGTGGCGGCCGCATCGGCAGCAGCCTTGGCAGCGTCCGCAGCAGCATCCGTGGCGGCGGAAGCGGCAGCCTCGGCAGCGGAAGCCGCTGCTTCGGGAGCGGGGGCCGCTGCTGCGGGTGCTGCTTCAGCGGGGGCAGCAGCAGGAGCCGGTGCCGGAGCGGGTTCTTCCTTCTTGCCGCAAGCAGCGAGGGCAGCAGCAGCGATCACGGCAGCCAGGACGAGGGACTTGTTCATTTCAGTTTCCTAAAAAGGGAGGGAGAGAATCTGGAAATGCCATAACGGCCCGGTTTTCAGCCGCAGTCGCTCTGGCAGAGTCGCTAGGTACGCGAATTTGACTCAGCTCAGAATTATAAGAATATTCTGTCAATAGTGGCTAACACCGAGGGTTAGACCTCACGTTCCAAAACGCAAATTTATGCAAACGCTCGATGCTAAAGCCCCAGGACCGTCGCCGGAAAGCCTGGTGCACTGCGCCGCAGCAGCCACTCATCCAGCGTTTCCCGGAGCAACACCCGGCGATCCGGCTCGTTGCCCGTCACGCCAACGCAGCGCTCGGCATCGAGCCGGTGCAACACCCAGGCAGGGGACCACAACGCGCTCGGCACATCGGCAGGGTTGGCGGCTGGGCTGCGCCGGCAGGTGATCTTGTGGTCCCAGGTGCCACGCCAGCGCACGAAGCGCGCATGGCGGCGCACCACCTCGTCGTAGGTCCGGGCGAGCAGCGTCAGGCGCCGCCCCTGGCGGACCCAGGCATTCAGCGCGTCGATCACCACGCTTTCACCCAACGGCCAGTCCCAGAAATCCGCGTCGCTCAAGACCAGCTCGGACCAGCCTTCGCGCGCGGCGCAATCCAGTGCGGCACGCACCAGTCCCTGGAAATCCTCACGTCCGGCGAAACGCCCCAGGGGCAACAGCGCTGGCTGCGCGTCCGTCATGGCCGCAACTCAGCGGGCGTGCGCCCAGCCCGCCTCGCACCAGGAAGCCAGCAATTCCAGCGCATCGTCGCTGGCCTTTGCCAAGTCAGCGGGGGACAGAGTTCGCGCATCGGCCAGCCGGCGCATCAATGCGGCATCCTTGCCCGAGGCAAGGTAGCTTTCGCCATTGACGAATACGTGCTTGGCGTCGTACATCATGCGCGTGCGCCGGTCGAGCGCCACGGCCTCCATCATGCCCCTGGGCTCGCCCGGCTCGAACCACACGTTCGGCTTGGGCTCGGTCATGTATTCGCCCAGCGCACGCTCCAGTGCCAGGGGCTGGGCCAGTGCACGTTGCAGGGCCTCACGGGCGAATTCCTGGAGTGCGGCGGGAATGGCGCCAGGCTGGCTCACTGCCTCCTGCTGCGGGTCGCGGTAAACGACCGGATGCTTGCCGTCATCCTCTTCATCCTCATCGGTCAGCCGCAGCAGCAACTCGCGCGCCATCTCGCCGCGCTCGGGCGAGCGAAAGCCGATGGAATAGGTCATGCATTCCCCTTCCGCGATGCCGTCGTGCGCCCAGCGCGGCGGCAGGTAGAGCATGTCGCCCGGCTCCAGCACGTACTCCTGCTCCGGCACGAAGTCGGTGAGGATCTTCAGCGGCACGCCCTCCTGCAGGTGCAGGTTCTTCTGGCGCCCGATGCGCCAGCGGCGCTTGCCATGGGCTTGCAGCAGGAACACGTCGTAGCTGTCGAAGTGCGGCCCCACGCCACCGCCGTCCGTGGCATAGCTGATCATCAGATCGTCCAGGCGTGCCTCGGGCACGAAACGGAACTGCTGCATCAGCGCATGCACGGCATCGTCGTGCAGATCCACGCCCTGCACCAGCAGCGTCCAGCGCGGTGTTTGCAGCGTGGGCAAGGCCCGGCGCGCGAAAGGGCCGTGGCGCAGGGTCCAGCCCGCCTCCTGGTGCTGGATCAGGCGCGACTCGACGCCCTCCTGTCCCGCCAGCGCCAGCAACTGCGTGCGCAGAACCGGCGGCGCGAAGCCCGGGATGGCCTGGCGTACCAGCAGGGGCTTCTTGTGCCAGTGGCGCTGCATGAACTGCGCGGGCGTCAGGCCGCCGAGCAGGGTGAGGGGTTGGTCGGTTTTCATGGCAAAGGCAGTCAGCCCCGCGGGGCATGGGTCAAGCTGCGACAATTCTCCTATGGAAATCACCCCCCAATGCGTGGTCGCTTTGACCTGGATCTTGAAAGACACACTGGACGAGGAACTGGACGTCCTGGCCGAGCCCGTCGAGTTTCTCGTGGGCGGCGACGATCTGCTCGCCCGCATCGAGGAAGCCCTGCAGGGCCACCGTGCGGGCGCCACCGTGGCGCTGCACCTGGAGCCCGAGGAAGCCTTCGGCGACTACCAGGACCAGCTCATCTTCCTGGAACCCCGGGGGCTGTTCCCCGATGCGCTGGAGGAAGGCATGACGTTCGAAGGCAGCGCCCTGCCCCAGGGCTGCAGCCCGGCCGCACCGCGCGATTCCCTCTACACCGTGACGGACATCTACCCCGAGCATGTGGTGCTCGACGGCAACCACCCGCTCGCCGGCATCGCCCTGCGGCTGACCCTGATGGTGCATGGGGTGCGCGAGGCGACCGAGGAAGAGATCGGCAGCGGCTCTGCGGGCACGGGGTTCTTTCGCATTCAGCCCGGTGCCGCAGGAAGCGGCCTGCTGCACTGAGCCAGAGCTGCGTCAATAGCGCGAGATCTGTCCATTGACCATGCGCACGCGGTCGCCCACGCGCAGGTCGCCGGGCGAGCTGACATCGTAGGCGCGCATGCCGCCCTGGTCGAGCTGGATGCTGATGCGGTAGGCCTGGGTATAGCCCTGGTTCATGCGCCCTTCGATGGTGTTGCCCGCCACGGCACCGCCCACGGCGCCCAGCACCGTGGCGGCCGTGCGGCCGCTGCCGCCGCCGATCTGGTTGCCCAGAATGCCCCCCACCACGCCGCCGAGCACGGCACCGCCGCCCGAGGTGTTGCCGCCCTGCGGCACCTGCATGACGTCGATGCGCGAGACACGGCCATACTCGGTCGGGTAGGCCTGCTGCGGGTACGAAGGATAGGACTGGTGGTGCTGGCGCGGCGGCGCGGCGCATGCCGCCAGCGTGGAGGCCAGCACGATGCTGGAGATCAGGGATACACCGCGAGGGATGGAAGGCATGGAATTCTCCTGTGTTGTGGCAGCCGCCGGTTTCGGTGGCGCTGCGCTTGGTGGGTGGGATGGGCCCTTCGCGGCAATGTTCCCATGATTTTGTTGCAGAGTTGCACATGCCGGCCCGCCTGCCCTGGGGGCATCGGTGCCGCCAGGCCTTCCAGCGCTACCATGCGCCAAGACAAACCATCGCCCGCCCCAAAGCCTGGAAAGCCACGCCATGACGCCCCACCCGCCAGGTGATGACCCCGGCCGCGATGCGCCTGCCGCCCCGTGGCGTGGCCGCATGGCCGCACCATGGCGCTTCACCGTCGTGCTGGTGTGCGCCCTGGCCGTGGCCGGCATCTGGCTGGCCACGCTGCAGCGCATCACATTCGAGCGCGAGCAGGCCGCCAGCGCGGCCATGCAATCCAATGCCAACCTGGCGATCGCCTTCGAGCAGCAGATGTTCCGCACCCTCAAGGCGGCGGAGCAGATCGCCGCCTTCGTGCGCGAAGAATACCTGCGCAGCGGCCCCGGCATCCCGCTGCAGCGGTGGGTGCAGGACGATGTGATCCGCGAGGAAATGTTCACCATCGTCAGCGTGGTGGACGAAGCCGGGAACGTCGCCGCCAGCAGCCGCCCGCCCACGGGCCCGGTGAACTATGCCGACCGCGATTTCTTCATGGCGCAGCACAACGAGCGGCCCGACCACCTCTTCGTCAGCCCGCCGGTGCTGGGCCGCATCTCGGGCCTTTGGCAGGTGCCGATGTCGCTGCGCATCACGCGCCCGGACGGCAGCTTCGGCGGGGTGGTGGTCATGTCGGTCGATCCGTCCCACCTCACCGACTTCTACCGCCAGGCGCGCCTGGGCACGCAGGGCCTGCTGGAAGTGAGTGGCCTCGACGGCATGGTACGCGCCCGGGAAACCGGCGGACAAGCCCGCTTCGGCATGCCGGCGCACGCCATGCCCTGGATGCAGCGCCAGGCCGCCATTCCCGAGGGCAGTTTCGTGGACAGCGGCCAGGCCAGCGACGGCGTGGCGCGCATCGTCAGCTACCGCACCATGCGCGACTATCCCCTGGTGCTCGCCGTGGGCACGGCCTATGCGCAGGCCATGGCGCCGGCGCAGCAGCGCCGCAGCAGCTACCTCGCCGTCGCCGGCGGCGCCACGGCGACGCTGCTGGGCGGCACCGGGCTGCTGCTGTGGGTGCTGGCACGCCAGCGCCGCGTGGCGCAGGCCCTGCACGCCAACGAGGCGCTGTTCCGCGCCACCTTCCACCAGGCGGCCATGGGCATCGCGCACATCACGCCGCAGGGGCAGATCCTGCGCGCCAACGAGAAATACTGCCGCATGCTGGGCTACGACGGCGAGGCGCTGCGCACGCGCACCCTGTTCGACCTCAGCGAAGGGCCAGCCCGCGACGCCGCCCGCCAGTTCCTGGCCGAGCGCCTGGCCGACCACTCCCAAGCGCTTTCGCCGGAGATCGAGAAGCCCTACCTGCGCAAGGACGGCTCGACCCTGTGGGCCTGCGAGGCGCTGGGCGTGGTGCGGGACGCCGGCGGCAAGCCCGACTTCCTGGTGGCGGTGGTCCAGGACATCACCGCGCGCAAGAACCTGGAGGCGCGCCTGGCGCACGACGCGCGCCACGACGCCCTCACCGGCCTGCCCAACCGGCTGCTGTTCCAGGACCGCTTCACGCAGGTGCTCGATTCGGCGCGCCGCCATGGCCGGCGCGCCGCCGTGCTTTACCTGGACCTCGATGGCTTCAAGGCCGTGAACGACCTGCACGGCCACGCGGCGGGCGACCTGCTGCTGCGCCAGGTGGCGCAGCGCCTGCAGGGCTGCGTGCGCGCCGAGGACACGGTGTCGCGTTTCGGCGGCGACGAATTCGGCATCGTGCTGGCCACGGCCGACGCAGCGGACGACTGCGCCCAGGTGGCCGCCAAGGTCCTGCGCGTGCTGGCGCTGCCCTTCGACCTGGATGGCGTCCGGGTGCAGGTATCCGCCAGCGTGGGCGCGGCGCTGTTCCCCGACCATGGCGACGACATCGACACGCTGGTGGCGCGCGCCGACGGCGCCATGTACGCGGCCAAGAAGGCCGGCAAGAACCGCTTCTGCAGCCACGCTCCTGATTGAATAGCTGCTAGCGCTTTCTGGATAAGGGTTTGCGCCGTTTTCCATACCCAATCACTGCGCCGCCGCCACCTCCCAGCGCCCCGCCACGTTCTTGAGCAGCGTGGCCGCCGCCGCCAGGCGCCGGTTGCGCACGCCGATCAGGCCGTTCTGCGCCGACAGCACCTGCGCCTGGGCGCTGAGCACGTTCAGGTAGGCCACGGTGCCGGCGCGGTACTGGTTGTTCACCACGTCGAGCGCACGCTGCGCGGCCGCCACGGCCTCGGCCTGCACAGCCTGTTCGCGCTCCAGCGCGGCGCCGGCCACCAGGTTGTCCTCCACCTCCTGCAGCGCCGTCAGCACCGTCTGGCGGTAGCTGGCCGCTGCCTGCGCCTGCGCGGCGCGGGCAGCGTCCACGGCGGCACTGCGTGCCCCGCCGTCGAACAGCGTGGCCGCCAGCGCCGGGCCCAGGGACCAGACCAGGTTGGGCGCGCTCACCAGGTCGCCCCAGGACGTGCCGCGGTAGCCCGCCGAGGCCGAGAGCGTGAGCGCGGGGAAGAACGCCGCACGCGCCGCGCCCACCTGGGCGTTGGCCGCGGCCACGCGCCGCTCGGCGGCGGCGATGTCGGGGCGGCGCTCCAGTAGGCGCGAGGGCAGTTGCGCCGGCACCGGCGGCGGCACGGGCAGCGCGGCCGTGGGCGCCAGGCTGAACGCGGCGGGCGCCTGCCCGGCCAGCGCGGCCAGCGCGTGCTCCAACTGCGCGCGGCTGGTCTGCGCCTCGATGCGCTGCGCCTGGGTGGACAGGTAGGTGGCCTGGGCCTGCGCCACGTCGGCACTGGAGGCCACGCCGGCGCGGTAGCGGTTTTGCGTCAGGTCCCAGTTGCGCTGGTAGGCCGCCAGGGTTTCGCCCAGCAGGCGCTCCTGCGCCTCGGCGGCGCGCAGCGCGAAATAGGTCTGCGCCACACTGGCCTGCACCGACAGGCGCATGGCGGCCAGGTCGTCGGCGCTGGCCTGCAGGCTGGCCTGGGCAGCCTCGGCGCCGGCCGAGAGGCGCCCCCACAGGTCCAGCTCCCAGCCCGCCGCCAGGCCGATGCTGTCGGCCGTGGCGATGCTGCGGCCCGCGCTGCCATTGCTGCGCGCGCGCGTGCTGCCGGCATTGGCCCCGAGCGTGGGCGCCAGCGCGGCGCGGCTGCCGTCCAGCGCCGCATGGGCGGCGCGCAGGCGGGCCAGCGCCAGGGCGATGTTCTGGTTGGCCTGCTGCGCCTGCTGCTGCAGTTGGTCGAGCACCGGGTCGTTGAACAGCCGCCACCAGTCGTCGGGTACGGCATCCTGCGGCTGGGCGGCCTGCCACACGCCGCTGCCCGGCACGCCCTCCTTGAAGGCGGCGGGCACGTCCAGCGCCGGGCGTTCGTAGGGCTGCACCGTGCCGCAGGCCGCCAGCCCTACCAGGTTCATCAGCAAAAAAGCCCTCCAGCCCTTGCTGGTCAAGCGCTGGCAGCTATCAAAACGGGAGTCGTCAAACGGCATGGGGAATCTCCTTGCGGCGCGGGCGCAGCACGCGCTGGCGCAGGCGGTCGAGCACCACGTAGACCACGGGCGTGGTGTACAGCGTGAGCAGTTGGCTCACCAGCAGGCCCCCGACCACGGCGATGCCCAGCGGCTGGCGCAACTCGGCGCCGTCGCCCCGGCCCAGCGCCAGCGGCAGCGCGCCCATGGCGGCGGCCAGCGTGGTCATGAGGATGGGGCGCAGGCGCAGGCTGCAGGCGCGGTAGATGGCCTGCGCGGCCCCGGCGTGGCCCTGGCGCTGCCGCGCGAGGGCGAAGTCGATCATCATGATGGCGTTCTTCTTCACGATGCCGATGAGCAGGATCACGCCGATCAGCGCGATGAGCGAGAACTCGGTCTTGAACAGCATCAGCGCCAGCAGCGCGCCCACGCCGGCCGAGGGCAGCGTGGACAGGATGGTGAGCGGGTGCACCAGGCTCTCGTAGAGCATGCCCAGCACCAGGTAGATGGCCACCATGGCCGCCAGGATGAGCAGCGGCTGCCCCGCCAGCGCCTGCTGGAAGGCGCCCGCCGTGCCGCTGAAAGACCCGCGCACCGACACCGGCACGCCGAGTTGCGCCACGGCCTGGTGGATGGCCTCGGTGGCCTGCGACATCGACACACCCGGCGCCAGGCTGAAGCTCACCGTGCTGGCGGGCGTGCCGCGCTCGTGGTTGACGGACAGCGGCGTGTTGGTCTGCGTGATGCGCGCGAACGCCGTCAGCGGCACGCGCTCGCCCCGGCCGTTGACGAAGAAGAAGCCGCGCAGCGTCTCGGGGCTCTGCAGGAACCGGGGCGCCGCCTCCATCACCACGCGGTACTGGTTCAGCGGGTTGTAGATCACGCCCACCTGGCGCTGGCCGAAGGCATCGTTCAGCGTGGCATCGATCTGCGCCATGGTCAGGCCCAGGCGCGCCACGGCGTCGCGGTCCACCTCCAGCGTGGTCTGCACGCCGTAGTCCTGCACGTCGCTGTTCACGTCCTCCAGCTCGGGCAGTTGCGCCATGGCCTGGCGGATGCGCGGCTCCCAGGTGCGCAGGTCCTGGATGTCGTCGGCCTGCAGCGTGAAGTCGAGCGAGCCGCTGCTCTGGCGCCCGCCGATGCGGATGTCGCGCTGCGGCACCATGAACAGGCGCGCGCCGGGCTCGTCCTTGAGCTGCTGGCGCAGGCGCTCGATCACCTGCTCGGACGACGCCTGCCGCTCGGCCAGCGGCTTGAGCGACATGAACATCATGGCCGCGTTGCGCTGCCCACCGCCGGTGAAGCCGGTGACATGCTCCACCGCCGGGTCGGCCTGCACGATGGCCAGGAAGCGCTTGAGGCGCTGCTCCATGGCCTGGTACGAGCTGGCCTGGTCGGCGCGGATGAAGCCCATGACGCGGCCCGTGTCCTGCTCGGGCATGAAGCCCTTGTCGATGGCCACGTACAGGTGCACGTTCAGCGCCACCACGCCCGCCAGCGCCAGCAGCACCAGCGGCTGGTGGCGCAGGCACCAGGCCAGGCTGCGCCGGTAGCCGCGCAGGCAGCCCGCCGCCAGCGCATCCAGCCAGCGCCCTGCCCGGCCGCGCTGCGGCGCGCGCAGGGGCTGGCGCAGCAGGTGCGCGCACATCATGGGCGTGGTGGTGAGCGACACCACCATCGACACCAGGATGGCCGCCGACATGACGATGGCGAATTCGCGGAAGAAGCGCCCGACGATGCCGCCCATGAACCAGATGGGCACGAACACGGCGATCAGCGACAGGCTCATCGACACCACGGTGAAGCCGATCTCGCGCGAGCCCTGCAGCGCTGCCTCGAGCGCGCCCATGCCGCGCTCCATGTGGCGCATGATGTTTTCCAGCACCACGATGGCGTCGTCCACCACGAAGCCCGTGACCACGGTGAGCGCCATGAGCGAGAGGTTGTCCAGCGTGTAGCCCGCCAGGTACATCACGCCGAAGGTGCCGGCCAGCGACGCAGGCACGGCCACGCTGGGGATGAGCGTGGCGCGCCCGTTGCGCAGGAACAGGAACACCACCAGGATGACCAGCCCCACGGCCAGCGCCAGCGCGCGCTCCACCTCCACCAGCGAGGCGCGCAGCGTGGGCGTGCGGTCGGAGACGATGGTGATGTCGATGGCCTCGGGGATCGAGGCCTTGAGCTGCGGCAGCAGCGCGCGCACGCGCTCCACCGCCTCCAGGATGTTGGCGCCCGGCTGCTTGTACACCTGCAGCAGGATGGCCGGCTTGCCGTTGGCCACGCCGTAGTTGCGCACGTCCTGCACCGAATCGGCCACGTCGGCCACGTCGGACAGGCGCACGGCGTTGCCACCGGCCCAGCGCAGCACCAGCGGCGCGTAGTCGGCGGCCTGGCGCGCCTGGTCGTTGGTGGCCACCTGCCAGTAGTGGTCCTCGCGCTCCACCGCGCCCAGGGGGCGGTTGGCGTTGGTGCCGGTGATGGCCGCGCGCACCTGCTCCAGCGAGATGCCGTTGGCCGCCAGGCGCACCGGGTCCAGTTCCACGCGCACGGCGGGCAGCGCGCCGCCGTTCACGGTGGCCTGGCCCACGCCCTCGACCTGCGAGAGCTTTTGCGCCAGCACGGTGGAAGCGGCGTCGTACATCTGCCCGCGCGTGAGCGCGCCCGAGGTGAGCGCCAGGATCATGATGGGCGCGTCGGCCGGGTTCACCTTGCGGTAGGTGGGGTTGCTGGGCATGCCCGAGGGCAGCAGCGTGCGTGCGGCATTGATGGCGGCCTGCACGTCGCGCGCGGCGCCGTCGATGTCGCGGCTCAGGTCGAACTGCAGCGTGACGCGCGTGCTGCCCTGCGAGGAACTGGAGGTGATCTCGTTCACCCCGGCGATGGCGCCCAGGGCGCGCTCCAGCGGCGTGGCCACGGTGGCGGCCATGGTGTCGGGGCTGGCGCCGGGCAGGCTGGCGGAGACGGAGATGGTGGGGTAGTCCACCTGGGGCAGCGGGGCCACCGGGAGCAGGAAGAAGGCCACCGTGCCGGCCAGGACCAGGCCGAGGGTCAGCAGCAGTGTGGCGATGGGGCGGTGGATGAAGGGGGTGGAGAGGCTCATGGGTGCTCTCCAATTTGGCGCAAAGGCTTATCTGTCTTGCGCGGGCAGCTCTCTTTTTTGCAGTATTTTTGTGGGTTTGCTTCCCGGGGCCGGGACTCGCCCCGGCGGGCGACCTCCTTTTCTTGCTCGTGCAAGAAAAGGAGGCAAAAGAAGCACGCCCCTGCTGTCCGTATCCCCTTCGCTGGCGCGAAGGGGCAGCCTGCGGTGCTCGGGCGCGGGGCGGTGCCGCGTAACTCGCTGCGCGCCTGCGGCGCTCCGCTCAAACAGACGCGGCAAGTCAGTTCACGAAGCGCGTGTGTCCTTCGGCACACGCGCCCGCCCCACGCCCTGCGCTCCTCGGTACGGCCAGAAGGGGGTTGACGCCCGACACGGGCCATCGCTGCGCTCGGCCTGGCGCGCAGCGCCTGCGTGTTGGGGGCCGAGCGCAGCGATGGCCCGTGTCGTCTCCACCCCCTTTCAGGCTGCGCCTGGGGCGAGGCGCTGGCGGGGTGGCATGCGCGAAGTCGCGCATGCTTCGTGAACTGACTCGCTGCGGCTGTTTGAGCGAAGCGCGCAGCGCGCAGCGAGTTCCGCAGCGCACCCCGCCAGCGTCTCGCCCCAGGTGTGCCCCCACGCTCAGCGTGGGGGTCGCAGACTGCGGGGCGCGTTTCTTTGGGTACTTTCTTGTCGCGTGACAAGAAAGTACCTCGCCCGCCGGGGCGAGTCCCGGCTCCGGGAAACAATCTCACAAAAACACTACAAAAAAGAGAGCTGCCAGCGCAAGCCACATAAGCTCTGGATCCCCAAAAAGCATCAACCATCACGCCACCTCTGCACCCACCCCTCGAACGTGAGGTAAATGACCGGCGTGGTGAACAGCGTGAGTAGCTGGCTCAGGATCAGTCCCCCCACCATCGTCACCCCCAGCGGATGCCGCAGCTCGCTCCCCACCCCCGTGCCCAGCATCAAGGGCAGCGCCCCCAGCAAGGCCGCCAGCGTGGTCATCAGGATGGGCCGGAAACGCAGCAGGCACGCCTGGTAGATGGCATCGCGCGCACTCAGCCCCTCATGCCGCTGCGCGTCGAGCGCGAAGTCGATCATCATGATGGCGTTCTTCTTCACGATGCCGATCAGCAGCACGATGCCGATGATGGCGATGATGTCGATGGACAGCCCCGCCAGCAGCAGCGCCAGCAGCGCTCCCACCCCGGCCGACGGCAGCGTGGACAGGATGGTGACCGGGTGGATGGTGCTCTCGTACAGCACCCCCAGCACGATGTACATGGTGACCACCGCCGCCAGGATCAGCAGCAGCGTGTTGGTCAGCGACGCCTGGAACGCCAGCGCAGCGCCCTGGAACGACATCTCCACCGACAGCGGCATCTGCCCCTCGGCGTGCAGCGCGTCGTGCGCGCGCTCGATGGCCTTCACCGCCTGCCCCAGCGACACGCCCGGCGCCGTGTTGAACGACAGCGTGGCGGCGGGCAACTGGCCCACATGGTTCACCGCCAGCGCGGTGCTGCGCTCCTCGATGCGCGCCACCGACGACAGCGGCACCGGCGCCCCCAGGCTGGAGGGCACGTGGATGCGCTCCAGCGCCTCGGGCCCGAGCTTGAACTGCGGAGCGACTTCGAGCACCACGCGGTACTGGTTGGACTGGGTGAAGATGGTCGAGATCAGGCGCTGGCCGAAGGCGTTGTACAGCGCCGTGTCGATGCCCGCCACCGTCACGCCCAGGCGGCTGGCCTGCGCGCGGTCGATCTGCACATACGCCTGGCGGCCCTGGCTCTGCAGGTCGCTGGCCACGTCGGCCAGCTCGGGCGCGGCGCGCAGGCGCTCCAGCAGCGCGGCGGTGCTGCGCTGCAGCTGCGCCATGTCGGCCGACGACATCAGCACCTGGTACTGGGTGCGCGCCACGCGGTCCTCGATCGTCAGGTCCTGCACCGGCTGCGCGTACAGGCGGATGCCGGGCAGGTCCGCCGTGTCCTGCGCCAGGCGCCGCAGCACCACGCCCAGCGCGTCGCGCGCGCCATGGGGCTTGAGGTCGATCTGCATACGCCCGCTGTTCAGCGTGGTGTTGGTGCCGTCCACGCCAATGAAGGACGACACGCTCTGCACCGCCGGGTCGCGCAGCACGCGCTCGGCCAGCGCCTGCTGGCGCTCGGCCATGGCGGCGAACGAGATCGACTGCCCGGCCTCGGTGGTGGCCTGCAGCGTGCCCGTATCCTGCGCGGGAAAGAAGCCCTTGGGCACCACCAGGTACAGCAGCGCCGTGAGCGCCAGCGTGGCCAGGAACACCAGCCAGGTCAGGCCCCGGTGCGCCAGCACCCAGCCCAGGGCGCGCCCGTAGTGGGCGATGGTGCGCTCGAAGAACTGGCCCGTGGCCCGCGCCAGGCGACCCTGGCGCGCCTCGCCGCCGGGCTGGTGGCGCAGCAGGCGCGCGCACAGCATGGGCGTGAGGGTGAGCGACACCACGGCGGAGATCAGGATGGCCACCGCCATGGTGATGGCGAACTCGTGGAACAGCCGCCCCACCACGTCGCCCATGAACAGCAGCGGGATCAGCACCGCGATCAGCGAGATGGTGAGCGAGATGATGGTGAAGCCGATCTGCCGCGCGCCCTTGAGCGCGGCCGCGAGCGGCGGCTCGCCCTGCTCCACGTAGCGCGCGATGTTCTCGATCATGACGATGGCATCGTCCACCACGAAGCCGGTGGAGATGGTCAGCGCCATCAGCGTCAGGTTGTTGATGGAAAAGCCCATCAGGTACATCACGCCCAGGGTGCCGATGAGCGACAGCGGCACCGCCAGCGCCGGGATCAGCGTGGCCGTGCCGCTGCGCAGGAAGACGAAGATCACAGCCACCACCAGCGCGATGGCCAGCAGCAGCTCGGCCTGCATGTCCTTCACGCCGGCGCGGATGGTGACGGTGCGGTCGGTGAGCACCTGCACGTCGAGCGAGGCCGGCAGCGTCTCCTGCAGTTGCGGCAGCAGCGCCTGGATGCGGTTCACCGTCTCGATCACGTTGGCGCCGGGCTGGCGCCGGATGTTCAGGATCACCCCGGCCTTGGCGCCCGCCTGCGGCGTGCCGGCCCAGGCGGCCAGGCGCGTGTTCTCGGCGTCGTCCACCGTCTCGGCGATGGCCGACAGGCGCACCGGGCTGCCGTTCTTGTAGGCGATGATGAGGTCGCGGTACTCCTGCGCCGACTGGAGCTGGTCGTTGGCGTCGATGGTGGAGGCGCGCTCCGGCCCGTCGAAGCCGCCCTTGGGCTGCTTCACGTTGGCCGCGGTGATGGCGCTGCGCACGTCCTCCAGCGTCATGCCCAGCCCCGCCAGGGCCACCGGGTTGGCCTGGATGCGCACGGCCGGCCGCCGCCCCCCGGCGATGGCCACCAGCCCCACGCCGTTGACCTGCGAGAGCTTGGGCGCGAGGCGGTTTTCCACCAGGTCGTTGACGCGGATCACCGGCAGCGACGGCGAGGTGATGGCCAGCGTGAGGATGGGCGCGTCCGCCGGGTTCACCTTGCTGTACAGCGGTGGCATGGGCAGGTCGCTGGGCAGCAGGTTGGAGCCCGCGTTGATGGCCGCCTGCACCTGCTGCTCGGCCACGTCCAGCCCGT